>CAZPPX010000001.1:0-150500 GCA_964588585.1 uncultured Phycisphaeraceae bacterium
GGACAATGTGGATGGCGGTCATCGCCGATGTGGGGGCAAGCCTGCTGGTCGTGGGCAATGGTCTGCGTGTGCTTCGTCCTGGTGCCCCGATGTCCAAGGGATGACCGTATCGTGAATCACGGCTGACCCGATGGGCACAGGCCATGTCGCACCCGCGCAGCGAGCGAGCCGCGATCGGGACCACGATCACGTCGTCATCATGTTTCGTTCCTGCGTGCCGCTTTGATACCTCCATGACGGGACGCGCGTTCCGCCAGTCACCCCCAACCGCCGCGGCGGAGATTCCCGCTCGGCCACGGAGCACTCGCATGGATACTCGGAAACTCTCGGTCGGCCTCGTTTCGCTCGCCCTCATCACTGGCGCTGGTGCCTGGGCCTTCGCTCAGCCCGGTCAGCCGCCCCAGCCCCCCCACCCCGCGGGCAGCACGCAGCCCAAGGGCGAGGAGAAGGAGGGTGACGAAGAAGAAGTCATCACGCTGGACAGGGCCCCCGAGGCCGTCCGCGCCGCCGCGATTAAACTCGCGGGCGATGCCAAGAACATCACCAAGGTCATCAAGGAGGAGGACGACGAGGACGTGGTGCAGTACGAGGTCGAGTACAACGAGGGTGCGGGTGGGGGCGCGGTCAAGTGCGCCGCGATCTTCTCCGCCGCGGGCGACCTGATGGAGACCGAGAAGTCCACGACCGAAGTCAAACTCCCGGCGGCGGTCATGGCCGCGCTCAAGAAGGACTACCCCAAGGCCACGTTCGCCGACCCGCAGGTCGTGACCAAGATGTTCTACGAGATCGAGATCGTCATCGACGGCAAGAAGCACGAGGTCAAGGTCGATGCCTCGGGCAACATCGAGGACGAGACCCAAGGCGGCGACGAGCACGCCAAGGGCGAGGAGCACGGCAAGGGCGAGAAGGGCGAAGGCAAGAAGGACAAGAAGGACTGAGCACCCCCGCGTCAACCCAGCAAACACACTCACCGCCCGCCGCCCCACCGGGCGACCGGCGGCTTTCGCCATGCGATCTTCCCCGAGCCCAAGGAATACGGCACCATGCACCCGTCCACCTCAACGGTCCTCAGCAAACTCCCCGCCCTGACCTTCCTCTTCTGGGTCATGAAGATCGCGGCGACCACGCTGGGCGAGACGGCGGGCGATCTGTTCTCGATGACGATGGGCATCGGCTACATGTGGAGCACGCTCATCCTGATGTCGGGCTTCGTTGCGGTGCTCACGGGCCAACTCATGGCCACGCGCTACATCCCGTTCCTCTACTGGTCCGTCATCCTCGCCACCAGCACGGCGGGCACGACGATGTCGGACTTCATGAACCGCACCGCGGCGCACGGCGACGGCCCGGGATTGGGCATCGGCTATGCCAGCGGCAGCGCGATCCTGCTCAGCACGCTCATCGTCATCCTTATCATCTGGCGGCTCGTCGAGAAGTCGCTCTCCGTCACCGATGTTCGATCACGTCGTGCCGAAGTCTTCTATTGGTCGGCGATCCTCATATCCAACACCCTGGGCACATCGCTGGGCGACTACCTCGCCAACAACTCTGGTTTGGGCTTCGCGGGCGGCGCCGCGCTCATCGGTGGCGTCATCGCGCTGACCGTCGCGGTCTACTTCATGGCCAAACACCTGAAAGTGTCCAGCCCGGCGTTCTACGTTGGTCTCTTCTGGGGGGCTTTCGTGCTCACGCGCCCGTTCGGCGCGACGATGGGCGACGTGCTGACCAAGAAGCCGGAACTGGGCGGGCTGGGCTTTGGGACGGTCGGATCGTCGGCTGTTCTCGCCGCAGTCCTCGTTGCGGTCATTCTTTACACGATGCGACGGGATGCGCTTTCCACGAGCAAGGCACGTCGGCTCGCGGAGTGAGCGAACAAGAACGGCCCCAGCGCGTGCCGGGGCCGTCGTGGAGACTCCGATCTTTCGAGCACCGATCATGCGGCCTTCTTCGCCCTCGCGTCCGTCTCGACAAACTTCATCGCGTTCATGCCCGGCCCGCCGGAGCCGAACGTCACGGTCAACTGCCGCGAGGGCTGGCCTTGGACGTTGCCGCGTTGGGCGGTGATGATGTACGTCGCGCCGTCGATGCCGACGGGGAGCGTGTCGTCCTGGTACGACTTCTCGCCGCTGCCGCCGACGAGCGTGAACGCGCTCTCGTTGATGAGCTTGCGCTGCACGAAGTAGACCACGCGGTCGGAGCCCTCGGGGTGCTTGGCCTTCCACTTGATCGTGATGGAGCCGTCGGAGTTCAGTTCGACCTTGAAATCTGTGGGCTGTCCGGGCGGCGGCACGGGCGCGCCGGGGTTCGGTGCAGGGATCTGCGCGAGCACGTACACATTGGGATTGTTGTTGTTCGTCGCGAAGGCGCGAATCGACCGAACGAGATCGCTCGTGAGTTCGCGCGTCGCCGAATCGGCATCGCGTGCCGCCTCGGTCGCGGCCTTCGCGGCGTCACGCGCGGCCTGCTGCGCCGTGGTGCGGCCGCGCAGCGCGCCAACCTGATTCTTGAACGCCGTCGCTTGCGTGGCGGTCAAGCCGATGTTCGCGGCCTGAGCAGTAAAAACGTCAACATGGGCTTCCGCCCAACGCAAAAACTCGGCCCGATCACGCGGGTACGTCGCCATAGTGCAAACCGCCGCGGCATCAGCCGCAGTTGAGGCGAAGGTCGCAAGCGAATCGGGTTCCCGATCCGCTATGGCGTCGAACGCGGCCCCGCCGGGACTCGGAAACCGCGTTGAGAACGCCCCAACGCCGTTTCCACACCCGACTTCGGCGAGAAAACACGCCGACTTGAGCGCGGATATTGCTGGCACCGACAAAGAGATCGCTGACACGGAAAAAAAGATCGCGTGCGCGGACGAAAAGATGGAGAGCAGAAGAGAAAAGTTAGCGAGCACGGCGGCAATGATCGCTGGCAGGGTTTGTCCGACAGCAGACAAACTCGCCTCGCCGGCGGCCATTGATGCTGAGCGAGGGGCTTCCAAATTACCCATCTTCACGCTGCACAATCTTCGCGCGAGTGGATCAGTATTTTCCTTGACAGATGGGGGGGGGGGGGTAGTAGGCTTTCCCAAAGGTAGGCGTTCGTCGGTAGACGGTTCGCCGCCCCTTGGAGAGAGATCATGACCCTTACGCGTACGACCGCCTCTTTGATTGTTGCTGCTTCCGGCATTGCGACCTCCGCCGCCAATGCGCAGTGGAGCGTTGTTTCCCTCCATCCTTCCGCCGCGCTCACCTCTCGTGCCTACGCGATGCAGGGGGGGAACTATCAAGCCGGGACGGTGTATGTAGACTCGGACGGCGCGGTCCACGCGGCTGCGTGGAGCGGCAGCGCGGCGTCGTGGGTCGATCTGAACCCCGCGGGGGCGCTGAACTCCGAGGCCTTCGCGTCTTCGGGCATCCGCCAAGGAGGCTCGGCGGTTGTCGGCGGTGTGCAGCAAGCGTCGCTCTGGAACGGCACGGCGGCATCGTGGACGAGCCTCCACCCAGCTGGCGCGACGAGCTCGCAGGTGCTGGGCATGGACGGCGGCCGGCAGGTCGGATGGACGCGGAGCGCGGGTGTGCGCCATGCGGCAGTGTGGAGCGGCACGGCCGTCTCGCGGATCGACCTCAACCCCAGCGGTGCGACGCAGTCGATCGCGTACGGTGCGGATTTCAATCGCCAGGCGGGTGCGGCCACGCTCGGCGGCGTGCTGCAAGCCGGAATCTGGACCGGAACCGCGGCATCGTGGACAAGCCTCCATCCTTCCGGTGCGAACTATTCTGAAGCGGTCGGGATCAGCCAGAACGCGGGCGGGGCTTACCAGTTCGGCTACGCACAGTTCGGAGCGGAGCAGCACGCGGGGCTTTGGCGGGGTTCGTCGGCGTCATGGTTCGACCTGCAGCCCGACGGCGCGACTAACTCCTACATCAACGCGGCCAACGGCGGGTTTCTTGCCGGATCGGTCGACTCGCGGGCCACGCTGTGGAGCGGTTCTGACTTCTTTGATTACACGCCCGAAGACTTGCACGCGTTCCTGCCGCCGGAGTTCACATCCAGCTCAGCGACGGGGTTCTCGTTCGATGGTTCATATCTCTACGTGAGCGGCTTCGGTCGCAACAGCCTCAGCAACCAGGATGAAGCGTTGCTCTGGGTTCAGGCCGTCCCCGCCCCGGGCACCGCAGTGCTCCTCGGCCTCGGCGGCCTGCTCGCCGCGCGTCGTCGCCGCTGATCCGTTACGCACTCTTCGACAGCGTGGATTGAAAGACGAGGGTACTCGTCTCTCGCCTTGTTCAGTTGTCCATCTCGTTCGCGCCCGGTCGCCGCGCAAGGCATGGGGTCTTGGACGATTCGGCCCGCCCCTTGCGTTGCGATTGGGGCTCAGGCCCCGATCACTGGAACCACTTGAAGTGGTCCACCAGCCGCAAATAGCCCACCGCCAGCGCCGCGAAGGCCGCCAGGCCCAGCGCCGTGGCCTTGCCCGCCCCCAGTCTCGGGGCCAGCACGATCACCACCAGCATGTACGGCACCCACGAGACCAGCGTGCCCGCCAGCACGAGCTTGGCGTGCTGGCTCACGGCCTGGCCGCCCCGCGCGGAGCCGATGAACAGGTACGCGACGACCGTGAACACCGGCGCGAGCGTCGCCAGCCCCGACCACAGCCGCGACCCGCGCTCCTCCAGGGCGACGATCAGCACCGTTACCAGCCCGCCGGTCACGAAGTAGATGATGAGATTCTTGATGCCCATGACGCGCGACTCCGATTCGATGATGGTGACCCCGCCCTCCCCCGCGCCGCGGGCTACTCCATCGTTCCCCCGGCCTGCCCGACCGCGCCCGGGGCCAGCCGTCGCATCAGCAGCACTTTGAGTGGGTCGTTGATGAGCAGGCAGCAGGCGGCGGAGGCACCCAGGATCGCCAGCACCCGCCACCACGGGAGTGGGGCCAGCGACCCGAAGCCCAGCAGTCCGATCACCGCGCCAAGCGCCAGTTCGATCCCCAGCGCCGCCGCCAGCGCCCCGCTGGGGCGCGACGCCCAGAACCAGCGCCGCTCCCGCGCCGAGACCACCGACCACACGCCGAAGAACAGCAGCGTGAGGAAACTGAACGTGTGCAGGTCGCCCGGACGCTCGCCCAGGCCCCAAGGCTGCCAGCAGAGCCAGAGCAAGACCAGCGCCTCGACGACCATGAGCACGCCCAGCCCCGCCGAGACCCACACCAGCGGACCGATGTTCCACGTCTCGGGTTTCCGCGACCAGCGGACGTTGTCGGTCGCCAGCGCGATCTTGGCGAAGTCGGTCAGGAACGTGAGCAGCAGCATGGCGAAGGCCGACACCACGAAGTGCCCGCTGACCACGAACGCCACCGCCACGAACGCCGACTTGAAGATCGTGCGGCTGATCTTGTTGACGATCCAGGTGAGGATGCGTTGGTAGATCGAGCGCCCCACGCCCACCAGCGTCACGATGTTGGCCAGCCCCGGATCGGTCAGCACCACGCTCGCCGCGCCGCGGGCCACGTCGGTCGCTCCCGCGACGGCGATCCCCACCTCGGCCTGCCGCAGCGCCGGGGCGTCGTTCACGCCGTCCCCGGTCATCCCCGTCACGCGCCCCGCGCCCTGGAGTCGCCGGACCACCGTGTACTTATCCTCGGGGTAGACCTCGGCAAGGCCGTCCGCCCCACCGAGCGGATCGGCCCGTTCTCCGGCGGGTTCGCCCGCGCCTGCGGTCGATTCGGCCCGCACCTCCGACGCGCGGCGGATCGTGCCAAGCCCCACGCGCGTGGCGATCTCCTGCCCCACGGCCAGCGCATCGCCGGTAAGCATTTTGACCGAGACCCCGAGGTCGCGCAGGGCCGCAACCATCGCGCGGGCGTCGGGGCGGGGCGGGTCCTCCATCGCCACCAGCCCCAAGAGCACCGGCGTGGACTCACCCTCGCCTCGGGCCACCGCGAGGGTGCGGTGCCCGTGCCGCGCCGATTCGGCGACCCGGGCCTCCAAGTCAGCCACCGCGCTCGCGTCTAGCCCGCATACCTCCGCCACCGAGCGCACCGCCCCCTTCACCACGCGCACGTGCTTCCCTTCGATCAGCACCACGGCCTCCGTCCGCCGCGTCGCGGCGTCGAAGGGCGTGAACGAGACGGGCGTCGCGGCCGACGCCCGCGCCGCCGCATCGCCGGCGCGGGCCGCAGCCAGGAAGGCCAGGTCGATGGGGTCCTGGTTGGCCTCCTGAGAGGCCATCGCCCCGGCGGCGAGCACGTCCGCCTCGGTCGCGTTCCCCAGCGGGGTGACCGACTTGACGGTCAGTTGGTTCATGGTGATCGTGCCGGTCTTGTCCACGCACAAGACGTCCATCGTGGCCGCATCCTCGGCGGCGCTCAGCCGCGTCACCAGCACGCCGTGCCGCGCCAGTTCCCGCGCGCCCAGCGCCATGCTGAACGTGAACATGACCGGTAGGGCCACCGGCACCGCGCTCATGAGCAGCACCAGCAGGAGACTGGAGACCTCCAGCAACGGGATGCCCCGCACCGCCGCCAGCACCGCGACCGCGCCCATGAGCACGCCCGTGATGGCAAAGAGCCATCGGACCACCCGGCCCACCACGGCATCGACGTGCAGCTTCGGGGTGGCCCGCTGGACCAGTTCGGTGGTGCGGCCAAAGAGCGTCCGCGCGCCGGTCGCCGCGACGATGCCCACGCCCTCGCCCCGCCGCACGGCGGTACCGGAAGGAGCCGTGTCGCCCGCGGCCTTGTCCACCTCCGCAGACTCGCCGGTCAGGGCCGACTGGTCCACGCTCACCGTCCCGCTCGACAGCGTGAGGTCCGCCGGGACGATGTCGCCCGTACGAACACGCACGAGGTCGCCGGGCACGAGTTCCCGTGCCGGGAGGAGCGTCCACCGGCCGTCGCGGCGGACGCGCGCGTTGACCTGGAGCCGCCGACGCAGCGCCTCAACGACGCCCGCGGCCCGCCGATCCTGCACGAACGAGACCACGGCGTTGACCACCAGCAGCCCGCCGACGATGGCGAGGTCCTCGTACTTGCCGAGCAGGGCGGACACGACCATGATGACTTCGAGCATCCACGCCGAGAGCCCCCAGAACTTGGCGAGCAGCGCCCGCACCGGGTGGCGGCGCTGTTCGAGCACCTCGTTGGGTCCGTGCTCGGCCAGGAGCCGAGCCGCGTCCGACGTCGTGAGTCCGTGCGGCTCTGTCGCCGGCGTCGCGTCCGGTACGGGAGTGGGCGCGACCGGGTTGTCGGGGGCGGCGTCTCCGGGCATCTATGTCCTTGCTGCGGCGGTCGCGGGCACAACCAGCACCGGGCAAGGCGCGTGCCGAACGACCGCTTCGGCGGTGCTGCCCATCAGCAAGCGCGAAAGCCCGCCGCGTCCGTGCGTGCCGATGACGATCAGGTCCGCGCCCCACTCGCGCGCCGAAGCGCACACCTCCGCGCCCGGCGCACCTTCGCGCAGGAACTGGTGGACAACGGCCACGCCCGGCGCATCCTTGGCCGCCTGGGCGAGGATGCCCTTGCCATCGTCCAAGAGGATCTGGCGCATCTCCGCCGCGGGCGGCCCGCCCTCGACGGCGACTGCGCCGGTCACGTTGACTGCATGCACCATCGCCACCTGCGCGCCCAGGGCGCTGGCGAGCGTGACCCCGACTCCGACCGCCCGCGTGGACATCTCGCTGCCATCGACCGCGATCAAGACTCGCTGGATGCTCATCTGCTCAGTGTATGCGTCGTTGCCCACCGCCCCGGATACGGGTCGAGCACGCCTGTCCAAGGTGACGAGGGCCCGACGACCGACATCGCCGCTGAACGCCGCAAGCCTCATGTTGGACCACCACCGCCTTGGCGATCCCGCCGCCACCCCGGCTCCTTAGGCGGCGACCGCGACGGCACTCACCCCCGGCCCGTGATCGTCTTCAACTCGCGCGGCCGCTTGCCGCACCGTGAGGTTCGGCCACCATGACCCTTCCGAGTTGTCCGGGCCGCCCGTCGCGGCGGTCGGTCTCCTGGGTGGGTGCTCGTGGTCCGGCGCAGGCTGCTACGCCGCCACCGTCGCCGTTGTGACGTCCGACCACGGGCCTTTGTCGCCCAGCGTGTTGACTCAGCGGAGCGTGGAGACTGCCATGGCCATGACGCCTGCCGGCCCGAAACACAACGGCCCCGGCGTGTGCCGGGGCCGTCGGTCAATCCGATTCAGTTGTCGCAAGCCGAACGCTTACGCCGCAATGGTCGCCTGCGCCTGCTCACCCCACGGCCCGCGCTCGCCCGTCGGCGAGACCCACCGCATCCACACGTAGTTGGTCTTGCCGCCGTCGGCGGAGTCGAAGTTCATCACGTACGGCGCGTTGGTGTCCACCGCGACAAAGCGCAGGTCCGCCTCGCCCGTGGGCGGCGTCGTGCCGACCTTGTTCCAGATTTCGACACCCAACGCGCCCGCAGGCTTGGCCTTGCGGGTCGGCGTGGCCGAGTCCACGAAGCGCAGCGTCTGCTGCAAGCGCATCCCGCACTCGATGGAGCAGATGGGCGCGGTCGTCGGCGGGCCGATGGGCGTGGGGGCCTGGGCCACGGTGATGCCCAGCGACGCCTTCTCGGCGTCGTTGACGACGGCGGACGCCTGCAAGCGGCGCACGAGGGGCCGGATCGCGGCGACATACGCGGCGCGGGCCTCGTCCTTGGTCTGCTTGGCGGCCTTGGCCGCGTTGACGGCGGCGATGTGGGCCGTGAACCCGTTCTGCCACGGCGTCTGCGCGGCGGTGATCGGGGTCATGTCGGCGGCGACCAGCCCGAGCGCGGCGAGATTCGCGTTGGCATAGGTCACAAAGTTGGATTGCCACGCCTGAAACGACGCATCGGGACCGGGGATGTAGTCAGCCATGATTCAGTGTCTCCGTCAATGGATTCGGCGGCTCGCTCGGTTTGCCCAGCACACGCTGCGCTTGGGCGTCCAACCGCTACCCGAGCCGTCAATCGGCACGCGGCGGACACTCCGAGGTGCATCGACGGGATTCCGCGGCGACTTCAACCCGCTCCGGCTTTCCGGGCAAGATTCGTATAGTTTGTTTGGGCGCGAGTCTCTTATATAGGTAGAGGCGTGTTGTTGTCCGCAGAGGGTGCTTTGCACACTGGCTGAGTCGCCTCGGTTGAGGAGCACCGAACGGAAAGCGGCGTTGGGCAAAGTGGCCGGACGTGCGTTACACTACCCGGTTGGACGGTGAACGGCGGGCACCTCGTGGGTACCCAAAGACCTTTCGGCGAGCGCGCCCATTTGCACAATCCGCCCCGTGACCGAGCAAACACCCCAAGCCAATCTCAACGCTGGCTCCCGCGACCCTGAACGGCGTCGAGCGTTGGCGATTTTTCGCTATCTGCGCGACCTCACGCTCCTACGGACGGTGCCAGTGCGCGACCTTCGCTCCTACGAGCGCTGTTTCTGGCTTGAATCGCTTCGGGGAAAGGTCGGCTGTTCGGCACGATGCTTCCGCCCTGATCCATCGCAAAGCTGGCTCGAGGCGGACACCAACGAGGACGACGCTTGGTTCACCGTGAAGAAGTTGCCCGAGCCGCAGTTGCCCCCGATTCCGGCAACCATCAAGGCGTGGGTGGCGTCAGACTCCGGCAAGAGCGTTGACTCACCGCCGCGTTTGCTCGGCAGGATCGAGCGGCCACAGCCACAAACTGCGGGCAGTCGCAACGCCACACCACAGAGCGCGGGCAACAACGGCCAATCGACCGGCACCGGCCCCGCGCCCGTCTATGAGTTGCTGGAGAACCACCCTGAAGTCGCCGTGGCGCTCAACGACTACATGCAGGCACACTGGAAGCCTTGGGCGGAGAAGTATGCCGCCTGGACTGACTTTCAAGAGAAGGTGTATGCCCCGCTCTTCGTCATCAATCGTGACCTCAAGCGACTGGGCGAAGAGTTTGAACTTGTACTCGGTCTCGGCTGTCTGACGTGGAAGACGCCCAGCACGCAACAGGTTCGACGGCACCTCATCGCCGCGCAAGTAACCCTGGAGTTTGACCCGGCGGGAGGCATGTTCACGCTTCGCCCCGCTTCGGACGGCGCGCGGCTGGCACTGGAAATCGACATGCTCGACCCGAGCGAGCAACCATCGGTTCCACAGCGGGAAGTTGTAGCCGCGGACTTGGCGCACGCGGGCGATGATCCTTGGGACTTTCAGGCGATCGACAAGGCCTTGCGGGGCTTCACGCAAGCCATTAAGGAGGACGGTACCTACGACCCAGCCGCGTATGAGCCGAGCGGCATGGAGCGCGTGCCTCAGACGGCTTTTGCGCCGGCACTTCTGCTGAGACGGCGCACGTCGAAGGGACTTCTGCTCGCCTTCGAGGAGGTCATCAAGCAACTTCAAGAGGGCGAGACGATTCCGCCGGGTGTGAAGCGGCTCACGAAGGCGGCGACCAACGAAGGAGCGGGGAACGAACCGCCGCGCTCCTCCAACACTCTTCCTTCGCCTACGAACACAAGAGTCTACTTTCCGCTTCCGGCGAACGAGGACCAACGGCAGATTGTCGAGCGTCTTGACGGCAGGCACGGGGTCTTGGTGCAGGGGCCGCCGGGCACGGGCAAGTCGCACACTATCGCCAATCTGATCTGCCACCTACTCGCCACCGGGCAGCGGGTTTTGATTACCGCTCAGACGCCCCGCGCCCTTCAAGTCTTGCGGGACAAACTGCCCGTCGAGATTCGCCCGCTGTGCCTCAGCGTTCTCGGGAACGACAAAGCCGCCCAGGACAACGTCGAAGACAGCGTGCGGAACATTACCGACCGGGCCGACTCTTGGAACGCTGGTCCGGCCAACGAAGAAATACGCAAAGCGGAAGCTGAACTCGATCGGCTCGCGCAGCGAGAGACGACGCTGGAGCGAGAGGTTCGCACGTTCCGCGAAGCGGAAATCCACGTTCACACCATCGCCGACGGGGCATATTCCGGTACGGCTCAAGCCATCGCGCAGCAGGTTCGGCGTGATGCGCAGCGGTTCGCGTGGTTCACTGACGTTGCCGAACCCGAATCGCCGATGCCCATCGACGCAGATGCGCTTTCGGCATATAGAGACGGCATGGTTCGGGTGTCGCCCCAACGGGCAGCCGAAGTCGAGCAACGCCGCCCGGCACGCGGGAGCGAGATTCCCGCCGACGACACGCTGACCCGGCTGATTCAATCCTCGCACACGCTGCGGGATCGGCTCCGCCCGATTGCCGATGGCGAAGTCCATCTCGGAACGCTACCGCTCGATGAGCTCCGCGCGGCCAGCGTTGCTTTGCGGGCACTTCAAGCGGCGGTTCATCAGGTACCGACGGCGGCAACCCCGTGGGCCGCAGTCGCATTGTCGGACGTGCTGAAAGGCGCGGGCGCAGGCTGGGAACTCTTGCTCTCTCAGACCAGCGCCGCCATTGCTGCCCACCATTCGATAGCGACAACACTCGATACCAAGAACATTCGACTCCCGACCGGTCGGCGTTCGGACGTTCTGCTCGCCGACGTGACGGACCTTCTCGGCCATTTCCAGCGGGGCGGCGGGCTGGGCTTCTTGGTCTTCCGCGCGAAGGTGGTGCGACGCACCATCTACCTGTGTCGAGAGGCGACGATCGACGGTCGCGCGTGCGATCACGCCGCGGCGCTGACGACGGCCAAGGAGCACCTCGAATGCTCGGCGGCGATCGCCAAAGCTTGGACCCTGTGGGATGGGAAGGCTGCCCCGACGACTAAGACAAGCGGCCAACAGATTGGGGAACTCCGCGAACTCGCTGGGATTCTCACGCGGGTGCTCGCCATCCGCCCGCTCGCGGATGCCGCCGCGACCGTGTTGGCGCGGCTGCACCTGGCCGACATCCCCGCCCTCCACGACCGGCGCGCGGTCGATGAGTTTTCCGCCCGCTGCGAGCGAGTCATTGTCCGCCGGGAATACGAGGTGATGTCGTCGCAGCTTGACGCGAGGGTCCATGCCCTCCGCACAGTGGCGGCATCGCCCAATGCACACCCGGTTTGCGCCCGATTGGCCGATGCGCTGGAACAGCGGGACGAGCGGGCCGTCACGGCGGCGCTCGCCGATGTCGCCGGGCTGGAGGCCGATGCCGCACGCCTTGCCGAATGGGCGCGGCTTGATGAGCGGATCAGCGCGGTACTTCCCAAACTCGCGCGGTCCATCGCCGCAACGCACGCCGACCCGGCGTGGAAAGGGCGCATCGCGGATTGGAAAGCGGCATGGCGCTGGGCGCAAGCCGATGCGTGGCTCGCCAAATACACTGACCCGCGCAAGGCCGCAGCAGTCGAAGCCGAACTCAAACAGGTAAAAGAGCGGATCAAGACGTGCCTTGTGCGGGCGTCGGCGGAACGAGCGTGGCATTCGTGCTTGTCGGCGATGACCTCGGCGCACCAGCAACACCTCAACGCATGGCGACAGGCGGTCAAGAAGATCGGCAAAGGGACCGGCAAACACGCGGGCCACTGGCGGCGGGTCGCGCAGGGAGAACTTGAAAAGTGCCGCGACGCCATCCCGGCGTGGGTCATGCCGCTGTACCGGGTGTTCGAGAGCGTCACTCCTGCTCCCGGCATCTTCGATGTCGTGATCGTGGACGAAGCTTCGCAGTGCGGGCCGGAATCGTTGCTCCTGTTCTATCTCGCCAAGAAGATCATCGTGGTGGGTGACGACAAGCAGATCAGCCCGTCCAACATCGGCATCGACAAGGATCAAGCCAAGAGTCTGCTCGCGCAGCACTTGGACGGAATAGATCTTGCCGAGACCTTCGACGTGGACAGCAGCCTCTTTGACCATGGCCAAGTCCGGCTGGGCAAGCGCATCACGCTCCACGAGCACTTCCGCTGTATGCCCGAAATCATCCGGTTCAGCAACGACCTGTGCTATAAGGGCGCGCTCGTCCCGCTCCGGCAATACCCCCCCAAGCGGCTGGCTCCGTTTGTGGCCCGCCGAGTGCCCGACGGCAAGCGCGAGGGCGGCTCAACCAGCGCCAAGAACCAAGCCGAGGCCGAGGCCATCGTGGAGGCCATCGCGGCATGCTGCGCCGACCCGATGTACAAGGAAAAGACGATGGGCGTGATCTCGCTACTCGGCGAGCATCAGGCCAAGTTGATCGAAAGGCTCTTGCTCAAGCGCATTGGGGCCGAGGAGATCGACCGGCGGCGGATCGTGTGTGGTGATGGCTACTCGTTTCAGGGCGACGAGCGCCACATCATCTTCCTGAGCCTCGTGGTAGCGGTCAAGGACGACGAATCACGCGGGTTCTCTGCCCTAACGAAACTCTCAGACATGCAGCGGTTCAACGTTTCCGCTAGCCGTGCGCAGGACCAACTCTGGCTGTTCCACTCAGTCATGCCCGAGGACGTTGGCAACCCCGAGTGCATGCGCCATCGGCTCCTGACATACTTTTACGACCCCGCACGACACGCCGCCGGGAGTATCGGCGTTGACCTTGATGACTTGCGGAGGCAAGCGAGCAACCCCGATCGCCCGGAGTTGGCCCCCGCGCCGTTCGACAGTTGGTTCGAGGTGGACGTCTATCTTCGGATCGCCGATCGCGGATACCGCGTGCTCCCGCAATACAAGGCGGGCCGCAAGCGCATCGACTTGGTTGTTGAGGGCCGGTCCCGATTGGCCATTGAATGCGACGGCGACCGCTTCCACACCGACGAAAACTTCGACGAAGACATGGCGCGGCAGCGGCAACTCGAACGTGCTAACTGGCGATTCTGGCGAGTGCGCGGAAGCATGTTCTACCGCGACCCCGATGCTGCCCTTGCGCCGCTCTGGGAACGCCTGAAGGAACACGGCATCGACCCGATGCCCGCAACCGACGGCAGCGGCAGCGGTGACGGCCACATCCCGCACATACCCGAGCGCGAGGCGAAGCAAACGAAACAGGAAGCCACGACCGCTACGGTCTAAGCCGCCACCGTCGCCGTCGTGATCTCCGACCACGGCCCCTTTTCGCCCCGCGTGTTGACCCAGCGGGCCATGTAGACGGCGGTTTTGCCGCCTTCGCCCGCCTTGAACTCGGCGCGGAAACTCGGTTTGGTCGTCATGGTCAGGAACGTGAAGCTACTTGGATCACGGGCGGGGTCGGTCGGCGCGGGGCTTTCCGCAGCTGGGGGGGCGACGAGTTTCACCCACACCTCGGCCCCGAGCACGCCCGCGGGTTTCGCGCGGCGGGTCGGCGTGGACTCGTCCACCAGCCGCAGTTGGTGCGTCAGCCGCTGCCCGCTCTCCACCAGCGCGAGCGGGCGCGATGACGGCGTGGGCGCGGGCGACGGCGAGGTGTCCCGCACCGTGATCCCCATCTCGGCGCGGTCGGCGTTGGTGGTCTTGGGGTACCCCTGCACGAAGTTGGTGACGGGGCGGACTTCCTTCTCCAGCGCCGCGCGGGCCGCGTCCTTGGCCTGCCGCGCACCCTCGGCGGCGGCCTGAGCCTTGACATGCGCGGCATACGCCGCCACCCACGCGCTGACGGCGTCCTTGAGCGGCTTCAACTCGGATTCGTCAAACCCGTTGACGCTCCACCACTTCTCCACCGCGTCGTAGTAGTGCTGCGCCCACGCCGAGAAGTTGCCATCGGGCCGGGGCATGTAGTGTTCGCCGGAGCGGGCCATGTTTGAGCCTCCAAAGCAAAGACCTCGACAGATTCACCACAGAGACACAGAGGGCACAGAGAAAGACGGGGTCGGATACGATTCATGCATGAGCCAAATCAGGATCAAACGAGAGGCGTTGGACGAGGTTGAGCGGGCCTTGGAGCAGTACCGGGAGTTGCTGGCCGAACTCGAACAGACGAACACCCTCAAGCCCAGCGCGGCCAAGACCTACATCCTTCATTCCGAGAACTTCGTGCGCTGGCTCAAAGACGAGTTCGAGCCGGGCGCACGCAACAAGACCTGATCCGCCTTTCCCATGCCTCACTCTGTGTTCTCTGTGCCTCTGTGGTGAATGCCTTTCCTTCCGCACGCCGCACGCGCGACGCGACGGATGGGTTGTCAGACGCGATCATCGGCCCGTCGGGCGCGACACTTCACTCGGCGGACGCGACAATCGAAAAATCGCACGCGACAGGTAGATCGGCGGGCGTGACAGGCGGCTTGGCGGATGCGACGGGTCAGCCGTCGAGTGCGACCGGCCGCTCGTCGGACGCGACAGCCCACGGGTCAGACGCGATGCGCGGCCCGTCGGCGAGCGTGGGCGCGCCCCGCGAGGGCCGCGCTGGTCCGTTTCGGCCCCGGACGCTCGTACAGTCTGTTCGCATCCATGCCCGAATCGCCCCCCCCATCCCTCCAGCCCGCCACGCCTCCCCCCGCGCCGCCGGAGTCCGCGTCCGCGCCGCGCCGGCCCCTGCCCCGGGCCGTCTGGCTGCTCAGTTGGGTCTCGTTCTTCGCGGACGTTTCGGGGGAGATGATCTACCCGCTCCTGCCGCTCTTTCTCGTGGGCGTGCTCGGGGCGTCGAAGGTGGAACTCGGGCTGGTCGAGGGGGCGGCGGTGCTCATCGTCGCGGTGATGACCGCCTTCGCGGGGTTCCGCAGCGACCGCTCGGGCAAAAGGGTCCGCTGGATCAGGATCGGCTACGGCCTGCCGATGCTGGGCAAGGCGATGATCGCTCTCGCCACCGCGTGGGGGCTGGTGCTGGGCGGGCGATTGCTGGACCGCTTCGGCAAGGGGCTGCGGAGCGCGCCGCGCGACGCCATGATCGCCGGGGCGGTCGGGGCCGACCAGCGCGGGCGGGCCTTCGGCGTGCATCGCGCCCTCGACACGGCGGGCGCGCTGATCGGCGTGCTGCTCTCGGCGCTCCTGCTCTGGTGGCTCACGGGCACGCCCGCCAAACCGCCGACGGCGGGCACGGCGGAAGTCGCGTCAACGGCGGCGCAAGTCGGCGCGACTCCCGCGTGGGTCTACCGCGCGATCTTCGGCGTCGCGGCGGCTTTGGGGCTGGCGTCGTTCCTTCTTACGTTCTTGGTCCGCGAGGAAGAGTCGCCGCACGCACAGACGACGACCGCCAAGCCGCCCCCGGACGAATCACGCGCGGGCTCCGCCGCGCCCTCGAACAGCGCCGGGCCGCTCGGCCTGCCGCGCTCGTACTGGGCGGTGCTGGGCGTGCTGGTCCTCTTCTCGCTGGCCAACAGCAGCGACACGTTCATCCTCTTGCGGGCGAGCGACCTGGGCTTCTCGCCGTGGGCGGTGGTGATGGTCTACGCGCTCTTCAACGTCACCTACGCCGCGCTCTCCTACGCGGCGGGGGCGCTGAGCGACCACCTCGGCGGCGGGGCGCGGGGGAGCCGTGGGCGCTGGATGGTCATCGCGGCGGGGTGGGTGATCTACGCGGGCGTCTACGCAGGGTTCGCGCTGCTCCCCAAAGCGCACGCGTGGGGGTTCTGGCCCCTCATGGCCGTCTACGGCGTCTACATGGCCCTCACCGACGGCGTGGGCAAGGCCCTCATCGCCGACCATGCGCCCAAGGAGCGCCGCGGCGCGGCGATGGGCCTCTTCTACGCCCTCACCGGCCTGACCACGCTGGTGGCGAGTCTTGTCGCGGGCCTCCTGTGGGACCGCGCCGGCCCGGCGGCGGCGTTCCTCTTCGGTTCCGCCTTCGCCGTGCTGGCGCTGGCGGCGCTGGGCGCGCTGGTGCTGGTGGAACGCGCCCGCGCGGGGAACGCGGACGCGACGTGAAAGCGTGTTGCTTAGACCGCCGCCGTGCCCCGCTCGCGGGCGATGAGCCGGCGGTACACCTCGTAGCCGATGAACCAGAGGGAATAGACCGAGATGCGCCCCCAGAAGTCCACCAGCGCGAGCGTCGCCGGGGCGTTGCTGATCTTGTCGAGGTACGCCATGAGCAGGAAGAACGGGATGTTCAGCACCACCAGCGCCGCGATGCCGACGCGGAGCGCGGGCACCGGCCACGCGAAGCGGCGGTAGAGGGCGTAGGCGATGAACCAGAGCGAGTAGACCGTGAAGCGCCCCCAGAAGTCGATGAAGACCAGCGCCTTGCCCTCGCCGGGGAGTTTGTTGAGCACCGCGAGGGTGAGAAAGACGATGGTGTTGACCACGATGAACGCGACCAGCGCGAACTGGAGCGAGCGCAGGCCCGTTGAGAGCGGCGCGGCGGCGGTGAGCGAGACGGGGTCGGTCGGGCGGGTTCTGGGCATGAAGAGGGTTCCGGGTGGGTTCGCATCCGGGGGTGCTCCGATCACGGGGCGGGCCGGGTGCTGGAATGGTGGAGTGTTCGCCAAGGTGGGCGGGGAAACATGATGCGGACGTGATCGAGCCGCCGCCGCGCTGGGGCATCACGTTGCCATCATCTTGTGGGTGCCGCGTCTCCGATACCCTTGAAAGGCCATGCGCATCCTCATCGTCGAAGATTCCGCCATCCTCCGTGACTCGCTGGCCCAGGGCCTGCGCGAGGCGGGGTACGCCGTGGACGCGGTCGCCGACGGTAAGCGCGGGCTGATCCATGCGCAGACCACCGATTACGACGTGATCGTGCTGGACTGGATGCTGCCGGAGATGGACGGCATGACGATGCTCTCGCGGTACCGCGCCTGGGCGGGCGAGAAGAAGATCGCGGGTGGCGGCGCGGCGGTCCTCATGCTCACGGCCAAGGACACGCTCGATGACAAGGTGCGAGGCCTCACCACCGGGGCCGATGACTACCTCGTCAAACCCTTCGCATTCAAGGAACTGCTGGCGCGGGTACAGGCCATGACGCGGCGGCGGCACGGTCAGTCGTCCCCGCTCGTCCGGGTCGGGCCGCTGACGATCGACACGGCGACCAAGACGGCGCACATCACCCGCAGCTTGGCCGGGCGCGGCGCGGTCGAGTCGCCCGTGGACCTCTCGCCCCGCGAGTACGCACTGCTGGCGTACCTCGCGGCCCACGCGGGCAAGCCGGTGACCCGCGCCGAACTCGAAGAACACCTCTACGACGACCGCTCGCAGGTCTTTTCCAACGCGATCGACTCGGCGGTGGCCGCGCTGCGGGCCAAACTCAGCGCGGCGGGCGGGTCGGACGCCGCCGAACTCATCCACACGCGGCGGAAGGTCGGATATGTCCTGAAAGAGGTCACGCCATGAACAGCATCCGGCTCCGCACCGCTGCGCTGGTCGCCGTCTGCATCAAGGCTTTGCTCGTGATCGGCGGTCTGGCGCTCATGGTCGTTCTCCGCGCGGCCCTGACGGCGCAGTTCGACGACGCCCTTGCGGCGCGGGCCGAAGCCCTGCGGTCGCTGACCCGTTCCGATGGAACCAAGGTGGAGATGGACTTCGCGGGCGAGGCGATGCCGCGCTACGAAAGCCCACGCGGGCGCGGGCGGGGAGGGGAGGACGCGGGGTTCTTCGTCGTGTGGGTCCGGGACGGTCAGGCGTGGCGCGAGGTCGAGCGATCGGAATCCGTCCGTGACGGCGTGTGGCCGATCGACGCCCTTCGTGACGGCGGCACGGGGACGCGGGATGTGCCGCTCCCGGACGGCGCGCCCGGACGCGGCGTGGTCTTCGACTTCATCCCGAGCGTCGAACACGACGAAGCGGGCGAACGCGCCGCCGAGGTCGCCGCGACGCCAAGGCCCGTCACGATGGACACGCCGGTATACGCCCCGCCGCGTGTGCGTCTGCTGGTGGCGATGTCGCGCGGGCCGCTGGACCGGACGCTGACGAGCATCGGGTGGAGCATCTTCGGCGTGGGCGTCGCCCTCGCGCTGGCAAGCGTGCTGCTGGTGCGCTGGGCCGTCGGGCGCGGGCTGCGACCGCTGACCGATCTCTCCCGGCGCGTGCAATCGCTCGGCCCGGGGACGCTCGACGCCCGATTCGAGTCCGACGGCCTGCCCGCCGAACTTCGCCCGATCGCCGAGCAACTTTCGGGCCTGCTGGCCCGGCTCGAAGAAGCGTTCAAGCGTGAGAAACGCTTCACCGCCGCGGCCAGCCACGAACTCCGCACGCCCATCGCGGAACTGCGGATGCTCCTTGAAGTCGCCGCCAATCAGCCCCGCACCAGCGAGGAATGGTCGCGCACGGCCGAGACCTCGCTGGGGGTGCTGGCCCGCGCGCAATCGCTCTGCGAGACGTTGCTGCGCCTGTCACGCGCCGGCGCGGCCCACCCCGCGCCCGGCGCGGAGGCACGCACCCAAGTCGGTCCCGTTCTTACGGAGCAAGCCGCCCGCGCCATCGCCATGCACGGCGGCGATGCCCGTCTTGTGCGCATCGACGCGGATGAGACGCTTGTGGCCCGCGTCGAGAGCGCCACGCTCGCGGCCATCGTCGGCAACCTGCTCGACAACGCTCTGTGCCACGGCGACGTCGCGCCGGATGATCCGGTGATCGCCCGCGCGCATTTGGTTGCGGACGGGGTTCGCATCGATATCACCAACTCGGCCCCGGCTCTCACGAACGAAGACCTCGCACACCTCTTCGAGCCGTTCTGGCGCAAGGACGCTTCTCGCCACGATCAACGCGGCTTCGGCCTGGGCCTCGCCGTCGCCCGTACGCTCGCGAGAGCCAGCGGCGGAGAAATTGCTGTGCGACACGACAGTGCGCGAGCAGTCAAGTTCTCAATATCGCTTCTCCCATCGGATGGACGCCGATGATGTGCCGGCAATACCTCTTGAAAGCGTCACCATCTCCCCTCGGGATGTCGCGATAGATTGCTGTCGACAGATCTCATGAAGCTGTTTGGCGACCTCACAATTGCGGTAGTTCGCAACGAGGCCGCCTTGCGCCCGCCAACTCCCGCCAGCGCCGGCGCTGCTCGCGCCAGTCCGCGGCGGCACACACCGTGCGCAGTTCGTGCTCGCTGACTGCATCACGCTCTCGCGCAACGCGGGGCAGGAACAGCAACTCCTCCTGGATGTCCGGAGCCAGGCACAGCATATCCATGATCTGGCTGATCCGAGCCCGCGTGACCTGCCCCAACCGGGCGAGGTCGGCGTGGGATTCGACCTCGCCCATCCGAACCAACTCCGCAAACCGGATCGCCAGCGCCATCAGGCGGGCGACACGGGGAACGCGGCCCGCTTCAACGGGCGGCTCGGCGGGCTCCACGCCGACGTTGACCTCTTTCCGGCCCGCCGCCCCCCGCGTGAAGTGCACTGGGAACTCGATCGTGACGTCGTGCAAGTTATTCATGCGACCTCCTCGTGCTCAACGGGTGCCTGGCCGAGCGTGCGCAGCCCGGCCGGATGGAACGTGATCGACACCGTCTTCTTTGCACCGTCGTAGTCCACCCGCTTGACGAGGTTTGCCATCACGGCCGCCTGTTCCCGCGGGTAGAGCACGTCCCACGTTGCGGCGAACTCGCGGAGCGAGGCCGCGACGTCGGACTGGGTGATCGACTCGCCATCGATCTGGTCCGCCTCGGCGCGAAGAACTCTCGCCCGCTCGCTGGCCGTCGCCAGGCGTTCGTGGAGGTCGGCCAGCCGGGCGGCGGCGTTGGCGTCCGTGCCTGCGGCCATCGCGGCCTTGCGGATGACGCTCGGGGTTGGGCTGCGAACTGCCGGGGATATTCGGGGCTACGCACAACCCTTCTGTAAACCAATCCGCCCACTCTCACGCGAGAGCCGAGAGTCTGGCGACGAAATGGAGCGTCAGCGGGCCGTTTCGGACAGCGACCCGCCAAAGAGCACCTAACCCGTCGAGAGGGCGGTTCACGGACTTTTCGATAGGACCTGCAAACCGCAGGGCGTGTTGAATGACACGGGAGCGAGCCCGCAAATGCGCGCATCGAGAGCATTCTGCGTGTCCTTCACATCGCGTAGTGCCATCGAGATGGGAAGAGCGGCGCAGTCTCGTCACGACCTCCATCGCCGCTTTGGGCGCGGGGAATGCTGTACGGTCACCACCGCTCCATCGGGCGCAACGACGACGGCGACGTTCTCGTACCGATCCGAAACCGGGACTTCAGGTCCGGCACGACGAAGGGACTTCCGCCCCAGGAAATAGGCGACGCACCCATCTCCTGCCCAGAACCTCTTGCCATACCAAATCGCGGCCTGAACAGCGTCTTTGGAGATGGCTCGTTGCTGGCAGCGTCGCAATGCGTGCGTGGTCCATTTCAACTCGCTGAACTGGTGTCGGGATGCAGCCATCGTGCTCATTAGTGGGCTCCTTTGCTGCCACCGATAATGCACGAGGCGTGCCAAGGCTCGACGATGCATTCTGCGGCCTGGGGTGGAGCGGCACCCGGCGATCGCCTTTTGTCGCGGGTCCAGTCACCCGTGAACGGGCGTATAGGCCCGTAGATGTGCTACGCTTCTGAACGAGTTGCCGCACGGACTGCGTCATCAACCGGATGTCGGTCGTGGCACGCCACTTGCCAATGGATGGGTGACCAAGGCGAACGGCTTGAGGTGTTACAGACGCGGAGTCTCAGATGGCGCTGCTCGAATATGCAAACCTCGGATATGGCGGGCCGGCTGCACGCGCGGTGCTTAGTCAGGTCTTTCGCGGACTCAAGGACTTCTATGAGTTCCAGAAGAGGGCGCTTGGCTATCTGAAGCAAGAGAAGGTGTTCCGGACGGCCTGGCGGCCCGCCGCTGCCCCCGACGAGACCAATGGCCGCCGAGCCCGCGGGCGGCAGAGTGAAGTGCCAGGCTTCTGGGTGGAACTGGTTGAGCCGAACGACGACATTGAAGACCCCGACGCGCTGTTCGATCAGTTCTTTGACGAGGACAATCCCGAGCTGTACGAGGTGCCGACGCCTCCTGAACCCGAATCGGGGCAGAAGATTCGCTCTGTCCGTCCTCCACGGTCAAGTCGCCTCCGGGTGCTGAGGGGTCATCGCGAGAGCAACCAACTGCTTCTCGACCGCGAACCGGAGCATCCGCATCTCCTCCTCTGGCCGAACACAAGGCCGCTCGAGCGGCAGCTTGACGCCATCAAGCAGATCGCTGACTCGCCGCGGCCCCATCAGAAGCCGCTTGTGCAACTCTTTGAGCGAGCGGACGCTGTGACGTGGTCATCATTCTCGCCGGCACAACTTGATGAGAAAGACTGGTTCATTCTCCGTGACCTCGGAAGGCCTGGAACTACAAGCCAGCGGAAGTTTGTGTCCAAGGCTCTCGCCACGCCGGACTTCGCCGTACTCGAAGGCCCGCCTGGCTCCGGCAAAACGACGGCGATTTGCGAGCTGATTCTCCAGATCGTCCGACGGAAGCCCAGGCCCGGCCGTGTGTTGCTCTGCGCATCGACCCACGTTGCCGTTGACAACGTGCTGGAGCGCCTCAAGGACCCATCTGAGCCTTACGCCAAGTGGATCAACCCGCTTCGCGTCGGTGATGAGTTTAAGGCCAGTTCGTCGGTGCGGGACTACCTGCCAGAACAACGACTCCGTTCGGACACCAAGCGACTGAAGGAGTTTCTCCGTTCGAAGCCCGCCTCTCCCGCGCGAGACCATCTCGCCCAGAGTCTCGACGACGACGCAGTCGTTCAGCGACTCATGCTCGAAACGTCGAATGGCGCACCTCGTCGTGACGATCCCGCCGCTTCGAGATTGCAGGGATGACCTCCTCGACGACTGGCGTGAGGTGTGGCGCGAGCTTCGAGCCGACGCGTCGACCACCGATGAGGCGCCGTGGGACACGGTGCTGGCTCGGGCACTCGTCGACGATCCACTCTCGGGCAACTTCAGAGATCTTCAGCGCCTCGCTTTGCTTTGCATGGCATGGAGCGTGCCCATTCATGGATCGAAGGCGATGACCACGGCAATCAGAGAGTGGCGAGCTTCGAGATGCGACGCCGAGATTGCCAGCCATTCACGGTTCTATCGCGGCACCCGGGAGCAGCGGACACGCGAGTTCCAAAAGGACCTGGCGATATGGGCCAAGGATCGGTTCACCACCTGGAAGAAGGCCGCAGACGAGCTCCACTGCAACGAGAAGACACTTCGCGATGATGCATCTATCAGTTCGTGAACTCGCGCGGCCGGGCGGAGTCGGACCAACCCAGAACGCCGCGTCGGTTAACCCCCCGGCTGGTCCACCCGCGAAGCCGAGAGTTTGAGAGGTTTCGGCCGCAATCGTCCCGGAACACATGATGTCGGGACTTCATGCCTCGGAAACGGCCTCGAACCGAGAGCGCCGCCGCGCGGGGGCCAAATCGCCAAACGACGCGGATTCTGCGGGGGTTCGGGCCGAGTGGCCGCCGCGGGCCAAACCGGCCCGCCCGTAAACCAAAACGGCTCCGCCAAAGGCGGAGCCGTTCAGAACTCCCTGTTCGGAACCGTTTCAAACCCACTCTCTCGGCCTCGGCATCCCTCATTCGGGACGATCCTTGTGTTTAACAGGCTTGGCGCTATCAAGAATGCGGTTGGCGGCGGGTCACCGGCGCCGCGGGGCTTTGCCCTCGACGGATGCCGCCCGCTCCCCCGCCGTTCCTCCCGTTCGGCCCCGAGCCGGTGTGCAAATACTCCGTCCCGCCCTCTCGATGCGTTAACCGCGTGCATCTTGAAAAACTCCGACCTTCCGGTTGACAGATTGAGAGCGCACCGGCCCCTCGCGGTGGTGGTAGGTCGGGAAAGGGTGGGTGGGACGGATTCCATCGCCGGTCCAGTATACAAGGATGGATGCTCAGCACACCCATCCACCGCTTGCTGCGGGTTCTGGCCGGGTCGAGCCGGGACGACCTCCGCAGGCAGGTCCAGTTCCTCAAGGCTGAGAACGAGGTTCTCCGCGCCAGGATCAAGGGGCCGATCCGGGTCACCCCGGCGGAACGCGCCCGGCTGGTCCGGCTCGGCAGGCCGCTGGGGAAAGCAGTCTGGTCGCTCGTCAGCATCGTCAGACCCGAGACCTTCTTGAAGTGGGTGCGCCAGGCGGGGACGAAGCCGAAGCGGAGGCGATCCGTGCAAAAGAGGCCGGGGCGGCCACGCACGCCCGGCGACATTCGGAAGATCGTGCTGCGGATCGCCCGCGAGACCGGCTTTGGCTACACGCGCATCCTCGGCGAACTGAAGAAGCTGGGGATCGCCAGCATCTCGCGGAGCACGGTCATCAACATCCTCAAGGAGAACGGGCTGCCCACCGGTCCCGAGCGAGGTGAGCGGACGTGGGATGAGTTCCTCAAGGCCCACGCGAAGACCTTGTGGGCCTGCGACTTCCTGACGATGCGCGTGCTGACGGCCAAGGGGCTGAAATACACCTTCGCACTGATCTTCGTGCATCCCAAGACGCGCCGGGCGCACGTCTCGCTCAGCACCATCAACCCCGACGGCATGTGGTTCGCCGAGGTCGTGCGGCGGTTCGTCGCGTCGGTGCCCAGGGGCATGACTCGGCCCAAGCTCCTGCTCCGCGATAGCGACGACAAGTTCGCGGTGGGGGGCGGAGCATTCGGCGCGGCTTTGGCGAAGGCCGGGGTCAAATCGATGCCGCTGCCGCACCGGTCCCCCAACCTGAACGCTTACGTCGAGCGGCTCATCCAGAACATCGAAGTCGAGTGCCTCGACCATTTCATCGTGCTCGGGACCCGGCACCTGGACCACCTGCTGTCCGAGTACATCGAGTACCACAACCAGGAGCGGCCGCACATGTCGCTCAGCTTCGCTACGCCGCTTGGCAGAAAACCGCCGTCCGTGCCGGGCCGGTCATTCGGGGCGAGGTCCGCTGCAAGGAGCGGCTTGGCGGCGTGCTCAAGCACTACTACCGGAAGGCAGCGTGACACGGTTCACCCCTGAAATCCAGGCAGAAACGCATGGATGGAATATTTGTACAGGACGCCTCGGAACCCGGCACCTGGACCACCTGCTGTCCGAGTACATCGACTACTTCAATCATCAGCGCCCGCACTCGTCCCTCGACTTCGCCACGCCGACGGGGCAGAAGCCGCCCGTCCGCGCCGGGCCGACCAACCCTCGCGAGGTTCGCTGCAAGGAGCGGCTCGGCGGCGTGATCAAGCACTACTACCGGAAGGCCGCGTGACACGATTCACCCTTGAAATCTCGGCCGGGATGCCCGGACGGAATATTTGTACAGGACGGGCCGAAATGCACGGACGGAATATTTGTACAGGGCGGTGCTACTTCTCGCGCACATGCACACCAGGAAATGTGTCCACGATTAGCTTGCCCACAGAAGAATCGGCATCAACTCTGCTCCCGCAGCACGGCCTCAGCATTCCCAGCGATCGCCTCGCCTCGACCCACGCGCGAGCCCAGGATTCACCGTCGCTGGCCGTCGATTGAATAGTCGACGGCAACTCGTCCCACGCGTAGCTCCGTGCCTGTCCGAAGGGCGACAATGTGATCTCGATATATTCGGAATCCGGGACCGTGAATGACGACGCGTCGAGTTGAGCCAATCGCAATCCGTTGATACGATCACGAACCTCCAGCATCTCTCCTGCCTGAAGAGCGTAATGGCAATAACCGTTCACAAGTGTTGACCACCACACAACGTCTCCCGAGTCCCACATCGCGAAATCGACTCTCGGCGAATCGCCCACACGGTTACTCGGAAGCCGCTCCATCGACGCGAGCAATTTCGGTTTAGTATGCTCTTCAGTCACACGATCCTCCATTGCGCAACGCAACGGGTTGGAATAGCAGCCTGCCCACACGACAACACATGCCACAAGACAAATGAGATATGCACCGATGATGCGCATCGCATGTCCTCCTAACTATGGACATCCACTCGGCTTTGTTCCGCAGTTCGTCGTCGCTTTGATACATCTATCCTTGATCCACAGATCGATCAGGTCTTTGCAATCCTGTTTCTGCTTGGGTGTGTATGACTTGTTCGAATCACATTCCGACCGGCGGCGACGCAGACATGCCAGCTCGATCTTGTAAGCCGAACACTCCTCCGCTTTCGGCTTCTTGCCCGGCTTGAAGGGAGGACGACAGACCTGACCCTTCGGGCAATTCCCACAGTCGACGTCGTCGTGATGATCATCCTCATGTTCCTTCAGGCAACCGCTGATGATGCTGCCTCCTGGTCCAGAAGGAACATTCCAACTGCAACTGACCTTCTTCCCTTGGCAACATACAACGAATCCAACATCACCGTTCGAGTTGCAACTAGATGGCCCGATTGCGGCGCAACACTGACTAGTGGTCGGGTTTGGGTTGGGCTCGGGGACAGAACAGGGAGCCGGAGGCGCTGGTGACTTTGAGCATCCGCTGCTGAATAAGATACATCCTGCGGCAACACAGCCGATGATGATAATGATAACTGTGCCAGATGGATCGGTATATATAATCGGGTTGTCGTCGAGATAGCTATAAAGGTTTGGGCTATCCGCGTATTCAAGCGGGTCTCGCTGCAACCATACACCCAGCAAGAGTGAGTAGACTCGGTTGCGGCAGTTGTAGAGACCGACTTCGACTTCGATCATCAGCCCCTGGTGCGCAACAACCCAGTCGTAAGCCGAGGCCGAGATGACGGTCCATGACGGCTTGAGGACGACGCGGTTGCCGTAGGGGTCGAACTGGTACCGCTCAAGCACCGATCCCGACGCATCGCAGATCGCCGTGCAGTTGAAGTTGGCGTCTTGCATCGGGTAGAGCCGCTTCGACGCCGGATCGACCCGCCAGAGGAGTTCATCGACGTACCGCAGGCCCCACGCATAGGTCTTGTCAACGGTCCCGCCCACGACCTCGCTAAGAACCTGCCACTGGTCGCTGAAGTAGAAGTCGCGGGTCTCCTTGAGCGTCCCGCCGGTGTACGTCTTCTTCACCACCCGCCGCCGCAGCCCGTCGTAGGCGTACGCGGCGACGAAGCTGGAGCCGTCCTTGACCGCCACGAGGCGGTTCCAGGCGTCGTAGACGCCCGTCAGGTTGGCCGTGAGCTTCGCGGGGTTGACGAACCCTGTCATGTTCCCCGCGGCGTCGTAGGTCGGCGTCGCCCAGACGGGAAGGCCGCCCGTGCCGGTGCCGATCGACGTGATCTCGTTGACCGTGCTGGCGGTACGCGTCTGGTCGAGCACCGCAGTCCCCGACGTTTCCTCACTGAACTTGTTCCAGTTCCCCACCGGTTCCAGCGCCCAGTCCTGCTGCTTCACAGGTATGCCGGGGATGACGTGGCTGCCGTTGAGCGTGCCGCGCTTCATCTGCGCGAGGCGGTTCAGATTATCAACGGTGTACTGCTCGTCGAACCCGGTCGCGGCGACCATGTTCTGCTTCCACAGCCGGTTCGAGTCGCGATCGTAGCCATACTGATAGCTATCAAGGTCAGTGGGCGAGCCGCTGTAGGACTTCCAGCGCTGGTCGATCACCCGCCCGAAGAGGTCCAGCCCGTTGAAGGTTCCGCTGGTGCCGCCCCACAGGTCGAGCATGACCTGTGGTTCTCCGTAGTCAAGGCGCACGGCGCTCGCCGCACCGATGTACGTGTACTCGGCCGTAACGCTCGCGTCATTCGAGTCAACAACCGACTCAACGCGCGAGAGGCGGTCATCGACGCCGCCCGACGCGCCGTAGTCGTACCCGGTCGAGGCGTCGCCGGCGATCTTGGTGCGGCGGACGGAGTTGGACGTGGACGTACCGGCGTACGTGTAGAGCACCGCGGGCGTGCCGCCGGACACGGCCCCCGCGTGGCTCTGGGCGTCCTTGGTGAGCAGGCCGTAGTCGTTGTACTCGAGCCCGACCTGATTGACGGGCGTGCCCGTCCCCGAGGTGTTGCTGTAGCTCGTGACCGACTCCAGCATCCCGCGGACCTCGTACGCCCGGCCGATGCGGAGCACCGCCGAGTCCACGCCCGAGCCGGTGGTCGTCACCGTGTCGCTGACCAGCCGCCCGAGCTTGTCGTACCCGAGCGTGTGGACGGTGCCGCGGCTGTCGCTCGTGGTCTTCTGCTGACCCTTGCGGTTGTAGGTGAATGCAAGTTGGTCAGACCCGCTCGTGGAGCCTGGATAATCGACCGTAGCCAGCAGCGAGTTGCTGGCGAGGTCCGATGCTGGCGAGGTCGAGGGGCTGACACCATAGGTGTACGTGGTCGTCTGGTTGCCGGTGGTCGAGTTCACCGCCACCTGCGTGGCGATCTGGCTGTCGAGCGTGTAGGTGAAGTTCGTCGTGCGGTTGAGCTTGCTTGTACCGAAGTCGTCAATTCGGCTCGTGACCCGCCCGGCGGCGTCGAAGACGGTCTTCGCCACGATCGCCTTCGGGTCCGTGACCTGGTAGGCGCGGCCCGCGTCGTCGTAGTCCGTGCTGGTGACCAGGATCGTGTCCGACCGGGCCGGGGGGGTGCTCGGTCGCGTGAAGCTCGCAATGGAGCCGTAGTTCGCCGAGGCGATGGCGCGGCCGATGCCGTCGAACCACGAGGCGGTGTATGAAACCCGTCCCTTGGGCTGCGTTCCCGCCGTGAGCGCCCCGGCGCTGCCCGTGCCGGAGTCGGGCGTGTCGTTGAGCCGTTGGGCGCTGGCAGTGCTGATGACGTTCCCAGAGTCGTCCCGCGTGAACAGCGTCTGCTCGACCACGATGTCGCCGCTGACCGTCCCCGCTTCGGTGTAGCTCGGCGAGCCGGTGTAGTAACTGCGGTAGGTCGCCGTCATCCAGCCCACGGCGTTGTAGGCGTTCTTGGTGGCGACCAGCCCGTCGCCCGCATTGATCTGCTTCATCACGCGGCCGACCGGGTCGTACCACATGCTCGTGGTGAGCGGGTTGCCGACCGTTCCCGTCGATGGATCGACCGCGTAGGCGACCTGCTGGTAGGCCCGGCCGAGACTGTCGTAGGCTGCGGTGCTGCGCCCAATCAGGTTCCCGCCCGAGCTGGTGTCCTTGCGGTCGGTCTGCGTCACGCGGCCGAGGTTGTCGTAGGTGAAAGTCTGATAGACATTGACCTCGCCGTCCATCGTGACGCGGCGGTTGCGGAAGTCGTAGGTGAAGGTCGTGACGCGTGTGTCCGAGGCGGCCGCGTACTGGGTGATCTGGGTCAGATTGCCGTCGCCGCCGGCAGCGCCGCCGTCGTACTGGTTGGCGGTCACGATGACCATGTTGTTGGGCGCGCCGCTGCCGGCGGGGTTGGAGTCCGTCGCGCCCGTGTCGTTGGTGCCGATCCAGACTTCCTTCACACGCTGCGGCGCGGTCCACACGGTGCGTGTGATCGTGCCGACAGGTGAGACGATCCGGTTGCGCCGCTCGAGCGCGTCATAGCCGTAGTCCGTCTGCGCGTAGTTGGTCCCGCTCGTGCCCGTGCCCGATGAGGGGATCAGGAAGTAGGACCGCGTCGAGAGCAGACGGCCCAGGTTGCTGTACTGCGAGCTCGACCACGACTTCCAGTCGGTCTGCGCGAACGTGTCCGACGGCGAGAGCGCCCCGCTGCCGCTGGTGCGCTTCGAGGTGATCTGGTCGATGACCCGGCCGTCCTTGTCCAGGCGGCCTATGGCGACCGGGTCAACCAGCGCGTAGGTATAGGACGGGCTCGTGCCGGTCGCGTAGCCCCGGCCGGACCAGTTCTGGTTCAGGTTCCATGTGCCGCTGCTCGGCTTCACCGACCGCAGGTAGACGAACCACGACGCCGCGCGGACGACGGTGTCGGAGCCGCCGATGACAGCGTGGTGCGACGGGCCGAGGGACTGCGTGGGACGCCCCTCAGCGTCGTAGGTGGTGTCGGTGATGACGTTGATACCCGGGCCGGAGCCGCTGGACTGGTAGTTCAGGACCGACTGCGTGGCGACCTGGAGCACCGGGTCGTACATGTACTTGTTGATTGTGCCGGCCTGGTCGGTGGTCTGGGTCTGATTCCCATTGGCGTCGAAGGTCTCTGAGTACGTCGTGGCCGAGTTGGAGCCGTTCTGCACCGTCGTCACCACCGGGAACGTCGTGGTCCGCGTGGCGACCAAGTTCGTGCCCGAGTAGAACGTGTAGGCGTAAGAAGTCGTGTACTTGACCGCCGTGGTGGTGGCGTCGGGGTACACGCTCACCTGGGAGGGCAGGTACACCGTGTTGCCATCGGCGTCCGTGTTCGAGGTGTAGACGAACTCGCGGATGCGGATGTCCGAGCCGCCCGTACCTTGGCGGACGTTCCGGTACCGCACGTAGCCCTTGGCCGCCCCGCTCCCCGTCGTCGTGTAGTAGTCGGTGGTGCGCAGCAGGCCGGAGGACGCGCTGAGGTACGTCGGGCTCCCGCCGTAGTTCACCAGATCCGCGTACGCCTCATCGTACCCGCTGATCGCCGACGATTCGGCCTCGATGACGACCTGGCCGTCGCTGTTGTATTGCCAGAACTTGTACCACTGGTCGGTGCCGTTCGAGTCGGTGTAGACGTGGAAGATGGGAGCGCCGCGGAAGTTGGAGTAGACGGTCAGCGTCGCGGAGTTCGGGAGGGTCTGGACCGTCTTGTACTTCCAGTTGTTAACGCCGTCGGAGAAGCCGGAAGTTCCGTAGGTGAAAGTGTCCTGTGTGGTCCCGCCGCCCGGACAGCTCACGCAGACCGCGGCGACCTCCTTGGTCACCATCCGAGTGGACGGGTCGTACTCGAAGTAGTGGTCGGCGTAGTCCTTGAGCGTGGCGTCGCTGGCGGTGTCAAAGTCAATGCTGTCGTTGAACGCGCGGCGGTACCCCTCGGGGCCGATCTGGATCTTCAGCCCGTGGACAAATCCCGTGCCGCCGGCGGTGTCAACGTAGTAACGGTAATAGCTGACCGCGATGTCCTGCCATGACGACGTGCCGCTGTCGTACTGCTGCTCGGTGGCGGTCTTCAGGTCGTTGAGGTTGCCGTTGCCGTCGCCGCCGTCGTGATAGGTGTAGGCGAACTGCCTGATGTTCACCCACGAACCGCCGGTGCCGGTCTTGCGCCGATAGGTGACGGAGGAGAGTTTCCCCGCGTTGGGTCCGGATGAGTAGTAGGTATAGACCAGCGATCCGTAATACGAGGTTCCGGAGACAGTCATCACCGCCTGCAGCTCGGCGATCTCCGCCCCGCTGAGGCTGACTATCGAGGTGTCCACCCCCGCCGTGTCGGTCTGGCTGACGAACTGCCCGGGGCGGTTGAGCGCCGTAAAGTCGTTGAACACCGTGGTAACGGTGGGCCCGCTGCCCCCTCCAATCGTTCGAACGAAATTGAAGGTTTTCTTGCCGGCGTCATGCACAAGCGTGAGGTTGATCGACCCGTCGCGCTGGACGTACGTGCCGCTGCCACCGTCGTCGAACCAGATCGGAAAGTTGGGATCGAAGACCACCGCGACCGATGTGCCGCTGGCCACGACGTAGGGCATCTGGCCGATGAACCAGTTCCAGCCGTTGGGGCCGTCGTAGTCGGTCGCGGTCCTGTTGTTGTAACTGCGGGTGTGCGTCAGCCGGGTGTAGGGCGTGACGATGTCGGCGAACGACAGCACCACGGCCCCGTTCCAGTACCGCACGGGGTTCGCCGACGATATGGCCGGACTCGATCCGCATCCTCCGCTCGCGCAGCCGCCACTGCCGCCGGCGCTCGACGCCACCGCACCGCCGCTCCCACCAGAGCCTACCCAGATGAAGGGATAGCGGTTCTCCAGCGGCCCGCAGCCATCCTCGCAGTTGATCCAACACCACACCGGCGGCCCATCATCAGGGACCGGGTACAGAACGGAGCCGGAGGAGCTCACGGTTGGTGGCACTGGACGGGCCTTTCGCTCATGCCAGCGTACGGGCTCCGCACGGCCCGGTCAAGCGGGCGTCCATTGATATAGACTGAAGGTCGTCCGGTCACCGGTGGGGCTGCCCTCCCGATGCAACGCAGGCTCATCCTCAAGTCTTGCCTTCCTCCCGGCGACCTTTGCACGATGACGGCCGCGATCGAGTCGCTGCACGCGCAGTATGCGTCGGCGCGCTTGCGGCGCACGCCTTCGGCCAGAAGTTCGGCGATGATGTGCAGTCGCTTGGTCGGCGCGATGTCATCGCGCTCGACCACCTCGGTGGGGCCGATCGTCATGCGTGCGTCCAGTTTCGGAGCTCGCGTCCACGAGTGTGTGGAGCCACGAGCGTGATGGGGAGTCCGACCGGCCGAGCGGTCGTCCTCACCATCTACGCGAACGGTTCCGATCGTGGCGTGCGCTCCGATCGAAACCCCGCGTCAAACTCTGGCAATTCAGCGAGAGATCATTCTGAGCCTGGGCGCACAGCGTTTACGAAGCCAGCATCGTTGGCGAGGTTCTGCTTGGCCTTCTCTATGGTTACTGGCGCGATCTGCTGTGCGGAGAGCGCCCGTTCAACAGCCAGGAGCGCTGTCTCCTTGAACGTTGGCCCTTTCAGCTTTGCAAGCTCCGCCTCGACCTGCTCCGGCGTGGCGTCGTTCAGCACGATCTTCCCCGCCTTGTAGTCCTTCTCAAATCGCTTCGAGTCGATGAACTTCGGTGATTGATCGTTCAGGTCAACGAGTAAATCGCCGACGAGCTTCTTGGCCTGATCGACTCGCTCCTGGCTTTCAGTCCAATCTGTGACGCCGACGCGGGAAAACAGGTTGCCGCAAAGCCACCCGAGTTTGTTCACGAACTCGGCTTGCAGACCGCCCGTTCTCGCGGAAAGGAGGGTGTCGTAGTGCTCGCGACTCCGCAGCGCGATGCTCACGCGAAGCAAGGCCACCGATTCCTCTGCAATCCCGACCTTCGCCTCGGGGTGCAAATAGAACAGACCAAGCGCTGTCTCGTTCTGATTGATGATTCGAGTCAGGAAGTCGGATGCCTTGCCCTTCTCAGAGCTCAGGAAGTACCGGTCGCTGATGCATGTGCATTGCTGCCGGAGCAACTGCAACAGCACTTGACGCAGCGGTCGAATCGCTGCGATGGTGATGTACGGCGTCTTGCACGGTTCGCCTTCGCGGCGAATCAGATCACAGGACTGCGACAGAACGAGAAAGCCGAGGTATTTCGGATCGACGAACCATCCATGTACCTGTTCGAGTGCGGCGCGTAAACGATCGTTGGGCAGAAGGATGTCGCCCTGCGCCAACTCGCCGCCAGCAGTTTCGGCATATGTCCAGTGCATGCGACAAGGGTTTCACCTGCTCAGCGAGGCGTTCTTCGCAGGTGCCATCGGCGCGTAACGGAGGCGGACCACGTCGCCCGGCACGCCTTGGCTGCTTACACAGATCGTGCGTCCGCTCGAAGTCACAGGGCTTGATGTCGAGTTCAGCGGGGCGGCCTGAGGTGCCGCACCAGGTTGTGCCTTGACGGCACCGCTCGTTGGAGCCGCGACGTTTGTGGTTGGGGTGAGATTGGTCGAAGTCACGCAAATACCTCCTCAATCTGCCAAGAGGCCGATGATTTTTGTTGCCTCGGCGATGTACTGTGCCGGGTCATTCTTGAGCCACGCGACGATGTCTTGGGTGCTCGATGCCTGGCGATCAAAATTCACGGTCACCCGACACTCCCCTGCGGTTGGGATGTCGGCGACAATGTTGAGCGTGCCTTCTTTGTAGCCCAGCGTCTCACCGCGCCGTCGGATGCGAAGTTCGTAGCCAGCGTCAGAAAGCCGTTGCTCGGTCGCACTTCGCGTGCGCTCAAGCAGGAGCGCGGGGGGTTCTGCGGCAACAAATCGCAGGTTGATGCCGCAAGCCCTGAATGGGGTTTGTGGTAGGGCCTCGACAGCCCGGACCAACGCCGCCAAACCCGCCGCGAGCGACTCCTGAGTGGGCGTCCCCAACTGGACCAAGAGCTGCCCCGGGAGCGGAATCACGGTGATGCCCTTGTTCTGGACCTGAAAGGGCGCAAAGCCATCAAGCGGCACGAGTACGTCCACCGGTGTACCCGGAGGAAGCTCGAAGATCCGCTCGGCGATCCAGTTAGGCGTGAGGATCGCGCGGTTCCAGTGTCCCAGGATGACGATGTTCCAGTCGGATGCTTCCATGACGATTCCAAAGCGTAGCGAATCCAATCAGGGCGCGTCGCCAACAGCCCGCGCTGCGGACGGCCGCCCTCTCCATCTACGCGAACGGTTCCGATCGTGGCGGTCTCGGACCGGAACCCCGCGTCAAATCAGCGCTTGCGCTAACCGAGAGGTCGAGAGAGTTCGAGAGGTTTCGGCGAGAGGGGGACCCGAACCGTCGGGGTTGCCGTCGGCGGTCCGATCGGGCCAGCCGAACCGAGAGTCCGGCCACATCGGCGCGTCGGCGATCCGGTCGGGAATCTCGGGGGTTTTCGCCTCCTCGCCCGCGAGCCGGAAACTGGCCGGGCCGTAAAGCAAAACCGGCCCGCTTTCGCGGGCCGGTCTAAAGCTCCGTATCCACAACCCTAGCAAACCGTTTCTCGCACGGCGCTGCGGAAATCTGCTCAAAATGGGGCGGTTGACGCGCGACAAGCGACGACGATTGCACAACAGGTGTAACGCTTTGGTTCGGAGGCTGTCCGGAGGAGCCCGTCAAATGGTTAGCGAACCCCCTTCATCCGACGCGCGTACACTTCGTGACGATAGGCCGAACTTTAGCCGATAATCCTCAGGGGGCAGAAACCCCCGCGCGTCAAAGGCATCCGAAGTCCAGCTCCATGTCCATCCTTATCCGGTCCATCTTAATCGCATCTCTGCTCCTGCAGTCCCTTCCGGGGCTGGTGATGCAGCGTTGCGTGGCGATGCCGACGGTTTCCGAGTTGGCCGCCGCGGGAATGGCGACGGACGCAGAGTGCTCGTGCTGCGGGCCGAGCGATGACGGAACGGCGGTCGAGTGTCCGATGGCCAAGAGTGGCTATGTCGGGTGCAACTGCAAGAATCCCCAGCCCGACGAACCCAAGACGCCCCCGTCGAACGAGAAGCCCCAACAGATCGAACATATCTTCGCCGCCGCGGCCTTCGTGGTAGCGATCTTGCTGCCGGAGCCTGCGGGGGCATCTGCGCACTGGTGGGCCTACGAGCCGCCCAGCCGGTCGAGCTCACACTCAATTCAGTCGCTTCTCTGTGTTTGGCTGATGTAGACCCGTCGCTCCCTAGCGCCGTTGCGCGCTGAGGGAATCGTCCGTGTCTCCTCCTAGCTGTTGCTGCGCGGATCGTCCCGCTGACCAGCTTCCCAAGCCAACACCCGGAGCGATCTCCATGCATTCCCACGCGAATGTGGGCGGGCACGCCACCCCGGCGCGCCGCCCTTCACCAAGACATCCGGCGACTCGAGCCGTCGCTGCAACCAGTGTGGTCCTCATCGTCGCAGCCCTGGGCGGGTGTGCTCTGACGCCCAAGGGCGCGAAGGAAGAGGAGGCCCGTCTAAGCGCAGCCGGCGCGAAGTACGAGAAGCCCTTCGAGCAGCGGACGCTGCCGGAGATTCCCGCCGAACCGTCCTGGCGTGACGTGCTTCACCGCGCGTTCCTGGCAAACGGTGATTTGGAGGCGGCCTATTTCGACTGGAAGGCGGCTGTTCAACGCATCGAGATCGCGTCCGCCTATCCCAACTCCAACGTCACGCTTGGGTACTCCTACACGTTCTCCTCCGAGCGGATGAAGACCTTTGATCGCATGACCTTCTCCGCGGGCTTCGACTCGATGGAGAACCTGTCGTTCCCGACCAAGGTCATGCAGAAAGGCAAGGTCGCGCTCGACGAGGCTCGCGCCAGCGGCGAGCGGTTCCGCGCGGCCAAGTTTGATCTCCAGCGGCGCGTGCTTACCGCGTGGGCCGAGTACGGGCTGCTCGGTGAACGGCTCCGGGTCCAGCAAGAACAGGTCTCCCTGGCCCGCACCGCGCTCGGCGCCACCCGGGCCAGGGTCGTGGCGGGTGGTGCCCAGCAAGACCTGCTGCGTGCGGAGGTCGCGTTGCGAACCGCCGAGAACGCGACGAAGGACATTGAGGCGGAGCTTTCCGCGTCACGCGCGATGCTCAACGGTTTGTTAGCCCGTGAGCCCGACGCCGCCCTTGCGCCGCCGCAGGCGCCGCCGCTACCCCGGGCGATTCCCGCCGATGATTCGATCCTGCTTGCCGCGGCCGTGGACCAGAACCCCGAGCTCTCCGCGTTGGCGCACCAAGTCCAGGGCCGTGCCGATGCGCTGGAGCTGGCGCGGCTTCAGTGGATTCCGGACATCAACCCGTCGGTCGTCTTCAGTGGCAGCATCGCGCAGGCCATCGGAGCGGCGATCGTTCTGCCCACGACGATCAAGGAGATCCAGGGCGGCATCAAGGAAGCCGAGGCGATGCTCCGCGGCAACCAGGCCGTGCTCCGCCAGGCGCACCGCGACCGGGCCGGATCATTTGTCGCCACACTGGTGGCCCTTCGCAATGCCGAACGCCAAGCCTCCCTCTTCGAGTCGGAGGTCATCCCGCTCTCCGAGCGAGTCCTCGACATCGTGCCACGGTCGTACTCCGCGGGCGCGTCGAGCTATGTGGACTTGATCGAAGCTCAGAACACGCTGCTCGGCGCTCGGCTGTTTCTCGCCGAGGCCCGGGCCGCACGCGAAAAGCGGCTAGCCGAACTCGAGGCGCTCATGGGAACCGACGTGGAGACGCTCGGCCCTGTGCCTACCGCCCCCCCGGCCTCAACACCAGACCGCGCACCTGGCGCCAGCGCGACGCGATAAAGGAATCCCACCATGACTCCCAGCACACCCGGTTCACCAGCCCCAGCCCTCCCTGCCTCAACGCGCCGACGCGGACGCAGTGTCCTCATTGTCGCCGCCGTTCTGGTAGGCATCGCCGGCGGTCTCTACGTCGGCGCCCGCTGGCACGCTTCGATCGCGCCCAGGCTCGGCATCAAAGCTACCGGTGACACGCACGCCCATGGCGACAAGGGCGGGGCAGGCAGCGCCGCGCAGCTGTGGACCTGCGGCATGCACCCGCAGGTGATCCAGGACAAGCCGGGGGACTGCCCCATCTGCCACATGAAGCTCACGCCCTTGAAGATGAACGGCTCCACCGCGGGTGTGGGCAGTGCTCAGGGCTCCGCCCCCGCGGGGACCCGGGAGCGGAAGATCAAGTACTGGTGGGACCCGATGCTCAACCCGCCGTACATCTCCGACAAACCGGGCAAGAGCCCCATGGGGATGGATCTCATCCCCGTCTACGAGGATGAGGCCGCCGGCGCGGCGCCCATCGCCGGCACGGTCACGATCGACCCTGCCGTGGTGCAGAACATGGGCGTGCGCTCCGCATTGGTCACCGAGGGGCCTCTGGCTAGGCCGGTGCGTCTCGTTGGGTACCTCGAAGAGGCCCAGCCCAACACCCACGACATCAACCTCCGCGTCTCGGGCTGGATCAGGAAGCTCTACGCCGCGACCGAGGGCTTGCACGTCGAGGCCGGCGACCCGCTGTTTGACCTGTACAGCCCCGAGCTGCAGCTCGCGATCGAGGAACTGATCTCCTCGCGTCGGGGCCGCAGCGCCAACCCGGTCGGCGCGGGAGGCGGCGGGGCGGACGGGGGCGAGTCGCTCCGCATGGTCTCGGAGACGCTCTATGACGCCGCGGCCAGCAAACTCGAGCTGCTCGGCCTGGAGCGGGCACAGATTGACGCCCTCGCCAAGCTCGACCGTGCCCCCGGCGTCATCACGTTCACCAGCCCCATCACCGGGCACATCACCGAGAAGCCCATCGTGGAGGGTTCGGCGGTGAAGACCGGCGACCGCGCGCTGCGGATCGTCGATCACACGATGCTCTGGCTCGACGCGCAGGTCTTCGAGAAGGACTTGCCTTTCGTCAAAGTGGGCCAGGAGGTCACGGCGACCGTCGCCGACGGCACGGGTTCGGTGGTCAAGGGCAAGGTCGTCTTCATTCACCCCCACCTGAACATGATGACGCGAACGGCGCTGGTGCGGCTGGAGGTGCCCAACCCCGCGCTGACGCTGCGGCCGGGGATGTACGCCACGGTGAGGGCTGAGTCGCTGGTGGCCGACCGGGCCGTGCTGGTCCCGCGCGAGGCCGTGATCGACACAGGCGAATCGCAGGTGGTGTTCGTACCGCGCGGCGCGGGGCAGTTCGAGCCCCGGAAGGTGAGGATGGGCCTCTTCGCCGCGGACGGCCTGGTGCAGGTTGTCGAGGGCCTCTCCCCGGGCGAGACCGTCATTACTAGCGGTCATTTTCTCCTGGACTCCGAGAGCCGCCTGCGCGAGGCGATCCAGAAGTTCCTGAGCGAGAAGAAGCAGGCGGCATCGAACCCCCCCCCGTCCGCAACAGCACCCGCCGCCGGTTCGACCGCAGTTGCAACTTCACCAATGTTCGAGGCGACGCCTGCGCAAGCAGAGAAAGTCGATGCGGTCGTCGGCGCATACCTCACGATCTCCGACGCGCTGGGTGCAGTCCAAAGGGATGCGTCCACGCCCCCCCAACTGGACATGACCAAGCTGATCTCCGCGGCCCATGCCCTGCACGGTGAGGTATCGGGCACCAGGATCGAGCCGCTCGCCGTGGGTGTCGCCAAGGCCGCGGAAGCCATGAAGGGACAAAACCTCGACAACCAGCGCCAGAGGTTCAGCGCGCTGGGCGAGAAGGTCATCGCGCTGGTGGATGCGCTGCCGCCGTCGGCCGCCGCCGCCAAGACACTGTATGTGATGAACTGCCCGATGGCCCCCGGCGGAGCCAAGGGCGACTGGCTCCAGACCTCACCGGATGTGGCCAACCCCTTCTTCGCCACGGACATGAAGCAGTGCGGTCAGAGGGTCAGGACCATTCGCACGCGGGAAGGACGGTAGCCCATGAACAACGACACGCCTCCAGGTTCGGTCATCTATACCTGCCCCATGCACCCCGAAGTGCGGTCGGAGCGCCCGGGGACCTGCCCGAAGTGCGGCATGGCGCTCGAACCCGTCACGCCACCATCTCCCGCGCAGCGGACCGAGTGGACCTGTCCCATGCACTCGCAGATCGTCCGGGACGAACCCGGCACGTGCCCCATCTGCGGCATGGCGCTGGAGCCGCGGACCGTGGGTGCTGTGGGGGCCGAGGAGAACCCCGAACTCAAGGACATGAGCCGGCGGTTCTGGTTCGCCGCCGCGCAGACGGTTCCGCTGGTCATCGTCTCCATGGGCGACCTGCTCCCCGGCAAGCCCATCTCGCAGCTCTTCTCGATGCGCACACTGATGGTCATCGAGCTGGTGCTGGCCACGCCGGTGTGCGTGTGGGCGGCCTGGCCGTTCTATGTCCGCGCCGTGCTGTCGGTGAAGAACAAGAGCCTCAACATGTTCACGCTGATCGGCCTGGGCGTAGGTGTGGCCTACGTCTACAGCGTGGCCGCGGCGCTGTTCCCGGGCCTCTTCCGGGCATCGTTTCGGAAGGAGGGCGAGGTTCCCGTCTATTTCGAGGTGGCGGGTGTAATCGTGGCGCTGATCCTGCTCGGCCAGGTGTTGGAGCTTCGGGCACGCAGCCAGACCGGTCAGGCCATCCGGAAGCTGCTCGGGATGCAGGCGAAGACGGCGCGCCGTATTAAAGACGACGGCACCGAGGAGGATGTTCCCTTGGACGCGGTGCAGGTCGGCGACCGGCTGCGGGTGCGGCCGGGGGAGAAGGTGCCGGTGGACGGTGTGGTCATCGAGGGCTCAAGCCCGGTGGACGAGTCGATGGTCACCGGTGAGCCGATCCCGGTCGAGAAACACGAGGGCGACCGGGTCGTCGGTTCGACGGTCAATGGCGCCGGCGGCCTCGTGATGCGAGCCGAGAAGGTGGGTGCGGAGACGCTGCTCGCCAGGATCGTGGCGATGGTCGCCGAAGCCCAGCGCAGCCGCGCGCCGATCCAGAAACTCGCCGACGTTGTCGCCGCGTACTTCGTCTCGGCGGTCCTGATCATCGCCGTCGTCACGTTCATCGTCTGGTCTCTCGTGGGGCCCGAGCCGCGCATGGCACATGCGCTCATCAACGCGGTGGCGGTGCTGATCATCGCCTGCCCGTGCGCCCTTGGGCTTGCAACCCCGATGTCGATCATGGTTGCGACCGGGAAGGCCGCGGGCATGGGCATCCTGTTCAGGAACGCCGAGGCTATCGAAGTGATGCGCAAGGTGGACACGCTCATTGTGGACAAGACCGGGACACTCACCGAGGGCAAGCCCGTGCTCGCCAGTGTCGTGGCCGCCCGGGGCGTGGAGGAGAATGTGCTGGTACGCCTCGCGGCGAGCCTGGAGCGCGGCAGCGAGCACCCCCTCGCCGCGGCCATCGTCAAGGGCGCCGAAGCTCGCGGCGTGTCGCTGACCGGCACCAAGGAGTTCGAGTCCGTCACCGGCAAGGGCGTGAAGGGACTCGTGGAGGGTCGCAGGGTTGCGCTGGGCAACCGCGCGCTCATGGAAGGCCTGGGCATCGACCCCGGCGAACTCGCGAGCCGCTCAGAGGAACTCCGCGGCGACGGTCAGACTGTGATGTTCGTCGCCATCGACGGAGCGTTCGCCGGCCTCGTCGGCGTCGCCGATCCGATCAAGGAGAGCACACCCGACGCGATCCGCGCACTCCACGCCGAGGGAATGCGGATCGTGATGCTGACCGGCGACAGCAAGACCACCGCCCAGACCGTCGCACGCAAGCTCGGGATCGACGAGGTGATGGCCGAGGTGCTGCCCGACAAGAAGGCCGAGATCGTCAAACGCTTGCAGGCGGAGGGACGCACCGTGGCGATGGCGGGTGATGGCATCAACGACGCGCCGGCGCTGGCGCAAGCCCACGTCGGGATCGCCATGGGCACGGGGACCGACGTGGCGATGGAGAGCGCGGGCGTCACACTCGTCAAGGGCGACCTTCGCGGCATCGCCCGGGCGCGGCAGCTCAGCCGCCGCACCATGACGAACATCAAACAGAACCTCTTCTTCGCGTTCTTCTACAACGCCGCGGCGGTCCCGATCGCCGCGGGCGTGCTCTACCCGTTCACCGGGCTGCTGCTGAACCCGATCATCGCCGCGGCCGCCATGAGCCTCAGCTCGGTGTCGGTGATCGGCAACGCCCTGAGACTCCGGGAGGCAAAGCTGTGATCGCCCGCATCATCGAACTGTCGATCAAGAACCGCTTCATGGTGCTGCTGCTCACGGCGGTGCTCGTGGGGTCGGGCGTGTGGAGCATCTTCAACATCCGCCTGGACGCCATCCCCGACCTGTCGGACGTGCAGGTGATCGTCACCACCGAGTACCCGGGCCAGAACCCCGAGGTCGTGGACCAGCAGGTGACCTACCCGCTCGCCAGCGCCATGCTCGCCGTGCCCGGCTCGACGGTCGTGCGCGGCTTCAGCATGTTCGAGCAGTCATTCGTGTACGTGCTCTTCGAGGACGGCACGGACATCTACTGGGCCCGCAGCCGCGTGCTGGAGTACTTGAACTTCGCGCGCGACCGGCTGCCCAAGGGCGTCGAGCCGAAACTGGGGCCGGACGCGACGGGCGTGGGGTGGGTGTACCAGTACGTGCTGTACCCCGGGTATTTCTCGCCGGATCATCCGAAGGGGCTGTGGCAGCTTCCGGCCCCACACGAGAGTAAAGAGCCAGAGACAGAGACGCGGTGGTTCGCCTCGCGCGACGAAGTGCCAGAGAAGGATCGGGATCGCCTTGTGCGGGTGCGCGCGTGGGAGCAACCGGGCACGGACCCGCTCACCGGCACGCCGCTCGTCTCCGCCAATCTCGACCTCGCTCAGCTCCGCAGCCTCCAGGACTGGTACCTGCGCTACCCGCTCACCTCCGTCGAGGATGTCTCCGAGGTCGCGTCCATCGGCGGCTTCGTCAAGCAGTACCAGGTCGTGCTCGACCCGCAGAAGTTGCAGGCGTACCGGCTCGCGCTGCGCGATGTGATCATGGCGATCGAGCGCTCCAACAACGACGTGGGGGGCTCGGTCATCGAGCTCTCCGAGAACGAGTACATGGTCCGCAGCCGTGGGTACTTGAAGGGCCTTGACGAACTGGCCAAGGTTCCGGTCGGTCTGGGCAACAAGGGCACGCCGGTCATGCTCGGCGATGTGGCGACGCTCCAGATCGGCGGCGAGGCGCGCCGCGGTGTGGGCGAACTCGACGGCAAAGGTGAAGCGGTCGGGGGCGTGGTCGTCGCCCGCTTCGGCGCCAACGCCTACAAGGTCATCGCCGACGTGAGGGCCAAGCTCGCGGCGTTGGAAGACGGCCTGCCCCCGGGCGTCTTCGTCAAGCCGACCTACGACCGCTCCAACCTCATCAACCGCTCGGTGGCCACGCTCCGGCACACGCTGGTCGAGGAGATCATTGTCGTCGGGCTGGTCTGCATCCTCTTCCTGATCCACATGCGCAGCGAGCTGGTCGCGGTCTTCGTCGTCCCCTCCAGCGTCATCGCGGCGCTGCTCATCATGAACCTGCTGGGCATGAACGCCAACATCATGTCCTTGGGCGGGATCGCGATCTCGATCGGCGTGGTCGTCGATTCGGCCGTCATCATGGTCGAGAACGGCCACAAGCACCTGGACCACGAGGAGGACCGCGTCCACGCCGGTGGGGCGCCCACCCCGCGGCTCCAGGTCATCACCGAGGCCGCCAAGGAAGTCGGCCCGCAGCTCTTCTTCTCGCTGCTCATCATCACCGTCTCGTTCCTGCCCGTGTTCGTGCTGGGCGGCGAGGCGGGGCGGCTCTTCAAGCCGCTGGCGTTCACCAAGACCTTTGCGATGACCGCGGCGGCGTCCCTCTCCATCACCATCATCCCGGTCCTGATGTACTACTTCATCACCGGCCGCGTGCTGCCCAAGCGGTGGGGCTTCGCGCGCAACACGCTCATCACGCTCGCGGCCGTGCTCCTGCCCAGCGCGGCGCTCTTCCTTGTCACCAGCACGATGCCGCACCTGGCCGCGTACCGCTGGTGGTTCGCCGCCGGGTGGGCGGTGCTGATGTTGATGCTGCTGCTGCCCCAGAAGATCATCCACGAGGACCGCAGCCCCATCAGCCGCGTGCTCCGGGCGATCTACGAGCCGGTCTTCCGCCTCGCGATGGCGCACCCGGGGTTGACCCTCCTGGTCGCGGCGCTGGCGCTGGCCTCGACCTGGTACCCCGCGACGCGGATGGGCAGCGAGTTCATGCCGCCGCTGGATGAGGGCGACCTGCTCTACATGCCCACGACCGACCCCTCGATCAGCATCACCAAGAGCAAGGAACTGCTCCAGCAGACCGACAAGCTCATCAAGACTTTCCCGGAAGTGGTCAGCGTCCACGGCAAGATCGGGCGCGCCGAGACAGCCACCGACCCCGCCCCGCTCTCGATGATCGAGACGGTGGCGCAGCTCAACACTGACCGATCGCAGTGGCGGAGGCGCCCAGTCTCGCATTGGTTCAGCGAGTGGCCCGGCTGGCTGAAGAGCCCGTTCACCGCGACCTTCTGGCCCGAGGAACGGCCGATCACGACCGAAGAGCTCAAGTTCGGATGGCAGGACCCCGACGGGACGATGCACCACGGACTCAACACCGTGGTCATGCTCCCGGGCGTCGCCAACGCCTGGCCCTACCCCATCGAGAACCGCATCAACATGCTCGCCACGGGCATCAAGACGCCGGTGGGAATCAAGATCCTCGGGCCGGACCTGAAGGTGCTCAGCGACCTCGCGGAACGCGCCGCCAGCGCCGTGCGCACTATCCCCGGCACCGTCTCCGCTTACTCGGAACGGACCTTCGGCGGCTACTACCTCGACATCGACGTGGACCGCGACGCCGCGGCACGCTATGGCCTCACCGTCGCCGACGTGCAGGACGTGGTCCAATCCGCGATCGGCGGGATGAACGTCACCACGACGGTCGAGGGCCTGGAGCGGTACCCGCTCAACGTGCGCTACCTTCGTGACTTCCGGGATGACCTCCCGGCGCTGGAGAACGTGCTGGTCACAGCGCCGATGGCCGATGCGAGCGGCAACAAGCTCCAGGTGCCACTCGGTCAACTGGCGAACATCAAGATCAACCCCGGCGCGCCCATGATCCGCTCCGAGAACGCCATGCGTACAGCATGGATCTACGTGGACATCGCCGGGCGTGACTTGGGCGGCTACATCGCCGAAGCTCGCCGGGTAGTGGCGCAGCAGATCGAACTGCCGCAGGGATACACGCTGGTCTTTTCGGGCCAGTTTGAGTTCTGGGAGAAGACCATCCCGCGGCTCATCGCCGCGAGCGTCCTGGCGCTCTTCGCCATCGTCTTCCTGCTCTACGTGAGCAGCCGCTCCTGGCTGCGCGTGGGCATCGTTCTGCTCGCGGTCCCGTTCAGCCTCGTCGGCGCGTTCTGGTTCATGCACGCCCTGGACTACAACCTGTCGCTCGCGGTCGTCATCGGCATCATCGCCCTGGCGGGGCTGGACGCCGAGACCGGCATGGTGATGCTGCTCTACCTCGACAACAGCTTCGACCGCTTCAAGGAGCAGGGCCGCATGAAATCGCCGACCGACCTGTACGCCGCCGTCCACGACGGTGCAGTCAAGCGCATCCGCCCCAAGGCCATGACTGTTGCCGCGGCGTTCATCGGCCTCGTCCCGCTGCTTTGGGCTGAGGGAACGGGCGCCGACACCATGCGCCGCATCGCCGCTCCCATGATCGGCGGCCTGCTGATCAGTTTCGTCATGGAGCTGGTGGTCTATCCCGTGGTGTTCTACCTCGCCAAGCGGTGGCAGCACCGCAAGGAATTCGCGCATATGTGAGATCACGCCCCACCCCGCGGCTGCGTCGGCCCGGGCAGTCCTGACCCTTGTGCAGAAGGAGTTCCCTCATGAAGTCTCTCGCCTCTTCATTCGTCATCACGTCTGTTCTGTTTGTCGTCGGCCTTGCCACATCCGGGCAGGCTGCCAACCAGCCCGAAGCGACCAAGCCCGCGCCGAAGGCACCGGTGCAGCCGGATAAGGAAGCCGACAAGAGCAAGCTCGTCGGCGATCCCTACCCGCTGTCGACGTGCCCCGTCTCGGGCGGCAAGCTCGGCTCCATGGGTGAGCCCATCGTCAAGATGTATGACGGCCGCGAGGTCCGTTTCTGCTGCGACGCATGCCCGCCCAAGTTCGAGAAGGACCTTGACAAGAGCATCGCCAAGCTGGACAGAACGATCGTGAAGGACCAGCTCCCGCTCTATCCGCTCGACACCTCCGTCGTCAGCGGCAAGAAACTCCCCGAGAAGCCCATCGACTGGGTCTACAACAACCGGCTGGTGCGCCTCGCCGACGACGGTGAGAAGGCCGAGTTCCAGAAGGACCCCGCCAAGCACTTGGCCGCGCTCGATAAGGCGGTGGTCGAGAAGCAGTCCAAGGACTATCCGCTCACGACCTGCCCGGTCAGCAAGGACAAGCTCGGAGACATGGGCGCGCCCAAGGACTTGGTCATGGGCGGCCGGCTGATCCGCCTCTGCTGCGCTGCGTGCGAGAAGGATGTCCGCAAGGACCCGGCCAAGTTCATCGCCGTGATCGACGAGGCCCGCAAGGGCAAGGTCGGCAAGAAGGACACCCACAACCACAAAGATGACGGCCACGGCGAGCACCGTGACCAGGGCAAATAGGAGTTGTTGGACTTCCAGCAGGCGGAACGACGGCTCTCAAGGCGTCGGCAAACTTCTCGGCGCACGCTGGACCGCGCGCACGCGGCGCTCGGCGGGCACGACGTGCCGGCCGGGCTCAATCTCCGCTCGCGGCAGCGCATCCACAGCCACGCCAGCGAGTCTTTGCCTTGAGCACGTAAGGTGCCAGATAGGGCGGCAGCCCTCTCTGGCATCAGCGGTCACGCCTCGTGAAGAAGCGCAGAACAATCCCGCGCGGCCGGAACTCGTGCCCGGTCGCGCGGGATGGGCCGCCGCGTCCTTCCATGCCCGTCGCTTACTTCGCGCCCGCGCAGCAAGACTTGGGCTGGGCCACAGCCAGCGCCACGTCGGACTTGGCACCCGCGCCCGCGGGACACTGGTCGATGCAGACCAGTTCACCCGTGATTGGGCAGACGATCTTGCCCGGGCAGTCGGCCCGCTCGGCGCTCGCCACCTGCCCGTGCGAAGCGCAGCCCGCCAAGGCCGCGGCCGTCGCCATTGTCGCTGTCGCAGCCATGAATGATCTCCTTGTCATTGTCGATCTCCAGAATCCATCGTCGAAGGCCGCCGCCGCCGGAACGCTCCCGGAAGCCGCCGACCGGCCTGTATGAAAGGAGTATCGGCCTTGCACCTTGGTGCAAGGTCAAGCCCGGATCGAAGATTTCCCGACGGTCAGTTTGGCCATGACCGGGCAGGCCCCCGGTGCCTTCCCACAGGCCACGCCCGCCTCGCGCAGGACGGTCCGCACTCGTTTCAGGTCGGCCATGCGGCTATCCACATCGGCGAGCCGCTTGTCGATCATCGCTCGCACCTCGGTCTTGCATTGCCCCGTTCCGGCGTTGTCGCGCAGCTCCAGGAGCGCCGCAATGTCTTCAAGCGTGAACCCGGTCGATTGCGCCGCGCGGATAAACCGCAGGCGGTCCAGTGACGACTCGCCGTAGACGCGGTAGTCCGACTTGGACCGCGTATCGGGGACGAGCAGCCCGCGCCGCTCGTAGAAGCGGACCGTGGTGGTGGGCACGCCCGCGGCCTTCGCGAGCGCCCCGATGGAGTAGGTGCCGGGCATCGCACCATTATAGGAAACCGGGCGGCCCTTGTGGCCATGTGCCGATCCGCAGGCGGCGATCGCTCTAGGCGGTCATCGCGCGCGCCGCGCGGCGCTTCCATCGATTCCTGACTCTCCTATCGCGGACGTTTCCGCCAGAGGTGTTATACCGTCCGCCCGTGCCTTCGCGGGGCCTCAAGCCCCTACTTAGCTGCGCGTCTATTGGCCTAGGTGGGTCAGCAGCGGCAGGATATCTGGGGTTCGAAACTCCTGGACGAATCCGTTCTCCCCAATGTAGAACTTCACGCGCCCGCCCCCCATCAGGACCTTTCCGAGGACCTTCAGGTCGCTGTGGAAGCACACAAGCGTCCGGCGATCGGTGCCCGACGGGAGCGGCGTGTTGTCGAAGACGACGTTGATCGGGTTTCTCGGATGGTTGTGGTAGAGCAGAACCTCGTTGGCGTGCTCCTGTTGGATGAATCCCCTGATCGCTGCCGAGACGTGCTCCGGGATGCTCACCGCGCCCTCAGTGCCGATGGCGTGGGCCATCTGCTCGATGACTGTCGTAGAGCCGTGCTTGAACCCAAATCCAACGATGAGATGCTCGACGGGCGCAGCGGCCGTGAATTCGATGCATCCGCAGAGAAAGGCGTTGCGGTTGAGCTGACCCCGAAATGTGTGAAGTGTGCCGTCTGGCTTGAGGCAGCCGGTCCTAACAGGCCTGATGCCCGCCTCGTCCGCCGTCTTGAAGGCAATGGGACCCGGGTCAAACCCCTTCGACACTAGCGTCCCAACGAGCTCGCGAACAAACGATTGTGCAGACTGCAATTTCGCCTCCATGCGCTACAGCGCGGCCCGACAGCCACGCGCACAGAGTGTACCGCATTCCCGGCCAGACCCCGCCCGGGGTGCGCGGCGAGCTTGTCGCCCGTCGCACCCCAGGGCTCCGCCGTGGCTTCGTGCCAGAAAGGCGTCCCCATGTCACTAGACTTCAGCGCCCTCGGATTCGCCCGCCCCCTCGCGCACATCAAGGCATACCAGTTGCACCGTCGCCTGCAGCGCGAGCAGATCGAAGACATCGAGCAAGACCTATTGCTGGCGGTCGTTCAGGGTTGGACCCGGTACGACGCCAAGCGCGGGCGGGCCGAACCGTTCAGCGAGAGCGTTGGTTGGCAGGGCGCGTGGAAGATCTTGGATGACCGCCGGCGCAGGGCACGCCTCTCGACAGAGCAGCTCTGCGACCATCAACACGCTTCTCCGTCAAGGGGTGCTATCGATGTCGACCCGTGGCACGATCTTGGCGTTGTGATGGCAACGCTCGCGCAGGAGGTGCGAGAGGGTTGCAATCGCCTTCTACACGAGACCGTGGAGCACTGCGGCGCGCACACTCAATGTGCCCCCCTCGACCCTCGACGCTTGGCTGCGCAAGGCCCGCTCCACGTTCACCAGCGCGGGGATTCATCGTTATCGCTTGCCGCGCCGGTGCGGCCCTCTCCGTCAACTGGACCGTCTGGCCACGCGAAGCCCGTTCGCGATCACCAGCAGTGTTGCCCCCACGTCCGCCAAGACGGCCATCCACAGGGATGCCAGCCCCACAAGAGCGAGCACGAAGAACACGAACTTGGCGGCCAGCGAGACGATGATGTTCTGCTTCAGGATCGCAGAGGTGCGGCGGCTGAGCCGGATGAACTCGGGAACGGCGCGAAGGTCGTCCTTCATCAAAGCCACGTCCGCCGTCTCCAGGGCCACGTCGGTCCCCGCCGCGCCCATCGCGAAGCCGATGCCGGCCTTAGCCAGGGCAGGGGCGTCGTTGACCCCGTCGCCGGCCATGCCGACCGAGTCCTGGCCGTGCTCGCCGATCATGGCATCGATCGCGGCGATCTTGTCTTCGGGGAGCAGGCCCCCGCGCGCATCGTCGATGCCCACCCCGCGCGCGATGGCGTCGGCGGTGGCCTGGTTGTCGCCGCTCAGCATCACCGTGCGCACACCCAGGTCGTGCAGAGCCCGCACCGCCTCGACGCTGGTTTCCCGCGGCGTGTCGGCGACGGCGAGCACACCGAGCGCCGCCCCCCCACCCGGCGGCCCTTCCCGCGCCACGACGATCGCCGTCTTCCCGTGCGCTTCGAGTTTCTTCAGTTCAGCCTCGACCGCGGGGGTCATCAACCCCCGCTCCGTGGCCATGCGAGGGTTGCCCACGAAGTACCGCGCACCCTCGATCCGGCCCTCGACGCCCCGGCCGGTGATCGACTTGAAACCCTCGACGGGGAGAAGCCCGCCCGGGCGACGCGCGCTCTTTTCCTCCCATCCCGCGACGACGGCGCGGGCCACGGGGTGGTCCGATGACGAGTCGAGGGCCGCGGCGAAGCGCAGGACTTCTTCCGGTGTATGTCCCTCCAGCGGCACCACGTCCGTGAGCCGCGGGCGACCCTCGGTGATCGTGCCAGTCTTGTCGAGCGCGAGGACGCGGAGCCTACGGCCGTTCTCCAGATAGACGCCGCCCTTGATAAGGATACCCCGGCGGGCCGCGGCGGCCAGGCCGCTCACGACGGTGACCGGCGTGGAGATGACCAGGGCGCACGGGCAGGCGATGACCAGCAGGACCAGCGCCTTGTAGAGCCAGGGGTAGAACGGCTGCGTGAAGACCAGCCACGGCACGAGCGCGATCAGCACGGCAAAGATGAAGACGACGGGCGTGTAGGCGCGGGCGAAACGGTCCACGAAGCGCTGCGTGGGGGCCCGGGCCGCCTGGGCTTCCTGCACCGTTCGGATGATCCGCGCCAGGGTCGTCTGGTCGCGGCCCCCGCTGGCCTTGAACTCCAGGACGCCGCTCTGGTTGATCGTGCCGGCAAAGACTCGGTCGCCCGCCACCTTGTCCACCGGCACGCTCTCGCCGGTAATGGGGGCCTGGTTCACCGCCGACTCCCCGGCGACCACGACGCCGTCCAGCGGCAGCCGCTCGCCCGGCCGGACCCGCACGACGGCACCGACGGGCACCTCGCCAGCGGGCGTCTCCTTCCACGAGCTGCCCCCCGCTCTCCCCTCCTGCTTCACGAAGGCGGTCTCGGGAGCCATCTCCATGAGCGCCCGCACCGCGTTCCTGGCCCGCTCCAGCGAGTACTTCTCGATCATCTCCGCCACCGCGAACAGGACCACCACCACCGCGGCCTCGGGGTACTCGCCGATGGCGAACGCGCCAGCGACGGCGATGGTCATCAGGAAGTTGATGTTGAGCGTGAAGGTCCGCAGGGCGATCAGACCCTTGCGGAGCGTGGGCAGCCCGCCCAGGAGCACGGCGGCGGCGCTCATGATGAGGACCGGCCAGGAACGCTCGGCCTTGGTCGTCCAGGCGACGACTTCCGCCGCGAGGGCGAGCGCGCCGGAGACGCCGAGCATGACCAGTTCGCCCCTCGAGGCGATGGGCACCCTCAGGGGCTCACCCGCGGGAGTCACCGCCGGCGCAGTGGCGCGGCGCTCCACCTCGGGCCAGACCGGACCCACGGCCCCTTCTTCTGGTTGCGAGGGCGGCATGCCCACGCGCCGCAGGGCCGCGACGATCGGCTCATCGTCGGCGAGCGAGTGCGCGACCGTCAGCCGCCGGTTGAAGAGATCGAAGGTCAGCGATTCGACGCCTGGGATGTTGCGGAGGCCATTGCGGATCACCGCCTCCTCGGTGGGGCAGTCCATCGCCAGGATTGTGTAGGTTGATCGATTGCTCATGTGTTGTTCGACGGGTCCTTTGCCTCCACGAGGCGATGCTCAACACCGCGTAGTAGGCCGACGTTACGCGCATGCATGCCCGCGCATGGGGTCTAGCTCGAGCCTCCGACTGTGGTTGCGGGCGTCGTGTTGTCCGCGGAACCGGGCTCGTGGCGGACCTTGACGACCGACCCGGCTGGCGGCAGTCCGTGGAACCTCGCTGAATAGACGTCGTAATGGCTGTGCCGACTTCCACCCCGTCGATAGCTGCCGGCAACGAACCCGACGCCGTCACCCGTGGACACGGGCGTGCTCATGTAGACGAGACGAGCACCGCCGACCACGGTGCCGGATGGATCGATCACCGCGATTTCGACGTAGCTGCCCGGTGCGGCCCTTTTGCCAGACACCAGACGGCCCGAGACCGTGAGGTATCCCTCGTCGTCACAAACCGCTGGCGGATCGCGCAGCAAACGATCGATGCGAGGCTCAGCTGTCAGCCATCCGGCCGCGATGAGGTCCGTCCCACGGCAGGCGCAGCCTCCAAGCACAACCGAGAGGATGACGACCGCCACGCTTTCGATCCCGAAGTGGTGCCTCATGATCTACCTCCGCTCGGCTACTTACCGCTCTTGGGTTTCATCGCCTCGAACTTCTCTTTGAGGTCCGGGTTGCAATCGATGCACTGGGACTCAGGCAGGTTGTGCTCCTTGCACCAGTCACCCTTCTGCTTGAACTCGGCGACGAGTTTGGGGTTGCAGCGGGTGCAGATGGACTCGGGCACTCCGTGCTCGGCGCACCAGTCGGCCTCGGAAGCGGTGGGCGTGCCGGCCGGTGCGGTCTTTGAAGCGGACTCGTTCTTCTTTTCGCAGCCGGCAACACCGAGGAGACAGGCTGAGAGGATGACTGCGCGAACGATGGACAGGCTCTTCACTGGGATACTCCTGACTTGGATACTCAAACGGTCGCCGGCTTAACATTCGGTGCGGCGACGAGACCGTTCGTTGACTCGGCATGTGCGCCAGGGGCTGCGCGCGCGGGATCGTGTCCCGGCCCGGCACTTTGTTCTTCCTGATCCACCACTTCCGCGTCGCCCTTGGGCTCGAACCAGGGGTAGAGGATGGGCAACACCAAGAGGGTGAGGATGGTGCTGCTAATAACGCCTCCGATGACCACCGTGGCCAGCGGCCGCTGCACCTCGGCGCCCACACCGGTCGCCAAGGCCATCGGGATGAAGCCCAGCGCGGCAACCGTCGCGGTCATCAGCACGGGCCGGAGGCGGACCATGCATCCCTCGAAGACGGCCTGCTGGAGGCCCAGCCCGCGCCGGCGCAGCTGGCGGATGAAGGTCACCATGACCAGGCCGTTCAGGACCGCCACTCCGGAAAGAGCAATGAAGCCGACGCCGGCGGAGATGGAAAACGGCAGACCGCGTGCCCAGAGGAAGGCCACACCACCCACGACCGCGAATGGCACACCGGTGTAGACCAGCAACGCCAGGCGGGTTGACTTGAACGACAGATACAGCAGCAGGAAGATCAGAAGGAGAGCCACGGGCACCACGACCGCCAAGCGTGTCTGGGCCCGCTGCAGGTTCTCAAACTGCCCACCCCATTCCAGCCGGTACCGTCCAGGAGGAAGTTGCACATCCGCCGCAATGGCCGCTTGCGCCTCGGCGACGAATGACCCGATATCACGTCCGCGGACGTTGGCCTGGATCGTCGATCGCCGCTGGCCCCACTCGCGCGTGATGGTCGAGGGACCTTCGGTCTCCTTAATCGATGCCAGCTTAGAAAGCGGCACGCGTTCCCCGTTGGGGGCCGTGATGAGGACCGATCCGATCGCTTCCGGGCTTGAACGCAGGCGGTCGGGGAGCCGGGAGACGAGCGGGAACCGGAGCTGACCTTCGACAACGGTTCCCAGCTCCATCGTCCCAAGCGACTCCACCAGCTCCAGGACGTCGCTTGCGGGGATTCCGTAGCGGGCGATCGCATCGGGGAGGACGCGCACCTGCAGCACGGGCTGGCCGGTGAGCTGCTCCACGCTGACATCTGTCGCGCCCTTGATGCCCTCTAGCACGGCCGCGATCTCGCCCGACTTGTTGGTAAGGACCGAGAGGTCGTCGCCGTAGAGCTTGATGCCGACATCGGCCTTGATGCCCGCCGACATCTCGTTCATCCGCATCTCGATGGGCTGCGTGAAGGCGACGCGCTGTCCCGGGAGATCCCGCAGGGCGTGGTCCATCTCGCGGACCAGCTCCTCGCGCGTGGCGGCGCGCTTCCACTGCGACCGCGGTCGCAGAGTCATGAAGATGTCGGTGAGCTCGACGCCCATCGGATCGGTTGCTACCTCCGCGGTCCCGATGCGGCTCCAGACGTGCTCGACCTCGTCGGGAAACTGGCGGAGGATTTCCTTCTCCATCACCGTGTTCATTCGGATCGACTCGTCGATGTCCGTGCCCGCGAGGCGGATGGTGTTGGCGACGATGGAACCCTCGCCCAGCTTGGGCACGAACTCGGCTCCTAGGCCGCGGATGCCCATGACGGTGACCGCCAGGAGCGCCAGGGCCAAGCCGATCACGACCAGCCGAGAACGTTGCGCCATCCGGAGCAGTGGCGCATAGACCGTGTGCGCCATGCGCACGACCAGCGGCTCTCGTTCTTGAACCTTCCTAGGCAGCAGCAGGCTGGCCAGCACGGGCATCAGCGTGAGGGACAGCACTAGCGAGCCGACGAGCGCGAAAATGAAGGTCAGCGCCATCGGCTTGAACATCTTGCCCTCGACCCCCTCCAGGGTCAGGATGGGCAGGAACACGATGATGATGATCAACTCGCCGAACATGGTCGGCTTGCGGACCTCGATGGCCGCGTCCCGCACGATGTCGATCTTGCGCCGGCTCGACTGGTCGTGAGCCAGGTGGCGCATCGTGTTCTCGATCATGATGACCGAGCTATCCACGACGAGTCCGAAGTCGATGGCTCCGAGGCTCAGAAGGCTGCCGGAGATGCCGAACCGCAACATCGAGTCGAACGCGAAGAGCATGGAAAGGGGAATAGCCGAGGCCACGATGAGCCCGGCCCGCAGGTTGCCCAGGAACACGAACAGCACCGCGATCACCAGAAGACCGCCCTCGAACAGGTTCTTCCGAACGGTGTCAATGACTTGATCAACCAGTTCCGTCCGGTCGTAGACGATGTCCACGGTGACCCCCGCGGGGAGGAAGGGCCTGATCTCCGCGAGCTTGTCGCGCAGCCGCGAGGTGACGTCGTGGCTGTTCTCGCCCATGAGCATAAAGCCCAGGCCCAGGATGGCCTCGCCCTTGCCGTCGTAGGTCACCGCGCCCCGGCGGATCTCCGCACCGGTATTCACCTCAGCCACGTCCGCGACGCGGATGGGCACGCCGCCCCGGGCGGTGATGGGGATGTTGCTGATCTCGTCGAGCGAACCGACCCTGCCCAGCCCCTGGACAAGCAGGCTCCCGCCCGCGCGGGCGATATTGCCGCCGCCAACGTTCGCGTTGTTGCGCCGGATCGCCTCGGTGACCTCGTCGAAGGCTACGTCGTACTTGACCAGCCGGTCCGGGTCGATCCGGACCTGGAACTGCTTCTCGAAACCGCCCCAGCTGTTGACCTCTGCGACGCCGGGCACCGTCCGTAGCGCGGGCTTGACAGTCCAATCGTGGATGGTCCGCAGTTCGGTGAGGTCGATCGTTTCACTCGACACCACGTAGTGGAACACCTCTCCAAGACCAGTGGCAATGGGGCCCATCTGCGGCCGTGAGATTCCCTCGGGGATCTCTACCGAGTTCAGCCGCTCCGCGACGAGCTGCCGCGCCAGGAAAATCGACATCCCATCGTCGAAAGTCACAACAACCTGGGAAAACCCGAACTTTGACACGCTCCGTACGTTTAGGAGGCGTGGCAGTCCCCCGAGCGCCTGCTCCACCGGGAACGAGATCTGACGCTCGACCTCCTCGGGCCCCAGGGACGGGGCCACCGTGTTGATCTGCACCTGTACCGGCGTGGTGTCGGGGAATGCGTCGATGTCGAGGTCCTTGAGCGCGATGACGCCCAAGCCCGCGAAGAGCAGCGAGGCGACGATGACGAGGAACCTGTTCCGAAGCGACCAGTCGATGATCCAGTTAAGCATGGCTTTCTCCAGGTTCAGTCGTCGGTGCAGCCGGCGCCGAGCTTGGCGCGGTTGAGTTGGGCCGCCAGCGCGTAGCTGCCCTTGATGGCGACAGGCTCGCCGGCCCGCAGACCCGCCACGATCTCGACCCAGCCGCCTCCGTGACCGCCGACGCGGACCTCGCGCGTCTGGAAGACCTCGTCGTTGAGCTTGACAAAGACCAGGTGCGACTCGCCGTCCTTCTGAAGGGCGGACTCGGGCACCACGACCGCCGATGGGGACGACCTCACGATGATGCGGGCCCGGCCGAAGGAATGCGCAAAGAGGTGGCCGGCGCTGTTGTCAACCTCGGCGCGGACCTGGATGGTCCTTGTCTTCTCGTTGACCTCCGGGCTGATCCAGATCACCTTGCCAACAACCGGGGTCGAGCCGGCGACATCGGTCACGAACTCCAGGGCCTGACCAATGCGCGCCTTCGTCGCCTGGGCGGGCGTCAGCTCGGCGTGCACCCACAGCCGGGAAGTATCGGATACGGCGAGCAGAGGCTTGCCGGACTCAACGACCTCGCCTGCGACCGCAGCCCGGGAGATCACCACCCCGCCGATGGGCGACAGCACCGGAAGCAGATTGCCCGACGTGCGCGACGGGTCGAGCTCCGCGAGGATCGGCTCGGGGAGCCCGAGGTTTAGTACATCGCGTTCCCCGGGAATCTCGCCCTCGGCCGTGGTGGGTACCGGCAGCCCAAGGTTGACCAGAGACTGCCGCGCATTGAACAGGCGAATCGAAGCCTCCTTGAGTTCGGCCTCCGCCGTCACCAGGTCTGCCTGGTTGCGGAATCCGGCCTCGGTTGAGTTGCGGATGCGGTCCAGCGCTCGCTGCCTGCTGACGACCTGCGCGGCGGCCTGGAGGAGCTCTGCTTTGCTCCGCCCGACCTCGACGGCGTCGACCAGTGCAAGCACCTCACCGCGCTTCACGTGCTGGCCGGGCTGGGCACGCATGAGCGCAACCGTTCCGGGCAGCCGCGTGGCGACCTGGGCGTACCTTGAGAGATCAAACGACACCTCGGCGTTGGCTTCGATCGCTTCGTCCATTGGCTTTACGGCGGCGGGCTGAATCTCGATCCCGGCCCGCGCAGCGGTGTCCCCCGTCGTCAGCTGCACCGCGGGCCGTTTCTTAGTTCCGACCTGTTCAACGTCCGGCGCCGCAGGACCGGTGCTTGTCGTGGCCTCACCCTTCCGCTGTTGCGAGGGTGGGACAGCGTTCGCCTTGAGTCCGCGGCAGATCATGCAACGAGACTCCGGCACGCCGTGCTCACCACACCAATCCTCGCGCGGCTCCTTGGCGCCGCCGAAGACCTCCGACGCCCCGGGGATCTTCCATCCCGTGCGGTGTCGGCCTCGCTCAGGACGACCACAGTCGCGCCCTGGCTCTCCGTCGCCTCGACGCCCGCCTTGCCGATGGCGATGTCGGCCTTCCTCCACTGGAGCCGGGTCCGGGGGATCGCCGGCGCATCCTTCAGTGCCTTCGTGCAGTCCCGGATCAGCTTCTCATTGTCAAAATGGACGCGGTAGGTGGTCTGGTCCCTGATTCGCTTCCAGAGGTCCTTGAACTCCTCGCTGTCGAGGACGGCGCGGCGGGTCTTCACCTGCCGGCGCTCGTCGGCGTTCTTGATCTCCAGCCGCCCGGAGAACCTGCGAAGGATCTCCGCGACCTGCTCTTTCTGCTCGGCGAACGCGGGTGGCAGCACGAGCGTCTTGTCCTTGATGGCCCGCTTCAGGGAATCCTGCACCTTCCCTCGGGCGTCGATGTAACCCTGGGCTTTGAGGTGTTCCCAGACCACCTTCGACTGATCCACGCCCATCGCCCGCACGCCGCCGTCTGCGGTTGGCACCCCCACCTGGGCAAACTGGTGGTGCTCGACGACGCCGAACCGGATGCCCGTGTCCTCCTCGATCTCCTTCTGGAGATTGTCGGCGAAGGCCTCGTAGCTCTCATTGGCAATGACCGTGAGGGTGTTGACCTCGAAGCCCCGGAGCCGCTGGCCATCCTGGTTCACGCAGAGACGCAGGCCGCGCCCGATTGTCTGCCGACGTTCCCGTTCGGTGCGGATATCCCTCAGCGAGCAGATCTGGAACACGTTGGGGTTGTCCCAGCCCTCCCTCAGCGCCGAGTGCGAGAAGATGAACTTCAACGGCGTGTCGAAGCCGAGGAGCTTCTCCTTCTCCTTCATGATCAGGTTGTACGCCCGCTCCGCAGCGTCGCGCCCGGTCTGGTTCCCTTCTTCGGTGTCCACGCTGCGTCCGGACTTCTTGTCGATCGAGAAGTACCCGTCATGCACCTCCTCGGCGGCGCGATCGAGGTCCACTTCGTTGAACAACGTGTTGTAGTCGGGGTGCCGGGCCCAGCGCTTGTACTCCTCCTCGAAGATCTTGGCATACTCGCCCTTCACCGGGTTGGCGGCCGCATCGTACTGCCTGTACTTGTCCACGGCGTCGATGAAGAACAGACTGAGCACCTTGATGCCTTGTGGTCGGAGCCGCTTCTCCTTGTCCAGGTGCTCCTTGATCGTGCGTTTGATCATCTCGCGCTGGACGCTGGTGGCATCCACATCGCCCCACGACTCGCCCGGCTTCAGGTACTTCTCCCCGCCCGGATACCGCAGCTCCAGAAACTCGTTCCTCGCCTGCACGCGGATCTCGCCGACACGGCAGTTGGCGTACATCGCCCGGCGAGTTGTCTGCTCCAAATCGTCGCCGTCCTGCACAGTCACCTCCCGACGTTCAACGCCGTGGAGCGTGTCCATATCGAGCTCGACCTTGGCGGTGATGACGTTCCGGCGGTTCTGCACGGAGACGAGCCGAACGAATGGCCGGTTGTGTGCACTCTCCACCGTCGCCGCCGCGACCTCGATCTGCTTCACAAGCTTCCGCTCGTAGGCATCCACCGCGTCGAGGCGGTAGTCCGAAGGAGATCGCGGTAGCGCTGCGCAAGCGTCTCGACGAGCAGCCAGAGAAGTTGGCAGGCTTCGACGGCTTCTACCTCAATCAGTGGAGCCACAAGCCAATCAAACGCCTGCTGGCACGCATGGCCGACCACATCGACGTGAGTTCTGGCGGCCAGTCCCGCTACGCCGAGTACATCACGCTCCGCGGCAAGAAGGGCTACGAGGTCGAGCACATCTGGCCCAACCACCCAGAGGACTTCCGCGAGGAGTTTCCGCACAAGTCCGACTTCGAGGACTACCGCAACAGGTTCGGCGGGCTCCTCCTGCTTCCAAAATCGTTCAACGCCTCGTACGGCGACACGCCATACGCCGACAAGCTCGAGCACTATTTCGGACAGAACCCGCTCGCCAAGACCCTGCACCCTCGCGCGTATGAGCACAATCCTGGGTTTGTCCGATTCGTGAAGGATCAGGACCTCCCGTTCCGGGCACACGGCCAGTTCAAGAAGGCCGACCTTGACGCACGTCAGGCCCTCTATCGCCGCATCGCCGATCGGATCTGGGACGTTGCCTGGCTCGATCGGATTCTCGCCGGAGAACAGTCGGTGCGTTGACGCTCGGGGTCGGGCTGCGAACTGCGGGGATATTCGGGTCTACGCACAACCCTTCTGTAAACCAATCCGCCCACTCTCACGCGAGAGCCGAGAGTCTGGCGACGAAATGAAGCGTCAGCGGGCCGTTTCGGACAGCGGCCTTCGGCCAAGCCCGGAACCCGAGAGCGCCGTCGTCACGTGGCCCGGTGCCCGAAAGTCCCGGATTCCCGTGGGAATCGGGGCAGGTACGCACGGCCGGAATGTGGCAGCCCCTGTAAACAAACAGGGCCGCGTCTTTTGGACGCGGCCCTTGAAGCTCCCCGATCGTAACGGGTTCAAACCGTCGAATCTAGGCCGCCAAGGGGGTTCCGGGCGGTCGTTCTCTGGTTAACGGGTCCGGCGGACCCTCTGTGCGGCACGCTGGCGGCCACAGCCTGGGTCCCACCGGCATGGTTTGGGCCGAGCGAATACCCTACCGAAGCGTGGAGGCTCCTGCATGGCGATCCTGACTCATCGGCTCCTGAGCGAAGGCAAACAGGTCGGCATCGGGGCCACAGGCGCGATGTTCGTGACACTTTCCGGAGTCGCCAAGACGAGCGGGCCAAGCGCGCCCTACTGCTTGGCCAATGAGGTCGTGTGCGCCGACTTGGGGCGAGTCCTTGGACTCCCGGTGCCTCCCTACACGATCATCGAACTGCCCGTCAAGCAGCCAGACCGGCCGCAACCAGTGAAGGCCTTTTCCTCTCTCGACTTCAACCTGCAAGGCGTTGCGCTGCCACCCGTGAACCCCGTCGAGTGCGTGCGCCTCCTACCCGACCTCTGCACCGGCCTGATCCTCTTCGACATCCTGGTCCTCAACGGGGACCGCCACGCGGGCAACCTGAATCTCGACACTACCGGGCACCCCCGCCTGACCGTCTTCGATCACAGCCACGCACTGCTGGGAACGACGGCGGGACAGGCGGCACAGCACCTCGCGGGCGTCGGCGCTACAATCGGCATTGGTGGCCAGTGCCTGCTGGCTCACCTCACCACCGACCAGCACATGCAGAAGTGGCTGGGCCGGATTGAGCAGATTCCCGACTTCATGATCGATGACCTCGCCACGGCTGCCACGGACTTGGGCTGCTCGGGGGACGAAGCGACTGCGCTTGCCTCGTTCCTCAAGGCCAGAAGGAGCAACATCCGACAGATCATCCAGGCTCACCAAGCCTCGTTCCCGGGTATCGCCCAGTGGAGTCTTTTCAATGTCAGCTAGCTACCTGCTCGCCAAGCACATCCCGGACATGCACCGTTTCGAGCCCCGAAACATCGGGGTGATCGTCTGGATGCCAGGCGGGGAGGTGGCCGCACGTTTCCTTGCGGAGAAGCCCGACCGACCAGGCGAGATTGATGGTCGCTCGATTCCCCCCTTCGTCGGCGCGGACGGAGCGTACCGGCAATGGATCAAATTCTGGCGTTCCTATCTGGACGCCGACCATCCCACTCACCCGCTGACGGGCGCGCCCATCGATCGAAACGACGCGGCGTTCATGGAGTCGCTGATCGCCGCAAGCCGCGGCCACTTCTTGTTGGCCGAGGGTGGCGAGGTTCTGGACGAGATGGAGGAGGATTCGATCGGCGCGCTCGCGGACAACCTGTACGCTTCACTCGTCGAGGATCAGGCGTTGGAGGAAGCACGCGACCCGACGTTGAATCAGATCTGCGAGAGACTCATCGGCAACGCGGGCCTGTACTTGGACCAGAATTTCAAACCCCACTACCAGGTGGCTTGCCGCGTTGGTGGCGTCGAAGAGCGCTACGAATTCAGCTACGCCTACAAGAATGGAACCTTGAAGCGGCTCTACCAACAGGTGTCAGTGCCAAAGCGGAAGAAGCTCCTCGAGAAGAACTCGCGATCCTCCGCTTGGATGTTCGAGCATGTACTGAAGGCCGGAATCATCGCGGACAAGGCCGACGTTACGGCGCTGGTGCATGTCACGGACGAGAACCGTGCGGACTCGGACGTGCAACGGGCGCTTGGCGTCTTGGCCGAGGTCGGCCGCGTGATCAATGTGGCAGACGAGAACACGGCCAAGGAAGAGTTCGAGTCGCTACCACTACTCGCTGGCCACTGAAACGAGTCCTGTCTACGCCTGTTCGAAGCCGTGGCTCTTGAACTTGAGCACGCGGCAGTTTTCTGTCACAGCGCGCACGATGGGTTGGTCGATGCCGTCGGCCACCTCGGCCTGAATCTCAAGCGTGACCGTCACGTTCGCATCCTTCAGCCCCGTGAGATGCGCGAGCACCTCCTGCGCGATCCGCCCTGCGTCGCGGCCCAAGCGGGTGGCATCGACCTCGACCACGCCAAAGAACCGTGTGGGCGGCTCTGATCCAGCGGGCTTGCCACCGCCCGGAGCGGGGGCTTGTCCACCGGCGGGCGTGCCCGGCTGCGGCGTCGATCCGCCGTGTGGTGACGATCCGCTTGCACCATTACCAGGAGTCGGTGCGGCATCCGCGGTCTGTTGCCGACTCGCCACATCGGGCTTCACCACGACGCTCCGGCCATCTGCCACGACGTTGTCGATGTTCGCCGTCCGCAGGCCGACGAACCGCTTCTTCTTGTCATCGAAGAAGTCGGCGTAAGCAAAGCCCTCGCTCTGCCACGTCAAACGGCTCACCCCATCTCGCACGGCGTCCAGCAGGACCTGCGGAGACTTCAACCGAGGCAGATACAGGTATTGAGCGAAGTCATCCACCAACTGCTTCACGGAGACGGAGTCACCGCGCCACAGCGGGACGCGATCAAGCTCCATCCGGAGCAGCGTGCCCGCGTACCTGTTGGCGAGGCCGCCATCGTTGATGAGTTTCTTGGACGCCCGAGGGGCGAGCTTGTCCGCTCCCTGAAGCCGGACCTCGCCCCATTCGATCGGTGCCTGAGTCGTGGGCTGGCTCGGGACAAGCATCCACTGGAACGTCTCGGGGATGCGCTGTTTGACGGTGTCGTCAGCCTCGTTGGTCTTCGAGTTCGCCTGCTTGCGCTGGAATGCGTCGAGGTTGAGCGTCTCCGCCTCCTCGTGGATGGACTGCCATGCCAGGAACTGCCGAGCGGCCTGCTCAAGTTCCGCCAGCCGGGTCTTGTCGGGCACGAGGAACACCAGTGTGTTCCGGTACAAGCGGGGGCTTGAGCCGCGCTGCTCCAGCATCGCCTTCGCAGCGACCATCGCCGGACTGTCCGTGGCCTTCGCGGTGTGCGTTTGTTCGGGAGCAAGGATGACGAGGCGTGTCTCCTGCTCGTCCGGAACGTCCGCGCCGCTCACGGGGCACGGGTACACCTTCACGAACTCGCCACGGGTGTTCTGCTCTTCACGAATGCGACGGACGATCTCGGCGTGAACTTCATCGACCTTGCGATCCAACTGGGCAGCGCGGTCTTGAGCCAACCGAGCCACGCTGGGCTGGGTGGCGAGCCAGTAGCGGCTCTGATCGACGTAAACGTGCGTGGCCTGATCGGACAAACGACGGAGTGCATCACCGAACGCCGCAGAGTTCTCGCCGGGTTGGACGCATCCGAGTTTGATCCGCCGATCGTCGATACCCCTGTTCTGCGAGGTCGCGGTGGGGGCAGAACCCAGGTACAACGTGCGAGCGACACGGCGGGCTGCCGAGACACGTCCGAACGATGGGTTCTCCCGGTCGATCCGGAGGGGCAGGGAGTTCGGCCCGTCTACATCCTTCTCGATGACGGGCGTCCAAGGGTCATCCATGTACCGCGTGAGTTCATCGCGCACCGGCGGGTCGTCCATCGGGATCGTCGCTGGCATGATGAGCAGATTGCCGTCCTGTCGCTCCCACAGCGAGTGGATGACCGACGCCATCAAGCGCAGAACACCACGGGTCTTCTGGAAGCGATCCAGCGTGGCCCAATCCTGGAACAGGCGGTCGAACAACTCGGGGTGGACCGGATACGAGTTTTGAATGCGGCGCTCGTAGTCAGCCTCCTTGCACTCAACCGGGAACTCGCTCCCCGCTTGCCGGTACATCTCGGCGAAGGCGCGGGCAACCGCATCACGGGCCGCAAACCGATCCGCCTCCATCGGCTGAAACAGTCGGCGGCGCACGATCTCGAAGCACTCGTCTGTCGTCGCCGGCCGCCATGTGCTCTGCACGCGGTCGAACGTGTTCTCCAGCCGCTTCAAGGCTTCGCGTCCACCGTCCCCGCCAATCTCGATGTCCGATGAAGGGAGCGACCCGACCAGGAACGATCCCGGTGCGGCCTTGAATGCCTCCGTCAGCGACTGAGCGAAGGTGATGTTGGCATCGAAGCTGCCCGCGGCCAACCCGGGCGTGCCGTAGACCTGGCGGACAAACGCCACCCACTCGTCGATGAGCACGATGCAAGGGCTGAACTTCCGGAGAAGCGTGACGAGGCCACCGGGGCAGACACCCTGCTCATCGTCCGCCCGGACGATCTCGTAGGCCTCCTTCGCCTTTCCAACAGAATGCCCGAGTTGCCACGCGAGTTCTCCCCAAAGCGTGCGGACCGTGATCCCATCGGGCTTCTTGAAGCCGGTGAGCGAAAGTTTGTTGCCGACAAGCACGGCGCGATGCACCTTCGGAAGGCTGCCGACGCCGACCTTCTTCATGAGCGGCTCGATGCCCGCCAACCGTGCAGGCGCCACGCCGCTGAACAGGTGGAACAGGCCCAGCATCGAGTGGGTCTTGCCGCCACCGAAGTTGGTCTGGAGCTTCACGACTGGGTCGGCGGTCTGGCCGCAGATCCGTTTAATGCCGAGCGTCAGCAGATCGGCCAGCCCCTCGGTGAGGTACGTCCGACGAAAGAACTCGACCGGGTCGGTGTACTCGGCGGGGGCGCGGTGTTCCTTATCGAACTGGTCCTGATAGACCTGCCAGAGGTCCGCTGCGAACTCGGCGAGGAGGTAGTTTCCGCCCGCAACGTCGGCGTGTGGCGTGATGACCTCGCGCCAGCCAGGCAAACCCGTGGTGAACTTGCCCTCGACCGAGGTCGCAGCCGCCTTCTTGGACTCACGCTTCGTCATGTCATCGAACTTCTGGCGCAGAACCTCCTGCAACTGCCGATCGACCTCGTCGGCCTGGGGGGCGTTCACCGCCAGCAGGAGCCGCTTCGTGCTGTCGAGCGCCCGGTTGGTGTCGTCGAGGCCGAACGGCTTCTGGTGCGCCCAATCGACACGGACCTCCTGGAGTTCACCCACGAGCCCCCGCTCGGTCTTGCCGAGCTTGTACCGAAACACATACTGCCAGTGACCCACGAGGATGGACAGCAGGTTGGCTACATCCAGCGCAGCCGGTGTCGTGGCCGAGCGGGCAGCCTGCGTGTCGGTGCCGAGCGCCTGACGGGCCTGCTCAAACCAGGCGTCGCCGTGCTTGGCCTTTAGTTCACGCTCGACGAACGGCAGCAGCCCCTCGCGGAGCAGGTCCATCGCACGCCCAACCCGATCTCTGTTCGATACTGCCATGCGTTCCTCTCATCATCGGGCGTACAGACTACCTTCGGGCGCGGCGGGACCCTTCGCCGCCAACTTCTGCATTTCCGGCCAGGCCACGATCAGGGTGTTGTAGGCAATCGCATCCTGTGCCCACTTCTTTCGCTCGCAGAGCGTGTAGAGTCGGTAAGCCAGGTCCCGGGCCACGTCAGACGCGCCCGCGTACCGAGCGTTGACCTGTCGCAGCAGATCACCAGCAGATTGCTCGCCGCCGGACTCCAACCGCTGAATAAGGTACTGACAGACCTCCCAGTGGCAGATGTCAGTGTCCTCGGCCGGGTCCCATGTTTCCGGCTTGCCGTCCATGAGTTCTGCGCGTTTGAGAAGTCGTACCTTTCCGCCCTTGGCAATGACAATCCCCGTATCCACGAGACCATTGATGCCGACTGCGATCGCCTTGCACAACGTCTCGGCGTCGCCGTATGGACCCTCTGCGTGTGCGAACTGCTCGAACCACTTAATTGACCATCGCGTGTCAGCGTCGTACTCGCCTTCCTGCTCTGCGAGCACCTCATCAAGCACCTGGTTGATCAAGGCCAGCGCAGTGCGAACGCCCATGCGGGCGCCGTTGGTTTCCAGCACTTTGGCATAGCGGCTGAAGACCGCCATGCCAGGGCCGATGGCGGCCTGGGCGAGGTCCACAGGAGCGATATTCCCGGATTGCAAGTCGCGCAGGGCCGAGGGCAGCTCGCGCTTGAGTGCTGAAATGAACTCCTTGCGACCGGCCATCGGGGCGTCCGAGAGACGCGGGTGACAAACGAGAACGATCGAACTCGCCAGCGCGTTGGCATCGTTGCCCACCTGCCGGTTGTCCCCTTCAGTCCGCATCGGCCATGTGCCGGTGACCGAGAGTCCCGCATGCATGAGGCCCTCAAGCATTGTCTCCCATCCGGTTGACGCGGTAGCAGATTCTGCGTCGTCCTCATCGTCCTCGTGGTCGTCTGTCTCGGCCTGCTTGAATGCGTAGAACACCGTAAGCGGGTAGTCGGAGTTCTGAATTGACTGGGCGCGGGAAAACGCTGCCCCAAAGCCCTTCTCAAAGAACTCCATAGCCTTTTGTTTGCTCCCCTCGTGCCTGTAGGGCGATGCGATGAGCTCTTCAGCCTTCGGCGTTACAACTGTGCGAAACAGCGAGGGGTACACGCCGCCGAGAGTCCTGCGCAGCCACGGGTAAAAGAAGTCTGATAGATCGGCGTAGCCGATGTTGTCGTAATAGGGAGGATCTGTGCAGATAACTGGAATGCCGTCTGCCTCGGATCGTGCCGCGTCTCGCTGACAGGCGTCACCCGGAGGTTGGCAGGGCAGGAGCGGCAAGCAGTCTGCAACCACATCCGCGCAGTCCTCAAAACCGCTGCTCGATGAAGCGAATGGATTTGCCTCGGCGTAGTCCCACACCATCGGCAGAGCCTGCTTGGCAAGCGTGGAGCGCATGGCGTTGTCCTTGGGCCGCCAACTGGAGAGGGTCGAGTTGTAGTCGATAGCGCGGCTGAGAGCGAATGCCAGATACGTTGCCACCGCGTCCGCGTACTCGGTTGTGCCGCCGTCGGCGAGCATCCGCCCCCGGGCATCCTTCACAAGGTCGCTGAACGTCGTGAGGCTGACGAGTTGTCGAGGTGTGAAGAGATCATCAAAGTGCTCAAGGCCATACTTGAGGCACCAAAGGTTGCGCGGGTCATTGGCGAGAGGCACATGAATACTGCCGACAGCATCCCCAGGGTCTGCTTTCGCCGCAATCTCCTCATGCTCCGGTGTCGGTGACAGGTACACGCGGCCCCTTGTTCCCTCCGCAACCATCGCCATGAGACGTGACCGCAGATCGCCCGCCCTTGCACCTTCCTTGATGTGCTGTTCGGGAATCGGTGTGTCCGACAGCAAACACCTGAACTTGCATCCGCGCCCCGTCTTTGTGCCCGCGTCAATGGCCCTTTTTTGTTCCGCTGTCGGCGTGCCTGTCTTCACTTCGAATCGGTACGACTTACCGTCGGGAGATATCGCAGGTTCGATCCACGCTTTCTTGCCCTCCTTGGTCGAGAGCCAGTATGACCTCACGAGCGGAACGTGCGCTCGTGCTGCGGCCGGGTTTGGACTGGGTATGGTCCTCGCCCAAAGCCACGCGATTATCGTGAGTGACTGCCCAACATAGTCCTTCAAATCGCTTCGATGGCGGACCATCGCCTCGGTGACGGTGACCGTTGGGTAAAGGTGGGAGATGCGCTTCTGTGCCTCATCCCTCATCCAGCGACCGTAGTACCGCACATCCTCAGCCAACCCCGTCGCACCCTTCCACTGTGTCGTTCCGAGTTGCCCCTGCGTGGCACTCCGCTTGCCATTGTCCCCGGCAGCAGCCTTGCGAACAACGCCGCGAGACTCTGGGTTCACTGGCGGCACGTTGGCAAACTTGGCGGGTAGCTCGATCAGCGCCTTGGTGATGAGCACTGGCACCGGGTTTAGGTCCGACCCAAAGGCCCGCAGCCCCAGCCGCTGAGCCTCAAGCGGGATAGAACCGCCTCCACAGAAGGGATCGAGGACTGGAGGGGCAAACTCGGCGAGAAATGCGTTCACCTCTTCGGGCCGCGCCCGCGCAAGTTGAACCTCATAGGCCGTTGCGACACCTCGCTCGCCTGGAATCGGCCCCTTCGGATGCGGCTTGCCCTTCAGCGAGGCAGCGCCGAAGATCACCGTGTCCTTCGTCAACTCCCCGAGTTCGATCTTCCTGCTCGCCACGCATCGAGCAATTTCCGCTCGTGCGGCATCGATCACCCTTGGTTCGGTTGAGTTCTCCCACTTGACCAGATCTTCTATCAAGTTGAAGAGTTGCGCCCGCTTCAGCGCCGCCCGATCTTCGTCCACGGAGCCATCGGGCTTGCGATACTGTGGATCGCTTGAAGGGTCATCCACCATCGATGAAAACAGCACCGCCCGGCACGCCGCGAGCGGGCGTTGCGCCCACCACTTGTGCAACGTAGTGGGATACCCGCCAGGAGACTTGCGCTTGCGGCGCGCGGACTCCTCGTTGATCGCCCTCAGAGGGAGGGCGACCTCGATCAGCTTCTTGCGGGCAGTCGGTCTGGGCTTTTCTTCTGGCATGCTGAACGAATCGCTCTCTACCGGCAGTGCCGGTTAGTCTTGGTCGGACGCGTATGCGTCGTAGGGATTCCACTCGTCGTCGTAGTCAAGGTCGATCTTCTCGATCGTAACCTTCTCTTGAACCTCTCCGTCCGTGATGGTGATGTCGCGTCGTAGCTGTGCCGTTCCCCTAGCTTCGCCGTGTCCGCTCGCGTGAAGGTCAACGCCATCGCTGCCCCCAGCGTGAAAGCTGCCGCTTAGGCCAAATGAGACGGAGAATGTCCACTTTTCCTCGACGATGTACTGGAAGAAGGCAGGAACACCTGTGTCAACTTCCGAGATGTCGAAGTCCTCTCGCTCCAGATCGAATACCTCCGCGTCGGAATCGAAGTACTCCGTGACACCCATCAGGTGTTCGGGAAGTTCGTCTTCGAGAGCCTGTCGTGTTGAGTCTTCCAAATCGAGGGCGGCGTAGTAGGCGGCGAAATCGCCCTCTGGCGGCAGCTCGGGTCCCTCCTCCTGAAGCGCCGCCTGCTCAAGCTCGGCCTTGAGTGGAACGAGCCAATCGGCCAGCTCTTTGAAGGTGCGGAAGTGCCGAACGTTGTGCGCGAGCGCCTCACCATCGAGGTTCTTGTTCTCCCCGAATGGGAAGTCTTTTGTGTTGTTGGTGACAAAGATGACGGTCTTTCCCTTGCCAGCGAGCGAGAGCACCGTCTCCCACAACGCGGCGTCCCTGAACTCCTCCCGCTCATGACAGGGTGGCCTCTTGGAGATCGCACGGTCCATCGCGCCGCGAAGAACCGCAGGCGATGCCTCCAATCGGGACATGCTCTTGAGGACCCGGTCCAGCCACGCCTCGTGTGCCTTCCGCACCACGCCGTCGATGTGCTTGGTCACCTTCGCGAGCTCATCACGGATGCCGTGTGGTTCAACCGACTGGGACTTCACACGAACAGAGTTGATGAAGTGCTCCTTGCACTCCTTCTCCACCACCTCGGGGAACACTGCAACGAGCTTGCCAAGCGAGTCCTTGAGGCCGTCAACTCTGTCCAAGAGGTCTGGGTTGAACACATGAGCCATGAAGACATTGGTGTCTAGGACCAGAATGATCTCCTGTCCCCGCAGCGCGAGGGACGGGTGCGGCGCGGCCTCTACAGGAGCAGGGTTGGCCGCGGGCTTCGCGTCGGGTTTGGACGCCTTGTTCTTCACTGCGAGGTTCCCTCCTTGCGGATGCGGTACTTCGCGGGGAAAAGAGTCACGGCGCCACCCTGAATCATCTTCACGATCTCAGACCCGCGGAGCGACAGCGGGCGGCTGTCCTCGCCGAGAAGCACGAGCGCCGTCGTGTCCGGGGACTTGCGGATCAGTTCCCAGAGGTCGGCTCCGAGTTCAATGCCGCCCTTCGTCAGGCACTGCTCCGATGGCCAGTAGCGGCACAGCATGCGCTCGCCGTGACGGTGCTCCCACGGGAACAAGCCCTCGGCCTTGACCATCTGCGTGCCGTCGGCGTGGACGTAGGCATCGCGGGCACCATCCCAGCGGAAGCCACGCGAGACTGCGAACTTGGCGATCAGCGGAGGGTTCTCGTCCACATCGCGGGGCTTGCGATCACGCTGCTGGCGCGACGGCTCCGGCGCGCCCTCGGGCTCGGGGGGCGGCTCCGGCTCCGTGGGATCAGCCGTCGGTTCCTCAGCGGTTGGGGCTGGCGCATCCGGCGGCGCTTTCTCGGGAGGTGCGTCGGCGGTCGGCTGCTCCCCATCGCCGGATGGAGCGTCATCGGCGGGGGCATCAGTTCCATCCTCGTCAACGGGCTCGTGCGCGTCCGGGGGCGGTTCGATGACCTTGTCCGCCAGCGCGAACTGGCCCGCGAGATACTCAGCAACGAACGCCTCGTCCCTCTCTACGCAGGAGCGAATGGCCTTCTGGAAGGCTTCGCCCGGAAAGTAGCGGCCGACCTCGGCCACGACTGGGTCAAGAATCTTGGCAACCGTTGCCTGGCGCACGAAAAGCGTGTGGTCATCCCACAGCACTTCGGGCTCGTGGTCCTGCCCTGCGGGTGTGCCGTCGAGGTACGGCGTGACGCCAAGGACGCGGAAAGGCTGCCACTGCGTGGTCGCCAGCCTGCGGCCGGATTCGCGGATGGCGGCCTGCTGGGGGCCGTCCGGGAGTTCGATCCGTGCGAATGCGCTCCCCAGCACCCGCATCCATGCCTTCGGCACGACCGGAGGCAGATCGGCCTGCTTGCGACTCAGGCGGAAGTCGAGCGACTGCCCCAGGTCGCGGAGCTTGGCCAGCGTCGGCAGGTGGCGGGCGTCGGACGACAGCGACCGGCAATCTGCCGTGCGCTGCTTCACGGCCGGGAACAACTCTCGGACGCGGATTGAGGCATCGTCGAACAGCGCCAGATCGAAGAACGTGGTCGGCATCCACGACCCGTCGAGGCTCAGCCAGTGTTCGCATTCCTGCCAGATGCGGCTGGGCATCTGCGGCAGGATCGAGCGCAGGCGCTTGAGTTCCGCGCCGTCGAGTTTGCGCCCTGACTCCCAGCCCTTCAGGTATTCGATCAGGAGGTCTGGAGACGGGTGTTCAGCAACGCCCATGACCGCCCACATGGCGAGTGTGGCGAACTCGCCGTGCAGGACGGGCAGATCGGGCGGATCGTCATCGCTCAATCGCTGGAACACTTCGCCGACGCTCACCCATTCGTTCTGGGCGCTGAAGATCAGACGCTCGCCTGCGAACGCCTCCTGAATCGCCGTCAGGTCGTCGGGGCGACGGCGAGCGAGAACGCGGTCGAGGGCGTCGTACCACTTGGCCAGTTCACTGAGCGGCGGCGCTGGAATCGCCGCGAGGGCGCGGATGCGATCGAGGATTGAGCCTGCGCCTGCGGGCGTGTCTCGTGCCCCGAGCAGCAGCAGGAGCGGCTTCGTCTCCTCTCGGTCGAAGTCGGCGGCCACGAATGGCTCAACCCCGAGCAGCGGCTCCGTCTCGGGCGTGCGGATCAGAAGTTCGGCGGGCGCGTGCGGGTGACCGAATGTGTCGGAGAGGCACGGCAGGCTGCGGAGCCGGTAGACCCATTGAGCGGGGATCGGATCGCAAGGCAGTTGGTAGCTGTACGAACTGCCGCTCTCGGAAACCGTTGCGTTTAGCGAGGAAGACCACTCGGAAGCCGGGCCCTTCAGCAGGCGGCTCAGAACACGGCCCCAAATGCCTGGTTCGGCCTTGGCACGCTGAGACCAGTGCTTGAACAGGTCTTCGTCGAAGTCGAAGTCTGTGCGCGAGAAGTTGGGGCGTGAGTATCGGTAGCGTGAGGGCGGCGGGCAGCCACGGCCGCGAACGAACTGCTCCACCTCCAGCCGACTCCAGATGCGGCCCTTCTGTTCGACAAGCACCGCGAACGCCCACAGGCCGGAGCGCTCTCCGATCGACCATGTGCGCCATTGTGCCGCGTCGCAGACCCCGTGCATGTCCGCATAGTCGGGGTGCAGCAGACTCTTGTTGGCCCATTCCTCGGGCACAAGCACGTCCAACTCGCCGTCATCAAGCATGATGCCGTCGCTCATGCTGCGCCGGCAGTTGTCGCGCGTGACGTACTGAGTGGCGGGTGGGGCATCTACGTCGAGCGCTGCGAGGATGTGGGCGAATCGCACGCAATCCTCGCGGGAGACGGACTCGCCGGTGAACAGGCTCTGCGCAGTATGCTCGACCACATCGCTGATCGGTGTCGGCTCGGCCAGACCCAGTTCCTTCAGGAGCAATCGACAGGCTTCGAGGTCGGCGGAATCACCGCGGCCTGTCGGAGGCCGGTCCTTGTCAACGACGAGATGCTGCAACCACTCGTCGTCAGCGACGCGCAGGTGGTTGAGGAGGAACTCCCAGTCATCGCTACGCAGGTTTCGTCGCGTCGTGCCTAGCCGAACCACGCTGTCGGCGCGGTAGAGATCGTCCTCGTTGAGGACAGGGACCATCGCCAAGCGCCTGCGGCGGTGCCCGCCGTAGTCGTACCGCACGTTTTTCTCAACGAACCGCCAGAGCGCGACGAGCGCCGCGTTCGACGTAGGTCGGGGTGGTTGCCCGTCTCCTTCAAGCAACTCGACGATTCGGCTCGCCGGAGTCTGTTCAAGCCACTCCCATTGAACGAGCCGCCCGCGCTGGTGCTCGTTGACGTTGCGGGCCAGCAGCGTCTGTCCCTCCGGAGCAAAGGACTCCAGCAATGGTGCCGGTTCCCAAACGTCATACAAGCCGACAGGCGGGGCGAAGCACGAGCGGGGAGGAGCGACGATCCCGTCGGAGTTCAGAAGCACTGCGTCGTCAACCACCGCGTCGGAGAATGCTGCGCATACCGCTGACGTGGTGCTCGCGGCGACATTGTCGCCCTCCACGGGAGGGGCGGGCAGCATGTAGTACGCCTGCGCGCGATCGCCCAGGCTGAGTTTGTCGTTTCCGAGCCAACCCTGCATGACCTCGGCGGCAAGCGTGCCGAGGCGCTGTAAAAGCCATCGGTTCGTGGGCGAAACGGATGGGTCCTTGATGGCCATCCGAGCTGGGTCCTGCACGAACGGCGCATTGCAGGAGAAGGGCAGATGGGGCTTGACGCCAGTCGGCAGCACGACGAACAGCCGCTGTTCTCCAGGCAGACCCCACACGAGCTCCACGCGGCAAGGTGGCAGGGTCACATCGTCCGCGAATCGTTCCCGTCGGATTTCCTCCATCGCATCAGAGGGAAACTCCTCCTCCTCGGACTTGGCCACAAGGATTTGGTGAGACTTTGCGCCCGTGAGTTCGACCCATGTCGATCCGGGCACCGGGCCGGGGCCGATCGCCCTTCGTTCAATCCCGACCCCGTCGATCTCCAGTCGCCGGATGTTGGTGAAGAACAACAGCGACGCAGGGCTGTTCACCCACTCTTGGAGGTTCTTGCGAAGCTCGCGCTCACGGTGTTCGTCATCAATGCGGACACGAATAGACGTGCCGAGACCCGCTTCGCCATCTCGAACCCAGGTCGGCTGCGTGAACCGCTTCTTGTCAAATCGCACGGCGAGCGTGGGCGTATGAACTTCGACCGAACCGCCCAGGCTGAATGTCGCCTTGAAGCCGATGCCACGGAACCCGATGGTGTGCAGCGTCCGCTTGTTTGAGAATCCAAACCGGCACAGTGACTGGAACTGGTCGGCGGTAAAGTCCGTGCCGTCGTGCTCAAACGCGAAAACGCCACCGCTGATGGTCACCCGGGCCGTCGTTGCCCCTGCGTCATCCGCGTTCTGGAGCAGCTCAGAGAGCACATGCCGAGGGCTCTGGACCTGAGAGAACAACTGTCTCCACGGGCCTGCCAGGACAGGATCGGCCTCCAACTTGTCCCACAGTGCTGCCGCATCGGCGAGGATGCGAGCGAAGTAGTCAGGTGGTGGCTTTGCCGTCACCGCATGCTGTGATGCGGTGGAGGTCATGAAGGCTCCTCCGACCGCTCGAACAGTTGGGCCAGGTCAAGGTTCTTGCTGACCTCTGCAAAGTCCGGCGGCGTCGTGAACGGGCGACGGATGTAGCGTGGCCCCTTGGCATGGTCGCCGTCCACAGGCACAATCGCCAGAATCCAGTTGTCTGGCTGATTCAGGCAGCATCGAATCTGCGTGGCCGATACGGTCACCGTCTCCCGTCCGACAGCCTTGCCCTTGACTTCGAGGAATCGGAGTCGCCCGGGGTCGCTGGGGTCGGCGGATTCGATGTCATACCCAGGATTGCTGTGATCCATAACCCGCGGAATGCGACCAAGAGCCTTCTCTGCTGCCACAACTGCCGCGATGGCGAGCTTGTCGATGCGGTCACGATCAATCACAGGAACGCCTGTCGGCGGGGAGCCGCTAATAGCCGCAGTCAGCATCCGCGATGGCACAACGATCGCGCCGCCGACGACCACGGGTGGCGATGGCGATAGATGTCGCTCCTGATCCAGGAGAGCGAGGCGGCGCTGCAACCGGCCTTCCAGGTCGTCTGCTCGCTGCCGCGCCATCGTGCTGTTGATCTTCGGAGTCTTTCCTGCCTGCTCTCTGGCGAGAAGTTCCTGAGCACGGTGATCCCAGTATGCGATCTCCCTGGTCAGCCGTTGCTTGACAGCACGGGTGGTCTTCTCGATACGCTCGTCTCGGCCCTTTCGGACGCGACCCAGGTGCTCGGGTACAAGGCTCTCTACTGCATAGGTAAGCGCGCGCTGTTCAAGCCCGTCCACGAGCCAGGGCTTGGCGAGTTCGCCCGCGAGCGCACGGGCCTCTTCGTCGGTGGCGGGGCGATAGTCCAAATAGGGTGCGTACCCAGGGGACAGCGATCGTCCGGCTTCATCGATTTCGACGAACTCCATCTCCCGTGAGATGATTCGAGGCTCACCGGCACCAGATCGGACCGCATCGCGGATGCTGTGTTCGAGGTAAAATAGCACACGCGGCGATTCAGTGCGATCAGAAGGATCGATCAGCAAGGCGCCTCGGCGCAGCATTGCCCGATTCTGTTCGAGCACAACGTCAAGCACTGCGTCGAGCAGGGGATGCCCCGGGCAGATGAACGCAGCGGTCGGTTTGCCCTGCTGGTTGATCAGTTCCTTCTCAAAGGTCACTCGTTCGTACCGGGTCAGCACCGGCGGACCGCTACCGATCTGCCGATCACGGTCGCGGAGCAGTCCGGGAACTCGTGTGATCTCGAATCGGCCCTTCTCCCGTTCGCTAATCTGGCCGCCGAGGCGCTTGAACGCCTCCATGAAGAAGGCCTGGACGTAGTGCGGCTGTAGTCGCCGTGCCTCGGCGCGCTCCATGTCCTCCCGGATCGCCTGTACCTTGCGGGCATCCAAGGAATCTCGTGCGAGTGCGTCGTGCTCCAAGAGGTCTCGCACATGCTTCTGGTCCGTGGCGTTGTCGATCGCTTTTAGGAGCTTGGCGCGAACCTCGGGTTGGTCACCGTAACGAATCGCTTCGATCATGAGCCCACGAAGGGACAGCGGCTTCTCGCCGCCATCACCGTTCTGTGACGGCTGCATGTCGAACAAACGCCCGAGGACATCAAATACACGGCCGCCGAGCGCCACACGCTGCGCCTCCAGCTTCTCCAGCAGCTTGTAGTACACATCGCCCTCGCGAGTTTCAGCTGCGACCATGTTCCAGAGATGGCAGACCTCGGTTTGACCGATGCGGTGGATGCGCCCGAATCGCTGCTCAATGCGGTTCGGGTTCCACGGCAGATCGTAATTGACCATCAGGTGGGCGCGTTGAAGGTTGATGCCCTCGCCAGCCGCATCAGTGGCAACCAGAATCTGAATCTCTTTGTCCTGCTTGAACGACTCCTCGGCAGCGCGGCGCTGATCCCGACCCATCCCGCCTTGAATCGTCACGATCGCGTCGGGTTTGCCCAGGAGAGTGGCGATGCGCTCCTTCAGGTAAGAAAGGGTGTCCCGATGCTCGGTGAAGATGATCAGCTTTCTACGGTGGCCGTCCGGATCAAACATCTCCGGGGTGTCCTGGAGGATATTGGAAAGCTCGTCCCATTTGCGGTCAACGCCGCTGCGGCGCACGGTGAGCGCCTGCGCCTCCAAGTGCTTCAGGATGTCGATCTCAAGCTGCAACTCCTCGAGGGTGCGTGCCGCCGTCGCGTCGTTGACGATCTGCTCCTCGGCAACCTCAAGCTCTTCCCCTGGGGTTTCGTCACCTGCTTCCAGGTCCTCAATGTCCTCAGCCGACACCGCTCGCGCCTTGAGCTGCTCCAGCAGCACCGACTTTCCGCCGCGCTGAAGCAGCTTGGCCTCGCGCAAGTGCGCCTCCAACCGCTCTCGGCGACGGCGAAGACTCTGGTAGATCGCCTCAGGCGACGACGCGAGTCGGCGTTGGAGCACTGTTAGAGCAAACCCCACAGTTCCCTTTCGTCCATCGTTCTCGAACTGCTCCGCTCGATTGAATTCCTCGCGGACGTACTCGGTCACATCCTTGTAGAGTTGAGCCTCGGGCTGGGAGAGCTTGTACGCCGCCGTGGATGCGCGTCGCTCGGGGAACAGGGGCGTCCCATCGAACTTGAGCAACTGCTCCTTCACCAGCCTGCGCATCATGTCCGAGCAATCGATGGTGTGCGCGGCATCGCGCTGTTGTCCCTCGAAGCGATCTCCATCGAGGAGCGCCATGAACAGCTGGAAGTCCTCTTCCTTGCCGTTGTGAGGCGTCGCGGTCATCAACAGAAAGTGCCGACAGAGTCCGGACAAGAACTGACCTAGGTGATAGCGCTTGGTGTACTTGGCCTCGCCACTGAAAAATGTGGCGGACATCTTGTGGGCCTCATCGACGACGACCAAGTCCCACTGCGTGAGCGCGAGTTTGCGCTGAACGTCTTCATTGCGGCTCAGCTTGTCCAGTCGCGCGATAACGAGCGGATGCTCCAGGAACCAGTTGCCGCTGCGCGCCGCCTCAAGATTGTCGTTCGTCGCGATCTCGAACGGAAGCTGAAACTTCTGACTAAGTTCGTCCTGCCACTGTTCGACCAGGCTGCCCGGCGCGACGATCAGGCATCGTTCGAGGTCGGCGCGGGCGATCAGTTCCTTGATAAGGAGCCCGGCCATGATCGTCTTTCCCGCGCCCGGATCGTCTGCGAGGAGGAACCGAAGCGGCTGCCGCGAGAGCATGCTCTCGTAGACCGCGACGATCTGGTGCGGGAGGGGCTGGACCAGCGACGTGTGCACCGCCAAGAGCGGGTCAAACAGCGCCGCGAGGTTGATACGGTGGGCCTCCGAGACCAACCGGAACATGTCCCCAGGAGAGTCAAACGCCCACGGGCGGGTCTTTGACGAGACGACGAGTCGCGGTTCGTCGGTGCGATAGAGCATCGACTCCTCGACGCGGCCGTTCAGCAACCGGAAGGTCACTTGCAGCACTGTGGTGCCGTGCCAATGCGTGCTCACGACAGTCACTGGCTCGTTAGGCACGAGACCCTGCACCGTCGCACCCGGAATGATCTCTTCAAGGCGTGCCATGGGTGGAACGGTCTCATTCGGTGGGATCGCGTCGGACGAGCCCCCTGATTGATCCCGGTCACAGGCGGCACGACATAGGGGTACTCCAGCGCCGAAGTGTACCAAAACCCGAACGATGCCGCTTTGGCGCAATGCCCTCGCAGATAGCGTAGCGGCCAAGCTCGATCCTGGCAGCGAATGGTGACGGCCGACCTGTGGTCAAATCGAAAACGTCCCCGTCCCACCGCCGCTCGAACTCGACCCACTCCCGCTACCGGAACCGCTGCCGGAAGTCGACATCGACGAACCGCTCGACTTGCCCGAGCCGGACGACGACCCGCTGCTGCTGGACGAGCCGCTTCCAGAGCCCGATCCTGAGCCGCTGGAACTCGACCCGGACCCCGACGAGTGCGCCGTCGCGGGCATGTCGTTGTGAACCCAGACCCCCTCAGCGGAGAACGTGTTCGTGCCCGGGATGTGGATCGCCACGGTGCGGGTCGGAGCCTCGATGCGATCGACGGTCTCCACGAGTTCCTCGGCCAGGCGCTCGCCGATCAGGTAGTCGCCCTTCTTGATGAACTCCGCCGACGAGAAGCCCCAATCATCGCCGCGTCGCATGAGGAACGGGTGCTCGGGCGTCGCCTTGATCCGGCGGTTGATCACCACGAACCCGGTGTGCTCGCCGAGTTTCACGCTGGCCACGCGGCCGACGGTCGGGATGGTGCCGCGCATGCCCCGGTGCGAGAGCCACTGGTACTGGGCGCGGTAGGGCACATCGACCTCGAGGCCGGGCACCTTGATGGTCGCGACGCTGTCGCCGGGCTTGAGGTTCTCGATCGGCGTGACGCGGCCGTCGGCCAGGCGGACCAGCGTGCCGAAGAGCAGGCAGTTGGACCCGCCCGAGCCACCCGAGCCCCCGCCACCCGACGATCCACCTCCGCCGCCTGAACTGCCACCACCGCCGCCACCCGATGATCCGCCACCTCCACCGCCGCTGGAACCGCCGCCGCCCCCACCTGACGAACCGCCGCCTCCCCCCGAAGAGCCGCCTCCTCCGGATGAACCCCCACCCGACGATCCTCCGCCCGAGGACCCTCCACCAGACGAGCCACCACTGCTGGCTCCCGATGATGCACCGGAAGAAGCACCGGATGATGCGCCGCTGCTCATCCCGCTAGAGCTTCCGCCGCCGCCGGAGGAACTCGCGCCGCTTGACGCGCCGCTACTGCCGGACCCCGACGACGACCCTGAACCGCTGGACGACCCCGAACCGCTCGATGATCCCGAGCCGCTGCTCGACGATCCGCTGGAGGACGAGCCGCTCGACGAGGACCCCGATGAGGAGGACGACCCGCTGGAACTGCTCGACGAAGAGCTGCTGCTGGACGACGAGGACGAACTGCCCTCGCTCGATTCAGACGACGAGCCACCCGAACCGCCGCCACCGCCGCCGGTGGTCGAGGCCCAGACCGGGATGTAGAGGAAGTACCGGCGTGGTTCGTCGCTCACTTCTTCGCCTCCTCTTTGGCCCGATACCAACCGGCGGTGTCCACGGGCTTGCCACACTCCGCGCCCGCTGCCGCGACCGCGTCGGCGAACTCCATCCGCTCGAACACGTTCAGTTCGCTTCCCGCCGAGCAGTTGATGACCTTGAAGCCGTGCAGGTCGAAGTGCGGCTTGAGCGCCTCGAAGCGCTTCTGCAAGGACTCATAGAGGATGTTGTTGTGCCGGATCGCTTCCTTCGTGCGCTCCTCGCTGAAGGCGTACTTGCGATCCCCGGCCATCTTGAAGTCGCACCCGAGCAGGTACACCGTGCGGAAGCCCAGATAGTGCAGTAGGTGCAGGGCGGCGAGCATGACGCTCCGCTTGCCCTTGATGCCGAGCGAATCCGTGTGCTCCCCGTCCTGGCCCCAGTTGATCGTGTCGCTCTTTAGGAACCGGCTGTGGTCGAAGTGGTCGCTGCGGCGATAGAACAGCACACCGGGCATCTGCCGCACCTTGAACGCGCTGGCGCGGAACGAGCCGTCGGGGTTCTGGACCCGCAGGCGCTTGTCGAAGTGCGAGACGGGCACTATCTTCAGGATGCCCGGGTCCTTCCAGCCCGTGTCGATGAAGCGGCCGGGGTCATCCACGCACGTCCAGAGCGTCGGGCGGTGCAGCGACCAAGCGTTGTTCACCGCCATCGTGACGATGCCGCGACGGTTGAGCTGCGTCAGTTCGATCTGGCTGAGCGACGGCCCCGAGAGCATGAGGAATGCCGACCGCCCCCTGTAGAAGTCGCACAGGGACATGGAATCGAAGTCGGCGGTGTAGAGCCGCACGCCAGACCTCGCGGGCTTGCGCTGCTTGAGCCCCGCTTGCAATGCCGCGATGTCGCCGCTGTTCTCACGCATCGTTGAACACCCCTGCGATGTACGTTGGCGTGCCATGTCCCTGGCGCACCTTGCCCACGCGGCCGATCCGCTCCAGCCACCACCCGCGAGACCGCACCGTCGGGTGCAGCCCTTCGCCATTGACCTTCGTCTTGCTCTCGCGCGTGCAGATCGAAAACACGAAGCGACCGCCCGGCACCGCGATACGCCGCATCTCGTCGAGGACCTCGTCCACCTCCTCGGGGAGCAGGTGTTCGAGCGCGTCGAAGGCGGTCACTACGTCGGCGATGCTCGCTGACAAGGGCACACGGTGCATGGGCGCCACGATGTCCGCCTCGGGGAACGCGAAGTCCACGCCGAGCCCGTCGATCCCCAGCCGCCGGAGGTGCTGTATAAAGAGGTTTCGGCCGCAGCCGAAGTCCACCACGAACCGGGGCTTGAAGCCCTGCACCAACGAATAGGCGTGCTGGCCGTGATTGCTGGAGCCGTAGCGCGTGCCGCCGAGCGCGACGTACTTGCCACGCTCGTGCTCGCGGCGGGCTTCCAGATCGACCGGACTGGGGGTTTGGGTTTCAGACATAGAGCCACACCGGAACGTCGAACTCCACCAACTCGATGCCGTTGAGGGCCTGGAAGCACCACACGGTGCCGCCCCGCGTGTCGCGCTCGGCGGTCATCTGCACGGCCACGCCCTTGAGAATGGGCCGCAAGATCGGGATCGCCGCCTTCCGCGGGCAGAACCCTGCGGGGTTGAACGGCTCCAACTGCCCCGGCACGAAGTACGACCGCACGCCGCCGAACCCGTCGGTGCCCTCCGGCTCCTGATCCGGCACGTCGCTGTGGTGGCTCTCGAAGCGATTGATCGCGTACTTGTCCGGGTCGCCCGCGGAGGAGAGTCCGTCTTCGACTTTGATGTAGCGCCCGAACGTCTCGCTCTCGGGGTCGCCATCGATCGCTGCCTCGTCCCACGGGTAGCGCCACCGAAACCGCTCGCCCGTGATCTCCGTCGCTTCGCCGAGGATGGCCACGATCTTGTCCGAGCGCGGACGGCCGATGTCCACGATGGCCCACTTCTCCCCGACGCCGTCCTCCTTCCAGAGGATGGCTGTGCCTCCCGAGCCGCCGGAGACGAGCACGCGCTCGCCGGGCTTGATGTCGGCAAAGGCGTGTTCCTCCTCCTCGACATACATGCGCACGGGTGTGACGCCGTGAATGACGCACGGCCCCATCTCGCCGGCGATGATCGGTTCACGGGCCACGACGAATCGACCCGGCGGCGTCTCCTCGTCGGGCTCGATTCCCTTCAGCGCCATGCGGTTCTGGAAGGTCTTCTCCGGCCCCTCATCGCCGGGCGGGAACAGCGGCCCGTCGATCGCCAGAACGTGGTAGCGGTCCAGGTCCGCGCCTGAGTCGTTGCGGACGGGCACGACGCCGTGCTGCCGCCCGCCGTCGCGGAGGTCTCCCGAGAATCGATCCTGCTGGCGGCGCTTGAGGTCAAGCGCCGCATCGACGAAGGCGTTGTACGCCCGCGCGGGGACGCGGAGCGGTTCGCCGGGCCGGACTTTGCGGAGGTCGTCTCCCATCAGTCGAGCCCCAATCCGGCGAAGGCGCCATCGTCATACACACGCTCGATGTACGCCGCGATCGGGCGCTTCACAATCGCCTTGGCTGCCGTGTCCTCCTGGTCGGCGTAGCGCACCCACAGGTACTCCCACCCCTTCTTGGCGATGCCGGTGATGGGACCAATCGACAGACCCGAGACGTTGGGGCTCCCGGCGAAGCGATAAGTGATCTCCCAATCCGCGTCCTCGCCGAGTTGCGTGCGCTTCGAACCCGAAGCGCCGAGGAACAGCACCTCACCCGGCTGGAACCCCTTGAACGTGTCGCTGTTCACCTTGCCGGTGAGGTTGAAGAGGATGCCCTTGTACGCGCCGGTGATCTCCTCGTCGGGCTTGTAATGCGTCTCGGTGAAGTTGAAGACGGGGACGGTGATGTCCACGCCCTCGACGCCGTCGGCGCTGACGCCGATCCCGCCCTTGAAGTCCGGCGCAGCCCCGACGCCAGGAGCGGGATAGCGATGGATGGTCGCCAGCGACTGCGTGATGTGCTGCGTGCCGCCGCCGGTGTCGAACGAGTAAACCGCCTCGCCACCGGGAGTGACGCTGCCCGAGGACTGGCCATATCGAGCTGTGCCCTCCCAGAGGTCGGGGCCGAGGGGTTCGATCGAGACGGTCTGGCGCGGTAACCCGGCGTAGATGTCGGGGGCCTCATCCTCCAGCGCGTCGCGGGCGGCGATGTCATCGTCGGTGCCGAGAACGATGTACGCCAGTTCGGCCGAGGGATTCTGCCCCTTGGTGAGCCGCCGCGAATCGAACTTCTCACGCACCTCGATCGGCACTCGTCACTCCATTCAGGTGAACGCCAGTCCGCCCGTACCCATCGCGTCCACGAGACGCTTGGTGTTCTTGGCCGTCTGCTCCGTCGCCCGCGCCGTCCGTTCCGCCGAGTCGCCCCCGCCCAGGCCCGCAGCGCCCGCCGCGTTAAACGTGCCGCGAACGCTGATCCCCTTGGCGAGCAGGTCACCCAGCCCGTCGATCTGGTCGTCGAACCGAGAGAGCAGGTCGCCGGGCAGCCGCGAGGGCCCGCCCTCTGCTTCCGCCGCCTCTCGCTTGGCTCGGGCTTCGGCAAGCGCCTGTTCCAACCGCCGCTTTGCCTCGTCGAGCGCGGCCTGCGACTCCGCGATGCCCGCTTCGGTGTTGGCCTTGAGCGCGGCCTGTGCGTCCTCGAAGCTCTGGCCGATCTCGGCCAGCGTTGCTTCGTGAATCGCGGCCGCCTGATCGCGCTCGCTGACGCGGCGGCTCTCTCGCTCGGCGAGGTCGCGCTGCGACCCCTGATCGATCTCCGCGAACCGCGCTTCAAGCTGCTGGTCCACCGCCCGCTTAGCGGCCTCAACATCGAGCCCTGAGTCGAACGCCCCCTGGATCTCCAGCATGCGCTTGGCGACCCACGATGAGGCCGACTCCCAAACCTTCTGGAAGCCGCTGGTGAACCGAGTCCAGGTCTTGCTGAGGAACGAGGTCGTCTCGATCCAGGAAACTTCGAGGGCGTGGAACACGATCTCCGCCGCCGCAAGCGCCCCGTACCACATGGAGTAGGCGGTGGAAACGAAGAACTCCTTTGCGCCGAGCCACGCCTTGTTGAGCGCGGCAACACCCTGTTGCCAGATGACCTTGAGGCTGAGCCAGAGCACCTGCGCTGCGAGGGCGATGTCCCCGGCTGCGAGGGCATCGGAGATGCCGCCCACGACCTTGCCCACCCAGTCCCGCAGGCGGGTGAACTGGGCCATGAGCCACGACAGCGCCTCGCCGCCCGCGCCGCTGGTGACCAGCAACGCTCCGCCCAGCCCAACCACGGCGGCAACCACCAGCCCGATGGGGGAAAGCAGCGCCCCGATGGCCGCGCCGATGATGCCAAAGACCGTGCCGAACCCGGAGATGATTCCAGCCAGGAGGCCAAGCGCCGCACCGATGCCGGAGACGGCGACGCCGAGCACGATGAGCCCGATGCCTGTAGCCGCGACCGCCGCCGCCACCTTCAACGCCCACGCCACGACCTCGCGGTTGCGCTTGATCCAATCCGTGGCGGTGACGATGATGCGGGTGATCCGCTCGGCGAGTTCCTTGAGCGTGGGCGCGAGGGCCGAGCCGATGGTGAACACGCCCTGCCTGACCACACGCCAGAGGCTGTCGAGCGCATCGTTGAGTTCCGCGGCGTCATGCGCGGTTTCCGCGCTGATCGTGAGGCCGAGCCGCCGGGCCTGCTCCTGGAGCGCCTCGATCCCGGACGCACCCTCCGCGAGAAGCGGGATCAGCTTCGTGCCCGAGCGCCCGAAGATCTGCATCGCCACCGCCACCCGTAGAGCCGGGTCTTCGATTCGGGCGATGCCGTCGGCCATGCGCTTGAACTGCTCGTCCGGGGAGAGGCCCGCCAGGTCAGCAGCGGAGACACCGAGCTTCGCCAGCGCCTGTTGTGCGGACTCGGACCCGCCAGCCGCCTCGACGATGGCGCGCTGCATGTGCTTGATGCCCGTCTCCAGCGTCTCCAGATCGCTGCCCGCAATGTCGGCGGCAAAGCCCAGTTCTGAGAGGGCCTCCACGCTCACGCCGGTCCGCTGGCTCATCTCCTCGAGGTCGTCGCCGACCGTGGCGAACATCCGTGCCGCGCCGAGCAGGGAGGTCACCGCAGCCACGCCGATGCCTGCCATGCGAATGCCCACGGATCGGAGCCCAGCGCCGAAGGCTTCAAGCTGTTTCTGGGCGCGGCGAAGCCCGGCGCTGAGCTTGTCGCTCACGCCGAGTTCGACGAACGCCCGGCCAGCCCTGATGCCCTTCGTATCCGCCAAGAACTTCTCCTATCAAGCACCCTTCCTGATCGAGTTCCGCCACAACAACGGCAACCTGGGCCGTTCCTTCTCCAGCGCTGGGGCCATGTACGGCCGGGGGGCGACCTTGACCTTCCGCGATGTCAGCCGCCCGCCGCGCCGAGACAGCACGACGGTTTCGCCGCCGTACTCCAGCACGTTGGGCGCGACGCTCTTCTTGAACCCCACAGGACCGACGACCACCGAGTCGGCGGCCCGGTCGTACCCGAAGAGGATCAACCGCCGCAGGCTCCCCTCGTGCGAGTGCGGGGGCTTGCCCGCTGGAGCGGACGCCTTGCGCTTGCGGATGCTCGTCCGCGCGGCGGTGCGGATGAACGCGCCGGCCTTGCTGAGCACCTTGCGCTTGGCCCCATCAACGGCGCGGACCACCGTGGCACGGTCGAAGAACATGTCCTTGATCCGCATGGTGATCATCACTGGGCTTCCTTCACGACCGGCGGCACTCGCCGATCGATGAACACGTCTTTGAGGACCGACACGTCAACTTTGACGGGCCGGGATTGCTTGGCGAAGGGGTCGAAGTCGCTGGGCTTCATCTGCCGGGACCGCTTCGGATCACGGTGGATGTTGGCCAGCACGGACATGACCGTGGCCGCGATCGACCAGTCGTGGCGCTGCCTGCCGTCGAGCATGGCCACCAGCTCGCGGAGCGTCAGGGGTCCCGGGTCGATGCCGAGGGCTCCGGCGCACTGATAGATGAGGCGCCAGCAGTCTCCAGCAACTGATCCGCGAGTCGATCCAGTTCCCCGCTGTCCAGCTTCTTCTCCACCAGGTCGCGGGCACGCTCCATCACCTTCGTCGTGGCCTGAAGCACCCGCCCGAGGTTGGCCCGGTCCCTCGGGCTCGGGCAGAAACCCACGAGCTCCTCCAGCACCGCCGTTGTCGCGGCTTCGATGGCATCGCCCGCCATCCCCTTGCCAAACTCCTCGTCGGAAACGCTGCGCGTGTCTGCCTCGGGTTTGCAGAGGGCGTAGACCACGTCGCACAACAGGACGGGGTCGCGGATCAGCTTTTCGATCAGCGTCCCTTCGATGACCTGCATCAGGTCCGTGCCGGTGAGCCCCCGGACGCGCTTGAGCGCGGCCACGTTGATCTCAACCGACCACTGCCTGCCCGCGTTGTCCTTGAATGACCGCATGCGTGCCTCCGCTTAGCCGCCGATCCACGATGGTGCCGTGACCGAATAGGTGACCTTCGCCGTGACGGAGACCGTGATGGCCTCTTCCAGCGCCTCGTTCCGCGAGAAGTTGGTAATCGAGAAGTCCGCCTGAAGGCCCTGCCCGGCGGTTTCGTCGAGGATCTGGAAGCCGATTGGATCGTTGCCGAAGAAGGCGTTCTTGATCGCGGTGAACCCCGCATCAGCCGTGTCCCAGACCATCTCGAACTCGACGCTGGCTTCCTTGAGCGTGGCGACAGTGGCCCGCCATCCCGCGTTCGCCCGGGTCGTCACGTCCGCCTCGCCTGCCTCCAGATTGAGCGTCACATCGCGCGTGTTGCCCAGCGCCGTCCACGCCCCGCCGCCGCCTTGCCCGCCAACCTTGTAGAGCAGCTTGGCTTCCATGCCGAGTTTGATGGCCATCGTTGAACTCCTTGATCACGCGGCGCTGTGGCCGACTACGAATACCGCCTCGCCCGCCTTGCTTCGCACCATGAGGTCCGCCAGGTTGACCCGCTCGAACCGGTACTGCACGCCCGGGGGCAGCAGCACGTCGTTTCCCTTCCCGTCCGAAAGTGTCGCGTCCTGCGTGTTGGCGTGGGACGCCGTGAGCGTGAACGTCGCGAGGAACTTCACCGTTGAAAGCGGCTTGTCGGCGCTGTCGAGATCGATCTTGGCGATGACCACGTTCCGCACATTCACCTCCGCACCCGGTAGGTGGTGCTCAGCACGCTTGTGAACACCCGGTGCTGCTCCAGCGATTCGCCAGACACGACCGGCTCATGCGCGATGCTGACCCACGCGGCGTCGGGCGCATCTGGCAGCCGCTTCAACCGGAGGTGGTCGGCGAGTTCCTCAACCAGATCGAGCAGCCCGTCGATCTCCGGCTGCTCGTTCTCGGCAGGCAGCTTCTTCTGGACGCCGATATCCACGACGCATTCAAACGCGCTGCTATCGCGGCTCGCGGCCGAGATGCCGACCGTGCGGGGCACCACGGACACGCGGAGGTCCTTCAGGTCCTCAAGCGAGAAAGCAGGCTGGAACATCCGTACTGCGCTCACCGGCTGACTAAAAGTGCCAGCGTTGATGTGCGCTGCGACGGCGTCGGTGATGGAGATGATCGTGCTCAGATAGGTTCTCCGTCTCTCATCACGTCTCCGTATCGATGTGCTTGGTGTGAATCCGAAGGGACTTGCGGTAGGGGTCGCTGAACCGGAAGGGCGGCTGCCCGCCCGGCGCGTTGACCTCGTACACGAACACGGTGGCGTCCACGGTTTCTCGCACGCGATCCCCGGCCCGCGGGAGGATGGGACCAGCACCGAAGTCGAGGTCCGACGTGCGGATCAGGAAGTCCCGCGACTCCGTGCGATGGATGAGCCCCGCGTCGTCGGCCTGCTCGAACTCGGTCTTGCCGACGGTCGCTTGGACTTCCTTGGAGTCAGCGCCACGCTGATAGACCACCGCTCGGCTCATGTGCCGGTGCCGCTGGTCCTCCAGGAAGGCTGCGCCTTGTTCGAGCAGATCACCCACGAATGCTTCCTCACTGCTGGAGGCGAACGCGGACAATGGCGTCCGCATCCACGGTGGTCTTGACCGCCTTGCCGATGAGTTTGTTTGCCCCCGCCGCCGCGTTCTTCGTGGCCACGGTGTTGGCCGCGTCCCAGTAGGTCAGGGTGCCAACGGGGATGGCGCTGCCCACGCCACCGGCCTTCGGGAAATCGAACACGCCGGTGACGGCGAGGGAGCCGAGTTGGCCCGCCTTCAGATCGATCCGCGTGAGGCCAACGAGATCGGCCTGAACCACGACCGTACCCGCCGTCGTGTCGGCGACCGGCGTGTAGTCGATCGCCGCGCCCTCGTGAACGAACTTGACTGTGTATGCCGCCATGCCTGAACCTCCATTGCCGGGGTCGATCCCGGATTCTTCTTCGACGCCGCTCGCCGCCTGGGAATCGCCACCCACACTCAGACCTCACCCTTGCTCTTGATCGCCGCCCGCGAGTCCTGCATGGCCACGCCGAAGTCGAAGTAGCCGCGCCACTGCATGCCGAGCGTGTTGAAGTCGGTGTCCCCGCTCTCGATGGTCGGGGTGCGCTTGCCGCGCAGGTACGCAATCTCCATCGCCGCCACGTCCGCCGGGTTGGCGAAGAGATACCACGCCTTGACGCTGGAACCGGAGAACCCCTGCGAGTTGAGGTAGGGCGTGGCGACGGGCTTCCACTTGCCCGCGTGCGGGTTGGCGGCGGGCTTGCCCTTGTCAGCGGTCGTCGTCTCGTTGATCCGCGTCTCGGTCATCAGCACCTGGGCCGTGACCTTGAGGGCCGACGGCACGAGCAGGACTGCGGGCGAGAGCAGGATGGGCTTGCCGTCCGTGTCCGTCTGGTCGAGGAACAACTGCTCGCCCTGCGTGAGGGAGTCGATGCTGAGGTTGGTGGTTGCGCCCGAGATGAAGTTCTTGTTGCCGACGCTGAAGAACGTGGCCGGGTTCGACAGGAGCAACTCGAACACCGCCTCCTCGCGCTTGAGCGCCGACATTCGGCCGATGATGCGGGGGATCTGAAGGAAGGCGCCCAGGTCATCGTTGATCATCATCTGCCGCGTCAGAGCGATCATGCGGCCGAAGGTCTCGACCTTGTTGGTGTACGCCTGCTCGGAAAGCCCGGCGTGCTTGAGTTCGCCATCAGGACCGACCTTCTCAAAGACGCCCGAGCCGGTCAGGCGGTAGCGGGTCACCTCCTTGAAGTCATTCACGTCCGTCTCGGCACAGAACATGGCGACCACGCTTTCGACGGCGGTGTACGCCGCGAGCATGGTCTTGTTGGCGACGTTGGAGAGGATGCCCGACAGGGAGATCGTGCTGAAACTGCTCCCGCCGCTGCCGGACGCCTGAATAAGCCGACGGTCGGCTGAAAACGCGGCCTTGATGGTGTCGTTGTCCACGCGACCGGGACGGATGTATTCCCCGCCTGCTCGGATGGTTTCGTAGAGCAGGGTGTGTAGACCGGCCCCGCGCAGATCGCGGGCGAGCGCCGCGTTCATGGTGCGCTCGTCGTACCACTTGCCGACCTGCGTCTCGGGCAGACCCGCCGAAATGCACAGCGCCGCCTCAACGGCGCGGGCGGACTGGGTGGCGTCCGCATCGCGGCGGACCCCGGTGTAGACGGGGCGCTCGGCGCGGAGCACCTCCAGTTCGGTCTTGTTCACGTCCCAGCCCTCGGCGATGGCCTTGGCTTCGAGATCGGTGTGCCTGCCGCCGCCCACCGCACAGACCCGTCGGACCTCGCCGATGCGCTTGGTCTCGGCGGCGGTCTCGGCCCGGATGCGGGCGACGACATCCGTGTCACCACCGGAACCGGGATCGTCATCGGTCGCCGTTGCGGTCATCGTGCCGGGCTTGGGCTCCTGCGTCGCGGCGTCGAACATCGCCTGGAGGCTGGCCCTTTGGGTGTCGTTGAGGGAAGCGGGATCGAAGCCCCTTGCTGTCAGCCACTGGTCGAACGTCATGTCGTCCTCCTTGATCGCTGCCGCCGCGACGTTCGCGGTCGTGTTGTCGTCTGCACCGAGGGCCACGAAGCTCACCTCGCCCAGCACGCTGCGGCGGGCGATGTGAACCGGCCCCTCGAACTGCTGCCCGTTGACTGCCGCCGTGCGGCCCTTGGCCACGAACTCCATCGCGCCGGGATTGGCGACGGCTCCGAGCGAGGCTTGCCACGGAAAACCGTTGCGGCTGCTGTCCACAATCTCGCGGGCGACAGGGCCAGCGCCGGAGATCACCCCCGACACGAGCAGCCGCGAACCCTGCACGCCGATCGATTCGGTGTGCCCGACGATGAGTGAACGGTTGTGGTCCTTAAGGATGGGTCGGCTCTTCGCGGAAACCTGAAGCCCCGCAAGGTCCACGACGACGGGGTGCGACCAGCCCGCCAGCGTCATGGGGCCGCCGGTGTACGCAGTCATGGCGAACCGCCGGAGCACGGGCTTGCCATCCGCGGGCGCGGCGGCGTCCGCCGATGCTTCGAGCCAACCGTCCACGGGAGCGCACAGGTTGAGAATGCGTTTAGTCGCCACTGCCGTCCTCCTTGCCCGCGGGCTGGAGCGGCTGGGCCTCCTCGGGCTGGAGCCCGAGTTCCTTCATGAGCGAGACTTCTTTGGCCCGCTGCCGAAGTTCGGATTCCCAGTCGCGGCCCTGCTTGGCGTACTCACTGGCCAGCGTCGTGGTGTGCGATGCGAGCCGCGTCTGCTGCGCGGTCGCTTCCTTGGCGGGGTCCACATGCTCGTTGCCATCCCAGAACCACTGGTGGGGGAGGGCCTCGCCGTTGGCGATGAGCGTGCGGACACGGAGGGGAAGCAGGTCGGAGACCAGCACCGCCTCACGGAGCCAGGCCAGCAGAAGCCGGTCCAGCACAGCGCACGCCAGTTGGTCCTGATCGACGCGGATGCTCTTGAAGTAGGTCTGGTGGTCGAGACGACCGCTGGCGTAGTTGTACCCGGACGAGTTGCACGCCGCGACGTTGAACGGCATGTTCAGGCAGCGGGCGATCTCGTTGAGGATTTCGCGCTTGAACTCGGCATAGGTCGTGGCGGGCTGCTCCGCCTGAACCTGCGCCATCTTCCAGCCGCCAGGCATCGTGAGCAGCGAGCGGGCCTCGAGTTCGATGGTGTCCATCGGCTCAACACTCTCGGCCTCGCCGCTGGCAGGGGTGTCGGTGTAGAGGATGCCCGCGAAGTCGGCGGCGGTTTCCGCTGCGCCGAGCACGGCCAGCGTGAACCGGCGGAGCTGCGCGAAGAGCGGGAGCGCCGGGGTGATGTCCGGGACGCCACGGCTCTGGCCGGGGCGATCCGTTCGGAAGTAATGGATGACGGCTTCGGCGGGGACGCGGTCGTACTCGAGGCCCATGAAGCCGGTGCGGGTGTCGCCCGGATGGCCCCTGAGGATGTGGTACTCCGACGGGTTGCCCACATCGTCAAAGACGATGCCGTCCACGGCGTTGGCGTCGAAGAAGGAGAGGTCCGGCGTGGTCACCTGATCGGCCTCGACCAGGCGGATGTCGAGTTTGACGGGCGTCAGCAATCGCGGGTTGCTCACCATGATGGCGAAGACCTCGCCATCGGTGGCGCGCGAGGCACGCATGGTGCGGAGCTTCTCGGGGAGCCCGATAGACTTCGCCCACGCCATGAACGCCTGCTCGATCTGCTCGTTGCCCCCGTCATCATCCATCAGCAACTGCAAACGCGGACCGGTGCCGATCACGTCGTTGGCGAGCGTGAGCACGATGCCCTTGGCATAGGAATTGTTCGCCGCTTCGTATCGGGCGCGGTTGCGGAGGGTCCGCCGCACCTCGGGCGACGCCGCTGCATCGGCACTGAGGCCGTCCGCCCCCGTCCAGTGCTTGCGGTTGCCATCGTTGGTGACGGCGGAATCAAAGCCCGCGCGGATCAGCCGATGAACGACACCGCCCTTGGCGGGTGCCAAGGGCTTCGGGCCAGTCGGCTTGGAGCGGAACAGTCCGAACATCAGCCTCCATCCGCGCCGGGCGGGATGAGCCGCGTCAGGCGCAATGACCTTGTGGGCGTCTTTGCCACCTGCTTGGAGGCGAGATACCGATCCGCTTCGATCTGGTCGTGCAGCGAATGCTGCTCGACGCTGCCGGAGTCACCCGCCGCCTTGGCAGGTCCGGCCGCGTTGTCGCGGATCGCTTGTTCGAGATCTGGGGTGGGGTCCGGCATCGATGCTCCGCGACGCAGTGGCGTGTGCGTCCATGAGTCATCTACGCGAAGGCTCCGCGATGTGGCGGTCTGCGGGTCGAGGTCGGTCGATAGATCGAACTAAACCTGCGTCTCGCGGGTGAGCGTCCACCGTCCGCAGTTGCGGCACTCGCGCCGACGCACCACGATCCCGCCGGGGCGACGCTTCAGGTACACCACGCGGAAGTGCTGGCAACCGCACTCTCTGCACACGAGGCCGACCTTCTGGCCTCCCTGGGCTGGCATGTCTCGCTTGGGTCTGGGCATCAGCGTCGCCCTCCCCGAAGCTCGGACAGCTTGACACGCGGACGCGCCACGGCCAGCCGATCGGTTCCGAACAGAATCGCGCCTTGCATCGACGCCGCGACGGCGGACCCCACGAGGCAATCCAGCCAGTGGTTGTCGAGGCCTTCGACGCGGAGTTTCCACTCGTCCACCGTCCGGCCGCGCCCCTCGGTCTTCACCCGGTATTCGCTGGTCAGGTGCTCGGAAAGCAGGCGATGCGGCTCCGGCTTGCTGCCGAACAGTGAAAGGCATCCCGGATCACCCATCGGAACGGCGAGCCGTGCGTGCGCGAACGACTTCCAGTAGTTCGTGTCGAAGATCACATGGCGGACGGCCCGCTTCCCGGTCACCACCGGGATACGCCAGTTGAGCCCGACACGGTCGCCTCGCTTGCGCTTGTACTCCGAGAACGGGATGCTCGATGCGCCGACGTACCGGCCGTGACTTGGCGTGAGCACACCGGCGTGGGGTGACTGGCGGCAGAACTGGTAGACGACGTCCGTGGAGGAACCCCAGTTGGCGTCGATCAGGCAGCGGTCGATGCGGACCATCGCACCATCGTCCCGTCGCCACTCGCGGGCCAGGTACGCCTCGGTCAGGCGTTCGAGCCCGGCGAAGATTGCGCCTTCAACCCCCGCGCGGGGAGCCGCCGCCCCGAGCGTGCGCCGCACATCCCGCAATGTGAAATACGCAGCCTTCTGGTCGGGCTCGGTGCCGTAGTCGATGACGTAGCCGGTGAAGTCGTCCTCCCACGCCGCGACCAAGTAGAAGAGGGCCTTCCCCTGCACGTCCACGAACATGGTGAGGCGCGTGCTACCGATGGGCAGGTCCCCGCGGGCGTGCCCGCTGACCTTGGCCGCGATCTGGTCCGCGCCGAGCAGATCGTCGTCGGCCGCGACCTCCGGCAGGGGCTCGTTCTGATACTCGGCGAAGAAGGCGTGCTCATCCTGGAGACGCAGGTTCATCGCGTGCTGGATGGCAGACAGCTCGTCGTGATTGAATCGCTCGGGCCAGGCGATCCGAGCGCCCTCGTCCATCGCGGTCCTGTGCTGGCCGTAGAACGCGGTCGCCTCAACGATGCCCCGGTCGTTGCGGAGGCCGTCGGCCCGCAACTGGGCGTACTGCTGCCATATCGCATCGCGCACGGGGAACGAGTACACCATCTTCGTCCGCTCGCCCTGCCACTGCGGGTGCTTGTCGCGGTCGAGGATGCGGTCGGCCATGTCGTCCGGCCGCACCACGGTGAGGGTCATCAGACCCGCGATCTTCTTCCCCGGCCCTCCCAAACCCAGAATCGCGCCAGCAAGGATGCGTTCGCGCGTGGCGCACTGCGACGGGGATCGTGCCGACTCGTCCGTCTGCGGGTCATCGATGAGCACCAGCGACGGGCGCACGCTCGCACCATCCGCGCGCTTGTGCTTCATGCCACGGATGCGCCCGGTGATGCCCGCGACGCGGATGATCGCGCCCGATGCTCGCGAGCCGGCGATAGTCGGCAGCACGATCTCTTTCGCGGTCCAGCCGATGTGGGTCTGCTCGCCCAGGTAGAGCTGGCCCGCCGCCCGCTGGTGGATGCCTTCGAGCGACCGGATGGGATGGCACACCTCGGGGAAGTCTCCCGCGAGAAGTTCGCTGTTCTCAAGTTCCGCCTTGATGCTCTCCAGCATGCTTGAGGCGTGCTCCTCGTCCGAGCCGATCAGCGTGACGAACTCGCGGTGGCCATAGAGCATCGCCCACAGGCACGCCGTCTCGCAGAGCGAGGTCTTGCCCGAGCCGCGCGGCATCGCCATCGCAAAGAGCCCGCCCTCCAGCACCGCCTGCTCGATCTTGGCGATGACCTTCAGGTGGTCGTCCGACCACTTGAGATGGAACGTCTGCGGGAAGTACGCTTCGCAGAAGAAGCGGAAGTCCCGCTCGGCCTTCGCCCGCCGGTCACCGTCGGCGACGGCTGGGAGTTCGCCGATGTCGCGGCCGGACAGGGAGAGCGTGGCGTTGCGCTGCCGGGCGCGTTCCTTGAGCGCCTCATAGCCGGTCAGACCACCCGCATCTTTCTCCGCCTCGGCGATGGCCTCCTGGCGCGAGGTCACTAGCCACGCGACGTACCGGAAGAGATCGACCTTGCCCGCGTCGCCGTCCGCAGTGACGCGGAACCCCGCGCTCGTGCGGTGACGAAGCAACTGCCGCTCGTTGATCACGTCGCCCAGGGGCGTGGAGTTCAACAGTCGCGCAAGTTCTCCGGGCTTCAGTTTGCGCGGGTCAATCGCCACCGGCGGACAACTCCTTCACGAGCCATGCGGCGTAATGCACGAGGTTGATGCTGCCGTCGGCGTTCGCGGGCGCGCCTGCATCGATGTCGGCGCGCAGCATCGCTTCGGTGACGGCTTTTCCGCCGAGCCGGGACAGAACGCGGGCCGCATCCGCCACGGGCAACGCGGCCGGGTTGAGCCGGGACATCCCCTGTGCTGGCCCGGGACTAGGCGCGTGTTCGGGAGTCATGCCCACCTCCCGGACCTGCACGTCCCGCCAGTTGCCCACATCGTTCGCGTAGTTGCCCACAACAGCGAGATTCACGGCGAATCCTCGCGGCTTTGCCTTGCCGGTTGGCGAGTGTCATGGCTTCATGTGTCACAACGCGGGGCGGAACCCCGCAAAGGAGAACACGAACATGAACGCGAAGAAGAACACGAAGACGACGACGAACAAGGCCAAGGCCCTCCACATGGCGACGGAAGCGGTCCGCAACCGGCTCGGGTTGGAGACGCTCAAGGACCGCAAGCGCGACGCGCTCGACTTCCACGACATCTCGGTGGCCAGCATCCGCGACGCGATCGCGATTGCCTTCGAGGCCGGGTTCGCCGCCGCGAGCGGGAAGCCCATCCCGACCACGCCAACGGACCCCAGCGAGATGCTCGACACGCTGGAGATCACCAAGAAGACCGGACGCCCGACGGGCGGGACATGGGTGAAGGGCAACATCGCGGGCCACGCCTTCGAGACGCTGGTCTTCCCCGAGCACGCGACCGACGCCGCATACGAACTCGACGACAGCCGAATCTCGAAGCTCTGGTTGCAGGAACATTTCACGCACACCGAGGTCGCCTGCTTCGACCGGGGCTGGGACCGCATGCCCACGACCGACGCGGCCAAGGCCATCGTCGGCCTGCTCGCCGCGGGCCTCGCCGAACACATCTTCGGGAAGTGACCTGCCGCCCCGGCACGCGACGACGCGGGACACCGCGCCGCACGCGATTCCCCGCCGCAATGTGCGACGGGATTCCGCACCCGTAGTTTGGAGAACAGCATGAGTACGAAGACGACCAAGAAGCCCGCCCGCATGTCCAAGAGCGCCGCTCGCGCCGAGGGGGTCGCCCGCAGCGACCGCCTTCGCAAGGCCGCGCTCGCCGAGATCAAGGACCGCCTCGACGGGAAGCCCGCGGCCGCGACGGCCACGGGCGGCAAGGCTCCCAAGACGCCCAAGGCCCCGAAGCCCGCGAAGGAGAACAAGCCCAAGCGCGTCAGCGCCCTCGACGCCGCAGCGCAGGTGCTCGCCAAGGCCACCAAGCCCATGCGGGCGACGGACATGATCGCGGAGATGGAGGCCAAGGGACTCTGGAAGAGCCCCGGCGGCAAGACCCCCGAGGCCACGCTCTACGCCGCGATCATCCGGGAGATCGCTGCCAAGGGGAACGCGGCCCGGTTCAAGAAGCATGACAGGGGCGTCTTCGTCGCCGGGAAGGGGGCCTGACCCATGCAGGCCACGCACGCCCAACTCGAGGCCGTTCTCGCCGCCGCCAACCACCTGCTCGGCGCACGCCAAGACCAGATGCTGACGGTCGAGGAGTGGGCCGATCTGGCCCGAGCGGTCGCCGCCTGCACGGGGCGCAAGACAGCGGACCTGCTCATCGAGCGCGACCTCGAAGACGCGGCCGAGTACGGGCTCGCGTGGGATGAGGCGACCGACGGGCCGCTCCCCGCCAGCGACGAGGACTGACGGGAGCATCACGCCTTCCCCTTTGCCGCGACGCGGGTCGCGGCTTTCTCTTCGGCCACAGCGTTCGAGCCCAGGCGATCCGCCTTCCGGCCCGTGAACTTCTCCCACCGCTGCACGATCACATCGCAGTACAGCGCGTCGAGTTCCATCAGGAACGCCCGCCGCCCGGTCATCTCCGCGCCAATGAGCGTGCTGCCGCTCCCGCCAAAGAGGTCGAGCACGTTCTCGCCGGGGCGAGACGAGAACTCAATGGCGCGCCGCGCGAGTTCAACGGGCTTCTCGGTGAGGTGGACCATGCTCTGCGGGTTGACCTTCTTGATCGACCACACGTCAGGGACGTTGGCCGGGCCGAAGAAGCGGTGCGCTGCGCCTTCTTTCCAGCCGTAGAAACACCATTCGTGGTTGCCCATGAAGTCCTTGCGCGTGAGGACCGGGTGTTCCTTCACCCAGATGACCGCCTGGGCGAAGTAGAGCTCGTGCCGCTTGAGCACGGGCGGGTAGTTGCCGCAGTTGGCGTAGCCGCCCCAGATGTAGAAGCCCCCGCCCGGGATGAGCACGCGGGCGATGTTGCCGAACCAGGCGTCGAGCATCTTGTCGAACGCCTCGTCGGTCATGAAGTCGTTGATGAGCGGGCGGTCCTTGGCGCGGAGTTTCTTGTGTGTGGCTCTGCTCTTTTCGGGGTAGCGGTTGAGGTCGGCGCTCTGCTGGTCGTGCTGGTCGGCCTTGCCCGGCAGCGCGAATGAACTCAGGCCCGCGACGATGGCGTTGTTGGAGCGGGGCTCGACCTTGACGTTGTACGGCGGGTCTGTGTTCACGAGATGGATCTGCTGGCCGCCAAGCAGACGGTCGAGGTCCGCGGGCTTGCTGCTGTCGCCGCACATCAGCCGGTGGTTGCCGAGCACCCAGATGTCGCCGGGCACGGTCGTCGCGGCGTCGGGCGGGCCGGGAACATCGTCGGGATCGGTGAGGCCCTCGTTCCCGGCTGGGGCCATGATCGCGGAGAGGTCCTCGGCGCTGAAGCCCAGCAGCGACATGTCGAAGTCCACACCCTTGAGATCGGTCAACTCCAGCGGCAGTAGTTCCATGTCCCACGACGACAACTCGTGGAGTTTGTTGTCGGCGATGCGCAGCGCCCGCACCTGGTCGGCGGTGAGTTCCCGCGCGACATGCACGGGCACCTTCTCCAGCCCGAGTTTCTCGGCGGCCTTGAGCCGGGTGTGCCCCGCGATGACCACGCCGTCGCCATCGACGACGATCGGCACGCGGAACCCGAACTCTTCGATGCTCTTGGCGACCGCGTCGATCGCGCCCTCGTTCTTGCGCGGGTTCTTCTCGTACGGCTTCACTTTGGCCAGCGGCCACATCTCAATCTTCATGCCTCGCTCCTTGCGGCGTGCGTATTTCCGTTCATGCCCCGCCGCACGCGCGGCCGGACCCGTCGGTTTGCTGTTGGCTCTGCGTCGGATTGGCGTCGGGTCGCCCGTTCCCGGCCCCGCCCGTTGGCCACGGGTTCGCCCACGTTGGCCCACGTCGCGTCCTTGGGGCGGGGGCGTACTACCCCCGCCTCCGGGTTCCCCGGCCCCCGGACGCGCGAAACAAACTCTGTCGGGAATGGCGGCTGTTCCCGCGGGCGTCGATTCGCCACATCGGCGGGGAAGTACCTACTGCCCCCCCTCCCCCTGCCCGTTCGGACTCCGGCTGTAAGGCTCGTGCTAGGCGCGGCCTGGCACGCGACCTGCATGGGCGCGGTGGCGGCGTGGATCGCTGGAGCGCACTGCCGCGCACTGACGCGACAGTTCCGATTGATACCTATGCACGCGGGCGCGCCTACGCACGCACGCACGCGGGGTGTGGTCCGCCGCGATAGCGACTGACGCGACAGTCCGTGACAGTGCGGGGCAGGGGAGTTCATATGTGAACCTCCCGAAGGCCGATCCCCTCGTAGAACGAGACCATGCCGGTTCCGCGACGGCGAGCGACGCCCGGCGCAGCGGCCATGAGGTCGCGTCCGAATGACTGCCTCGTGCTGACGGCGTTGCGCCCGTCCTGCTCGCACCACCCCTTCCAGGCGTTGTAGAGGTCGTCCATCCAGGCCCGATGTCCCACGCCGACGACGCAGCGGTCACGGATGAAGGCGCCGACAGGGGAGCCGAGGTCCTCCATGTCGAGGATGGCGTCCTCTCCGCTCTTGGGCTGGACGAATCGCCCTCGCTGCCGCAGCCGCTTCCATCCCTCGATCGCCCACAGCAGGATGCCCGGCAGTTCGGCGAGCAGTTGGTCGGTGAGAGTCACGTCCTCAGTGCCGTAGAACGTGTTGGTCAGCCTCAGCACGAGGAAGCGACCGGCCAGCGCCGTGCTGGCGTCGTTGAGGCGGGGCAGTTCGTTGGTCAGGAACATGAACCGCGTCGCCAGCTTCATGCTGACGGACCCGAGGAATTTGCGGTCGATGGTCAGCGTGTCTTCGCCCGAGATGCAGAGCAGGCGTTCGACCACCGTCCCGACGTTGTCGCCGCCGAAGCGGGCATCGCTGACGATGGCCAGGGACTTCTCGATCAGGGGCTGAAGGCCGAAGTTCCCGGCCAGGCTGCTGGTGGTCGGCCCCACGACGTTGCCCGTGCCGACGAGGCGGGTGACGATGCGGCCGATGGTGCCCTTTCCCGACCGCCTCGGACCGACGAGGAGCAGCATCTTCTGCTGGCTCGTGTTGCCGGTCAGGCAATACCCCATCCACTCCTGGAGCAGGTCCACCGATTCGAGGTCGTCGCCGAACAACTGCTCAAGGAACTTGATCCACCGCTCGGGCGGCTCGGGGTTGGGGTCGTAGTCGAAATCGAGAGCGTTGATGGTGAACAGCGCCGGCGTCGGCGCGAGAATGCGCCCGCTCGGGATGTGTAGGTTCAGGGACTTGCATGGCAGGAGTTCGAGCGCGGGCGGACGGCCTTTGCCGCCGTCGAGCCACGATGGCGAGACCGTCGATGCAGGCAGGTGAACAAAGGCGCGAATGGTGTCGAGGGCCTGTTTGACCGTCGTCGGGTTAGACTCGAAGTCCACCAGTTCCACTTCGCCCGTCTGCTTGTTGAGCACATACCGCAGCGCCTTGTGCAGCCACGGCTGGAGGCGCTGCTTGAGCCATTCCTCCTCCACCTGGCAGTAGCGGTTGCCGCGCCACTCCATGAGTAGGCCGCCGTAGCCGTGCAGCGTTCGGCCGTCCGCGTGCTGGTTGAAGTCGCGGGCATAGGCCTCGGCGGTCGGGAGCGTGCGCCGGGGCGACAGCACCAACCGGCCCGACGCCTTGTCTCGCTGCCCGAGCGGAACGAGGAGATCGTCACCTTCGCCCGCCTCGGGCACCTCGTTCGAGGCAGGCGATTCGGATTGAGGTGGGCGGCTGCGGGGCGAGAACGTCTCCTTGCAGTCGGCGATGGCGCAGTCGATCGTTCTCTGCGCGTAGGTGCGGTCGCCACGTTTCTCGTCCCATTTCTCGCGGAAGAGGCCCGAGCGCCGGAACAGCCGGTCCATGCGGGCGGCGTCCTTGCCGGTCCAGAACGCGAGCAGGTTGCACAGCGCCTGGTCCGCGCCACTGTGATCGTCGGCGTGCAGCGACGTATCACCCGCCCACAGCTTCTTGAATCGGTCGCCGTTCTTGGCCGCCCCAGCACGCTGGATCAACGCCTCGTCGTCGCCGCTGAATCCAGCGGAGGCAACGGTTCCGTTGAGGTGCGGGGGACGCTTCTTCGGCCACAGCTGAATGCACAGGGCATCAAGCGCGGCCTGCCGGTTCTCGACCCCGGCGGGAGTGTCCGGCACGCGCTGCCCGGTGACGGTGAAGAATCGATCCCGGTCGTAGACCTCGGATTCCTTGAATCCTGCGATGGCCTTAGACTTGCAGCCGACGCCGTCCGGCTTGCGCCCGGCGATGAATATTTTCACGCCGCGCCCGCTGGGCGAGATCTCGGTGTAGGAGTTCAGCGCGTCGATGATCTGGCGTGCGGCCGAGACGATGTTCCCGGCGTCGTCGATGCACCCGTCCAGGTCGATCCCGGCGAACGGGCCGTCGGCAGTGAAGACGTAGCCGATCCCGGCGTAACCGCCCGCCTTCCACGCCGCGACCGCCTCATCGAACGAAGCCCAGGTCGCCGGATCAGTCGAATCCGCGCGCCCGCCACCCCGCGCGTTGACGGGGCACTTGGTCTGCTTTCCCCCTCGGGTGATGTACTGCCAGCACACCCAGTGCGGGCGCTCGCGCAATGCCGCCGGAATGCGAGTCGGATCAAGGGCCGGGACCGTCGGGGTTGTCTCGCGGCCCGTGGGCGGGTCGTTCGGCTCCGCGTCGCCTGAGGATTCGTTGGTCACGATGCTGCGGTGACCTCCCTCGGCACCGCGCCTTCGGCACGAAGAACGCGGAATGCGTCGCCCCCGAACTCGTGCGAGCACATGCCGACGAACACCCGCGCCACAGCAAGCGCAAGCGGGGCACCGGCGTCGAGAACGACAAGACGCTCTTCAGCGTTGATCGCGTATCCGGCCTCCAGTCGGACGGCGGACTCCCCGTGCAGGCAGCCCACCGAAAGAATGGCGAGCAGAAGGGTGTCCTCCACCGCGCTCATGTTGGTCGAGGGATTGAACACGATGCGATACACGGATCGCCCGACGCGATCGTCCTTGGTCGTCATGGATTGCCTCCTCATCACATCTACGCGAACTGAGAACCGAGTGGCGGGTGGGCTTACCGGTACTCCTCAAGCCCGGCGTCGCGGAACACCTCACGGATGCGGGCGCACTGGTCACGCAGCGTGCGGCGGGGGATACCCATCTGCTCCGCCACCGGCGTCAGCGGTTCGCGGCGCAGATGGTCCAAGATTTGGCGTTGAAGGGGGGTCAGCAGGTGCATCACGGCGGCGAGGTCGATCTGGAGGTTGATCACATGCTGCTGCCTGCCGTCCCACGATGTCGGGTCCACGATGGGATCGGCGACGGCGTCGATCGGCTGGGTGGTGCCCCGACGCTTCTGGGCGTACCGCTCACGCAGGATGGACACGAGCTGGGTGCTGACGACCTGGTTGATGAACGCCTCGCGCGGACCACGGGCCGGGTCGAAGGTCTCCCACACTGAAAGGAGGCGAACCATGAGTTCGCTGCCGAAGTCCTCATGTTCATCCCGGCGGATGACGCCGCGGAGAAAGAGCTTCTTGACTTCGGCGGAGATGACGACGTTGGCGAACTGGAGGTCTTTGGGATCGATCTGCATGCAGTGCTTCCTCGTGGCGAAAGGCACCATGCCCATCGCGTTGAGAGAAGTCTGCTGGTTGCGATTACCGCGCCGTGGAAGCACCGATTACGCGGCGATGAAATCTTTGGCGATCACGACGCCTGCATGCGATAGTGGTCTTTCTCACCACCATCGATCGTGATCCCCGTCACGGTTGCCTCGTTCAGTTTCCGGCGAAGATTGCAGGCTGTCTTGGCGATGGTGTTCTTCTGCACCGTCCGCCCTTCCCACACGTCCTCCAAGAGCTTGCCGGTGTCGATGAACACTCCGAGTGTCTTGGCGAGCCGCTCCGCGAGACGGAACTCCACGCTGTTGCCCAGAAAGCACGATCCGTATCCGTAGTGAAACGTGAAGGTGCCGCGATCAGCGGTGGGCTTGCCGTAGTGCGTCTGGTTGGTAGGCGGAACTGTCGATTGATTGCTGACTGGGGCTGTCGCGGCTGCGGGCGCCTTTCCCATCAAACCGATCGCGATTCCGACCATCGTGTTGGTGGGCACATCATTGTTCAGAAGTCCCTGGGCCTGGGCCTGGATCAGGCGAACCAGCGCGTGGTTGACCTGTTCAGAGTGTCGACGATGGAGGTCGAAAGCGCTCTGCGCGATCGTCTTGGGGTCCGTGCCTGCGTGGCGAAGCGCCTTGGCCACGTCACCAAACTTGGACAAGAACTCTGTCGGGGTCGATACCTTGGCAAACTCTCTGTTAGTACCAACGTATCGCTCGACCAGCGTGCAGTCTTCCGGGTCAGTCCAGGCATGGTCCAGCAAGTTGGCCTCGTACATCTCCGGCGGGTCCTCGTCGGGTCCCATCTCGGCGGCGAGCGCCACCATTCTGCGGTCAACGCATTGAGAGCAGACCCCGCAATGCGAGTGCTGCGTCGTGCGCTCCCATGTGTGTGCGCAACTGATTGTGGCGGCGCACAGCTTGCCAAAGCCGCCTGCCTTTAGCTCCCGCACGATCTCGGTCTTAGTCTTCCAAAGAAACGGGTTCTCGACAGTGAAAGTGCTGCCGAACACCGCCGAGAACAACTTGCCAAAGCCCGCGAGCGTCTGGGGGTGGGTTGTCCGACTGGCGCGGGCACCCAGCGACTGCATGCTCAAGGGCAGGTTGAAGCTGACAATGCCGTTCTCGTAGAAGCGGATGCGGTTCTTGCCGAGCATTCGCGCGACGACGGCCGCGAGAGAGGCGTAGACGAATGACCGCGTCCGTTGCGTGTACTCTCGCCCCAGAGCTTTGCCCTTGTTGAGTTCGACCTGCACATGAAACGGGGCCGGAGCCGTCCCGTTCAGGTGCTTATTCAGGGCTTCGACCAGCTTCCACTGCGGAGCGCCCACTTTGGTGGTTGGTTGGTGGCTGACGAGCGCGATCTTTCGCTTGCCGTCCGCAATCTCCTTCACGGCACCACCAAAGGAGTCCAAGCCCCCCGAGAACAGCATGACGTCCTCGATGCCGCCGCTGTCAACGCCGCCCTTGCGATAGTCCAGGTAGCTGTCGAGCTTTCGCGGGTTTTTGAGCTTCGTGAAGTGGAACTCAAAGTCATCGTCCGAAAGGAAAGTGAGCACCTCTCGAAGAGGCACCAGGATCTTCTCATCAGCCCAGAAATCTGGCTGGCGAACCGGCAGTTCGATCCAGAAATGACGACGCCACTTCGATCCGTACTCGAACTCCGACTTGCCACCACGCCGCACCGCCTGGTCCGCGGCATATACAAACGCCGTAATCTCTAGTAGATCTGTCGCCACGTCGGACGGGTTTTCTCCCATCGGCTCTGTCAGGTCCCTGAGGTGCAGATGAACATCCTTCACTCCGTTCCCCATGACGAGGGGCACGGGCGCAATCTGCTTCCACGCGCCCCCACGGGCGGACAACTTGGTCCCGCCGCACAGGATGACGTGCTTAGACGACATCCCGAGCACCCCGGATCTTCAGTTCATCGCGTAGTTTGATCAGCGAGTACGCGGCGAACTTCCGCGCCGAGATCTTGGAGATGCCCGTCTCGTATTTAGACTTGGAGTACCAGCCGCCCGCGTAGTCGCGGACGATTAGCGCCGCTTGCCGCGTGTGAACTCCGAGGCGTTCGAGGAACTCCGAATGCTCCGATGGATCGCGGAAGCGCTGATTGGGACCGACGTGCTGCGACAGCTCTCGGCTCAGGTGGTACGTCAGATACCGCTGCATGAAGCGAGAGAAGAAGTCGTGGGTAAGACCAGCAAAGCCTTCTTTCGTTGAAAGTTCTCGCACAGCCTGTTGCACGGGCGCGGCGTCAGACTCCCACAAGTTTGCTGACTTGGGGCCGGTGAGCGCGGACAGCGCTTCGACAGCGGCGAGCTGTGCCATTTCGCCGAAGTCCGTCCTCGAACGGGTATCCCTCAGGTGTCCGTCCATCGCGTCGCTCAGCGCGCCGACGAGGTCGTACACGTTGGGCTTCGCGGGCACATGAAGCCCAAGCTCAGCGAGTCGCTGGACGAAGGTGGTCTCGTCCCGAGCGGCAACGGTCAGATGAGCGAGCAGGTACACCGCATGGGCGAGCCCCTCGTCGGCCCGCGCGACGTCAAGGCCACGTTGAGCGGCCTGCAAGGTGGACTCCGCGACTCCCGCGACCGGCGCGCCTTCCGCGACCAGTTCGACCACGTCGCGCCAAGGCGCGGTGTCCGGTAGGCTGCCTAGTCGAAGGTGTCCCATCGTCGCGGCGCTGACGCCCGGCGACGGTTACACGCCGGTCTTCCGGGTGTTCGGAGCCGTATCAAGTTTATCGGCCCGCGAGCGAGCCGCCTTCACACTGGCCGGATAACTCCGTGCGGGTGGCCCCACCGCAAGCCATCTCTGGCGCTGCCGCCCCCAGTCCGGCTCCCCGGCAATGCTCCGGACCTCGCGCTCGGACACGGCATCCCGGTCACCCGCAACCGGTGGCAGGAAGAGGATGTCCTCCTGAATGTCCGGGGCGAGATTGAGCAGGTTCACGATCTGGCTCACGCGGGCGCGGGTGACCTGCCCCAGTTCTGCGATGTCGGCAAAGTCCGCGACCTCCCCGAGCCGAACGAGGTTGTCGAACCGGATGGCCAACGCCATCAGCCTGGAGACGCGGGGCACCCGACCCTCGGGCACGGGGGTTGGGGGCGGTTTCTCACCGGCGTTCAGAACCCGCTGGCCGGTGCGCCCCGTGGTGAAGTGAACCGTGAAATCGAGCGTGACGCCGTCATTCATGCCGACACCTCCTCATTCGCGTGCTGGCCGATCGACCGCAGGCCCAGCGGGTGGAAAGTGATCGACACCGACCCCTTCGTCGCGTCGTAATCCACGCGCTGGACCAACATCCGCATGAGCTTGGCCTGCTCCTTCGGGGACAGCCGCGACCAGACCCCGTCGAACTCCCCGAGCGCGGCATCGACCTCTGCCTTCGTGATTTGGGCGGCGTCGGCGTCCGTGATTTCGCGCCGGAGCGCGGCCATTCGGTCGTCGGCCGCCTGGACCTTCTGGTGGAGGTCGGCCAGACGGGCGGCGGCGTGACCGTCGGTGGCGGCGTCCCCCGCCGTGCGGCCAAGGTCGGCGTGGAGGCGGGCGAGTTCCCGCTCGACCACGCCCAACTCGCGGTCGGCCTCCGCCCGCTGGTGCGTCAGTTGCTGGCGGCACTTTGAAAGCGTGAGCGACAGCAACGCCGGGTCCTTGCCAATCCGCTTGATCTGCTCGACCACGAAGCCCTCGATCTGCTCGGCGGGAAGAGATCGGCATGGGCACGCGTCCCAGCCCTGCTTCTGGGCCTTGTAGCAGACGTAGTACCGGTAGACGCGGTCCTTGCCCTTGTTGGCGGTGGTGTGCCCCATCGTGAGGCCGCATGGGCCGCAGTGGACGAGCCCCTTGAGCAGCGCGCCGTACTTGTTCCGCACGAGCATCCCGCCAGCACGCCCGTTCGACCGGAGTAACTCGTGGACCTTGGTCCAAAGCCCCTCTTCGACGATGGCATCTTGCTCGCCAGCGAACGTCTCCGTCTTGTACCGCACCTTCCCGCGATAGAGGACATTGGCCAAGACCTTGAGCACCGCGGGCTTGTCCCACACGCGCCCGCCGTACGCCGCGCCCTTTCGCGTCTGGACTGCCTTGGTCTTCAGGCCGCGACGGTTCAACTCGCGGCACACATCCAGGAGCGACCGGCGTTGCAGATACATGCGGAAGATCTCGCGGACCAACTCCGCGGCGTCGGCGTTGACCACCAACTTCTTCGTGACCGGGTCCACGTCATACCCGAGAACGGAGCGGCCCCCCGACCATTTGCCCTTCCGCCGCGCCGCCGCGATCTTGTCCCGCGTGCGCTCGGAGATGATTTCCCGCTCGAACTGCGCGAACGAGAGCAGGATGTTGAGCGTGAGCCGCCCCATCGACTGCGTGGTGTTGAACTGCTGCGTGACGGAGACGAACGAAATCTTCTTCCGCTCGAACAACTCCATCATCCGGGCGAAGTCGATGAGAGAGCGGCTCAAACGGTCCACCTTGTAGACGACCACGCAGTCCACCTTGCCCGCTTCGATGTCGGCCATCAATCGGGCCACGGCGGGACGGTCCATGTTTCCGCCCGTGAATCCGCCGTCGTCATACCGATCCGGGAGACACTGCCACCCTTCCGCCTTCTGGCTGGCGATGTACGCCTCGGCGCTCTCCCGCTGGGCGTCGAGCGAGTTGAACTCCTGCTCGAGGCCGTCCTGCGTGCTCTTGCGGGTATAGATGGCGCACCGCACCCGCGTGGTTGGCTTTGGCTCCGGTCGCTTGCTCATTCGTCCGCCTCCGATCCCTTCTTGCCGCGTGCGGACGGCAGCCCGAAGAAGCTGACGCCGTTCCAGTGCGCCCCGGTCACCTTCTGGGCGATGGCCGTAAGCGAGCGGTAGACCTCGCCCTCGTACTCAAACCCGCGGGGCAGCACCCGCACGACGATCACCTTCCCTTTGTATTCGCGGCGGATGACGCTGCCCGGTTTGGGGAACGCGGCGGGGCGTCCGCCATCGAACGCCGCCGTGATCACCGTGCCCGGTCCTTTGAGCGGCGGTTTCGGGGCGCTCAGCCGGATTTCGGCGTCGTCGGCCAGTTCGACCGCCCGGCGGCGTGCCCGTTCGGAGAGGCCTCCCTCGCGGAGCGCCTGCATCCGCCAGACGATCCGCTTCACGAGGTACTGCTTGTGGTTCGTTCGCGTGGGCTCGCCGAAGACCTCGGCGTAGCGCTGCTTCAGTTCGGGCACGGTCAATCGGCCAAGGGCCAGGACCGTCGCGTTGGTGTCATCGGGCATGTGGACTCTCCGGTTCGCAAGGCGTCAACCAAGCGGACGATCAAGGCGAACCGGCTCAAACGATTCAAGTCCATCGGCCTCTCTTTCTTGATGCTGCGGATTCTCGCCCATGCGGCTAGCGTCGGCGCGCTTGCGGCGCACCCCTTCGGCCAGAAGTGCGGCGATGATGTGAAGTCGCTGGGCTGGCGCGGGGTCATCGCGCTCGGCCCCCTCATCGAGGTCGATCGTCATGTGTGCGTCCGTGCGCGAGCCCGGTGGGGCCGGCGATGGTCAGTTGTGCAGGTCCGCTACGGGCGGGCCGTTAACCACCATCTACGCAAACGGTTTGGATTGTGGCGAACTTGGCCTTGCGCACGGGTTGAAACGCAGGTCGCTCAGGCGAGAGTCATGCCGCCCGATCCATCGACGACCTTGCAGAACTCACGATCTGCCATCGCTTGCACCACGCCGGGCGTGCCGCGAAGGACGAGAGATAGCCCCTGCTTTCCGCGGCTGGTCGCCACGTACAGGCCGTGTTTCTGTCTGAGGGTCGGCCTTCCCTCGGTATCAGCCCATTCTCGAACGGGGTCGATGAACACGACCGCATCAAACTCGAGCCCCTTCGTGGAGGCCACGGATGCAATGAACACGCAGTTTGTCTTTCGCAGGTGACCACCACGGCTGCCACGCCCGATGTGGATGATCGACAGTGCCGAATCGGACGCCAGATCATCCTCGAGTCGTTCCCTGAACCTGTTCACGCTTTCGGTCGTCCAGCGCCCGTCGTACAGCACTCCGATGGTCGCATAGGGAATCTCTCGCCGCCACAGCCGCACCTCTTGTGCGACCACGCCCGCGAATCGCGGAGGTGCCTTCTCAACCCGAACTCGTGGAACCCCACCTCGACGCTCCTCGGAAGGCTTCCACACCGGAGCCTCACCGAACAAGCCGTGCTGCAACGCCCCGACGAACTGTCCGAGTTCATACGATTGCCGGTGATTGACGGTGAATGCCGCGCGGCGAAGATCCGAGACGCCCAGTTCGTCCCAGCTGTGAAGGCCACCCGCCGCGCCAAGCCGTTGACGCAAGTCACCGACAAACGTGAGCGTGCCGCCTTTGACGATGAGGCGTTGGAGGATTCTGGCGTGCGCGGCCGAGAGGTCTTGCGCTTCGTCAACCATCAGATGGGTGAAGCGCTCGAGTTGGCCGCCCAAAATAGGCGCCTTTCCGCCTGCTGGGACAAGCGCGACATGACTCGCCAACCATGCTGCCAGGACAGCGTCATACTCCGTTCGCATGGGCTTCTCAACGGAGAACTGCTCCCGCCAAGCCTTGTCCGCCTCCTCTGCGTGCGCCGTCGACGTTTCCTCAGCAAATCCGTCGAGCAACTGCCGGTACTCGACCGTCTCAAACATCGCACGGACGAGAGCACCTCGATCAAACAGCGCGGCAGCCAGTTCCCGGAGCACTTCACGCAGCCCACTGATTTCGGAGAGCCTCCTATCCCGTTCGGCGTTGACCCTCGCCACCTCATCGCGCTCTCTCTGCGTGGCTCTGACAGATCGGATCGACTCTGCGTCTGGCACGGATTGGAGGGCTCTCGCGTGCCAGTCTGCCGCCCGCACAGCGAGATTCACTGCGTCGGGAAGTACCCCAGCGGCTACTGCGGATGACTCAACCAACGACAACCAGCCTTGAAGTCCCTTCCAGAGCGATTTCCCAAGGTCACCGAATCGCTCGCATCGGGCTCGATACTCGTCCCCTCGCTCCGAGAAGCAGCTCTTCGTTGACGCTTGGAACCCCCTCCAGTACGCCGCCATCGACTGCGGCCTCGATTTGAGCTTCGCCACAACTGGAGGTTCTCGCCCAGCGCGACCCTTCAGCACACCCGCGTCGTCGCAAAGGCGAAGGAGCAGATCATGGAGCGTGCCGACTCCTACGCCCTCGATGCGGAGTGAGCGCACCAGATCACCCAAGTAGTCCACCATCTCCTCGTTGAGGACCAGCACCCGCATCGTGGCTGGCGAGTGGAAAGGCTTGTCCTTCTGTGGATCGAGACCGAGCTCCTCCCATTGGCGATCAATCAGACACGGGACCCGCATGATGCCAACGCTCGTTTTCCCGCTGCCCGGCGGCCCCTCGATGAGCACGCTCTCCACGAAGGGCAAGTGCATGGCAGATCGCTGCGTGCGATCTGCCAGCTCGATAATCTCTCCAAGCCCGAACGTTGTGGCGGCCTTATACGCTTTGGGAGTCCGCTCCGTTGTTGGCTCAAATGTCGGCGCATCGAGCGCAGCCTCGGACTCGACGAATGCGCGGCCAGTTCTGAGCAAGTAGTCAGCACGCTCAATCTGGGGCAGCAGCGATTCAAACTTACCTGAGGTGCCGATGACACCGCCCTTGCCATTGCCTAGCCGATATCGAGTGCCGACTTCGCGGTCAAGTACATGCTCGTACAAGGGTGACGTGTAGCTGATGACCTCCCACTTGCCGTCGTGGTACACCTCTCCGGCGGCCCGGGCTTTAGTTAGCAGGACCGCGATAGCCTCCGCCTCCCCGTCGAACCGCACATCAACCCGCGCGAAGAACGGGCTGTCACGGAGCACTCCGAGTTCTCGTTGGACCTGAAGACGATCGTGCAAGTACCGGCGAGTGCCGCTCGGAGAACCTGTGATGTCTTCGGCTACGGGTTGGATGATCGGGCGATCGGCCCGTGCTCTCGCGGCAGAAATGACCTCGCCTGCTCGCTGCTTGTCGAGTTTCACCGCGCCAATCAACTCAGCCTTGTCTGCACTCAACGGTGTAACTCCAATGACCGCCGGTTCGCCGCCAAGACAGCACATCATGAGTGTATGGACTTGGGATCGCTCGCTTTTTGGCACCATTTCGATCCCCGCCCACCCCTGATCGCAACCCCGCGTCAAACCGGCGGGGGCGCTAACCGAGAGGTCGAGAGAGTTCGAGAGGTTTTGGCAAGAGGGGGACCGGAACCGTCGGGGTTGCGGTCGGCGGTGCGATGGGGCCAGCCGAACCGAGAGTCTGCCCCCGTCGGCGGGTCGGCAATACGCTCGGGAATCACGGGGGATTCGCGCCTCCGCTCGCTGGCTGGGAACCGGCCTGGCCGTAAAGCAAAACCGGCCCGCTTTCGCGGGCCGGTCAGAAGCTCCCCGACCAGGACTCGAACCTGGAACCTAGCGGTTAACAGCCGCTCGCTCTACCATTGAGCTATCGGGGAATGTCGCCCCTTTGGGCATGGGCGGGAAGGGTAGGGGCGTGGCGTGGTGGGTCAAGCGGGTTGGGCGGTGGCTCAGCATGCCATGGCGTGGGTTGTGAGTATCGGCTTTCCCCGCGTGATTCACGAGCGCCGTCTCCCAAGGTGCGCTGAGCCGCAAAACGCTCCGGCACCCCTCCCGACCCCCCCCGGGCACCCCCGGGCACCCCGCCGCCCAGCGTGCAGCCGTGCTTCTGTCTGCCGGGAGCCGCGCCGCCGGCAGCGTCACTCATCGTCATCGTTCGGCGGAGCGGGCGGGGTAATCTTGGGGCACTATGAAGCCCAAGCCTCAAGACCGCGAGCGGCTTGCCGCGCAGGAGTTGATGTTTGACGCGATGGACGCGATCGGCGACGGCCATGTGAAGCGGGCTTCGGCGCTCTGCGACAAGGCCTTAACGATCCACGCCGATTGCGTTGATGCGCTCGTGATGCGCGCGGAGATCAAAGGTGGCCCGATAAGCGCGTATGCCGAGGCGGTGCGGGCCGCGATCGAAGCCGGCCGGCACGACCTAGGCCCGCGTTCCTTCAAGCGGCTTCGAGGCGAGTTCTGGGGGTTCCGCGAGACGAGGCCGTTCATGCGGGCGATGGAGCAGTTGGGACTCGCGCTGGTGGGCGGCGGCAATCCCGAACGCGTCGTCGATGCGATCGGCATCTTTGAAGAGATGCTCGACCTCAATCCCAACGACAACCAGGGTGTGCGGGACTGGCTGCCGCGTGCTATCTCATGAGAATCGCTACGCCGACGCGACCGCGCTGGTCACCCGGATGCGGACGACTGCTGGCACCGGCGACGTGGGCCAAGGTGCTCCTGGCGCATGCCACGGGCGAGGAGAAGTAGGTCGTCAAGTTGCTGAGCGAGGCGCGGGCGCGGAACACGCATGTCGCCAGATATCTGACCGGGCAGAAGCGACGACCGCGAAACGGTTCAGATGTCTATTCCCCGGACGACGAGTCGGAGGCCGGTTACTGCCTGGACGTGCTCTGGGAGGCGTGGAAAGCCCACCCGGACTCTTTGCAGTGGCTTCGCAACGAGTGCAAGCGGGCACATGACCCGTTGACGCTCGCGAATGGGACGCGGGTCAGCGTTGGCTTGGGGGCGATTGTCACGACCTCGCGACGAGTCGTCGCTCATGGCCGCCTTACCGCGCCACCGCCGCGTACACCGCCGTCGATTCCACCATCGCCAGCATCCGCCCCGCCAGCGGGTGATTCGGGTGGCGTTCAAGAACATGCGTCAGGCTCTTGGCGGCATCGTCGGTCATGCCCATTTCCTGCAGGATCAGCGCTCGCAGCAGCCGCGGCGTCGTCGCCTCGTGATCAAGCCGAATCGCCGTGTCGATCGCGATGAGCGCGCCGGGCAGTTCGCCGGTCGAACGCAGGTGGATCGCCCGCATCAAGTAACCATCCGAGCGATCGGGCGCGAGCGCGATGGCGTGCTGGGCGGCTTGCCGCAGGCGGTGGTCGTCCTTGAGTGCCGCAGCCACGCGCCCCATGGCGAGCCACGCGGCAAGGTCGGCCTGGCCTTCGCGGTCGCCAGTCAGGCGGTCAAGCACCGAGCGGGCCTCGACCAGGCGATTGGTCGCGGCCAGGCACTCAGCACGCCACAGCATCAGGTCGCGACGCGCCTCGTTGTCCTTCCCGCGCAGGATCGTGCCGATGTTCACCTCGGCATCGCCGTAGTTCTTCGCGGCCATCTGGGCCCGAACCAGGTCTTCGACCACCGAGGCATCGTCCGGTGCCAGCAGGCGGGCCTGCGCGAAGAGGTCAGCGGCGCGTTCAGCCTGGCCACGCAGCATCGCGATGTGGCCGCTCGTCTGGCGGATCGCGGCATTGTGCGTGAGCGCCTGGTGGGGCGAGCTAAGCAGCGCCTCGGCTTCGTCGAGCCGCTTGAGGTGAATGAGCATCTCAGCCGACGCGATCACAAACTGTGCACTCGTCGGTTCGAGTTTGGCCGCCAAGCGGTATCGGCGCAGCGCTTCTTCGGGCTGGCTGAATCGCTCATGCACGATGCCCAGATAGTAATGGGCCTCGACCACTTCCGCGTCGATCTCTTCGGCACGCAGGAGCGACGCGCGGGCCGACTCCAGTTCGCCACGCTCGATCATGATCCGGGCCCGCAGCACGTGCGACTTCGCCACCGTCGGGTTCAGCGCAATCGCGCCCTCGATGGTCTTGGTGGCCTTGCTCAGTTCGCCGGCCAGGAACTGCTCCTGGGCAATCTGATACTCCACGCCGCTCTTCACCGACGACATCTTCAACTGCCCCTCCTCGGCCGCTCGGCTCGTATGCGCGCCGTGGCCGGCGCCACACCCACCGAGAATCGACGTGAGCGTGACAAGCGTTCCAGCGGACACGCGAAGGGCGTTCACTGTGGGCTTCATGGTTGGTCCTCTTCTAGTCGTGCGACCCGAGAACAAGTACATACGAGTCAGGAGAATGCCCACGCAGGCCATTCAGCCCGCGCGGGCACAGGTGGGAACTACTTTGATATTTCCTGCGTCTGGTGCGTCGAGTCCGTCGGCGAGCCAGCCACTGCTGGCTGCTGATCGCCGCCCAGGAAGACCGCCCGCACGAAACCCCAGAACCGTACGAAGCGGAGTTGACCGTTCGACTCAGGCGTCGTGTTCGCGGGCGCATTCGTCGCGTGCGTTTGCTGATTCACGGGCTGTGCGTTCGACGATTCGGCCGCATCCGCATGGCCCGGCTCGACCACCTGCGCCGGCTCGACGGGCTCGCTCTCACCAGCATCCGTCATCGCTTCCGTCGAGTTCGCAGGGTGGCTGGACGCCGGGTTAACGGCGAGCGCTGCCTGGGGGTCGTTGATGGCCGGGCTGCGCTCATCGCCATCGCTCGAACCAGGGATCCCGTTCCTCGCGTTCGGTGCAACGGGTTCAGCGGCAGACAACTCGGGGGCCTGGGCCGTTATCGACGGCTCCGCTGGCTCGTCCGCCGTTGGCTCTTCCGCCTCCTGTCTCTCGACCGGTACCTTCGCCGCATCCGCCGCCGAAGGAACAACCTGCGGCCAGATATCCCCGCTGTTGGTGTGCACCTTCGCTGGCGCGATCTGCATCGGGATCGGCGCGGCACCATCGGGAACCAGCCGACGTGACTCCGGCGCCTGGGGAATGCTCTCCAGCGCCCTGTTGATCTCGCCACTGATGATTCCGTCCAGGGTAAACTTCGAGGGCCACCGTTCCTGCTGGGCCGTGATCCGCTCGCGAAGGCGCAACGCGTCGGGCTGGCGGGAGTTCAGGCTCAGCGATCGTTGAATCCGCCACAGCGCCTCTTCGGTGTCACCCGCCCGGGCGGCCGCCTCCGCCTCCACGTTCAGCACGCTGGTCATCTTCTCGCGGCTCCAGGGCAGCAGGCCCTGACGCTGACCAGCGCGGATGCGCTCGATCTCGTTCTTCATGTCGATGCCCTGCATCGCCAGCGCCGTGTCGTTCACGATCGATGGCCGGATGAGGAAGATCAACTCGCGCCGATCGGTCGAGTCATCATGCCCGCGGAACGCGGCACCGATAAGCGGAATGTCGCCAAAGAACGGCACCTGACGGCGGAACGAATCGGTCCGCTCCACAAACAGGCCGCCCAGCACGATCGTGTTGCCGTCCTTGACAATGACGTTGGTCGTCACTTCCTGAGTCGTTTCGTCAGGAATGCTGACGATGCCGCCCTGGCCGTTGCCCGCGTCACGAATCGTCGCGCTCGCGACCTTGGGCTTCAGTTCCATCCGGATCTCGCCCGTGTTCGACACGAACGGCCGGAAGAACAGCGTTGTACCCGTGTCCAGAAACTGCACCGTCTGCGTGGTGCTCGTCTCGGTCGCGGTCGTGTTCAGGTAACCGACGCGCTGACCGACCAGCACCCGGCTGGGCATGCGGTTGAGCGCCAGCAACTTGGGCGAACTGAGTACGGTGAAATCAGACACATCGTCCAGCGCCCGCAGAAACACCCCGATGGGCCCGGCCACCACGCCCACCTTGACCGTCGAACGGCCGTCCTGCGTGTTGCCCGCCGAAGTCGAAACGGCACCAGCCCGGTTGTCGGTCGGCGACAGGCCACCCGTGGCCCCCGTGCCGCCACGGATCAGCGAATCGGCCGCCCGACGGGCACCGCCGAGGTTCACAAAATCCAGGAAATCCACATCCCCGATGATCGAGAAATCAATCCCGAACGCATTCGCCTCGGTCACACGCGTTTCAAGGATCGTCGCTTCCACCAGCACCTGGGCCGGGCGCGTGTCGATCTCCGTCAGCAGTTTCTCGATCGCCGCGATGTTCTCCTCGTAGTCGATCACCACCAGCACCGCGCCCAGCGCGTAGTCGTCCTTGCCCACCGGCGAATCGCCGCCGATCGTGAAGTCCGGGGTCCTCGCCGTGGTCTTGATGTCTCCGCCCTGCGAAAGCAACGGCTTCACGAACGTGTCGGCATCAAACGCATTCAGATAACTCAGACGCATCACCTTCGCGACGCGCTTCGAGAGCGATTTCTGAATCTCCAGAAACTCCTCGCGCGTGTACACATAGATGAAGTTCCCCTTCTGGATGTACGCAAACCCGTTGATGTGCAGGATCGCATCGAGCGCCTCGAAGAACGTCACATTGAACAGGTCCGCCGACACCTTCCCGACCACGTTCTTGCTCGCGATGATGTTCTTCTGGCTCTGCACCGACAGCAGTTCCAGCACGTTGGCGATCGACTCGTCCTTCACATGCAGGTCCACCGTCATGTGCTCGCTCACCTTCACACGCGGCTGTTCGCCTCCACTCCCTCCCCCCGCACTCGCGCCACCACCCGATGGCGGCAATGGCATCATCTTCGTCGGATCGCGCAGCACAGGCTGCTCCGTCGCTGGCTGAATCGCCGCCTCGCGCTGCGAGGGATCAACCTTCGTCTGCCACGGCGCGCCACCGGACTGGCTGCCCGGGGTCTTGTTGTTGCTGTTCGATTGTGCCGCTGCGGGCGATGCCGCCGCCAGCGCCAACGAGAGCGCCGCCGGAATCAGGCCGGCATTCTGGTGAAGATCACGGGGTGAACGAACCGTGCCGTGAGACATGCGTGTTCCTCCGCTTAGGCCTCACCGGTGTCGGGCGGGGTTGGCTTGTGGGAAGCCCGAGAATCACCCCGCCCGATCTCCGACGGACCAGTCCGCCGCAAGGTTTTCGTACCTCGCGGCGGTAGGGTGTGTCGGAGCGCCCGGTCAGAGACTTTGGGCGATCTGTGCCAGCACGCCGGCGATTGAGGGACCGACAACCGCGCCACCCTCACCCGCGTTACCACACGCCGCTCTCCCGCTGTGCCAGACGCGATATTCGCGGTCCTTTCTCGCGTCGTCACTCCCCGCTCGCCCGCAAACCCGGAGTTCTCCGGAGGGACCGCCGCCTGCCCTCCCCGCAACCGGCGATCACGCCGCGCCGTCGCCTCGCAGCCGTGATCGGACCTCACGCCATCGGATATTCTGGGACCATGCGCACCCGCTCCCTTTTCGCGGCACTCCTCTTCGCATCCAGCACTCCCGCGTTGGCGAATCCACCACGCGCCACGCCGCCCGCCACCCCGGCTGCGACTGCGCCAGTTGCCGCTTCTCCGGTCGAGCCCGCGCGCGTCGCCCCCGATCGCCCCTTCCGCTTCACCCGCGGCCTCTGGATCGACGGCCTCGCCGACTCCGGCCGCCGCCTGATCAACCTCGATGCTGTGGTCGCACGGCTCGCCACTGGCGACCTCAACCCCATCGCTGGCGACACCCTCACGGCACCGTGGCGGAAGAGCGAGCCCCTTCGCACCTGGAAGCCCATCGAGGCGAGCGACAAGGGCGACTTCGCTTCCGCCCGCGGCTATCTCTGCGCCACGATCACCGCCGACGCACCGGGCGTCATGATGCTCGTCGCCAGCGGCCACGCGCTCGTCTACGTCAACAGCGAGCCGCGCCAGGGTGACCCCTACGGCCACGGCTACGTCCGCCTGCCCGTGGCCCTGCGCGCCGGGGTCAACACATTCATCTTCGCCACCGCAGGCCGCGGCCCGCTCTCGGCTTCCCTCGAACCCGCCCGCGCCCCGCTCGAACTGCTCGCCGCCGACATCACACGCCCCGACATCATCCGCGCCAAGAGCACCCCGTGGTTCCTCGGCATTCCCGTGCTCAACGCCTCCACGACCCCCCGCGAGGCCTTCCTCCGCGCCCGCGTGCGCGCCACCGACGCCCCCGCCAAAGCCTGGGGCCCCGCCGCCGCTTCTCGCCTGGTTTCACTCGGCCTCCTCAAGAGCGTCGTCTCGCTCGAAGTCGCCCCATCCGACCTGCCCACCGCGCCCGACGCCAAACCCGAACTCGCCATCGAAATCGGCGTTTTCGAAACCGCCGTCGCCACGACGCCTCTCGACACCGTTTCCACCCAACTCGCCATCCGCGAAGCACACCAAACACACAACCGCACCTTCATCAGCGATATCGACGGCAGCGTGCAGTACTACGCCGTCGTACCGCCCACGCCACCCTCGTCGACTGACGCCGGAGCCGCCGACGCCACCAAGCCCGCGCTCGTCCTCTCCCTCCACGGCGCGGGCGTCGAAGCCACAGGCCAGGCCAGCAGTTACGCCGCCAAGCCCAACATGACGATCGCCTGCCCCACCAACCGCCGCCAATTCGGCTTCGACTGGGAAGACTGGGGCCGCCGCGACGCAATCGAAGTTCTCGAACTCACCTCAGCCTCGTTCAATGCCGACCCGGCCCGCACCTTCCTCACCGGCCACTCCATGGGGGGCCACGGCACATGGAACATCGGCGCGCTGCTGCCTCACGTCTTCGCCGCTGTCGCCCCCAGCGCCGGGTGGCTCTCCTTCGAAACCTACGGCGGCCCGGTCAAGTTCCCGGGCACGACCGAGCCACTTGCGCCGCTCGATGCCATGCTCCGCCGCGCGTTGGCCAGCAGCAACACGCCCGCGCTCATGGCCAACTTCGCCAACCGAGGCGTTTACATCCTGCACGGCGACGCCGACGACAACGTTCCCGTCCGCGAGGCCCGCGCCGCGAAAGACGCCCTCACCGCCCTCGGCATCCCGCTCGGCTATCACGAGCAGCCCGGCGCCGGCCACTGGTGGGGTGATGCGTCTTCTGGTGCCGCGTGTGTGGACTGGGCACCCATCTTCGACCTGTTCGCCAAGCACCAGCCGCCCGCCACGCCCCCGACTCACGCTTCGCTTCGCCTCATGCACGCCGGGCCCGCTGCGCGGCGCGACGCCGCGCCCCTCGTCATCGATCAACAGATCACACAGGGCCAGCTCTCCACCGTGCACGCCAGCCTCGACCGTCAGAACGAAACGCTCAGCATCCGCGCCGATAACGTCGAGCGACTCCGCATCGGCCCCGCCCTGCTCGCAGGTCTCACGCCGCGCTCCATCACGATCAACGATCAACCCCTCGGCCCACCCCAACTTTCTAACGGCGCGCTCACGCTCATCCACCGCGGCGGTCGCTGGCTCTCCGATCCGCGCAGCCCGACCGACACCGGTTCATCGCCCCCGCACAAGTCCGCCCAGTTCCCCGGCGGCTTCAAGTCCGCCTTCGACCACCGCTTCACCCTCGTTTATGGCACGGCGGGCACCCCCGAAGAAAACGCCTGGATGCTCGCCAAAGCACGCTTCGATGCCGAGCAGTGGTGGTATCGAGGTAACGGCCGTGCCGTCATCCTCTCGGACGCCGAGTTGCGGGGCCAGGGCGCTCAAGGCCACGTCATCCTCTACGGCCACCGCTCCGCCAACGCAGCGTGGAACGCGCTGCTCAATGACTCACCCATCACCGTCGACCGCGGCTCCATCACCATCGGCAACTCCCGCCCCCCCCTCGCCGGCGACGACCTCCACGCCTTCTTCGTCCGCCCCTTCACGCTCCCGCAAGCCACCCCCACATCCACGATCATGGTCGGCGTCGTCGCTTCCACCGGCCGCGCAGGCATGATCGCTTCCGACCGCTACCCGATCTTTTCCTCGGGCGTCGGCATGCCCGACGTACTCATCCTCCGCGCCTCAGCCTGGACCGAAGGCCTCCCCGGCGTCCTCTGCGCAGGCTACTTCGATAACAATTGGAATCTCCCAGGTGATCTGGAGTGGTCCCCACCACCCTCCCCCGCGCCCAGCGGGGGAGATGCCGAGCGCTAGCGAGGCAGAGGGGTTCTCGTGTGCGTCAAATAGCCTCACCACGTCGCGAAATCGCGGCCCCCTCGTCACATCCCCGGCAGGTTCTTATCCACCCAGTCATCCTGCTTCATCACCTCGCCGCGCATGCGTCGGTCGCGACCTTCGCTCCCTCGCTGGGCCATGCGAAACACCGAAAGTGCCAGCCGCCGCGCCGAGCCTGACAGTTCACGCCCCGTGCCCGCCGACAACGCCCACACCGCCTTGAGCAGCCGTGGCGTGTGCAGTTTCACCAGGTCATCGTCCAGACTCATGAACACCTGCGACGACCCCGGATCACCCTGCCGCCCCGCGCGCCCGATGAACTGCCGGTCGACGCGCTTGGCCCCGTGCATCTCGGTGAGGATCACATGCAAGCCGCCCGCTCGCCGCGCGTGCAGATCGAGTTTGATATCCGTGCCGCGCCCGGCCATGTTGGTCGCCACCACGATCGACCCGCGCTCGCCGGCGCGAGAGATAATCCCCGCCTCGTCCTTGTCGAAGTTCGCATTCAACACCTGATGCACCAGCCCCCGCGCCGATAACCGGGTCGACAACTCCTCGCTGGCCGCGATCGATCGCGTGCCGACCAGGCAGGGCCGCCCCTTCGCGTGCACCTCCGTCAGACTTTCGATCACCGCATCCCAGCGCGCTTCCGAGTCCTTGAACACGCGCGAAGGCCACGCCTCGCGGATCACGGGCTTGTTGGTCGGAATCACCATCACGCGTCGGCCATACACCGTCTCGATCTCCGCCGTCGCGTCCGCCGCGGTGCCCGTCATGCCGCACAGCACGCCGTAGGACCGGAAGAACCGCTGAAAACTCATGCGCGCCAGCGTCTCGCGATCCGCCGAGATATCCAGCCCTTCCTTCGCCTCCACCGCCTGGTGCAGGCCGTGCTCCCACGTCCGGTCGAGCAGAAAGCGGCCCGTGTATTCGTCCACGATCATGATCCGCCCATCGACGATCTGATACTGCCGCCCGTTCTGATAGCAGATCTTCGCGACCAGCGCCTGCCGAACCAGTTCCTCGCCGCGCCGCTTCGCCCGCCAGATCGCCTCGCTCAACTCCTCGGTCATCTCCGCGACCTTCACCCGCCCGGCTGGCGTCAGGTCCACGCGCCGCCTCAGCAGGTCCGCCGTGAAGTCCTCGCGCATGTCCAAGCGCCGTGCCACCGCCGCCGCCTGCCGATAGACCTCCGCCATCGCGTCCTGCCCACGTTGCCTCGCGATGATCAACGGCACCACGCCCTCATCAATCAGCACCGCGTCCGCTTCGTCCACCATCGCCGCCCGCAATCCGGGCACCATCGGCCCGCCTTCACCCCCTCCAAGCCCTCCCGACAGCATCGCCCGCCCCGCCCACGCCGACGCCACCTGCCCCAGCCGAATGTGATCGCGCAAATAGTCCGCCGTGATCTGCTTGGGCGTCCCATACACCACGGGCTTGGCGTAAATCTCCAACCGCTCCCGCGGCTCCTGCTCCTGCTGGATCGATCCGCACGTCAGCCCGCACCGCGCATAGATCGACGCCCGGCTCTCCGCGTCACGCTTCGCCAGATAGTCATTCACCGTAAACACATGCAGGTGCTTGTGCTGCCACGCCAGGAGCGGCGTCGCCACCGACCCCGTCAGCGTCTTCCCCTCGCCCGTCAGCATCTGCACCACCCGCCCGTGATAGAGCGCCAGCGCCCCCATCAACTGCACGATGTACGCCGACTCCCCCGTCTCGCGCCGCGCCGCCTCGCGCACCGCCGCCAGCCCACGCCGCACCACGTCTTCATCCTGCCGTCCGCGCACGAACACGGCTCGCAGATCGCTCAGCACCTCGCCCAGGGCCGCGTCCGAGTGATTCTTCATCGACGGCTCAAACCCGTCGACAATCTCCGCCTGCCGCCGCAACCACGCCAGATTGATCTTCGCCGCGCGGATGGCCACCCCCGCCCGCGCCACCACGCGATCAAGCCCCGTCAGGTGCACCGGCCGTCGCCGGCGCGAGCCCACCGAGTCAAACAGCACCTGGTATTTCGTCAGCGCCTGCGACATGCCGCTCCATCTTCGCCACCACCCCACCCACCCCCACTCCAAATCTACAGGTTCACCCGGCCCTGCAGCATCTTCTGCAACCGGTCCACCACCTGCGCCGCGATCGGCTTGCTCGGCAGCGTAAACCGCAGCCACACGCGCTCCCCGGGCAGCCCCAGCGGCCCATCCGCCTTGGGCTCCACATACACCGTGAACGTTCCTCGCCGACTCATTCGCCCGTACTGATCCTGCGGATCAGTCTCCACGTCGCCGCCACCCCGCGCCCCCAGCGACGCGTGCGGCAACTGAAACTGCGCCGCCTGAGGCGACCACGTCCGCCCACCCTCCACCACATCCTGCAGGCGCGACGCAAACCGCATCTGCACCTCAAAGTCTTCACGCTTCAACTCGTTGAACCACGCCCCTTCGCCCTGCCGCAGACTCGCCGCGACACGCAACTTGCTCAGGTCCACGATCTCGCACAGCGCCTCGCCACGCCGCACGAACGACCCCACCGCCAGTTGCGGATCGCCCGAAACCACCGTGCCGTCATGCGGGGCTCTCACGATCAGTCGGCCAATGCGCCGCTCGATCTCCGCCTGCTGCTCGACGAGCATCGCCAGTTGCCGCGTCAGCACCTCCACCGTGCCCGCCTGATTATCCGCCCGCGCCTCATCGCGCCGCACCCGCGCGTCGGCCATCTGCGCCACCAGCGTCGCCTTGGCACGAACCAGGTCCGGGTTCACCAGTGTCAGCAGCACCTGTCCCTCGCGCACCCGGTCGCCCGGGCGCACCAGCGCTTCGTCAACGAAGCCGTCGGTGCCAAAGAACACGCCCGTGTGGGCCTCGCTCTGCACCACGCCCCCGCCCCGCCGCCAGTCGGGCAAGGGCACAAAGCCGATCAGCACCGCCGCCAGCACCGCCATCGCCAGCGTCAGACCGATCGTGCGGGCACGATGCTCCGCCACCGCCGACGCCGTCGCCAGCCAATGCGCCAACTTTCCCAGCGGCATCAGGAACCACGCCGCCGCCGACCACACCGCCAGAATCACCCCGATGATGAAAAACTGCCCCAGCACATAGAGCGTGATCGTGAAGAACAGAAACACACGGTACAGCCCCGACAGCACGCCGTACACCACCAGAATCGCCCGCTCCGAAGGCTGCGTCGTCGGCGGCCTCAGATTCCGCAGCCTGAACACATGCTTCTGCACCAGGTGATTCAGCATCTGCGTCGAGCGCTGCATCAGGTTCGGCGTCTCCAGCCAATCCGCCAGCATGAAGTACCCGTCAAACCGCATCAGCGGGTTCGCGTTGAAGACCAGCGTCGCGATGCTCGACCCAATCATGACGTAATACGCCAGGCGGTGCGTCACCGTCCCGTCGGCCGCGCTCATCCAGATGTGCGCAGCCAGCATCGCCAGCACGCCCTCAAAGAGCATCCCCCCCGCGCCCACCGCCATCCGTTGCCACTTGCTGGGAAACGCCCAACTCGACGACGCATCCACATAAGGCGAAGGCAGCAGCACCAGCACCATCACGCCAAACTCCGGCACCTGCCCGCCGAAGCGCTTGCAGGTCACCCCGTGCCCCAGTTCGTGGAACATCTTGGTCACCACGAACACCACCAGCAGCCAGCCCCAGTCTGCCGGGTTCATGTCAAGCAAGTACTGGTCCAGCCCCGATGCCAGCCTGGGCACATGCGGCAGCATCTTCCCGATCGTCCACAGCATCAGCAGCGACCACACGAGCAATCCCCATCGATTGAGCAAGGGCCTGAAGAACGGCTCCAGCACCGTCAGCAACCGATCCGGGTTGAATACCTTCAGCCGGAAGTACATCAGCCCAATCGCCTGCTGCTTCACCCGCCGTGCCGTCCGCTCCCGTCCGCGCCGCAGCAGTTGCTCGGTCTCGGGCGTCTGGTCGATCGCCAGCAGGTTCGTGTTATACAACTGGCTGAGCAGTTCGATGATCTCGTTCTGCGTCGCCGCCGCGTCACCAAACTTCGCCAGGCTGATCTGCCACGCCTCCTCCACCGTCCGCGCCCCATCCAGCGTGCTCACCAGGTCGTGGGCCACGGGCGACAACCGGTAAAACTGGTTGCTCGACGGATCGTGCACCACATGCCAGCGCCGCCCTCGATAGTGCTGGCGCGTGATCTCCACATGCGGCCTCAACCGAGGCCGCAACCCCTGCACCCGATGCCAAAATGGCGAAAACGTCGGCCTATCCATGTCGTTCCGCAGTGCCTTCTTCTACTGATGCCCGATGCCTGATGCCTTCCTCTTCTAGTGACCTGTGCCTAGGCCTCGTGCCCAATGCCTTCCTCTGCTAGTGCCCAGTGCCCGATGCCTATTGCCTTCTTCTGCCAGTGCCTTCCCCCCCTACCACAGCCACAACCGCACCGCATCCAGAATCCGCCGCGTGCCGATGTACAGCAGCGACCGCTCGCCACCGTCCAGTCGCGCAATCCCTTCCATCCCCGGCCTCATCCACGATGGCGGCGGCTCAACCAGCGCCGCCCGCACCTCAAACAGGTTCTTCCCCTCCTCCGCCTGCGCCAGGGGCACGATCGCCTCCACCTGCACCGCGAACAACTCGCCCGGATGCGACCGCGTGGAAAGCCGACCCTTCGTCCCCGCCGCGATCAGCGCCACATCGCGCTCGTCCACCCGCGCGATCACCAGCAGCGACCCGAGTGGCGCGATCTCGAACAACTTGTCGCCCGTCTTCACGCTGCTGCCCACGCGGTCCTTCAACTTCCCCGTGATGATCTGCCCGTCGATCGGCGCCACGATCCGCGAGCGCTCGATCCGCGAGCGGATCCCCTCCAGCGACGCCCGCGAGATCGCGATCTCGTTCTGCGCCTTCAGCGCCTCGTGCGGCTTGTTCTCCGCCCGCGCACCCGCCAGATCCTTCTGCGCCTTGGCGATCTTCTGCTCTTCCTCCTCCGCCGAGAGCACCAGTTCCGACACATCCATCTGCACCAGCAGATCGCCCTTCTTCACCATCACGCCCGCCTCAACGTCCTCGGGCACCGTGCGGATCAGCCCCTCGAATGGCACACTGACCACCTGCTTGGCCCGAGGCTGAAGCGTCGCATCCGACCCCACCCGGTACGTCGTCGTGAAGAACGTCACAAACAACACCGCCATCAGCGCCGCCACGCCCACCATCTTCCACACCGTGTGCTTGGCCCCGAGGGCCCACGCCCCCAGCCGCTTGGCGTCATCGCCGGCGCGCAGGGCCGCGTTCCGATCCGCCGAGCGCCGCAGCGCCAGCACCGGCGCGATCAAATCCAGCGCCGCTTGAAGCAACTCCACCGCCTGCAAATCCAGCGGCTCGACGGCGCTGAACTCCAGCGTCACCACCCCGATCACCTTCTCCCCGTCCCGCAACGGCACCGAACATATCCGCGCCGCCGACGCACCCGACGCCAGTTCCCGATGCGCGTGCGTGATCGCCTGCGCCAGCAGCACGTCCGACTGCTCGCTCGGCGGCGGAAACACCACCGGCTGCTCCTGGTCCAGGCACTCGTCCATCGCGCCTTCCAGTCGCTTCACCATCGCCATCCGGCGATCAAAGTGCTCGGTGTCGCTCAGCGAGGTCAGCGCCACCGCGTCGGCCTTCACCCAGCCGATCGCCGCCCGGTCCGCCTTGAACTGTTTCGCCAGGTCGTTGACCAGTTGCAGCGCCGCCCCCTTGAAGTTCGGGGCCGTGTTGATCGCCCCGATCAGCCGCGTCGCCAGGTCAAACGCGATGCTCGCGGTCTGCGCTTGCCGCAACTGCCGCCGCGCCCCGTGCCCGCTCACATACCCCGCCAGCACTTCCGCCATCGCCAGCGTGCTCTGTACCGCCGGCTTGCCCCGCGGCTCAATCAACAGCGTCATCGCCGCCGCCGCCTTCCCATCCCCTCCCATCAGCGGCACCGCCAGAATATACCCCTCCGCCGCGTCCACCCCATACAGCGACGACTTCTTCTCCAGCCCAAAGGCCTTCGCCTGTGCCGTTTCCAGCGTCGAGGCTGCCGCCGACCGCGCTTCCGACGAGTTCTCCAAGGGCGTGTTCTCGCCCGCTGGCGCGACCCGATCCTCACCCCCGGGCCCGGGTGCCGGCCAGATGCTCACCGGGTGCACGTCGGGCGACGTCGAATCGCCCCCGGGCAGAAACACCGCGCCCTGGCGTGCCGCGCTGACGCGTGAGATCACGCGCAGCAGCCGCTCCAGATACGCCTTGTCATCCGCGCACGGCGCGTTCAACTCCGCCACCACGCGCTGCCACCCCGGCGCCTTGAGACTCGTCAGGTCAATCACCGCTTCGCCCCTCCTGCGCCTTCCGCCGAGGCCACCGGCTTGGTCGCGGGCAGGTTCCAGTTCGCGCCCGGGTCATCAAACCGCACCCGCGCCCGCGTGCCCGCAGGCCACAAACTCGGATTCGCCACCTCCACCCGCACCCGCCTCGTCCCGCTCGCGGCATCCGCCACCGATGACACATACAGCACCGCCCCCTTCAGCACGATCGGCTCGCCCGGCAGATCCAGCAAGGCCCACGCCGAGTGCCCGGGCGTCAGCCGCTTCAGAATCGTCGCATCCGTCCGCACCGGCACATCGATCCACAACGCATCGATGTTCACCACCCGGATCACCGGGCTCTGCTCGGTCACCGTTTGCCCGACCTCCGCCGCCAGCGTGTCCACCACCCCATCAAACGGCGCCTCAACCCGGTACCGCTCCGCCTGACGCCGCAACTGCTCGAACCGCAGCACTTCCAGTTCCAGCCGCTTCTTGGCCGCCTCCACTGCGATCACCGCCCCATCGCGCTGCACCCGCCGCTCGTCATACTCCGCGCTCGTGCCCGCGTCCCTTTCCATCACCTTCTCAACCGCCGCGAATCGGCTCTTGGCCAGTTCCAGGTTCGTCTCGGCGGTCTTCACCTCCGTGTCGTTCCCTGCCGCCGACTTCTGCACCGCCAAACTGGCCAGAATCTCGCTGTCGCGCCCCCGGATCATCATCTGACCCTTCGTCACCCGGTCCCCAGGCCGCACCGCCAGTTCCGCGATCTCGATCGACAGCGTAAACCCCATGGCCGAGTCGCGGCTCGCCCGCGTCACCCACTCATCCCCCCCAAATAGGGCACAGCGTTCATCCCAGATGTCGGTCGTCGCCGCGCCGCCGGGCACCACCACGCCACCAGCCGCCGAAGCCAGTTCTTTGGGTCCAGCGGGCTGTTCCATTGGTCCCACCACCGGCATCCAGGCCAGCGCCAATGCCGCGCCGCACATCAAGGCGTTCATGGAAACTCCTTAGCCCGAGAACACTCCGCGCCAATCAGAAATCGTCTATCGACCACCCAATCCTACGGGCGGTAGATCACCCCGGAACGATCCCGTAAACGGATCGATCGCATGCACAATTTTGCGCACTTCACCCGCCGACCCATCACGCCCCCACGCGCCGTCAATCTTCGCACCGGCCCGACAGACGGTTCCCCTTAGGGGCCGCTCGGTGCCGATGCCGGTACCGGCTCGGGCGCGGCCACCGGGTCCTCCGTATCCGCCGGTGTGCCCGGGATTGCCGTTAACGCGGGCGTCCACTGCAAAGGTGCCAACCCCAACGACACCCGCAGCGCATTCTGCGCGTCAAGCACCCCCGGGATGTCCGCGTCCGCGATCCACGTCACGTTTACGCCATCCGCCAGCGCCACCGCGATGCCACCAAACCCCGTCGTCGGCTGACCGGGCATGCCCATCATGAACGGGTTGACCGGGTCGCAGATCGCCACCCACAGCCCCATGTCCACCGGCATGACCACGCCAATCCCGCGCCCCGGCTTCCACGCGCCTTGATAGCACAGCACAAAGTCGCCCACCCGATGCTCGCCCGTCGGGGCCACCAGCACCTTCAGGTCCGCCTTCAACTGCGTCGCGTCCTCGGCCGTCAGTTTCGACAACTGCGACAGCGGGAACCCGCTCACCAGCGGCTCCGGCCCGCCCCCACCCCCTGAAACCACGAACTCGGTTGGGAAGGCCCGCCGGTCCATCACCAACACGGCCGCGTGCACAGGAAGCACCGCCGCGTTCTTTTCCGCCTCGGTCACCAGCAACTGCACGAGGGCTTTAGTTCGTGCCGTCGCGGTCGTCTGCCCGGCCTGGGCTGCGGCCTGCTGCGCTGCCGCCTGGGCCTGACGGATCATCCCGAAGAACGCCGGGATGCCCCAGAAAATCAAGAGCGACGCCGCCGCCACAAACAACACGCCCGGAAACGCCATCGTCGCGCTGATCGCCCGCGCCTTGGACACCCGATGCGTCTTGGCGATGCACAGCCCGCCTGAAATCGCCCACCAGATCCACGAAACAAGCGAAAAATACCCGCCCAGGCACGGAATCCCCTGCATCAGGTTCGCGCCACTGGTAAACGTCAGCCCGCGCAAGGTGTTCCGGTACGTCCCCTGGCTCGGCCCCGTCAGCACGATCATCGCGTGCGTCACCCCCGCCCACAGCAGCAGGCCCAGGATGGCTCCCGTCAAAATCACGATCATCGTCAGCGCCAGCATCAGGATCAGGCCCACGATTCCTGCGAACGCCCCTCGAGTCATTCCGCCTGCCGTCAGCACCGCGCCGAGCCCGATCCCCACCGGCACCAGAATGAACAACCAGCCGCCAACCAGCGCGAACAGAAAGTTCAGCCGCAGCGCATAGAACAGGCCCGTCTTCTCCGTACGGTCCCGCGTCAGCGCATCCCCCAGCCGACCGGGCGTGAACGCGCCCATCACCATCGTTCGCCACAGCGCCTTCCAATACCCCACCGTCTTCCGTTCAATCCACGGCACCACCTCCGCCTCGGTCGCGTGCTCCGCCTCAAACCCCTCCGCCGGAAGCAGCACCATCGAGTCCAGTTCGATCCGTTTGGCACACTTCACGCACTCAAACTCGCGCGGCTCGATCAGCCCACGCTCGTCGGTGCCGTAGTACACCTGCCAGCAATGCGGGCAGCAGAACTTCACCGTCTCGGGCCGAAAGTCAAAGTCCGACGGCGTGAAGGGCGCGCCGCACTCCGGGCACGCCCGCGCCGACAACTTCCACAGCGGATATTGGCAACCTTTGCAGCGCATCGCGTCTCCGACTCACTTCCAGCCGTTCACCTGGGCCCGAATCGTCGGCCGCCACAGCCACGCCATCATCACCGCGGGTAGCGCGCTCAGCCACGCCAGGCCGATGATCATCCCGAACACGCCCATCGCCTGCATGATGTTGTTGGCCATCGGTGGCATGGCGCCGCCACCTGCCCCGGCCGCGCTGGCCTGCGCGGCCAGCATCGCGTCCTTCTGCATCATCATCTGCAGCATGGTCGCCGGCACCGCGTACACCACCTTGCTCACCGCCCACGCCAGCAGAACGCGCCGGCTCCACCGCCGCTGATTAAGCAGCCCGATCCCGCCAGCCAGCAATGCCCCGGCCAGCACCAGCGACACCGCATAAATGCCCACCGTCAGCGCCGCATACTGACCAGCCGCCGCCATCGCCCCGCTCATCTGCACCGGCGCGACCGACTCCAGATACTGCGTGAACCACGGGCTCGCCATGCCGTAGAGCCCCATCAGCAACCCGCCGATCCCGAAAATCAGCGACACCACGCCCAGCACGAGCGGCCACGTCGCTTCCCGCGGCTTCATCGCGCCCGAAGGCTCGGTCGGCGGATGCGCTCGCACGGGCACGGGTTTGGGCGGCAGTGAAAGTTCAGGCATCACTCGGTTCCATACATCCGGTCGCCCGCGTCGCCCAGGCCCGGCTCGATGAACCCGCGCGACGACAGTCCGCGATCCAGCGCCGCCGCATAGATCGGCACCGTCGGGTGGGCCACGCCCAGGTTCCGCACGCCCTCGGGCGCCGCCACCAGGCAGATCATTCGGAGATCAGCCGCGCCGGCTTCGCGCAAAATGCTGATCGCCGCGCTCGCCGAGCCGCCCGTCGCCAGCATCGGATCAACCAGAATCACCGGCCCCGCGTGCAGGTCCTTGGGCAACTTGCGCAGATACGTCACGGGCCGCAACGTCTCTTCATCGCGCGCCATCCCCAGATGCCCCACCCGCGCCTCGGGCATCACATCAAGTATCCCCTCGGTCATCGCCAGCCCGCTCCGCAGCACCGGCACCAGCGTCACCGCGCCCCGAAGCCGTCGCCCCGTCGTCACCTCGAGTGGCGTCGCGACCTCCACTTCGTTGGTCGGAAACGTCCGCGTCACCTCGAACACCATCAACCCGGCAATCTGCGAAAGCAGCGCCCGAAACGGCCGGTGGCTCGTCCCCCGATCGCGCAGCCACGTCATCTTGTGCTGGATCAGCGGGTGATCAAAGACCACCAGATTCGGATGGTTGGGATGGGCCGAGGGCATTCCGAATTGAGTGTACCAACACCGTGCCACTGGCGTCGCGTGCGCTGACGCGTCGCCAGTGCGCCGGCGCGCATGCCCAACCGCACTGGCGACGCGGTCAAAGCACCGCGACGCCAGTGGCACGTCTTCGCGTCGCCCAAAGCACGCCTCACCGCTTCTCAAACGCCGCGTCAAACGCCACGCCCGACGGCGCAAAATCCAGCCTCCGCACAAACGCGCACGCTTCCTTTGCGCCGTGCAGGCGGTCCATGCCGCTGTCTTCCCACTCCACGCTCAGCGGCCCGCGATAGTTCGCGCGGTTGAGCGATCGCACGCAGGCCTCGAAATCCACCTCGCCGCGCCCGGGCGTGCGGAAGTCCCACCCACGCCGCGCGTCGCCGAAGTTCAGGTGCGACGCCAGAATCCCCGAGTCGCCATCCAGCGTCCGCGCGGCATCCTTCACGTGGCAGTGATAAATGCGATCGGCAAACGCATCAATAAACCGCGCCGGGTTCACGCCCTGCCAGATCAGGTGCGACGGGTCAAAGTTGAACCCGAACGCCGGACGGCGATCGACCGCCTTCAGCGCCCGCGCCGCCGTGACCGTGTCATACGCGATCTCGGTGGGGTGCACTTCCAGTGCAAACTTCACGCCCGCCGCGTCAAACGCGTCGAAGATCGGATTCCACCGTTTGGCAAAGTCCGCAAACCCCGCGACGATGGCGCTGCCCGGCGTCGGCGGAAACCCATAGAGCAGGTGCCATATCGATGAGCCCGTGAATCCATTGATCACACCCACGCCCAACTTCGCCGCGGCCTTCGCCGTGTCCATCATCTCCTGTGCCGCGCGACGCCGCACGCCCTCGGGTTCACCATCACCCCACACCCGCGGCGGCACAATCGCGCGATGCCGATCGTCGATCAAATCGCACACGCACTGCCCCACCAAGTGGCTGCTGATCGACCACACTTTCAGGCCATACTTGGCGAGCACGGCCTTGCGGCCTTCGCAATATCCCGGCTCGACCAGCGCCCGCGTCACATCAAAGTGATCACCCCAGCAGGCCAGTTCCAGGCCGTCGTACCCCCAACCCGAAGCCAGTTCGGCCAGTTTCTCGAGCGGCAGATCGGCCCACTGACCGGTAAACAGCGTGACAGGTCGTGACATGCCCGGAGCATACCACGCGGCTCCCGGGTGGTCCGGCGGTCCCCGCCGGATCCGGTTCGCCAGTCGGTCACGTCGGTCCCATCGCGCAATGAAAACCCCCGACCGAAGCCAGTGGCTCTGAATGACCATCCACCATCGGGGTCGCTCGCTCACTCCCCCATCGGCTCATCGCTCTCTTCATCGTCCATCGGCTCGTCATGATCATGGTCGTGGTCATGCTGGCCGCCCATCGGCGGGAAAGCCCGCATCTGCTCCTGGGCCGCACCGATCATGGCGCCCGCACCGCCCAGCGAGAGCAGCGGCACATAGGGCATGAACATCCCCACCTTCGCTGACATCTGCACGAGCATCGAGCGGTCGCTCTCACTCCGCTGCACCAGGTCGCCTGATTCCCACGCCGTCCACTTCACGATGGCGCGGGCACCGTCGAGCAGGTCGCCCAGCGGAGGCACCACCATGCCCACCTCGCGCGGCGTGCCCGTTGCGCCCGCACGCGAACGCACCAGGTTGGCCACTGCCGCCCCCACCATCGAGGTCACGGCATACCCCTCGCGCACCGTCTTGGTCGGATCGTTGAACGAGAACGACACATATTCGCCCTTGGGCAGGGCCGAAGCGATGCGCGGGTTGGAGGCGATGCCGCCGTCACCCTTGCCCACCGCCTGACGCGCGGCCACGAGCGCGCCCTGCGGCGTCAGACTGGCCAACAGCCAGTCGCCCGCGAGGGCGTAGGTGATCTCGAGCGGGAAAGGCAGGCCAGCGAAACTGATGGAGTGGAACGCGCAGCCGGGGGCGGAGTCATCGGTCCAGCGCCGCAGTTGGGCGTAGCCTCGCGCGGTCTCGGGGTTTGCCAGAAACTCGTTGGCCTTGGCGGCGAGTTTGTCGAGCGCGCCGCCCAGCCGAGCCTTGTCCGTGACGCCGAGGGCGACGACCACCGACATCACGCCACCGCCGCCGGTGGAATCGGCGTGATAGAACGCCCCGGAGCCGCCGATCGATCCCAGAACGTCGGCGTTCAGGTCCACGCCGGTCATCTCCCGGAATCGACCAAAGCCCTCGGCCGCTTCTTCGTTCGAGGTGATGAGCGTGTCGATCTGCTGGCGATAGACCGACGTATCGAACGTCGCAATCGTGCCAAAGTGCGCGTCGGCAGGGATCACTTTCATCATGGCCGACGTGACCGGCTTGGTGCTCATGCCCAGCGTCGCGACGTGCTGGGAAAGGCCCTTGGCCCGCAGCACGGTGACGGCACGGTCATCGGTGTAACCCGCAACGAACGTAGCTTTCACGCCGTTGGGGCCGAAGACGCCCGACTCACGCGCCATGGCGATCATCGCGGCCGCCTCGGGCTCTTCGCCCGCCATCACCTCCACGAAATCGAGCAGGGGCGAAAGCGGGGCCATGTCGAAGCGCGACTTGAAGTACGCTTTCACGCCCGCCTCGCTCACATCCGCTAGGCCCGCGAGCAATGCATCCGGATCGCCCAGCGTGCCGACGTGCAGTTCGTACGCCCAGCCCGCGGCGGTCTGCCGCGGGCCGCTGCGGACCATGCCGAAGGGGAGCAGGTAGTCGCTCATGCCGCTGAAGGCCTTGCTGGCCTTGGGCTTGAAGGGCGAGAGTCCTGAAAGCGTTTGCACATACCCGGCGGTGGACTCGGCGGATGTTTTCTCGCCGTGCAGGAATGAAAGCAGTAGGCCGCCACCAAAGAACCCCCCGGCCGGGTTCTCGGGGTCGTACGCGACGGCTGCACGGACGGGATTAGCCAGCAGGGCCGCCGCGAGGTCGAACGCGGCGGTCGGCAGTTCGTGCTGGGCCTCGGGGGGCAGTTCCTTGTGCAGGTCGGCGATGCGTGCCGGGAAGAGTTTCATGGCCTGCTTGAGGCGCGCGTCTTTGGGGCTCACCAGGATGGAATCCCAGGAAGCGGTTTCAAGCCACAGCACTCCTGGAGTAGGGGGAGGGGGGGTGGGGACGGGCTTGGCTTCGGGTTGGGCGAGCCCGCTGGCAGCGGCGAGGCTGATGGTCGCGACGAACGCCACGGGAAGGGCACGGTGAACGCGGCACATGGTCATAGCAATCTCCAAGAGTCGAAGAGTACGCCCGGGGTTTCCCCATCAATTCCCCCTGTATGACCCCGCCGGGGTTTCTTGGGGCTTACGCACATTCATTTTCGCGCGGTACCATCGGCCCCCATGCCATTGCCTATCCCGGCCCGGGTTTTGTTGGCCCGCGCGCCCCAGCGTGTGCTGGTCATTCGTCCGAGCGCGCTGGGGGATGTGAGCCGAACCACCCCGGTTTTGGTCAGTCTGAAGCGGGCGTTTCCGGAAGCGAAGATTGATTGGCTGGTGCACGAAGCGTATGCCGGGGCGATCGAGGCGCATCCTGATCTGAACGAGGTGGTGCTGTTCCGGCGCAAAGCGCTGGGCCGGTGGTACACGCGCGAGGGTATCGCGGCAGGCTGGGCGATCTGGAAGCGGTTACGCCACGGGTATGACCTGGTAGTTGATTGCCAAGGGCTGGCACGGAGCGGCCTGCTGGCGTGGCTGAGCGGCGCGCCGGTGCGGGTGGGTCATGCCGACGCGCGGGAGGGGGCAACGTGGGCGTACACGCACCGCATTGAACCCGGCGACGCGGTCCACACAGTGGATCGGATGCTCACGCTGGTTTCGGCGCTTGAAGTAAACGGCCAACCCGTGAAAGCGGTTGCGGACGCGCGGCTGTATCCGGCGACGGCGGAGTTGGCAACGGTTGAATCCGATGCGCGGCTTGTAAGGCCTTACGCCGTGCTGGCACCGACCACGCGCTGGCCCGGGAAGCGGTGGCCGATCGAGCGGTTTGTTGCGCTGGCGGGCGAACTGGTGAAGATGGGGATGAAGTCGCTGGTGGTGGTGGGGAGCGCGGGGGAGCGGGCGGAGTGTGCGCCCCTGCTGGCGATGGCCGGGCGCGGCCTGCTTGTAGTCGATCTGGTCGGCGCGACGAGCGTGGCAAGGCTATTAGCGGTCGTTGCGAGGGCTGATCTGGTGGTGGGCAACGACTCGGCGTCGCTGCACATGGCGGTGGGGTGCGGGAAGCCGCTGGTGGCGCTGTTTGGGCCGACGGATGTGGCCCGGGTAGGACCGTTCGGTCGCGCGGCGGATGTGGTTCAGCATCTGCGTGCCGGGGAAAGGCTGGATCACAAGAACGAGGCGGCAGGCCGGGTGCTGATGGAGCGGATCAGCGTGGAGGAGGTGGCTGCGCGGTGCCGGGCGGCGCTGGCGAGCGGTGACGGGTCGGGGCGGGCCGCGCATCTGAGAGGGGGCTGAGTCGTGCCGCGCGATGTGTGTGCCCGCGCGGCGTTGCCCATGTTTGTGGGGCCGTTCTGGCTGCCACGCTCGAAAGGGTTTCACCATGTCAAGCAGCGCTCCGTCGGGTCAACCTCGGGCCGGTTCGCCTGTGTTGCGCATCGCGATCGCCTCGCTCATCGGCGCGGCGGGTGTCTCGCTGGCGGTGTGGCAGGTGTGGTCATCGGCGGCACCGGTGAAGGTGACCTCGGCGGCGCGGCGTGATGTGCCTGGGGGGGGCGGGGGCGGCGGAGGGCCACGGCGTGCGGTGGCCACTGACGGTGAGGGCGAGCCCGGCGATGGCCCCGGCGCGGTGGTGCTGAACGTGCCTGATCCGAGCCAGGAAGGGGGGATGCGGCGCATCGAAGCCACGAGTATTGAGGACGTGGCCCGGCAACTGGGCATCACGGCCGATGAACTGCGGCGGCGGATGGCGGAGCGGCAGGGCGGGGACGGTGGTGGTCCTGACGGCCCACCGGAACGTCGCGTTGTTCGCGGCCCGGGTGGCGAGCGCGACGAGATCATGCCCAACCCGTTCAAGGACGCGAAAGGTTTGCAGTTTGAAGCCCCGGATGCCAAGACGTCGGTGGCGGCGCGGGCGGCGCTGAAGCGCGCGATCGAGGCGCAACTGGCGAGCGTGGTCGATTGGGGCACGGCCCCGGTGAGCACGGCGGAGGCGATTGCGGAGGCCGCGGCGACCGCGATCGTGGAGCGCTTGCGGGGTGGCGCGGCATGGCCCGACGCGGTTGTGGCGCTGGGAGGGAATCGCGCCGCTGTGCCGACGGACAAGAACCCCGACGGCACGCCAAACCTGGGCGGCGCGGGCTCGATGCTGCTGACGGTGTTTCAGGGCGCGGGGGTCGATGTGTCGCGGGTGTCGGTGCGGAAGGGGGCATCGAGCACGGAAGGGCTCGCCCCGTCGCCTGCCCGCGCCGGCGACGGACCGGCCAAGCGCGCTATCGCGGTGACGCGCGATGCGGGGCCGGATGGCGTGGGCGAGATGGCCGTGCGAATGCCCACGGGGGACGAGTTCCCCGATGTGCAAGGCTTCTCAACCGACACGCTGCCCGAGGTCGAGATTCAGGTGCCCGTGAACCTGGCCCAGATCGAAGCACCCCCCGGCACGGCCCGAGTGTCGGTCATCATGGCCCCCGTCAAAGCCGACGGACCCTGGCAGCCCGCGGCGTTCATCCTGCGGATCGACAACGGCCCTGCGGCGGATGCGTTCATGAAGACGCTGAGGCCGAGGAAATAGACGTCAGACGTGAGACGTCAGTCCCTCGACTTCAGGACTCAGGACTCAGGACTCAGGACTCAGGACTCAGGACTCAGGACTCAGCACGAGGACTCGCCCATGCGTTTGCCGATCGATTCTCTCCGTCGCGCGTCGGCTTTCACACTCGTCGAGTTGCTCGTCACCATCGGCATCATCGGCGTGCTGGTGTCGATCATTCTGCCCTCCCTCGCGAACGCGCGGGTCGCGGCAAAGGAGACGCAGGCGCTGGCGAACCAGCGGTCAGTTGGGCAGACGTTCTCGGGATACTCAAACGACTTCAAGCACTGGCCGTATCGAAGCCGGGGGGTGGTGCCGGATGGTGATGGCGATGGCGCGCCGATGGTGCCAGCGAATCCGGAGGTGCTGTTTGTGAACTGGTGGCCGCAGGGCGTGCGGATCGGGATCACCGATCACTTCGGGCAGGAGTGGTTGTGGCCGGGCATCGTGTCGCGCGTGGTGCCGTGGCCTGAGAACTTCAAGACGTGGGTCTCGCCCGGGATGCCCACGGAGTTGCCCGACGCGCCGGACTTCGGCGGCTCCGGCGGCGTGGCCGATCAGATCAGCGTGCGCTACAGCAATGCGTTCGTCGCCAAGCCAGCGCTCTTCAAGGCAGGCAGCACCGCCGACGATCGCCTGCTGGCGGCGACGGCCCCGGCGGATGTGGCGTTTCCGAGTGGCAAGGTGATGCTGTGGGATGCGCACTTGGCGTATCTGCGCACGCGGCCATCGGAATCGGGCGGGCACTTCGATGCGATGACGCCCATGTGCTTTGCCGATCTGCACGCCGAGCGCAAGAACCCGACGCAGGCCACGGCGGGTGTTGGAAACCCGTTCCGCGGCGGCGCGACGCACAACCTCAACACGACGCCGGATGGGGTGCGGGGGAAGGATTACTGATCGCGGAACGGGGATCACCACCGAGCACAGAGGCACCGAGGAAGCACCGAGAAGAGAGGGAAGGAAAGGGAAGGTTCAAACGGAAACAGGAAACGCGAACGCTGAGGCGCGGAGGCGGACGCTGAGGGGAACGGAGAGAGAATGGGTCAGAATGGCCACGGGATCGGGGATGGAGAAGGACGAGGAAGGCATCGAGGCGCGCGGTCTCGACGCATCGAGTGCGAGCGGGGAAGGGCGCTCGATGTCCTCCAGAGAGTACTTCACGGTCTGGGCGTGGCGCGGATGGTCCACCAAGTGGCGATGGTGATGGTGGCGGCACGGAGCGCGTTCTCGATGATGCCACTGCCAGCGCCGCCCGTAGCGCTGGCGAGGAGCCAGGCGAGGTTCATGCCGGCGTGAAGGGCGATGGGAAGCCACAGGGTCTGCCAGCGTGAAAGGAGCCAGGCGTACCACAGGCCGCCGGCGGCGGTGACGAGAAGGATGGGCCAGCCGTCGGCGAAGCCAGCGGAGGTCCAGGCGATGTGGATGACGGCGAAGAGGAGGGCGGCTGCGGAGGCGTTGATCCAGAAGCGTGGGCCGCGCCAGCCGAAGGCGGGTGCGAGGGCGGCGATGAGGAGGCCGCGGAAGAGGAGTTCTTCGGCGAGCGGCGCGCGGAGGGTGCTGGCGATGAAGGAGGAAAGGAAGGCTTGGGTGGTGTTGTCAGCGGGGGCTCGCTTGAGGCCGAGGATGAGGCCGCCAAGGAGCATGGGGGTGAGGGCGAAGAGGGCCATCAGGGGCCAACCGGGGCGACCGCGTCGCAGCCGAAGGACGGCGGTGACGGAGGTGCGGGTGGGGCGTGCGATGATGATGGCCCCGGCGAACGCGGCACCGGCGAAGAGGATGAGGCTATCGAGATTGCGGGCCCAATCGGGGAGGCCCTGTACGGCGGCCCATTGGTGGAGGGCTTTGTAGGGTGGCCAGTCGGCACGGAAGCGGGCGGCGATGACGGCGGCGAGGGCGAGGAGCCACGCGATGGAGATGATGAGCGCGGGTCGGGTTGTTGGCGAGGTCGAGTGCATAGGGGCGTGAGTGGGGTGTTGTGGAAGGCGGACCGCATTGTTGACGACGTTGGTTTTCGAGAGTGAATCGCCGTCCTCCCCCAACCCCTCCCTCTCTGGGAGGGGCTTTTCGGGCGCGTGTATGATTGGGGCTCTGGCCTCGGCGTTTCGGGGCACCTTCTGTTCGCACTTCATTTTCTGGAGCGATTCGATGTATAACGATGGCCACAATTCTCGGGGCCGCGATGGTCGGGATGGGTATCGTGGAGGCGGCGGGGGAAGCGGCGGTGGGGGTGGGCGTGGGCCGCGGGATGACTTTGATTCGCGTGAGCGGCGGGGCGTGCCGCTGTCGGAACTTGATCCGGCGCTGACGGAAGTGAGCCGCAAGGTGATCGGATGCTCGATCGAGGTGCACAAGGCGCTGGGTCCGGGGTTCGGCGACGAGGTGTATACCAACGCGCTGTGCCATGAACTGGATCAGTTGAGCGTGAAGTATCGCCTCGGGCACTCGTTCCCGGTGATGTACAAGGGCAAACAGGTGGGCGCGAAGTCGGCGGATTTGTTTGTGGATGACCGCTTCATCGTGGAGATCGTGGCGGAGCATCGCGAGATCAACTCCTTGGACCGTGCGACGCTGCGGGCGCAGTTGCGTGCGGCGGACCTGGAACTGGGGCTGATCATCAACTTTGCCGAGCGGCGGCTGAAGGATGGGCTGGTGCGGGTGCTGAACCCGGAGAAGATCCCGTCGCTTCGCGCCGGGGAGCAGGGCGAGGAAGCGCACGAGTCGCATGTGGACCCAGACCGGGTGGCGTGAAGGATGAATGGATAGTGAACAAGCAAGCCCGCGACGTGGAGTCGTGGGCTTATTTCTGCGCACTGGGGGATGGGCAGATTCGCCAATCCAGCCCAACGCGATCCCCTCCGCCTCCCCCCCACTTCGCCCGGCACCTCCCCCGCTGGGTGGGAGCAAGGGAGGGCGGTGGAGAACGTCAAGGCGTCTTAGGCGCTGCGGAGAGTCCCGCCGGCGTGCTGGCGACTTCGTTGGGCGGCGGGGGCACGAACGGGATGTGTTCGAACCAGCGCTTGTCGCGGGAGAAAGCGGGGTAGGTGTATTCGCCGCGCATCGCGAAGGGGTTGGGGGTGCCCTTCAACCAGGTGAGCCAGGCGCGGCGGTCTTCGCCGAAATCCTGACCGGTGAGCACCTTGAGCGATTCGCGGGCAGCCTTGTTGACGACGAGTTGGTCGTCGTCGACGCCGTCAATGAGGGCGTTGAGGACTTTGGGCTGGGCGTATTGGCCCAGGGCTGTGCAGGCCTCGGCCCGGACCTGGGCGTCGACCTCGCCGGTGCGGCTCGGTTCAGGGCCCCGGACGAGGCGCTCGGCGGCGGCGGCTTCGACGAGCGCATCAACCACGGCGGGGTTGTGAAGACGCTGGAGGGCGCGGGCGGCTTCGAGGCGGACTGTGCGATCGGGGGACTTCAGGAGGGGGGCGATAAGGGGCGCGTGCTCGGGCTTGCCGTGGAGGCCCAGGGCGCGGGCGGAGACGGCGCGGACGCCCATATCCGTGTCGTTCTGGACGTGATCGGCGTAGATTTTGACGTAAACGTCTTCGCCGCCGAAGGGGGCGTGGGCGATCATGGCGGTGCCTCGGAAACGCTTGTCGGCGTCGTAGGGATCAACCATGGCCTGGGCGGCTTCAACGGGCGAGACGGGCGTGAGGAACGCGAAGACGCTCTCGCCCTGCTCGACTTTCTTGAGCGAATCAGCCTCGCAGCCAGCGAGGGCGAAGAGGGTCGGCGCGGTGATCGCAGCGATCACCAGAAGCGAGCGGGCGGACTGGAATTGAACCGCGATCCCCTTCGGCGTGGGCATGGGGTGAGTATACGAAGGTCGGGCGGGGAGGGGTCGGCGGCGCATCCTTGTGGGTGAGCGATCAAGGTTGCACCTTGCATCGACACCCACGACAACCCCCTCCGCCTCGCTGAGCTCGGCACCTCCCTCGCTGAGTGGGAGCGGGGGAGGGTGGTGATACGGAGATGGCCATGCTCACACGCGACGATCTGATCCGCACGTTGTACGCTTGGCTTGAGCCGCTGGAGTTGGCGCGGGCGGCGTGGCTGGGCGGATCGGATGCGACCGGGCGGGCCGATGCCCTGAGCGATGTGGACCTGATGCTGGTGGTGCGCGCGGGGCGGATCGAAGAGGGTGCGAGGGCGATTCATGCCGCGCTGGAGGCGGTGTCGCCGATTCGGGTGCACTATCGGATGCCGTGGCCGACGTGGCACGGGTTTCATCAGGCGTTCTATCAGTTGGCCGATGCGCCCGAGCACCTGATGGTGGACTGGGTGATCCTGGAGGCGGGGCAGCCGCATCCGTGGCTGGAGGTGGAGCGGCATGGTGTGCCGCGGGTGCTGTTTGACAAAGATGGCCTGGTCAAGAGCGTGCACGTTGATCGCGCCGCGATCGACGCGGCGGTGGCGAAGAAGGTGGCGGAGTTGCGGCAGCGGTTTGCGCTCTTCAGGCACCTGCCGGCGAAACTGATCGAGCGCGGCGTGCCGGCGGATGCGATGCATTTTTACATGACGCTGGTGCTGAGGCCGCTGGTGGATGTGCTGCGGTGCGTGCATTGCCCGGAGCGGCATGATTACGGGTTCAGGTACGTCCGGAGCGACTTGCCGAGGGCCAAATGGGAAATGCTGGAGCGGTTGAGTTATGTGCCCGGGCCGGGTGTGCTGCCGGGGCGAGTGACGGAAGCGCGGGAGGCGTTTGACGCGGCGCTGGCGGAGTGGGATGCGCGAAAGAAATCCCCGTCGCGGGAGTGACGGCGAAGTGACTCGCTCGTTTCTTCAACTCCGCGCCGGGCCCATCAACTGCTCGGGTGATTGCAGCAGTTCGATCAGCCTCGCCAGCATGAGGGCCGCGCTGGCACCGTCGACCACGCGGTGGTCGCAGGCCAGGCTCAGCGGCAGCAACTTGCCGACGCCGAGCATGCCGCGGTTCACCACCACGCCGTCGCGGGCGCGACCAACCGCCAGAATGCCGACTTCCGGATAGTTCAGGATCGGCGTCGCAAACCGGCCCGCGTGGCTGCCCACGTTGCTGATCGTGAACGTGCTGCCCATGAGCATGTCGCGGCCGGCCGAGCGGTTCCGCGCGCTCTCGGCCACATGCGCGATGTGCCGCCCAATCTCCAGCACGCCCAGGCGATCGCAGTCGCGTATGACGGGGACCATGAGGCCATTGTCGGTATCGGTCGCGATGCCCAGGTGCACGCCGCGATGCCGCACGATCTCCTCGGCCTTGTCGTCGGTGGTCGCGTTGAAGGCGCTGAACTCGCCGCTCAGGCAGCGGCACACCGCCGCAGCCACAAATGGCAGGAAACTCACCTTTTCGCCGCTCGCCGAGGCGAGTTTGCGGCGCAGGGCGTCAAGCGCCGTCGCGTCGGCCTCGTCCATGACGGTGAAGTGCACGGTTTGAGCGATGGATTCCTTGAGTCGGTTGGCGATCGTGCGGCGCACGCCGCGGAAGGGCATGCGGATGGTTTCCTGACCGGGGGCAAACGAAGGGCCGGTTGAGGGCGCGGGAGAGCGCGGCGCTGGTGCCGGCACATGCGCGGGTACGACCGACGGAACGTGCGCGGGCACTGGGGCAGGCACTCGGGCAGGCATCGGCGCAGGTCCATGCGTGGGCACCACGGCAGGAACCCTTGCCTCGCCACCGCCACTGCTCACTGCTGCGCGAATGTCTTTATCCAGGACGCGGCCACCGATGCCCGTGCCCGAAACGCGATCGATATCCACTCCCAGGTCCCGGGCCAACCGCCGCACAGCGGGGGCTGCGAGCGCCTTGCCCGCTTCCGCCGTCACGCCGCCGAGCGAACCGCCCACCGCGCCGACCACCGTGCCCGCATCCTCGCGGTGCCCGCCGTGCGAGCCGTTCTCACTGGTCCCTCCGGCCTTTGCCGCCCCCTCCGCGATCTGCGAGCCCATTTCGCACCCCGCGCCACTGGGCTTGGCTTCGGCCACGGGTGCCGAAGAGGAGGCCGTGCTCGCCGCACCACCCGCTCCTCCGGCAAACGTCACGAGCGCGTTGCCCACTTTCAGAATCTCGCCTTCGCTGCCGTGCAAGGCCGCGATCACGCCGGTCTTGGGGGAGGGCACCTCGACAACCGCTTTATCGGTCTCCATATCCGCCAGAATGTCGTGTTCCATCACGGCATCCCCGACCTTCACCCGCCACTTGAGCAGTTCGGCCTCATGCACACCCTCGCCCAGGTCGGGCAGGATGAAGTCATTGGGGTTGGACGAGGTCGTCGAATGGTGTGCCATGGATCCCCTCAGGCGCTGTGTGTCTTCTGTGCTGCGCGGCCACGGTTCACCCGTTTCGCCGCCGACAAGCATACCGCCCTGACCTCGGTAAGCCACTTGGCGCACGCCCTTCGGCCGAGACGTGTGCAGCATCCTTGGCTTGCCGTCGCGACCGGCCGCACCCATCCGATGGCGTACCGCGTTCGCCACGCAGGCAGTCGTTGCACGAGCGTGGCTTCGAAGTCGGTCGCGCCGTACCCCAGGACCAACGGCACGATCGCATAGGCCGCCACCAAGGCGGTGCCCGCCAACATCCACATCAAGCTCTTGCGCGTGAGGCTCATGCCTTGCGGCCGCGTCTCGATGGCGGACTTTGTCCATGTCTTGCAAGTTGATCCTCACTTTACGCGGCGTCATCCCTGCCCATCCTCCCCGGGTGCCCTCATGCTCTGCTCGAAGGCTTCGCCGCACTCGTTTTCGCGGACATACGCCCATTCTGAAGCCACCTAACGTCGCTCGTGTTCATCTCCTTCAATGCCAGTCCCAGTGTTCAGCAAGCCATGGCGCATCTGGCCGCGGGCCGGCTTGCGCAGGCCGAGGCGATCGCGCGTCGGGCCGCGACTAAGGACTCTCGTGATGCCGACGCGGCGTACGTTCTCGGTATCGTTCTCCGCGAGTCCGGTCGGGCCGATCAGGCGGCGCTCTTCCTCGAGCGCGCGGCCAAACTGCTCCCGGGCAGCGTCGAAGTCCTCGTCGCCTTCGGCGATATCTGCCAGCGCGTCGGCCGCTTCAACGAAGGCCAGGAAGCGATCATGCGCGCGATCGAAGCCGATCCGTCGCACGAGTTCGCGCGGCTGCATCATGCCGATCTGCTGCTGATGACCGGCCGACCCGAGGAAGCCGCGGAAGCGGCCCGGGCGACAATGACCGCCGCACCGGACAACTTCTTTCATGCCGCCACGTTCGCGTCGTTCACCTGTTACTCGTCGGCGTTCACGCCGGCCCAGCGGCTGGAGGCGCATCGCGGCGTGGCCCAAGCCGTGGCGCGCGTGCCCGCGCCGGCGCTGGTGCCGATCGACCGAGGAACGATCGACGCGAATCCCGACCGCCCGCTGCGCGTCGCCTACCTCTCGCCGGATTTTCTGACGCACTCGGTCAGCGTGTTCTTTGAGCCGATCGTCGCGCGGGCCGATCCCCGGCAATCGGTCCCCATCTGCTACTTCGCCAGCAAGGCCCGCGATGCGACCACCGATCGCCTGCAAGCGCACGTCGCCCGCGCCGGCGGCGTGTGGCGAGACCTGCACGCGCCGAATGAGGCCCAGATCGCGACACTCCTGCGGCAGGATCGCATAGATATCGCGGTTGACCTGGCCGGATACACCGGCTCTTCGGTCCTCTGGGCCCTGCGGCAGCGCGTCGTGCCCGTTCAGGTGACGTATCTGGGCTACCCGCACAGCACCGCGATGCCGACGATCGATGCCCGCATGGTCGATAGTCACACCGATCCCGCACCCCACGCCGACGCGCTCGCCTCGGAGCGCCTCGTACGGCTTGACCCATGTTTTTTGTGTTATACGCCTCCCGCGGATGCGCCACCAGTCGCGCCGCTGCCGGCGGGCAAGAGTGCCGACGCCCCGATCACGTTCGGCTCGTTCAACCTGCTCGGAAAAGTTTCAGCCCCCGTGCGGCAAACCTGGGCGGAACTGCTCGCGCGCGTGCCCAACTCCCGGTTGCTGCTGAAGGACTCCTGCTTCGGCCACGCCCAAGGCCGCGAACGATACCTCGCGTTGCTCTCGCAATCAGGCATTGATCCGAATCGTGTCGAACTCATCGGCAAGACCCGCACCCGCGCCGACCACCTGGCGCTCTATTCACGCATCGACATCGCGCTCGACCCGTTCCCCTACTGCGGCACCACCACCACATGCGAGGCCATGTTCATGGGCGTGCCGGTCGTCACGCTGGCTCCTCCCCCCCCCCAAGGCGGCCACGCCGAGCGCGTCGGGGCGTCATTGCTGGCGAACGTCGGATGCAATGCCTGGATCTCGCCGGATCGGGAGGCCTATGTCCGACTCGCGGCGACCATGGCCGCCGACCGTCACGGTATGGCACGGGTGCGAGACATGCTTCGCCTTCGACTCCTCGCGTCGCCGTTGTGCGATGCACAGGCATTTGTCAATCGCTGGGAACTCGCCCTGCGCGGCCTGTGGTTGCGGTGGTGCGCTGAAGGCCGATGACATCGTGAGGCCACCGGAGTGTCCCGGCTCATTTTCGCCTGGCTCGAATCATCAATCGTTGAATCACGTTACCGGTCGCGCTTGCTCATCGCCCGGTCGATCTCGCGCCGCGACTCGCGCTCCGCGATCGCGTGCCGCTTGTCGCCCTTGTTCCGCCCCGTGCCCACGCCGATCAGGCACTTGGCATACCCGTTCTTGAAGTACACCTTCAGCGGCACCAGGGTGTTGCCCTTCACCTGCTGCGCCTTCCACAGTTTCACGATCTCGCGCTTGTGCGCCAGCAGTTTGCGGGTTCGCGTGGGGCTGGTCGGCCAGGCCGAGCGCGAGGGGCCGTACTCGGCGATGTTCACGCCGTGCAGCCACAGTGCCGGGGGCGCGGCATCGGCCCGCACATACCCCTCGCCAATCGACACCTGCCCGGCCCGCACGCTCTTCACCTCACCCCCGAAGAGTTTCATCCCGCACTCGATGGTCTCGCCAATGGTGTAATCAAACCGCGCCCGGCGGTTGTCGATCACGCGATCCAGCGACTTGTCCTTGTCCTTCTTGGTCATGGGGGGAGGGGGGGAACTTCAGACGTCAGACTTCAGACGGCAGGAGTGACCGATCTCGACTTTTTCTGACGCCTCACGTCTGACGTCTGACGTCTCCGACGTCCTCACTCAAACCGCACCGGGCTCGTCACCACGCCCACGCCTTCGATCGCCACCTCCACCACGTCACCCGCCTTCAGATACACCGGCGGCGTGCGGGCCGTACCCACCCCGCTGGGCGTGCCGGTCAGGATCACCGTCCCCGGCAGCAGCGTGGTCCCGCGCGACAGTTCGCGCACGAGCGTGCGCACATTGAAAATCATGTCGCTCGTCGATGAATCCTGCATCACCTGCCCGTTGAGTTTCGTCACCAGCCGCAGCGCATTCGGATCAGCCACCTCGCTTGCCGGCCGTACGTCCGAGAGCGGGCAAAAGGTGTCAAACCCCTTCCCTCGGCAGAACTGCCCGCCGCTCCCCTGCTTCTGCCACCACCGTGCCGAGACGTCGTTCGCCGCGGCGTATCCGAGCACGAAATCAAACGCCCGCTCGGGGCTCACATCGCGTGCCGCGCGGCCAATCACAATCGCCAGTTCCCCCTCATAATCCACCTGCTCACGATCCTGGCACACCTTCGGCACCACGATCGCCTCGCCCGAAGGAATCGTGGATGCCGGGTTCTTGGTAAACACCACCGGCCGCTCGGGGAGCGCCCCGCCCATCTCCTTGGCATGCTGGGCGTAGTTCTGCCCGATGCCAAAGACCTGCCGTACGGGCAGCGGACCATCCGGGGCGGCGATGCTGACACCGAACGCGCTTCGCGTGACCTTCATCATGCACGACTATAGAAGCATGTGGTGCCTTGCGGACCTGCACGAGCCGTCACACCCTTGGCGAACGCACACTCAGGACGTCCTCGATCAACTCGCGGTGATTGGCGCAGCGCGGGCACTTGTGCTGCCCGCCCAGTTTGCCGCGTGACGCCATCCAGCGGTGAAACGTGCCGGGCTCAAGGGGCGTGACCGTGGGCGGGGCCATGCCGAGCGAGGCCGTGCGCTTGGTGGTGTAGTCCACGTTCTGGGCCTTGAGCGCGTCATCCAGCGCCGTCGCGAAGCGGTCGATCACCCCGCCTCCATCGATGCCGTCCGCGCCGCCTGGCTTGCCCTCGATCTCCACCGCCAACTGCAAGCCCGCGCGCGTGCCGGGCCCCGGATAGACCGGTGCGGCGGTGAACTCACCGATGAGCAGCCCCGTGGCCTTGGCCGCCTCGGCGACGGCATTTTCCACATGCTCCACGATCAGATTCTCACCGAACGCGTTGATGAAGTGCTTGTGCCGCCCGACGATCCGCAGCCGCGAGGGGCCCGCGCCACCTGCGCCTCCACCACCCCCGCCCCAACCCCCGCGCCCATTGAGCCCAGCCGGAACCGCGTCAAACTCCACCACGTCCCCGATGATGTACCGCCACAGCCCGGCACAGGTGCTCATGCACACCACATACTTCTGCCCGCGCTCCACCGCATCGGCCGTGAAGGCCGGCGGCTCGGCGTCGTGCACGCGCTCCAGCGGGATGAACTCATAGAAGTTGCCGATATCCGCCAGCAGCCTGAGGCCCGGGTTGCCGCGCCGATCTTGCAGCGCGATGAAACCCTCGCTGGCCGGGTACAACTCCAGCCGCGTGGGCACATCGTCGCCCGTGGCACTGCCGCTATACGCCTGCCGCACGCGCGGCTCAAACGGCGCATACTTCACACCCCCGTGCACCACCAGTTGCAGGTTGGGCCAGACTTCGCGGATGGTGTTCTTTCTTGCCAGCGCCATCACGCGCTCGAAAAGCACGAGCATCCAACTGGGCATGCCGCTGATCATCCGCACGTCTTGATGCACGCAGGCCCTGGCCATCGCGTCGATCTTGCTAGGCCAGTGGCTCATGAGCGCGACCTGTTTTCCGGGCAGATAGATCGCCGACAAGGGCCAGCGAATCATGGGCGTGACGAGGCCTGAAAGGTCGCCCGTCGCGATGCCGTGCGCGTTGGTTTCCAGGTCGGTCGAGCCGCCCAGAAACAGCACCTTGCCCGTGAGCAGCCCGGGCAGCGACACACCGAACCGCGCAGCGTGGGCGAAGATGTCCATCGCGGCCCGCCGGTTGCTGGTGAGCATCTCCGCCGAAACCGGGATGTACTTGTCCCCCGCCGTGGTGCCGCTGGTCTGGGCGTAGTGCTTCACGACCCCCGGCCACAGCACGTCGGCCTCGCCGCCGTCGCGCATCGTGGCCACGTCGGCACGGAAGCCTTCGTAATCCCTCGCTGGCACGACGGCGCGATACGCCGCGACCACATCCTCATTACGCCGCTCGGCGAGCGCGGCAAATCCGCGCTCGCGCCCGAACCGCGTGCCCGCGGCTCGGCGCAACAGCCAACGCAGTTGCGCGATCTGAAGCCTGGCGGTTTCTTGAGCCCAGTACCGCTCGTCGCTCAACTTCGCGATCCGGCGCGTCAGGATCGTGCGCAGCCCGAGGCCGATGGATGCCGTGAGCAGCCCCATCGGCGCTTACCTCAACCCCTGGGCAAACGCGCTCAGTTCATCCGCGAAGCGTCCGGGCGACTCCATCATCGGGGCGTGCCCGCACTGATCGAGCCACACCAGCCGCGAGCCCTTGATGAGCCGCGCGAATCCCTCGGCCGCTTCGGGAGGGGTGATGCAATCCTGCCGGCCCCAGAGCAAGAGCGTGGGCGTGCTGATCCGCGCGATGTGCTCGCGGAGTTCGTCTTTCCGCGCCGAGCGGGCCAGCCGCACCATGGCGCGCGACCCGTGCCGGTTGGTCAGTTCGCCCAGCGCCCGATCGACATCCGACTCGCGCATGTTGGCTTCATCATGGAACAACTCGGCGATCTTCCTGCGCAGCCACGGTCGCGTTGGCCGCAACTGGATGTCGCTCACCAGCGTCTTTTCAACCAGTCCACCGGAGCCCGCGAGCACCAGGCCCTTGACCAACTGGGGCGAATCAATCGCCAGTCGCAGCGCCACATGCCCGCCGAACGAGTTGCCCACCAGCAGCGCCGGCTCCCGCACCTGCTCTTCCAGGAACCGCCTGGTGAGCGTCGTCACGCCTTCGATCGAGCAGTGCTTGCCTTGCAGCCTCAACAACGGCAACTCAAACAGCGTGCACCGCATCTGCCCCCGCACCCGCTGAACCACGCCCTCCCAGTGATCGTTCAGCCCCACCAGGCCGTGCAGAAACACCACCGGGGGCCGCGCTTTGCCCTCCGGACTCACGCCCTCGTGCACTTCGATGATCCGTGCGAACAGCGCTTCGGGCCCGGCATCGTGAGGATCGACCGCCCAACGCCGCGCCGTCGTCGCATACACATCGCAGAACGAGCCCCGCCCGGCCTGAGCCAGGATGGCGTCCTCCGAAATGATGGTGCGCGTTTCCACTGATTTGCCGCTGGGGCCGCCTGCCCCCCATCGCCCCCCGTGCCTGAGGGAAGTTTCCTCGGACGATAGTAGTTCCCCCGCGCCCGGGAAACCCGCGCTTCCCCCCCTTCACACCGCCCTGCCAGCGTGGGAGGCCCGTGCCTTTACCTGCCCTTCACGGTCGTCGCCGCAGCTCAACTCACCATCCGCCCATCGATCATCGTCAGCATCCGATCCGCCCGGGCCGCCACCCGGGAATCGTGCGTCACCATCAGCACGGTGAGCGCCCGTTCCTTTCGAATCTCGGTCAGGGTTTCCAGAATCCGATCGCCCGTCGTCTGATCGAGATTCCCCGTCGGCTCGTCGGCCAGCAGCAGGGGTGGTCGATTGAGCAAGGCCCGCGCGATGGCCACGCGCTGCCGCTCGCCACCCGAGAGTTCCGCCGAGCGGTGCTTCAGGCGGTGCTCAAGCCCGACCCGCACAAGCACCTCGCGGGCGTCGGCCATCGCCTTCGCCTTCCCGATCCGCCGCGCGTCGCGCCGCACCAGCGTAGCCAGGGCCACGTTTTCCACCACGCTCAACTCCGGCAGCAGGTGGTAGAACTGAAACACAAACCCTACCGATTCGCTCCGATACGCATCCAGGGCCCGAGCCGACAGGCCCTGAATCGGCTTGCCTTCGAACTCGATCTCACCGCCACTTCCCCCTCCTCCGACGCCACCCGCACCCGCGGCATCCACCCGGTCCAGCCCGCCCAGCAGGTGCAGCAGCGTGCTCTTGCCGCTGCCCGACGCGCCCAGAATCGCAATCCACTCACCGCGTTTCACGTCGATATCTACGCCGTGCAGCACGGGCACCTCGACGTTGCGCCCGAGCCGATAGGTCTTCCGCACGCCCCGGGCGCGCAGAATCAGACCATTGGCCGCGCCACCCATCGCGCCCGCCATCCCGCCGCGTTCGTCAACTTGTCCAGCCTGATCGCTCATTCAAACCTCAACGCCCGCACCGGGTCCATCCGCGCCGCCCGCACCGCTGGCACCAGCGCCCCGAGCACGCTGAAGCCCACGCCCGCACCCAGCACAATCAGTGCGTTGATCGGCTCAACGCGATTGGGAATCTCCGTGAAGTAATACACCTTCGGATCCCACACCTGCACGCCCAGCCTGTACCCCAGCCACTCGTGAATCTCGTTGATGTTCCAGATCACAAGCAACGCGCCCACGCCGCCGATCACCGACCCGATCACCCCGATCGCCAGCCCGTAGCGCACCCACACCCACGCCACGCCCAGCCGCCCGGCACCCAGGGCCCGCAGAATCCCGATGTCCTTGGTCTTCTCCGCCACCATGGCCCAGAAGATCGCCAGGATCAGCGCCGAGGCCACGCCGCTGATCACAAACAGCAGCCCGATCACCAGCACGGTTTCCTTCTTCACCGCCCCGACCATCACCGCATTGGTCTGCTCCCACGTCGCGATCAAACCGTTGATCTTCATCAGGTCCGCGCTGGGCACGCGCCCCTGATACTCCGCCGCAAAGCGCTCGTAGACCGCTTCCACGTTCGCACGCAACTGCTCGGCTCTCACCCCGTCCTTGGCCCGCACCCACACGCTCGTGACCCGGGCCGGGTCTTTGCCCACCACCCGCACCTCCTCGAATGACTCCCGTCCGTCGGGGCCGGTAGCAAAGGGCGTCGAGTCGCCCGCACCAGCCGCGCCCCCTCCCCCCGCCCCCTTCGGCCGCGTCGCCACCCGCTCCGCCTCGTCCATCTTCAACAATCGCTGCAGCGTCGCCAGAGGCACAAACACCGTCCGCCGATCGATCTCGAATATCCCCGACCGAAACTCGTTGGCCACGGGCATCCGCCGCGTGGCCACCTCGATGCTCCGCCCCTTGGTATCGAGCGGCAGCACGCTCAGCGTGATGCTCGTATCCGGTCCAAACTCCTTGGTCGAGCGCACCCCGCCCGTCGCCGTGGGCTGCCCGTTCTCACGCGGCACATAGAACCCCTCCACCTGGCGCTGCGAGAACCCCGACGCCTCGATCCCCATCACCACGGCGGGCTTCAACTGCCCGGATTCCTTGTCCACTTCCGCCATCCGCAGGCCGTCGTCATACACCCGTTGCAGGTTCGCCTTCGCGTCGGGGATCAGCCGCGGATCGCCCCCCTTCTTGTCCCGCCGCACCGGCACGTCGATGGGCTTCCACCACAGCGCACTCTCATAATCCGCCACGCTGCCGTACGACGCCGGGTCGATCCCGCGGATATTCACGCCGTCCATCCGGCCGTCATCAAACCCGAGCAGGCCAAACGTTTCGATCATGGGCGTCGCGCCCGCCACGGCGGGGTCGCGCCGGATCCGCTCCACCAGATCGTCGTAATACGCAAACCCCGTCGTCGGCCACCGCACCTGCACATCACCCACAAACGTCCGCCCCGAGTCCAGCAGAGTCCGCAGGAACCCACCCATCACCGACCACGTCACCAGCACCATCAGCGTGCACAGCCCCACCGCGCACGCCGCCAGCAGCGGCATCACTTTGCTCGTCAGATACCGGCGCGTGAGTAACGAGGGATACACGGGACCAACCGTATGCCGCCCGCTCTACCGCGCTGCCTGGCCCACCAGCCGGAGCAGTTCATCCGCCAGTGCCGCCTCGTTCACCTCGCGCTGCGATACTTCGGCCTTGCGCCATTCCTCGCGACTCGCAATGGTGTCGGCCGCGGCTTTGCCCGCCGCCATGTCCTTCACCTGCACCACGCCCCGTGACAGTTCGTTCCCGCCTGCCACCACCGCGAAACGCACACCGAGCCGGTCGGCGTACTTGAACTGTTGCTTCATGCCGCCATCACCCACATACACCTCGCAGCGCAGGCCCGCCCGCCGGAGCGTCTGCCCCAGTTTCAGGTACCACGCCATACGTTCTTTCTCGACCACCACGATGAGCACCTGGGCCGTGGCCGCGGCCCGCGCGGGCGTGAGCAGTTTCATCGCCTCGAGCATCCGATCCACGCCGATCGATGCCCCGGTCGCGGGAACCTTCGCACCGGTGAACCGCTCCACCAGGTCGTCGTAGCGTCCGCCGCCATACACGCTGCCGAACTGGCGGGGCTGACCGTCTTCGCCCGTGACGGGCTTGATGATGACGCCCTCGAACACCGGTCCGGTGTAATACGCCAGGCCGCGGATGATGGTCGGATCGATCGTGATGCGGTCGGCTTCGTAGCCGAGTGCCGTGAGGTATTCATCGATCTTCTGCAGTTCCTCGACACCCGCCGCGCCGGATGGCGTCGCGCCGACCAGCCTGGCAAGTTCGTCAATCGTCGCGGCCCGGCTCTTCGCGCCGCCACTGCCCGATCGCAAGTACCCCAGCACCACATCGATCTGGGCCTGCGTCAGTTCCGCGCCAGCGGTGTAGTCCCCGGATTCATCCTCGCGCCCCTTGCCCAGCAGTGCCGCGACACCCCGCTCGCCCAACCGATCGAGTTTGTCGATGGCCCGCAGCACCACCAGCGCCCGCGGATCGCCCATGGCGCCAGCGCTCCCGCCCACGCCGCAGGATTCGAGCACACCCTGCATAACCTTCCGCGTGTTCACACGCACCGCGTAATCGCCAGCGGCAAAGCCCAGGGCCTCCATCGCGTCGCACATCACGCAGCACGCCTCGGCATCCGCCGCCATCGAACTCACACCCACCGCGTCGAAATCAAACTGCGTGAACTCCCGAAACCGCCCCGGGCCCGGCTTCTCATACCGGAACACCGACCCCACCTGATACCGTCGATAGGGCTTGGGCAGATCCTGGGCGTACTGCGCCGCCACCCGCGCCAGGGGGGCCGTCAGGTCGTACCGAAGCGACATCCATTCATCCGCACCACCCGCCCCCCCCACGCCGACCGCGACACCCTTGCCAAGGTCCGGATTGCGAAAGGCGAAGATGCCACCCGCGGGCGTGACGGATTCGGGCAGAAACTTGCCCAGCACGTCCACGAACTCCACGCTGGGCGTCTCCAGCGGCATGTAGCCGTAGCGCTCGTACACGCCCCGCACCGTGTCGATCAACTTCTGCTTGCGCGACAAGTCCGCCGCGAAGACGTCGCGAAAGCCCTTCACCAGGCGTGGTTGAGGCTTCTGGGCATTTCCACCGGCAGTGTCGGAAGTCGTCACGAGTAGTGTCCTGATGCCAGCGTTGTCACACACGGGGCGCATCGTAGTAGCCTCTCATTCCAAGTGGGCATGAAGCATCTCATCCTCTGAAATGCGGCAGGCAACCGCAACCCAGGGCCCAGGCGCTCGACCTCCCATTCAACCCCGACTGCCCAGCCGACCTCAACGCCGACGGCACCCTCGGTCCCGACGACCTTAGCGACTACATCGCGTCGTTCTTCCAAGCGTGCTAACTAAAAACCCCCTCCAAGACAGAGGGAGGGGGTCGGGGGGAGGGCAACGAAAGCCCCTCGACAACCAGACTCGCCCCATTCGCAAGCGGGTGGAGGTCTGACGCACAGAAGTGCCCGAGATACTCCTCCTCACGCCATCCCCTCCAGTACCCGCCCGAACCGCCACACGTCGTGGAAACTCGAATAGAGCGGCACCGGCGCCGCCCGGATCACGTTCGGCTCGCGGAAATCGCAGATCACGCCCTCGCGTTTGAGCGCCGCAAACGCCTCGCGCGGGCCGCGGTGCATCACCAGTGACAGCCCGCACCCGCGCCGCCCAAACTCGCGTGGCGTGATGATCTCGACTACGTTCGAGCCCGCCCGCGCATTCACCCCGTCAATCAGCCACTCCATGTACGCCGTCAGGGTCTCCGCCTTGGCCCGCAGCGCCGCCATCCCCACCCGATCAAAGATCGCCAGCGATTCCACCACCGGCGCCAGGGAAAGAATCGGCGGGTTCGACAGTTGCCAACGGTCCGCGCTTGCCACCGGCTCAAACTCCGGCCCCATCCGGAACCGCGTCGCCGGGTCGTTGCCCCACCACCCGGCAAACTGCGGCAGCGTCTTGTCGCCCACGTGCCGCGCGTGTACGAACGCCCCCGCGATCGCTCCCGGGCCCGCGTTCAGATACTTGTACGAGCACCACGCCGCGAAATCGACGTTCCAATCGTGCAGCGCCAGCGGTACGTTCCCCGCCGCGTGTGCGAGGTCCCACCCGACGATCGCGCCCGCCGCGTGCCCCGCCCGCGTAATCGTCGGCATGTCGAACCACTGCCCGGTCAGATAGTTCACGCCCCCGAGCATCACCATCGCGATCGACGGCCCCTCGCGTGCGATCGCCTCCAGCACGTCCTCGGTCCTCAGCGTGTGCTCGCCGGCGCGGGGCTTGAGCCTGATCACGGCGTTCCTGGTGTCAAATCCGGCCCGCTCAGCATGAAACGCGGCCTGCGACGCCACCGCGTACGAATCCGAAGGAAACGCCGCGTCCTCGATCACGATCTTGAACCGCTCCCGCGTGGGCCGGTAGAACGACACCATCAGCAGGTGCAGGTTCACCGTCAGCGAGTTCATCACCACGACCTCGCGAGGCTCCGCCCCCACCAGCCGCGCCGCTGCCGCCCGCGCAAACTCGTGGTACGGCAGCCACGCCCGCCGCCCGTGAATGTGCCCCTCCACCCCCAGCCCCGACCAGTCCGCCAGTTCCGCCTCCAGCGCCCCTCGCACCGCCCGCGGCATCGCCCCGAGGGAGTTCCCCGTCAGATACACGCTCGACCCATCCGGATCAACATGCGGCGCGAGCGCCCCCCGATCGCCCCCGACCGCCGCGACCGCCGGTGGAATGTGAAAAAGCAGCCGCTCCCGCGCCAGCGGGTCGGCAGCATCCATCTCACGGGCAAAGGCTTCATCGGCTCGAAAGTGCGTCATCGCCCGATGGTACGGCACGCACCACCCTCCCCCGGTCTACCGGGGGAAGGGGCCGAGTCGGCAAGGCCGGTGGGGGTTCGCGTTGGGCACCCGCGCCGCACCCTTCAGTTCATGATCACAATCTCAACCCGCCGGCTCGCCGCGTCGGTCTTCTTCAACTTCGTCGCGCCCATCCCGACTGACTCGATCCGCGAGCCCGAGATGCCCTTGCTCACGAGGTACTTCTCCACCGCCGCGGCCCGGGCCGCGCTCAGCGCCTCGTTGCTGCCCCACTTGCTCTTCTTGATCGGGTGCTTGTCGGTGTACCCCTCGACCCGCACCGAGTTGTTGCGATAGCGGCTCTTGATGGTCGACGCAATGCCGTCGAGTTCACGCCGGCCCGCCGAGGTCAGTTCCGCCTGACCGGACGAAAACAGCACGTCGCCCGCGACCGTCAGGCGATCAGCCTCGCCGCCACCGCCGCCGCGCGTCCCGCCACCGCCCGTCCGCGGGCCACCACCGCCCGCGGGAGGTTCCCACGCAGGCTGCGGCGGGTTGTTCCGAATGTTGGCAATCTCACCCAGTAACTGCTGGTTCTGCGACTGCAACTGCTGCGTGTTCTGCTGCAGACTCTCGTTCTCGCTGCGCAGTTGCGCATTCTCCGTTTGGAGGGTGGCGAGGGTTTCCTTGTCCTTGTTGCACCCGCCAGCACCCAAGGCCGCGGCCATCGCCGCCACGCCCACCACCACCCGCCAGCCACCCGAACGCAACACGCCGAAAATGCGATCGATCATGCGATTCTCCTGAGGAAAGGCCCGGCAAACGCTTCCGCCAACCGGGCATGGTTTCAATTTTGGATATTCAATCTCAAATCGCTGGGACATCAGACTTCAGGACTCCGGGAATCCGGGACTTCGGGACTCCCACCGACGCCTCACGTCTG
>CAZPPX010000001.1:150600-201635 GCA_964588585.1 uncultured Phycisphaeraceae bacterium
AAGTCTGAAGTCTGAAGTCTGAAGTCTGAAGTCTGAAGTCTGAAGTCTGAAGTCTGAAGTCTTTTCTTCAGTTCCCCATCACCACAATCTCCACCCGACGGCTTGCCGCCTTCGTCGCCCTCGGGCTCGCCGAGCCCATGCCCACCGCTTCCATCCGCCCGCTCGACAACCCCTTGGTCGCCAGATACTTCTCCACCGCGCGGGCCCGCTCAAGGCTCAGGGCTTCATTGCTTGGGAACTTGCTCTTGCGGATCGGGTCGCTATCCGTGTACCCCTCGATGCGCAAACTCGCACCGGGGAAGTCGCGCTTGATGCGGGCCGCCACCTTGTCCAGTTCCACCTTGCCCGCCGCCATGATCGACGTGGATCCCGACGCGAACAACTTGTCGCCCGACACCTCGATCCGCGTCGTCGGCATCGGCGCTGGCGCGGGCGTGTTCGGCCGCATCGTCAGGTCGGTCCCCGGTTGCTGAACTTTGCCGGTGTTGGCGATCTGCTGCTTGAGCATGTCGATCTCGGCCTGCTGACTCGCCTGCCGCGCCGCGATATCCGCCTTCTCCGCCTTGGCCGAATCCACCTCTTCCCGCAGGGCCGCGTTCTCGTCCTTCAGTTTTTGCTCCTGACAGCCCGTGCCCAGAAGTGCCGTGAAGACCAAGCCCGCCGCCACGCCCATCTTTGCCCATGTGCCCATACGACCGATCATGTGAACCTCCCTGTGAACCGGCTCGTTCGCGGAAACGCCGCGAGGACCGGCCATTGGTCTTGCCGTCGGCACGACCCGCGGGCTCCGCCCGCGCCGTTGCGCCGCACGATCCTAAACAACCAGAAGCACGCTTGAAAGCGCCCACTACGGAATATTGATCGGCGGAACACCCGCCGGAACCCCCAACAGAAGATTCAATCCCCACTCCAATGCCGGCTTCCCCACCATCACCAGCACCGTCGCGATGGCCAAAAACGGCCCATAGGGCATCGCCCGCTTGGCACCCTTTCCCCCAATCGCCGACACGATCGCCCACCCCACCCCCACAAACGCCGCCCCGAAAAACGCCGCGATCGAGTCCATCCACCCCATGCACGCGCCCACCGCCGCCAGCAGGTGCACGTCCCCCATCCCCATGGCTTCTTTCCCGAACGCCAGCGACCCGAAAATCCGCACCATCCACACGATCCCGCCACCCACCAGATACCCCAGCAGCACCCCGCCCAGCACCGCCAGCCACAACGGCGGCCCAGGGTCCAGAATCATCCCCACCGCCCCCGCTGGCAGCGTGGGCGTCGCCCAATACTTCCCCGCCAACGCATACCCGGCATACCCCAGAATCGCCGCCGGTGCCAGAAACGCCAGTTCCTTCACCATCTCCCGCCGCGCATGCGGGTACGCAATCCACAACTCCGTCGGATCGCCACCACCACCCTCCCCCGGTCCTACCGGGGGAGGTGTCCCGAGGCTCGGCGAGGGACGGAGGGGGGGCTCCCCTTCCGTTCCCGCTTCCGTTCCCGTTCCCGTCTTTCCCCCAACGACCGGCCCAGCATCCCCTGCCCCACCCTCGCTCTTCTGCTCCGCCAGCGCCCTCGCCTCCCACTCGTCGTAATCCGCAAACGACCGTCGGATCAGCCCCACTTTCACGAGCAACAGCGCCACCCCGATCCCGATCACCGCCCCGATGCACGCCACGATCAGTTCCCGCGAGGGCGTGTCAAGACTCCACCGGTAAAACCCGCCATCCTGAGTGGGTGCCGTGTGCCGCAGCAAGCCGCGATCCCACTGCACATACGCCGCCGCCAGCGGGTGCACCACCACCGCCACCAGCGTGGCCGCCCAGGGCAGCACCAGCGGAATCGTGAACGTCCGCGCGTCGATGATCGTCATCGCCACCAGGCTCGCCACCATCACCAGCACCACGAGCATGATCGGCCACGTCACCAGCCCGTTCATCGTCCACTCGGGCTGCAGGCTGCCCCAGTCAAACCCAAGCCACACCGGCCCCTTTCCGCCGTATGGATTCGGAATCACATACCACAGCGCCACCAGCCCGCCGAAGATCGCCGCCACCAGCGTCTCGACAATCGGGTACTCCGCCGAGATCGAACTCTTGCAGAACCGGCACTTCCCCTTCAGCAGCAGCCAGCCGAAGATCGGAATGTTCTCCCGCCAGGTCAGCCGCGCCCCGCACGCCGGGCAGGCCGACGCCGGGAACACCACGCTCTGCCCCCGCGGCAGGCGATACACCAGCACATTGATGAGCGACCCGATGCACGCCCCCCACGCCGCCACAAACGGGATCGGCATCAGCCGCGCCAGCAGAATGACCAGGTCCGGTGGCATCGCTACACCAGCCCCACCCGCAGCACCCGCATGTTCGTCCCCGGCACCACCTGCGTCTCATCCGCCCCGAGCGCCGGCACCAGCACCACCTGCCCCTTCCGCAGCGCCATCGGCTCATAGCACGCATCCCCCGCCACCAGCGCGCCCTCCCCATCAAGCACGATCACCACCGCGCACCCCTGCCCATATCCCACGGTGTACCGGTCATCCAGATCCAGCCGGGCTTCGTCGATGGTGAAGTACGCCGTCGTCGACAGCCGCGCCGCCGCCTGATCGGGCAGCAGCCTCGTCCCCCGCGGCGCCGGGCCAAACGCCATGTTCTTCAGCGCCTGCTCCACATGCAACTGCCGCCCCTCGCGCCCCCAGTCAAACACCCGATACGTCGTGTCGCTGGGCGTCTGCACCTCCGCCACCACCACGCCCGCCCCCAACGCGTGGCACGTCCCGCTCGGCAGCGTGTGGCACGTCCCGGGCACCGCCGCGATCTCGATCAGGTCATCCGCCACCGTGCCCCGCTCGATGTCGTGCTCGAACCGCTCCTTGGTGATCCCGAACTTCACGCCCTTATAGATCACCGCCCCCGGCTCGCAATCCATGATGTACCACGCCTCGGTCTTCAGGTGCGCCTCCGGATGCCGCGCCGCATACTCCGGGCTCGGGTGCGTCTGCACCGACAGATTCTCGCTCGCATCAAGAAACTTCACGAGCAAGGGAAAGTTCCCCTCCGGCGTCGCCTTCACCGAACCCATCAAGTCCGCGCCCCACGCCTCCATCGCCTGGTGCAGCGTCCTCCCCGCCAGCGCCCCATGCGCAATCACCGACCGCGCCGCCCCACCGCCCGCGCCCGACGCCGACGTGCTCGCCATATCCGCCAGTTCCCACGACTCCCCATACCCAGCGCTGGGATTGGGCAAATCCTTCCCCAGTTCCGCCAGCGCGCGGCCACCCCATACCTTCTCATACAGCATCGGTCGAAATGTCAGGGGATACACGCCAGCCATGGCATCAGACAACTGTCGGGATCCGCGAATCGGCCAATCCGTGTGGCGAGTGTAGCGAAACCCACGTCCGGGAGCCCGGCCCCAAAGTCCTTTCGGGTGTAGTCCACGATGGCAGGTGCCTTGGGTACCCCGACACTCCGTGTCGGCACGCCTTCGACAGCTTCCTATCTCACTCTTCTTGCCACAATCGTGGACTACACCCAAGTCCTTCTGATTTCGGCATCTACGACTTCAGGACTGCGGAACTCAAGGACCAGACTCAGAATTGCCTTCGTTCTCGTCTTCGTTGCTTCCCATACACTCCCCAAACGCCTCTCCCCCGCCCCACCAAATGAACTCCCCAAGGCAACAAACTCCTCCACTCATCGGTACGTTATCCAGTCGCCCGGCGCATCTGGTTATTGGCCCCCGCCTCCCTCGCCGATGACCCCTTCCTCCACTGCGGCTCAAACCATGGCCCACCTCGACGCCCAACCCGCGGCCGCCCGCCTCATGCCCCTCCCCGGCGCTGACCTCCTCGCCATACGCGGCCTCCTCGCGCGGTTCCGCCTCGTCACCCGCGCCATGCTCATCTGGCAGAAACTCGGCTGGCTCGTCGCCATCTTCATCGCCGGCGGCATCCTCGTCGCCTTCACCGACTACCTCCTCCGCCTCCCCGGCTGGCTCCGCGGTGGCTTCCTTGGTCTCGGTGCCGCCATCGCCCTCTGGATCATCCGCACCCGCGTCATCCCCGCCGCGCGTTTCAGCCCTTCGCTCACCGAGTTCGCGCTCCGCCTCGAACGAACCCCCGCTGGCCAATCCGCCGGTCTTGAGGGTGTCCTCGCCTCCGCCGTCGATCTGGGCGCGCTCCACGAAGGCATGATGGCCGCCGAAGGCCGTCGCCTCGCCCGCATCGCGCGCGAAGCCCTCGCGCGCGTCCGCGTCCGCCACGCCATCCGCCCGCAGCGAGCCCTTCTCGCCAGCGCCGCCGCGCTCGCCGCCGGCCTCGCCGTCCTTTTCTCACTCGCCCGCGCGCCGGATATCACCCGCATCGGCCTCGTCCGCGTCATGGCCCCCTGGGCTGCGGCCCAGTGGCCCGTCCGCACCGCTGTCGCCGACGCTACCGGCCTCACCGCCCACCCGCTGGGCACCGCCCTCACCCTTCGCGGCGCGCTCCTCCGAAGCGACGACCCGCCCGCCTCCACCCGCATCGAAGCCCGCTACCGCCTCATCGCCCCCGATGGTCAGCCCGGCCCGCTCCGCCGCGTCGTCCTCACCTTTCAGGACCGCCCCATCGACGCCCCCGGCACCGACGCCCTCGGTGCCCCCACCATGCTCCGCGGCTCACTCTTCGAACGCCTCATCGAGCCCGCCGCCCTCGAACTCTCCGCTTCCGACGCCTCCTCTTCCGCGAGCGACGACACCCCCGCCCAACTCGAATACACCCTCTCCACCCGCGACCACGAAACCGCCCCCGCACGCATCCTCCTCGTCCGCCCCCCGGCCGTCGTCGCCTCTTCCGCCACGATCAAACTCCCCGCCTATGCCGCCGCCGCGCCCAGCACCACCGCGCCCGCGCTCGCCAGCGAACTCGGCCCCGGCAACGACGAGCGCGCCACCCTCGCGGGCGTCCTCCTCGGCTCCACCGTCGAACTCAGTCTGAAGTTCAACACGCCCCTCCCCTCCGGCGCGGCCACCTCACCGGCCGCGCGCCGCGAGTGGATCGCCGCCGCCCTGGGCGAGCAGTTCGCCGCCCTCGTCGCCGATCGCGCCGTCTCCACCGGCCCCGATCGCACCGACTTCGCGGGTCACTTCGAAGGCTCCACCTGGCGGCTCACGTGGACCGCCCGCGAGTCCGTTCGCCTTGCCGTCCGCCCCGTCGATCAATTCAGCATCGCCGCCGAGTTCGAAAGCGTCTTCCGCGTGCAAACCCGCGAAGACCGCCCGCCCGAAGCCACCGTCACCGCGCCCGCCGAAGCCGGCGAAGCCCTGCCCACCGCGACGCTCAAAATCGCCGCCGAGGGCCGTGATGACATCGGCCTCGATTTCGTCGCCGCCGAATGGTCGCTCGCCCGCCGCCGTGCCGATTCCCCCGGCGCGCCCCCCGAGCCCGCCGCGCCGTACGCCGCCGTCGCCCGCGTCCAAGCCCCATCGCTCGCCGCCGACGAGTCTGTCCGCATCCTCGCCGCGTTCGCCGACCTTTCCCTCGAATCCATCGGTGCCAAGCCCGGCGACGAACTCTGGATCACCGCCCTCGCCGCCGACCGCTTCAACCTCGACGGCCTCACGCACGAGCCCGTCCGTTCCCCCGTCCGAATCATCAAAATCATCTCGGCCGACGAACTTGTCGAGCAGGTCTGGAACGAACTCGGCGCGATCCGCCGCGGCGCGATCCGCTCGGCCGAGCAGCAGGCCGCCCTCCGCGCCAAGACCCAGGCGACTACGCGCGAAAACGCCCAGAGCCGGGAGAACGCCCAAGGCAAGGAAGCCGGCGAGGCCCGCGAGCAGGATTCCATCACCGAAGCGGTCACGCGCCAGAACCGCACCGTCGGCCAACTCCGCCAGCGCGTGCAGGAAAACAACCTGAAGGATGAAGACATCCAGCGCGTCCTCGACCAGTCCGATCGCATCCTCGACGACGCCCGCGACAACGCCTCCAGCGCCGGCGGCTCGCTCCGTCGCGCCCAGGATGCCGCCGCCAAACCCGAGAACGACGCGCAGGCCCAGGCCCAGCGCGCCCAGGCCCGCGAAGACGCCGCCGCCGAGCAGAACAAGGCCCAGCAAGCCCTCGAAGAACTCGCGGCGCTCCTCGATCAAGGCCAGGACGCCTGGTCGGTGCGCCGCAACCTCGAACGCCTCCTTGAAGAGCAACGCGCCATCCGTGATACCACCCGCGCGCTGGGTGAGCAGACCGTCGGTCGTTCCCTCGACGAACTCACCCCCGCGCAGCGCCAGCAGACGGCCCAAACCGGCGAGCAGCAACGCGGCCTTTCCGAGCGCGCCGCCGAGATGACCGAGCAACTCCGCCAGCAGGCCGAAGCCCTCCGCCAGCAAGACCCGGCCACTGCCGCCGCACTCGAAGAAGCCGCCCGCCGCGCCGAGCGTAACCGATTGCAAGAGCAGATGGAGCGAGCCGCCCGCGAGATCGAGCAGAACCGCCAGCAAACCGCCGGCCAGCAGCAGGACCGCGCCGTCGAGGCGATGGAGCAGATGCTCCAGGAGATACAGGCCGCCGCCAAGGGGCGCGACGAAGTCCTCGCCCGCGAACTCGCCAGCCTCGTCGAATCCCTTGACGCGCTCATCCGCCGCCAGCAACGCGAACTCGACACGCTCACGAGCGCCGTGGCCACCGGTAGCCTCGCCGGCCTCGACGCCGGCATGATCGCCCTTCGCGCCAACACGCTGGGCGTGCTCGAGCAGGCCCGCAGCGCCGGCCGCGACGCGCGCGACGCCGCCGCCCTCATCGAAACCGCCTCGGCGTCGCAATCCGACGCCATCTCCGCCCTCCGCGTCCAGCCCACCAACGCGCCCGGCGCGCAAGCGGCCGAGCAGGCCAGCCTCGACAACCTCAAGGCCGCCCGCGCCAAGGCCGAAAAAGCCCGCCGTGAGGCCCAGGAACGCTCCAACCAGCGCGAGCGCGACGAACTGAAAAAATCCTACCGCCAGTTGCTCGACGCCCAGATCGATGTCCGCGACCGCACCCGCGATGTCGCCGCCCTCGACGCCGGTCGCCGCCAGCGGGCCGCCGCACGCGAACTCGCGCCCGTGCAGACCCAGGTCCGCCAGCGCGCCGCCGAACTCCTCGAAAAGACCGCCGAACTGGGCGAATCCGAACTCTTCAAACTCGCCCACGACCGCTTCGATGCCGCCACCGCCCGCGTCGCCTCACGCCTCGACGAAGGCGAGGCCAACGCCAGCGTCATCAGCAGGCAGGTCACCGCCATCCGCATCCTCCAGGGCCTCATCGAATCGCTCGGCGAAGCCCCCAAAGACAAGGACGACCTCCGCGAAAACGAAGAAGGCCAGGACCAAGGCGGCGACAGCCCGGGCGAAGGCCAGGGCCAGAAGCCGCGCCTCATCCCCGAATCCGCTGAACTTCGCTTGCTGCGCGACCAGCAGGCCCAGGCCCTCGAACTGACGCGCCGCGCCGCAGAAGAGAAAGACGCCGACGCCGCCCAGGACGCCGCCTCCCTCCAACGCGCCCTCTTCGACACCGCCAAGGCCCTCCTCGAACGCCTCCAGCAACAAGCCCCGGGTGGGAGTAACGGCCCCCGCATCGAACCCAAGCCAGCCCCGCAGCCGGAGGCCCCGAAATGACCACTCCACGCACGATCGCCAACACCACCCTCCCCCGCTCCCAGTTGGGGGGGCGGGGGAGGTGCCGAGCAAAGTTGGGGGGGCGAGGCGGAGGGGGTTTTCGTTGGGCGCTCGTGTCACCAGTGGCTCTCGTCGTACTCGCACTCTCATCTGTCGCCGCCGCGCAGGCAACGCCAACTCCTCCAGCACCAACACCTCCCTCCTCCACGCCCCCCGCCACTCCGCCCCCCGCCCCCATGCCCACGCTCGACGAACTCCTCGGCTTGCCCTCCGACGGCTCGAAACCGGGCCCAGGCACCGACGTCCTCCGCGACGACCTCAACAAGCGACTCGCCGACGAGAACCCCGCCGAACTCTTCGAGCAGGCCGTCGCCCTCATGAACGCAACCGCCAAGCGCCTCGACCCGGCCGGCACCGCCGCCACCGGCGCGGCCACCACCGCCGACACCAGCCTCGACACTCAGCGCCTCCAGGAAGACACCCTCCGCAAACTCGACGCCATGATTGCCCAGATGCGCAAGCAGCGCCAACAACAACAGCAACAACGCCAGCAGCAGCAAAGCCCTCAGGACCAATCCGAGCAGCAGCGCCAGCAGCAGCAGCAACAACAGCAATCCCCGCGTCAAAGCCAGGCCACTGACTCCGCCAACACCGACCTCCCCGGACGCCGCGATGGCGCCCTCCGCCCGGGCCTCGAAGCCGCCAAGGCCGCGTGGGGGGCCCTCCCCTCCCGCATCCGCGACCTCCTCATGCAAGGCAGCGGCGAAAAGTTCAGCACGCCCTACGAAAAAATGACCGAGGAGTACTACCGCAAACTCGCGGAGCAGAAGCCTTGACGTTCGCCCCGATTCGCACCCTCGTTCCCGCCCGCCGCCGCATGTTCGCTCACGCTGCGGGCGCGATCCTCGCCGCCCACGCGATCGCCTTCGCGCAACCGCCCGCCGAACCCGCGCCCGCCACTCCGCCCGCGCCTTCACCCACCGCACCGGCCCCCTCGCGCCCGCCCGCACCCGCCGCCCCGCCCACCGCGCAAAACAACGCCCTCCCCGACGAAACCACGCCCGAGTCTGATGCCGCCATCCGCCGCGGCCTCGCCTGGCTCGCCCAGCAGCAACTCCCCGATGGCTCCTTCGGCGGCGGCCGCTACGGCAAAAACGTCGCCGTCACCGCCCTCGCCGGCCTCGCCTTCATGGCCGATGGGCACGTCCCGGGCCGCGGCGAGTACGGCGAGCACGTCCGCAAGGCCCTCGAGTTCATCCTCAATAGCGCCACCGAAACAGGCCTCATCGCCGCCGACGCCAGCACCGGCCCCATGTACGGCCACGGCTTCGCCACCCTCTTCCTCGGCGAAATCTACGGCATGACGCAAGGCGGCGGCGACACCAAACTCGCCGACCGCGTGCACCAGGCCCTCGTCCGCGCCTGCCGCCTCATCGAACGTACCCAAAATGAAGAAGGCGGCTGGCGCTACAACCCCGTCCCCTACGACGCCGACGTCTCCGTCACCATCTGCCAGATCATGGGCCTGCGCTCGGCCCGCAACGCGGGCATCGAAGTGCCCAAGGCCACGGTGGACAAAGCCGTGGAGTACGTCCGCCGCTGCCAGAACCCCGACGGCGGGTTCAAGTATCAGGCCGAGCAGGGCATGAGCGCCTGGCCCCGCAGTGCCGCGGGGGTCGCCAGCCTCTACTACGCGGGCATCTACGAAGACGATGCGCTCAAGAAGGGCGTCGACTACCTCCTCCGCAACGCCATGCCCAACTCGCCCAGCCGCGCCGAGACCCACTACTTCTACGGCATCTACTACACCGTGCAGAGCATGTACCTCGCTGGCGGGAAGCCCTGGGGCACCTACTGGCCCGCCATCCGCGACGAAGTCGTCAAACGTCAGACCCCCGCTGGCTCGTGGCCCGATCCCAGCGTCTCACCCGTCTACGGCACCAGCATGGCCCTCATCGTTCTCCAAATGCCCAAGCGCTATCTGCCGATCTTCCAGAAATGACCCGCGTGCCGAACTTCACCGTGCGATTTCCCGCCTCGATCGGCCTTTCCGCCGCGCTGGCTGCGACGAGCGCGTCCGTCGCGGTCGCGTCGCAGCCGGTGGTGATTCTCGATACCCAACTCCGCGCGACCACCGGCGAGATCCGCCGCATCACGCCCAAGGGCATCGCCTTTGCGCCCTACCCGCTCACCGAGCCCGAACGCACACTGGCGATGGACGACGTCGCGCTCATCGTGCAACCCTGGTGGTGGTCGCCCGAGCGCCAGCGCGAGGCCGCCAGCCTCAGCACGCCAAGCCCTTCACCCGCACTGGCCGCGCGCCTGGAGATGACCGACGGCCGCATCCTCGCGGGCAAACTCGATCTTCCTGCGGAGGGCAGCGGTGGGGGTGGAACGGGTGATGGGCAAGGTGTTGACCTCGCCGCGCTGCCCAAGGACGTGCTCGCGTGGGACCACCCGATCCTGGGCCGCCTGACGGTGCGGTTGGAAGACGTGCGGCGCCTCACCATGCCGCCGCCTCCGCCGTTGCCTGATGCGCCGAAGACCGACGACCAGGCCAATAAGCCCGGGGCCGACAAGCCTGCGCCCGGCCCCGCCGACGCCAAGCGCGATGCCGTCGTGCTGCTCAATGGCGACCAGGTCCGCGGCTTCGTCGAGCACGTCGGCAGCGAAGTCTGGGTCGCCGAGGGCGGTGCCGGGGCGATGACCAAGGTGCCCGCGCAGCGCGTGCGCGAAGTGCTGCTCGTCAACCCCCCGGTGCGTCCGACCGGTGCCCGCGTGTGGCTCGATGGCGCGTGGTCTGTCGGCGTCGATTACCTCGGCGCCGACCCGCAACGCGGCCTGGCGCTCGGGATCGAGCCCGCCAAGGGCAAGAGCCGCCAGGTCTTCGTGCGTCACGAGCAGGTGATCGCAATCGTGCCCCACGCCGAGCGCCTCACGCCGCTGGCGGCCCTTGCGGTGGCGCGAGTGACCGGGCCCGTCGCGCCGTCGGCGCGGCCGTTCGTCGCCCCGCCGCGCGTGAACGAGATCGACGCGCTCCTCGGCGCGTCAGACGTTGAAATCCCCGGCCCGATGACCGTCGAATGGGCACTGCCCAAGGGCGCGCTGCGTCTGGGCGGCTGGCTGGTGCTGCCCCCGGCGTACCACGAATGGGGCGATTGCCTCGTGCGGTTCGAGTCGCTCGACACCAAGGGCACGCCCACCGAAGTCGCACGCGAGTCGGTGAATGCCGACCGCGCCCTGGTGCCGCTGAATGTGCCACTGCCCTCTGGCGCGAGCACGCTGCGCCTGACGCTCGACGCAGGCGCGTACGGCCCGATCCAGGATCGGGTGGTGCTGCGGCGGATGCTGATTGTCAGCGGCGGCTGATCGCGAGATCGGGCTGCAAGCCGCGTGCCAAATCATGTTTGCACAGTCATGCAAGTACATGTTTGCGCGCGCAAAGTATGACATGCACCACGATGGCTCCAGTTGCGTCCGGACAAGGTGCCCGGGGGGGTCAGAGGGTCGGCGCGCGAGGGGCCTAGGACGGGCGGTCTCATGGCGTTTCACGCGAAAGCACGAAAAGTTGTCGTCGTTACAACGTCCGGCTAGCGCCTGAAAGTCGAGTGCTATCGCAGGCCGTGCAATCCCTGTGCACGTCGGGCCCCGTTCATGGCGGCAAATGCCGGCGGGTGGTCGCGGATGAGACCAAGGAGTTGGGTGGCGGAAACGTCGAGTTGCCGGGCGGCCTTGGTGGCGTCCCACTGGACGCGGGAAAGGACGTCGAGGGCTTCGGCGAGCAGGCTTGGATAATCGTCGTGGTCGGGGTTGCAGGCAATGCGGCCTCCACGGGCCCGACTTTTCCAGAGGGCCGAACCGCCGGGGCCGAGGATCGCGTCTAAGGTGCGGGGCGAGGTGACAGCAGACGGATCAACCCGGATGTGCGTGGCCAGCAGCAGGCGGAGGCGGCGGATGGCCACGGCGCGGTTTTCGCCCTGGCTGCGGCGTTCGCCGGCGTGCGATTCCAGGCCGGTGGGATCGTGACGGATCATCACCAGCGTTTCGACCTTGTTGCGGTTCTGGCCGCCGGGCCCGCCGGCGCGGCCTCGGCCCAGCGTGCAGGCCTTCAGCAGTTCCGCCTCGGGAAGGCACGCCGGGTGAGGCCACGGGGGCCCCATGGGTGGCGGCGCGTTGGTGTGGACGTGCTTCACGCGCCGGCCCGCGCCGGTTTGGACGTGGCATGGGCGGTGAGGCCCAGGTCGTCGCTGGTCCAATCGCGCTCATCGAGCAGCGCGTGACCGAGGCCGGCGATCATCGCGGCGTTATCCACGCAATAGGGCATCGCGGGGATGATCGCGGGGACGCGGCGCTCGGCCGCGAACTGGGCAACCTCGGCACGCAGTCGCGAGTTGGCGCTCACGCCCCCGCCGATGATCAGCGCACGGAAAGGGGGCGGGTGCGTGCCGGCCCATGCGGCGTCGATCTTGAGCCGCACGGCACGCATCGCGGCACGCTGGAACGAGGCGCAGATGTCGGCGGTGAACTCCGACGAGCGGGTGGGCACGGGGGGCGTTTGGCCATCCCGTCCGGGCACGCCTTCGACGGCATACCGCACCGCGGTTTTCAGGCCCGAAAAGGAGAAATCCAGCGAGCCGGGCGCGAGACGCGAGACGGGGAAATCAAACGCGCGGTCGCGGCCACCGGTGGCAGCCCGATCGACCGCGGGCCCGCCAGGAAAGGGCAGGCCCAGCACCGCACCGACTTTGTCGAAGGCCTCGCCCAGGGCGTCGTCGATGGTGCCACCGAGGCGGGTCATGGCGGTGGGCGATTCAACGCGGTAGAGGCTGGTGTGGCCGCCGCTGACAACCAGACCAAGCGCGGGGAAGATGGAGGACGGATCCACCGGCGCGGCACCCGTTGGCGTCGTGAGCAAACCGGCGTAGAGGTGGGCCTGCACATGATCGACCCCGACGATGGGTACGTTGAGCGACCACGCGAGGGCCTTGGCACCGGAGACACCGACGAGGAGTGATCCGATGAGGCCCGGGCGGTTGCCGATGGCGACGGCACCGATCTGGTCCATCGTGATGGCGGCTTCAGCCACAGCCTGCCTGACGACGGGGATGAGCCGTTCGGCGTGAGCACGGCTGGCGATTTCGGGGACCACGCCGCCGTAGAGGGCGTGCAGGTCATGCTGGCTGGCGATGACGTTCGAGCGGACGATGCGGCCGTGTTGCACGATGGCCGCGGCGGTTTCGTCGCAGGAAGTCTCGATGCCCAGGATGAACTCGCGCGCGGGCACAGGTTACTTGGGCTCGGGGGCGGGTGAAGGCCCAGTCGCGGGCGGCTTCTGCTCGCCTGTGCTGGCGGGTGCGGCCGGCGCGGAAGCCTCGCCAGGTGCGGGAGACACCGGTTTCACGTCGGCATCCACGAGCCAACGTTCCACATCCGGCCCGGTGATGTTGAGCAAGGCGATGCGCTTGCCGCTCTTATCGAAGACTTCAAGTCGCCCGCCGGTGAGGTCGGTGGTGTCGGTCCACAGGTCGGTTGGCCGGCTGAGCGCCGCAGCGCCAACGCGGCCTCCTCCCTCGGCCAGCGCCGCGATGCGTTCGTCAAGACGGGCCATGAATCGGTCCAGGTTGTCGCGCTCACGTTCAAGGCGCGAGAGTTCGACCGAAGCGATGGCGACCGATTGATCCGGTGCCGGCTTGCCGGTAGGCGTCCACTGGCCGCTGGCCAGCCGGCCTTGCACCGCGCGCACCGCCGCGGCGAGTTGCGCGTCCTGCGCGGTGCCTTCGATCCAGTCGGGATTGTTCCACGCGGTGCTCTGGCCACGGACTTTCTCGGACAGTTCGCGGTCGCGCGTGGGCACGGGCGCAGGGATGCGCTGACCATTCTCGGTGACGGGGGGGCGGATGGTTTCCATCTCACGGCGCAGGAGCCAGACGGCGCGCTGCTGCTCGTCGGTCAGGGGCACATAGAACCCGGCATCCGGGTCCACCCCCCACTCTTTGGACTTATCCGTGCGATGGATCATGCGGCCCGAGGGCAGGTAGTAATGCTGCTCGGTGAGTTTGAGTTGGGCACCGGGCACATTGGGCAGTTGCTCGACCCGCTGCACGAGGCCCTTGCCGAAGGTGCGGGTGCCGATGACGATGGCGCGTTTGTTGTCTGACAGCGCGCCCGCGACGATCTCGCTGGCGCTGGCGCTGCCTTCGTTCACGAGCACGACGAGCGGCAGGTCGCTGATAGCACCTTTGCGGGCTTCGTAGGTCTCGCCCTCGTCGCGCCGGCCGCGGGTGCTGACGATGGTGCCTTTGTCGAGGAAGAGGTCGACGATCTGGATGGCCTGATCCATGAGGCCGCCGGGGTTGTCGCGGAGGTCGATGATGAGGGAGGTGGCCGAGCCGACGGTGCGCAGGGCCTGGATGAACTCCGCCGCGACGCCCGGGGTGAACTGATCGACGCGGATGTAGGCGATGCCCTTCTGGGCGTCGAGGACGTAGTCCCAGTCTTCGCGCTGGTGGTCGAAGCGCACGCCGCGGACGCTGCGGGCCGCGATCGGGGCACGGGTGATGGGCACTTCAATGGACTCACCCTCCGCCATGCCCTCGCGGGCGATGGTGAGCATGACTTTGGTATCGGGCTCGCCGAGCAGCAGTTTGACGCACTCGTCGACGCGCTTATTGGCGGTGGTGGTGCCGTTGATGGCGCGGACCTGGTCGCCCGGACGCAGCCCGGCGCGATACGCGGGCGAATCTTCGAGCGGATAAGCGATGGTGAGCCAGCCATCGCGCACGATGACCGACGCGCCGATGCCCACGAACTGGCCCATCAGGTCCTTCTCGAACGCGGCCTTGTCGGCGGGGGCGATGAACTCCGAATACCGGTCGTTCAGGGCGTCGGTCATGCCCTGGATGGCCCCCTTATACAGCGCGGCCTCGTCGGGCTCTTCAACGTAGCGGGCCCGGATGATGGCCATGACGTCGTGCATCGCGGCCTCCCAATCCACGTTGTCGGGATCGTGCACGCCGATCATGGCATTCACGTTCGCGATAGTGGCAGGCAGGCGCGCCAGGAACGCACCGAACACGATGCACAGCGAGGCCAGAAAGGCCGCGTTTCGCTTGGTCATGGGGGATGTTAGCGGCCCGATCAGGCCAACTGGCCCATTCGAGTAAGCGGCAGAATCAAGGCCATGGCGACCCAGGTGACCACCAGCGCCACACCCAGGAGCATAAGAGGTTCAATGAGTTTGACCGCCGCGGCGAGCAAGCGGTCGACGCGGGCATCGAGCGTGTCGGCGATGGTGCCCAGCACCGGGCCCAGGTTGTTGGCCTGTTCGCCCACGCGGATCATCTCCAGCACGTCGTCATCGAAGAGTTGCGATTGGGCGAGGGGGTCGGCCAGGCGCTGGCCGGCGCGCACCGCTTCGGACGCGCGGCCGATGGCCTCGGCCATGAGCGGGTCACCCGCGGCATCCTTGACGATCGAGAGGGCCCCGAGCATGGGGACGTTGTTCACCAGCATGGTGCCCAGCACGCGGCAGAAGCGGGCCGTGGCGATGGCGCGGGCGAGCGTGCCGACCACCGGCAGGCGGAGCCTGAGCCGCGCGAGGCGGGCCTGCACGTCTTCACGCTGCGCGAGCCGCCAGAGGCCGATCGCGCCCAGCACGGTGGCGCCGAGCATCGGCAGGCCCCACGCGCGGACGATGGTGCTGGCGATCAGCACGGATTTGGTGAGCGGGCCAAGCGTGCTCTCCATGCGATCAAACATGGGGCGGAACATGGGGATGAACACGCCGAAGATCAGTCCCAGCACGGCGACAAAGAACACCACCAGCACGGCGGGATAGATCAGGTTGCCCAACACCTTGGAACGCAGATCGGCCTGCGATTCGAGCAGTTTGGCAAGGCGCGCAAGGGTCTGTTCGAGGAAGCCGCCGCGTTCGCCGGCGCGGACCATCGCGACGTGGACGGGGTCGAACACCGCCGGGTCCTTGGCCATCGCGTCGGCCAGGTCGGTGCCCTCGGCGACCTGATCGGCGACGCCCTTGATCGCGGCCGCGAGGCGCGGACTGGACTTGGAGTTGGAGAGGAGTTTGAGCGCCCGAAGCAGCGGCACGCCCGCGCGGAGGAGGTCGGCGACCTGTTGATAGGCGGTGGCGGTGGCGCGGACGGAGATGCCGCGTACGAGCAGCGGCCGGCGCAGGACTTCTTCTTTCACATCGACGGGTGTGAGGCGGCGGGCTTCGAGTTCGGCGAGCACACCCTGCGGGCCGCTTGCCGCGAGCGTGCCGGAGACACGTTCCCCGGCGGCGGTCAGGGCGGCGTAGCGGAAGGTGGGCATGACGAGAGGGTAGGGAGAGGGTGATTCAGATTGGGTTGATGTGAGGCTACCACCTTCCCCCGCTCCCAGCAGCGGGGGAGGGTGGTGGGCTGGCCGTACCATGGGCGATGCCTTCAGCACTTGTACTCGGCGCGGGGATGGTCGGCTCGGTGATGGCGCTCGATCTGGTTTCCCATCCTGAGGGTGGGCCGTGGTCGGTGACGATCGCGGATCGCTCGGCGGAGTCGCTGGCGGCCGCGCCGGCGCGGGTGGCCAAGGCTGCGCCGGGGAAGACGATCCGCACCGTGCAAGCCGACCTCTCCGATGGGGCGGCTATCGCGCGTCTGGCCCGCGAGGCGGACGTGGTGCTCGGGGCGCTCTCGTCGCGGCTGGGGCTGGTCGCGATGCGGGCGGTGATCGAGGCGAAGAAGCCCTATGCGGACATCGCGTTCATGGCCGAGGATCCGACCGTGCCGGCGCTCGGGCTCGATGCACTGGCGAAGGCCAACGGCGTGACGGTGGTGTATGACTTCGGCGTCGCGCCGGGGATGAGCCACCTGCTGGCGGCACATGGGGCGGCGAGTTTGGTCTCGCGTGGCGGCTCGTGCGAGTCGATCGAGATTTATGTGGGCGGGCTGCCGCGCGAACGGCGCTGGCCGTTTGAATACAAGGCGGCGTTCGCGCCCAGCGACGTGATCGAGGAATACACGCGCCCCACGCGGCTGGTCGAGCGGAACGACGTGGTGACAAGGCCGGCGCTTTCGGAGCCTGAACTGCTGGACTTTGATGGCGTCGGCACGCTGGAGGCGTTCAACACCGACGGGCTGCGGAGTCTGGCCGTGACGCACCTGGGCCGGGTGCCCAACATGAAGGAAAAGACGCTCCGGTATCCTGGGCACATCGCGCTGATGCGGGCGATGCGTGAGACGGGATTGTTTGATGAGCAGCCCATCACGCTTCCGGGGGGGCAACGGGTGGTGCCACGCGAAGTGACGGCCTCGCTGATGTTCCCGAAGTGGACCTATCAGCCGGGCGAGGAAGACCTGACCGTGATGCGGGTGATCGCGACGGGGCATGGCCCGCGTGGGGCGGGAGGCGGGCCCGCCCGGCTCCAGTGGGACTTGCTTGATTTCTATGACCGCGCGACAGGGTGCACGAGCATGTCGCGGACGACGGCGCTGCCGTGCGCGATCGTGGCGCGGATGCTGGCGTCTGGGGCGTTCAAGCGGCCGGGGGTGAATGCGCCGGAGCGGGTGGCCGAGGGGCCGGAGGGGGCGGCGCGGGTGTCGCACATCTTGACGGAACTGGGACGGCGCGGAGTGGTGTATCGGACGTCCTGAAGTCCTGAAGTCCTGAAGCCATTACGAAGCGATCGCTCTGCGCGTGGTGGTTACGCGTGTTGCGCGATCTTTCGCTCTCCCCCAACCCCCTCCCTCTCTGGGAGGGGGCATTTTGGAGGCGCTTAGCGTGCGGCGGAGGCGGTCAGGCGCTGGGTTTCGATGGCCTTGACGAGTTCGTCGTCGGTCATTTCGGAGGGGCGGACGAAGCCGACGATTTTGCGTTTGCAGACGGCGGTCTCGACCGGGCCGAGGCCGAGTTGGTCGATGTCGCGGAAGATGACGGCGAGTTTGTCGAACGCAGTGCGAGCAACGGTGCTGCCCGCATCGCTCATCACGAAGGCGTGGAAGGCCTTGGGATCGAACTCTTCGGTCTGACCGGCCTCGGTCTGGAGGAAGGCTTCGTAGGCGGCGGCGATGCCGTCGCGGTAGGCGTCTTGCTCGGCTTTGAGTTCCTTGAAGTTGGTGAGCACCTTGCGAACGACGTCGGCGGCGAGGCGGGCGACGGCCACACCCACGCCCGCGCGGCCCGTGCCGCCGGTGGAGAGCGAACTGGTGGCGGGGACGGATTCGAAGCGGTCATCGAAGAGGGCGCGACCGACGAGGAACTCGACGAACTCGGAGGGATCGAGGTCGCGGGTGAGGATGGCGATCTCGCGCAGTTCGTCGCGCAGGGCCGAGCCGAGCGAGGTGGACTGCTCGATATCGGGTGGTTCAACCACGACGAACGCGGCGAGGGTGTTGGAGATACTGGTATTGACGGGGCCTTCGCTGCGCAGATCGAGGGGCAGGAAGAAGCCGGGCGAGGGGGCGGGGCCGCGGTCGGTGAACTGGGCGGCGATGTCGCCGAAGGCCTGCACGGTGGTGTAGTTGGGGATCGTGACGCCCGAGCCATCGGGCGTGGCGAAGGCGACGATGCGATCGGCCTGCACGGTGGAGGAGGAGATTTGGGTGGGGTTGTCGATGGTGCCGTCGTGTACGAAGGGTTCGACGGAGAAGGTGATGGCGGTGCCGAGGAGGTCGATGCCGCGGTCGTTGTTGATGACGGTGTTGGAGGGTGAGCCATCGGTCTGGCCCAGGATGAAGCCGCCGGCGCGGCGACGGATGGCGATCTGGTCGGCGGTGATGTTGATGGTGCGGAGGGCGGTGATATCGCCGATGCGGGCGGAGTTGAGCGAGTTGCCGCCAGCGCCGGTGAGGGTGAGCGAGCCGAAGGCGAGGACTTTGTCGAGGTAGCCGAAGGTGATGGTGTCGGTGGCGCGAAGGGAGAAGGTGGTGGCGTCGATGGTGCCGCTGGGGATGGAATCGGGTACGCGGTTTTCGCTGGTGAGGCCCGGGGCGAAGATGATGGTGGAGACGGCGGGCGAGAGTGCCCGCGTGGTGGTGAGTTCGATGGAGCGGAGGGGCGTGGTGCCGCCGATGGAGCCGCCGAAACCGATGGGCGGCTGGTAGGAACGGAGCAGACCGATCTGGCCGTCGCCATTGGGGAAGAGATTCGCACTGGCGGCACCGGCCTCGAAGCGCATGGTACCGGTGGTGCGGACAGCGATTCCCTGCTGGCCCGACGCGGTGGCGTTGACGTTGCCCAGGAAGGTCATGGGCCCGTCGCCGCCGTCGAAGGTGGAGAGGCCGTTGTTATCGCCGCCGGCGCGGGTGAGGGTGACATCGCCGCTGTAGAGTTGGCCGAGGGTGGTGAAGACATCGTGACCAACGGCGGCGGTGCCGGCGACATTCATGCGGAAGAGGCGGTTGGTGCCGCCGACGGCACCGACGAAGGCGGCGTTGCCGTTGATGGTGACGGTTTGCGCCCCGGGTGCGGAGGCATCGAGGGTCGCGCCGAATGTGGCGGTGCCGCCGGTGGCGGTGAAGGTGACGCTGGCACCATTGGCGGAGGCGAGGGTGGTGGCACCGGTGTAGTTCTGGTTGCCCGAGCCGCCGCCCGCGTTGGTGGTGCGATAGGTGAGGCCGCCGAGTGCGGAGGTGCCGGAGACGGCGAGGGAGCGGAGGGCGGTGGTGGCCCCGACGTTCTGGAAGGAGGCGTTGCCGTTGATGGCCAGGCCTTGCTCGCCTGCGGCGGTGGCGTCGAGCGTGTTGGCGAAGGTGATGAGGCCACCGGTGGAGGTGAGCGTGGCGGTGGTATCGTTGGCCCCGTTCAGGGTGACGGCCCCGGAGAACAACTGGTTGCCCGAGGCGCCGCCAGCGTTGCTGGTGGCGATGGTGACGGCACCGATGTTGGTGGTGCCAGAGACGGCGAGTGCGCCGAGCGCGGTGGTGCCGCCCACGTTGCCACCGAAGGTGCCGTTGCCGGCGATGGTGATCGACTGCTCGCCGGCGGTGGAGCCGTTGAGCGTGTCGTTGAAGGCGACGGTGCCGCCGGTGGCGGTGAATGTGGTGGTGGAATCATCGGGCGCGCCGAGGACGACCGCACCGGAGAAGGTCTGGTTGCCCGTGCCGCCGCCGCTATTGGTGGTGTTGATGGCGGTGGTGTTGATGTTGGCGGTGCCGGAGACGGAGAGGGCGGCGAGGGCGTTGATGCCGCCGACAATGCCACCGAAGGTGGTGTTGCCGGTGACGATGACGGATTCGAAGCCCGCGCCGGAGCCGTCGAGGGTGGAACCGAAGTTGACCGAGCCGCCGGTGGTGTTGAAGGTGAACGTGGAGCCCATGCCGGAGGTGAAGGTGACGGCCCCGGTGTAGGTCTGGTTGCCCGAGCCGCCGCCGGCGTTGGTGGTGACGACCGAGGAGCCGTTGATGGTGGTGGTGCCGCCGACGGAGATGGAGGCGAGGGCGGTGGTGGCCCCGATGGCCCCGCCGAAGGAGGCGTTGCCGGTGATGACGATGGCTTGCTCGCCCGCGGCCTGACCTTCGAGGGCACCGGCGAAGGTGACGGTGCCGCCGGTGGCGTCGAAGGTGATGGTGCTGTCATTGCCCGTGCCGAAGGTGATCGCGCCGTTAAAGGTCTGGTTGCCCGTGCCGCCGCCTGCGTTCGTGGTGCGGAAGGAGGTGGTGTTGATGGATGCGCCGCCGGTGACGAGGAGCGAGGCCAGGGCGTTGGTGGCCCCGACAGTGCCATTGAAGAGCGTCTGACCGCCATTGGTGGCGTTGACGACGAAGTTCTGACCGTTGTCGGCCTGGGCCTCGACGTTGCCGAGGGTGATGTTGCCGCCGTCGGCGTTGAGGGTGGTGGTGGAGCCCGGCGCACCGCTCAGGGTGACCGAACCGTAGTTCTGGGCCCCGGTGCCGCCGCCCGCGTTGGTCGTATCGATGTTGCCATTACCCAGCGTGGTATTGCCGGTGACGGTGAGCCCGCCGAGGGCGACAGTGGTGGAGCCGGTGATGGAGGCGTCGCCATTCACGACGACAGACTGCTCGCCCGCGGCGGTGCCCGAGAGGCCGCCGTTGAAGTTGACGCTGCCGCCGGTGGCGGTGAAGGTGGCGGTGGAGTCGTCGCCGGAGTTGAGGGTGACGGTGCCGCCGTAGGTCTGGGTGCCGGTGGCCCCGCCGACGCTATCGGTGGTGATGGAGGCGCCCATGAAGTTGGTGGTGCCCGTCACGTTGAGGGCACCGAGGGCGGTGGTGGCCCCGACGTTGCCGGTGAAGGAGGCGTTGCCGCTGATGACGATGGATTGCTCGCCGGCGGTGGCGCCATCGACGGCGGCACCGAAGCCAACGGTGCCGGTGCCGGAGGTGAAGGTGATGGTGGAGTCGTTGCCCGTGCCAAACGTGACCGCACCGGTGAAGGTCTGGTTGCCCGTGCCACCGCCGGATTCGGTGGTGGTGATGGCGGTGGTGTTGATGGCGGAGGTACCGGAGACGGCGAGATCGCGAAGCGCGGCGGTGCCGCCGATGATGCCGTTGAACGAGGCGTTGCCGACGACGGAGAGGCCCTGCTCGCCGGCGGTGGTGGCATCGATGGTGGTGCCGAAGGAAACGAGGCCGCCGGTGGAGGTGAAGGCCTGAGTGGTGTCGTTGGCACCGGCGAGGGTGACGGCCCCGCTGAAGGTCTGATCGCCCGAGCCGCCTCCGGCGTTGGTGGTGGAGACGTTGCCGCCGATGGAGGCCGCGCCGCCCACGCTCAGCGACGCGAGGGCGTTGGTCGTTCCAACGTCGCCCGCGAAGGTACCCGCGTTGGTGACGACGACGGCGTCGGTGCCCGCGGCGTTGCCGTCGAGGGTCTGGCCGAAGGTGACGCCGCCCGCGGCGGCGGTGAACGTGGCGGCATTGCCCGTGCCGACGTTGATGGTGACGGCGCTGGTGTAGGACTGGGCGTTGGCGGTGGAGACGAGCACTCCGGCGACACCCGTGCCGAAGATGGTGGAGCCGCCGGAGGTGGAGAGCGTGTCGAGCACGTTGGTGGCACCGACGTCGCCCGAGAAGGTGGTGGCACCGGAGGAGTTGACCGCGAGGGCAAAGGCGGTGGCACCGACGCTATCGAGCGTACTGCCAAAGGTGACGGCCCCTGCGCCAGCGTCGAAGATGACGTTTGCGCCGAGCAGGACCGCGTCACCGAAGCCGTTGGACATGCCGCCGGTGGTGATATTGATGGTGGCGGAGCCACCACCAGCGAAGTTGCCCAGGCGGGTGGTGCCGCCAGCGTTGGTGTTGAGTTCGGAAAGGGTGTTGGTGGCACCGATGTCGGCGTTGAAAGCGGTGAGGGCGGTGCTGTTGACCGTCAGGCTGTGCGCGGTGGCGTCGAAGGAGTCAATCGTGCCGTCGAACGTCACGCCACCCGCGGTGCTCGCGAACGTCATGTCTGAAAGCAGGATGGCGGGCCCGGTGACGAGGATGTCGCCCCCGGCGTTTACACTGAAGGTGCCCGCGTTGCCCGAGCCGAAGGTGGCGGCGGTGGTGGCGGTGACGGAGAGCGTGTCGAGTGCCGCGGTCGCACCCACGGATTGGCCGAAGGTGACCGCGCCGGTGGTAGCGGTGACGGTGAGGTCGCGGGCGGTGCCGTCGCTGTCGACGGTGCTATTGAAGAAGACGCCCGAGCCGGTGTCGGTGATGGTGGTGTCGGCGGTGAGAACGACGGCGTCGTCGAAGACCACCGTTGAGCCGTTGGTGCTGATGGTGCCCGCGCCGAGGTTGGTGGTGCCGCCGCCGTCGGTCTGGAGGCGTGACAGGGCCTGCGTGGCACCGATCGCACCGCTGAAGGTGGTGTCGGCGGAGGTCGTGACGATGAGCCCGCGTGCGCCGCCCGCAGCCGAGTCGATCGCGCCGAAGTTCACGGCCCCGCCAGAGAGAAGCGTGACGTTCTGCCCTGCGGTGCCGCCGAGGATGGTGCCGCCGGTGCTGCTGAAGGTTTGAGCGCCGGTGGTGCGGATGATGGAGCCGGCGAGCAGGGTGGTGGTGCCCGCGCCGTTGGAGAGGAGGACATCGACTGCGGCGGAGTTGTCGAGGTTGGAGGTATTGCCGATGGTGGCGTCGATGGCACAGGTGAGGGTGAGGTCCCACGCGCCGCCGGTCGAGCGGATGTTGGCGAGGGTGATGGAATCGATGACGAAGGTGGTGTCGGCGGTCAGCGTGAGGACGCCGTTGAGGTTGAGGAACTCGAGCGGCGTGGTGCCGCCGGTGCTGCCGCCGAAGGAGACCGCGCCCAGGGACGAAGGCGTGTTGATGGTGAGGCCCTGCTGGTTGGCGACGGTGCCGTTGAGGTCGCCATTGAACGACGCATTGGCGGCGCTCAGCGTGGTATCGACCGCGAGGACCACGTTGTCGCCGAAGGTCTGGTCGCCGCTGGTGGTGATGGTCGGGGCGTTGATCGTGGTCTGCCCGCCAGCGTTCGTGCTGAGCGTGTCGAGGGCGAAGGTGGTGCCGACGTTGCCACCAAAGGTGGTCGTGCCGGTGGAGTTGAGCGTGAGATCGCGTGCCGTGGCGTCGGCGGAATCGACCGTCGAACCGAACATGATGTCGCCCGCGCCGGCATCGAGCGTGGTATCGGCCGCGAGCGTGACCGCACCGGTGTAGGTCTGGGTGCCCTGAGTCGTCACCGCGCCGCCCGCGAGGTTGGTCGTGCCCGAGACGGAGAGCGCGCCCAAGGCCGTGGTGCCGCCCACCGCGGTCCCAAACGAACCGTTGCCGGTGATCGTGAGGTCTTCCTGACCGGCGGTCGTGCCGTCAACGGTGGAGGTGAACGACACGGTGCCGCCGGTGGCGGTGAGGGTGGTGTCGGCCCCGAGCGTGATGGCCGAGCCGTAGGTCTGGTTGCCCGACGCGCCACCAGCGTTGCTGGTGGTGACGGCGGCGGGGAGGGCGATGGTGCCGCCGGAAGCGTTGAGGCTGCCCAAAGCGGCGGTGCCGCCGACGGCGGAACCGAAGGAGACGTTGCCGACGGTGGCCAGCGACTGTTCGCCCGCGGTGGTGGCGTCAACCGCGCCGGTGAAGGTGATGGTGCCACCGGTGGAGGTGAGCGTGTAGGTTGGGTCGCCCGCGCCGGCAAGGGTGACGGCACCGGTGTAGGACTGATCGCCCGTGCCGCCGCCGGTGTTGGTGGTGGTGACGTTGCCGGAGAGGCTGGTTGTGCCGGAGACGCTCACGCCGCGGAGGGCGGTGGTGCCGCCGACCGAGCCGCCCATGGAGGCGTTGCCTGAGACCGCAAGGCCTTGCTCGCCTGCGGTGGTGCCATCCACGGTTGAACCGAAGCCGACAGTGCCGCCGGTGGAGGTGAGCGTGACGTTTGAGTCATCAGCGTTCGCCAGCGTGACGGCACCGGTGTAGGTCTGGTTGCCCGATGAGCCGCCCGCGTTGCTGGTGGCGATGGACGCGCCGGCGATGGTGGTGGTGCCGGAGACGGTGAGTTGGCCGAGGGCGTTGGTGCCGCCGACGGCATCATCGAACCGCGCGTTACCGGTGACGGCGAGGTCTTCGGTGCCCGCGCCCGAGCCGTTGAGCGTGTTCTGGAAGCGCACGAGGCCGCCCGTGGAGGCGAGAGTGGTGTCAGCGTTTAACGTGGCTGCGCCGGTGAAGGTCTGGTTGCCGGAGAGGCCGCCGGCGTTGCTGGTGGTGATGGCGGCGGGCAGAGAAGCGGTGCCGCTGACGGAGAGGCCGCCGAGCGCCGCGCTGCCGCCGACGTCGCCGGTGAAGGTGGCCGCGCCGGTGATGGCGAGGCCCTGGGTGCCCGCGCCGCTGGCGTCGAGTGCGGCGCCGAAGGCGACGGTGCCGCCGGTAGCCGTGAGGGTGCTGGTTGTGCCGGTCGTGCCCGTGAGGGTGACGGCACCGGTGTACGTCTGATCGCCCGAGCCGCCCGCGCTGTCGGTGGTGTTGACCGCAGTCGCGCCGAGTTGCGTGGTGCCGGAGATCGCGAGGCTGCGCAGCGCCTGGCTGCCGCCGATGGCGGCGGTGCCGAGCGTGGCGTTGCCGGCGATGGAGAGGGCTTGCTCGCCCGCGGTGGTGCCATCCACGCCGCCGGAGAGCGTGACGCTGCTGCCGGTGCTGGTCAGGGTGGTGGTGGTGCCGTTGCCATTGTTCAGCGTGACGGCACCCGTGTAGTTCTGCGAACCCGTGCCGCCGCCGGCGTTGGTGGTGGTGATTTCGTCGGCGGTCCCGGTGAGGGCGGTGGTGCCGCTGACGTTGATCTGGCGGAGGGCGGTACCCGCGCCGACGTCGCCGGCGAAGGTGGCGTTGCCGGTGACATCAAGGCCCTGCTCGCCCGCGGTGGTGGCGTTGACGGCGGCGCCGAAGGAGACGGTGCCGCCGGTACTGGTGAGTGTGGAGTTGGTGTCGTTGCCGCCGCCGAGGGTGACGGCCCCGGTGAGGGCGATGTTGCCCGTGCCGCCGGCGCTATTGGTGGCAGTCAGTGTCGCTTCGTTGAGCGCGGTGGTGCCACTGACGCTGATGGCGGAGAGCGCGGTGCCCGTGGTGGTGCTGTTAAATACGGCGCTACCGACGATGGCAAGGCCCTGCTGGCCCGCGGTAGTGGCGGCCAGCCCCGTGCCGATGCCCACGGTGCCCCCGGTGGAGTTGAGCGTGGTGGTGGAGCCGTTGGCACCCGCAAGAGTGGTGGTGCCCGAATACGTCTGGTTGCCCGATGCGCCGCCCGTGTTCGTCGTGATATACGACGCGCCGGTGAGCGAGACGTTGCCCGTCACGCTGATCGCGCCGAGGGCCGTCGCGCCGCCCACGCCGTTGGCCCCGCTGAACACGGTGCTGCCGGTGGTGGCCAGGCTCTGTTCGCCCGCAGTGGTGCCTTCGACGGCTCCCCCGAAGGTGATCGTGCCGCCGGTCGAGGCGAGCGTGGTCGTGGTGTCGTTGCCGCCGCCGAGGGTGACATCGCCCACGAACGACTGGTTGCCCGTGAGGCCGCCGGCATTGGTCGTCGTGACGGTCGCCGCGTTGAGCGCCGTGGTGCCACTGACCGAGAGCCCGCCGAGCGCGGCATTCCCGCCCACGACTCCGCCGAACGCGGCGTTACCCGTGACGGCCAAGCCCTGCTCGCCCGCGGTGGTCGCATCGAGCGTGCCGAAGGTGGCGGTGCCCGAGCCTGTGGTGATACCCACCGTGGTGGCCGCGCCGGTGCCGAGCGTGACCGCGCCGGTGTAGGTCTGATCGCCGCTGCCCAGCGTGGTGGCGGTGCGGATGCTGGTGGTGTTGATGGCGGTGGTGCCGGAGACGCTGATCTCGGCGAGTGCCGTGCCCGCGCCGACGGCCTGGTTGAACACCGCGTTACCCGTGACATCCAGACCTTGCGCGCCGCTGGTGGTCGCGTCGACCGCGCCGTTGAACGTGATCGTGGTGCCCTGGAGTGCACGGTTGGTACCGTCGGTGCCTGCGAGGGTGACCGCGCCGCCGTAGGTCTGCGTGGTGGCGGTTTCGATGGAGGCCGCGATGGAGGATGTGCCCGTGACCGAGAGCGACTCGAGCGCGGTGGTGTCGCCGACGGTGCCGCCAAAGACCGCGGCACCGGTGACGGTCAGGCTTTCCTGCCCGGCGGTGGTGCCTTCGAGCGTCGAAATGAACTGCACATTCGCGCCGACGTTGGAGGCGGTGAAGGTGGAGTCCACGCTGAGCGTGACGCCGTTGATGTACACCTGGTTGCCGGTGGTGCTCGCGCCGCCGCCGTTGAACACGATCGAGCCGCCCGTGCCGGACGCAACCAGCGACGCGAAGTCGCCCGAGGCCCCGCCGACAGCGGCGTTGAAGGTCGTTACGCCGGTCGAGGTGAAGAGCATCGCTTCTTCACCCTGCACGGCGGACCGCAGCGTGCCGTTGAACGTCAGGTTGGTGCCTGTGAAGTTGAAACTGTTGCCGACGGTGTTGACCGACACCGGGCCGGTGTAGGCCTGGGTGGTGCTGGTGCGGATGAAGCCACCGACGATGCTGATGGCGTTGGCACCGACCGTGAGCGAGGTGGGCTGCGATGCGCCGTTGCCCACGGTGGTGTTGAACGTCACCGTGCCAGCCGGGGCCGAGAGGGACAGCGAGTTGGCCCCGCGCACCGTGCCGATGTGGCCCGACGTGCCCAGCGTGATGTTGCCAGCCGTACTCGTCATCGTGGTCGCGGCATTCAGGCTCAGGCCCTGCGTCGCCGTCACGATGTCGTAGGAGTAACTCTGGTTGCCGCTGGTGGTGATGGTGCCGCCGTCGAGCGCGATGGTGCGGCCGGTGACGGTGAGGGAGCCGATATTGAGCGCCGTCGAGATGGTGACCAGGCCCGTCGCGCCGATGGTGCCGCCCGCGGCATCCCGCGCCGAGAGCACCAGCCCGAGCGTGCCCGCGCCCGCGGGGGTGATCGAGGCATTGTTGTTGATCGTGATGTTGTTTGCGGCGCGCAGCGAGAGGGTCACATTCGTGCCCGCGCCGAGCGTCGGATTGATCGTCGCTGCGGCGACGCCGTCGCCCACAACAATGTTGCCCTGCTGGGTGCCGCCCGCGTTATTGGTGTGGATCGTGACGTTCGCGCCGGCTTCCAGCGCGTCGGTAATGTCCGCCGCATTGATCACCGCGCTGTCAGCGCTGATCGTGTACGCACCCGTCACCGGATCGACCGAGCCGCCGCTCGACGCGGCATCGCGGATGTTCACGTCCGAGGGGTCGAGCAGCCATGTGCCCGCCTGGCCATTCTCGCTGCCGGCGCGGATGGTGGCGCCGCGCACGTCGAGGGTCTGCTTGCCCGAGGTTTCGATCATCCCGCCCGCGCCACCCGTGCCGCCCTGAGCCGAAGCGGTGCCGTAGAAGCCCGTGGTGCCGTCGGACCACGCGACCACGGTGCCGCCGGTGCCACCAGCGTCAACCGCGTCGGCGCGGAGCGTCGAACCACCGTCAACCAGCGTGGTGCTGGCCCGGCGTGTCTCGCCTCCCCCCTGCCACTCGCCACCCACGTTCACCTGGCCGCCCCGCGCGGCGCCCGAGGCGTCGATGGTGCCTCCGGTGACGCGGACATGCTCGCCCGTCACCGTCACACGCCCGCCGGTCTGGCCGGCATTCGTGTTCGAGGCATCGATGTGGCCAGCCACCTGCACCACGCCGCGGCCCTGGCCTTCGATGTTCACTTCGCGCGACTTGATGCGGCCGCCGCCGAAGATCGCCATGCCGTAGACGTCGCCCGCGACCATGGTGGTGCGACCGTTGTCGTTATTGATGGTGCCGGTGTTGGAAACGCGTGCCGAGGCGGCGCTGCCCTGCCCGCGTGAGCCGCCGAGCGTGCGCCCGCCGCCGGTCGAGCCGTTCGAGGGATTGGCGTTGCCCGTGCCGGGCTCGGCCCGATTCGTGACGCGCACATACACGTTGCCGCCCGCTTCGCCAACCAGCACATCATCGCCCGAGGCCATCGCCACAACGCCCGCCGAGGCGTTGATTACACCCTCGTTGGCCACGACCTGCCCAACCAGCGTCGCGCCGGTCTGGGTGTTGATGACACCCTCGTTGACGACATTGCCAGAGACATCGGTGAAGTGGTTGCGCCCGGCGAGGAAGTCGGCGTCGGTCAGGCGAGCCGCCCCGGCGTAGATCTGCCCGACATTCACGAGCGCGCCCTGGCGGAAGTAGACGCCCGAGGGGTTCATGATGTAGACGATGCCGTTGGCGACCAGGCGGCCGGCGATGACCGACGGGTCGGGCCCGTCGATGCGGTTGAGCACGCGCGAATCCGACGACGGCTGGATAAACCGGACCGATTCCATCGGCCCGATGTTGAACGAGTGGTAGTTGATGATCGCGCCGTGGCTGGCGGTGATCGTCGTCTGTGGCCCGAACCGGCGGAAGCCCGCCTGACCGGCCACCACGCGCTCGCCCTCGGGGCCTGCCCAGGCCGGGGCGCACACCGCCATCGCGGCCGCGCCGAACGCCAGGCGCTTGGCCAGCAGGCTCATCCGCCCGCGACGACCGGAAATCAGGTTCGTCACGCCCACGCGAACAGCACGTTGCAGCAGCATCAGCGGCTCCTCGTTCACCGGCCGCGCCAAAGCGCGACCGGCTATCTAATTGTTTCGAACCCCAGACCCCATAACCCAATCCCTTGAAGTCAATCTAGCACCACTTCGCACACAAAGCCAGTTCGTACAAGGGTTTACCCTTCAGATGTCCCTGATTCATGCGTTAAAACAGGATGGTCGCCACGATGTGGAACCGGTTGTCGCCGGTTTCCTGCCGCCCGCGGCCCGTGCCCACGTCGTTGAGCACCGAGCCCCAGTCGACGCGGATGTTCAGGTTCCGCTTGTAGACCAGTTCGAGACCGATGCCCGCGCCAAGCAGGTCCTCATCCGTCTCAAACGTCAGTCGTTCACTGTTCACCGTTTGGCCCACGTCCACAAACGCGCGGGCGATCAGGTCCCAATCCGGGCGGCTGTAGGGCTGCTCGGGTGCCCAGCGGAACTCCTCGCCAAAGAGGCCCGTCCCGGGCTCGCGGGTGTCGAGCAGGCGGGGGATGTGCAAGCGATATTCGAGTGTCGCGATGATCACGCTGTCGCCGGCCGCGGCGGATTCGTCGTACCCGCGCACGCTGTAGAGGCCACCGGCCACCTGCTGGAAGGTGGGGGCCACGCGGTCGTCGGTGAACTGCCCGCGAAGCATGAACGCCACTTCATGCGCCAGCGTCGACTTGCCCGCAGCGTAGTTGGTCGAATCAAACAGGGGCTCAAGGTACAGCGTCTGCTCCAGCGAGAACTGGAAGAGCACGAAATCCTCGTCGGTGTTGAGGCGACCGAGGCGCTGCAACTCGGCCGGGTCGGTGCCGGCGAGGTCGGAGGCGTTCAACTCGAAGCCGAGTTTGGCGTTGGTCGAGGCGATCTCGGTGTTGCGCTCGAGGCGGATGCCCGCGCCGAAGAGGGCGAAATCGGTCTCGCCGGTCAGGCCCACGCCCAGGGTCTGGTTGGTGACTTCGACGTTTTGGAAGCGCCCGCCGCCGTAGACGTCGACGAAGAACTCGCGCGACTGATAGATGTTGTACGACAACTCGCCGCTGATGGTGTAGGAACTGCCCGAGAAGTTCTCGTTCGACTGGCCGACCTCCGACGCGCTGAACTCGTTGTACCCGGCACCCAGGCCCAGCCGGAGTTTTCCGTCGCTGGTGAGCGGGAACTCGTACCCGCCGTTGAGGATGTGGGTGCTGTCAAACCCGCCGGTGGTGTAATCGAGCGACAGGGTGTCGTCGTTGCTCAGGAACTGGTTGTGGATGAACCCGATGCGCTCGCGCCACACTTCGGTCTGCTCGGTGCCGGTGTTGGAGGCCTGCAGATAGAGGATCCAAGGTTTATTTTCACGCACCAGGTAATCGAGCACCACCGCACCGACCTCGGTCTCGCTCGCGTTGGAAAGCGCTACGTCCACGCGGCGCCCGGGGTGGCGGTTCAGACGGAACACATAGTCATCGATCTGGTCGCGCCGCAGCAAATCCCGGCGCGGTGCTTCGGGGTCGCTGGGGCGAGGCTGAAGGGGTGAGCCCGCCAGCACGCGCTCGTGAGCCGGGTGATTCACGCGAACGTCTTCGGATGCCAGGCGATCACCGGCCGCGACGGTGCGCAGGCCCGTCACCACGGGCACCAGAATCTTCACCTTCAGAGCCAGTTCACCCTCGGGGTCGCGCTGGTCCACCCACATGTCGCGACCGGTGTCCTGATCGCGATCGAGTTGCACTTCGTCGGCATCGGTCGTGATGAACACGCCCAGCAACTGCCGCGACGCCAGCACGTTGCCGAGCGACTTGAAGATCGCCCGCACGGCCTCGATCGAAAACTTGGTCGAACCCTCTTCCTTCAGATGCTCGTTGATCGAGGCCAGGCTGGCCGAGCCGCGGGCCTCTTCGGGGCCGAACACCGCGAAGCCTTCGTTGGTGCGAACCAGCGTCACTTTGGCTTCGCTGAGCAATTCATCGAGCGCGGGCAACCCCGGGTGCTGGGGCTCGAACACCAGGTCGAACTTGCTGATGGACAACTCGGGCTTGTCGGCGGTCATCACCCCGGGCTGGATGCTCTTCCACGCCTCGGTCGATCCCGAGGTGGCCGCCTTCGGAGCGACACCCAGCACGCTGCCGGTCAAGGCCAGCACGGTACCAGCCGCGACGACCAGCCCCCACGCCCTCCGCACGCGGCTAGGCCCCGGGCTCCCGACCGTCGATTGTTCGGTTCGCGTCATCGAGTTCGCCCTTCCAAGTAGCACCCCCCACCGCCCCAAGCCGCCCCAAAACCCTGAAACACACGAGGTCCAAACACACAGAGGCGGGGATCAGCCCGCCCAGAACCTGGTTACCGGCCTCCTCGCCGCCGCAACCCATCCTAAACCAAACGCCCTGCCAGCGTCAAGTTCAGCGGGCGGTCGGCCTGATTCCGGATAATCGGCTCCCCACGGCAAACTGCGCAAGAAATACCTCACTCGCAGATTAGGCAATGCCCTCAGGCAGTCCTTGCGCGTCTCTGAACGCGCGGTGGAGTCTGATGCCGCCGATCCACTCGCTCGACGGGGCCTTTCCCGTCCATCTAAGGGGCGAGTATGAAGCGTTGCGTTGCTGTTGGCGGTCTGGTCCTGGTCGGTGCGGCCATGTTTGCGGGCGGGTGCCAGTCGGCCCCCCCGGTGGCCACGATGCGGGACATGTCAGCCCCGGTGGATGACCTGGGCCGCCCGATGGGCCCGATGCCCCTGGCGGTGGGCGACCGGGTCGGTCGCTCGGTCTACATGAATCGCCAGTCGCTGGTGGCCCGGGGCGTGGTGAAGGGCGAAGCCGTGTTCGCGACGGGCACGGAACCGGTGAACCCCGCCGAGTAAAGTAGCGAGTCGCGAGAGTGGCAGTCCGAATCTCGCGACTTGAGACTCGCGTCTCACGTTGCCGTCCGCCCGGTATCATCGCGCCATCATGGCACGATCACTTACCGGCTTTCTGATCATCACCACGGCTTTCGCCATGGCCGCCGCGTCGGGCTGTGCCCGGTCGCGGGCTGATTTGCTGCGCAACCGCGCGGTGATCGTCGAGCAGAAACTCCAGGCCGAGCGCGATACCACCCTCTCCCAAACCACCGGCCCCACCCGGGACGCCCGGCTCAACCACCTCCAGACCCTCCGCCTCGGCCTCTCGATGGTCAATGTCTCCATCCCCACCGTCTACGTCTTCCTCAAGACCGACGAAGAACGCGCCATCGGCTACACCATCCTCGACGAAGCCCTCGGCACGATCGACTGGAACATCCCGATCTACATGACGACGGCAACGGCCCAGCCCAGGCCGTACCCGACGCTGTTCTCGCCGCAGACGGGGCTGGATTTTCAGGGGATCAGGAGGGGGATGGGGGCGGGCACAGAGCAGCGGTAACGCGGCACCCGAGAAGCAGGACAACGCGGATAGACTCCACGCATGATCCCACGAGACTGTGTCATCTCGCCTTCGCTTTTTGAAGGAGAAACCCAAGCCAGCTTGGCGTAAGCGTTCAAAAAGCAACAGGTGCCTATTACACACCAGATGCAGTCGTTCGTTCACTTGTGTCGTGGGCGGCGAGGCAGACAACCGATCGTCTGCTCGATCCTGCTTGCGGCGACGGCCGGTTCCTGAGGGCTCATGCCAACAGCGTCGGAGTCGAACAGGATCCACAGGCTTGCCAAGCGGTACATGCACTCGCTCCTGGATGTCTGATTCACCAAGGTGATTTCTTCGCCTGGGCGAGCAAGACGCACGAACGATTCGATTGCGCCGCCGGGAATCCCCCTTTTATCCGCTACCAGCGGTTTTCAGGGGAAGTTCGAGCAACTGCTTTTCGACTGTCACCCAACGGCCGACGCGCGAGAGCACGCCGGCCGTCTTGGTTTCGGCAAAGCCTGAGCCTGAGCGTGAGCGAGAGGCTTCCGGCGGGCACCACGCGTGCGCCCACAAACCCGGCGTCAGCACCCACCCCCGAAGTACGCCGCGATGTAATCGCTCAGGTCGTCCGGATCGGTGTTCCCGTCACCGTTGAAATCAGCCTGGCCGCACGGCGGCGTGAAGTAACACGCGATGTAGTCGGCCAGGTCGTCGGGGTCGGCGGTGCCGTCGCCGTTGAAATCGGCGGGGCAGACCGGGTCGATCGGGCCGGGAGGCCCGAGTGCGCCATCAGGTCGGATCGACTGCGCCACGATGTTGTTCACATCCGCCCGGGCATCGCCCCACACCGCCAGCGTGTTGCCCAGCATCCCACGCGTGGCATCCAGCCGCGCCTTGCCGCTGCTCACGCTGCACACATCGATCGGGTCCGGGCCCCACGGAAACTCGGCATCAATGTTCACCGCCATCGCGCGGATGCGCGACGGCGCGCCGGCGTTCTCGATCCACACCGCCGTCATGCCACCCAGTTCATCACGCACCGCCCGCTCGAAGTTCGACTGCACATTGACGAGCGGCGAGAGCACCACGCCCTCGCTGGCCCACTCGCGATTACCGCCCGCATCCACCTTCGCCGCCCGCACATCCCACATGGTCTGGTTGGCATTCGAGGTCTTCACGGCCATGAAAAACTCGCCCGTCGCGACGTCGTAATCGAACCCCGCCGAAAGCGACAGCACACCGGTGGCCTCCAGCACCGCCACGCCGTTGTGCGCAAACTGCTCAACGCCGTCGGCATCCACGCGCTGCACATACGCGCGGCGTTGCCCGCCGTTCTCGTACCAGCCGAAGGCGCCGCCGCCCGCACCGTCGGGCACGAACGACGGGAACGTGCCGGTCTGAATCGACGTGCCGTCGAACACAATCACATGCTCGCCCGGAATCGCGTTGCCGGTGTTGCGATCCCACAGCGCGCTGAACGCCGATTCGCTCACGGCATACTTCTGCGCATACAGGTGCTTGTTGCTCGTCACACAGTTGGCACCCGAGCAGCGCACGCCCAGCACGATCACGCCGTCACCCGAGGCCTGCATGTCGGACATCTGGATGGGCCGAACCGTGGCGGCCAGATCAGGGAACACCGTCGGTGCCGCGCCCACCAGCGTGCCATCGGCCGACACCGCCCGCAACGAGATCGCCGAAGGCGAACCGCCACCCCAGCCGACGACCACAACATCACCCGGCACGACCGCGCACTTCGGGTTGTTCCTGTCGGTTCCTGCCGCGCCGCCGCTGGCCACCACGCCCGTCGCGCCCCACAACCGCTCGCCCAAGGGCCCGATCTTCATCACCGTGATCTGCGTGGTCCCGGGCACCGCCCGGTCATCGCGAAACGCGACGATCGCGTTCCCTTGCGAATCCACCTTCAGGTCATAGTCCTGCGTGCTGGAAAAGCCCAGGTCCCGCAGGACTAGCCCGTTGTGCTGAAACTGCTCCTCACCCGCCGCGTTCAACCGCTGCAGATACACGTCGTACCCGCCGTCGGCATTGTCATACCACGACACCCAGCAACCGCCATCGGCCCGGGCGCGAATCTTGGCCTGGTTCTGCTCGCCCGCGCGATCAGAAAGCGTGAGGTTCACACTCGGATCGGCGGACCACTGCGCCCGTGCGCCAGCCACCATCGACAAGCACGCCGCGGCACTGAGCGCCGCACGACCAAATCCGATTCGCATATTGGGCCTCGCTGTAATCCGGTTTCCTGCGACTATCGCACGTCGCTCAATCACCTCATCATCCATCACACACACGGCGGTCCGAAGAACGCCGCGATGTAGTCCGCCAGATCATCCGGATCGAAGTTGCCATCACCGTTCACATCCGCCCGCGGATCCGGCGGCACCGAAAAGAACGCCGCGATGTAGTCCGCCAGATCGTCCGGATCGATAAACCCGCTGTTGTCAAAGTCCGCCAGGCAATCGTCGCCACCGCCACACACGGTCGGCGGGTTGAACTCCAGCGCCCACGAAACCAGCGTGCCAGCATCCGAGAGTGATAGGTCCGCCAACGTGAGCGTCCACGTCCCGCTGATCGGCTGCCCACGGAAGTCGCCCAGGCTGGTGACCGCGTTGCTCGCCCCGCTGGGGCGATAGTCGCCCGCCGCAATGGTTCCCGACGCCGCCGCCGCCCACAGGTCATCTCCTGCGGTATCGAGGAACCGCACCGGCCCGCTCAGCGCCGTGCCGCTGCCGAACCCGCCGCCCACGCGACCCACCCGCTCAAACAGCGTGACCGACGTTGATCCATTCGAAAGAATCGCCACCAAGTCCCCCACGAAGCCGTGGGTGATCTGCACCCGCAGCGCCATGTGCTCAATCTCCCCGGCACTCTCCACAATCACCGAATCCACAAGCCCCGCCGGACTGTTGTCAGGAATCGGCTGGTTCGCGTTGCCCGACGCGAAGATCGCGCCCTCACCCGTGAACCCGCCGCTCGTGTTGTCGCCCTGATACGTCCCACCGTTCCCCTCGCACGACGCTTGACTCGTGATGGACAACACCGCCGGCGAACCCGTGCAGCACAAGCCCGTATTCGGCACAAACGTGAACCGCACCGCCGCGTCACCCACCAGCGGCGTCTGCGCGGTCCCGCCAACCTGAATCAGGAACGACGCGCCCTGAGGCGTGTCAAACACCACCGCCCCGCCGTTCTCAATACACCCGATCTGCTCCTGCGACGTCTCCGGACAGGGTGAGGTCCACACCGCCGCGCGTGTGCTCGCGCCCGTCGCCGTCATCCGCCACTGGCCATTGCCGATCACCTCCGGCGGGCTCCACAGGTACCACACATCCGCCGCGATCGCCCCGGCACAGCCCGCATTGCCCGGAATGCCCGTCTGCGTCGTCGCGCCAGCGTTGTTGAAGGCGATCTCCTCCGCACCCGACGCGTTCACCGCGCCCTCGCACGTGTCATTACTCGGCGGCGGCGGCGGCGCCGTCACCACCAGCGTGAACTCGCTGGCAATCGGATCCTTCGTCGCCACCCGCACCAGATACGTCACGCCCGATTGCAACGCCGCGAAGACGCGGGCCCCGCCGCTCTGCGCCCCGCACGTCGAATCCTGGCACGACTGCGCATCCACCAGGCTCGGCACACCCACCTGCGGGCACGCCGAATGCACCGAGACCACCGTGTCCAGCCCGGGCGTCGAACAGGTGTCAAACGACCAGATGCCGGCCGTCGCCGGACCCGGAGTCAGGCTGTAATACACATCGCGCGTGTCCGCGCCGCCGCCGCACACGCCCGAACCATCGAACGACGCCGACGCACCAACCGTCGTGCCCGCGATCGGCACGCCCTGCATGTTCGACGTAATCGGCGTCGGGCTCGTGCACAGGTCATTCACCGGCGGCGGCTCAACCACCGACACGTTGAACGACCCATTCCCCGAACGCCCCTGCCCGTCGGCAATCGCAAACGCCAGCGAATAGTCGTTCACCGGCGTCTCCACCGGCACCGTCACCAGCCGCGAAAACACGTTGTCGCCAGCCGTCACATCACCCAGCGTGCCATTGTCCACCAGCGACACATTGGACGCCAGCCCAATCGACGACGCATTCACCGCCACCGCCAGACCCGTGCTCGCCGGGTTGCTCCCGGGTGTCACCGTCACACGCAGCAGCATGTCGGCACCCTGCGCCACCACCTCGGGCGTGACGCTGCCGACGCCCGTTGGGTTGTTCCCACCCGCCACCGTGAACTGGATCCACGCCACCTCATACGGCCCGCTCTTGCTCGCCGCCACCGCCACGCTGCCCGAGGCATGGGTGAACCGCATGCCCAGGTTGGCAATCACCGTGAGCGACCCATTCGCAAACACGCCCGCGCCGTCCAGCACGTTGCCGCTGCGGAAGCCGTCGTCCGCCGGGCTGGCGAGGTTGTTCCCGCTGTTGAAGTTCGACACCGCCAGGTAATACACACCCGGCGACAGATTCCGCGTCAAACTGTTCTGTCCATCGTTCCCCGCGCCGGCAACGGGCTCTAACGCCGCGTCGTACAGCCACATGTCCGTATCCGCCGTGTTCCCACCCGCCAGGTCATTGGCGATCGTCACCGATCCCGCGATCAACGCGACCGGCACAATAATCGGCGTCACCACCTCCGTCACCAGCGTCGCCGAATACGCCCCGTTCGTCTGCACCGTGCCCGCGATCCGATACAGCACCTCTTCCTGCCGCCCGAACCCGTACCACTGGTTGAACCGCGCTGGCGTCGAGGCCGGCGTACTCGTCTGAAAAGCGATATCCGACGCGCCAGCAATCACCCCATCAGATTGCGACAACCCCCGGATCGTCCCCGTGTGCCCCGCAATCCCACCGGTGGTGACAATGAGCCGGTGCCGATAAATGCCCGGCTGCGCCGCCGCCGTGCGTACCCGGAAATAGTCCACCGTCGCGAGCCCTGCCCCGGGCGTCGTCTGCGTACCCGTGGTGGTGCCCGTAAGAAAATCCCCCCCGCTCATCCCCGCGCCGCCCGAAGCAGCGAGCGTCGCCGTCACCTTCGACTCATTCGGCTCCGCTTCCTGGTTCCCCACGCCCACACCCGCCAGCGCCGCCCCAGCCCCCACCACCAGCAAAGCCATCGCGCCAACCACCCCGCCCAGCGAGCCACCCCGCAGGCCGCGGGTCCGCACGTCGCCATTTTGCTTCTTCATCGCCCCTCCATGATCTCTCTTACCGACCCTTTGGGCAGGTCGCGTGGGCTAATCGGCGTGGCAACCCCACCCATCCAAGCCGGCCGCCACCAGCCCTTACGGAACATATACAGCGCCGGGTCCGTTCGGCCAGCGAAATCGAGACCCAAAACTCGCAAACCCCCTCACTTTGCCTACCTTGCCGCGCCTCACGCACTATGTTCACCGCCCCCGCCCACTCCTTCGCCCAGCAGGCCCGCCTCGCCATCACTCTGGCCTGGGTCGCCGGATACATCAACATCATCACCGTCGTCACCTGTGGCGAAGTCACCTCCCACGCCACCGGCACCGCCTCCAATCTCGGCCGCGACCTCGCCACCGGACAGTGGCGCCTCGCCGCCTACTTCGCCTTCCTCCTCTTCACCTTCCTCTCCGGCGCGGCCCTCTCCGGCCTCCTCACCGAACTCGGTCGCCGCCGCCGATGGGAATCCATCTACGTCCTGCCCATGATCGCCGAGGCCCTCCTCCTCACCGCCTTCGCCATCGGCGAGCAACTCACCGTCAGCGCCGATGCCGGGCCAACGCTCCACCTCTCCGCCACGGCGCGCTGGTGGCTCACCGGCCTCGCCTCCGCCGCCATGGGCCTGCAGAACGCCACCATCACCCACATCTCCGGCGGGGTCGTTCGTACCACCCACGTCACCGGCACCCTCACCGACCTCGGCCTCGAAGCCGCCCAGTTCGCCTTCCACCTTTGGGACCGCCGTCACCACGCCACCCGCACCTCACCCCGCGCCGCCATCCGCCGCACCGCCGCCCACCCCACCGCGCGACGCCTCGCCCTCCTCCTCTCCATCCTCATCTCCTTCTGCCTCGGCGCAGGCCTCGGCACACTCGCCTTCTCGCACTTCCCCGCCCAGGCCATGTTCCCGCCCGTCCTGTTCCTGCTCTGGATCATCACCCAGGACGCCCGCACACCCATCGTCCAGGTCGAGCCCGACGCCACTTCGGCAGCCCCAACCCCGAGCAACTCCCGAGGCACCACACCCGAGTCGCCTCAGGAATAACTCCCCGGACCTTCCCCAACCATCCCCCGCGCACCACGCCCCCTTCATCCGGGCTTATCCCTATCGGACGATCCGCCGATGTATGCCCCCGGATGCCCATGCCCCGCATGCTCATCACGAAGTCCCTCATCGAAATCGTCGCCGTCGTCGCGGCGTGCGAGATCATCCTCGCGCTCCTCGTCCCACGCGCCTCCTCACACCTCGATCCATTCATCATCGCCGCCATTCACACCGGCGTCATCGGCCTCATCGCCGGCCCTCTCGCCTGGTGGACCGCCTGGCGCCGTCTCGTCGCCGCGCGCCGCGAACTCGAATGCAACGCCCGCGCCCACCAGGCCCTCCGCCACGAACGCCGCGCCCTCGAAGAATCCCTCGCCATCCACACCTCGCGCGACGCCCGTCAGCGCGCCCGCGCGCAGTTCCTCGGCCGCCTCGGTGAAGTCGAGCACATCACCGAAGCCGCCGAGGTCACCCTCGACGCCCTCCAGACCGAATCCGCCCACACCGGCCTCGATTCGCCCCGCTCCGCCCTCCTCGTCTTCGGACACGACGGCATCTGCCGCTTCGTCTCCGCCCGCGGCCTCTCCGACGACTACCAACGGGCCGTCGAAGGCCACTGCCCCTGGCGCGAGGGCGAACGCGCCGTCACCCCCATCGTCGTCAACGATGCCCGAACCGCCCCCGCCTTCGCCGACTACGCCGCCCTCTTCGCCCGCGAATCCATCGGTGCCCTCGCCTTCATCCCCCTCTGCACCGAACGCGGCGTCGTGGGCAAGGTCATGCTCTACGCCCATCAGCCCGGCGGCATCACGCCCGCCGTCCTCGATGCCGCCCAGGACGTCGCCGGCTGCGCGGGCGTCGCCGTCGGTCGCATCATCGCCTCGCGACGCCTCGAACGCCTCGTCTCCCTCCTCGCCACCACCGGCACCATGGCCCGCATCGGCGGCTGGGAACTCGACCTCAACGCCGAGGTCGTCACCTGGAGCGACGAGGTCTATCGCATCCACGAAGTCCCCGTGGGCGAGCGCATCACCCTCGAGCGCGCCGTCAACTTCTACGCCCCCGAGGCCCGCGAACGCATCAACCAGGCCGTGAAACTGGGTATGGAAACCGGTGCCGGCTGGGACCTCGAACTCGAACTCATCACCGCCACCGGACGCCGCATCTGGGTCCGCGCCCAGGGCGAGGCCGAGTTCATCGCCGGCCGCGCCGTCCGCCTCCGCGGCGCGTTCCAGGACATCACCGAACGCCGCACCGCCCAGGAACGCATGACCCGCTCCATGCGCGACCTCCTGCTCGCCCGAAATGAGAGCCGCCGCCAGGCCGTCGAACTCGCCGCCCGCGCCAGCGAAATGGAATCCCTCCGCGACGCCGCCGAGGCTGCCAACCGCAGCAAGAGCGAGTTCCTGGCCAACATGAGCCACGAGATCCGCACGCCTCTCACCGCCATCCTGGGCTACGCCGACCTCCTGCGCGACCCCGAGTTCGCCGCCCCTGAGCGCCGCGACGACATCGTCGAAACCATCCGCTCCGCCGGGCAGCACCTGCTCACGATCATCAACGACATCCTCGACCTCTCCAAAATCGAGGCCGGCCGCATGACCGTCGAATCCGTCGAGACCGCGCTCCCGGACCTCTTCGCCGAGGTCCATCGCCTCATGCGCCCCCGCACCGACGCCAAGAGCGTCCGCCTCGACACTGCCTTCGACACACCCCTCCCCTGCCGCGTCCTCGTCGATCCCACCCGCCTCCGTCAGATCCTCCTCAACCTCGTCGGCAACGCCACCAAGTTCACCGACTCGGGCACCATCACCATCCGCGCACGCATCGACGCCCCCCTCGACGCCGACGCCCCCGCCAGCCGCCTCGTCGTCGATATCGCCGACTCCGGCGCGGGCATCTCGCCCGAACAGCAGGCCCGCCTCTTCGTCAGTTTCTCCCAGGCCGATCCCTCCGTCACCCGCCGCCACGGCGGCTCCGGCCTCGGCCTCATCATCTGCCGCCGCCTCGCCCACCTCATGGGCGGCAACGTCTCCCTCCTCCACTCCAACCCGGGCGAAGGCTCCACCTTCCGCGTCGAAGTCCCCATCCAACCCGTCCCCGGCACCCCGCTCGTCTCGTCACTTCCACACACCACCAACCTCGACGATCACCACACCGCCGACCTCCGCCTGACCGGCCGCATCCTCTACGCCGAAGACGGCATCGACAACCAGCGCCTCATCGCCCTCCACCTCCGCCGCGCCGGCGCCGACCTCACCCTCGCCGATAACGGCCGCGCCGCCCTCGACGCCATCGCCCACGCCCAATCCGAAGGCCGCCCCTTCCAACTCCTTCTCACCGACATGCAAATGCCCGAGATGGACGGCTACACCCTCGCCAATACCCTCCGCGCCCAGGGATGCCCCATCCCCATCATCGCCCTCACCGCCCACGCCATGGCCGAAGACCGCACCCGATGCCTCGCCGCCGGCTGCGACGACTACGCCTCAAAACCCATCGACAAAGCCGCCCTCCTCCGCACCTGCGCCGCCTGGCTCCACCGCGACACCACGCGTATCGCAGCTTAGGTGAATGCGCCGAGCTCAGGCATCGATCCCGAGGATAAGGACCGGAACGTCTATGTTGGCGACACCGCGAGTTTCGAGATCCCACAAGAACTGTTCGAAATAGGAAACACCAGAGGACATCTCATCCGCGAACGCTTTCACTGGGACGATCTCGATCCCGTGCTTGATGTGCCCGAGGTTTCGGAAGATTGTCATCTTGGCGCACACGTTGTACACCATGAAAGCGTACTTGCCGAACTGGACTTCGACGCCCAGCGACTCTTTCACAAAGTCCATTTCTCTGAACGCGCCGCCTCGGAGCCGCTTTGGGTCGTAGCCCGTTGAGTAGTAAGAGGTAGAGTATGCGCATGACACGCGGATAGGTGCCCAGTCGAGTTTCATGAAACGCCGCTTGAAGTCCCTGTTGATAGAGACAGGGCTGTAGAGAAGTTGCCCCTTCATGGTCTTCTCTTTGCTCTTCTTGCGCTTGTGTTTGGTCGAATCAACCTCCGTAATGATCGCCTCGACTTCCGCCAGGAGACCCGGATGATGCTTGTTGACTGCATCCAGACCACCGTTGAATGAAAAGCGCCCTGCAATTTTCATCTAGACGGTCTCCCGAGCGAGAAGCCATTCCACCGGGACCTGGCTAACTTTTTCCTTGCCTGTGGGCTGGTGAACCGGTTTGCCAAGAGGCCGATACCCCAGAGAACCAGAGTAATAGTCCGCTATTCGCTGCCGCGCGATCGCGATGTACTCTGCTTCCTTCTCGCAGCCAAAGGCCCGCCGGCCATGTCGCAGCGCGGCAAGCATCGCTGACCCGACACCAGAGAACGGATCGAGAATCCAATCGTCCGCGCTGGTGAGAGCCAGCACGCATCGTTCCACGAGTTCAATCGGAAACTGGCAAGGGTGTATGGTCTTTTCTGGGTGATTCGCTTTGACGTTTGGAATGTCCCAAAGTGCCGACTCCCAATCCTGCTGCAGAATCTTCCAGACGTCTGACGGGTTCTTCCCCAGCGGATTGCCTGATGGTTGCCCGACTTTGTCCCCTTTGAAGTGACGTTTGCCAGGGTACTTGGAAGGAACCCGCACACTGTCAAGGTTGAAGGTGTAGTCATCTCCCTTCGTGAACCACAGCAGCGTTTCGTATCGGCCCGAAAGGCGCTTGCTCGCGTGAAGACCGTGGGCGAAGTGCCAGACGATCCGATTCCGCAGCTTGAGCCCGTGCTTCTTGAAGAACGGGTAGTAGAAAACATCGAGCGGAAAGACCTCCGAATCCTCGACGTAGTTTCCCACCTGCCAGCAAAGTGACCCACTTGGAGAAAGGACACGGACAAGTTGGTCAACGATCGGACTGAGCGCAAGAAGGTACTTTTCTAGGTGCGTGGCCTTCTCGTACTCTTTGCCAATGTTGTACGGCGGCGACGTGATGATCAACTTCGCAAATCCAGATGGGAGTGATCCAAGGGTGTCAAGACAATCGCCCTCGGCGATCACCGATTCTGCGGAAGGATCAAACTTCTTCGCGATTGGGACGGAAAGGAAACTCCGAGTGCTGTTCAAGCCGGGCTTGCTCTTCATGGTTTCAGTTTCCTAGCCGACAATCGCGGACCACAGTTTACCCAGCCAAGGGTCAGTCGTTTCTCCGGACAACCCTCCCTACCTTCTCGGTCCCCCCTCCACCCCCCACCCGCACACGCGCCACCACCCCCCATCCCCTCACCCCCCACCCCTGGCATCTCGCCCGAACGAATCGCACGTTTCTTCCGTCTCGCCCCCTCGGCATGCCGCCGGGGTTTCAAGGGAGGTTCCGTGAGTATCCGTCGCGCCTCGATCTGTGCACTCGCCCTCACCGTCTCGGCCGTCGCTTCGCCTTTCGCCCGCGCCGACACCGTCAACATGGCCTTCAACCAGACGGGCAAGGGCGCCAACGTCCAAGTCTCCTTCTTCAACGAGGCCCCGAAGAACACCTTCGCCGGCCAACTGCTCCACACCATCACCAGCGCCACCGGTAACGCCCAATCGCTCGTCGGCCAGCACCGCTCCTTCTGCGCCGACTATCAGCAAGGTGTCGCCACGTCGTCGAGCCTCTTCGACGTCGTCGCCACACAGGACCTCGACGTCCGCGGCACCCCCATGGGCCTCTCCACCGCCGCCGCCCTCGAAAACGTCTTCGCCGCCCATGGTGCCGCCGCCTCCGCTTCCAACGCCAACAACAACTTCGCCGCCGCCTTCCAGATGGTCATCTGGGACGTCCTCTACGACTACAACGTCAGCCTCCCAGGCAACGGCATCGGCCTCGACTCCGGCAACATCCGCTTCGCCGCCACCAACGGCAACGCCCTCTCCAACGGCATCCTTTCCGCCTACAACCAGATCGTCGCCTCCATCGGCGCGTCCGCCTCCTCCGGCTTCATGTACGCCTTCGAGAACAGCAGCCGACAGGACCAACTGCTCTACTCCCCCTCGCCCATCCCCACCCCAGGTGCCGCAGCACTCGGCCTCCTCGGCGCGGCCGTCATGACCCGCCGCCGCCGCCGACCCTCCTCACCCACCTGACGTTCTTCCGGTCTTCCTGTGCCACGATCGGCCCCTCGCGGTGTGCGCGGGGCCGGTCGCGTTTTTGATATGCCCCCTCCCACACAGAGGGAGGGGGTTGGATGGAGAGCGACGAACGGCATCCGCCAAACGGTTGACTCTCCGAAGCGACCCGAAACACCACACCAACAGGCTACCCTCCCCCGTGCCCCGCGCCACCACTACCCCTCCCGCCCCCCCCATCGCCATCTTCCACGGCCCCGAGCGCTTCCTCCAACTTCACCACACCCAGGCCCTCCGCGAACGCCTCATCGCCCAGCACGGCGAAGTCGCCCCCTTCATCTTCGGCTCCGGCTCAGCACCCGTCGACATCCTCGACGAATGTCGCGCCCTGAGTTTGATGCAGACCCACAAACTCGTCATCGTCGATAGCGCCGACGCCCTCCTCAAATCCGCCGACGACGACGCCGACGCATCCGCCCCCGCCTTCCGCGGCACCACCACCCGCTCGGCCCGCGAACTCTTCGAGGCCTACGCCGCGTCCCCGGATTCGTCCGCCACACTCGTCCTCCGCGCCCCCACCTGGCGTCCCGGTCGCCTGGATAAGGCGGTCGTCGCGTCCGGGGGCATCGTCATCAAGTGCGAGGAACTGCGCGACGATGCCGCTGCGGCCTGGGCCGTCGAACGCGCCCCGCACCACAAGGCGACGCTCGACCGCGCCGCCGCCACGCGCCTGGTCGATGCTGTGGGCCCCGACCTGGCCCGCCTCGATACTGAACTCGCCAAACTCTCGCTCGTTCGCCCCGATGGCCAGATCACGACCGACGTGGTCCGCCAGTTCGTGGGCCTCTCCCGCGAGGAGGACTTCTGGGAAATCCAGGGCTCCCTCCTCTCGGGCGACGCCCCTCGCGCCCTGGGCCACCTGCGCGAACTCCTCGACGTCTCCCGTCACGACCCTACACCGCTTCTGTTCACCTATTGCGACCTCGCCCGCAAACTGCACGGTGCCTCCGCCGGCCTGGCCAACCGCGAAAACCCCGCCGCCATCACCGGCCGACTCCGCCTCTGGGGCCCCGCCGCCAGCACCATCCTCGAAAAAGCCCGTGCCGTGCCCCCTCACGCCGCCGCCAGCCTGCTCGCCGAGGTTGTCGACGGCATGGTCCGCCAGCGCTCGGGTTTGGGTGACCCCGAACACATCCTCGAAGCCCTCACCCTGCGTTTCTCCGGCCTCGCCCACCGCTGAGCCGATACCCCATACGTCCCCGGTCCACATCGCGCGGCGGAGCCCGCGCCGCACCCGGCAGGAGGCCTCGCGTGCATCCACTTTCCACCCCAACCACTCGCGCCGCCGCCCGCGCCATCATCCTCGCCGCGGGCGCTGCGCTCTCCGCCTGCGCATCGTCCACCCCCGAATCACCCGCCGACTCCCGCGCCCGCGCCAACCTCGATCAGCCCACCTCAGAAACCCAAGTCGCCGACGCCTCTTCCCGCCTCGAACAAATGTTCGACTCCTTAGGCCATCGCCGCGGCTCCACCTCCCGCGACCTCGACCCCTTCCCCTCCAACGACCCCTGGGGCAACCGCGGCCGCACCTACGACGCCCCTTCCTCCACCAGCACAAACACGCCCGCACCTCCGGCCAACCCCGAACCAGCCGAACCCCTCCCCCCCGCGCCGGTCGGCCCACCCCAACCCATTGACCCAACGCCAACCACTCCCCCCCCCCCACCCGACCTCCTCGCCGCGCTCGAATCCCTCACCACCAACGCCGCTCTCCCCGCGCCCCTCGCCGAGGCCTACCGCCTCGCCATCGCCGAGGCCCTCAACCCCACCTCGGCGCGGGCACGCCTTGATTCCGCCCGTGCCGCTCTCGACCCGGCCGACGCCGCCCGCCTCGACGCCTTCTCTTCCCTCCTCGCCGCGTTCCTGAACTCCAGCGAAGCCGACGAATCACTCGTCCGCACGCTCACCGACCAGGCCGCCGCACTCACCCCCGCCCCCACCCTCCGCCTCCCCGCCGCCCTGCTCGTCAAACGCGTCGATGGCTTCGGCCGCTTCACCCCCTTCGACAGCACACCCAACGGCCCCACCCGCTTCCTCGCTGGCCGCGCCCACCCCGTCCTCGTCTACGTCGAAGTCGCCGGTTTCACCTCCACCCTCAAGCCCCCCACCCTCGCCACCGGCTCGCGCGAGCCCGAGTGGGTCATCGACCTCACCCAGGAACTCCGCCTCTTCCACGACGCCGACGGCGTCCTCGCCTGGCACTCCCGCCCCCAGCCCGCCCGCGACGGCTCCCGCCGCCAACGCACCGACCACTACCTCGTCCAGCGCATCACCCTCCCCGCGACACTGACCATCGGCGCGTACAACCTCAAAGTCATCATCCGCGACGCCGGCCACAACAGCGCCACCGCCGAAGCCGTCATCCCCTTTCAACTCGTCGCCGATCCATCGCTGATCGGCCGGTAACGCAATCCCCCCGTGGCACCGACTTCGGCTCGGCCAAGTCGGTGCCAAAGGTCCTCGATCTCTTGATCATTCCCCAACGAAAAAGCCCCCGCCAACGGCAGGGGCTTCAATCTCTTTCTCAATCAGTCACACCACTCACCGCCGACGCCGCAACCCCGCCAGCGCCAGCAGCCCCACCACACCCGCCGCCCCCGGCGTAGGCACGATCGACACGTTGTCAATATCAAAGTTGAACGTGCTCGCGTTCCCCGCCAGCGCCGCGTTCACCAGCACACCCACCTGCACCCGCGCCACGTTCCCGAACGTCGCAAACGTCGTCCCTTCATAGATAAACGCCGTCGCCGGATCGATCGCGATCGTGAACGTCGTCCACGTATTCGGCAGCGCCGCACCGGCAATCGCCACCACCCCAGGGCCCGCCGCGGGCGACCAGCGCGCAAAGAACGCCACCGGCACCGCCGCATCATGCCGCACCGAAAACGAGAACTCGTTCACCCCGCTGGTGATCCAGTTCCCCACAAACGCGTTCCCGCTTGAGTTGAAGTTGCTCTGCCCGCGGAACAGCAGTGGCTGCTCGCCGTCCGCATTCCCCGCAAACGAGATCGTCCGGCTGCCATACCCCGACCCATCCGGCCCGCCCGCCGCCGGATACGTCAACGGCGTAAACGCCAACGCCGAACTCCAGTTCGCCGACGACGACGAAAACGTCTCCGTAAACGGATTCGTCACCGCCGATGCTGCCATCGCCAAGCCGCCAACCGCCACCACCGCCGAAACACATGCCACAACGCCAGAATTGCGCATCTCAGTTCTCCTTGCTCCCTACTCCAGGAGTCCAAGAATACGCAGTCGCGACTGAATCTCAACTGTGATCTCGCAAAATCCAAACCCGAAAACGAACGCAGAGGTTGCAGAGGCCGACGCCGAGGAACGCGAGGGAGAATCCGGGTCGAAACCACCATTCGGACTTGGTCTCTAGATATTCACCAAGTCCTTCACCTCTGCGTTCCTCGGCGTCCTCCCTCCGCGCCCTTTGCCTTCCCTCCCCGTCTACGCCGCCGGCACATCATCCCGGTTCGCCACCACGATCACTTCCCCGTTCCGCGCATCAAACGTCCCCACCACACACCCCACAATCACCCGCGCCAGATCCACCGGCATCAAACACTTGCTCTCGGGCACCTCGCGCGTCGAGAAAATCGCCCGCAGCATCCCCGTCTCCACCGCCCCCGGCGCCACCGCAAACGCCCGCACACCAATCGCACGCCCCTCCTGCGCCAGCGACTTCACCATCAAGTTCACCCCCGCCTTGCTCGCCGCATACGCAAAGAACCCCGGAAACGGGCTGATCGTCGCCATCGTCGACACATTCACCACGCACGCCCCCCCCTTGCCCACCCTTCCCTTCGCGTGCTGCTCCACAAACACGTCCCACGCGTGCCGTATCGCCCACGCCGGCCCCAGCGCGTTCACCCGAAAACACTGCTCGATATCCTCAGGCGTCGTCTGACCAATCGGCTTCCGCGGCGCCATGCCCGCGTTATTGATCAGCACATCCAGCCGCCCAAACCGTTCTACCGCCCGCTTCACCATATGACGGCATTGCGTCTCATCCCCCGCATCGCCCCCTACCACCTCCACACGCTCCGCCGCCCCCGCCAGCGCCGCCGTCTCCGTCAGTTGCGCACGCGTCCGCCCCACCAGCACCAGCGCATACCCAGCCTGCGCCAGCATCACCGCCGTCGCCCGCCCGATCCCCGAACCCGCGCCGGTCACAATCGCCACCGGCGTACCCGCAAACGAATCCGTCATGTGTGTTCTCTCTCACAGTTTCCTGAGCACCAAAACCGCCCCCAACCCCCCCACCACAAACACCCCACCCAGCGCCAGAAACACCCCCGTCCGTTGCCGTCGATCCGCGTGGAACGCCTCCGACACCGGCACATACACCATCTGCACCGCGATCACGTCATCCATCTTCCAGTTGAACCCGTTCTCCGCCCCGTACATCTCCACCTGCTTCACCGGCGCCCGATCCGGCGTGCTGTGACAATCCAAACACGACGTGTCGTTCACCTTCATCGCTCGCGCGATATAGAAAAAATCCTTCCCCTCAATAGTCCTGACCCCCGTCTCATCCGACGCCGCCGGTGTTTTCCGGAACTTCTCCACCAGCCCCTTCTCAAACTCATCCGCACGATGCTCCGGGTTCGTCGGGTTCGGCGCCGCCTCCTTATAGATAAACCCGTTGTAGTCCGGTGCCGTCCGGAACTTCTCGAACACCCTTCGCGCCCCGAACGCTGGGATCATCTCCGGCTTGAAGTTGTCGTAACTCCCGGGCTTGTCCTGGATCGCCGGCCGCACATGCCCCGTCGTATACGCCCGCACCGCGTTCATCCCCGTCAGCAGAATCTGGGCCCGCGTCAGCGTCTCTCGCCGCGCCGTCATGTCGCGCTCGTGCTGCGCCTCCTGCAACCCATACGCCAGCGCCACCATCGTCAGCAAGAGCCCCGCGATGATCCCGCCCGCCGCCCCGATCACCAATCGATTCTTCCGCGCAAACTTCCGCAGCCGATACGTCGCCGTCGCCGGCCGCGCTTCCACCGGGTCACCATTCAGATACCTCTGCACATCCTCCGCCAGCGCCGCCGCGGTCTGATACCGCCGCCGCCGGTCCTTCTCCAGCGCCTTCATCACGATCCAGTCCAGTTCACCCGCCAGCGCCTTCCTTAACGCCCGCGGCTCAGTCCTTCGATTCCGCGCCACCTGCTCCGCCGTTGGACCGGAAGTCGCAGCCCCAGAAACGCCTCCCACCGGCTGCCCGTAATCAAACCCCGTGTGCGAACCCCCGCCCCCTCCTCCAGCCGTCCGCGTCCCCACCTTCGTCAGCCCCGCCAACTTCCCCACCCGCGTCGATGGCCGTGGCGGCTCGTGCTCCCGGATCACCCGCTGCATCTCCGCGATCGGCATCCCTCGCAAAACACTCGGCTCAAACGGCAACTGCCCGCTCAACAACTCATACAGCAGCACGCCCAGCGAATACACATCGCTCCGCGTATCCACATCCAGCCCCGGCACCGCCTGCTCCGGCGCCATGTACGCCGGCGTCCCGATGAACTGCTGCTGCTGTGTCACCGCCGCGTCCGCAAACAAATCCTGGTTCAACGCCTTGGCAATCCCGAAATCAATCACCTTCGCCAGCGCCCGGTCCTCCTGCAGCGCCACCAGCACATTGCTCGGCTTGATATCCCGATGGATAATCCCCTTCTGGTGCGCATGCTGCAACGCCCCGCACACCGTCACAAAAATCTCCAGCCGCTCCTGAGTCGTCAGATTCTGCACGTCGCAATACTGCGTGATCGGCACGCCCTTCACATGCTCCATCACGAAAAACGGCCTCCCCAAAGGCGTCGTCCCCGCGTCCAGCACCCGCGCAATATTCGGATGATCCATCATCGCCAGCGCCTGCCGCTCGCTGTCAAACCGCGCCAGCACCTGCGCCGAATCCATCCCGGGCTTCAAGATCTTCAGCGCCACCCGCCGCTTCACCGGATGCGTCTGCTGCGCCAGATACACATTCCCAAACCCGCCCTCCCCCAGCCGCTCCATCAACCGATACGGCCCAATCTCCGTCTCCGCCCCCCCCACCCCCGTCTTCAGCGCCGGTGCCGCAGGTCCAACATCCGACGTCGCCCCCGCGCCGCTCGACACCGATGAAGCCTCGCTCGCAAACGCATTGAACTCATTCACCGACGCCGAATCGCTCACCCCACCCGCCGGCCCACGCAGCGACCCCTCACCACCGCGCCCACCACCAGTCTGATTCGCGCCCGTCGTCATGCCCACAGTCTAGCGGAAACACCGGTCAGCGAAGGAACCAACAGAACGCAGACTTCAACGGGATCGGGGCGCGACGCGGCGCACCTAAACGCAGCGGATGACGAAAATACATACACGCAGAGGACGCAGACCGGCGAAAACTCAATCGCTCCCGCTCGAAGGCCCCCTCCCAGAGAGAGAGGGGGTTGGGGGAGGGTGGCGAATGGCACCAACTCAACCAGCACACATAAGAAACCGCCTCCTCAAGCCCGGGCCTACTGAAGAAGGCTTGGACGCAGGAGGGATTGGCCTCGAACCGTTTCCTCGCTCGATCCGGCTGGCCGCATCCCCGTTCCCGCTTTCGCCCACCTCCCCCTCTGCAGTCTCCGCGAGCCTCTTCCCGATCCCGTTCGAACCCATTCCTCCCTCTGCGTCCCTCGGGCCTTCCCTCCGCGCCCTCCGCGTTCCGCCTTCTCTTCCGCTCCGCGCCCTCCGCGTTCGTCTCCCCCTCAATCGCTACGGATATTCCTGCCGCGTAGGCCGCAACAGCACATCCCCCAAGTGCACATGCGCCGGCTGCCCCGCGATAAACGCGATCGTCCGCGCCACGTCCGCAGGCTCCAGCGCCGGCCCCAGTTTCTCCAGCACCCCCTTGAACCACCCCGGGTCATACCCCGCCACGCCCTGAAACTCGCTCACCACAAACCCCGGCGCCACCATCGACACCCTCACCCCCTTGGGCCCAACCTCGCGCCGCAGCCCTTCCGCCAGCGCGTGCACGCCGAACTTCGTGCTCCCATACATGCTCGAAAAAGGCGACACGTTCCGCCCCACCACCGACCCGATCACCACAATGTCCCGCGCATGAACCGTCCACGCCTTTCCCCCCACCGCATCCGCCGCCACCGCCTCCACCATCATCACCGCCGCCGCACGCATCAGCCGCGCCGCGCCCAACAGGTTCGTCCGCACCATCTCCTCCCACTGCCCCATATCCGAATCCACCACCGACCCCTTCAACCCACGCCCCGCATTCACCACCACCAAATCAGCCCCCCCCCGCGCACCAAACTCACGCTTCGCCGCCGCCAGCATCGCCTCCACCGTCCCCTGCTCCGCGCAATCCCCCGCCACCGTCACACACACCGGTGCCTTGGCTCCCCCAACCGACGCACTCAACCGTTCCGCCAGCGCCGCCAGCCGATCCCCACGCCGCGCATTGATGACCACCCGCGCCCCCTCCGCCACCAGCCGCTCAGCAATCGCGAGCCCAATCCCCGCCGAAGCCCCGGTAACAATCGCCACGCGGCCGCTCAGTGACTTCTCCATGCCCAAGCGTAAGCGAACGCTGAAATCAGAAAACGTCAGCAATACAGCAAAGCAAAAAATGTGGCCCCTGTTCGTGCTCTTCCT
>CAZPPX010000001.1:201735-383399 GCA_964588585.1 uncultured Phycisphaeraceae bacterium
GCTTTCCTGCTTTCCTGCTTTCCTGCTTTCCTGCTTTCCTGCTTTCCTGCTTTCCTGCTTTCCCCTACACCACCCTCGTCACGCTCACCGCCGCATACATCCCCGCCACCTGCTCCCGCGCCAATACCCGCGCCGGATACGCACTGTTCAACGGCTGCAACCGAATCCGCCCCGGGTACCTCGACGCGCCGAGTCGAGTCCCCGATCCCGATCCCGTTCCCGTTCCCGCCCCCCCTTTCTCCCCTTCCCCCCCTTCCCTCCCTTCGTTGATCCCCTCCCCGTCCCCGCCCCCGGCCTCACCCCCTCTTCCCTCTTCTCTGTTCTTCCTCAGTGCCTCAGTGTCTCGGTGGTAAATCCCCGTTCCCTCCCCCTCCTCGCCCTCAAAATACACCCGCTTGAACGTCGACTCGTGGTCCGGCTCGATCCGCACAAAACAATCCATCCCGCTCTTCACCACTTTCGCCGGGCTGAACACCACGATGTCCCCCTCGCGATACAACGGCTCCATCGAGTCCCCAACCACCCGCGCCGCAAACGCATCCGGATCCCGCACATCCGGCGTCCGCACATAGTCATCCGCCACCCGCGCCGGATACCCCAGATCCGTGAACTCGCTCGGATACCCGGCCGCCACACTATTAATCAACGGCACCTCCACCGGCAACACCCGCGCCAGCGGCAACGCTCCCCCATCCACACTGTCCCCCACCTCCGCCGCGCCCGCCAACTTCTCAATCAGCCGCCGCAACTCCCCTGATTGATACAGCGCATCCAACGCCCCACTCTCTAACCCACCCGCCGCACCCGCCAGCGCCCGCGCCGCCTGCCGCGCCCGCGCCAACTCCGCCGCCTCGCGCCGCACCATCGGCCCCGCCGCCTGCCACTGCGCCAATCGCACCAACTCCCCCGCGCCGAGGCCCAGCGCCCGCTCCATCGCCAACAGCAACCCCTCCGACGGCGGCGACGCCCTCCGCCCATTCTCCACCTGCGAGATGTACGACGCCGCACACCCCACCCGCCCCGCCAGCCCCTTCAACGTCAGCCCACACGCCCGACGCGCGATCCGAATGGTCGCGCCAAGCCCACCACCGACACCCTCTTCAAGTGGGTGGTCTCGGCCAGCATCAGGTTCAGGACGTTGTAACGACACGTTTGCGCGCAATCCCTATGACATACCGAACTAAATCCTTGCACTTACTTTGACGAAGTGGTAAACTAGTCGATCGTTTAACTGTACAGTAAACTCAAGCCTGTGTCAAGCGAACCAGAAAAACCACAAGGATGAGGCACATGCTGGACATCCAAACAAAATCCGACTTGATACTACCACTTTCCGAACACAATGTCGACCTCCGTCGCGCTCTTCGCCGCGATACCGCTGAAATCCTCACCCGCCGCGCCATCTACCTCTCCCTCGACGACCGCACCCTCGTCCACGCCGTCTATGCCCGAGGTGCCACACTCCGCGAAGTCGCCAACCTCACCGGCCGTTGCCCCCGCGCGCTCAGTTACCGCCTCCGCGCCCTCGTCCGCCGCGTCCAGTCTCCCGAGTTCGTCTACGTCATCCAGCACACCGACGAGTTCCTGGGCACCGCCCCTCCCTCCCCCTCCGACTCGCCAGCCAACCGCCTCCCGCCCCTTCCCCCGACCGTCAACGCCCGCATCGCCCGCGAGTGCATCCTCGAGGGCAAGCCCATGCGCGTCCTCGCCCGCGAACTCGGCCTCAGTTACCACCTCCTCCGTCAAAAGCACGCCGCCATCCGCGCCCGCGCACTCGCCGCGCGCCGCGAACGCCGCGCCGCCACCGCCTCGCCCTCCACCTCAGTTGGAGCACGCCGATGAACCCCACCACCACCACCGCGCCACCCGCCCCCCCCACTCCCTCCGAACGCCTCTGCCGCGCCGCCGCCATCCTCGGCCTCCCCCTCGAACCCCCCACTCCCGCGCCCCACCGCGCACCCTCCGCACTCGTCCGCGAACTCCGCGCCCGCGCCGCCTCCGCCGCCCATCAACTCGACTCAACCCTCCGCCCCGGCCAACTCGCCTTCATCACCGGCCCCAGCGGCGCTGGCAAATCCCTCCTCCTCGCCGCCCTCCGCGACCTCCTCGGCACCCGCGCCATCACCGCCACACCCCCCGGCCCAACCCGCGCCCGTCGCGCCCTCGTCGACCTCGACCCTCAACCCCTCCCCGATTGGCTCGCCACGCTCGCCCGCGCAGGCCTCTCCGAAGCCGCCCTCCTCACTCGCCCCTACTCCAACTTGAGCGCCGGCCAGCAACACCGCGCCGACCTCGCCCTCGCCACCGCACGCCTCTCGCGCCGCGCCGCATCCTCACCGCACACCCACACCTTCACCCTCCTCGCCGACGAGTTCGGCTCCACGCTCGACCGCATCACCGCCACCAGCCTCGCCATCACGCTCCGCCGCTGGATCCTCGCATCGTCGTCTCCACCAACCACCGCGCTCCGCGCCATCGTCGCTTCAGCCCACGACGACCTCATCAAGCCCCTCCGCCCCCACGTCCTCGTCAACGTCCCCCTCGACGCCCCGCCCGAATTCCTCGCGCCTTGAAAGCCCCCTCCCAGAGGGAGGGGGTTGGGGGGAGGGCAACGAGAGTCACACGACAACCCATCCGCGCAATCGCCCTTCCGTCCTCACGCCCTGAAAGTCCACCCATGCTCAACCCCCAAAACCGCCCAACCCGGCGGCCACATGGCCGCGCGCCAACTCCACCGGCTCAATCTCCCGGTGTATCGGTGTATCGCTCTCCCGGTTTCCTCTTCGCCCCCGGCACCCGCGCCGACTACCTCGCCCTCGCCCGCTTCCACTACCGCGCCGGGCCCCCCGTCAAATCCTCGCGCTACTTCACCCTCCGCACCGACGATCAATCGCGATCGCTCGTCGGCGTCCTCGTCGTCTCCCCGCCTGTCCTCAACGGCACCTGGCGCCGCGCCGCCTGGCCACACTGGCCCGCGCTCCACACGACCGACCGCCGCGAAGCCGCCCGCGCGCTCAACGCCAACCTCCGCGTCATCTCGCGCGTCATCATCGACCCGCGCTACCGCGGCCTCGGCCTCGCCTCTCAACTCGTCCGCGAATACCTGGCCAACCCGCTCACGCCTCGCACCGAAGCCCTCGCCGCCATGGGCACCCTCCACCCCTTCTTCGACCACGCCGGCATGCGCCGCGTGCCCATCCCCACCTCGCGCCGCGACGCCCGCCTCGCGCACGTCCTCGCCTCACTCAACCTCGAACCCTGGATGCTCGTCGCCCCCTGGGCCCTCCCGCCGCGCCTCCGCCGCAGCCAGCGCCTCGCCCGCGCCATCCGCCGCTGGGCGCTCGACAGCGCCGCGACACGCCGCCTCGCCCGCACCGCGCCGCTGCACCAACTCATGGTGAACGCCGCGGTGCTCTCCGCACCACGCTCCGCCTGGGTCCATGTTGTCAACGAAGGGAGGGAAGCGAGGGAAGAGAGCCCGGGCGACTCGAGAACGTCTGTCTCCGTCCCGGCCTGGGCACCTCTTCCTGCTTCGTGTCTGTCGATCGCTCCTTGACATCCCGCTCTCCACCTTCCCTCCCTTCCCTCCCTTCGTTGAAACGTCCCCGCCCCGCACCGGAGATTCCCATGACCTTCAACCCCTCATCGCCGCCACAAACGCCCGACGAACTCCACGCCCTCCTCGTCCACACCTTCAACATCACCGTCCCGCGCGTCGCGCTCGTCTCGTCCAACACCGCGCCCTTTGACTACCTCTGCCACGCCTACTTCGAGGGCCGCGTGCCCGGCAAGCCCGCCGCGCTCAGCCCCGATTGCGTCGTGTGGGCCAGCCGCGGGGGCGGCAAAACCTTCCTCGGCGCCGTCGCCACCATGCTCGACCTCGTCTTCAAACCCGGCATCGAAATCCGCATCCTGGGCGGCTCGCTCGAGCAATCCTCGCGCATGTTCGCGCACCTCCGCACCATCTTCGAGCATCCGCAACTCGCCAGCCTCGTCGAAGGCCGCGTCACCGAACGCCAGATCAAACTCCGCTCCGGCTCGCGCGTGCAGGTGCTGGCGCAATCCGAGACCGCCGTGCGGGGCACCCGCGTGCAGAAACTCCGCTGCGACGAGGTCGATCTCTTCGACCGCGACATCTGGGAGGCCGCGCAACTCACGACCCGCTCTCTCCGCCTGCCCGGCCCGTGGGGCCAATGGGTCCGCGGCAGCGTCGAAGCGCTCAGCACCATGCACCGCCCGATGGGCATCATGTTCGAACTCGTCGGCGGAATCGACGCCGCCATGAACGCGGCCACCGCCAAACGCGAAAGCCCGACCACCTCACTCACGATCAATGGCGCGCCCGCCGAATCATCCGAAGCCCCCACGACGCCGCCGCGCCCGAGACGGAGCGGCCCCCGCGCCCGCACGCTCTTCCGCTGGGGCGTGATCGACGTGCTCGAAACCTGCGAACCGGCGCGCGAGTGCGCCACCTGCGCCCTCTACCCCGAATGCCAGGGCCGCGCTAAGCGCGTCGACAATCCGAAAGAAGGCGGCCACGTCGCCATCGACGACGCCATCGACCAGAAAGGCCGCGTCAGCGTCTCCGCCTGGGCCTGCGAGATGCTCGCCCTGCGGCCCAAGCGCGATGATGCCGTGTTTCCCGAGTTCGATCCCGCCCGGCACATCACCGTGGTCGGCCCGCCCAGGCTGGTTGGCCGCGCCCGCGACGACACGCCCGAGCCGCTGCTGCCCTCGCGCAACGCACGCGGCGAATCCCGCCCACGCCTCGTCGCCGGCATGGATTTCGGCTACCGCGGGCTCACCGTCGTTCTCTGGGGACTCGTCGATCCCCTCGGCGTGCTCACCATCGTTGATGAACGCGCCCTCGCCCAGCAACGCCTCGAAACCCACATCGACGCCATCATCGATTCGCCCTGGGGCCTGCCCGACTGGATCGGCGTGGACCCCGCCGGCCGACAATCGAACCAGCAAACCGGCCGCTCGAACATCGAAGCCATGACCCGCCGCGGGCTCAAGGTGCGCTGGCGCTCCATCGGCGTCGCGCCGGGCGTGGCCCTCGTGCGCACACGATTGGATCCGGCGGCGGCAGCGGCAGAACTCGACTCCCGGGCGGTCCGACGGTCCCCGTCGGACAGGCCTCCAACCTCCGAACCATCAGCCGACACACTCGTGCTACCCCCACCGCCTCGCCTCCTGATCGACGCCCGCTGCGCCACGCTCATCGAATCCCTCCAGCGCCACCACTACGACCCCGACCGGCCCGATCGCTACGACCCGGTGAAAGACGGCACCGACCACGCCGCCGATGCGCTTCGCTATCTGGTCGTCAATCTCGATCAGCCCCATCGCACCGCTCGGCACGCGCACGGCAGCGTGTGGAAAGCGATACACCAATGAACCGATACGCCGATAAATCGGAAACGAACGTGCCACTGGCGTCGCGGTGCTTTGACCGCGTCGCCAGTGTTCCGGCGATCGTGCCCAACCGCACTGGCGACGCCGTCAGAGCACGGCGACGCCAGTGGCACGGGGGCATCACTTTACCGATTACCACTGATCCACGGCACAAACACCTCGACGAGCAGGTAACTCGCCGCGCCCAGCGCGATCATGCCCAGGATGATCTGCACGGTCATCATCAGCGCCTCGCGGATAAACGGCGCGGGGCGGAGGTCGTATTGGCGGACGGCCTTGTAGGAGACCGCGACCATGAACGAGAGGGGGATGATCCAGAGCGCGATCCAGGAATCGAACCACGCCAGGGGCATGGGGTCGATGAAGGGTCGCCAGCCGAAGTCGAGGACGGGTGCCGCGGGCGCGGCAGACTGGGCGATGAGCGCGAAGATCGTGTTCATGCGACGGCTCCTGCGGGCGCGGAGGAGGGTGTCGCCGTGGCGAGCCTGGCTTTTTCTTCGATCTGGGCGCGGATGCGGGCGTCGCGGTCGCGGCGTTTGATCGACCACGCGGCGTCGATGATCGCGATCACGTTGAGCATCCCGGCGATGGCGCCGAAGAGCGTGCCGATTTCGTTGGGGCGTCCGAGCGATTTGATGACGGGCGGGCGTTCGCCGGCCGGGAGGGGCGCCAGGACGCGGAGGCCGTCGGCGCGACGGATGATGGTTTCGTGCGGGCCGGGCACGCGTGGCGGGCGATTGAGCACCTGGCCCGCAGGCGAGGTTTCGTATCCCTTGAAGCGGGACTGGTGGAGGTTGTCGAGGATGAACGCGGTGGGGCCGACGAGGGCCTGGCCGATGAACCAGACGCGATTCTCGCGGCTATCGATGCCGTTGAGGCCACCGACGAGCAGGCCGCCCAGGAAAAGGCCCATGACGCCCGCGCAGATGGTGAGCCCGCGGCCGAGGTATCCCAGGGACATCTGGCCCGCGCCGGGAAGGATGAGGGCGAGGAGCGCGGCGAGGGGTTGGAGGTGTTCGCCGTCGCCCGAGGAGGTGGTCATGATGCGGATGATCCTGCGGCGCGAAAGGGGAGAGGAAAAACGCGGAGGGGCGGAGGACAGCCAACGCCGGGGGGGTCGTGGTTGACACGGCGTCCCGAGTGAGTAGTGTACGGCGCATTGAGACGAGTTGCCCGGGTCCGCAGGGTGAGCGGACGACGGACAATCGCGCGTGACGTTGGGATTTTGCTGCAACAGTGCGGCCCGACGGCACGAAGAAGGACCGACGATCGCGGCTGGTTCACCCGCACGAGTCCGGTTTCATCGAGGCCCTCCAGAGGATTTGGTCCATGTCCGAACTGCTGAAGTCAACGGGGTTTGAGGTGTCGGGGTTCCTGGTGACGGCGGGGGCCGATGGTCCCGCGACGGCGCTGCTGGAGCCTGAGTTTCCCTTCGCGCAGCCGATGGCCGCGAAGGGGCGGGATGAGGACGACGCGGGCGAGGATGAAGACAGCCTCGACGGGGACGACCTCGATGAGGAGGATGGTGAGGACGAGGAAGGAGGGGAAGGATTCGAGGAAGAGGAAGACATTGAGGATGAGGAAGGGGAGTTCGAGGGCGGAGACGACGACGATGATGACCTCGACGACGAATTCGACGATGAGGATGGGGACGAGGACATCTGAGCCGTCGGGTCGCTGACCGGCATGACGCCGGAGTGAGGCTACGGCACGGCACGGGTGGTTCTCGGCGAGCACCCTTACCGCATTCCCGGAGGCTTCCCATGAGCGACGGCGCGCACAATCTTGATCCCCGCCTTTTGCCCGAGCAGGGCGAGCACGCCGCGCAGGGCGCGTCCCAGAACCGGAAGGCGAAGGTCACCAAGGCTGGCCGTCCGGGAACCGGCGATCTGCGGCTGGAGCGACGGGCGACCAAGCGGACCGATGACGCGCCGGCGCTGCCCAATCAGCCCCGGCCGGCCGAGCCGGCGGACTTGATGGACGAGGATGATCTGCTGGATGGGGCGGTGGTGAGCGGCGCTTCGCGCCAGCGCGGCGTGGGCAAGCGTCTGGCCGAGTCGCTGCGGTCTGCCGAGGTCGGCGAGTTGTCGAAGGAACAGTTTTTGTTTGTGATGGCGATCGACGCATTCAAGCGCGAGAACAACGTGTCGTTCCCGGCGTGGACGGACGTCTTGGAACTGGTGCGGCTGCTGGGGTATCGCAAGACGCAGGCGAGTGAGTTGACGATTCGCAACGCCGAGGACTGGACGGAGCGGGCGGATGCGAAGAGCAACGTGAGGCCGGAAGGCTTTGACCGGCGGCTGGCGGCGTAGGAAAGCGATACACCGGGACACCGATAAAGCGATCAATGAATACCGAGGGCGAGGAGCGCTGATTCGACCCCCCGCACGGCCGACGCCGCCAGCGCTCGGCGACAGCCGTGGCACGGGCGCGCGGTGAGACGCCACGGGAACCCCCTCCGCCTCGCTGCGCTCGGCACCTCCCCCCGCTGGGAGCGGGGGAGGGTGGGTGGAATGTGCGGGGGATTGCGCTTGGCTGTCGATGGATCGGGATGCGAACGGCGAAGCGAAGCGTGGTGGTTGCGGGCTTGACTGGGTGGCTGGCGAGTGGTGGGCCGTGCGCGGGGCAGGCGCCGTCGGTGAGCCAGATCTGGGACGTGCGGTTTGTGACGGATTGCCGGGAGGCACCGGCGATCGGGGTGACGGTGCAGGCGCGGGTGGCGATTGTGCCGAACCCGGCGGGGGTGGCGAACTTTGGGGTGTTGCGGTGCGGCGGGGCGGAGGGGTCGCTGCTGATCACGCTGACGGATCCGAATGGGAGCACGCCGTCGCAGGGTGTGATTGTGCCTGGGCTGACGGGCGAGACGCTCGCAGGCGGCGCGGTGAGAGTTGATACGGCGGGGCAGCCTTTGCGGGGGACGTTTTCGCCCTTTCGGGGTTTGATGGCCCCGGCGGGGAGCGGCGGGGCCAATGGCGATCCGTACAACGGGCTGGCGCGGGTGGGGAATGATGGGCGGCCGACGTTGACGTCGCTGGTGAACTCGCGGATCGGGTTGTGGGATGGGGTGGCGCGTGGGGCGGCGTTGCCGAACGGGTCGGGGGAGTTGGTGGGGGCGTTCGCGGAGGTGTACCGGTTTGTGTATGTGCCGCCGGTGAGGAGCGGAAGGGACTATGAGCCGAGCGTGACGGTGAGCGTGCAGAACCTGGGTGCGCGGTACATCTATGCGGTGAGCGGGACGGTGCCGGTGGGTGCGGCGGTGTATCCGCTGGCGGATCGGACGGTGAGTTTTGACACGGTGATCGGGCCGGTGGTGTGGCGTGAGCCGGTGGGCGGTGCGGTGTGCGCGGGGGGATCGGTGACGCTGGCGCCGCGGATAGTGGGGCTGAGGCCGATGACATTTCAGTGGTTCAAGGACGGTGAGGTGATGGCGGGGGCGAATGAGGAAACGCTGACGCTCTTGAACTTTGGAACTGGTCAGGTGGGCTCGTATCACCTGGAGGCGATGAGCGCGTGCGGGAGCGCGGCGACGGAGGCGGTGGAGGTGCGGATGAGCACGGTGACGCCGCCGGTGATTCATGGGCAGCCGGGCGCGACGAGCGCGTGCGTGGAGCGAGCGCTGGTGGTGAGCGCGGGGGTGACGGCAGGAAGTGGCGGGGGTGTGGAGACGTATCAGTGGCTGCGGGGCGCGACGGGGGCGGCGGTGACGGCGATGACTCCCGTCGCGGGGGCGAATGGGCCGACGCTGACGATTCCGAGTGCGGCGGTGACGGATGCGGGGGATTACCGATTGCGGATTGTGTGGGCGTGCGGGACGGTGGTGAGCGAGGCGGCGGCGGTGACGATCAACACGCGGGTGCCGGAGATCAGGCGGCAGCCGGTGGGGTCGACGGTGCAAGCCGGGGGGACGGCGCGGGTTTCGGCGGAGGTGACGGAGCGTGATTTGCCCGCGGGTGAGGCGGCGGGGCTGACGCTTCGGTGGCACAAGGACATGGCCCCGGTGTATGACTCGGCGCGGATCAGCGGGGCGGGAACGGCGGCAGTGGAGATTCGCGAAGTGCGGGAGAGCGACGCGGGGCAGTATCAGTTGCTGATTGTGAACGGGTGCGTGAGCGGGATGGTGAGTTCGTATGCGGGGCTAGTGGTGACGCCGGCCCCCCCCCCACCGCCGCCACCTCCCCCCCCACCGGTGATTGTGATTGTGTCGCCGACGGGGCGTGGGGTGGTGAGCGGGGAGAGCGGGCCGGCGGTGCCGGGGGATGGTGGTGGCGGTGGAGGCGATGAGTGCGTGGCGGATTTCAACGCGAGCGGGATAGTGGACGGAGATGATCTGGCGGATGCGATCGCGTGTTTTTCGACGGTGGGATGCACGGCGATGGATATTGACGGGGATGGAGATGTTGATCCGGATGACCTGACGGATTTTCTGGGGGCGTATTTTGGGGCTTGCTGACGAAGGGGATGCGCGACCCGCTCTCTCGATGGGCGAGTTTGCCGGCGACACCGCGCACGCGCCGGCGGACGCGCCCGCGCGCACATGAGGTCGCCCCGGGGGCGACCCCAGTGGCATCGTGCGATCGCTCACCGAAAACAATCAAATCTACCGATCCGAGTTCGGCCGGACGGGTTCACGCGACTCGCGCGCTTCGCGTGCCTCACGGGCCTCGCGGCCTTCTCGCGCTTCACGGGCCTCGCGTGCCGGGGGCAGGTCGCCGGTCCACGCGGTGCGTGAGCGGACGAGGTACTGCTGCAGTTCCCGGTTGTGCATGAGGACCTGCTGAAGAAGGTCGAGCACAGCGGTGGTCTGGCGTTCGCCAGACATGCCACGGATCTCGCCCAGGCGCCGCAGGTGTTCGTCACCGGACTGGGTCAGTCGCTGCTCGTCGCGGACGAGACGCTGGACATCGTTGTACAGAATCGCCTCGGCCTGAGGCGATTGCAGCGTGAAGGGCCGCGCTGCCCGAAGGCGGACGAGGGCTTCGCGTTCGGCCACCAACAGGCGCGGGTCGTTGGGGTCGAGGATCATGGGCTGCATGCCGTCGTTGCCCGGGGCCTGCGACTCGGGATTCGCGGGCTGATCAGGCGAGGGAGGGGTGGTTTGGCCGGGCTGGGGCTTGGTGTGCGAGGGCTGGGGCGTGGTGCCCGGCTGGGTCGCAGGCACGCCCGAGGGCTGCCAAGCGGCTGGGGAATCCATCAGGCGGCTGGGCTCGTCATTGCCCACACCCGTCATCATCAGCCCGGCAACAGATCCAGCAGCGGCCATCAAAGCGGCAAACGTCTTCATGCTTCTTCCTTTGTTGTGCAGACTCGATGGGCCGAGCCGTACTCATTCATTGTGGAGCGCCCGCCTCGGGCTTCCACGGCGGAGCAATCCCCCATCGAGTTGGGAAGAGACCGGCACAACCAGGTTGAGAGGAGGGCCGGGAGCGAATCGGCACGCGTGGACGCGTGGGCGCCGGGTCACTCGGACGGGCTCTGCCTTGGTATCCTGCGAGGATGTCCCGTCTTTTTGCCGGCACGCCGTTGGATCAGCCCGTGACCTGCGAGCGCTGTTCGAAGCCTCTGGCAGGGACGAGCGCGTGCGTGTGCCCGCGTGAGCGACTCAGCGGCAAGGTGCTTGCCGAGCGTGACCAGCCGCTTCGTGTGCGGCGTGAGCGGCGGGGCGGGAAGATGGTGACGGTGGTGGCGGGGTTCGCGGCCCGATCCGACCGCACGAATGACCTGCTGGCCATCCTCAAGGGCCTGAAAGCCACGCTCGGCACCGGCGGCACCGCCACCGAAACAACGCTCGAACTCCAGGGGGATCATCGCGATTGCCTGGTGGCGCACTTTGTGGCGCTGGGGTATCCGGCCAAGCCTGCGGGTGGATAGTCGCGCACGCGAACGGGAACGGGAGCATGAACGCGGAGGGCGCGGAGGGGGATGCCGAGGGACGCAGAGGGGGAAAGGAGAGAGGACGGACGGGTTGGATGGATGAGCGTGGTGAGCGATGGGCCGGAGGACGCCGTAGCGTTGCGGCATGCGTGAAGGAGCCACAGCGAGTTCGGCACGGGGCGCGGTGCGCGTGGCGGTGATGGAGCACAACGCCGATCTGCGCCGCGAGGGGTGGATCGCGATTGGCGTGGGGATCGCGACGCTGGCGTTGATGTATGTGGTGATCCTGCTGCTGACGGCGACGTTTCGATTCATGTTCTTTCTGTCGATCGGGATGATCGCCAATGTGCTCATCGCGGCGGTGATTTTCGCGGCGTTTGCGGTGGTTGGTTGGCGGAGCGCCACGCGGGGCGTGGAGGTTCATCCGCCGGATGATTCCGATGAGGCGGATGTGGCGCTGCGTGCGCTGACGCTCGGGGCGACGGACGCGGCGTTCAACCCAGCGTATCTCGCGAGCGGGCCGGCGTATCTGCTGGTGTACGGCCCGCGGAGCATTCTGTCTGGGCAAGCACAGTTGGACACGGCGCTGCCGGAGGGCGAACGGGCGCTGGCGGCGGCGGAGGCTTTGCTGATGCGGCTGCTCAAGGGATCGATGCCCTTGGCGGCGATCGAGCCGAAGGCTGCCGCGCTGGTGCTGCTGCGGATTGGGTTTGCCAAGTTTGAGAAGGCGGGGAGTACGACGGTGGTGAGCACGATCAAGGGGCGGGAGGCGGTGATGGGAACTCAGGGATGAACGGTTGACGTGCGGGGGGAAGATGCCAGTTGCATATTGGCCTCACTGCGGGTTGCGCACCACGAGCCCCCCCCCCCCTCCGCCTCGCCCCCCTACTTCGCTTGGCACCCTCCCCCGCTGGGTGGGAGCGGGGGAGGGTGGTAGGAAATGCTGCGGATTCAGGCCTATAATGAGGCGTGATCTCTGCTAGGTCCCGGCCCTGTCGGTCGAGTCCGCTCTGGTCTCCCGACGCTTTCTCTGCCCGAGTCCAAGCCTCCGGATCGTTTCGCACAAGTTCAGGTTCGGGCAAGGATCGTAAGCATGAAGCTCTACGTCGGTAATCTCTCGTTCTCGACCACGGAAACCCAGTTGCGTGAACTGTTCGGTGCGCACGGCGAGGTCGCTTCCGCGGCCCTTGTCATGGACCGCGACACCGGCCGCCCCCGCGGCTTCGGCTTCGTCGAGTTCAACAACGACGAGCACGCCAAGGCGGCCATGGCGGCGCTCAGCGGCAAGAACGTGGATGGCCGTGATCTGACCGTCAACGAAGCCAAGCCCCGCGAAGGCGGCGGCGGCGGTCGTGGCGGGTTCGGTGGCGGCGGCAACCGTGGCGGCGGCGGCGGCGGTCGCGGCAGTTGGTAAGCCTCTCGCCGCGCTGATGGCCTCGCGGCCGTCGGCGCGGAAATTCGTCTAAAGCCTCCGGATCACCCGGTCGCCTCGTTTCGATACACCATTCAGGTGGTGACCGAACGACGCGATCGGGGGTTCGGTCGCGCGCTGATTGTGCTGTAAATCTGGCCAAATCAATACGAACTGTTGCCAAACTCAATCGACAGGTTATAGTTTGGTATGTTCGATCCCATTGAACCCTCCTTTCAGGACGCGCTGCCGCGCGGCCCGGCGCACCGGCGTGGGGCCGGGCTCAATCCGGGCAACCGGTTTGAGTCGGTGCGGCTGCACATCCTGGGCGAGGAGATCGACCGCCAGTTGATCGAGCGCGAAGGCGACGACGGGCAACTCCACAAAGTCGAGCGGCAGGTCTTCTTCGACCGCACGCAGCGGATCATCAACCGCGTGGCACCGAGTTCGGATGTGCCTTTTGACTGGACGGTGAACCCGTATCGCGGGTGCGAGCACGGGTGCATTTATTGCTTCGCGAGGCCGTACCACGAGTACCTCGGTTTCAGCAGCGGGCTCGATTTTGAGATCAAACTGATGGCCAAGCCCGACGCGCCGCGGCTGCTGAAAGCCGAACTGGCGAGTCCGCGCTGGAAGCCCGAACCCATCGTCATGTCGGCCATAACCGATATCTATCAGCCCATCGAGCACACGCTCCGCATCGCGCGGCAATGCCTTGAGGTGATGGCCGAGTGCGGGCAGCCCGTCAGCACCATGACCAAGAGCGCTCTGGTGCTGCGTGACACCGATCTGTGGGCCAAACTGGCGAGCACCAACGCGGGGCGGGTAATCATTACGCTGGTGACGCTGGACGCGGAACTGGCGCAGAAACTCGAGCCTCGGGCGTCGGCACCCTCGGCGCGGCTGCGGGCGATCCGGCAACTGACCGACGCGGGGGTGCCGGTGTCGGTGAACGTGGCGCCGGTGATTCCGGGGCTGACGGACGTGGAGATGCCGCGGATTCTGGAGGCGGTGGCGCAGGCGGGCGCGCGGCGGGCATCGTGGGTGCTGCTGAGGCTGCCGTACCAACTCAAGGACTTGTTCCTCGACTGGCTGAAGCGGAGCGTGCACCCGGATCGGGCGCGGAAGATCGAGTCGCTGATCCGGCAGGCGCGGGGCGGCAAGTTGTACGACGGCAGGAACGACCGGTACCAAGGCCAGGGGCCGCTGGTGGGGCAGTTGAACCAGACGTTCGAGGTGTTTACGCGCCGGTATGGGCTGAATCGGGATGTGAGGCCGCTGTCGGGGGCGGGTTTCCGGAGGCCTGATGTGAGCGGGCAGGGGGTGTTATTTTGACCGCGTGACTACAGGCCGTCCTGCTGTTTTTCGAAGACTTTGCCGTCGCGGAAGGTGACGACGATGTACTTGGCGCCGTCCTTCCAGCGGAAGATGGTGGAGGCGGCTTTTTTGCTGTCGATGACGCCCGCGCCGGTGATGCTGGTGCCGCTGGGGGTTTCGTCGAGGCCTTTGCCGCCGAGGAGTTTTTCGACCTTGGACTGGCTCATGCCGGTTTCGATTTTGTCGAAGTTTTCGCGGGTGATTTTGGCTTCGCAGCCGGCGAGGAGGATGAGGCCGAGGAGGAGGGCGACCAGGAAGGATGCGCGAGTGAGGGGGGTGAGGGATCGCATGGCGGGCTCCTGATCGGGCGGGACGGGAAAAACCACCGAGACACAGAGACACCGAGATCGCACCGAGAAGAGGAGAAGAGGGATCGAGCGGGAACGGGGAGGAGGCGAACGCGGAGGGCGCGGAGGGGGAACCGGGGTCAAGGCGGAGAAGAACTTACCACCGAGACAAAGAGACACGGAGAATCACCGAGAAGAAAAAACAGGGGAGAAAATAGCGAAATCGGGAGGAACGGGGAGGGGGAGGTTGAAGAAGGCACGAGGCACGCGGCATCGAGGCATCAAGTGACTGGCCAAATCGGGGCTCGACTCGGAGAGTCGAGGTACCCAGAACTAGCTAGGCGTCGCTGCGGTCGACGATGCGGTATTGCTCGCGTTCGCCGCGGCCTTGGACGGGGTAATCCTTGCGGAGGGGGTGGGCGGGGAAGGACTCCCACATGAGGATGCGGCGGAGGTCGGGGTGGCCGGAGAAGCGGATGCCCAGCATGTCATAGACCTCGCGCTCCATCCACTCGGCACCGGCCCAGAGATCGGTGACGGAGTCGAGGGTGAGGGCGGGATCGACCTCGATGCCACCGGTGGGGCGAGAGGGATTGAGGAAGGTCTTGACGAAGAAGCGATCGTCGCGGGCGTGGGAGAGGAGGACGTAGACACAGGCGAAGCGGCCGATGGTGGGCGAGGGGTAGCCGAGGTAGTCGATGCCGGCGATGTCGGAGAGGAAGTTGAAGTTGGCGCGAGGGTCGTTCTTGAGGAACGCCATGACGTCGTGGAGATCGGCGGGCTCGACGATGAGGGTGGATTGGCCACGGAACTCGGTGGCGCGGAAGCGCTTGCGCGGGAAGTGGGCCTTCACGAGGGCGAGCACGGGGTGATCAAGGACGGGCGGTTGCTGGGCCTGGGTCGCCATAGGTATGAGGAGTGTACGGCCTGAAAGTTCTGGTGGCACAGCCTGTGCCACCGCTGACCCGTAGAGTGGGCCATGAGTGCGTCAACGAACCCATCGCCCGTGCCGCTGTCGGCGGAACTGAGCCGGATACTGATCGCGTCGGACGCGTGGGGGACGCGGGCGGTGCTGGATGTGTGCGAGGGGCTGCCGCGGGAGGCGTTTCACCGGCGGTTCGAGATCGGGCTGGGCTCGCTGCACGACACGCTGACGCACATGGTGAGCACGATGCGGCGGTGGACGGATCGGCTGGCGGGGCGAGCGCCACGGGCGATGCTGCACGCGGTGCCGGGATTCCCGAATGTGAGCGGGGAGGCGAAGGACCGCACGGCGGGGGAGATTCGCGTGTTGCTGGACGAGGCGGAGCGGGATTTGCTGGAGACGGCCGCGGCGATCGTATCCCAGAGCCGGCTTGGCGTGACGATCAAGCTGGAATGGCCCGGGACCGGGGCGGAGGAGGGGTTCATCAAGACGTACACGTTTACGCTGGGGGCGGTGATTGCGCATGTGACGACGCACGGGTATCACCATCGGGCGCAGTGCCTGAACATGCTGAGGCAGTTGGGCGCGCCGGTGCCGGGGGTGACGGAAGGGCTGCCTGAGCCGAGCGCGGTGGATTGGCAGGCGGCGGTGGAATCGCCGGCGGAGGTGTGGAACGTGGAACAACCACTGAGGGGTCGAGGCACAGAGGTGCACAGAAAAGAACGGGGAGGGGCAAAGAACGCTGAGGGCGCGGAGGAAGAGGCTTGAGGGACGCGGAGGAGGCGAAGTCGGAGACTTTCACCACCGAGACACGGAGACACCGAGGGCGCACCGAGAGGAAGCGAGTGAGCGGGAAGGGGCGTGGGATCGGGAAAGGGCGATTCGAAGAAGGCAGAAGGGGTGAACGGGAGCGGGGACTCGACTCGGAAAGTCGAGGTACCCAGGCGGGAACAGGAGAGGCCAGTGGGGCGCTACGCTGGGGCCGATATGCCTGGGACGCTACCACTTCGGCGGTTTGATCTGGTGATCTGCGATATTGACGGGTGTCTGGTGTCTGAGCACCAGAAGCCGTTTGATATGGAGTCGCTGGGGGCGATTGCGCGGTTCAATGCGCGGGCGATGGAGGTGGGGGACAGGCCGCTGATCACGTTGTGTTCGGGGCGGCCGCAACCGTTTGCGGAGGCGATGTGTCGGTTGATTGGGAATCTGGAGGTGCCGTGCGTGTGCGAGATGGGGGTGTTTGTGTATCACCCGGGGACGAACGCGTGCGAGATGGATGCGCGGATTTCGGCGGGTGATCTGGGGGCGGTGGAGGAACTGGCGGCGTGGGCGCGGGAGGAGTTCGGGCGGAAGGGCGTGACGCGGCAGGTGGGCAAGGCGGCGAGCGTGACGCTGTATCACCCGGACACGGCGTATCTGCGGGAGGAGGTGTTTCCGGCGGTGCAGCGGGCGGCGGCTGCGCGGGGGTGGCCGTTGCGGGTGAGCATGACGTGGCTGTATATCAACTGTGACCTGGCGCATGTGAGCAAGGGGACGGGGCTGGATCGGTTGCTGGGCCAACTGGGACTTCGGAAGGAGCGGATCGCGGGGGTGGGCGACACGGCGAGTGACTTGTGTATTGCTCAGCGGGCGGGGTTCTTTGCGTGTCCGGCGAATGCGCACGCGTCGATCAAGGAGCACGCCCACATGATTGCGAAGGGGTCGGAGGCGAAGGGCGTGGTGGAGATTCTGGAAGCGCTGGTGGAGTAGCGTGATGGGATGGTTGCTGGTCGAGGCTCATCGGGTCGGGCTGGCTGAGAATGTGCCACCGAGCAGGGGTGAGCCAATACCATTCGGGTGAGGAAACCATGCCCGAAAAGACTTCACCTGTGTCCACTTCTTTGGTCCGTCGGTCCCGTCGATGGGTGCGACCTTCGCTGATCGCGGCGGCGCTCCTGGTGGTGGCTGGCGGGGTGATGGCCATTGGGCCGCGGTCGAGTGGTTCGGCGGCCGCGAATCGCGGGCGCGGCGGGTCGCTGGATGTGGCGACGGCGTCGGTCATGGACTTTGACGTGACGACGACGGCGAGCGGGGAACTGGAAGCCGCGAAGCAGATCGAGATCCGCAACAAACTCGAGAAGCAGACGACGATTGTGGACATCATCAAGGAAGGCGCGCAGGTGAAGGCGGGCGAGGTGCTCGTGCGACTGAATGCCGACGACGTGCAGGGGCAGGTGGACGAGGAATCGCTGCAGGTGGAGAGCGCCCGGGCGCTGCTGGCCTCAGCGGAGGCGTCGTTCCAGATTCAGCAGAGCGAGAACGAATCGACGATCCGCAAGGCGGCGCTGGCGCTGGAGATTGCCGAGCTGGAACTTCGGCAGTGGATGGAGGGCGTGGTCGCGTCCAAGCGGCAGGACTTGGCGCTGGCGCTCGACAAGGCGCAGCGCGAGGTGGAGCGGCTGAAGGAGAAGTACGACCGGGCCAAGGGGCTTGAGGGGCGCGGGTTCTTGTCGAAGGACGAACTGAAACGCGATGAACTGGCCTTTCTGGAAGCGCAGGCGGCGCTCAAGACGGCGGAACTGGATAAGCGTGTGTTCGAGGACTTCCAGATGCCCAAGGACCGGCGGACGAAGGAATCGGATGTTGAGGAGGCCCGGGCGGAGATGGAGCGGTCGAATCGGAAGGCGGAGTCGGAACTGGCGACCAAGGAAGCCGAGCGGCTCAACCGGCGGCGTCAGGTGGAACTGCGCGAGGCGAAACTGCAGAAACTGCGTGACCAGGTGGCGGCGGCGACCCTGGTGGCACCGGGCGATGGGATGGTGGTGTATGCGACGAGCATGGAGCGCGATCGAGGCCGCAACGGGGAATCCGGCGGGCTTCAGATCGGTCAGCAGGTGTACAACAACCAGGCGCTGATCTTCCTGCCCGATACGGCCGTGATGGTCGCGTCGGTGCGCGTGCCCGAATCACTGGCCGGGCGCGTGAAGAAGGGGCAGACGGCGACGGTGAAGGTCGACGCGCTGGCTGGGCGTGCGTTGCGTGGCACGGTGGAATCGGTGGGCATTCTGGCCGAGTCGGGCGGGTGGCGTGATCCGAACCTGCGCGAGTACACGGTGAAGATCAAACTCGAACTTGAGCCGGGCGTATCGGTGCGGCCCTCGATGCGGTGCGAGGCGGAGATTCAACTGGATCGCGTGACGGGCACCCTGGCCATCCCCGTGCAAGGAATCTTCAGCGAGGGGCTGGTGCGGTTTGTGCATGTGCCGTCGGGCAGCGGGGGCCGGTATGTGCGGCGGCCGGTGCAGATCGGTCGGCGCTCGGACCGCTTCGCCGAGATTCGCGCGGGCGTGACGGATGGCGAGCGCGTGCTGGTGCGGAAGCCCGAGGCGCGGGAAGTGCTGGCCGAGCCGTGGTCAAAGGAGCAGTTGCTGGCGGTGGGGCTCGATGTGGATGGGGACGGGAAGGTGATACCGAAGGGTGGGGTGGGTGTGCCGGGTGGTGCGGGGGGTCCGGGTGGGGCTCCGGGCGCGGGGGCGACGGGGCGACGCGAGGGTGGCGGAGGGGAAAATGGGCCGCGCTCTGGAAACAGGGAGCGGGGCGGCGGTGGGGGCGGTTCGGCACCCGCAACGGGAACGCCGGGCGGGAAATAGACAGGCGCGGTTGCCGATCCCGCCCGATAATCTGCGGAATCGCTGCTCGCTCGAACTGGTTACTATCCTACAGCGTAGTACAATGAACCTGATCTTCGTCGAATCGCGTGTGTTCTCAAGCAAATGGCACGCTCGACTAGACGATGAACGGCTCCGGGCGCTGCAGAACGAACTGCTGGAAGACCCATCCAGGGGCGAGCCGATTCCAGGCTGTGGCATTCTGCGGAAACTGCGGTTCGGAGACGCGAGCCGAGGAAAGGGAAAGCGTGGCGGCGTTCGGGTGATCTATGTACACACGCCGGAAGCAAGCCGGATCGATCTCGTCACGGTGTATGGCAAGGACGAAGCCGACGACTTGACCAAGCATGAGATCAGCGCACTGTGCACATTCGCGGACCAACTCCGGGCGGAGGCGAGGGCGGGGGTGACGCGGACCAAGTTGAGAAAAAGGGAGTGATGGTGAAGAAGCAGCCGGACTACGAATCGATGAGCGTGTTCGAGCAGGTGCTTGACGGCCTGAAGGATGGGATTTCGCACGCTCGGGGCGAGATCAGCCTGCGAACGACCGAGTTGCCTGCCGCGGCACCCTTACTTTCGAAGGCGCGCGTCGCGGCGATTCGCAAACGCACCGGGATGTCGCAGGCGGTTTTCGCACGCTTCCTGAACGTTCCCAAGAAAACACTTCAGAGTTGGGAGCAGGGCCCCCGCCCGCCCAAGGCTGGTGCGGCACGACTATTGCAGATGTTCGAGGTCGCACCAGATCAGATCGTGAAGATCGTGCGCGAAGCAGAGGAGCCCCGATCAGTGTCGCGCCCTCGCGGCCGTCGTCGGCGACGGACTCGGGTCTAACCCGCGCAAAAAAAGCCCGGGCGCTCGCCCGGGCTTGAATCAGCGTGGATTGAAAAACTCCCAGCCTCAGCGGCGCCGCCGGGTCGCCGACAGCGCCAGCAGCCCCAACGCCGCGGCAGCGCCCGGGGTCGGGATGAACGTGACGTTGTCGATGCGGAGCGCCCCGCTGCTGCCCGTGATGTTGTCCAGCGTGAGGCGGACATACGCGGCGGGGTTGTTGTTCAGCGCCGCGAACGCCGAAAGGTTCACGGTGCGGAGGCGGAACGTCGCGTCACGCTCCGTGATGAGAGTCTCGGCGGGCACGAAGTTCGTGCCGTCGCCCGAGATGCTGATCTGGAGCGCCGTGGGCCCCGTGCTGGTGGTCCGCTCGGCGTAGGACATGATGATGTCCTGGAACCCCGTCGTATCAAAGCGGAAGGTGATCGATTTGTCTTCGGTGAGATTGCCGGTCAGGTTGCGGATGCCCAGGCCCGACCCGGCGACATCAGCACCCTGGGCGTTGATGGTGGAGCCGGAGAAGTACTGGAACGCACCCTGTCCCAGCGCGGGTGGCCCGGGGGTGCCGTCCCAGATCGTGGCGTCGGTGGTGATCTGGGCGAGGCCCGGGTTGAACTGGGCGTCGGCCGCGAGCGGGAAGTTGATCTGAAAGTTGACGCTCGACGAAGGGACGACGGTCGGGAAGCGCCAGTAGGCGATGACCTGCTGGGCGCTGGCGACGGCTGAGCCCATGGCGGCGACGGACAGGAACGAGACCACAGCGATGGTTTTCATCTCTCTCACTCCAGCGGCGAACGAAAATGACCGCAGGGCGATGCCGCAATCGCCGGGCGAACGTGCGTTAACCCTGAAGGTACAGTATAGGAAGGACAATCGCTTCCAGCACGCGAAAGCCGTGCGAAGTCTGCACACAGGGATCGCCCAGATTGCCAGCGAAAAGAGCGAAAGCGTCAACTCTGCCCAACGGTGAGCCCCACCCCGCCCGTACCGAGTTTCTCGTGGGCCATCTTCTCCCAGCCGCTGCCTAGTTCGCCGATGGGGTCTGGTGGCACGATGTCCACCTTTTTCTCGCCCAGTTTGGCGTCGCCGCGATTGACCTTGGCCTGGAAGGCGAGGGTTTCGGCGAGGAGGCGATCGAGGATTTCGTTTTCGGGCACATTAGCGACGCGCTCGCCCTGGACGTAGATGATGCCGCGGCGGTCACCAGCGAACACCGCCACGTCGGCACCCTCGGCTTCGCCCGGGCCGTTGACGATGCAGCCCATCACGGCGACCTTGATCGGGAGATCGATCTGGCCGTGGAGGACTTTGCGCACGTCCTGCACGAGGGAAATCAGATCGACCTGGATACGGCCGCAGGTGGGGCAGGCGATGAGTTCGGCCGAGGTGCGGGTGCGCAGGCCGAGGGTGTAAAGCAGTTCGAGGCCGTCTTCGACCTCGAAGCGCGAGTCGGAGGCGTAGGAGATGCGGAGGGTGTCGCCGATGCCACTGGCGAGCAGGGTGCCCAGGGCGACGACCGAGCGGATGCACCCGGTTTCCTTGGGCCCGGCGTGGGTGACGCCCAGGTGCAGCGGGTGGTCGAACCGCTTGGCGATTTCGGTGTAGACGTCGATGACCATGGGGGCGTCCATGGACTTGGCGGAGATGGTGACGTCGTGGAAGTCCTGCTCGTAGAAGATATCGAGGTATTCCTCGAGTTTGGTGATCATGATGGCGAGCATGTAGCCGTGCTTGTGCTGGCTGAAGACCGCGCCGAGTTCCTTGAGGCGTTTCTGCTTGTCGCGGCGTTCGATGATGGAGCCTTCGTTGACGCCGATGCGGATGGGGATGCCGCGGCCGTTCTGGGCTGATTGGCAGGCCTTGATGACCTCGATCACCTGGGCGCGGTCCTGGATGTTGCCCGGGTTCAGGCGGATCTTGTGCACGCCGGCCTCGACGGCTTCGAGGGCCCGCTGGAAGTGGAAGTGCACATCAGCCACGATGGGCACACGGACCTGCGGCAGGATGTGCTTGAGGGCTTCGGTGTCTTTCTTTTCGGGGACGGCCACGCGGACGATGTCGGCACCGGCCGCGGTGAGGCGGTTGATCTCGGCGACGCAGGCGTCGATGTCGTGGGTGTAGCCCGTCGTCATGGTCTGGACGGAGACGGGCGCGGGAGTGGTGGGGTTGCCAGCGCGATCGGGCTTGCCGCCGCCGATCTTGAGGTAGCCGACGCGGTCATCGCCGAGCGTGACCTGACGAGTGGGGACGCGGGGGTGCATGGCGAAGTGTAGGTGGGACGGACGAGAAAACGGCCCGCACCTCGTGAGAGCGTGCGAGCCGTTGAAGGGAACCTAAAGGAAACCACGCGATCAGGCGACGACGACCACGACGCTCGCCACCGCGCTGAACACGCCGCTGGCGTCCACGGCACGGGCGAAGAGTTGGTAGGTGCCGGCGGGCAGCACCGAGCCTGAACGGGTAAACGTCCAGATGTTGCTGGTGCCGACGCGCACGGCGGTGCCCACCAGGACGTCGGCGGCGGTGAGGGTGTTGTCGAAGGGCGATGCGTCGCGGAAGATGGAGATCGAGGTGACGTTGAGGTCGTCGGAGGCCTCGATTTCCAGCGTGAACGTGCCGGTGCGGGAGATGGACTGCCCGGTGGTGACATCAAAGTTCGGGATCAGGGGGGCGGCATTGATGCGGGCGGTGGCCTGCGCGATGGCGGAGTCGAGGTCGTTATCGGCGACGCGGGCGAAGAACCGGCGGGTGCCCTCGGTGATCATGAACTGCGGCGTGCCGGTGTTGACGACGATGGAGTAGCCGCCGACGGCGGAGTTGTCGGTGCCCAAGAGGATGTCGATATTGACATCGAGGAAGCCGTTGTTGTCGAGGTCGTACCAGAAATCCACAAACGAGATGGTGCCGTCGGCATCGGCCGGGGCGACGGCGGTGAGGGTGAGGTTGTTGCCCAGGGCCGCGACCGTGGCCGGCGCGGCGGTGAGGCTGGTGATGGTGGGCGCGCGATTGGTGACGATGACATTGGTGCTCACCGGCAGGCCGAAGCCCATACGGCTGTCGCGGGCGCGGGCGAAGATGCCGTTGTCCCCGGTGGCGAAGGTGCGGGTGGAGGTAGAGAGCGTGGCCGTGCCGTTAAGCACGCTGGCGGTGCCAAGGAGTTGGTCGATACCGATCTCCAGGTTGCCGTTGCCGTTCACATCGCGATAGAACTCGACCGCCGTCACGGTGCCATCGGTATCGGAGAGGTTGGAGGCGGTGAGGGTGACGTTATTGTTGCGGATGATCGGGCCGTTGTTGGCCAGCGTGCCGACCACCGGTGGGACGTTGGTGGCGGAGATCGTGAAGTTGACGGCGACCGTCACCGACGCGCCTTCGTTGTCGTTGACGACGGCGTAGACGCGGTTGGTGCCCACCCCGAAACCCGCTGCCGCAAGCGTGGCGGCGGCAAAGGTGTAGCCGCCCGCCGCGTTGGTGTCGATGCCGAGGAAGGTGTCGCCGCCACCGAGCGTGGAGTCGCCCGAGGCTTCGAGGAAGAACTGCACGGATTGCACGGTGCCGTCGGTGTCGCGTGCGCCGATGGCGGTGATCGTGACGTTCTGCCCGAGGAACGCGACCGTTACCGGGGCGACCGAGGCGCTGGTGACGAGCGGGGCGGCGTTGGTCACGGTGATGGTGGCCGCTGAGGCCGCACTCTGGCCGCCGTTGTTATCCGTAGCCCGAACCAGGATGTTGTTGAGCCCGGTGTTGAAGCCCGTGGTCGAGGCGGTCAGGCGGAAATCGTTGGTGCCCGTGAGGCGCACACCCGCGCCGAGCAGCCGGTCGGCGGTGGTCAGGAACCCGTTGCCATCGGTGTCGTGGAAGAACTGCACGGTGGTGATGGTGCCGGCAGCGATGGAATCAGCCTGATCGACGACGTTGGTCGCCGTGACGATCACGCTGCCGCCGCGGGCCACGGTGTTGAGATTGGTCGTGACGCCACCGATGGTCGGAACCGCGTTCACGCGGACCTGCGCCGTGGCGGTGCCGGTGGACGTGCCGCCGTTGTTGTCGACGGCGACCGCGAAGACGCGGTTGGCGCCCGTGGTGAAGCCGAACGCGCCGTCGCCCGTGTTTACGGCAAGGGTAAAGCCGCCGGTGGCGCTGTTGTCGGTGCCGAGGAGCGTGTCGTCGAGGATGTTGAACAGGCCATCGCCATTGGCATCGCGATAGAACCGCACGCTGGCGATGGTGCCATCGGGGTCCGCCGCGCCGGTGGCGGTGAGATTGAGGGTGGAGCCGAGGCCCGGCACGATCGCGGGCAGGGCGGACATGACGGTGAGGGTCGGGGCGCGGTTGGTGACGTTGACGATGACGCCGCGGTTGGTGCTGAAGCCGCCATTGTTGTCTGTAGCCCGGGCGAGGACGGTGTTCTGGCCGGTGGCAAAGCCGGTGGTGGTGGTGACCAGTCGGAAGTCGTTGGTGCCCGTGACGCGGATGCCCGAGCCGAGCAGGCGCTCGCCCGTGTCGATCAGGCCGTTGGCGTTGGCGTCGAGGAAGAACTGCACCGCCGTGATGGTGCCGGCGGGCACGGAATCACCCCGGTCGAGCACGTTGACGGCGGTGAAGGTGATAGCCGTGCCGCGAATGGACGTGGTGGCGGAAGCGGTGGTTTCGTTGAAGTCGGGCCCGCGGTTGATGCGGATGTTGGTGAGCGTACCGACGGAGGTGCCGCCATCGTTGTCGGTGGCGACGGCGATGATGCGGTTGACGCCGTGGACGAAGCCCAGGGCCACGTCGCCGGTGTTGATGATGGCAGAGAAGCCGCCGGCCGCGTTGTTGTCGATGCCCACGAGCGTGTCGCCGACGTCAAAGGCGTTGTTGCCGTTGGTATCGCGATAGAACGAGACGCTGGCGATGGTGCCATCGGTATCCAGGACACCCGTCGCGGTGACGGTGAGCGGGTTGCCCAGGTTGGCGATGGGTGCCGGCGTGCCCGAAACCGCCGCGATCGTTGGCACGATGTTGGTGAGCGTGGCCGTGACCGTCGCGACCTCGTCCACCGTGGTGCCCATGCCCGCGTTGTTGTCCACCGCCCGCGCGAAGAACCGCGGGGTGATGGGGAAGCCCACGGTGCTGGCGACGAACGAATACTGGCCGCCCGTGGCGGTGGCATCGCTGCCCAGCAGGCGGTCGGTGGTGGGATCGAACACGCCGTTGTTGTTGCTATCCAGGAAGAAATCGACGCGCGTGATGGTGCCAGCCTGGCCGCCGCCGGCAACCTCGCCGGTGTCGGTGACGTTGGACGCGGTCAGCGTGATGCTGGTGCGCCGCGCCACCGGGCCGTTGGTGGTGAGGGTGCCGACCACGGGGGCGGCGTTGATGCGATTGGAGACCACCGCGGCGGTCGAGAACGCGCCGTCGTTATCCACGGCCCGGGCGAAGTAGCGGTTGGTGCCCACGGCAAAGCCGTTCACCGTGGTCGAGGCGATGACCAGGCTGTATCCGCCCACGGCACTGCTATCGGTGCCCAGGAGCGTGTCGACCAGCGGATCGAAGAGGCCGTCGCCATCATCGCGGAAGAACTGGACGCCGGCGAGCGTGCCGTCGGTGTCGCGCGGGTTGGTGGCGGTGAGGGTGACATTGCCGCCGAGGGATGTGACGAGCGCGGGCGTGACGGTGACGCCCGTGATGAGCGGCACGGCGTTGGTGATCGTTCCCGTGGTGGTGGAGTTCACGCCGACCGCGCTGAGGCCCTGGTTGTTGTCGGTGGCCCGCACGAAATAGGTGTTCGTGCCGGTGCTGAAGCCGGTGGTGGCACGCGTGAGCGTGTAGGTGTTGGTGCCCGTCTGGCGGACGCCCACGCCCAGCAACTGATCGGTCGTGGCATCAAACGTGCCGTTGCTGTTGGAATCGCGGAAGAACTGCACCGTGGTGATCGTGCCCGCCGCGGCCGAGTCGGCGACATCCACCACGCCCGTCGCCGTGAGGGTGATCATGCCGCCGCGGGCCACCGGGCTCGACACCGTGAACCCGCCGACCGTCGGACCCGCGTTGATGCGGATGTTGACCGCCCGCGCCGTCGATGATCCGCCGTCGGCATCGGTCGCGACTGCGAACAGCGTATTGCTGCCGGTGGTGAAGCCCAGGGTACCGTCGCCGGTGTTCACCGTGGCCGAGAACCCGCCGGCGGAACTGAGGTCGGTGCCGATGAGCGTGTCGTCGAGGATGTTGAAGATGCCGTCGCCGTTGGCATCGCGGAAGAACGCCATCTGGAGGGCCGTGACCACGCCATCGCTGTCGGCGGCACCGTTACCCGTTATGGTGAACGTGCCGCCGAGGTTGGAGACGACCGGGGGTGTCACGGTCGCGCTCGTGAGCGTGGGGAGGGCGTTGGTGATGGTGCCCGTCGTCGTGGCGCTGCCGGCCACCGCGCTCAGGCCGCCGTTGTTGTCGGTGGCCCGCACGAAATAGGTATTCGTGCCCGTGGCAAAGCCCGCGGTGGTGCGCGTGAGCACATAGGTGTTCGTGCCGGTCTGGCGCACGCCCACGCCCAGCAGTTGGTCGGTCGAGGCGTCGAACGTGCCGTTGCCGTTGGAGTCGCGGAAGAACTGCACCGTGGTGATGGTGCCGGCGGGCGTCGCCGCCTCGGCCACATCGACCACGCCGGTGACCGTCAGCGTGATCATCCCGCCGCGGGCCACCGGGCTGGAGACACTGAAGTTCCCCGTGATCGGCGCGGCATTCACCCGCACCGTCGTCGCCGTCACGCCGCTCGACAAGCCGCCATCGTTATCCACCGCCACCGCAAAGATTCGGTTCAGGCCGGTGACAAAGCCGCCCTCGCCGGTGTTGATCGTGGCGCTGAATCCGCCCACCGCGCTGGTGTCGGTGGCGATCAGGGTGTCCACGCCTTCGTCGTAGGTGTTGTTGTCGTTGGCGTCGCGATAGAACCGCATCTGCTGCACGGTGCCGTCGAGGTCGGCCGCGCCGGTCGCGGTGATGGTGAACGTGCCGCCCAGGTTGGACACAATCGCGGGCGCGGGAGTGATCGACGCCACCGTCGGATTGGTGTTGGTGACGTTGACCGCCGTGGTCGCGTTCCCGGTGATGTCGCTGAAGCCCGAGTTGTTGTCCTGGGCCCTGGCGAAGAAGGTGTTGTTTCCGAAGGCGAAGCCGGCGGTGGAGCCGGTGAACGTCCAGGTGTTGGTGCCGGTCTGACGGGTGCCCGTGCCCAACAACTGGTCGGTGAGGATGTCGAGCACGCCGTTGGCGTTGGTGTCGCGATAGAAGCGCACGGCGGTGATGGTTCCCGCGAAGCCCGGCTCGGTGGTATCCACCACGTCCGTTGCCGTCAGCGTGAACTGCTGCAAACGGCCCACGCTCGTCGGCCCGCTCAGGCCCCCCACTGTGGGCGGGGCGTTCACGCGCACCGTGGCGGTGGCGGCGACGACCGAGCCCGCGCCGTCGTTATCCACGGCCTGGGCAAAGAAGGTATTGGGACCAAAGGCGATGCCGAACGCGCCGCCCGCGGTGTTCACCGTGAGCGTAAACCCGCCGGCGGAACTGGCGTCGGTACCCAGGAGCGTGTCCTGGTCAGCCTCGAAGATGCCGTCGCCATCGTCGCGATAGAACCGCATCTGCTGAACGAGCCCGTCGTTATCCGCGAACCCGGTCGCCACGAGGTTGAACGACGCGCCAAGGACCGTAAGCGGGTTGGGCGTGACGGTGAGCGTGCTGACCGTGGGCCGCGCGTTCTCCACGGCCGCGCTGGTCGACACGGCGGCACTCGCGCCGTTGTCGTTGTCGATGACGCGGGCAAAGAGCGTGACGTTGGCCGGGAAGTTGGTGGCGACGCCCGTGAAGGTGTACCCGCCCGCCGCGTTCGCATCCGAACCCAGCAGGACATCGACGCCCACATCCAGTTGGCCGTTGCCGTTGGTGTCGCGATAGAACTCGACGCGTGCCACCGTGCCTTCATCATCAGGCTCGATCGCGGTGAGTGTATAGGACGAGTTGCGTGCGATGGGGTTGGGGCTCACAAACACGCCCGCGACGCTGGGCGCGGCATTGATGCGGTTGGTGATTGTCACCGCGCCCGATGAGCCGCCATCGGTATCAAACACCCGGGCGTAGTACTTGTTGATACCGGGCGAGAAGCCGAAGGACACATTGCCCGTGTTGACCGTCAGCGAGAACCCGTTCAGGGGCGTATTGTCCTCACCCAGCAGGGTGTCGATCCCGGGATCGAACGCGTCGGGATTGCCGCCGGACTCGCGGTAGAACTCCACCCGTGCCAGCACGCCGTCGGGGTCGGCCGCGCCGATGGCCGTCAGTGTGACGTTCCCACCCAGATTCGGCACCACCCCGGGCGTCGCGGTCATGCTCGTCAGCGTCGGATTCGTGTTTGTGACGGCCACCGTGATCTGCATCGCGGCGCCGAAGCCCAGATCGCGATCGAGCGGCACGGCGAAGAAGATCAGGTTGCCCGCGGGGAGCCCGAGCGTGGCCTGCGCCGTCAGCGTGAAGGTGTACACCCCGCCAACCTGCGTGGGGACGTTGGCCAGGATCTGATCGGTCTGCTGATCGAAGACGCCGTTGCCGTTGGTGTCGCGGAAGAAGTCGATCCGGTCGATGCGGTTGCCCGCGGTGCCCGAGTCGGTGTCGGTGACGTTCGACGCCGAGAGCACGAAAGACTGCCCGCGCGCCAGGGTGGGGCCGGAGCCCGTGAAGGTGCCGATGACCGGCAGCGCGTTGACACGGATGGTGGTCGAGACGACGGCCGAGAACGCCCCCTCGTTGTCCACCGCGCGCGTCAGGATCGCCACATCCGAGCCGATCGGGAAGCCCGTGGTGGGGCCGGTGAAACTGAACCCGTCGTTGGGGGTGGAATCGGTGCCGAGCAGGATGTCGGTTTCGGGCTCGAGCGTGCCGTTGCCGTTGGCGTCGCGATAGAACTGCACGCTGGCGACGGTGCCGTCGGCATCGCGGGTGTTCATCGCGGTGATGGTCAGGTTGTTGCCGGGCGTGGGCACCACGCGGGCGCTGCGGGCCACGAGCAGCACCTGTGGGGCCGTGTTGAGCGAGATCGCCGCTGCGGTGGTGTCGGTGGTCGCGCCGGCGGTGCCGCGGGCGAAGATCAGGTTGCCGCCGGAGGCAAAGCCCAGGTTGGTGTCGGCCAGGTTGACGTTGATGGACCAGCCGTTGTTGCCGTCGGTGTCGACGCCCAGGAGGGTGTCGGTGCCGGAGTCAAAGGCGCCGTTGCCGTTGGAGTCGCGGAAGAACGACACCGCGGTGAGCGACGGGTTCTGGTACTCGGTACCCGTCGCGGTGAGCGTGAGGGGTTCGCTGATCGAGGCGAGCCGCACCGCGCTCGGGGCGAGGTTGCCCACGCCCGCCGGCGCGCCCACCGTGACCGCGAAGTTATCCTCGACAAAGCTGCCATCCGCCGAGTCGATGCGGAAGGTGACGTTCACCACGCCGCTGCCCGTCGCGGCAGGGTTCAGCACCAGGCGGCCGTTCACGATGGTCGCGTTGAGCAGTTCGGTGTTGCTGCTGGTGACGGTGTACGTCAGTTCCGTTGTCAGGTCGATCGACGAGAATGTCGCCAGGTTCTCCGTGCGCACCGCGACGTTGTTCTCAAAGTCCTGCTGCGAGTAGTTGCGCAGGGGCACGTCGCTGAAGGGCTCGTCAAAGTCGAACGTGGGGATGGCGGCCAAGGCATCGACGACGTTCATGCCGCTGCCGATCACACGCCCGAACGCGGTGAATCCGCCGTTCTGGAAGTCGAGGTTTGCGGAGTTGTTGCCCAGGTTGACAAACCACTGGCTGGTGGCGGAGTTGGGGCCCCCGCCGGGCTGCTCGGCCCCGATCTTGGCCATCGCGATGGTCCCGCGGATATTCGTGTTCCCGGCCTCGTTCTGAAGTTGCGCAAAGGTGGTCACGTTCCCGAAGAGGTCGGGCACGGGCCGCGCCGTGAACCCGCCGCCCTGCAGCACAAAGTTCGGGATCGACCGGTGGATCATGTTGTTGAGGTAGCGGCCCGCGTTGACGTAGTTGGCGAAGTTGGCCACCGTCAGGGGCGTCGTGCGCGTCCTCGCCTCGCCGGCCTGATCAAACATCTCGATGTTGAACGAGCCCAGCACCGAGTTGAACCGGTAGATCGAGCCGGTGAGGGCCGGGTTGTCGTAGCGATTCAGAAGATCGACAATCAGCGCCGAGCCGCCTACCCCGATGTTCCGATCGCCGATGGCATTGAGCACATTGACCGTCAGCATCTCCCTCGATTCGAGCGGCTCAAACAACCGACCAGCGGCGGCCTGCACGGCCCGGGGTGAACGAACAATGGACGGGCGCGTGGTGCGACCGGTACCGGTACCGCTGGGGTTGCGCTGCATCATGTGGTTGTCACCCTCCCGTTGTGGACCTAGGCAAGTATGCCTGCGCGGCGAAAGCCCGGCAGGACGCGTCAGTGCGATAACTCTAGATGGACACCCGCCCAAAGTCACAGATCGCCAGGCTTGACGCGGTAACCATTTTCGGTCAACTCGCGAAGTGGGGCACCCGGCGCGGGGATCGCCCGCATCCTCATCTACGCCCACGAAGGCCCCAGGTTGCCGACAGTCGGGCGGTTTTCTGATCTTCGAGCCAGTTCAGGCAACCCCCCCCCACCCCCAGCAGAAATCCCGATCCGCTCCGACCAAATCACCGCACATGCCCACTGACCCGAAAATAGTGCCCGTCGGGATGCCGCAGCAGAAACTCACGCACGCCCCAGGGTTCGGTCACCGGCTCGCGCACGACCTCGACGCCCGCCTTCACGCACTCGGCATGCGCCCCGTCCACATCCGGCACCCACCACGTCATCCACACCCCGCCGAAGTCATCGCGGTCGCGCCCCGGGTAAGGCCGCGGGTCGCGGCTGCCCTGCCCATCGCGGCACAGAAACAGCATCGGTCCGTCGTTTCGCGCCGGATCGGCACACAGCCCGGCAAACTGCGCGGGGCCCCGTGCGTTAGAGTCCAGCGCACCCTTGATCATCCCGCCGTCGTTCCAGGAAAACGACCGCGACCAGCCCACCGACTCAAACCAGCGGATGCTGGCAATCACATCGCTGACATTGAGTACCGGCGTAACGGCGTTGATCTTCATGCCGGAGCGTAGACGAAACGCGACCGTAAGGCGTGCCACTGGCGTCGCGGTGCGCTGACCGCGACGCCAGTGTGGCTTGTTCAGTTCGCACTCAGTTGGTGCCCAACAGCACTGACAAGCCCGCAGAGCCGGGCACGTCAGTGGCACCAGCGGCACGTTACGCCCCGCGCACGAACTGGATGGATGCGATGGTTAGATCGTCGCTGAACGCGTCGCTGGCCGCGTGGCGCTGGACTGCGCGGACGAGCATGGTCACGTCGTGCGTGGGGTTCTCGGCGGCGGTGATGGCTGCGGCGATGCGGGCCATGCCGAAGGGTTCGGATGACGGGTGCTCGCTGCCGCCCTTGGGCTGCTCAACCACCCCATCGCTATAGAGCAGCACGCGCGAGCCGGGCAAAAGGTCAACCGTGGCGCTTTCGTACCCGGGTTGCTCGAGGACGCGCAGCGGCACGCCTCGACCCGTCGGACCAACCGGTTCCAGTTCTGCTGCGGCCCCGCCCGGGGGCACCAGCAGCGCGTAGCCGTGACCGGCGTCGCAGAAGATCAGTTTGCCAGTCACCAAGTCGAGCACGCCCGCCCAGAGGGAGACGAACTTGCCCTCGGGCGCGTGCGTCATCAGGTGCCGGTTCACGTCTTCGAGCGCGGCGGCGGGATCCTTGGTCGACCGCAGAGCGGCATTCAGATACGACTGCGTGGTCGCCATGAGGATCGCTGCGGGCACGCCTTTGCCCGCGACGTCGCCGATGAAGAACGCGACATGGCGGTCGTCCAGCATGAAGATATCGAAGAGGTCGCCGGCGACGAAGCGGCCCGGGCGCAGTTCCATGGCGTAGGCCACTGCGCCCCAGTCGCCCTCGGTCGGGGGCAGGATTTGTCGCTGAATCTGCATCGCGGCTTCCATCTGCTCGCCCAGACGGGTGCGCTCCAGTTGCAAGCGGGTGCGCTGCATGTTGGCCAGCGACAGGCTGCTCATCTCGGCGATGGCCTGGCAGAACGCGGCGGCGTCCTCGTGCACGGTGGGCTCGTCACGCCGGGCGTCGAGGTAGAAGCACATCGTGACGGCCTGGTCGAGAAAGACCGGCACCGCCATGGCGGTGGTCATGCCCACGCTCATGATGCTCATGGCGGGCAGGGCGTCGTTATCGAAGCGCATCTGCACCATCTGGCCCGAGCAGGCCGCGGCGACCAGCGAGCGGCTGAACTGAAACGTGGGCGCGCTGTGCGCGGCGGTGCGGGTGGCGAGCACATCGAGGGGCGCGGCAATGCCCGGCGCGGCGCTGACTGAAAGGGTGGATGGCCGCACGATCGCGACGCGCGGATAGCCTGTGCCTTCAAGGAGCGCGTCGACGACGCACTCGGCAAGGCGTTTCTCATCCGGCGCGGCCTGAATCTCCTTGGCGCACTGGATGAGCAGTTCGAGCCGGCGCCGGTCGATGGCGCTGCGGTCGATGTGGGTGACGGTGACGAGTTCGCCGCCGATCTCGGCGGGTGTGGAGGTGGTGATGACCTGGTCGCGTGCGGCGCCAGCGGGTTGAACGCGGAAGACCCACGGCCCAAGGCGGAGGGTGTCGCCCGGGCGAATCTGGCGGGCGACGTGGGCGGGCATCTGGGTGTTGTTGAGGTAGGTGCCGTGGCGGCTGCCGCAATCGGTGAGATACCACCCGTGGGCACCTTCGCCGCGCGGCTCGAAGATGCAGTGCTTGCGGGAGACGGTTTTTTCAGACTCGGGAAGTTGGACATCGCACTCAGGCAGGCGGCCGAGCGTGACGGTGCCGGGCGGCTTCAGGTGCACCGGCGCGATGGGCGGGCCCATAATGGGTTCGAGCACCAGGATGGGCACGAAGCCCAGATTGCTGCCGACAGAGGATGGAGGCGTGGCTGGCGCGGGCACGGGAGAAGCATAGCGAAGGTGGAAAGTGGCCAAGCGAACTCACTTGAGTTCCACGCTCCAGTACGCGTTATCCAGAAACGCCTTCCAACTCTGGTAGCGGTCCTGGCCCAGCCTGATCGCGATGAGCGGATTCCGTCGCGGCATGATGGGCTTGCGGACGAGTTTCATGCTCGCGCCCTCCGGCGTGCGGCCACCTTTGCGGGCGTTGCAGCGGATGCAGGCACAGACGAGGTTCTCCCAGGTGTCGCCGCCGCCCAAACTACGGGGCTTGACATGGTCGATCGAGAGGTCGCTGGTGCTGAAGTGATGGCCGCAGTACTGGCACTGGTTGCGGTCGCGTGCGAAGAGGTTTCGCCGGTTGAGTTTTACCGTTTGTGCGGGCAGGCGGTCGTAGCCCAGGAGCCGGATCACCCTCGGCACCGCGATCTCCAATCGCACCGTGCGCACCCAGTCGTGCTTTTCAGGTTCAACTTGTCTGGCGAACTCGCTCACCTCGGCCCAGGACTCGAAGTTGTAGTTGATGTACTGCCCATTCTCGACATGGATCACCTCGGCCAGATCGCGCACGAGCATGGAGAACGCGCGGCGTGCCGAGACGACGCGGACGGCGAGGAAGACCTTGTTGAGGACGAGCACTTTGGCATCGAGGGAGGCCGCGAGCACATGGGCGCGGGTGGCGGGGGCGAGGCCATCGAGCCCGCCGACTCCGCCGATCCCGGTTGGGCCGCCGTGGCTGTCGGAAGGATCACTGGTGGGGCCGAGGTCCCGGTCGTCGTCGTGCCAGAATGGCGAACCCGTCCTTGTCATACGCCACCAACGAGCCGAGAGGCCGAGGGGCTAAGAGGCTGCATCCGGTCAAAGGCCACACCAGAGTGTGAAACAGTAGTGCCCGCGCCGCCACCGATCCATCGGCTGTTTCGCAAGGATTCCGCGTAGTTCGGCCGGTACTCGGACCTGCTGGGGGGCCGGATCGGGCCGCCCCTTCGTCGCCCCTGCACCCGCGGATTCAGGGATTCGCTGATTGCGGAGATGCCCGCAAACCGGTCATGGCGTCGTTCCCCGCCCCATCCACGCGCGGCGGGCCGCGAAACCAAACGTGAAGCGCTCATCACCCAGGCGCGTCGCCTGGGAACAGCGCCCCGGAGATCAAGCCATGTTTGCGTTGCTCAAGTCCGCGTCGAATCTCGCAAGCGTTTCGGTCCTGGCGACCGTGGTCGCCGGCGGGTCTTCGCTGACCCCCGCGCGCGACATGAACTCCGTCCCGCACGGCCCCCAGCCCGCCGAGGCCACAGGCTGGGGTGGCGAAGGAGCCTTCGGTCGCGCCGGCAGCGACCGCGGCCGCTCGGGCATCAACGTCGGCCGCAGCGGCACCCGCATGGACATCGGCGACCGCCATCGTCCCGTTCAACGCGACATCGAAGTCGCTCCCGCCGCGTTTGAACTGGAAGCCATCCAAACCGGCCGCACCATCGTGGTCTTCGCCCGTGGCCACAACACCACCGGCGGCTACCGCACCAGCCTCGTCATCGAGCGTGGCCGCAGAGGGTGGGCCGGCGCTGAGCGCGTGATCCTCCGCAACTATGCACCGGCCCGCGGCACCATCTGCACGCAAGCGATCGAGCCCTTTGCGCACGTCGGCAGTTTCGAGGCGCGCGCCATCACCCGCAGCATCACCGTCGACGTCGCGGGCCGGGCCTATGAAGTCGCGGTGCAGCGCGTCGACGCCCTCGGTTCCAGCCACTGATCCATTTCTGCACCCCTACGGTCGAGCCCCCGGCCTCCGAAGGCCGGGGCTTGTCGTTGAACAGATGGGGTTGGGGATTGGGCGCAGCGGGCCCGGAGGCACTACGCTTGGCCCGCGATGTACCTGATCCGCCGAGCCAAAGTCGAAGACGCCGGGACGCTGCTGAAACTGGCCAAGATGGTCCATTTCATCAACTTGCCTGCCGATCGCGAGATCATCGGCGAGAAGATCGCGTGGAGCCGTCAGAGTTTCCTGCTCGCCGCCGATCAGGAGGTCGGCCGGGGCAAGCGTGCCGGGGCGAAGGCCGACCCTGCCGCAGAGCATGGCGGGGTCTCTGCGGGTTTGCGCTCGCTCTCGGGCCAGGCCCCGCTCTTCATGTTCGTGATGGAGGAACTGGAAACCCAGGGCGTGGTCGGCACCAGCCAGATCGTGGCCCGCATGGGCGGGCCCGGGCAGCCCAACGTCTCCCTGCAACTCGCCAAGCGATCCAAGTGGAGCGAGAGCCTCCAGATCGGCGTCACCCACACCGTGGCGCGGCTGCATCTTGACGAAACCGGCCCCACCGAGATCGGCGGACTCATCCTGCAGCCGTCGCTGCGCGGGCACCGACTGAAACTCGGTCGCCTGATGTCGGTCGTTCGGTTTCACTTCATGGGCCTGCACCGGGCCCTGTTTGCCGACCGCGTGCTGGCCGAACTGATGGGGACCATCTCGCCCGATGGCGAGAACCCCTTCTGGGATCACTGCACGCGGGCGTTCATCAACCTGACCTACGACCAGGCTGATCGTTTCTGCCAGCAGAGCAAGGAGTTCATTCTCGCGCTCTTCCCGCACGAGGACATCTACCTGTCGCTGCTGCCCCCGGAGGCCCGAACCGTTGTGGGCACAGTGGGCGCGGAAACCGCGCCGGCCAAGCGGATGTTGGAAAAACTGGGGTTCAAGAGCCACGACCGGGTCGATCCGTTTGACGCGGGCCCGCACCTGGAAGCCGCGATGGCGGATATCGCGCCGATCGCCGCCACCCGGCGCGTGCGTCTGGGTGAACCGGCCACGACGGCCCGCGCGATCGCTTCGCTCCGCACGCCGGCAATCGTGAGCACGCTCGACGACGACGGCGAGTTTCGGGCCCTGGAAATCGATTGCACGCTCGAACCCGCGCAGGGCAAGGGCGGGCCGCGGGTCATTCTGCCCGCGAAGGTGCTGGAAGTGCTCGCCGGGCGACCGGGACAGGAGTGCGGGTTTACGCCCATGTCGGCGGTGGCGGGTGTGCCGGCCGCGCCGATCGCGGGCAAGAGCAAAAGGCAGAAAGGCTGATCCGCGCGATGGTCGTGCGGCTTCGCACGCGTTTAATCAGTCGTGCGCTCGCCGAGGCGCGAGTGGTGAAAGCATTTTACTTGCCGCTCGCGGGCACGTCTTCGCTGGTCGCCTCGTCACTCGCCACTACCAGCGCCGCCGCGACTCGCGCCCGATCAGCCGAGAACAGATCGAGCGACTTCACCCGTTCCCCCACTTCGCGCCGCGTCTGGTCGGTCGCGTGCGGGTGCTTCGCCACCGCCACCAGCACGCCCGCGGCATCGCCGCTGAAGAGCCGCCCATCGGTCGCGGCCTCGGTCAGAAACGCGAGTTCGTGGGGCATCAGGTCGGGCTGCCTGGCGATACGCGAAAAGGCGCGGGCGCGGTCGCCCGAGAACTCGATGGCGCGGGCCGCGTCGATCGCCGGACAGTTCGGTCCGTGCACGGCTCCGGGTGTTTCAAAGTGTCCGGGCGCGGCACAGCCGGCCAGCACCGCAATGGACATCAGCACAAGGAGCATGGATCGGCGACGAACAGTCAAGCGCATAGTTCGACGAGCGTACCAGCGCCGCGAGACGGACGGCACACGCGGGCGGCATCGTTGACTGTGGGTATGGGCGGGGTACCTTTGACATGGCTCCCAGGGAGGGCTTGCGATGGCCGTCGTCCGGATGGAACTGGCCAGGATTCTGATCAAGGAGTTGCAGGACTATCAACTCATCGAGTTGCGGGAGGTCGCCGAGTCGGTGGGCGAGGACGGCAAGCCCGCGTTTTCGCAGGTGGAGGGCGGGCGGTCGTTTCCGATCCTGATCGGCACGCCGGAGGCACAGGCGATCGAGCGACGTTTGAAAGGGATCGTGAGCAAGCGCCCGCAGACGCACGACCTGCTGGCCAACGCGATCGAAGCGCTGGGCGGGCGGCTGGAGTCGATCACCATCAATGACCTGTCCGAGCAGACTTTTTACGCCCAGTTGAATGTGCGGGTGGCGGACAACGGGACCGGCGGCGGGAAGGCGATCAACATCGACTCGCGCCCCAGCGATGCGATCGCGCTGGGCATCGCGGGGAACGTGCCGATTCTGGTGGAGGAGCATGTGCTCGACTCGGCGCGGAATGGCGAGTCGTAGAGGGAAGGCATACCACCGAGGCAAGAGACACAGAGGAAGCACAGAGAAGAGAAGAAAAGAGACGGAACAGAAGAAGACGGAATGAAGTAGTCAGACGCAGCGCATGCCAGGCGCGGCAAGCGAACTGACTTCTTCACCCTTGATCGACTCTGCTTTCCTCGGCGTCCGCCTCCGCGCCTCTGCGTTGTTCCCGTATCGGTCCAGGTCACACCACCGGTCGCTTGTGGTCAAAGCCGTCGGAGTCGCGGACGCCCAGGTTCAGGTAGATCTCGCGGGTGGCGGTGCTTTTGTTGAGGGTGTAGAAGTGGATGCCGCGGACTTCGTTGTCCAGCAGGTCGCGGCACTGCTCGGTGGCCCAGTGGATGCCGACGCGGCGGACGGCGTCGGGATCGCCCCCGGTGCGGTTGATGGCGCGGAGAAGCGGGGCTGGGAAGCGGCATCCCTGGGCCATGTCGGCCATGGCGAGCATGCCCTTGACGCTGGTGACGGGCATGACGCCCGCGACGATGGGCACGCGGATGCCGGCGATCTCGCAGCGGTCGCGGAAGTCGAGGAAATCGCGGTTGTCGAAGAAGAGTTGGGTGCAGATCCAGTCGGCCCCGGCGTCGACCTTGGCTTTGAGGTGGTCCATCTCGACGACGCGGTTGGGCGTGCCGGGGTGGCCTTCGGGGTAGCCGGCAACGCAGATGCCGAAGCCGCGCGGGTCGGGATGGCGCGAGGGGCGTGAGGCGTTGAACTGCTTGAGGAACCGCACAAGTCCGGCGGCGTGGGGAAAGGCGTCCTTGGAGCGGTCCCACTGGCCGCTGAGGTGGCGGGGGACATCGCCGCCGAGGGCGAGGATGTTGGCGATGCCAGCCTCGGCGTAGCGCTCGATGATGGCGTTGATTTCTTCCTGCGTGTGACAGACGCAGGTGAGGTGCGGCACAGGCCGCAGGCGCGTGTTGGCGTGCAGGCGGACGACCAGGTCGCGGGTGAGTTCGCGGGTGGAGCCGCCGGCGCCGTAGGTGACGGAGACGAAGGAGGGCTTGAGGGCTTCGAAGTCGGCGATGGTGGCGTAGAGGTCCTCGGCCGCCTGGGGGGACTTGGGCGGGAAGAACTCGAAGGAAAAGGTGGTAGCGCGCTGGGCGAAGATGTCACGGATGTGCATGCTGACCTCTACGCCGGGCGGGAGACGATGGGGAACGGGGAAGGCGGGCTTGGGGCGATTGGGCAGAGGAGGGCACCGTGGCGCGCGCGAAGGGGAGGCGAAACCCTGCCCGCGCGAGCCCCCGGCGGCGTGAACGCGGGCGGAAGGGTGAATCATAGGAATCGATCCCCAAATCGGGCTTCTGCTCTTGCGGAGAATCGGCGTGAAGGTACGCTGACTGGAGTACGGGGAACCCCCACGCAACAGATCGCGTCACGGCGGGTGGCCCCGATGTGGAGGTGCTGGTATGCGAGGTATGCAAAGTCACCATGCCGTGCGCGGTTTGTCGCGCGTTCGATTGATGGCGGCGGCTGGGACGATGTGCGCGGCATCGGGCGCGCTGGGGCAGACGTGGGATGGGGGTGGGGCGGACGACAACTTCACCACGGCAGCGAACTGGGCGGGCGATGTGGTGCCGGTAAACACCGGGACGGCGACGCTGATGTTTGGTGGAACTGCGCGGCTGACGCCCAGCGTCAACACGCCGTACCAGATTGGCGGGTTGAGGTTTTCGCAAGGTAGCGGAGCGTTTGTGATCGGCGGGAGCGCGGTGACGCTGTTTGCGGGCGGGTTGATCAATGAGAACACGAACCAGCCTCAGCGGATCAACGCGAATCTGAACATTCGGGCGTCGCAGGTGTGGAACCTGGGCACGGGTTCATCGCTGACGCTGGGCGGGTTTATGGATTCCAACAGCGTCGTCACGCTCGGGGGCGCGGGATCGCTAACCATCCTCACCGGCGTTTCGGGCGCGGGCACCATCAACAAGGTGGGGACCGGGCTGCTGCAACTGTCGGGCGCATTTCAGGGCGCAGGGGTTCTTGCGCTGGCAGGGGGAACGACGCGGCTTGGTACAAACAACCCCATCGCGGAGACGGCGTTCGTGAACGTTGGGGCAGGCGCGCTGCTGGATTTGAATGGGTTTTCGGAGACGCTGGGCACGTTGTCGATGGCCACGGGGGCGACGGTGAACGTGCCGGGTGCGTCCTCGCTGACACTGGCGAACAGCGTCGTGCTGACTCTCGCGGGCACGTTTGCCGGTGAAGCGACGGGCACGATTCGGTTTGTGGGTAGCCAGGCGGTGAATGTGCTTGGGCAGTCAACCTTTGCGGGCACCTATGACGTGGTGGCGAGCACGCTGAGCCTGGCGAGCGGCGAGCGTCTGGCGGACGACTGCACGCTGCTGATGAACACCGGCGTCATCATCATGAACGGCGTCGAAACCGTCGCACGCGCAAGCATCAACGGCGGAATCGTCTCCGGCACGGTCGGCTCTGCACTCTTTGCCAACGAGATCCGCGTGGGCGCACCGACCATCAACGTGCGGCTGACGGGCCCCGGTGGCTTGCTGAAAGACACGAGTGGCGTGGCGACGCTGAACGTGCCGTGCACCTACGCGGGCACGACCACGGTGACCGCCGGCACGCTTCGCGCGGGCGTGACGGGTGCCATTCCACCCGCGAACGGCTTGATTGTGGGACCATCGGCGGAACTGCAACTGGGGCCGAATGTGAATCTGCCGCTGGCGACGATGCTGGGCGGGGGCTCGGTGCAGGTGGATCAGGGCGCGACGCTCAGCCTCGGCTTCGGCAACGCTTCGCAGACCTTGACTTCACCCATCCGCGGCACCGGCGGCCTCGTCAAGGTCGGCACGGGCACGCTCGTGCTGAACGCCACGAACACGTATAGCGGGCAGACGCGCGTCGATTCCGGCGTGCTGCAGGTCGCGTCGGATGCACATCTTGGCGCGGCCGGCACGCCCCTGGCGATTCGAGGCGGCGCGACCCTTCGCACCACTTCACCCCTCTCGCTGGCGCGGCCGCTCACCATCCTCGGCCCGGGCGCGGGCACGATCGATGCCGGGGCGGACCTGACCATCGCACAGCCGGTGAACATCACCACCGGTGGCGATCTGGTGAAGGTCGGCCCGGGCACGCTGATTCTGAGCGCGACGACGGAGGTGGGCGCGTTCATCGTCAATACGGGCGATCTGATCCTGACTCCCGGCACCACGCTTCGCACACTCGGGCCGCTCACGCTGGCGTCCGGCGTGACGCTGGATGCGTCGTTGGGGGTGCTGAATGTCCCGCTGATTGTCAATGGCGGCGAGTTTCGATTGCCTCCAGTGGGCAGTTTCGCGCTCGACAACTCCGGCCTGACGCTTGGCGAGGGGCAGTTTTCAGGCACGCTCAACAACCGTGCCGCGGGAGAAATCCGCGTCACGCCGGGCGAGCGGCTTCACTTCATCGGCGCGGGCGCGCACGCCAACTCAGGACTCATCGAGGTCATCGAGGCCGATCTGGAAGTCGAGGCCCCCTTCGTCAACGGCACGCCTGGGTCCACGCTCATCTTCGCCCGCGGCTCGTTCCTGCGTTTCAACGGCGGGCTCACCAACTTCGGCCCGATCGCGAGTGCGGCCGGCGTGGTGGAGGTGTTCGGGGATATCGACAATCGCGCCGGCGGCAGCATCGTCGTGTCGGGTGCCGGGTCGATGACGTTTCTGGGCGATGTGACGAACCAGGGGCTGATTCGCACGAGCGCCAATAGCCACACGGTGTTCTTCGGCGCGCTCACGGGCGGCGGCACCTATCCCGGCGCGGGCACCGTGTATATCGAGGGCGACTTGCGACCGGGCAACAGCCCCGGGCTGGCGGCGTTCGGGGGAAATCTGGCGCTTGGCGCGGCGGGCTCGCTGACGATCGAACTCGCGGGTGCCGCGCCCGAGCAGTTTGATCGCGTGACCGTCGCGGGCACGGCCTATCTGGATGGCACGCTCGACCTGCGGCCGCTGGGCGGCTTCAGGCCTGCCGAGGGTGTGTCGCTCCCGATCATCACGGCCGGTTCCCTCGTCGGCACCTTCTCCGGCATCGTCACGTCGCCCGGTGCGGGCTCGCTCCGGGTGCGGGTGATCGCGGCTACACCCAACACGGCCGCCCGGGTCGAGGTGTTCAACTGTGCCGCCGACCTGAACGCGGACGGTGTGCTCGACCCAGACGACCTGGCGGACTACATCGCGTGCTTTTTCGTTCAGCCATCGTGCCCGGCCGCTGACTGGGACGGCTCGGGCGCGCTCGACGCGGACGACATCGCCGATGCGGTGGCGGCGTACTTCGCGGGGTGTGAGTGATGCCGTCGCATGCTAAGTCATCTCGGCATGGCTGGTGGTGGTGAGGCTTAATGGCGACACAATCGTCGATACTCGGCGAGCGTGAACAGCGCCAATCCGGCCACGCCACCCCACAGAAGCGTGAGGCCAGGCGCGCCAAGTTGGTGGGTCAGGCGCTGGCCGCCGCTGATGGAGAGCAGCGTGCCCAGCGCGGGCAGGAATGACCAGAGGTACACGGCCAGTGGCAGGCTGTCGCGCAGGCGCATGGCCATGACCGAGCCGCAGAGGACCATGACCAGGCACGCGGCGGCGGCGGCCAGGCGCTCGTGCTGCTTGGAGAGAATCTCGCGTTCGAGGTTGCGAGTCTGGCGAGAGAGATTGGTGGTGGCTTCCGCGAGGCGCGAACCGGGAGCGGCGGCGGCGGTGGCCCGGGCGATGAGATCGGTGACGCTCGAACGCTCGGAGTTGGGGAGCGAAACGCTGGTCGGCACGAGGCCGGCAAGGGACCATTCTTTGATCTGGCCGCTGGCGGAGTCCATGACGGTGGAGGGTTCGGAGGCGTTGGGCATGGCCGACATCGCCCCGGTGGAGACCGCTTCAAGGCGGATGTGCACGGTGCCCGGTGGGCTGGATTCGTCGGCGGGTGCGGAGAGGTACGCGCGGCGGGCCCGCTGCACGCGGGCCCGGCCTTCGGCAAGCACCGTGACCACTTCGATCTGGCTTGGGTTGGTGCCGTTGGGTGCGGGCTCGATAGACCAGCCCTTGCCCGCGACCAACTCGCCCAGCCGAGCGGCTTTGACGGTGATCTCGCGCCCTGCGGGGTCGGTGAAGCGGACGCGGCCGTCGCGCGCGAGCGTGCCGGACAACGCCTCCACCACGGCGCGCTCGTCGAGCAAGGCCGCGACGGTCTGGCGCTGGCGGTCGATCCAGTTCATCATCTCCGGATGGCGGGTGGCGCGGCGCAACTGTGACCAGGTGAGGAACTTGGGGTCGTCGCTGAAGAAGTTGGGAACCCGGTAGACGATGGTGGTGTCATCGGCGGCCCGCAGGCCCGGGTCACGCTCCTGGCTGGTGGCGTCCTGCAGGCGGAGGACAACGGTGGTGCCGGAGGAACTGGGGCTTGCGGTCGAGGCCGGTGCGGGCGCTTGCGCGTCGGCGGTACCCGCGCCGATCCCTCCCGCTCGGTGAATCCAGACATACGCGGTGCGGGCCGAGGCTTCGCGGATGACGCGACCGGTCTCGTCCAGTTCGATGGCGACCACGCCCGACAGAACGTAGCGCTCGGCGGCCTGGTCGCCCGCGGCGGGGGGTGGCGAGGCGACATCATCGGCGTAGACCTGCACGCGTGGACCGAACTGGATGGACTCACCGCGCTTGATGGGCGTGATGAGCAGGCGCACCGCGTCCTGGGTCAGGATTTCTTCCATCGCCCGCAGCAGGCGAGGGATGGCGGCATCAGCCAGGAAAAAGAGCAGGCCCGAAAGGATCAGCCCGGCGAGGCCCGCCGGGGCCAATAGCGTGCGGTGGCTGATCCCCCCGGCGTGGGCGGCGACGAGTTCGTTGTCGCCGGCCAGACGGTGGTAGACCAGCGTCGCGGCGAACCCGGCCGCGAAGGGCAGGGCGTATTGCAGCATGGGGAGCAGGCCGAAGAGCATGAAGCGGATGGCGTCTTCGGGGCCGATCTTGCCCTCGGCCAGAGGGCGGAGGGAGATGGCGAAGACGCCCACGCTGACGACCACGGCTGCCGTGAGGAGCAGCAGTTTCCAGAGGTCGAAAGACACGGCACGCCAGAGCGTGCTGGGCCGGGCAAGTCGCATCGTATGGAGGATAGGGGAAACAACTCGCCGAATACCAAATGGCAAATGGCCAAAATGGTTTTGGCGTGGAGTGCACCCGAGGGGCCGAGAACTCGGTACAGTTTGTATGGATCGGGGGTTGGAGGGCGCGGGGGCGGGTGGGTTTCCGGGCACGCGGGGCGAACCGGGGCGGGTCGAAGCAGATGGGGTCGTCACCAGCCGATGCTGGTAGCGGGGAGGGTTCTGATGCGTGAGCGAGCATTGAGCGTTCGAGCGCTGGAGCGATCGGCAGGCCGGGCGGAGGGTGCGCGCTGGTCGCGGTGGGGGCGGCGTGCAGGGGGTGTCGGGGACGATGCGCGCGTGGTGCTTGAGCATCTGGAAGACCGAGCGCTGCTCGCGGCGGATTTGTCGGGAACGTTTACGTTTACGCCGGGCACGTTTGCGCCGGGGGCATCGATCAGCGGGGGGATGCTGACGATCCGGAATCTGGGGGATACGCCGTCGGACTTTGTGGCGGTGCGGGTGGTGCTGTCGACGAACAACGTGTTTGGTGATGGGGACGATCGGCTGCTTGGCGTGTTCCTGCGGGATGCGCTCTCGGTCGGTGGAGAATCGACCACGGCGGAGACGTTTGTCATTCCGACCGATGTGCCGGTGGGGAGTTACCACCTGCTGATCGGGATCGATCCGGACAATCAGATTGTTGAGAACAACGACGCGAACAACGTGATCGCGACGCTGACGCCCAATGTGGTGGTGGCGGGCGTGCCGGTGTTTCCTGATCTGAGCGTGACGCTTGGGGCGATCAGTGGCTCGTTCCTGCCCGGGCAGGAAGTCGCGGCCACGCTCACTGTGCGCAACACGGGCAGCGCGGCGGCGGACAACTTCGTCACGCGGATCGTGCTCTCGATCAACAACGTGTTCGGCGATGGGGACGATATCTCGGTGGAGGAGATTCCCGAGATGGGCCTGGGTGGCATTCTGCCGGGCGAGACGTTCACTGAAACCGGCTCCATCTTCATTCCTACTGGCATCGCGCCGGGGTCGTACTTCATCCTGGCGAAGATTGATGCGAACAACGTGGTGACGGAGAGCAACGAGGCCAACAACGTGTATCGCTCGGCGTCGGCGAGCGTGGTCATTGCGCCGCCGCCGACGGTGCGGATCGCGGCAACGGATGCCGCGGCGGGCGAGACGAATAACCCCGGGCGCTTCACGCTGACGCGGACGGGCCCGCTGGCGCAGGCGCTGACGGTGAATGTCGTGTTCAGCGGCACAGCCCTCATGGGCGATGACTATCAGGCCCTGAGCGCCATCGTGACGTTCCTGCCCAACTCCGCCACGGCGGTGATTGATCTGAGCATCATCGATGACCTGTTTGTGGAGAACCCGGAAACGGTGATCGCGACGGTGGCCGGGGGCGATGGGTATGTGGTGAGCCCGACACAGGCAATCGCGACGGTGACCATTACGGACAACGAGCCGGTGATCAGTTTGGTCGCGACGGATGCGACCTTCAGCGAAACGCTGGGCAATACGGCGATGCTGACGTTCACACGCACCGGCGGCGTGAACACCGGAGCGCTCACGATCTTCTACTCGGCGGTGAACCCGAGCAACGCGCAGGCGGGGCTCGACTATGAGGCATTCACGGGCATGGTGACGTTCGCCGCGGGGAGCGCGACGGCGACGGTGACCATCACCGGGATCGACGACGCGATCGTCGAGGCGAACAAGACGCTCGTCATCCGCATCAGCGACCACGCGACGTATCGAACGAGCCCCACGCAGCACACGGCGACGCTGACGATGCTGGACGATGAACCGATCGTCTCCATCGCGGCGACGCGCAACGGGGCGGAGGGTGGCCAAACTGCCCTCTTCACGTTCACACGCTCGCAGGGCTCCACGGCCAACGAACTGGTCGCGTTCTTCCAATACGTCGGCGGCGGCGTGACGACGGGCCTGCCCGGGCCGGACTTTGCGAGCGTGCCCTTACAGGTGACGTTCGCGGCGGGCGCGTCGACGGTGACGCTGGAACTGCTGATCGTGGATGACACGCTGGCCGAGCCGACCGAGGTGGTCGCGTTTGTGCTCATCGCGAACCTGTCGTATCGGCTGGGCACCGTGACGAGCGCGATGGTGAACATCACCGACAATGAGCCGACGGTGACGGTGACCGCGCCGGATGCGCTGGCGAGCGAGACGGCGGGCGACGGCGCGATGTTCACGTTCACGCGCAGCAATGGCACGCTGAGCGGCGCGCTCACGATCTTCTACACGCTTTCGGGCAACGCCAGCAACGACGGGACGGATTTCACCGCGACGCCGGGGCTGTTCGGGCAGGTGACGATTCCCGCCGGCCAGGCGAGCGTGAGCGTGATGATCGCCCCCCGCGACGACTCGGTGGCGGAAGCGGACGAGACGCTGACGATCACGGTGAACGCGGATACGCGATTCCGGCTGCCCACGGGTGGCTCCAGCGCGACGGTGACCATCCGCGACAACGAGCCAGTGGTCTCGGTGACGGCGGCGACCGCAACGGCGGCGGAAGGCGGCGGGGCTTCGGCGGGGCTGCGGTACACGTTCACACGCGCGGGCGGAACGACGACCGCGCCGCTGACCGTGCATTTCACGTTCGGCGGCACGGCGACGCTGGGCAGCGACTTCGCTTCGTCGCTCACGGTAGTGATTCCCACCGGACAGACATCGGTGACGCTGAGCATTTCGCCCACCGATGACGTGCTGGTGGAGCCGAGCGAGACGGTGATTTTGTCGCTGGCGGCGAACGCGGCCTATCGCCTGAGCACGACTCAGGCGAGCGCGACGGGCACGATCACGGATAACGAAGCGACCATCAGCGTGGCGGTGACGGATGCCGCGGCGGGCGAGACGCTGGTGGGTGGGGGGGGCGGGCAGCCCAACATCGGGCGATTCACACTCACGCGAGCCGGGCCGGGCGTGACGGCGAGCACGCTCACGGTGAACTACGTCCTGACCGGCACCGCGGCGATGGGCGGGGGGGGCGGCGACTTCCAGCCGCTGTTTGGCACGGTGACCTTCGCGGCGGGCAGCGCCACGGCGACGGTGACGATCACGCCGATCGACGACGCGCTGGCGGAACTGGCCGAGACGGTGATTCTGAACATCGGCTGGGGTACGGGGTATCGGATCGACCTGGCCCGCGCGGCGGCCACGGTGACGATCGCCGACGATGAGCCGACGGTGTCGATCGTCGCGACGGTGCCCGCAGCAAGCGAGACGGGAACGGCCGCGCCTGGGCGATTCACGGTGATGCGCTCGGGGCCCACGACGCAGGCGCTCACGGTGATGTACACCATCGGCGGCACGGCGGGCGGCGGCGACTTCGCGGCGCTGTCGGGCACGATCACGATCCCCGCCGGCGCGGCATCGGCGTTCTTTACCGTGAACCCGGTGGATGATCAGGAGAACGAAGCGAGCGAGACGGTCATCGCGACGCTGGTGGCGTTGCCGACGTATCGGGTGGCGGGTGCGCAGGCGGCGGCGACGGTGACGATCGCCGACAACGAGCCGACGGTGACGATCCGCGCGTCGGATGCGCAGGGTCGGGAGGTGGATGGTGACCCGGTGCGGTTCGTGTTCACCCGCACGGGGCCGACGACGCAGGCGCTGATCGTGAACTACACGCTGAGCGGGCTGGCGACGGCGGGCGCGGATTTCGCGCTGCCCACCGGCTCGATCACGATCCCGATCGGGGCGCTCACGGCCGAACTGGTCATCGCGCCGACGCAGGACCTGCTGGGCGAAGGCCCGGAGACGGTGATCGTGACGCTGGCCGACGGCGCGGGGTATCGGTTGCCCGCGGCGGTGGCGTCGCGCTCGGGCTTGGCCACGATCGCGGATGATGAGCCGACGGTGATGTTCTCGATCGTGAGCCTGTCTCCCACGGAGCGGAACGGCCCGCTGGCGCGGGTGACGGTGACGCGCTCGGGCGTGAATGCCCTGGTCGGTTCGATCACGGTGAACTACCTGCTCACCGGCACGGCGACGGCCGGGATGGACTTTATCGCGCCGACAGGCTCGATCACGATCGCGTCGGGTGCCGCGACCGCGTCGTTCGAGATCCAGGGGATCGACGACCTCCAAGGCGAGCCGGGCGAGACGATCATCTTCCAACTCGCGGCCGGCACGGGGTACATCATCGGCACGCAGGCCAATGGGCAGGTGACGATTGCCGACAACGAGCCGACCGTGACGACCACGGTGCCCGATGCCGCGGCCGGCGAGAGCCTGGGCGGAAACGGGCGCGTTGTCATCACACGCTCGGGCAGCCCGGCCCAGGCGCTGACGGTGACGTACATGATCGAGGGATCGGCCACGGCGGGCGCTGACTTCGAAGCGCTCTCGGGCACGGTGGTGATTCCCGCCGGGCAGACGTTCGTGAATCTCGACATCGTGCCGATGCAGGACACGACGGGCGAGGGCCCGGAGACGGTGATTCTGAGGGTGGTCAGCGGCACGGGCTATCGCGCGGTGCCGCCCTCGTTGCCGGCGACCGTGACGATCGCGGATGACGAGCCAGTGATCAGCGTGGTGGCGGGCGACCCGCGGGCCACCGAGGGCCCGACGGACACGGGGCGGTTTGTGCTGACCCGCTCGGGCCCGGTGAACTCGACGCTGGTCGTGACGTTTGCGCTCTCCGGCACGGCCGACAGCGCGGACTTCGTGCCGGTGATCGGGCAGGTGACGTTTGCCCCCGGCGCGACGACGGCGAACGTGACGATCACGACGCTGGTCGATGCGCTGGCGGAAATTGATGAGACGGTGATCCTGACGATCACGGGCGATTCGGGCTATCGACCGGCGACGGGCGCGAGCGGCGCGGCGACGGTCACGATCAACGCCAACGGGCCGGTGGTGAGCGCCGCGGCGAGCGACCCGGCGGCTGGAGAGACACTGGCCGGGGCGGCGGCGAACGGCGGGCGGTACACCGTCACGCGCACCGGACCGTTTACCGGCCCTCTGGTGGTGAACTATCACCTGGAAGGCACCGCCGACGGCAACGATTACGCGACGCTCTCGGGAACCGTGACGATCCTGGCTGGGCAGGCCACAGCGACGATCGACCTGTCCATTCTCGATGACCTGGTGGGTGAAGCGGCGGAAACGGTGATCCTGGTGCTCAATGCGAGCGATGACTACCGCATCACCACCGTCGCGGCCCAGCGGCAGGCCACGGTGACGATTACTGACAACGAGCCGGCGGTGACGATCAGCGCCGCCGACCCGATGGCCTCGGAAAACGGCACCGACACCGCGCGGTTCCTGGTCATGCGCACAGGTCCAACCACGCAGGCACTGACGATCAACTACACCCTCGCGGGCACAGCGTCGGCGGGCGACTACGAAGCCCTCAGCGGCACGCTGGTGATCCCGGCCGGCGCGGCAAGCGCGAGCATCACGCTGGTGGCGCTGGCGGACTTGCTGATCGAGGGCAACGAGACGGTGATGGTGAACCTCGCGGCGGGGGCGTATCGCGTCGGCGCGGCGCCCTCGGCGAGCGCAACGATCGCGAACTTTGCCCGGCCTGATCTGGCAATCACGGGGTTGAATGTGATGCCGCAGTCGTTCTCGCTGGCCCAGCCGGGGCAGATGCTCAATCTCGATCTGGAGTATGAGAATCTCGGCGCGGCGGATGCCGGGGCGTTTGTGATCGAGGTGCGGCTGTCGATTGATGACGTGTTTGGTAATGCCGACGACGTGGTGCTGCGGGTGACGCCGATCGCGTCGCTGGCGGCGCTGTCGAATGGGTCGCTGTCGCTGTCGATTCTGTTGGATGGGATCGCGCCGCCGGCACCGGGGTCGTATCGCGTGGGGGCGCGGATCGACTCGCAGGCGCGCGTCGCTGAAGGCGACGAGACGAACAACACGGCGTTCACACCCGCTGGCGTAGTGACCATTACGCCTTAACACCGAACCGAACGCAGAGGTTGGGAGGACGCGGAGCGACGCAGAGTGAGCATGTGGAGAGACCGGACGAGGACCGCGTCATCGGTCGCACGACACCAGGCCTGACACGTTCTTCTCTGTGCTTCCTCTGTGTGTCTGTGCCTCGGTGGTTAGTCTCCATCTTACCGCTCACTCTTCAAACATGAGCGATTCCCGCGACAGCCGTCCGGGCCGACGGAGAGCAATGCCGGTGATCAGGCCGGTCATGATCCAGACGGTGAGCATGCTTGAGCCGCCGTAGGAGACGAAGGGGAGCGTGAGGCCGACGATGGGCATGATGCCCAGGTTCATGCCGACGTTGATGAAGGTCTGGGCGGCGACGATGGCGGCGAAACCCACGATGACGAGTCGCCCGAAGGCGTCGCGGGTCATCGCGGCGGCGAGGAGCGCGCCGAGGGTCCAGAGGGTGTACAGGCCGAGGACAAACAGCCCGCCAAGCACGCCGAAGCGATTGACGATGACGCTGAAGACCATGTCGTTGTGCCGTTCGGGGAGGCGGGCAAAGTGGACGATGGCGCGGGCTTTCGCGTCGGAGTAACCACCGGCACCGCCCGCACCGGCGACGGTCACGGCCGTCACGGCCTGAAACAAATCCGGATCACTCGCCGCCGCCGCGTCGCCCCGCACCTGTTTCATCAGGCCCAGAATCCGCTGCTGCTGGTGCGGCTTGAGCACCGGATACACCATCGGCCCAGCCAGCACCGCGGCCAGCACCACCGCGCTCAGATGCTTGAGCCGCGCGCCCGCGCAGAGCAACATCGCGAAAAGCGCGGGCACGAAGAGCATGGCCATGCCCAGGTCCGGTTGCAGCAGCACGAGGCCGATCGGGATCATCGTGATGATCGCGGGGGGCACAAGGCCCAGCAGCGTTCGGTGGTTACGGCTGTGCCGCAGGTACTCGGCGGCGGCCAGCACATAGGCAATCTTCGCCAGTTCGGCGGGCTGCAGGTCGATCGGTCCGAGGTCGATCCACCCGCGGCAGCCGTTGCGTGGGCGGACGAGCCACGCGGGCACCCAGGGAATGAGGACGAACACGAGGAGCGCAATGACCGCCGCGAGCGCAGGCCAGGCCAGCAGTCGCCACACGCGCTGATCGGGCAGGGCGACCATGAGCGCACACAGGACACCTGCGGCGGCAAAGATCGCTTGCGTGCGCGTTCGGCTGGCCATTCCCGCCAGGTCTTCGGGCGGCGTGAGCGACGACGCCACGTCGATCGCGTACAGCCCCATCGCGGTGAGCCCGGCCGCCGCCGCGACGCAGAGCCAGCCCCAGTGCAGGACGGTGGCCTGGGGACCGAAGACGCGCTGGATGAAGGACTTGCGCCTCATCGCGGCGCTCCGGAGGAATCGCTGGCACCGCTTGCGGCACTGGCCTCGCGCGGCGTTTCACGCGGCAGATAGTTCTCCTCCACCAGGGCCGCCATGATCAGGTTCGCAATCGGCCCCGCCACGCGCCCCCCACTGCCACCGTATTCGATCACGACGGCAATGGCGTAGCGCGGGCGACCAGCGCCCGCCGGCCCCGCCATGCCCACGAACCACGAGTGATCTCCCGCGCGCAGCACCACCGGCTGACCCTGGGCATCGAGTTGCTTCTTGGATTGAAGCGGCGCGTCCTCGTCATCCGGGTCATGCTCAAGACTCCGGGCATACGTTCGCGGCGCGTCGGCGGTGCCCGACTTGCCCCACACAGCGACACCCGGCACGGTGAAGATGTTCTCGCGGTGTGACAGGCCATCATCACCCTCAAACGTGATGTGGTGGCCGGTACCTTTCTCGTCGGAGACAGCACGCCGCAGGCCGTCGAGCGCGATCGGGATCGAGCGCGGGTCAAGCCGCAGGTCAACGGTTTCGGGCGCGGTGTCTTCGCGCAGACGCGGGAGGATGCGGATGCCCCCGCGGGCGAGCGTGGCGTAGGCGTCCACGGCGTGCAGGGGCGTCCACGCGATGGGGCCCTGGCCGATGCCCATCAGCGTTGCTTCGTCGAGCGAGGTGGCGGAGACGCCTTTGCGATCGCCCGCCGCGCCGTCGTATTGCAAGCCCACGCCGAGCCGCGGGTGCACCACTTCGCGTCCATCGAGCATGGATCGCCCGACGCCGAAGCGGTTGAACCAGTCGATCATGCGCTCGGGCCCGAGCGTGCGCCCGAGGTGATAAAAGTAGATGTTGCACGAGCCCATGAGCGCGTCCGAGGCGTCCGGGTCGTGGCCCAGTTGGATGTTGTGGGTCGTCTGAAACGCCTTCTGCGTCCAGCAGCGCAGGCGGTTGGGTTGGTTCGGGTACAGGGCCCCGGTGCACTCGATGCGCAGATACGCGTCGATGGCCTTCTCCGCCACCGCCGCGACGTAGATCAGCGGCTTGACAATCGACCCCGGTGGATACGCCTCCGCGACGGCGCGATTGCGAAACGGCGTCATCAGCGGGTCGTCGTACACCGTGTCCACGGTCGCCTGCGCGTCACGGCGGGGCGAGGGCGACGACACAAGGGCCAGAATCTCGCCCGTGTCCACGTCCAGCACCACCGCCGCGCCCGCCAGCGGCTGACCGACGCTCACCGTCAGGTTCCGATGCCAGGGCTGCACCGTCGTCAGCCCCGCGCGCGGATCGAGCAACGCCTGCACCCGCGCCTGCAACGCGGCGTCGAGCGTCAATCGCACATCTTTCCCCGGCTCGTGTGGCGTGCGCACCACCGCGCCGGTATCCAACTCCTCACGATTCGACCCGCGCAGCCCCCGCAGCACGGGCTCGGCCGACGCTTCCATGCCGGTCGCGCCAACGGTGTCGCCCGCGCGGTAGAAGCCCATGTCGGGCGTGCCGTCGGGGAGCGTGCCCGGGGTATCGAGCCGCTCCTGCAGGCGCGAACCCAAGTCTTCGGGAAAGACCGTCGCCCGCATGTTGCCGACCACGTGCGAGGCCACGCCATCCATCACCAGCGTGATGGGCGTCTGGCTGCGCAGCGGCCCCGGGAACAGCGCGCGATCGAGCGTCACCTCGGCCTGATCGCCCGGGTAGGCCCGCGTGGTGGCATCGACGACGTGAAGGCCCGGGATGGCCGGCGTGCCGCCGTCGGCGGTGCCTTCCGCGAGGGTGATGAAAGCAAAGGCGGTCTGGTCGCGCACGCCTCGGAGGATGACGTGGGGGATGGTCTGCTCGCGAATCTGTGGGAGCGCACGGGGCTTGGCGGGCGCGGGGCCGAGCACTTCCGCTTCGTCGAGCGCCAGGGCTTCGCCCCGCGCCAGGGCGTCTTCGCGGCGCTGCCGCTCCTGGCGTTGGCGCTCGGTCTCCGCCACCACGGCCTGGGCCAACTGCACGGTGCGAATGATCTCGTTCTTGCGGGCCTCGATCTCTTCGATCGGCACGCCCGACACGCGCGAGAGCGTGGCCCAGCCATCCTGCAACTGGGCCTGGAACAGCGGCACCTGGTCCTGGACGAGCGCCTCGCGCTCCACCGGGCTCAGTTCCGGCCATCGATCGGCATGGGCCTTCCGCGCGTGCCGGGCGGCCTGGGTGAAGGCCCACTGCCCGGTGATCACCGCGTAATCAATCGCGATGTCATAACTAGGCAAGTCGGTCGCCAGCACGCGGCCATGCCGATCGAGGATCCGGCCGCGGGTCGTGGGGATGAGGCGTTCAACTTGCAGGCGGCGCTCGGCCCGCTCGCGCAGTTCGCCGCCGCGGGCGAGGGTGAGGTGGATGAGGCGGAAGCCCGGGATGATCGCGGCGAGCGCCAGAACGAGCCCCAGCAGCAACAGGCGGCGATGGAACAGGCTGAGAAGTGAAGATGGCATGGGGCTGCGACCGAGTGAAGGCGCGGAGATCGCGCGAGGATGACCATGAGGTTATCGGTCGGGCAGCGCGGGTGGGGTGATTTCGTGGATGACCGGGGCGATGAGCGATGACCCGGAAGGCATCGGGGCACGGGGCATCAAGGCATCAAGCCGGACCCTGTGTTCGCCCCTCACGACCGCTTGTCGCGGGTCAGCAGGGCGTACGCATTGTGGTTGTGGATCGACTCGAAGTTCTCCGAGTTGATCGAGAACCAGGTGATCCGGTCGTCGTTCTCGAGCGCGAGCGCCAGGTCACGCACGATGTCTTCGACGAACTTCGGGTTCTCGTAGGCTTTTTCCGTGACGTACTTCTCATCGGGCCGCTTCAGGACGGCGAAGAGTTCCATCGACGCCGACTTCTCCAGCGTCGTCACCAGATCTTCGACCCAGAGCATGCCTTTGAACCGCACGCGGGCCTCGATCAGGCACCGCTGGTTGTGCGCGCCGTACTGGCTGATTTCCTTCGAGCACGGGCACAGGCTGGTGGCCGGCACCTTCAGGCCCATGACGAAATCGGCCTTGCCCTCCGCCACCGAGCAATCAAACGTCACCTGATAATCCATCATCCCCGGCATCTTGGACACCGGCGCCAGTTTGCGGATGAAGTAGGTGAACGCCGCCTCAAAGTGGGCGTCGGCGGCGTCGAGGCGCTGCCGGATCGACTCGGCAATCGCGGGAATCTCATCGGGTGTGATGGCCGCGGAGTACTGGTTCAGCACTTCCAGAAACCGGCTCATGTGCGTGCCCTTCTGGTAGTGGGGCAGCGACACATACATGTTGATGCTGGCGACGGTGGTCTGCTCGCCGCCGTCGCGCTGGCGGAGACGGATGGGGTAGGTGACGCCCTTGACGCCGACCTTGTCGATGGCGACCTGACGGCGATCGGCCGATCCCTGCACATCGGGCATGCCCACCGCCACGGCCCCGCCGGTGAGGGGGAGGGCTGTGGCCTTGGGCTCGATCGGCAGGCTGGGTCGGTCACTCATCGGATTGGGCCGTGGGTTGGGGGGTTGGGCCGCGGGTGAACGGCGCGGCAAACCAACAGAAATGACCCCAAGGGGATTTGAACCCCTGTTACCAGGATGAGAACCTGGCGTCCTGGACCGGGCTAGACGATGGGGCCGAGGCCCGAGCAACACTCGGGGAAACCAGTTTACGCCGTCCGGAACACCCGTCAAGAGGATATGGGTACCCCAACTCGCCGAGTCGGGTCTCGTGGTGTGATCCGTGTGTGGGAGAGCAGCGAGCAGAGGAGATTTCACCTTCGGAGGAGCGAAGGAGCAAACCGAGCGATTCGCACTGACGAGCCCGCAGAGCCGGGCACGTCAGTGGCACGGGGGACAACGGCGCTACAGAATCTCCACAACCTTGAACCGCTTCACGCCCCGGGGCGTGCGCACCGCGATGGTCTCGCCCACGCGCGCTTTGGTCAGGGCCTCGCCCATCGGGCTCGTGGCCGTCACTTCCGTCACGTCGTCGGGCACCGCGCCGGATGGTTCGCCCACGAGTTTGAAGAGTTCCGGATCGTCGCCTTCCTCGGCCAGGCGCACCGTGGCCCCGATGAACACGATGCCCGCCGACTTGTGCTGCGACTCATCAACAATGCTGGTGTTGGCGAGCCGGCCTTCGATCCGGCGGATCTCGGCCTCTTCCATGCCCTGCTGCTCGCGGGCGGCGTGGTAATCGCCGTTCTCTTTCAGGTCGCCCAAGGCCCGCGCCTCGGCGATGCGCTGCGAGATCACCGGGCGATTGCCCGTCAGAAAAGCAAGGCGGCTTTCGAGCGATTCCCGCTCGGTTTTAGTCAGCATTTCCATGACGAACCCTTGTCGCAATCACACAATCGTGCGGATGAATCTAGGCCCGCTGATGGGGTTCGGCGCGGGAGGGCATGAACAAATGCAGGTGCCGCTTAGCGTGGCGCGTCGGTGGGGGCCTCGGCCAGGGTGGCATCGGCGTCCAACGCGTCGGTCGGCTCACCCTCGGCTTCCTGCCTCGTCGAACCCGGCCGATGGTCGGCGGGCACGATCAGCGGCACCTGCACGGGCTGGGCCGAAGCGTCGATGATCACGCCACGCGGGTTGCTGAGATCCACCAGCGGCTGCCCGGCGTCGATGCGCCGGCCAAAGGCAGGGTCCGTCATCAGGCGATCGAGATTCGAGAGTTTCTGGCGCGTCGTGGGCTCGCCCACGCGCGTCTCGCCCGGGGGCGAGCCCCAGACCACGCGCGTGCCGCGGTCAGTGAGGAACGCGAGGCGGTGCGACTTGGCATACCGCTCGGCATCGATCGCCGCGACCTGCGCCCAGGCCGGGTGCGTCTGCACATGGGCCATGAGCGCCAGCGCCGCCTGCACATCGCCGCCCACCCACATCTCGCCCGGATGCTCGGGCGGCGGAAACGCCGGGTTGATGATCACGCGCATGCCCGAGGTGGCGTGCTTGAACTGCACCGGAAGCAGTTCGCCCTCGGTGGAGACGAGGTGGTCGTAGTCGCCATGCCGAACCACCGCGGCCGGCGTGCGCCAGTCAGCCGTGACGCGGACGATACCACCGGATTCGCGCCGGATGGCCCGGACGCGAACGATCCAGCCGGTGTCGACGAGCGCGCGGGCCGAGGCTTCGAGCGAGGCGTGGTCGAAGGGGTTATCGGTCAGGGCTTCCTGGGCGAGGGCGGTGAGTTGCTGCTGGTAGCGCTCGCTGAGCCAGGAGTCGGTGGCGGTGCCGGGGGTTGACGCGCCGGTGAGCGGTGGCCATTCGATGACGACCCGAACCGGCTCGCGTTTCACGATGGCCGCCCGGCGTTCGAGTGCGGGAAGTCCGAGGGCAAGGCCCGCGACGACGCCGAGGAGCAGCAGCCCGGTGGTGAGGGCCGAGAGCCGGGCGGAGGATGGAGAAGACGAGCGGGGCATGTGCGGAGTTCCAACGAGCCGGTGCGCCAACGGTATCACGTCCGGGAAGGAGCGCACCGGAGGCGTGGAAGGATGTATCGGGCAACAGGCCGCGCGTCCTGCGTTTTTCTGCTCGGCTCATGCCGCCTGGTCGTCGCCCGCGCCTCAATACGCCAGCGCCACGGCAATGTCATTCACATTGGTGCCAGTAGGACCAGTCTTGAACAGCGTTTGCGGACCGTGTGCCTCCAGCCGGGCTAAAAGCCCGTAGGCATCGTTGTTCATCAGGTGCGCTGGTGCGGAAAGCCCCAAACGCGATGCGTCGACCACCGTGCTGCCCGACACGATCGCCCCGGCAGCATCCGTTGGTCCGTCTACGCCATCGGTCGCGAAGGCGATCACCGCAGCCTGATCCGTGCCCGAGAGTTCGATCGCGGCCGCCAGGGCCAGTTCTTGGTTCCGACCACCGACGCCCTTGCCGCGTACGTCCACGGTGGTTTCGCCGCCGACCACGACGGCCACTCCGCGTTCCCCGCAGTGGCGCAGTTCCTTGAGTTCCTGCGCCAACGCCGCCCCCACGTCGCGGCTCTGACCGGTGGTCCGGCACCCCGCCCGCACCACGCGAAACCCCAGCCGTTCCGCCGCCGCGCACGCCGAAAGCACGGCGTAGTCGTTGTTGCCGATCACCCGATGCTCGACGTTGGCGAAGGCCGGATCCCCCGCCTTGGGGGTCTCCGGATGCTCGCCATCACGGCCTCGTTCGAAGTGATCGGCGACTTGCCAATGCTCCTCGGCGAGTTCATACCGTCGCAGCACCGACAGCGCCTGTCCGAACGTCGTCGCATCCGGCGCGAACGGTCCGCTGGCGACCACGTCCAGCGCGTCGCCCACCACATCCGAAAGCACGAGGGCCAGCACCTTGCCCGGTGCCGCGAGCGCCGCCAGCCTTCCGCCCTTGAGTTGTTCGCCGTGCTTGCGCACCGTGTTGATCTCGTGGATGGTGACCGACTTGGTGAGAAGGCCCTTGGTCAGGGCCCGCAGGTGCTCGAGTTCCAGCCCCTGGGCGGGCAAAGCGAGGTGCGCGGACCCGCCGCCGGAGATCAGCGCCAGCAGGAGCACGTTCTCGCCCCGCCTGGCCGCGGCACCAAACTCACTGACCGCAAAGCGCACCGCCTCTGCTGCTTCGATGTTCTCTGCCGTGGGCAAGGGATGATCCGCGTGCATCAGCCCAACCGTCGCGGGGAACCCGGTGGGCTTGCCCGACCGCGCCTGCCCGCTGGTGCATATGCCAAACCGGATGCGTTCACCCAGCACCGCGCCCGCGGCGATGCCCATCCGCACCGAGGCCTTGCCGATCGCGACGAGGTGAACTGCGGGGTCGGGCGGGAGATCGGCCAGGGCACTGGTCACGAGCGCCCCGGGCTCGCAGGCCGAGAGCACCGACGACAGGATGTCGTGGGCGTGCGTGTACACGTCAGCGAATCGTGGACCGTTCACCCGGGCAGTGTACCGCAGGGCAACTCGTTCAGTGCGCCGCGACGTCGACGCGGAGGTGCGCCAGCCATTCCCGATTGGCGGCCCCTTCCTTCGCTTTCCCCGACCCGCGCACGGGCGATGGCACCATCCCTGCTCCCACAAACCCCATCGCTTCAGCCTCGCTGGCAACGCGTCGCGAGATTGCCTCGCCTTCTCGATCAGGCAGAATGCCCCGGTGCACCGCCGCCACTTCGCGATCTTCGTAGTGCGGCTTGATCAGCGTCACGATCTGTCCCGCCCGCGCCGGGGCCGAGGGGTTGTCACCTCCCGCCTCCAGCCACCGACGCGCCGCGGGCAGAATCAATTTCTGCGGCGTCCACCCCGCATCAATCACGACGAGGTCAACCCGCTCCGCCGGCAAGAAGTGCAGCGCATTGGCCCGCTCGTGCACCACCACCCGCGAGTCCTGCCGAAGTTTCCAGGCCAGCACGCCATAACCCGTATCCACGGCGTGCACGCGCAGTGCACCCGCTTGCAGCAGGCAATCGGTGAATCCGCCCGTCGAGCATCCAAGGTCGGCGCACACCAGTCCCCGCACATCGAGCGCGAACGCCTCCAGCGCGTGCAGCAGTTTCAGCCCGCCCCGCGACACATACGGGTTGTCCGCTTCCGCCGCCACGACTAGGCCTGTGCCGCGGGCACGCCCAGCACCGCCACGCCCAGTTTGTCGGCACGCTCCAGCACCGCGGGCTTGTCGATCATGATCACGTCACCCGCCGCCAAGGCCAGACACCGACCGCCCGCTTCGTGCAGGTTCTCGATCGTCTTGATGCCCACCGTGGGCACATCCGACCGCCGATCATGCCCCGCCCGCGCCCCCTTGCACAGCACCCATCCGGCGCGACGGCACAGTTGCCCCGCCCGCTCGATCATGCGATCCGTGCCTTCGATCGCCTCCACCGCAATCACGTCGCGCTCCCGCACCGCCAGCGACTGACCGACATCGAGCCTCAGCAGTTCCGCGAGGATCGGCCACGCGAAACCCACCTCCGCCCGCTGTTCGCTCGTCGGGTGCAGCGTGCCCATCACGCCGGCCGTCGCCATCTGATCCGGAATCGGTGCCGTCGAGTCGAGCAAGTGAATCCCCGATCGCCCTAGTTCGTCCGCAATCACGCCCAGTACGGCGTGCGACCGCTTGTCATGCCGCAGGTGGGTGTACCAGCCACGCAGGGTCCGCCAGTCGGGCAGGTGGCGCACCAGCCGCCACGGGTCGTACATGATTTTGGCTTTGTCGACCCGACCGACCATGATCGCGTGCTGAACCCGCGCCTTGCGCAACAAGCGGCACCACGTTCCCACCCGCAGAATGCCCACGGGCTGAAACGTCGTGCACAACCCGGGCAGGTCGGCGTCGTACTGGTCCATGAGCCCCAGGCCATGTACCGGATGGCCGGTGTTCCGCAAGCCCTCGGCGATCTTGATGGGCAGGCGACCGCCGCCAGCGATCAGCCCGATGGGCGTCGGCGCGGGGGGAACGTCAGGCAGGATTGTCAGGGAGCCGGTCATGCGTATCGGGCGGCCACAGGCCGCGAACCTCAAGACCCGATGGAAACAGGATATCGACCCAACCGGCCCGGCGGCAATCAAAGTTGAGGGTGGGTGTGTGTCCACGAGCGTGACAGGTTCTTGGGGAGATCTGACGCCAATCGCTGCGCCTCGGCCGCTGCACGCGGCGTGCCAACCGGTTGTTTTCGTCAAGAATCCGCGGCGGATCTACCACACATTGCGCGCAAATCCTTCCGTTCGCGTATACGCCCTCCGGCGCATGTGGGTGGGGGGGTCGGAGGGTCGCCGTGCGATGGGCCTTAGCCGGGCTCCAATGGCCTTTAACGCGAAGCGCGCAAAACCTATGAGATACAGCCCCCGCATGCGCGGGAAGCCGCGTTTCGGTCAGCGCGATCCTCAAAGAACCTCGACCCCTACGCCACCCCGAGCCAGTGCCGAACCACTGGCTCGCCTCGATCCGGCCATTCAATGGCCACCGCATCCACCCGCACCGGCGCGCGTCCCCAGCGGTTGACCCTCGCCAACGCTCGGGCGATCCGCCGCAGGCGATCCCGCTTGTCGGCATGCACCGACGCCTCGGGCGGAATCGCGCCCGTGTCACCGGCCACGTCTACCCGCCGCGTTTTCACCTCCACCACTACATAGGCACCATCCGGCCCGCGGCAGACGAGGTCCGCTTCACCCTCATCCGTCATGACGTTGCGGGCCAGCACGCGATAGCCCACGCCTCGCAGGTGCCGCGCGGCCCACGCTTCGCCCAGGTAGCCCAACCGTTTGTTTTCGGGTAGGTTCCCGCCCAGGCGCCGTTCGAGCCACCAGAGGCGAAGCCGGATCGACCACGGCACGCGCGGGCCGCCTGCTCGACCGCTCACGGCTTGATCCGCTCGGCAATCAGGTACCGCTCCGTGGCGATCGTGAGCAGCCGAACGACCATCGCATTCAGGTCCGTGAATGAGGCCCGTTCCTTCAGTCGCGCATAGAACCGATTCGCCTCGTCGTTGAACCTCCCAACGCGAAGTGCCTCGGCGACTTTCAACTGCACCTCCTCCAGCGGCAGTCCTGGCGGCCTCGTCACCTCTTCCAGGTGCAGCCACACCTTGTTGCGCTGATGGTCAAACGGGCCGACGGTGCGGCCGAGCGTCAGTTTGCGGGCCTGGTCGTTGAGGGTGTCGCTTTCGAACAGTCGCGCCTGGGCGATGTCGCCGTCAAACTTTGCCGCGACCAGCCCCTCTGCACCGCGGGGGAACACGTTGGCGGGCAGATCGGCGACCTCGGCGAAGGACTTTCCGCCCGTGAGGGCGTCGCCGATTGCTTTCGCGCCCTCCTCGTTGGTCTCTCGAACCGCGATCATGCGAATGGACGCCACCGCAGCGGGGTTGAAGGTTGCAAAGTCGCGGTCGTACTGGCGTGTCACATCGCGCCACGACACGTTGACACGAGGCAGAATGTACTTCCGCACCACCGACGCGACCAGCGCCCGGTTCTTTTCGCTTTCCACCTTGCCCTCAAACGACTCGCCTTCCTTGGATTGCAGCCGTTCCTCGGCTTCCTCGCGGCTGCCGCCATAGGCGCTGGCCAGCGTGTCGCGTACCTGGTTCAGAAACGCAAACAGCCCGGCCCGCTGCTCGGGCGAGAGTTCCGACCGCGCCTCGGCGAGGAACAACTCGTCACGCACCAGGTCTTCCAACTGCTTGCCGATGATGCCCGCGGCCTCGCGCTGCCACGCGGCGTTGTTGCGGGTCTCGGCGCGCTTGGCCCGCAGCCGGGCGTCGAGGGGTGCCAGAAACCGCGAGGCATACACGGGCTTCCCGTTCACCTGCCCGATCATGGCCTCGACGATCACCCCATCGCCCGAGGCCGCAGCCGACGCGCTGACCGGGTTGGTCGGCTCGCCAACGGCCGCGATGACGTCCCGCATCCCCTCACTGGCGATCGCTGCCGGCACGACGAGCGGCCCGCGTGTTGGTGGTCGCGCCGATGTCGATTCCGACGCGGTTACTGCCGGCGTGGCCACGCCTTCGCCTTCACCCCGGAAGGCCTCCGCGGAGATGGATGTCCCCCCGCCTCCGCCCGACAACACCTGCTCGCTCCCGCCACACCCACCCATCACGGCAGGCGCCAGCACCACCAACGCCACGGCTCGGTTTCGCGCGATCATGGGTTCAGCGTAGGAGATTCCACGCCCTCGCACAACGGTTGACAGCGTGCCCGGCCAACTCCCTTTTATCGCTTCCCCGATATCGCTTCCAAACTCTGCAGCAACTCCACCGTCATCAACAGCCCCATCGACGTCGCATCCGGCGGCATCGATTGGTCCCACACCGCGGCACGGATGCCCCCCTGCGCCTGGGCCGGGTTGGCATACATCCACGACACATGCTCATCGGCCTGCAGTTGCCGCAGGAACCGCGCCGCTTGCAGCAGCCGAGCCACTTCGCCGCCGACTTCTTCCCGAGGCGTCAGCGCCGGGATCCGCAGCATCGTCGCCATGAACGCCAGCGGCCGAAGCCCATCCCACGTGGGCAGCGAGCCCGGCCCGCCCAACGCCAGCCCACCCACCAAGTCCGCGCGGTCCGCCCCGGCTGCGTCGCTCCGCAACTGGCCCACCCACAGTTGCGTGCGCATCTGCCGCAGCGCCACCGCCGCGGGTGGGGCATGGTCCGGCCCGATCGCTTCGATCTCCGCCCAACCCAGCAGCGGCATCAGCCCGGCAATCCCCCCGCCACCCCCAGCCGTCGCGTCGCGCAAGCACCACCGCAGCGGCTCCATCCGCACCGCGACATTGCCCCCACCCTCGGCCGCACCGAGTCGCACCCACGCCGCCGCTACCGCCGCCTGCTCCCCGGGTGCCAGCCCAGGCTCAAACGCCCCGCTCGTCCATGCCGCGCGCATACGTTTGGTGCAGCGATCCAGCAAATCCTGATGCGAAGCCTGCGGCTCGGGCAAAGGTCGCACGCTCGCGGGGGCCGTGGGCTCCAGCAGGGCCAGCACCGCCATCGCCGCGCTCCCGGCACGCTCCCAGGGGGCGGTTTCGCTCAGGTCGACATCATCCAGTTCGTGCAGCAGGCGATCCGCCAGGTCCGCCGCCTTCGCGGCACTCACGCGATCCGCCCACGCCGCGTGCGCATAGCGCCGCAGCGCCAGCGCCGCCAGCGCCTGCTGATGGGCCGGCGCGGCTTCGCCCTCATACTCGCCCAGCCAGGGCCTGTATCCGGCCCTCAGCCCCAACGGCGCCTCGCGCACGGGCGTCGCCGAGCCCAGGTACGCCGCCATCGAGCCTGCCAGCACCCGCAGCCGCGCGGTGTCGAGTTGGCCGACTTCCACCAGTCGCCCACCGCGCGTCAGAAACCGTGGCTCCTGCCCCGCGCCAACCTGCGCCAGGTGCACCACGCGGAATCGCAGGAACGCGATCTTGGTCTTCTCGCGCAGGTCTTTGGCTTCGGTCAGCGCCACCTCAGCCGAGCCGGTGATCTTCGCGACCAGGCTGCGTGCCGCTTCCGCGGGCGTCTGGTTGGTCAGCAACATCGCCGAAGGAAACGCCGCCTCGATCCGGTTCCCCAGCCGCACCGCCACGCCCTCGACTCCCGGCGACACGCGCTGATCGATCTCGGCAAACGTCTTCGGTTCGATCGGCGTCGGCTCGCCCGCCAGTTCCAGGCTCACCACCACGTCCTTGCCCGCTTCGCGCAGGGCCTCGCTCCGGGTCGCGTCCCTGGGCCCGGGCATCCGCCGATCGGCTTCGCCGAACGCTTGCAAAAACGCCCGCCAGATCGTCCGCTCAATGGACGATTCGCGATCCGTCGCCGAGCCGCTTGAGAGCAGTTCGCCCCCGCGTCCCACGGTTTTGCCCTGATAGCGCAGCACTACCGCCGCGCCCGCGCACGCCGGGAGCGTCCCCGCGCCATTGGCCGCCCCCCCCGCACCAACCGGTGCCGCTGCGGGCACCGCCCATGCGTCCAGCCACTCCCGCAGGGCCCGATAAGCCCCCATCGTCGCCCCGGGCGACGGCGGCTCAGGCTCGCTCCGCCCGGTTTTGGTCGCCGCCGCTGGCCGTTGCGCGAGCGTCTGAGTGACGAGTCCCGGCCCGAGAACCAGCAACCCGGCCAGCATCAGCCGCGTCGCCCAGGTTCGGCGCGCCACCGCGGCGCGTCGCCCGCACGCAGCGCCCCCGCCCGAGAACCACACACCTCGTCCACGTCCGACGCGGTTCTCTTGCCCGCAGCGACGGTCCGTGGCATGATCCGGTTGCTGGCACATGGATTGAACCTGTTCTGTCACGTTCGCCCCCCCGACCCCGCCTCACACAACCAAAGACCAGACCGGAGACCGCCCATGGCCCAGATCATGACCCTCACCGTGAACCGTCAGCGTATCGCCCTTCTCGCCCTGCTCTCGTTCATGGCCATGTGCTGAATCCAACCCGGCTGCGTGCAAGCCACCAAGCCACCAGCCTTCAGCCGCCGCCTTCCATCCGCCCATAACCTCGCGGGGTTCCGCAACCCATTCGAGCCTTCGAACCGCGCGATGCACGCCGCGAGGGAACAAAGAAAACGCCCGGGGATGAACCCCCGGGCGTCTGGTGTCATGCGCCGATCACGTTCCCGCAAGCACGCCGATCACTCGGCCTTCTCGCTCTTTTTCCCGAAGGTGATCTTGTCGGTGCCGAGCGCGCCGTGGGCGTCCATGCCGCCCTTGGTCGGGGCCGCCTTGCCGGGCTTCTCGGCCTTCTCGCCACCCCCACCACCACCACCGCCGCCGCCGCCAGCGCCCGCCGCGCCTGCACCGCGATCGGTGTCGCCCCACTGGGCGCGCTTGAGGGAGAGGCCGATCTTCCGCTCGGTCATGTCGACGCGGAGGATCTTGACGTCGACTTCTTCGCCGATCTTCACCACGTCCTGCGGGTTCTCGACCTTGTGGTCGGCCAGTTCGCTGATGTGCAGCAGACCTTCCAGGTCCGATTCCAGTTCGACGAACACGCCGAAGTTGGTGATCTTCGTGACCTTGCCACGGATGACCATGCCGGGCTTGTAGTGCTCGGGGATGGCGTTGATCCACGGATCCTCGGCCAGTTGCTTGATGCCCAGGCCGATCCGCTGCTTCTCGCGGTCGACATCGAGCACCACGCACTTGACCATGTCGCCCTTCTTGAAGATCTCGTTGGGGTGGGTGACTTTCTTGGTCCACGAGATATCCGACACGTGCAGCAGCCCATCGATACCCGGCTCGATTTCCACGAACGCGCCGTAGTTGGCCAGGTTCCGCACCGAGCCCTCGATGACGGTGCCCGGGGGATACTTCTCGCTGACGAGTTCCCAGGGGTTGACCTCGGTCTGCTTCATGCCGAGGCTGATCTCCTGCTTGTTCTTGTCGATCTCGAGGATGACGACATCGACTTCCTGGTTGGGCGTCACCACTTCCGACGGGTGGTTGATGCGCCGCGTCCACGACATCTCGGAGATGTGGACCAGGCCCTCGATGCCGTCCTCAAGCCGCACGAACGCGCCGTAAGACATGATGTTGACGACGCTGCCGTGCACGCGCGAGCCCACGGGGTACTTCTGCTCGATTTCCTCCCAGGGCGAGGCTTCCTTCTGCTTCAGGCCCAGGGCGATCTTTTCCTTCTCGCGGTCGATGTTCAGGACCTTGACCTCGACCTTCTGGCCGATCTTGAGCAGTTCGCTCGGGTGGTTCACGCGGCCCCATGACATGTCCGTGATGTGCAGCAGCCCGTCGATCCCGCCCAGGTCGATGAACGCGCCGAAGTCGGCGATGTTCTTGACCTCGCCGGTGACCAGTTCGCCTTCCTTGAGCGTCTCCATCAGGCGCTTCTTGGCCGTTTCGCGCTCTTCCTCGATCAACTTGCGGCGGCTGATGACGATGTTCTTCCGCTCGGTGTCGATCTTCAGCACGCTGGCGCGCACGCTGCGGCCGATGTATTCGCCGATGTCGCCGGGGCGACGCACGTCCACCTGGCTCGCGGGCAGGAAGACCGGCACGCCGATATCGACGAGCAAGCCGCCCTTGATCTTCTTGAGCACCTTGCCCTCGACGACATCGCCTTCCTTGGTGTTGTCCACCAGGCGCTGCCAGTTGATCTGCCGATCGGCCTTCCGCTTCGACAGTTGAATCTGCCCGTCTTCCCCGATGCCTTCGAAGAGCACCTGGACGCGGTCGCCGATCTTCAGCGACGCGAAGTTCTCCCACTCTTCCTTGGGCACCATGCCCTCGGACTTCAGGTTCACGTCGATGACCACGTCATCGCCCGCGAACCCGACGATCGTCCCGTCCATCACGCTGCCCGCCGCCATCTCCTTCACCTGCTCGTTGAGCAGGCTCGCCATGTCGCCCTTGGCGACGGCAATCCCATAGGCATTGGCCAGCATCTTCTCCGCATCGGGAATGCTGGCGGCGTCGGACATCAGGGTCGCAATCAGATTCTCATCAACCATAAAAGAACAATCCTCACCCGCGAACAGCGCGAACAACATGCCCGGAACGATCCTGGTTCTGGACCAATCAGCCCCTTGTGGCGGTACCGCGACTGGTTCCCCCGCAGAGGGGGCCCGCCAACGGCAACACACAAGGAGCCCGACTGGCCCGCCGCGGGGCGGATCGATCCGGGCAACAGGGCGGAAGTCTAGGGGGTGACCCCGGCCCAAGTCGCTCGGACGTCACCTCCCCCCGTGGCGGGAGCGAGAGGAAGTTGGTATCCGTTCGATCTACCTTTCCAGACGACGATTCAGGGCTTCGAGCCTCTGCCGATGCACCGGCCGGTCAGGCTCAAGCACGATCATCGCTTCGATCTGGTACTTGGCCGTTTCGAAATCTTGGCGGAGCAGCGCGATCGCGGCGGCCCGCTCGCGGAGGCGGGCTTCGTAGGGCCCGATGCGCACCGCCCGCTGGGCCTTGAGCCACGCGCGGTGGAGATCGCGCTCGCCCTCGCTCCCGGTGGCGTACAAGGCGGCTAACTGATCGGCATAGGTCGCGGCCCGGTCTTCGCGTTCGTCGAGCCATTCCAGGTGCGGGATCGCATCGCGGGGCGAAGGCGCGGCTTCGGTGCCGGGCGGTTGGGTGGCGGGCGCGGGCAGCGCGAGGTACAGCCGGGCGAGTGTTTTGTGCGGGAGCGGATCGACAGGCCTCGCGGCGGCGTAGCGCTCCAACAGGGGCACCATGTCGAGCGTGGGCGTATTGGCGTTGGCCGAGAGCGCCCGGCGCACGGCCAGTTCCAATACGTCAGGATGGTTCGGGTGGTCGGCGAGCCAGCGATCCATGATCGCGGGTGTGACCTCGGCCTGACGCGCGGCGACGGGCGCTTCGGCCGCTTCGGGATTGTCGGGTTGGCCTGGTTGCTCGCCCGTGGCAGGCTTGTCGCCTGTGGGCACTGCTGCGGCGACTTCGGCCTCGCCCTTGTCAGCCGGCAAGTCCTTCGAATCGCCACCCGCCACGGCCATCGCGGCCTCTACCAGCGACTTCATCGTGGGCATGCCCGCGGGCGGCCTCATGCCCCACGCGATCAACTGCTTCTCCGCCCAGGGCTTGAACCGGGCCATGAACTCATCTCGCGAGATGTTCAGCACGCGCTGGTACGCCTCTTCCTCGCGCACGCCTTTGGCATAGAGGTCCATGAGGGTCAGAGGCGAGCGGGCCCCGAAGGTTTCGACCAGGAACTCGTACATCCAGTGACCCTGGGCGTAGGCCAGTTGGCGGTCGCTCGGCTTGCGCGGGCGGACGAAGGCCTGATTGATGGCCACGAAGTCGAAGAGTTCGTCTTTCTCGAATGTTCGGGCCAGCAACTGGCAGGTGGCGAAGTCGCGCGGCGACTGTTCGAGGAATACCGACTGGGCCTCCGTGAACCAGTGCGGCAGTCGGTTGCCCGTGCGGGCGAGGCCGACGGTGTGTGTGTATTCGTGGCGGAGCACGCGGGGCCAGTCGTAGGTGCCGCTGTGCGAGGGGCCGTCGCGCGGGGCTTCCATGGCGATGATCGGGCCGGTGGCCGCGGCGATGGTGTGAATCTTGGGCATGCCCGCGATGCGCACGGCAAACCAGCGGTGGTTGGGCATCAGGTCGATGAGCGTCTTTCCCTCGGGGGCAAAGTCGAGCCCGCCGGGCGTCTGGTCGGGGTTGCCCGTGACGCGGCGGAAGTTTTCTTCAAGCACCGGAAGCATCTCGCGCGCGAGGAGGGCGTCGGCAGCACCACCGCCCCCCCCACCACCGCCATCTTTGGCGTTTGCGCCAGCCCCGCCCGCTTCAACGCCTTTGAAGCGGACGATGAAATGGTCGCTCTCGACACGCCGGTACGAGCGCATCTCGGTGATGAGTTTGAGCGAGTTGTCAGCGCGGACGTTGAACGGGTCGAGTGCCGTCGCGGCGAGCAGGGCCTCGCCGGCCTCGTCGTCCTGCCCGCTCTGCACGAAGAGGAGCCCCAGATCGGTGAGGGGCTTGGACCAGTACGGCTGCCGACCGGCGGCGCGACGGAGCAGATCGGCCGCGGGGGCGTACTGGCGTGCCTCGGCGAGCGCCTTGCCCGCTTCGTAGAGGGCCTGGGCCGAGCCGGGAGATTGTTGAGTGAAGGCCTTGAGTTTTTCTTCGAGCGCGGCCGGGTCGAAGCGCAGGGCTTCGATGGCGGCTTCCAGGGCGAGCAGATCGCGATTGAGCGGATAGGCCCGACGAGCCCCATCGCTGAGCGAGGCCGCGAGGTCTGGGTCGTTCTGGCGGAGCATCGCGCGGATACGGATGCTTGCGGCGAGCGGTGAAGGGGCGGCCGGTGCGGGCGCGTCGGCGGCGTCGGCCAGCGCTTCGGCGGACGGATCGGTGAGCGAACCCGCGAGCAGTTCAAGACGTGTGGCGATCGACTCGACCGAGTTCATGTCAAACGCGTCGGTGGCCATGCGACCAAGCAAGGCCCACGCCTCGGCACACGCGGGGTTGAGCGCCAGCACCTGCTGGAGCGCTTCCTGCGCCTGGGCGGAGTTGTCCTTTTCGTACAGAATCTCGGCCTCGGCGAGCATCACGGGCCAGTGCAGGCGGTCGACCTGCTCGCGGGCCCGTTTCAGGGCCGCCATGATGGCCTTGTGCTGCGCGCCGGGTTCGCCCGGCTCGGCCCGCCAGCGCGTGACGATGGCCGCGGCACGGGCGGCGTGGGCGATGTCACCGGCGGAGTCGGAGGTGCCTGCACGGATCAGGATCAAGGCGGGCTCGACGGAAGCCACGGCCATTTCAGGTCGGCCGAGCAGGGCGTAGCCGGTGACGCGCAATCGCACGGCCCGCATCGAGCCATCCTGCTCGATGAGGGCGAGGGCCGCCGCGATGTCGCCTCGGTTCAGCAGCGCTTCGGCGCGATCGAGTGGCGGGGCGTCCGTGGCATCGAATGCGGGATCGAGGTAGGTGCCGCGCGTCAGGGCCCAGGCCGTGCGGCGGGCGGGGGTATCCAGATCGGCAGGCGTGGCGGTACCGTGGAAGACACGGAGGTTCTTGGCTTCTTCGGGCGTCAGGAACGGCGCAGCGATCGCCTCCAACACGGCGGGCGAGGAATCGGGTGGTTCCATCGGCCTGCGGGTCGGTTCGGGCGGACGCGGGGGAGGCGGAGCGTTGAATGTGCCGACATGCGCCGTCGCGCCTGAGGCCGAGACAATCGCGAGCGTGAACACCGCGAGAAGCGGTGCTGGGCGAATCTTTGCGGTGGGCGCGGTGCGCATGGGAAAGTTCATCGGGAATCGCTGAACGGTTGGTCAGGGTGGGTCAGAATGAGTCAGGGCTTGGGCGGCTGCGCGGGCGCGGGGGTGGCCGGTGGCATGGTGGCGGGCGCGTTACCGGGCGTGGTGGCGGGCGGGACGGGCGCCGGGGTCACGGGCGGTTCGCCGTCTTCGGTCGGCCCCCGGAACTGCTCGCGGATGTCCACCGACCAGTCGGGTTCGGTCGGCGGCTCAACGCTGAACACGCTGGCCGGAATCTCTTCGTTCACGGTCTGGTTGATGAGCAGCACCTCAGAGGTCGAGCCCTCGACGGACTTGGTGCGCGCCAGGCGCGGGAGCAAATCCGAGCGCCGGTACCAGATGCGGATTTCCTGCAGGTCGCGCCCGTCGCGGGTCTGGAACTTGGGAACCAGCCGCAACTGGACGGTGTCCTTGTACCGCTCGCGGGCGGCGGGTGAAAGGCCTTCCAGGCCGTCTTCGTACGGGCGCAGTTCCACGTCCAGGCGCTTGAGAATCTCTGCCTTGCGCTGCCCGATGGGAAGCGGGAACGGCCCTTCCCCCAGTCGCAGGGGATCGGTACGTTCGCCCTTTGGCACTACGCGCCGCTTCAGGAACTGCTTGTCGCGGGTGTTGCGCTCGACGAGGTATTCGCCGTCGAAGATCAGGTGCTTGGACTCTTCGCGTTTGCGCTCCCCCACAATGAGCGTGTCGAAGATCACCGCAAATCGCTTGCGGGTCGGGGCATCCGGTCCGACGGCCTGGCCATCGGGCTTCACATCAAAGTAGAGTTTCCCTTGCCAGGCTTGGGTGTCGCCGCCCTCAATCTCGGCAAAGACCTTGGTGTAACGGATTCCAGCGCTGAACGTGCGCAGGCCCTTGTCAGCGGTTTCAAGGGCCTCAAGCAGGTCGCCCGCGGTCTTGAACTCGCGGGCTTTGTCCGGGCCCACGTCGCGTTGCGGCACGGGTGAAACCGGTTTCGCCGGGTCGCTTTGAGCCAGCGCGGCCTGAACCGGCAGGCTGAGCACGCTGGCGGCGAGAAGCGAACGAATCATCCACACGCAACGACGCGCGATCATGGTGTATTTCCTACGTTGCCCGAATCCCCCGGGGTCGCTATCCAGGCTGATTGTTGGACGACTTGGACCGGAAGGTGGGGCGTGTGGGAATCCGGGGCAAGCGCAAATCTGCAGGGCGCGGGAAGCGTCACGAGTTCACCCGATTTTGATGTGGCGCCGCCCGCGAGGAGACGGGTTCGAGTAGACTGCCCGCATGGCCAAGCCGGGCCAATCTGATGTTTCATCGCCGTCGCCCCCGGCGGTGCCCGCTCGCGCGCCGGTGCCGACGAGCGTGCCGGTGGTGCCGCGGATGGGCGCGGGGTTTTCGACACGCGAGGGGCTGGAAGGCGCGATCGAGGCGGCCGAACGGGCGGCGGGTCAACTGGGCTCGTCGGGCGGCTGCACGCTGATGATGCTCTTTGCGACGTCCGGCTGGACGCGCACGCTGGGTTCCACCGCGGCAGCGGCGGCCAGGCGTCTTTCGCCGCGCACGCTATTGGCTGGTTCGGCGGGTGCCGTGATCGCCGGGGCCAATGAGCACCAGGACCAGCCCGGGCTGGCGATTCTGGCGCTCGACGCGCCGGGCGTGACGTGCGTGCCCTTTGCCAGCGACGACCTGCCCTTGCAATACTGGGCGAGCGCGGGGCCGGATGAAGCGGCCGCGAAGGGCGATTTGCCGATCGAGGACCAGGCGCGGCTTGCGACGGCGGTGGGATTTGGCCCCCAACATCGCGCGACATTCGTGCTGGTGGACCCGTTCACGGTTCGGCTGCCCGCGGTGCTGGCGGGGTTTGACGCGGCACGATCCGCGTGGTCGAAGGCCGGGGTTCAGGGATTGGGCGAGGTGCCCGGGCCGGTGCTGGGCGGAGTGCTCTCGGCATCGCGCCGCCCGCGGGGCAACGCGATGGTGCTCAACGACCGCGTGCTGCACGAAGGGCTCGCGGGCGTGTCGCTCCAGGGGCCGATCCGTGTCGAGAGCGTGGTGAGCCAGGGTTGCCGGCCCATCGGGCCGAACCTGATCGTGACCGCGGCCCGCGGCAATGTGCTGGCCCGGCTAGGCCCGACCACGGCCCTGAGCGCGCTGAGTGCCGCGGTGGATTCGCTGCCCCAAGAGGATCGCGCCTTGCTCTCGCGCGGGGTGTTCGTCGGGCGCGTGGCGGATGAATACCGCGAGCGCTTCGGGCGGGGCGACTACTTGATCCGGGGCGTGCTGGGCGTGAGCAAGGAGAGCGGCGAGATCTCGCTCAACGACGAACTGCGGGTCGGGCAGACGGTGCGGTTCCATGTGCGCGACGCGGCGTCGGCCAGCGCCGATCTGGCGATGCTGCTCGACGCGCAGCGCCTGTCGCCGCCGCCGGCGGGAGCGCTGCTGTTCACCTGCAGCGGGCGCGGGCGGCACATGTTTGACGTGCCCAACCACGACGCGGCGGCGCTGGCGAGGCTCTTTGATGATGGCCCGCCGGGCGAGGCGCGGGCACGGGCCGGGCGCGCGATCGATGCTCCGGCCCAGATGCCGCCGATTGCCGGGTTCTTCGCGTCGGGCGAGATCGGGCCCGCCGGGCCGATGACGACGACGCACGGGTTTACGGCGTGCGCGGCGCTGTTTCGTGGGGGGGAGTGAGGACCATCAATGAAGCGTGTGCCACTGGGGGCGTGGGGGGCGGTGATTTGACCGCGTCGCCAGTGCGGTTGGGCGCATTCGCCGCCTTCGCCGGAGCACTGACGAGCCCGCAAAGCCGGGCACGCCAGTGGCACGGTGGGGATGTGTTACTCAGGCATCCACGCGAGCACCACGGCCCGCACCGTGATCGCGTTTTTGCGGGGCTTGATCGTGATCTCGTCGAGCGATTCGCCCGCGGCGTCGCACTTGGCCGCGAGCGTGTCGAGTTCGGTCTGCATGTCGGCTTCGAGTTGGGCGAGGCGGGCGCGGACGGCCTCGACGGATTCCTCCGCGCGGCCGACATCGGCGGATTCGGCCACGGATCGACCCACGCCCCGCGCGGCGGTGGCGGCGCGACCCACGTTGCCGGCGGACGTTAGTTTTCGCCCGAGAAACGCGGAGAGAACCGCCGAGCCGAAGGAGATGGCCGTCTGCACCTTGGCCTGGCTGGCCTGCTGCTTCTGCACCTCGACGGCGTGCTGGGCGCGACGCAGGCGGTCTTCGAGGGCGAGGGCCTTGGGCGCGTACTTGGCACGCAGGCGGTCGGCGGCCTGGTCGCGGGCCTCGCGGGCGATCTGGTTCAGGCGGAGGCGGAAGGCCTGCTCGGTTTCGCCGGGCGCGGAGACCTGCTTCATCGACGCGCAGCGGAAGAGCGTGAGCACGCGGCTGCGGAAGATGGTTTCGACAAGGCTCTTTTTCCACTCCTCGAACGACCTCGCGCGTGAGGCCGGCGCGGGCACGGCGTCAAAGGCGGTGGTTGACGATGAAGCCGGTGGTGTGGTGAGCAGGTGCTGTTCGGTGAGTTCGCATTCGTCGGCGGCTTCCCAATCAACGGGGATGGGGCCTGTGCCGCAGGGGGCGAGGAGGGAGACGGCGTGCTCAAGGTCGATGCCGGCCTTGGCGTCGGCGTAATAGACGCGGGCGATCCCGAGGATCATGGGGCGATAGCGTGTGGGTGTTTGCGTGGTGTTGGAAAGGGGGAGGAAGAACTGGGGGATGTCGGGAGGGAGAACAGGGCGGGTGGTGGAGGATGAAGGTGAAGTTGAGGAAGGGGATTTGAGATTTGAGATTGAAGATGGCGTGACCGTTGGAGATTGGGCAGTCGAACCCAACGGGAACACAGGCGGGACGCCTGTGCCACTGGTGGCGCTCGCGCCGTTTGAAGCCGCGAGCAGTTTCAGTTGCTCGCGGGTCATTGGGCCGCGGAGGTAACTGAGGCACCAGCGGGTTTCGAAGACGACGGGTCGGTCTTCGTGCACGTTGTTGAGGAGGAAAACGCGTGCGCCCAACTGGCTGAGGAGGCGGTCGATGCCTGCGCGGTCGAAGCCCGCGCCCGCGGCGGCGGCGGCGCCTTCGAGGCCGTCGAGTACGCGGTCCTTGTCGCGCTGGGTCTGGAGGCGGCCGATGAACCATGTGCCGGCGTTGGAGAGGCCCTTATAGTCAAGATCGACGGGGTTCTGGGTGGCCAGGACGACGCCCACGCCGAAGGCGCGGGCTTGTTTCATGAGCGTGAGGAGGGGCCGCTTGCTGGGTGGGTTGGCGACGGGCGGGACGTAGCCGGCGATCTCGTCCATGTAGAGGAGCGCACGGAGGCTGGACGTGCCCGATTGCTGGCGCACCCAGGCGAGCACCTGGTTGAGGAGCATGGAGACGAAGAACATGCGCTCCGCGTCGCCCAGGTGGGCGATGGAGAAGACCGCGAGGCGTGGCTTGCCCTCGCGCGACCAGAGCATGGACTGGATGTCGAGCGATTCGCCCTGGGTCCAGGCGTTGAAGTTGGGGGAGGCCGCGAGGTTGTTGAGGGCCATCGCCAGCCCGAAGCGTTCCTGTGCGGGGAAGACGGATTCGACTTCCATCACGCCCAGTTTGGCGAAGGGAGGCTGCTGCACGTCGTGAATGAGCCCGGGAAGGTCAAGGGATCTACCCGTCGCCCAGGCAGACGACAGCACCGCCGAGACGAGGATGTGCTCGCGGCTCTTGAGCGGGTCGGCTTCGAGGCCCGCGAGGGCCAGCAGGCCGGTGGCGGTGGTGGCGACGCGTTCGCGGAAGAGTTCACCATCATCGAGGATGGCGCGGGGCGGCGGATCAAACGAGCGCAGGACAGAGACGGGTAGGCCGGCGGATGAGCCGGGCGTGTAGACGCGGACCTCGGCGGCGGCGCGGAGCCGAGCGATGCGCGCGGGGTCTTGATCCCAGTCGGCCAGGCCGGCGCGCCAGCGGTCGGCTTGCTGCTGGGCAAGGGCTTCGGGAGCGAGGCCCTTGGCGCGGGCTTCGTCGGGGTCGATCCAGGGCGTGAAGTCGGAGGCTTTCAGGTCGGGAAAGGTGAGGGCAAGGTTGGCGAGATCGCCTTTGGGGTCGATGACGATGGCGGGGATGCCGTCGATCGCGGCTTCTTCCAGCAGGCCCATGCACAGGCCGGTCTTGCCGCTGCCGGTCATGCCGACGCACACGGCATGGGTGACGAGATCGCGCGAGTCGTAGAGGACGAGGTCGCGCAGGCGCGTGCGGGTATCGGGGTCGTAGGCCTTGCCCAGATAGAAACTGCCGAGTTTCTCGTAGTCGGGCTCGGGCATGGCGGCTGGTTCCGGGAGCAGGTTGGAAAGTAGGAATCAGTCCTCGTACTTGGGCAGGTCGGCCTCGCCCAGCAGGCGGAACTCCTTTCGGCGAAGGATCTGGCCAGCGAGGGTCATGTCGTCCACGCCCAGGGCGACGGCAGCCGGCGCGCCGACCCAGCCCATGAGCGGATACGCGAAGCGGATGTTCAGTTCGGCCCCCAGCAGAAACTGGCACATGCGGCTGAGCGAGTGCTCGGAATCCAGGCAGACGACGAGGATCTCCGTTTCGATGGACGAAAGGCCTTGATTGCGGAGCACCGCGCGCGTCGCGCCGGCGTTGCTGGCGACGAGCCGCAGCACGGCATGGTCGGTGGAGTCGTGAACCGAGAGGGCACAGATGCGGACCATGGCGTCGTCAAACGCCTTGGTCATCTCGAGCATCTTGCCCACGCGGTTTTCGAGGAAGATGCTGAACTGCGTCACGCCCACGGGTGCGTAGCCCTTGGCAGTCGGGGTCGGCACCTGGCTCATGAGCAACTCCTGCGGGCGAGGGACGGAAACCGCTCCGTCCGGCGCTCACGGTAGGCGATCAGCGGCGACAGACCACGGAGAACGCCGGGGGGACGTTGCGCCAGACCAGCGAGGTGCGCTCGACCGAAGTGAAGTATTCGGGCAGCATCTTGTGGAAGCGCTGGCCGGCCGGGGTGATGAGCCCAGGGGGATAGCCGAAGGTGACGAAGGTGCCACCGAGCTTGAGCATGCGGCGGGTGGCCCCGAGGACGGAGCGCTGGACGCCTTCGGGGAGCGAGGCGAAGGGGATGCCGCTGACGATGGCGTCGACACCGCCGCCTTCTTCTGGGGGCTTGACGCCTTCCTGAAGGCAGTACTGCTCGAGGTCTCCTGCGGAGCCCTCAAAGACCTTCACGCCCGGGTGCTGCTGGCGGAGGAGGGCGGCCAGTTTGGGGTTGATCTCGATGGCGAAAAAAGTGGCCCCGGGCTTGAGCGCGGCCCGGATGTGACCGGTCATCGGACCTGTGCCAGCGCCGAACTCGACGACGACTGCGGCCTTGGAAACCCCTGCGAGGCCGATCATCTGGCGGGCGAGGTGCTTGGAACTGGGGATGACCGAGCCGATTTCGCCCGGGCGGCGGATGAACTCCATGAGGAAGCCACGCTTGCTGCCTTTGGAGGTTCCGGAGGAGGCGAATTGAGTCGCGGAACGTACGGCGGACTTGGTCGTCATGCACGCTCCTTAGGGATCACGACGAGGCAGTTTAGTAGGCACTTTACTGGGTCGCAACTGGGCACCCTGCTTGGGGAAAGGAGAAAAGCGATACTGGCGTGTAAGGATTGCAAGGGAAATCCCTTGCTGCTCCGAACCTGAACGGATCGGGAGGATTGGGTCGATATCCACTCCATGGCTGGCGACCTGCGCGCGATTCTGAATCTTGAGGTGCCCTTGATCGTGCTCCTCGGCACCCGAGACATGCGTCTGAAGGACGTGACCGGGTTGCTGCCGGGGGCGATCATCGAGTTGCCCAAGAGTGCCGAGGACGAACTCGAACTGCTGGTGAACAACAAGGTGGTGGCGACGGGGCGCGCGGTGAAGGTGGGCGAGAACTTCGGGCTGCGGGTGTCGTTTGTGGGCGACGTGGCTCAGCGGCTCTCAGCCTTGGGGGGTGAGAACCTGGTGCCCGTGCCTGCCGCGCCGGTGGAGATTGATGCGGAGGCAGCGGCGGAGGCGATGCTGGCGGGGCAGACCTGAGTCGGCGTCCTTCCGCGCGGCTTATCTCGCCTTCGCTCCGCACAGGCGTCCAACATCCGCCAGCACGGCCTTGCGCGATTGGGCCCAGGTATAGAACATGTGCCCGCCAGCGTAGTTCTTCAGTTGCACGCGCGGCGCGATGCTTGACGGCAGGCGCATGCACGCGACGGCCATCTTTGAAGACGTGAACGTGGTGACGAGGTCGAATGTGCCGTGGGCGATGAGGAGGCGCAGGCCCGGGACGGCGGCGAGGCCGTAGCGGGTGTCGTCGGCGCATTCGAGTTGCCTGTGCCAATAGCCATCGGCACGATCGTCCACCCACTGCTTCCAGGCGTTGTGGTTCATCAGGTGGTATTCGCGGCTGGTCTGCAGGCCGATGGTGCGGCGGAGCATCACGTTTACGCTTGACGTGAACGACGACGTGATGCCCGCGAGCGTGGGATCGGGCTCGACCTGCGCGGCTTCGCGCTGAGGGAAGATATTGGGCCCGGTGATGGCGGCGTCGTAGAGGCCGCAGAGCAGGTTCTGGTCGCGGAGGAGTTCGCGCGCGAAGATGTCGATGGTGACGCGGCCGCCGAAGCGTTCGACGAGGTCGAGCGGCAGGCCGATGAGATCGGCGAGTGTGGCGAAGGCGCGGGCGCGGGTGGTGGATGGGCCGAAGTCGCCTCGGATGAGCACGGGGGCGAGTTCGTCGATCGCAAAGGCTTCGGCGGCGCTCGCGAGGCGATCGTGGGGCATCGAGGCCAAGCGGCCGCGCGATTTCTTGTGATGACTCGCGGCCAGGGCCATGGTCGGGATGCTCGCGAGCCAGGAGTTGGAGTCGTAGTCGGAGCCGTTGAAGGCCAGGAAGTCGATGGCCGGGGAGACCATCATCGCGCCGCAGAGGCCGATGCCGCGGTCGGGGAGGGCGCGGAGGAGTTTGCCGACGCGGAAGCCGCCGTAACTCTCGCCGGCGATGTAGACGGGGCTGTGCCAGCGGTTCTCGCGCGACAGGAACGCGGCGACGAACTCGGCGAGGACGTCGATATCACGCTTGATCTTGAAGAACCCGCGGGTCGCGTCGGGCACACTCTTGAGGCGCTTCTCGCGTTTCTCGTCGTCGGGCTCGGGCGGTTGTTGTTCGAGGCGGGCCTCGGCCACCGTGCGGCTGAGGCCGGTGCCGACGGGGTCAACGAAGACGAGGTCGGCGTATTTGAGCCAGGTTTCGCGGTTGGCGACGACGCTGGCCGGGGGCGGGAGGGCGCTGCCGTGATCGCCGAACTCGACGCGCATGGGCCCGGCGGTGCCCATGTGCAGGAAGGCGGACGCGGCACCCGGGCCGCCATTGAAGAGAAACATCACGGGTCGATCGCGGCGTGATGGAGATTCCGCTTGGTAACTGGTGAAGAAGACCTCGGCGACGGGGATGCCGTGCTCACGGATCACGAGCCAATCGGCCTCGGCGCGGACGCGATTGGCGCGACCCGAGCCGAGCGCGGGGACGGCGATGGTCTTGCGCGCGCCTTTGGGTGGGGCGTAAGGCGGCGCGGCGGGCGATGACGCGGGGGGTGCTAGTGATTCGGTGGATGACGAGGGCATGGCTGGCTCCGGGAACACGGAGCGTACCAGTTTTGAATGCGAGTCACCATCGACGGGGGCACAGCGGAAGCACAGACGGGTGCGGGGAAGATGCGAAAACAAGAAGGCATGCGGCACGCGGCATCGAGGCATCGAGTGTCGGAGACGAACGGGGACACTACTCGACTCGGAGAGTCGCGGTACCCAGGAAACCCGATTCTGGCAGAGCGCGGCTATTGGGCAGGCGTGATCGGCAGCACCAACTCAACCTGTGCCCCGGCGATGCCGCTGGTTCCTCGAACGTTGGTGACGATGGTGCGTCCGCCGTGGGCGTCGACGAGGCGGTGGACGATGGCGAGGCCGAGGCCGGTGCCCGAGGCGCGGGTGGTGAAGAAGGGGTTGAACATGCGTTTCATGACGTCGGGCGGGATGCCGGGGCCGGAATCGCGGACGATGAGCGCGACGCCTGGAGCCGCGCGGCCGCGGCGGACTTTCGCGTCCAGCGTCAGTACGCGCGGCGCGGCGGGCGACGCGATCGCGTGCTCGGCCATGGCTTCCGCCGCGTTGCGGATGAGGTTGACCAGTGCCTGATGGAGGAGGGCGGGATCGCACGACACGCTCGGGCCGGGGCCGGTGGGGACGTGGGTTTCGACCGTGTGCCAAACTGAGTCGTCGGTTCGCGCGGTGGCAAGGGCCTCGCGCAGCAGGTCGCCGGAATCGACGGGCACGGGGCGGGGCTTCAGTTCGCGGGCGAAACTGAGCACATCCCCCACGACGGCGTCAAGGCGGGTCACTGCGCCGGCAATCTTGCGGGCCACGGTGCGCGATTCAGGCTTGTCGGTCAGATCATCGTCGAGCATGCGCGCGTATAGGCGGATCGAGCCGAGCGGATTGCGGACCTCGTGGGCGATGCCCGCGGCCATTTCACCGAGCGCGGCGAGCCGGCGCGAACGCTCGACCTGCTGGTTGGCTTCGAGCAGTTCGGCCTTGAGTGCGCGCACCTCGGCGTGCAAAGCATCGTGCGTGGCTTGCAGACGGGCGGCGGCGTCGTTGAACGCGCCGAGGAACTGCGCGAGTTCGGGAGCCGAGAGGGCCGGTGCGGCATCACGATCAGATGGCGATGGTGTAGCCTTGGTGGATGCTGGCACGGCCAGCGCGATCGGGGTGTGCCCGGATGATGAAGCCGTGGCGGGCATGCTCAACCCTCCCGATCCTGAAACGCACGATGGGGTGTGGCGTCTTCGGCCAGGTACGCCCCGACGGCACCGCGGCCACGATCCAGCCCGGCGATCTGCTCACTCACGAGGTTGCGATGGCGCTCGAGCGAAACACGGTCTTCCGCATCGCGGGCGCTGATGGCGGCGATAAGTTCGCCGAGCCGTGCGACGGCGGCGGAGAGATTCTCGCGGTCGATCTCTGGAACGGCGCTCCACGATGATGCCAGGCGCGCCGCGAGCGGCTCGCACTGCTGGGCGAGTGTCGACAGGCGTTCAACCACCGGTTGGCGGGCGTCGAGAAGGTCGGGCACGGCGTCGACCTCGCCCGCGGCCAGGGCTGCGTGTTGCGCGGCGCTCAGGTCGTCGAGCCGTTCGGCCTCGGCGAGTTGGAGCGTCAGGCCTTCGGCGAGACTGGCGTACCACGGTCGGCGATCGGCGGGGGTCGATGCGTCGGGTCCGGATGATGGTTGATTCGCAAAGATCATGCACGCCTCCTGCGTGGGTTCAGCGGCATCCTGCCGCCATGGTCATCAATGAATGGTGTAACTATTGGCTTGGTTCACTCGCGGTGGCCTGGGCACGCCTTCGCGCATCGAGAAGGTTGGCCGAATCCAGCCAGCGCTCCCAGTGGCGTCGTTCCATGGGTACGTCAGGGGATTGCCATGCGTCTTCGGGGAGCGACGCGAGGTGCTGTCGGGCGCGTTCGTTGGCGGTCAGGGCTTCGGTCCAACGCGCTTGGGCGACGTAGCAGTTGACGATCTGCACCATCGACACGAGCGAGGCCGGGTCGTCGGCGTAGCGCTGGCGGGCCGCGTCGTAGAGTTCGATGGCCCGGGCGAAGTCGCGCCGCTCGAATGCGCAATCGGCGAGGTAGAACGTGCTGTTGCGGCGCGCCAGTTTTTCGAGGTCGGTCACGCGTCGCTTGTCCTTGGCGTTCACGGCATCGATCACGCGCTGGAAGTTGACCGCCGCCTGGTCGAGTCGCTCGGCACGGAGGCGCTCGAGTTCCTCGCGTCGTGCCTGGGGCATCGCCTCGGACAGTTCGCGATCGATCGCCGCGGCCGATTGGCGATGGGCATCGGCCAGTTTGAACGTGAACACGGCGGCACGCGGGTGCGAGGGATAGCGCACGGTCGCTTCGTGCAAGCGCGTGATGGCCCGGGCAAACTCGCCCGCGCGGTGGGCGTATTCACCCAGTTCAATGAGCGATTCGCGATAAATCTCGGACTCCGGCTGGAGGCTGGCACCGGAGATCGCGGTTTCGAGCAGCGTCTCGGCCTGGCGGTCGTTGTCCGCGATGGCGTCGCGTAAATAGCACCGCGCCAGGGGCACAATGGCGCGATCGGCCACCGGACCAACGCCTTGACCAGAGGTGCCCCGGGCCTCCACCAGCGCCGCATATTCGGCCGACGCGGCGGTGAAGTCACGCTCGGCCTCGAACAACTGGGCGTAGCGGAACCGTGCCTCGGCGTGCAGCGGATCATCGGGCGGGGTGTCGTCCACATACGTCTTGAAAGCGAGTTTGGCGTTCTCGGCGTCGCCTCCGCGGTCGAACGCGTCAGCGGCGGCCCAGAGCGACCGGCGATACGCGGTCGCGTCATCCACCACCACGCGGCGCGCATGCTCGCGAAAAAAGCCACCCGCGTCGAGCAGATGCCGCTTCACTTCGGCCTGGGTGACGGGGCTGACCTGATCGATGGGCAGTCGCCCGTGCTCGGTCTCGCGGGCCTCGGTCAGGGTCATCTCCGCTACGGTGCGGTGCGTGCGGGCGAGGGCATCGAGCACCGGCGCGGGCATCGCCCGCGTGCCAGCAAACGCCTCCGCCGACATCTGCACATAGCGCAGGGCCTTGTGGAACTCCCCGGCGGTTTCGCGGTCCTGGAACCGATCAAACAGACTCTGACCGAGCGTTTCGGGCGTGACATCGCGTCGTGATTCGCCGGACTTGGCGAGCGCGGCCGCGAGTTCCTGATACGCCTCCCACGCGCCTTCGTCGTCGCGTTCGCCCGCAGCGGTTTCCGCCAGGCCGAGGAGCGAGGGAAGCAGCACACTGGTATTGGCGAACTCCGCCCGAACCTCGGCAAATCGCTCGCGTGCCTCGGCAATCTGGCCGGATGCCTGCATGATGCGCCCAGCCATCGCCAGGGCCTCGGCACGCAGGGGAGCCGTAGCGGGCAGAACCGCGAGCGCGGCATCCAGTTGCCGCGATGCCGCCTGAAACTGTTCGAGGGCGAAGTAGGCCTTGCCGAGCAGGAACAGCAGTTCGCCCTGGCGTTCCGCCGAGACGCCTTCGACGCGCGGAATCGCGCGGAGCAGTTTGGTGATGGCCTCGTCGGTGAAGCCCATCGCGATCCGCAGATCGGCCTGCCGCGCCAGCACCCAGGCCCGTTCATCGGGGTCGATGTCGCCATCGAGCATCTCGCCGAGCAAGCCCAGCGTGAGGTCATACTTCACGTCTTTGGCACCCAGGTTGGCGTCGATGACGCGCCGGTAGATATCGAAACGCCGGGGCCGCTCGGCATCGGGCAGGGCACGGGCCAGTTCGAGCGCGCGAGGGAAATCGCCTTGCGACAAGTACGCGTCGGCGAGGTCGGCCACATCCTGAGGCGTGAGTGTTGCGCCCCCATGCACGGCCTGCGTGTAGTCGGTCGTGATGGCGCGAAAGTTCTCAATGTTGCGCAGATTGAGCGCCCGTTGACCGGCCGCAAGGGCCCGCGCACGGGTCAGAAGCGTCTCGGCCTGCTCGGGCTCGGGGATCGTCCCCGCCGCAATAGCGGGGAGCATCTTGGAGTTGATTAGGTCGATCGCTTTCTCGAACTCGCGTGCTTCGAGGGCCGCCTTGGCCTGTCGGAGCGGTTCCAGCGGATCCGCTTTCGGCGCGCGCATGATGGCCACCACCATGCCCGATGCCAGAAGCACCGCCGAAGCGCCGAGCAGCGGCACCGGCCAAAGTGCACGCCAGTTCAGGCGAGCGGCCAACGTGGGCGCGGCAGCGCTCTTGGTCGGCGTGGGGTCTGAAGCGTGGCCGGGTGCGTCCGCCAAGAGCGATCCTCACTCGTGAAGCCGGCGGGCAGGATGCCGCGCGAGGCTTCGGCGATATCGGTCGATCCTCGACCGAGCCGGAACGGCGCTCACCGAGCGCCCGCCGACCGGAGGGTTATCGGAGACCGGGGCTGGAAATCTTGACCCCAACATACGAACCGTATCCGAACATGGCGAAATCAGTTTGCCGGACGGTGGCTTCTCGCGGTGAAGGCCTCGACCACGCTCAAGCCCCCCACGCCTGGGCCTCGGCCACGCTCCACGCCATCAACTTCAGGCGTGCGGCGCATGAGCATGACGATGCCCGCCAGCATCAGCGGCAGCGACAGCGCCGCCACCGAGGCCTGCGTCGCGGCACCGGCTGACCATCCCCAGGCGTGCTTCAGCCATTCGCCGACCCAGCCGAGTACGACGCTGCCCAGGGCCGTCGCGCCGAAGGAGAAGACGTTGGCCAGCGCGAGCACCCGGCCGCGCATCGCATCGGTCACCAGGTGCTGCATCGCGGCCCACGACTGGTTGAACGCCCATATCCAAAAGAACCCGCAGACGAACATCGCGAGGTAGCCAGCCCACAACGTGGACGTGGCCGCGAACATCGTGACCGACAAGCCGCAGGCGAACACGGACACCGGGATGAAATGGTGCTTGGGGTACCAGGGCGGGATGTACTTGAGCGCCAGGCCGCCTAGCACCGCGCCCAAGCCCTGCACCGCGAGCAGGTATCCGCCCGCGAGTTCTTCCATGTCGCGCCCCGGCTGATAGACATCGATGACAAACAGCGACAGCACCCGCACCAGCGGCGCGGCGAGCAAACTCATCAGCGTCATGGCCACAAACACCGCCAGCGGTCCCTTGGAGAAGAAAATGAACCGCAACGCCGCGGCAACCTGCCCGAGCGCCTTGGTGCCGTCACGGGGCGGGGCCGGGGCGTCGGGAGTGGTGAGTGCCGTGAGCACCACGCCCAGGAAACTCACCGCGTTCAGCAGGAACAGGGGCGTGGTGCCCCAGGTGCCCATCGTGATGCCCGCCAGCGCCGGGCCGATCACGCGGGTAAGGTTGAACTGGACGCCGTTGACAGTGATGGCGCGCGTCAGTTCCTCCCGCGGCACCAACCGGGGCGTCAGGACCTGCCACGCGGGCATGTTGAAGGCCGCGATCGCGCCGTTGCACGCGGCCAGGATCACCAGCGGCGCGACGACGCGCGACGCGTCGGGCACACCGCAGAAGCGCCCGATCGGTTCGTACACGAGCATCAGCGGCTCCCACGCCGGGAACCTGAGCATCGAGAGCAGCGCCACCATCGCGGCGACCACCATGAGTATGACCTGCGTCGTTACGAGCAGAGCCTTGCGGTTCACGCGATCGGCGATGAGCCCGCCCAGTGTGCCCAGCACGAGAATGGGAAGCAGGTGCGCCGCCGTGAGGTAGCCCGTGGCTTTGAGTGACCCGGTTTCCTGGGCCACCAGCCAGTTCATCCCGAACAACTCCATCCACCCGCCGATGTTCGAGACGAACTGGGCGAAGAGCATGTTGCGGTAGTGTTTGTGGCGCAGCACGCCCCAGCGCGAGTGGGTCGCCACGGCGCCCGGCCCGTGTGGTGTCGGCGCATCCGCGCCGCCGGGCGATTGAGCAACCATGCCCGCATCCGTGGCGACCCGCGATGCCGCACCGATGTCGAGCGATTCGCCGGCATCCGCGGCTTCGTCAGGACCTGCCTCGCCGATGGACACACCCGGCAGCGTCTCGGGTTGGGCAAATGAAGAGGCGGACTTCGGCGGGCTGAACTCCGGTGCCGCGGCGGATTTCGAAGCCGCCGATTCAGATTCGCTTGACCCGCCGCACACGCGCGCACTCCCTGCGTTGATCGACCTTGAGCGCGGTCGAAGCGCGGCTAAAGGTCCACGCGCGCAAGCGAGCGAACGCCGCCCGATCCGCGAGAACGGTTTACCGCTGCCGAGGGATCATAGATGCGCGCCGGTGCATCTCCCGTGCGAGGCCTGAATGTGTTCGCGCTTATTCCTCGCCCAGGCCGTACCGCTTGTGCCCGGCATCGCGGATCGCGATCGCCGCGTCCAACTTGGCCTTGGCCACATCGGCCTTGCCCAGGCCGACCGCTTCCTCGGTATCGATCAGCACCCGCAGGAGCGCGATCATCTCGGCACGGAACGCCCATTGCGCGTTGGCCTTGGCTCCATCACCAGCAGCATCCTTGAGGAAATCGGGGGGCAGCGCCGCACCCTTCGCACCCACGCACCCACGCTGCATCTCGGTGATCAGCCGCAAGTTCTCGTCGCGCTTGGTGGCGTCGCCGATCTGCGACTTGAGTTGCCGCAGCACGCGGTTCATCTGCTTCATGCCCTGGTCAACACTCGCCTGACGGCCTTCACCACCAGGCCCGCCGGGCCCACGACCCGGCCCCTGAGGACCGCCCGGCCCGCCGGGCTGCTGTCCACCACCACCGCCGCCACCCGGGCCACCCGGTTGACGCGGCTGTCCGCCGCCGCCACCGCCCGGCCGCTGCGGCTGCAACAGCATGAGCGACGAACCCGCCGCGAGAGCGGCAACCACAAACGGCACAGCAAACGCGCGGCGAGTGGACATCAATCCTCCGAACATGTGGAGCCGACCGAAGGGAACCCCGACAAGGGCCCACGGCAACCCCAAAGGCTGAGGCGGACTCTATGGCTTCGCACCGAACGCGGTTGCCGAGGCAGCGGATGCCCGTGCAGGCGCGAGACTGGTCGTCTGCCCATCGGGACCGTGGCCAAATCCACGATGGGGCGTTCCAACAGCCGCGACGTCCGGGTGTGGGCCACGACTGGGCCAGGAGGCGTGAAGGATCGCGGACGACTGCCCACCTGCGCACGGCTGGACCGCCCAAGAAACCCGGCTAAACTCCCCGGTCGCAAACGCGACGCCGCCCTCCTAGCTCAGTTGGTAGAGCAGCTGACTCTTAATCAGCGGGTCGAAGGTTCGAGTCCTTCGGGGGGCACTTGAAAACCAGCCTCTGGCGCTTGCCAGAGGCTTTTTTCTTGGACCGATTCATGATTGGCCACGCCCGAAATGCGGTTCAGCACGGGTTCAGCAACGGCGTGCTTGGTGTGTGCGGAGCGCCCGTGACCAACGATCAGCGGCCGAACCAGCAATCACGCGAGCGATGAGCGACGAACGCTCGGGTGCGGGGGCCGTGGTCGCTTCACAGAGGCGTAGAAGCCCGCGCGCCACTCGCGGGTTCATCGACGTTGAGGTAGCCCGGTGGCGTGACGTGCCCTCTCGGGCGGCACGCTCGCCCAGGTGTTGAGCGGCCCAGGTGTTGAAGGCTCCGATGCTCCGCGTCGCTCGTGGGGTCGTGTCCATAACGCCCATCATCGCGCGATTCGGCCGACATGGCAGCACTTGGACCCAAATCTTGTGTACCCGGCGGAATCAAGCAGTGCAACCTCGGTGACCCCGTACGAATGCCGTAGGAGGCCGCCATGTGTCCGTTCGCCTTCATTACGACACCAGCAGCACACCTTCAACCGTTGTCACGGCAAACCCGCCGATGCGAACGCGCGTGCCCCGGTCCTCGCACGCCAGTTCGCCGCCACGCTTGGAGACCTGGTGCGCGGCCAGGCGCTTCTTGCCCAGCCGATCCGACCAGTATGGAATCAGCGTGCAGTGCGCCGAACCAGTCACGGGGTCTTCCGGAATACCCAGTCGCGGGGCGAAGAAGCGGCTGACAAAGTCGTGCCCAGACCCTGGCGCGGTGGCGATCACCCCCAGCGCGTCGAGTTTCGCCAGCGCCGCCATATCCGGCATCAACCCATACACCTCGCGGCGATTCTCGAACACCGCCATGATCTTGCCGGCCTCGCTCCGGTAACACTCTGTAGGCGCGACCCCCAACGCAGCCGTCAGCGCCGAATCGATCGGCATCTGCTGGCCCGGCTGGGCCGGAAAGTCCAGAACAATCAGGTCGCCCTCGCGTTCGACTACCAGTTCCCCCGCGCTGGATTCGAAGATCAGCCGCTTGCCGCGCGCGATCATCCCTCCCGCACCAGTGGCGGCGGCTCGTCGCCACAGCACATGGGCTGCGGCCAGCGTCGCGTGCCCGCAGAGATCCACTTCCGTTGTCGGCGTGAACCAGCGGATGGCGAAACGCGGCACGCCGTGCGTAGGCACGCGGAAACGCACGAACGCGGTCTCCGCGAGGTTGTTCTCTGCCGCGATACTCTGAAGTGTCGTGTCGTCAAGGTCCGCGCCAGCCTGCAGGACGACGGCGGCGGGGTTGCCATGAAACGGGCGACGGGTGAACGCATCGACTTGAAACAGCGGCAGTCGTGTACCCGCAGCGCGAGCGGATGACCCCTTCGCGGCAGCGGCGGCGCGATGCGCCTTGGCGGGACGCTTGGGTGCCGGCGCGTGCGTTGCACGGGGCTTCTTCGCCGGCCCGCTCACTGCACGACGTGGTCGCGCGGGTCGGCGGGCGCTCCGGGCGCGCGATGGAGCGGCTGAGCGGGCGACTCGTCGGCGACCTTTGGCCATCGGCTATCCTCCACATGGACACGGGCAGTCTACCGGATTGCCGCCGTTCCCACCGCCGCTTTTCTTCACGCCACATGAGCACCAAACGCCGCCCGAGCCGATCTCGCCAACCCGACCAGAATGCCACTGGCGCGCGGCTCTCGCACGTCGGCCCGGATCACGCGGCACGACTGGTGGACGTAGGCGCGAAACCTGTGACTGCTCGGGTGGCCGTCGCCGAGGGCTTTGTGCGCGTGTCGGCGGCCCTGGCACGGGCTATTCGGGCCAACACCATCGCCAAGGGCAACCTGCTGGACGTGGCCCGCCTCGCGGGGATTGCTGCTGCCAAGCGCACTGACGAGCTGATCCCCCTTTGCCACAGTTTGCCGCTGGATGGGGTGAACGTGGAGGCGACACTAGAAGTCGTACGCGGCGCGACACAGGTGCGGATACGCGCCGAGGCGCGCGTGCAGGCGCGAACAGGCGTAGAGATGGAAGCGCTCTCGGCGGTGGCGGTGGCGGCTCTTACCGTGATCGATATGGGCAAGGCAATCGACACGGCGATGGTGATCGAGGGCGTGCGGCTGCTTTCCAAGACCGGCGGGCGGAGCGGGACATATCAAGCCCCACTGATCAGCCCGAAGGCGCGAGGGCGTCGCGCGTGACTCATCTGCAACCGGCTATCCGCACGGTGATTCTCACCGTATCCGACCGCTGCTCGCGCGGCGAGGCGGTGGACACCTCCGGTCCGACTCTGGCCAAGATCGCCGTCGAACGCCTTGGCGCCACGATCGTACACGCGGCGTGCCTGCCGGATGATCTGGAGGCGCTCGCACGGTTCTTTATCGAGTGGTCGCCGCCCCCACCACCGGCCCCTCCACCCGCACCCGGCGCGGCGCAATCTGTGGACCTCATCCTCTCAACCGGCGGCACAGGCCTCTCGCCCCGCGACGTGACGCCCGAGGCCGCCAAGCGAGTGTTTCATCGCGAACACGAAGGCCTCATGGACCTGTCGCGCCACCGCTGCCTGACGAGGACGCCTCGAACGTTCCTCAGCCGCGGCGTGGCGGGCACCATCCACCGGACGCTGATCATCACTCTTCCGGGCTCGCCGCGCGGGTGCGCGGAGATGCTGGAGGCGATTCTGGACATCCTCCCGCACGCGGTGGAGACGCTGCGTGGGGATGTACGGGATGGGTAATTGTGCACTGGTGTGCCCGGCTCGACGGGCTCACCAGTGCGTTGGGCATCCGCGCCTTACACCCGTCGCGCTGGCTATTTGCAGGCGGCCTTGAGGGCGTCGACTTTGTCGGGTTTTTCCCAGGTGAAGAACTCGAGTTTCGGGCCGCGGTGGGCGCGTTTGACGGGGTCGAAGTACTGGCCTTCGTAGGGTACGCGGCCGAAGTGGCCGTGCTTGGCGGTGGGGGCGTAGATGGGGAGGCGGAGTTTGAGGGTTTCGATGATCTTGCGGGGGGTGAGGCCGAAGACGTCGCGGATGGCGGCGCTGATCTTCTGCTCGTCGGCTTTCGCGGTGCCGAAGGTGTCGACGTAGACGCTGGTGGGCTCGGCCACGCCGATGGCGTAGGAGAGTTGAATCTCACAGCGGTCGGCGAGGCCCGCGGCGACGACGTTCTTGGCGATGTAGCGCGCCATATAGGCGGCGGAACGATCGACCTTGGTGGGGTCTTTGCCGCTGAACGCGCCGCCGCCGTGACGGCCCATGCCGCCGTAGGTATCGACGATGATCTTGCGGCCGGTGAGGCCGGTGTCGCCGTGGGGGCCGCCGATTTCGAAGCGGCCGGTGGGGTTGACGTGCACGGTGATGCCCGGGTTCCACCACTGCTTGAGAACGGGCTTGAGGATGTGCTCGGTGACGGCCTTTTTCAGGTCGGTCTGACGCTCGTTCCACGTCGGGTCGTGCTGGGTGGAGAGGACGACGGTGTCGACGCGCTTGGGCTTGATGCCGTCGTATTCGACGGTGACCTGGCTCTTGGCGTCGGGCCGGAGCCCTGGAATGAGATTCTCGCGGCGGACGTGGGCCTGCTGCTCGACGAGGCGGTGCGCGAGTTGCACGGCCAGGGGCATGAACTCGGGCGTTTCGTTGGTGGCGTAGCCGAACATCATGCCCTGGTCGCCCGCGCCCTCGCGATCGACGCCCATGGCGATGTCGTTGGACTGCTTGTTGAGGGCGACCATGACGCCGCAGGAGTCGGCGTCGAAACGCATCTCGCCGGAGGTGTAGCCGATCTCGCGGATGGTCTCGCGGACGAGGTCGGGGATGGAGACGTAGGTGTTGGTGGTGATCTCGCCGGCGACCACGACCAGGCCGGTGCAGCAGAGCGTTTCGCAGGCGACGCGGCTCATCGCGTCGTCGGCGAGCATGGCGTCGAGCACGGCATCGGAGATTTGATCGGCGACCTTGTCTGGGTGGCCCATCGAGACGGATTCAGAGGTGAAAAGGCGTTGCGACATGGTGGTTCTTTGCGACGGAAATGGATCAACTTGGGACTACCGCCCGTGAATGGAGGCTCCGGAAACACAGCGGCAAGGATAGGTCAGATCGACCCGGGCTCTCAATCCGCGCGCGGGTGGAGCGGCGGGCCCGGGGGCGACGGTACGGCATCAGGTTCGGGTCGCCATCCACACTCTGGGCAGCGTCTGCCGAGCAATCCGCGCAGGTCGGGGCAGCCACTTGAGGCCCAAGGAACAAACCAGGTCAGGAGAAACCGATCGGCGGCGAACAGGGCGAGGCGAGCACGACATACATCAGACCGGGGATAATCCCGCTCACACCGAAGAACGCTGGCGTTGTGCCAGCATTGGCCATTCTTGCCTGCACAGGAATAGTCATGATGAAGGCCACGGTGGCGGCCACGCCCAGCGCCACGAGCCCGAAGCCGGCGATTCGCAGCCCGGCGCGAACAACCACTCGTGCGACCACCACCAGGTGCGATTTCATGAACTGCGCATAGGGATTGGCGGTAGTCTGGCGAGTTTCTTCGCACGAAGGTTTGGTCATGGAGGCTTGGATTCCAGCGCCCGGCAGTAGTTTCGAAGCGGTGCTGCATGGCATTTCCGCGGGTATGCGTGCAATCCCCACTGGCGCGAATCTCAGGCGTTTCCAGAGCGCTCGTCGGCTGAGGCGGGTCGCCAGCCGCACTCGGGGCAGCGTTTGCCCACCAGGCCACGCATGTCGTAGCCGCAACCGGGGCAGCCATCGGGTGCCCAGGGGACGAGCCAGTAGAGCAGGTGGCGATCGATAGCGAAGGCCACCATGCCCAGCACGCCATAGAGCACCGCAGGCAAATAGGCCAGAAGCCCGTTGGGCACCGGCGCGAGGCCGGCGTTGACGAGGCGTTGTTGCGTCTGCATGGCGATGGAGGCCCACACGACCATGACGACCGCGAGGACGCAAAACGCGATGCCGAGGAGGCGGAGGCCGGCTCGCAGGATCATGCGAATGACGACCACAGCGTGAGGGTTCATGCCGCGAGCCTACCGCGCCGATTGGGGGTTCGCACGGAAGGTCGGCTACGGTGTCTAGTCGCGTGGCGTGGGGGATCGATTGCGGCGTGGGTTGGAGCGGTGCTGCATGGCGTTTTCGCGGGTGTGCATGGCGTGTGGGGTGGACACGGCTCCCGCGGTGCCGCGGGGGGAGCCGCATTACGGGTTAGTGGTGATCGATTGCCCGGGTTGCGCGCGGGTGTGGCCAGCGGCGCGTGCGCGGCAGGACGCGCTGTGGCGGTTGTGGCGAGTGGTGGCGCGGCGCGCGTGGTGGGTGGCGATGCTCGGGGTTCAGGGAGTGGTGCTGGCGGGCGGGGCGTGGGTGGTAAGTTTTCTGGGCGTGTCGCTGGTCGATCAGATGACCGATGCCGGGCTGAATCCGGCACAGTTGGTGGGGCTGTCACCCGTGGGGGAGCGGATCGCGGGGTTCTCGCTTGGGGAACGGGTGCAGGAGTGGCAGGACACGAGCGGATCGATCGTGGTCACGGCGTGGCTGTTTGCCTGTGGGGCCGCGGGGGCGTGGATGGGGCTGACGCTCGGGCACTTGTTGTGGCGAAGGAGGGGGTTGGTGTTTGCGTTGGCGGTGGCGATGGGCGCGACAATTCCGATGTTCATCGCGGGCCTGAACCATCTGGCCACAGTCGCCGGGCACCCGACGGCGAAGGGGCTGATGCCGACGCTGGAGGCGGTGACGGGCGTGGTGTTGATGGCGGTGTTGAGCGGCGCGGTGTCGATCATCGGCGCGCCGGTGGGGGTGACGGGACGGGATGTGGTGAATGTGTTGTGGCGGATTGTGCGTGCGCGGCGGAGACGCCGGGCGCGAGCGAGGAGGCGCTTGTGAGCGAGGCTGTACCCCAACCTGTAACCTCCGCTCCCCCCACTCCGGCGGCTGGTGCCGCGCGCACCGCGTCGGGGGAGACGCGCACGGGTTCGATCCAGACCGATCGCCCGTGCAGCGCGTGCGGGTTCAACCTGCACGGGCAGCCAACCGTGCGCGAGCGGCACTACGCGATGCTCATTACGCGGTGCCCGGAGTGCGGCGTGGTGGCGGCGCTGCAGGAGTATCCGTCGCTGGGCCGCTGGGCGGGCCGGTGGGCTGGGCTCATTGCGGGGGTGTGGTTCCTGGTGCTGATTGTGGGGGTGTTTGCCACGGGCGCGGTGATGATGGCGCTGGCGAGCAGCGTGCGTTCGGATGCCGTCGAGCCGCTGGCGATTCAGATTGCGACCGAGCACAAGGCGGCCCAGACGGCGGCCCTCACGGCCTCGGCAGCGGGAACGGCGGCGACGACGGCGGGTGGCGCCACGGGCAACGCGAACCTGAACTGGTACGCGTCGCAAGAGCCCGGGAAGTACAACTCCATCGAGATTGCGTGGTGGGAGAAGCAGGACGCGGGGGCACTGCTGGCGCGGGCGATGGCGAGCGAGAAGGGCTCGCTGCAATGGTGGGCGCTGTGGAACTGGCGGGCGATTCCGCTGATCTTTGTCCCGCTGGGGTGCTTCTGGGCGGCGGCGCTGGTGGCGGTGCCCAGGCGACGGGTGTGGGTGATCGCGATCCCGGCGGTTGGCGCGGCGGCGTTTATCCAGGTGTTTGCGGATGCGGATTCAGCGGTGGCGACGTGGATGATCCACACCACCGCAGCCACGCTGGCGGCCAAACTGACCGGGGGGATGTTTTTCTGGCTGACGCTTGCTGCTGCGGCGGTGACGCTAGGGGTCAGCGCGCTGATCGGCAGGCCGATTGTGCGATGGATGGTTCGGTGGCTGCTGCCCCCGGGGGCGTGCGCGGCGCTGGGCATTCTGTGGACGTGCGATGGGATCGACGCGCCAGGGCGGAACCGGTAACCCGGACATTCTGCGGCTACAGGTACGGCGTCCGGTGTGCGTGTGTCGGGCGAGCGCGAAGGTGACCACGCGCGAGTACGATCGGCACACGATGCCTGATGCGCCCAATGCCTCCGGTAAGTCCGGCCCCGCGCTGCTGATCGACGGTTTGCGCTTTCGCTATGCGCCCGATGGACCGTGGATCGTCGATCTCCCGGCGCTTTCGCTTGCGCACGGCGAGCAGGTGTTGCTGCAAGCGCCCAGCGGGCGGGGGAAGAGCACGCTGCTGATGCTGATCGCGGGGCTGCTTGATCCGAGGTCTGGTCGCGTGCTGGTGGGCGGGCGCGAGGTGCACGCGGTGCGCGGGGCCGCGCGAGATGCGCTGCGGGGGCGGTCGATCGGGATGATCTTTCAGACCTTCAACCTGCTGCAAGGGTTCTCGGCACTGGAGAACGTTCTGGCGGCATTGCTGTTCAGCGCGCTTCCGGCCAAAGAGCATGCCGAGCGGGCGGCTTCGCTGCTCAAGACGCTGGGCATCGATCGGCCCGACGCGCCGGCGGAGGAACTGAGCGTGGGGCAGCAGCAGCGCGTGGCGGTGGCGCGGGCGGTCGCGGCGCGGCCGGCGCTGGTGCTGGCGGATGAACCGACGGCGAGTTTGGACCCCGAGAGTGCGGCGGCGGCGATGGACCTCATTCAAGAGACGTGCCGGGCCCAGGGGGCGGCGCTCCTGTGCGTCAGTCACGACCCGGCACTGGCGGCGCGGTTCGCGCGGCGTGAGGTGTTGGGTGGCGCGGCGGCCGCTGTCGCACACGACAACGGGGGAGATCGCTGATGGCCATCTCGGACATGACCATCGTGACGCGGAGCCTGACGGCACGCCGATTCTCCACCTTCACCACGGTGCTGATGGTGGCTGTAGCCGTGGCACTGCTGCTCACGTTGCTGGCCTTGCGCGACGCGGGCCGCCGGGCGTTCGAGCGTGGGCCGGGCACGATGCACCTCTTGGTGTCGGCTGACACCGGGCCGCTGCCCTCGGTGCTGAATGCGATTTTCTACGCCAAGGCCCCGTCACGGCCCATTACCTGGGCGCGGTACGAGAAGTTGGTCGGCCAGGACGCGACGGGCCGACGGCTGCCGTTGGAATACGCCATTCCCACCGTGCAGGGCGACAGTTACAAGGGGTGGCCGACGATGGCCACCACGCGTGACTTCTTCGACAAGTTCCAGCCCGATACAGAGGCTGACAAAGATGCTTCCCGCCGCTGGAAACTCGCGGCTGGCCGTGTGTTCGAGAAGTCGTTTGAAGTGGTCGCTGGCGCGAAGGCTGCGGCGGGGGCGGGGCTGCGCGTGGGCGATGTGATTTACCTCACGCACGGCACCGGGGCGAGCAGAGGGGGGAGTAGTTCAGGCGGTGACGAGCACGGGCACGTGCACAAGGAATACGGCTTCACCATCGTCGGCATCCTCGCCCCCACCGGCGCGGCCCACGATCGGGCGCTCTTCACCGACCTCGCCAGTTCGTGGATTCTGCACGCCCACGATCGTCGGGAGCGCGACGACCCCAAGTCGGGAACCACCACCGAGGCCGACCTGATCGATGCCGACCGGCTCATCACCGGCATCTACCTGCGCGTGCTCACGCGGCCGGGCTCGGATTCCTCCGCGGCGATCGGCCCGGTGTTCGAGGCCATCCGCCGCCAGGGCGACTTGACGGTCGCCAACCCGAGCGAGCAGGTGCGGCAACTCTTTGTCATCGTTGCCAACGTGGACCAGTTGTTCCTGGCCATGGCGGCGGTGGTGCTGGTGTGCAGCGGGCTGGCGATCATGCTGGCGATGGTGAACTCCATGGAGCAGCGGCGGAGGCAGATTGCCGTGCTGCGCGTGCTGGGGGCGGGCAAGGGTCGCATTTTCGCGCTGGTCGTGACCGAAGCGGCGATCATCGGCGCGGCCGGCGGTGTCGCGGGGATCGTACTGGCCTTCCTGGGCGTGCAGGTGGCCAGCGCCGTGCTCAAGGAGCGACTGGGCCTGCTGCTGGATTCAGGCTTGCCGGCCAATGCCGTGCTGCCGACGCTGGCGGGCACGATCGTGCTGGCCGCGATCGCGGGGGTGGCCCCGGCGATGAAGGCGTATGGGACGAGCGTGGCGAAGAACCTGAAGCCGCTGGGGTAGGGGAGGAGTGCTGAGTACTGAGCGGAGATTGCGTTCCAGCCTCAGCAACCAGTACTCGGCACTCAGTACTTCTCGCGTCAAACAAAAACCGGCCCGCAGAACGCAGGCCGGTCAGCGAAGGCAAGCATTTGCCGCTCAGCCACGGTTCTTGAAGTAGTCGGCGTTCAACTGGATGTACTGGTTCCACTCGCCGGGGACGGAGGCCTCGGGGAAGATGGCTTTGACGGGGCACTCATCGACGCACAAGCCGCAGTCGATGCAGGTGCCGCCATCAATCGACAAGGTCCGAGCCTGAAAACGCGGCTGATTCACGTCAAAAACACTAAATGCGATGAGTCGCAGTGCTGGTCGCGATGGGCCGTGCGAGTGAATCCCGGAGTTTCCAGACAAGGGTGTGAAAATACCTCCCGCTCCCGACCCCGCGCTTGATGCGCTCCGCGCCCGCAACATCGCGTCGCCGTCATGAGCAACAGCGAATGTGCTTCGCTTGGCGACCGCACGCGAGATCTCGCACGCATCGCCAGCGACCACCGCCAACGCGAGAAGAAGTAGGTTCTGTGGCCACAGGTGGCAGAAAGTGAGTGCATGCGCGTACCATCACACCCACGCGGGCGTAACTCAGTGGTAGAGTGACAGCCTTCCAAGCTGTACGTCGAGGGTTCGAATCCCTTCGCCCGCTTTGGCTCGAGGGCCGGAGGCTTCTGCGTGGCTGGCTCGGGTCGATTTTGTGTCGCGTGTGACTACGACCTTTCGGCCACTCTTGCACGGGTTGAGCCGGCGGGCGCTGGTGAGGCAACCGGGGCGGCGCTGGCTGGCCGCGCGGCGTGCCCCGAGTGTGGCTGCGGGTTTGATCCGGGTGATCCGGCTACATATTCCGCAGTGCCTCGGCTGACGTGGCGCGGGCGGCTCAGGAGGTGGCGATGGGTGCTCGCGGCCGTCGCCTTGATCATGCTGCTATGGCCGGGCGGGCTTCTGGTGATGACCACGGCGTGGGTCGATCCGGCGAACGCTGCGGCTATTCGCGGGCACGCGATCGTGGTCGGGCGGCCCTGGTGGTTGGTCGGCTACTGGCCTGTGTTGGCGTGGTCGACGGTGGATGGCGACGCGCCAGCGCCGCGGAACAACGGCGAAGTGGAGCAGTACACCATTTCGATCGTCAGCACGGATAGTCCCTGGCTCTGGAAACTCAGGCCGACGAGCAGTGGCCGCCTGGCCGTGACGCCTGTGCCGCCGGTGCGAGCGATTCCGGAATTGGAATGGCAGGCGATGCTGAGGGCCTACGCACAGCAGATCGCCCGAGATTCGGCGAAGGCCTCGGCGGAGCAAGGCGGGATGTCGATCTATGCCACGACCCCCCCCTGGACGATCGAGGCTTCTGCACCCTGAGAAGCGCTGACGAATCGAGGCTTCGCCTCGACACAGGCGGGACGCCTGTGCCACCGGAACCGGCGAACCGATCTACCATGCCCCATGGCGATCTCGAAACTGCGTCCTGCGCCCGCTGATGCGTTTGCCGACCTCAAGGCCAGGGGTGTGCTGCGCGATGGGCTGACGGTGATGGTCGGCGGCTTCGGCCTCTGCGGCATTCCCGAACATCTCATCACCGCACTCCGCGACAGCGGGGTGAAGGGCCTCACCTGCATCAGCAACAACGCGGGCATAGATGACTGGGGCCTTGGCCTGCTGCTGCAGACCCGCCAGATCCGCAAGATGATCTCCAGTTATGTGGGCGAGAACGCGGAGTTCGAGCGGCAGTTTCTCTCGGGCGAGTTGGAGGTCGAGTTTAACCCGCAGGGGACGCTCGCCGAGCGCATACGCGCCGGTGGCGCGGGCATCCCGGCGTTCTACACCGCCACCGGCGTGGGCACGCCGGTGGCCGACGGCAAGGAAACCCGCGAGTTCATCCGCCCGAGCGAGGACACGGCGTTTCACAATCGCGCCGGTGGTGGCGCGGGCGGCGCAGCAGGGGCAAGCCGCGGGCAGAAACGCGAGTACGTTCTGGAAACGGGCCTCTTCGCGGATATCGCGCTGGTGAAGGCGCACAAAGCCGACGCCTTCGGGAATCTGGTCTACCGCAAGACGGCCCGGAACTTCAACCCCATGATGGCCCAGGCGGCATCGATCGTGATCGCGGAGGTGGAGGAAATCTTATCCGCACCGATCGATGCGGATGGCGTGCACACACCCGGGAACTATGTGGACCTGGTGGTGAAGACGGTGAGCCAGAAGCGGATCGAACAGCGGACGGTGGCCAAGGTGTAGAGGCTGGTCAAGCACTCGCGGGTTGGGCAAAGTGTCAGGGAGGCAACCCCATGCGCGGCCTCATCGGATTCATCCTGCTGTTCATCGGTGGCGCGATGGCGCTCTATGGCCTCGGGAGCGCGCTCTCGGCGTTTGCGGGGCTGTATCAGGGTGCGATCAACGATGCGCTCAATCAACCCGAGGGGACCGAGAAAGCGGTGGCGGATGGGATGTGGCGCTCGGCGCTGATCGGGCTGAGCGGGGTGCCGCTGATGATGGTGGGGAGTTTCATGCTGGGCAGGGGGCTCATCGCGCGGATGCGGGGCCGCTCGGACCGGCGTGATTGAGTCCGTTGCGCCGCGTGCGCCTGGGCGCGTCGCTCGAGCCCGACACTGCCGCGGCCGCACAACACGCACGCGCGGCACAGACGCTACAGCCGGTCGCCAGCGAAACGGGCGCGGGCCATTCCGATGGCGCAACACCGGTTTTCTCGGACCGGCACGATCGGCACGCGCGTTGCCCTCGGCACACCATGCCCATTCCCCCGGTGTCGTCATCGAGTCTGTTCGCGCCCTTACAGCCCACCGGCGGCGGGCTGAAGGGCCTGTTTGGCGGCGCGCAGCCGGCCGCGCTGCGGCTCGCCCTTGGTCCCGCGCCACTGGATGAAGCGACTGATGTCGCTTCCGATCCGCTGGAGTTGTACCGCTCCCTCGCGGCCCTCGGCGCGTCAGTGCAGACCAGTCTGATCGGTACCGGTGCCGGTGGCGGCCTCGCGTCGTTCTTCGCGCCCGCCCCATCGGCTGGCGATCCTGCAGGCAGCATTGCGTCGTTCTTTGGGAATGGCACCCCGCCGCCGGGTGCCTCGTCGGCTTCCGCCGACATTCTCGGGGCGTTCTTTCAGCCCCAGTTTGACCTGCTCGGTGACGTGATCAACGCCCTGGGTTGAGTGCGCACTGGGCACGCTGATCGCCCGCGATCAGGTTGCGAAACACGGCGGGTTCGGTCCATATTCGCCCGTCGCCTTCACACGAAACTGTGAAACTGGCTTCCTTTTCGATCACGCGTCGGTAGACTGATGTCGTCGTGTCGTGCGGGTTTGCGCGAAGGCTCCTGGCCTCGGCGCGGCACCTGCGAAAGAGGGATCGCGCCTCGGCGCGGAAGGAGCCTGCCATGCCATCTCGTGGTTTCGTTTCAGCCAGCGTTCTGGTCGCCGCAGCCACAGCCGCCGTCTGCCTGCCCGTGGCCGATGCTCGCGCCGTGCTCGTGCTGCAGACCAGCAGTGCCGTCATCCTGCACAACTCGGGCTTCGGCGAGAGCAGCCGTCAGATCGACGTGCCCACGCTTCCCGCGTATGTCTCGAACTTCTATCAGTACAGCACGACCAACAGCAGCACCCCCCCACTGACCAACGGCCAGGCCGTGTCCACCGCACGATTCGGTCTGGGCGTCGTGAACTCGCCCACCTTTGTCGGCATCGGCTTCGCGGCTGGCACGGCCCTCACGCAGCGCGGCAATACGAACTCCGCCGCTTCGTCCGCCAGCACGCTCGACATCACGTTCAGCGCCACATGGATCAACGAAGTAACGCCCTGCGGCTCGGGCCTGCAAGCGGGCGGCTCGTTCGGCTTCATCGGCAGCATCCCCACCGGCGGCAACGCCTTCGTGGGTGTGAGCCTCACCAGCGACTTCGTCGTCACCGTACCCGGGGGCGGCGCGTCATCGCTCCGCGGAGCCATTACGCCCACGCCCTTCTTCTTCCGCAACAACTCGGGCACGTTTACCTTCAGCCGGAGCGACCTGCTGCCCGCTTCGCTCTCGTCGCTGCCCATTGGCACGATCCTCACCGTCTCGGGCAATCTGCAACTCCGCGTGCACAACGACGGCGAGGAAGCCTCGATCGAACTCGATGGCCCCGCCGGCTTGGCGGGTGGGGATGACCCGATGGGGTTCATTCCGACGCCAGGGGCGGCCGCCATTCTTGGGCTGGGCATGCTGGCGGGTTTGCGCCGGCGGCGCGACTAAGGAAACTCCGCGCCGTGCCGCTGGCGTCGCGATGCGATGATCGCGTCGCCAGTGTGGGTGAACGCGAGCGCCTATGACGAGATTCCGGAGCACTGGCGACGCCGTCCAAGCACGGCGTCGCCAGTGGCACGCCGGCGCGGAACCTTTCAGATCGCTGGCATCTCATACCCCTTCCGCCGCTCGTAGTCGAGCCACCGGTTGGCCTCCGCGTCGCCTGGGAACTCCCACGCGCGGGGGTCCCATTTCAGTTTGCGCTTGTGCCAATAGGCGAGATTGCACAGGTGCGCGCAGGCGTTGCTGCGGGCCCCCACTTCGACATCGCAGATGGGCCGCTGGCGTGAACGCAGGCAATCAAACCAGTTGTCAAGGTGGCTCTTGTGGCGGGGCAGGGGCTTTTCCTTGTCGCTCAACGGTGCCTTCATCAGGTCGGCGGGCGTGCACACGGTGCGGTCACGCCAGACGTGCAGCGTGCCCTTTTCGCCGACGAACGTGACGCCCGCGGGCCCGCCGTGGATGATCTCCAGGCCGCTCGCGTAGACGAGGCGGCAGCCATATTCCGCTTTGGGGTCGGCGGGCGGAATCACTTCGATGGGCCCGGATTCATCCATGTCCAGCGCCCACTGTGCGATATCGAAGTTGTGGGCGCCGAAGTCGGTCATCATGCCCCCGGAATATTCGGAATACAGCCGCCAGTTCGGATAGTGCCCGTGCACGCCACGGGGCGACAACTCCGGGTGATAGGGCCGCTGCGGGGCGGGGCCGAGCCAGCGGTCCCAGTCGAGGCCAGGCTCCATCTTCTCCTCGCCCAGGTCGCACGGCTTGCTGGGCAGGCCGACGCCGACGTAGACGTGAAAGAGTTTGCCGAGCCGTCCGTTGCGGATGGCTTCGCAGGCCGCGACGAAGCGGTGGTCGAACTCCGTCCGCTGCTGGCTGCCGGTCTGAAACACCACGTCGTACTTTCGCACCGCGCGGATCATCCGGCGGCCTTCCTCCAGGCAGAACGTCAGCGGCTTCTCGCAGTATATGTCTTTTTTGGCCTTGGCCGCGTCGATCACCTGGTTCACATGCCAGTGGTCGGGCGAGGCAATCACCACCGCGTCGAGCCCCTTGATCGCGAGCATTTCGCGATAGTCCACCCAACTGCGGCACTCGGTCGTTGCCCCCCCACCCCCACCCCCCGCCTTCTTGGCCTGCTCGGTCACGCGCTTCACGCCCTCGGCACGGCGCGAACCATCCACATCGCAGATGCCCACCACGCGGCAATCAGCGCGGTTCATCAGCGGCCCGAGCATTTCAAAGGCCCGCTTGCCCATGCCGATGATGCCCACGCCGAAGACCTTGCCCCCCCCGCCACCAGCCCCACCACCACCGCCACCGCCACCGCCACCCGTGGGTTGAGGGACGGCCAGCGCGGCCCGCTCAAACGCCGGTAGGGTGCCCAGCATCGCGCCGCCCGCCAGCAAGCCGCTGGCGGCCAGGAATCCTCGTCGATCGGTCCGCGCGTCGGGCTGTGAGTGATGGCTGGTCATGCCGGCAGTTTACCAAGTTGTGCCCGTACGCTTGCGCGATGGCGGCTTCTCCCCACCCCGCGAACGAGCCGAGCCGTGGTGACGGCACCCTGGCGCCCGATCCGCGTGCGCTGGGCCGGGAAGTCGTCGCAACCTGCCTCGAACGCGGTTTCACGCTGGCGGGCATCTGTGCCGCTGATCCGGTTCAGCGGGCCAACGAGTTTCGCCAGTGGCTTGCGACCGGTCAACACGGCGAAATGATCTGGCTCGCCGACACCGCCGACGTGCGCCTCGACCCGCGCGGCGAGTTGCCCGGGGCCAAGTCGATCATCATGGTGGCCGACATGTACCACGGTGGCACGCCCGACGCGGCCGACCCGGGCCCTGCCAGCCCCCCGCGGGGCAAGATCGCCAGATATGCCCGCGGGCGCGACTATCACTGGTTCATCAAGCGCCGCCTGCACGGCCTCAACGACGCGCTCCGCGCCCGCTACCCGGGGCAGGAGTTCCGTACGTTCGTCGATACTGCCCCGGTGCACGAGCGGGCCCATGCCGAGCGGGCCGCGCTGGGCTGGATCGGCAAGCACACGCTGCTCATCCATCCGCGTCAGGGGTCGTACCTGCTGCTCGGGGGCACGCTCACGTCGATGTCGCTGATCGATCCACGGACCGCCGATGGCGCTGTCGAACCCGCTCGCATCCCCGATCACTGCGGCACCTGCACGCGCTGCATCGACGCGTGCCCGACGGGCGCGATTACTCCTTGGCGTGTGGATGCGCGGCGCTGCATCGCGTATCTGACGATCGAGCACACCGGCCCGATCGCCCCTGATCTGCACGCGGGCATCGGCGACTGGGTGTTCGGATGCGACATCTGCCAGGAGGTGTGTCCGCACAACCAACCGCGTCGCGCGGGTGAAGCCCGGCGGGCCAATCCGGAGTATGCCCCCCCCGCTTCACGCCGCGAAGGGTTCGATCTGATCGAGATGCTGCATTGGACTGAAACCCGCAAGCGCGCGGCGTTGGAAGGGTCGGCCGCGAAGCGGGCCGATCTGGCCATGCTGAAGCGCAACGCGGCGATCGCGCTAGCGAACGTGGCGCTGGCAAAGCCCGAGCATCGTCCGGCGGCGCTTGAAGCACTCCGGGCGGCCGTTCAGGATTCGACGGCTCCACCGAGCGTGCGCGACGCGGCGGCTCAGAGCATCGAGCGAGTGACCGGCGCGGATCGAAATGGCCAATCGGCCGATTCGGCAAGCGCGCGGCACCCGGCGTAGTCTGTCGCATGGCCGCGCACCCTGACAACCCCGATTGGCCCCCACCGACTGAGCCCGACGATCCTCGTCTGCAGATCCCGGCGGAGCTCCGCGAGTCCCCGTCGCACATCAAGGTGCGTGCGACAACATCGCCCCCCGAATCCGCCGTCGCGGGCATGGCCAAGGCCTGGGCCGTCGCTCTTGATTTCATGTTCACCATCCTCGGCATGGGCTTCCTCGGCTGGCTCTTTGACCGCTGGCAAGGCACCGGTTCGACCGGCTCGCTCATCGGGCTGGGCGTGGGCTTCGTTGGCGCGTTCTATCGCATCGTGCGGCACACGCAGAAACAGGAACGGCTGGAGGCCGAGGCGAAACGCAAGCGGTGAGTGCGTGGAGCATGTGCCTTTGTGCCACTGCCGTCGCCGGGCTCTGACGGCGTCGGCAGTGTCCGACGATCGTGTGAACTCGCCATCACACCCGCAACACAACGAGTGCGCAACAACACTGGCGACGCGGTCAGCGCACCGCGACGCCAGTGGCACGAGTGGCACGGCGGTGTGTCAGCGCGTCTGCCGTCATCTAACCCCCCGCCATCGGGAGCAGCCTCGGAATCAAATCCAGCGCATACGCCAGGTACTTCGGATTCCCCTCGCGCTCCACCAGTCCCGGCGCGGCCGCCGCGGCCAGCACGCGCCGCACATTGGCGATCAGGCCGTAGTCCTCGGAGTCATGGTGCCCGCGCTCGCGCCGGATGCGGGCGAGCGATGACACCAGGTTCACGCCACGGAGTAACTCGGTGCGACCCCAGTACACACGCTCGAAGTACAGCACGTCTTCCACCCAGTGCCCGGGGTGCACGAGGGCCAGGTCGAGCAGCACCGCCGGCCCGAGCAGGTGATCGACGGCGCCCGGTGCCGCGCCGTTCTGAACGGTCAGGTTGCACGCCACCGCGCGGCGCATGGCGTTGCCCGGGTGCAGGTCGCCGTGGCACCAGGTGGTCATGGGCCGAGCTTCCCAGCGGTTGAGAAGCCGAGGCAGGTGCTTCTGCACATCGTGAACGATGTGCTTCCAGCGCTGGGCGCTGGCGAGCCGCGTGCCCGCGTGCTGGATCACCTCACGGCTGGTGTGCAGCAGCGTTTCCCAATCGGGTAAGGGGCGGGCGTCAGCGGTCGTGACTTCTTGAACCGCGCTGGCGCGATCGTGCCACTCGGCGAGGGCCGCGAGGATGTCCTCGATGCCGCGGGCGTCAAGCCGGGCCGCGAGGGGCAGGCCCGGCAAGCGCTCGATCACGAGGTAGCCAAGGTCGTAGCCACCCAGCGATTCGCCTGCCGCGAGCACGCTGGGCGTGGGCAACGTGGGGTCAGTCGCCATCGCGCCGGGCCCACTGATCGGCAACGTCACGCCCGCCCGACCTTCGGAGATGGCCGCCGACCACCGCAACTCCACCGGCCCTACCGGAATCTTCACCACCACATCAACCGGCCCATCGGCGGACTGAAACACCGACCACCCGGTCGAGCCTCCGCCACGCTGCCAGTCGGAGCGGAACCACCGCACAGGGGCAAGGCGACCATCGCAGGCATGAATCAGGTGGCCCTCAAGGGCCTGCCCGAGCGAGGCACCGAACTGAGGCGGTATCGCAGTCAGCGAAGCCTCCATGTGTCACGCGACGTCACGCCGCGCGATTCCCTGACCACAACCTAGCCCGCGTGGCGGGGATCGTCCACCGCCGTCGCGCTGGAATCGTCAGGAGTTGAATCCATAAGGGCGATAACCTGCGCGATGGTCAGTTCGGCGGGCCGCTGGCGGGGGTCGATTCCCGCTGGCCACGCGCGATCGCGACCAAGGGTTGCCCCCAGTTGCTTGCGCCGGGCGCTGAAGAGGCGCTGCGAAAATCGGGCCAGGCGGCGCGGGTCAGTGGTCATGGGCGCAGGACGCCGGTCCAGAACGACCATGGCGCTCGTCACATCGGGTCGGGGCCAAAAGCACTCGGGCGGCAGGTCGGCAACGCGGCGGACTTCAGCCAGCGCGCCCGCGACGATTCCCAGCGTGCCATATTCAGGTGTGTTGGGCTTGGCGACCAGGCGATCCGCCACTTCACGCTGGATCGTGACCGCCAAGCGCGTGCATTCGGGATGATTGATGAGCAGCGCCAGCATGAGCGGGGTCGCCGCGTTGTAGGGCAGATTGGCGATGAGCGAAAAGGGGGGCGGCTCGCTGCCCAGGTCTGAAGACGTGGGCTTCAGGGCGGCGATCGCGAGGGGATTTGTTTCCCGCCCTCCGGGCCCGTGAAGGCAATCGCCTTCGATAACTTGGAGCGAAGCCCCGGGCTCGCCTGCTGCGACGAGTCCTGGCCCGCGTTCGCGAAGCATCTCCGCCAGCCCCCGGTCGAGTTCAACCGCCACCACCTGGCAACCCGATTCCAGCAGGGCTTCGGTGAGGGCACCCGTGCCCGGGCCGACCTCCAGCACTCGACGCGGGCCGTTTTCGAGGGCGAGGTGCACAAACTTGGCGATGGCGTTCTTGTCGATCAGGAAGTTCTGACCGAGCGACCGCCGCGGCGCGAGCCCCCGGGAGGCGAGCAGGGCCTTGATATCGGCAAGGGTTTGCACGGATGGCCACCGGGCGAGTAGCCTGATCTGGCATCGAAAATTGGGGTACTAGGATTTGAACCTAGACTAACTGAGTCAGAGTCAGTCGTGCTACCGTTACACCATACCCCAGGCGTGCGGAGTGTACGCAGAGCTCGCGCCAAAGCCCAGTCACCGGCGGGGCGAGTGGACGGCGGCGTCCAGATTTTTGAAATCTAGGCTGAACCCCTAAATCTGAAATCGCAGATCTCAAGCCAAGTCACACTTAGGCCGACCGGGCCTCGGGGCGCAGAGGTTGCGCTCGGCCGTACAGCGACTTGCTGGGTGCCTGGGGCAACGGGGCTAACGGGGGCAGTGTGCCGTTGCCGGCGAGGCTGGCATTGCCGTTGGAGACGACGCCGCCGGGGCCTGGGATGGTGGTATTGAGGTTCGGCACACCGAGGCCGTTGGATGCCACCGGGGCCACGACCGGGCTGACAGGACGAGGCAAGGGATCGCCCAGCCGGCGCTGGCGCGCATCGTCGATGTGGCGGTCCAGTTTGCCCAGAATCGACTTGACCTGATCCAGGGTCTTCTGTGAAGTGCCCATGCGCGCCTCCGTGAGAGTCAGGGCTATCGGCGCGAGAACCCCTCGGCTCGCCCTTGACCTCAAGACTCACGCGCCCGCACAACCATCCTGACGATCGTGCCGGTTGGTCGGACAACCCGTCAACCCGCACCCCCCTCACCCCCCGCACGACCGGCCTGCTTCGCCCAACCGGCGCGGCACACCGACACCTCGCACGACCCGCCCTCGGCGGTTACACTCCCCCTGCCAATGGCGTCCTTCAGTGTCAAACTCGATCCGCGGCCTGCCGGGCTCGTTGTCAGCCTGCACGGTCAACTTGCCGTCACCGAGGTTGACGGCTTCATCACCGCCATCGACGATGTGGTGGGGCGAAAACCCAAACGCGTGGTGCTTGACCTCACCCGCCTGACCTATGTCGATAGCACGATGCTGGGCATCCTCATCCGCCTGAACCGGGGCGTGATCACCGGCGGCGGAACCGTCCGCATCGCCTCGCCACCCGCACCGACGCGCAAACTGCTGACCACCATGCGGCTGGATAAGGCCATGCCGATCGTGGAGTCGGTGGAGGCGGGGCTGGCTTGAAACCCGGTGGCCGAGTCCGCGAGGCCGGTGGGGGTTCGCTTAAGGGTCACCTCGCAGTGCATCGACCATCACAAAGCCCCCCCTCCGTCACTCGCCGAGCCTCGCCCCCCCACTGACACCTCCCCCGCTGGGAGCGGGGGAGGGTGGTGATGCATGTTTTGCGCCCGTCACCCACCCCCACGCCCGGCGTGGCCAGTCACGCTCCATGAATGGCCGCTCGAAGAGCGCAAACAGCACGGCAGATATCGCCAGGGTCGGCACGCTGAGCACCAGGCACTGAATTAGCAGGTTCAGTGTGAAGTTGTCGCCAACGACCAGCCGGGTCGTGAACCGCCCGAGTGCGGAGATCGCAAAGAAGTTGTAGAGGTAGATGGTGTAGCACATCCCCCCGACGGTGTACACGAATGGCATGCGCAGGAACGCCCGCAGGAGGCCGCCCCGCAGCGCGCCGGCGAAGAACACCGCCAGCATGAGCGGCGCGAGGAGTTCGACGTGGCGTTCTTCGAAGAGGACCGCGACCAGGCCGATGGCCGCGCTGGCGGCTGCGAGGTCGCCCGCCCAGGGGCGTTTAGGCTCGCGGCCTGCCCAGTTGAGCAGGTGCACATCGCAGAGGAGGATGCCCAGCAGAAAGTACTGGGCGTGGTGCCAGAGGAACAGGCCGCCGATCTCTGCGCCCGGACGCCGGATCGTCCATGAGAGGACGCTGGTGCCGACGATCGACGCGACGAGCAGGAGGCGTCGCGCCAATGTGTGCCGCACGAACCCCACGCACGCGAGCAGGGGCATGAGGAGGTAGAACTGGACTTCGATTTCGAGCGTCCAGGCGACGCCGTTGACGGTGCTTTCGCGTCCGTACACGGCGGCGTGCAGATAGGCGATCGACACCAGCGCGTGCTCGATCGTGTCGCCTACCGGCTTGGTGTTGACGACGATCACGAGCACCGCGGCGACGATCATCGAGACGATATAGGGCGGCTCCAGACGCGTGAGGCGGCGCAGAAAGTACTTGCCCAGGGGCGGGCGCTTGTCGCCCAGCAGGTGGTGCTTCAGAAAGGGCATCGCGACGATGAAGCCGCTGATGACGAAGAACATCTGCACGCCGAAGGCACCCTTGTGCAGCAGTTGCCACAGGAAGGACTGTTCGGCGAGGTCGAGCGCGCCGGGGATCGGCGATTTTTTGTGGTAGTAGCCGGCGACGTGGTAGAAGACGACGGCCATGACGGCGATGAAGCGCAGGCCGTCGATTTCGGGAAGGAACGCCTGGCCGCCCGAGGTCTCGCGCGAGAGCCAACGTCGCACACGCGGGAACACAGCGCGCTGGTCAGTCACTGCTCGATCACCTGCCCTGTCCCCTTGACGATCCGCCCGATCACGCGCGGCTGCTCACCCGCACGGGCCAGCGCCTCGGCAACGGAATCCGCGAACGCGGGCCGCACCACCAGGCAATAGCCGATGCCCATGTTGAACACGCGGCGCATCTCGTCATCGGCCACGCGGCCCATCTTCTGGAGCAGTTGGAAGACCGGCGGGGGCGTCCAGGCCCGGGTGTCGATCACCGCGTCCACTTTGGGGTGCAGGGCCCGGCACAGGTTGCCGGCGAGGCCTGAGCCGGTGATGTGCGCCATGCCGCCGATGACCTTTTTGACGCGGTAGGTCTTGAGCATCTTGAGGATCGGGTCCACATAGATGCGCGTGGGGGTGAGGAGCACTTCGCCCAGCGTACCACCCGTAGCGGCGGCTGACATGCCCGCGCGCTTGCCGCTGGTCTTGCCCTTCGCGGGACGCTTGCCGGTGGTGCCGTTTCCATGTGTCGCATCGGGCGCGCCGCCCACGACTTCCGCGTACACCGACGCGAAGTCCGCCGACAGGTCGGCCTTGGCGGAGGCCACGATCTTTCGCACGAGCGAGTAGCCGTTGGAGTGGATGCCGTCGCTGGCGAGGCCGATCACCACATCGCCTACCTGCACGCGCTCGGGCTTGATGGCCCGAGCCAGTTCCAGCACACCCACGGCAAATCCGGCCAAGTCAAAGTCACCCGGTTGATACAGCCCGGCCATCTCTGCCGTCTCGCCACCCAGCAGCGCGCACCCGGACCGGCGGCACCCTTCCACAATCCCCCGCATCAGCGAATCCAGCACCGGGCGATCGACCTTGCCGATGGCGATGTAATCGAGAAAAAACAGGGGCTCGGCACCCTGCACGATCATGTCGTTCACGTTCATCGCGACCAGGTCGATGCCCAGCGTGTCGTAGCGGCCCAGGTCGATGGCGAGTTTGAGTTTGGTGCCGACGCCGTCGGCACAGGCGACCAGGACCGGGTCTTTGTAGTTGCGACGGAAGAGCCGCTCGTTGAAGTCGAGGCGAAAGAGCCCGGCGAAGCCGCCCGGGTTGGGGATCACCCGCGGCCCGTGGGTGCGCTTCATCAGTGAGGTGAGCGATTCGGTGAAATCGTCCTTGCCCTGAAGGTCGACGCCGGCGGCGGCATAGGTGAGGCCCGATTTCGAACGCGGCGATGGCATGGCCGAGGGTATGGCGGGATTGGGCTCCCGGTGGCCCAGTGACCAGGCGTCCCGCCTGTGTGCATTGACCGGTCGATTGCGACAACCCTCAGTGTCGCGCCGCCGCGATGTTCCGCAGCGTGCGAAACACCCGGGCCGGGGGTGAATCCAGCACCGCAGGCTCGATGGCCATTCTCCCGCTGGCGTCAGTCCCCGCCGGGACGAGCAACCCCCACCCCCGAGGCACTTCCGTTGCCTCGATCATACCCGCCGGGGCAAGCAACAGCAGTCGATGCGCCAGGCGATACTGCGCGAGCATAAAGAACTTGGTCTGATCGTGCAGTGCCAGATCGATCCGCCGCAACTCACGAAGTATTGCCCGCGCGGCTTTCGACTCCGACCGCGCGTAATCCCAGGTCTCCATCTCGTCAAACAGGTATGTTCCCGATTTCCGCAGGTGTGGCTCCATCGGCCGGATGACTTCGGCCCGCACATGGTCCAGTTCGCGGTTGAGGCGTTCGCGGGCCGTGAGCAGCCGGGGGCGGTCGCGGGTGTCGCGCAGAAAGTCCGATCGGGAAGCCTTGCACTCGATGAACGCCGTGCGGCCGATCAGGATGCCGGGTGCCAGACGGGTGGCGCGCGCGACATTGCCACCTGCGCCCTCGTCACCCTGCCCCGCGTCGGCGTACCCCGCCGCGTCTACACGATAGCGGCTGATGGGGCAACGCACTTCGCATGCTGCGGCTGCGCACCCGCCGCCGCCGGTGCTGGCTGGCGCGAGAAGCCAGCGCATCGCAAGGACCTTCAGGTTGAGATGCGCGTCGCTTTCCACGGTTCAGCCGTCCGGCAGAGCGTTGACTGCGAGGCGAGAACGCGTTTCGGCCTGACTACTTTTGTTCCTGCTCGGACGCGCGGGGCCTGCCGATGCCGAGTGCGGCGCGGGCCTGGCGGGCGAGTTCGACGCCTTCGGGTTCGGGGAACCAGAGGTTGAAGGGGGGGCTGCGGCCGGCCTGGTGCATCTGGTCGATCTCGGGCTTGATGAACTCGACAAGCAGGTCAAAGGCCCACTGGCGGAGGTCGGCGGGAGCGCGGTTGTACATGATGGCACCGTCTTCGTAGCCGGTGTTTTGGACGCAGGCGACGAAGATCTGGGCGGCTGCCTCGCGGAAGTCGCGTGGCAACTGCTCCATGCGGGCTTTTTGCTGGTCCACGCCCGTATCGCGGATCTGTTCCCGCATGTAGTGCTGGTGGAAAAGTTTGGCGTAGCCCAGTTGGGAGGCGAAGAGGTCCATGTCGCCGGCGAGCAGGCCGGTGAGAAACGCGCCGTAGAGCGAGCCGCTGATTTCCTGAACAGCGACGTTGGGCGTGGTGAGGCGGTCGTTGATCTGGGCCACCACAAACTCGTCGAGCGGCTGCTCGAGTTGGGCTTCGAGTTCCGGATCGTTTTTGTTCAGAAGGCCGCGCTTGTAGTCGGCCAGCAGGCGGGTCTTGGTGGTCTGGGCCTGCTCCTTGTCGCCTCGGCGATAGAGGAACGCGATGGCGTCGCGCATGAAGTTCTCGTAGCCCGCCGCCAGCAGGTTGAACGTGCGCTGGTCCATGTTGGCACCCTTGGCGGACATCTGGATGCGCTGGCGCTCCATCAGGTCGTCAAGAATCGCGCGATAGGTCGGAATGAACCAGGCGTTCGGGATGGCGAGGTAGTACTGAGGCCGCATGATGTCGAACTGCACCGTGCCCGAGCGGTAGAGTTCCTGCACGGCCTGGACGACGATGCGATCGGTGTTGACGAAGTCGAAGTCGTCGCGGGTGCGGGCGGTGACGCGCTCGAGGGATTCGTCGACGCCGCGCTGGGCCCAGTACACCGCATGGGTGGCGGGGTGACGCCAATCCAAGGGCCCGTAGCGGGCGGTGTACTTGATCATGCGCTCAACTTCCATGTGGTATTGATCCACGAGGACGCGCTTGCGCACATGGGGGACGATGACTTCCCAAGCCGGGACGAACTCGTTCTGGCTGAGCAGCGACAGGATGGGGTCGTTTTGAATCTCGACACCCACGCCCGAGACGCTGGTCTGCACACGGAAGAGCGAGCGACCGGTTTCGAGCGCGCGGAGGAACCGGAGCCGATCGGCGGGCACGAGCAGATCGATGCCACCTTCGCGGAGTTTGGCGATCGCGCCGGAGGCGGCGGGCACCGCTTCGACGATGCGCTCCAGCGTTTCCGGGGCCTGCAGGATGCGGGTGAGTTGGGCGACCGCGTCGTCGACGGCCTGCTGGCGCGTGCGGCGTGCCGTGCTGGGTTTGTTGGGATCGAGCCCGCGAGGAGGGCCGAGGATGACGGTCCATTCGTCGGCGAGGCGGCGCTTGTAGTAGAGGTTGGCATCATCCATGAACCCCTGGACCTTGTGGTGGAAGATCCAGGCCAGTTCGCGGTGGATGAGCAGGTCGTTGGGGTTGGCGGGGATGCCCTCGTCGCGGAGGAGGCGGATGCCGTTGTTGACCCACTGCCAGCGCTCGGAGGCGGTGTTGGTGGTGACAGAGATGTTGTAGGCCATGTTCCAGGCGTGGAAGGCCCACACGCGCGGGAAGCGGGGCTGGAGTTTGGTGATGGTGCGGGCGAGGTCGATGGCTTCGTAGTAGTTGCCCTGGTCCTTGGCTTTGTTGGCGCGCATCCAGAGGACGTTGACGAAGAGGCCGCGGAAGGCACCCATCGCGATGCCGACGGCGACTTCCTTCGGCGTGCCCTCGGTGACGCTATCGGTGTAGGTGAGGCCGTGGCGACCGGCGGACTCGGCGAGGCCGGCGGTCATGAAGACCGAGGTGGCTGCGGAGCAAGCGAGGGTGGCGGCGGCGGCGAGTTGGATGACGGTATCGCGGGACATAGGGGGGTAAGGCACTAGGCATTGGGCACTGGGCACTAGCAGAAAAGGCGTTTGACGTCACATATCGCGGCGGGTTCTGTCCTTTTCTGACGTCTCACGTCTGACGTCTGACGTCTTTTACTGTCCTGAATAGATGGCGAGTTCGCGGCGTTTGAAGATCGCGGTGCCGACGGCCCAGAGGGTGCCGGTGAGCCCGCCGAGCACGACCACGGCGGTCGCGACATTGAGCCAGGTGACGACGCGGCCCTCGGCCAGGTGCTCGATGGGATGAAGGTTGGAGTAAAACGAGAAGGTCTTGGTCACGCCGAAGGCGATGTAGATGATGGGTACGCGATACCAGACGAAGTCGGTGCCCTCCATCGCGTCGTAGGACTGGAGCGATTCGCCGAGGAACGAAGCCCCCTCGGCACACAGGAACACGCCAAAGGCAAAGAGGGCGGCGACGGGGAAGGACAGGAATGTGCCGGCGGCGATGCCCACCATCGCGACAAAGCCCAGTTTCAGCCAGAGCAGGATCATCGCCCGCAGGTAGTTGGCGCGAAAATCGCCTACGGGAAAGGACACTTCGAGTCCGTTGGCGGGGAAGGTAAGGGATTCCTTGTTGGCGGCTTGCTGGTAGGCGTCGCCGTTGTAGACATCGAGGGTGAGGACGCCGTCGGTGCCACCGCCTTCCACTTCCACCAGTTCGATCGCCAGCGGGGGGATGGGCTCGGACATGAACTGGTCAAGGCGGCAATCGAGCACGAAGGGGGGAATGCCTGCCGCGCCGAAGGTGACCTTGTAGGTATCGGTGGGCATGTTGCCCGCGGCGTTGACCTTGAAGCGGAGCGTGATGGGCGAGTTGGAGTCCTTGGCGTATTTCAGCCCGCGGAACATGTAGCGCTGGCCGTCGCCCGGGGGGATGGTCATCCACTGGGCGGAGATTTCTTTGTACAGTTCCGCGAGGAGCGCGGCGCGGGATTCCTGGGTATCGAGCCACTGCGGGTCGGATTGTTTGGCCCGCTGCACGCGGGCGAGGAGTTCCTGCTCGACGATTTTGGCATCGAGTTCGGGCTGGGTGGGGGCCACGGCTTGCCGGGCCGTCAACACCTGCGTTTCCAGGAGCAACCGGTCGGACGTGATCGTCTCGCCCTGGGCGTAGTTGGCGGGCAGGAAGGCGCGAATCTCGCCCTGCGCGGGCTGATTGCGCAGGTATTCGGTAAACAGGAATACGCCGCTGGTGGAGACGCCCAGCAGCACGCCAGCCATGACGAAGACGCCCAGCCACTTGCCCAGGACATACTCCCAGGGTTTGACGGGCTTGGTCATGGTCTGCCAGATGATCTTGTCGCGCTGCTCGAAGGCCACGGTGGCGCAGGAGAGGAACAGGACGAGGACGGAGATGATCCAGAACGCGCCCTCGCAGCCGTAAGAGATGAACGCGGCGACGCGGTACCGCAGAGGCGAGCCGGCATCGAGCGCCCCCGGGAGCGACGCGAGGGCGAGGATGAGCATCACGACGAAGACAAGCGAAATCTTCAGCCGCACGGCTTCGTTGATGACGTTGTGGGCGACCGCGGTAACGGGGCCGGTGGGCGAGAGTGCCGCGCGGGCGGTTTGCACGAGCGCGGAGAAGGCCATGGCGAGCCCGAGGCCGCCGGTCAGGAACGTGCCCATGCCGCGCCACCAGGGCGTGCCCCAGAGGAACATGGGCGCACACACCGCTGCGCCCACCGCGAGGATGAACAGGTACGTCAGCGTGAGGCCAAGCCAGATGATCGCCAGCAGAATCGCGGTGCCCAGCGAGACGCCGATGGCGAATGCGGTGACGCTCAGGCGGCGTTCGAGGATGGAGTTGATGCTTCGGGCCATCGTCTGGGCGGATTCGCGGATGGCTTTGGCCGCGGCTTCACGGGCGGGGTCGGGCTTGGAGGTGTCGCCTGTCGAGCCGGGCACCACGCCGCCGGAACCCTCCGCGGCCTTCAGAATGTCATTTTCGACGCCTTCCCGCACTTGCTGGAAGGGCAGGTTCTCTCGCTCCGCGTTCACCGCGACGACGTACGTCACGACCGCCGCGATGGCGAGGGCGACCACGAGCACCGACGCGATGATCTTGAACAGGCGAGTGTTCTGCGCGCGATCGAGTTTCCCGAGCAGGTCGCGCATCAGCGGGTGCCTCCGGGCGAACCACCGCCTGGCGTCGTGTCACCGGGCTTCTTCGATGACTCTGGTTTCTCACCGAGCAGATCGCCGATCATGCCGAGGTCCACATCGGCGGCGGGGGTAGCCGGGGAGCGAGAAGGAGAAGAGGGCCCTCCCTTACGGTCGGGCTGCATGCTGGGGGCGGGGGCGGAGGCCGCACCCACACCGTCGGGCTTCGTGGCGAGAAGGTCGCCGATGAGGCCCGCATCCGGGCCCGCTTCGATGGCTGGTGCCGGCGCGGTGGCTGGCGTTCCGGCGGCGGGCGCAGCGGCGTCGCGATCAGCCATCAGTCGATTGATGAGCGCCTCGCCCTGTTCGCCACCGTCACCCTTGAGGAACGCGGCGGTCTGGCCGCCGTGCTGCGCGCCGCTGGTGGCGATGCGTTTCGCCTGGGCGTCTTCCACGATCTTGACGAACAGTTCTTCCAGTTTCTGCCGGGGCTTGCTGACGCGTGTGATCGACCGCTCGCCGTGCGACCGCTCGCGGATGACGCGGTCGATCTGGCTGATGGTGGCATCGTCAAGGTCTTCGGACTCGATGACCGTGCCGCTGGTGGCGGTCAGCAGGCTGTCGCAGGTGCCCTCGCGCTGCACCTGGCCGCCGTAGAGGATGACCATGCGGTGTACGCAATCCTCGACGTCGCTGAGCAGGTGCGAGGAGAGCAGGATGGATTTGCCGCGGCGACCGAGTTCGATGATGAGGTCTTTGATCTGCCGCGTGCCGATCGGGTCGAGCCCGGTGGTGGGCTCGTCGAGGATGAGGAAATCCGGGTCGTTGATGAGGGCCTGGGCGATGCCGATGCGGCGCTGCATGCCCTTGGAATACTCGCGCACCTGGCGGTGCTGCACCGCGGTCAGGCCGACCATGTCGAGCAGTTCATCGATGCGGCGACGGCGGGTCTTGGAATCGAGTTGAAAGAGTTTGCCGTAGTAGTCGAGTGTTTCGCGGGCGTCAAGGAACGGGTAGAGATACGACTCCTCGGGCAGATAGCCGATGCGTTTCTTGATGTTCACGTCGGAGGGGTGCTTGCCAAAGACCGCGACACGCCCCGACGTGGGTTGCAGCAGGCCCAAGATCACCTTGATGCTGGTCGATTTGCCCGAGCCGTTGGGCCCCAGCAGGCCGAAGACCTCGCCCTGGTTGATGTGAAACGAGACGTTGTCGACCGCGCGGGCGCGGGAGCGCATCCAGAAGTCTTTGAAGACTTTCGTCAGCGCCTGAACCGCGACCACGGGCGTGGTTGCTGACGTGCCTGATGACGGCGCGACAGCGGATCGAGCGAGGGGACCAGAGGAAGCCATGCGGTTCTCGTTGAAGTGCGGACGGGATCGGGATGCTGCCGGGCTCAACTGGGCGGAACGATTGAACTACTGCTGCAACACGTCGGGCTTCTTCTCGCTCTCGAACTTGCCCTTCTCCATCTGTTTATTGTCGGCCTCGGCGCGCTTGCGAGCCGCCGCCTGCTGCTCGGCGATCGCCACCTGCTTCCGGAGGGCGGGGTCGCTGTTGAGCAGCAACTGCACGGTTCGGGCTCCGGGGGGAAGCACGAGCAGTTCCACGCCGTCGCGGGCGGCGAACGCGCGATACGCTTCGGTCCATTCGCCGGCGATCAGTACCGAGGGGTTCTTCTGGAACGAATCGAGTTTCACGCGGAACATCTGGGCCGCGGCCTGGGCCCGGGTGACGCTGCTGGCGCGATACTCGCGTGCCGCGCTGAGTTTGGTCGCGGCGTCGCCGCCGACGACCGCCTCCAGTTTCACGCCCTCGTGCTCAACAGGCTGGCCATCGAGCACGGCTTCGATCTTGGCATAAAGCGACGCGGCCGAGGCATCGCCCGCGACCAGCGCCAGGTCGTATTGCTCGATCAGGCTCAGGATCGGCCCCGCAGCCTGGCCGGCCGCCGCCGAGAGCCGCTTCACGCGCTCCTGCTCGGCCGCCTGCGTCACTTCCGCGGCCTTGGATTGCTGGGTCTGGACACGTTCAAAGTCCTTGATCGTGTCGATCGGGGGCGTGCGGTCCTGGATCGTCAGTTCCGAGATCACGATGCCCGTGCCCATCTGGTCGAGCGTTTGCTGCGCCACTTCACGGGTCGTTGTGTTCAGGGCGCGGAACGACTCGATCCGGCGGCCGGCGTCGGGCTGGTCTTTCAGGAACTCGTCGATGGACACGGTGGAGGCGGCGTGGACGGCGCCGCGCATCACGGCGGCCCGCACCATCTGCTCGGCCTTTGCGCCGTCGGCGACGGTCGCCAGATAGTCGCGGACCTTGTCGCGTTTGAACGTGACGGTGAACCGGGCGTGGGCCAGGTTGCCGTCGGCGGTGATGAGGGAGCCATCGGTGGACGGGTCGAGTTTTCCGCGCGGCGCGTTCTTGAGTTCCTGGGGCGACTTCTTGCGGTCTTCGTCGCGCACGCCGGGCCAGAACTCGCCTTCGAGTTTGATCGTCTCCACGCCCGAGGGCACGGTCACGAGTTCGCCAAAGGGCGTGGGGAGCGAGAAGTGCAGGCCGGGCGACAGGTCGTCGGCATCGACGCGCCCGATCTGCAATCGCACGCCTTTTTCGGTGGTCTGCACAGAGCGCACGCCGCTGAACACGAACACCACCACCAGCGCGACCATGCCCAGTTGCAGGATGCGATAGGTGATGCGCAGGGCATCGGCCAGCGAGCGCGTCGCCGGGTCCATCAGCGTGGCCAGGTCGGTCCCCTCGGCGGCCTGGTCACGCAGCACCACCGACGCGGGCCGCTGGCGACCGGGCGCACGCACCGGGCCGCCGGTGCCGCTGAGCGGATTCGAAGAAGGGAGATCGCTCACTGGCCGCCCTCCTTACCCGCGGGCTTCGCGGTCGACGGCGGTGAGTTGATCAACCTGGGAATCTGCCCGGCGGGAAGGTTGTTGAGTGCATCAAGGCTGAACACGCCCATGCCCGGCAGCGACTGCGGCAGCACCAGCGTCACCTTGCCCGCCGTCGCTTCACGCATGAACTCCAGATTCTTCAGGAACACCGCCAGCGCCGGGTTGGCCGCCTGCACCGCCAGATATTCCTTGGCTTCCAGGTCGCCCTGCCCGCGGAGCGCGATCGCCCGCCCCTCGGCAAAGGCCAGAATCTTCTGCGCGTCCGCGTTGGCTTCGCTCTTGATCCGCTCGGATTCCGCCGTGCCTTTTGACGTGTATTCCTCCGCGCGGCGGGCCCGTTCCTGGGCCATGCGCTTGAAGACTTCCTTGCTCGTCTCTTCGGGCAACTTGATGCTGGAGATGCCCACGAGGATCGGCTCCACGCCGTAATCCGCGAGCGCCGGCGAATCGGCGGCCTTCGCCTTCAACTGCGCCAGCACGCGTTCCTCCAGCGTCGCCAATCCCGACGCGCGGCCTTCGGCGCTCAGCAGTTCGCTGAACTTCAGGCGCGACACCTCGTTGAGCGAAAAACGCAGTTTGGATTGCAGAATCGTGTCGGCCTGCTCGAAGTGCTTGTCTTCGCGCGTCGAGGCGCTGCCGAAGGCCTGGAAGAACTTGAGCGGGTTGGTGACCTTGTAGGTGAGGAACGCGCTCACGATGATCGGGTGATCGTCGGCGGTCACACGTGTTTCGGGCCGGGCTTCCACGAAGCGCGACCTCGTGTCATACCGCGTGACCGTCTGAAGTGGCGAGGGCAGTTTGAACCGCAGCCCCGGTTCGCGGATCACCGAATCCTCGTCGGCCTTGCCGAAGGTGGTGACCACCGCCGTTTCGGTGAAACGCACGGTGTACATCGTCATGAACCCGACGATGGCCAGGATGATCAGTGCCGTGACGGCAAATCGGAGCGCGGCTTGCACGGGAGACTCCTCAACGCCCCACAGCAGTCGGGGCATGAACTGGTCGAAACAACGAGGCAGCGAGGCACAAGGAACCAATCGAGAAGGCGAAGACCAAAACACACACCGAGCGAATCAGTTTGTCGGCGCAACCGGATCAGTGAAGATGTTGCCGGTGCTGGAGATGTCCTTCAGGTCGATCGTGAGAGTGGGGTCGTCGGGCGTGATGTAGACCCGCGTGCCCTTCATCATCTCTCGCAACGCATGGAAGTAGAGTTGGGCGCGGTAGACATCGGGAGCTGCGTTGAAGGCCGCGAGTTGGCCGGTGAACGCCTCGGCACGCCCGCGTTCGAGCATGTGCTTGCGCCAGCGCTCAGCACGGGCCTCGGCGATCAAACTGCCGGCCTTTCCGCCAGCCTTGGTGACCAGGGCCTCGATGGCGGCTTCCTGACGGGCGATGGCCGCAGGATCGGATGCGGGCTTGGCGTCGCGCATCTTCCGCAACGCGTCAATCTCTTTCGTGATGGTCCGGGCCAGTTCCACCGAGCCCACCGCCGCGGTCAGCGTCTTGATCGCTTCAGTCCGGCCTTGCTCGATGGCCCCCTGCTGCTTTTGCAGGTTGTCGACAATCAGTTCGAAACTGCGGGCCGCGTTCTTCTCCGGGTGCACGCCCTCGATGGCCACGGAGATCACCTCGACGCCGGCCTTCATCCCGTCAAACCGTGCCTGCACGCGTGTGCGGAGTTCACTGGAAATCTCCGTGAGGGCCCGTCCGAGCATGTCGTCTTCGTTGCGGGTCGCCAGATACGCCACGGCTTCACGCCGCGCGATCGCCTGCAGCAGCCCCTCGCGGGTGCTGTCCGAGGCAAACTGCTCGAAGTCGTTCAGATTCCGAATCCGGAAGCGGAGCGGAATCTCGACCACCACCAGCGCGATATCCCGAACCGCGCCGGGGGTGTCCTGGGGCCTGCTCACCATGGCCGTGGGCTGCACGATGGCGTACACCTCGCTCACGCCATGCTCGTTGGTCCAGAGAATCGGACCTTTGTTCATGGGCCGATTTGACGCCAGTTCGGTGGATTGCAGATAGGTCGCGGGATAACTGTCAAAGGTCTCAAACGGCCAGGGCAACTTGGTGTACAGCCCCGGTCCGACCTCGCCCGCGTTGGCCCCGTTGCGGATGCGGATCGCCCGCTCGGTCGGCCCCACCACCTCCAGGCAGGTCAGCAACCACACCACGCCCGCCACGACGAGCACCAAGAGCAGCACCGAGCGGCTGAGCAACTGGTACGCCCAGGAGCGCGTGACATCGACGCCGAACTGGTAACTGATCGCCCCGCCGATCGACTCAGCCAGACGATCGGGGGAAGCGACGAAGGCCAGCACGCGGGAATCGAGCGCGGGCCTGGGCACTTCACCGGCCTTGCGCGGCCGATAGAGGTTGAGCAGCAGGTTGAGCAGAATCTCGCCGCCCAGGAACGCCATGAGCAGGGGCGCGACCACCTGAAGCGCGCGCAAGACCACATCGGAACCGGCGATTTGCACAAAGTGGCCGATCGCCATGGCCAGGCCCAGCACCGCCGCGCCGACCGCCGTCGCGGCACCACCCCGCAGATTCCCCCACACCGCCTGCTTGGCCATGCCCGACACAAAGCGCGCGAAGATAAACCCGATCACGGCCAGGGCGAGGCCGATCGCGACCGCCCACCCCCGCTCAGGGGGCAGCACGAACTTGTCCTGGTCAAACAGCCCGCGCCCGGAGAAGAACCGAGTCAGACCGATGCTCAGATACGTCGCGGCAAGCACGATGCTGGCCGAGGGGAGCAAAAACCGGTGCATCCACGCCAGCCGCCGGGCCGCCAGGCGCAGGTCGTCGGGATTCTGCTCAAAGACGCTGGATGCCGCGCCGGCATTGGAAAGGGTCTCGGCCTCGATCGCCTCGACACGTTCGCGGCGATGCTGATCGAACACGATGGCGAGCGAAAGCCACACGATCGAGCCCGTCAGCACCATCAGGGCCATGCTCATGCCCGCGTGGTCGCGGCCAATGAGGGCATAGATCAGGAGCGTGAGCCCCATCACCAACTGGAGCACCAGCCCCAGCATGCACACGCTCGCGGCTCGGGAATAGGAAAGATGGTCCGCTTTCATCGCCGCTCCGGTCTAGGCCGATCGTTCCCTGCGGGTCGCTCCCAAAGCCAGAACGGCCCCGGGTACCCCTCACCGTCAAACCCATGACCCGCAAGCGCGAGGGCGTCAGGGTGAAGGGGGAGTATTGTCACACGTCTCGGGCGACGTGTCCACCCGGACACACCAATCGTGTCCGAATGTCGAAGGCGTTGGCCGGTGCGTCAACACTCAGCGCGCGGGACGAACGTCCCTCGGCCTCCGACCGTACATACGCTTCCCGCCACCCCGGGTTCGTTCCGATCGCGGGTTCTCCGCCGATCGGCCCCCCTCTCTCCTTGGGCACGCGTACGGGCGCTCGGCCTTCCCTTTGTTCGGGTTTCCTCGCACATCCCATGCTCACGCTTATTTACACCATTGCCCGAACCGCCTTCCTGGAGAGCGTCCGGCAGCCGGTCTACTTCATCCTCATTCTCGTCGCCGGTCTGATGCAGATCTTCAACACCGCCGCCACCGGCTACTCCCTCGGATACACCGAATCCGGCGAGGTCAGCGGCGACAACAAACTTCTGCTTGATCTTGCGCTCGCCTCGATTTTCCTCTGCGGCACCCTTCTTGCCGGGTTCATTGCCACCGCCACCATTTCCCGCGAGATCGAAAACAAGACCGTCCTCACCGTGGTGAGCAAGCCTGTCCCCAGGCCCGCCGTCATCCTCGGGAAGTTCCTGGGCACCTCCGGCGCGATCGTCATCGCCACCTGCATCATGATCGTCTTCCTGCTCATGTCCATCCGTCACGGCGTCATGAGCACCGCCCGCGACGAGGTTGACATGGTGGTCACCACGCTGGCCATGGTTTCGGTCTTGCTGGCCGTGAGCGTCGCGGTCTGGGGCAACTTCTTCTACGGCTGGCACTTTTCGCAAACGGCGTCTCTGCTGCTTTGCCCCATCCTCATCGTCGCCACCATCCTTATGTACTCCTTCGGCAAGGGCTGGCGGCTCCAGCCTCTGTTCACCGACGTGAAGCCCCAGATCATCCTCGCCTCGATCAGCCTGGTTATGGGCATGCTCGTGCTCTCCGCCATCGCTACCGCCGCCAGCACCCGGCTCGGGCAGGTGATGACGATTGTCATCTGCTTCGGCGCGTTCGTGCTCGGCCTTCTCTCCAACTGGTTCCTGGGTCGGCACGTCTACCAGTCCACCATCGTCGGGCAGATCCAATCCGCCAAGCCCGAACGCGACGCGCACCTGTCCTTTGCGGGCATGGGTGACATCTACTTTGTCACGCTCAAGAGCGTCGCCAACCGGTCCGTCAAGCCGGGCGACCCGTTCTATTACAGCGGCAGCCCCGACGGCGCGGCCATGCCCGTCCCCCGCTTTGCACCACTCCCGGGCTCGGCCGCCACCGACGATTCCAAGTTCTTCGCCCCCGGCGCGCCCGCTGCGCTCGTCGTCGTCGAAGCCCGCGCCCGGGAACTGGTCGTCCGCAACATCGGCAACCCCCCGCTCGCGGTCGAGCGCCCGCCGCGCGAGAACGACTACATCTTTGCTGAACCGGTGAAGACCAGCATTTTGCCGCTGGTCGCCTGGGGCATCGCGCCCAACATGCAGTTTTTCTGGCTTTCGGATGCCGTGACGCAGAACCGACCGGTGCCCCTGAGCCACATCGGCCGCATCGCGGCGTACGCAGGGGTCCAGATCATCGGCTTCCTGTCGCTGGCGGTGATTCTCTTCCAGCGCCGTGAAGTCGGCTAATCCGATTCGGACGCCCGCAATCAGGCGACCCCACCGACCGAGAGGCGAGCGATACCTCGCGTCGTCCGTGCGTTCTGTAGCACCGATACCGATTTCACCACCCCTCCCCCCGAGGCAGGGGACTGCCGCGCGCTCCCCGCCACCGAACGCCTCCGTCCCGCGCGCCGATGCCCTCAACGGACCGCCCACGCCGCGTGGCGCACTCGGTCCACCTGGAGGCATCCTCGTGAAGAACCCGAACCGCTTGTTGCTCGCAGGCATCCTCTGCGCCGCCACCGTTTCCGGCACCGCTGGCCGCGTGGATGCGCTGGTGCCCATGACGAGCGTTGCGTCGGACGCGAAGGAACTGGCGAAGTCGTACACCGATTCGACGCTGGTGCCGTACCTGAAGGGGCTGACGGAACTGACGAGCGAACTGAAAGCGGCGAACACCGCGCGCGAGAAGTGGCCTGCGTACACCGAGGACTGGAAGAAGTGGACGCCGGAAGAGGCGGAGAAGCACAAGGATTCGTTCACCTATGGCGAATACCTGTGGAGCGGGAAGAAGGACAAGGACTTCCGCGGCCTGCACACGGGCAGCAAGGCGGCGAAGGCGCTGAAGGAGTTCCAGGCAAGTCCAACGGGGCTGTCGCCGAGTTTTTCGTCACCGACAACAAGGGTGGCAACGTCGCGCAGACACAGACGACGTCGGACTGGTTCCAGGGCGACGATGACAAGTTCAAGAAGGTTGATGGCAAGAAGGACTGCTTCTACGCCGAGCCCACTCGGGATGACACCGTGGGCAAGACGGGCGTCCAGGTGAGCGTGCCGCTGTGGGATGGCGACAAGTTCATCGGGGTGGCGGTGGTGCTGGTGATTGTTGAGAAGGCCCGGTAATCGCGGGTCTTGTGGGATTCCAGTGTGGATTCAATCACGACCGCCGCCCGCGAAAGCGGCGGCGGTCGATTTCATGGAACACATGATGACCCGAAAGCGTGCGTGGTATACGAGCCTGCGTTTCCGCATTCTGCTGGTGACGGGGGTGCCGCTGGCGGCGCTGGCGGCGGTGGCGGCGGTGAGCGTGCACGCGGTGGGTCGTGTAGGCGGGCACGTGGATGGGCTCACGGACCAGACGATTCCGGGGGCGGCGGCGGCGTCGCAGGCGCAACTGGGGTGTGCTGACCTGCTGCGTTACACGCGCGGCGCACTCTTGAACGCGGATGCCGCGGCGCGGAACGAGCAACTAGGGCATGCCCGCAAGGCCGGGGCGGCGCTGTTGCAGGCCAGCCAGAACCTGGAAGCGTTGGCGCAATCGGCGGAAGACAAGCAACTGCAGCAATCGCTGCACGCCGCGTCCAAGCGGCTGGTTGACGACCTGACGCCCGTATGGGCTTTGCTGGCGGAAAACTCGGTGATCGCGTCGGAACAGGCCACAGAGAAGATGGATACGCAACTGCCCGCGTTGATCAAAGCGGTGGATGATGCGGTGGGCGGCATCGCGGCGGCCCGCGATCGAGCCGTCACGCGTGTGCGCGAGCAGGCGCAGGTTGACATTGTGGCGGCGCGGCGATGGTCGCTGGCGGGGTCGGCAGCGGCGCTGCTGATCAGCGCAGTGGTGGGGCTGATCATGGCCAACCAACTCTACCGGCGGATTCAGCGACTCACGCTGCGCCTCGATGAGATCGCCAGGGGCAAGGGCGAACTGGCGCAGCGGACCATTCATGTCAATGACCGCTCCGAACTTGGGGCGCTGGCCGAGTCGTTCAACGCGTTTTCAACCAGCGTGGGCGGGATCGTCACGGAGGTTGGCACGGCCACCGGCACAGTGCAGGACGCTGGGCGGCGCATTGCTGCGGCGAGTGAACAGATGAGCGTTTCGCTCTCGGAGCAGGCCCGACAGGTGCAGGGCATCTCTGACGACATGTCGCGGCTGAACGACGAAACGGATAAGGGTGCCTCGGCGGCGGCGGATGCCGCGATGGGTGCCGAGCAGGTTGCGCGGACGGCGCGCGAGGGCGACGAGGTGATGACGCGGACGATCCAGGGCATGGAATCGGCCGCGCAGTCCGTCACGGCGGGCGCGGCGGCCGTGACCAGTTTGGGTAAGCGGTCGGAGGAAATCGGATCGATCATCGGCGTGATTGATGACATCGCGGATCAGACGAACCTGCTGGCGCTGAATGCGGCGATCGAGGCCGCCCGCGCGGGCGAGCACGGGCGGGGCTTTGCGGTGGTGGCCGACGAGGTGCGCAAACTCGCCGCCCGCACGGCGCAGGCGACCCAGCAGGTAGCCGGGGCGATCCGGCAGATTCAGACGGAGATCACGTCGGCGGTGCAGCAGATGTCCACCGGCACCGGGCGCGTGCAGCAAGGGACCACGCTGGCCGCGCAGGCGGCGAGCAGCCTGCGGGCGATCGTTTCGGGCGTGGCCGAGGCGAGCGGGCGGATGCAATCGATCGCGACGGCGGTGCAGCGGCAGCGTGAACTGAGCCGAGGCGTGGCGGAGCGTGTGGCGGCGGTGGCGGCGGCGGCCGACCAGGCGGTGCAGGCGTCGCGCGATACCGCGACCGCGTGCGAACAGATGACCGGGCAGGTTGATCGGCTGTCGTCGACGATTACGGGGTTTGCGAGCGATCGGGCGGGGTGAGTACGGGTGGTCCGGTCCCCGCCGGACGAAACGGCCAAAGCACACTGTGCCCCGTGCCACTGACGTCGCGTCAGAGCACCGCGACGCCAGTGGCACGTTTTGCCGACTTCATTTCCTGCGTTCTTGCTTTTCTGCTTTCCTGTCCTACCTGCCCATCGCCCTCTCCAGCGCCGGCAAGATGTCGCGCGTGCACACCTCATCCCAACTCATCTTGTCGGCCAGTCGCTGGCCGATCGCCAGATAGCGCTCGCGGTCGGCGTCGGTCTTTGGCAAACGGGCGAACAACTCTGTGGCGGCTGCGGCACACACCTTTTCCTCGCGGGCGTCGCGCTCGTGGGCTGAGAATCGCACCGGGTCGCTCACTTCACCATCGGTGAAGTCCACCGGCAGCACCAGCGGGCAATCGCCCAGCCCCATGCCCAGGTCGGCCATGGCGCGCTTCACGAGGCCCAGGCAGCCGCACACGGTGCTGGGCAGGCAGATGGCGCCGGCGTGGAGGGCTTCGAGGTGCGCGATGCCGTAGGGCTCGTAGATGCTCATGCCGAACTCGACGTCGGCCGCGCGGCGAAGATCGTGAATCGTCATCCCTTCCGGGGCCGCGTCGCCCAACCGCTCGCGCGAGAAGCCGAACTGGTTGAGCAGGATGGCGCGGATAGTCATGGGGCTGGCGTCGGGCCGGCCCTTGGCATCCACGCCCGAGGGGTGTTGGATGTGCTTGCTGAAGTGGTCCATGCTGCGATAGATGCCGATTTCGGGGCCGTCTAAATCTGGGAAGCCTTCGACGTGATTCGCTGGCCAGTGGTGCTGCCGCGCCATCGCGTTGACTTGATCGAAACTCCGCACCGGCGCGCCGCAGGTCAGCAGCAGGTAGACACCCGTTCTGCCAGCCTTGGCCATGTGCGGCTCGAGGTGGGCCACCACTTTCTGATCGCGCCACAAGCCCTTGCTGGGCACCGGCCGCGTGACGTGCGTCATGAGGTAATCGGGCACGAACCCGACGACCTGTTTCAGCCACGCGTTGACCATGTCGCGCGAACGGCGCTTTTCGGTCATGGTCACTTTCGGCGCGGGCAAGCCGTTGTACGCGACGCCGATGCGGGCGGTCTTCATCACGGGCGAGAGGAAGGCCAGTTCCTCGGCGGTTTCGGGTCCGACCGCCAGAATGCCGTCGAGCAGGTGGGTGCTGTTGACGACGGCGTGCCTGGAGAAATCGGCCTGGCTGCCGAAGACGTGCTCGATGCTCTTTCCCTCGGCCATGGCGCGGCGCATGGCGGGGTAAAACGCGACATCGTGCCCGGGCAGATGCTCGACGATCCGCCGAGCCGTGCTGCATTCGTGGGCATGAAACACCGCGCGGAAGCGCGAACGATCGGCTATGCACCGCAGGGCCGTGCACACGCCCATGAACTCGTGCCCGATCACCACCGCGGGCTTGCCGCTCTTCTCCGTCGCACCCCCGCCCCCCACCCCCAGCGCCACCAGCGCGTGATAGGCCGGGTCGGCGAGGCGGCACCACTCTTCGTAATCCCAGCCGTTTTCATAGGGCCGGCTGTCGATGCCGAAACGCTCAAAAAGGAGCCACTTGAAGGCCGCCAGGCGCTCGGGGTTCGGGTGCCGGACGTCGATGAGCAGCACCTCGCCCTCGCCTTTCAGCCCGCCTGCGGCCTCAAACGACCGCGTGCCGTAGACGATGCGCACGCCAAAGGCCCACTCGATCGGCCGCAGGACCGTGCCGAGGCCTTCGGGGTCGTGATTGTCCGCGCCGCTGTAGCGGCAGGAGACACCGTGGGGCCCGAGGCGTTCCACGAGGTTGGCGGGGCGACGATCGGGCCAGGGCAGGGGCCCGACCAGCAGTGTGCGAGAGACGGCACGCTGATACACGGGGCTGGTGATGAGGCCTTCGAGCACGGTGCCGATGCCACCGATGTGCTCGACGCCTTCGTGGGTGACATGGACCACGGTCATGCCGCTGTTGGAATGCGCTCCGTCGCTCACAGATCAACCTCCCGTCCTGGGTTCCTGTTCCCGATCTGGGTACCTCGACTCTCCGAGTCGAGTCCCGATCCCGATCCCGTTTCCCCGTTCTCTTCTTCTCGGTGCTTCCTCTGTGTCTCTGTGTCTCTGTGTCTCTGTGTCTCTGTGTCTCTGTGTCTCGGTGGTTACCTCCCGATCCTCCACCGAATCTGATTCGGCTCCACGTCCAGCACAATCCAGCCTCGTTCATCGGTGGCGCGCGTTCCGATGGGGGCGTCCCGGAGCAATCCGGGCAGATCGGTCTGCCGCGCTTCGAGCCTTCTGGGCGTTTCCCCCGGCTCGTGCCACAGCAGCACCCGCACGCCCGCCTCGGCCAGCATCCCGGCGACCTGTGGCCCGACGTCCGAGAACGAGCCCGCGAAAACACCCTCGCGCGGTCCTCCGACCGGGCTGTCCGCAGCACTCACGAGTAATCCGCCGGATCAGGATTCCTGATCGAGGGCTTGCCACCGTTGGTCGGCGCGATCGGCGCAACCGCCGGCGCGGGAGTCGCACCAGCAACCCGCCCAACCACGCGCCCCTCCGCCAGGTGCTCACCATCACCGGCCCAGTTGTCGCGCAGGTCCTGGTCATCCACCACGCGGCGCGTGAGCAGGTAGACGAGCGTGCCGCTGGTGAAGTACAGGCTGATCGTGTAGGAGAACGCCGCCACCTGCACGAGCGCGGCCCAGAAGCCCACGAGGGCCGCGGTCGCCCGCTCGGACCAGTCGGCATTTTCGGGGAGCGTGATGGTTCCCGCGACGTTCAACTTGGTCGTCGTGTGCACGAGCACCAGGATCAGATACATGAACCCGTTGACGACCATCACCGCCGCCATGCCCACGAGGAGCGCGAGGGCCCAGTAGCCCACGAGGCGCATGGGCCGCGCGTAGCAGTACGCATAGGCACGCTGGATGGCGTCGAAGCCGTCGGCGTTGTCGCAGGCGACGGCGGGGAGGAGCAGGCCGTGCCCGAGGACATACGCGGCCATGACGAGCGCGGCAAGCAGGGCGAGCAGCAGCACGATTGGAAAGAGCAAGCCGCCGACGAAGTTCAGCACGGGCCACTGCATGAGCCAGCCGGCGAGCAGCAAAAGGAGGCATAGCCCCCAGACGATGACGGGCGGGCCGAGCAAGGCCCCCACCAGTGACCGCCACCGGGCCACGCCGAAGCCCAAGGCCCTGGTCCAGGGCAGCACGCGACCCCACGCGAACTCGCACACCACGCTCCGGCACAACGCGCCACCCACCACCGCCGTCAAAACGGCACCGAGCGGTGCCAGGATCAGCGTCGCGAAAATACCCTTCACCACATGCCCATCCGGCCCCACGATCATGCTCGTGGGCACCTGCACGAAAAACGCCAGCACCGCTCGGCCTGCCGCATCGAGGTCGGGGCTCCAGGTGAGCGAGCCGTCCACCACGCGGGGCAGGATCGCCGTGAACAGGTCGGCCGCAGGGCGGCGCAAACCCGCGATCGCGCCGAGCAAGGGCCCCGGCTCACCCCCGCCGAAAATCGACCGCCACACGCGATCAAGCGTGAACAGCATGACCACGAGGAAGGCCGCGAGCCCGAGCCGCCCGGGGCTGAGCGCCAGCACCGGTGCCCGCAGCAGCCGCGGCCAGAGCAGCCCCTCCAGCAGATCATCCAGATGCACCGGCGAGCGCGACACGGGCAGATCGCGTGACGGGTCGCCGCCGTGGCGCCGGGCGGGCCAAGGCGTGGGGGGTGTGGGCTGTGACTTCGGGTTTTCGGGGGTTGTGCTCATCGGTGGATGCCGCGAGGGTGATCCTAACCGAGTACACTGAGTCTGTCCTGATCCCCAACCAAACCGTTGCCGCGAGACTCCGCATGACTCTATCTGCACCCCTCGTCCGCGCGCTGGCCGCTGGTCTTCTCCTTCTCGGCACGGCGCTCGTGCTCGCCGCGTGCGATCAGACCGACGCGAGTGCGGTGAAGATCACGCTCAAGCCTGATCTGTCGGGCGAGGTACTTTCGAGTTCGGTCATCGTGAAGCCCGCCGAGGGGCCGGTGCAGAAGGCCGCTTCGGGCGTCTCCTGGAACACCACCGGCGCGGTCGTCGTCGCCAAGGGCACCTTTGCCGACATCACCAAGATGGATATCGGCGGCATCACCTTTGCCATCGGCGGACCGGGGGCCGACCCCATGCTGCGAGTCACGCTGCCCCGCGGGCCTGACGCCAAGTGGCCTGCACTCTTTACCGATGCTTCAAAGGATGCCCGCGCCATCGCCGCCAAGGCTTTGGAGCCCGGGGCAAAGAACCCCACTATTGGCGAAGCCATCAAGATCCAGATCACGATCCCGGGCGTGGTCGTTACCGCGGGCGAAACCAGCAAGGCGCGGGGGGTGAACTCCAGTTTTGAAGAGACCACGGTGACGCTTTCGGTGCCTGTGGCCGCGGCCATTGCACCGGGGGACCCGATCGTGTGGCATATCACCTGGCGGGAAGCCTCTGTCCGATAGGTTCGCCCCGCGCAGGTTGTGTGCGGGGTAATCCGGACTGGAACGTGCTCCGCCTCACGGCATCACGCGAATCGGGTACGCCGCGGGGCGCGCATGTCATAACGATTGCGCGCTTCGCGTTCAACGTCATTACAGCCCGGCCTAGGCCCCTGTCGCGCCGACCCTCCGACCCCCCCACCTACACCCTTCGGACGCACCTGGAGCCATCGTAGAGCATGTCATACTTTGCGCGCGCCATCGTGTAGTTGCATGGGCGTGCAAGTGTGAACTGGCACGCGGCTTGCCTGTGCCGAGGACGCTCACTCGCCCAGGAACCAGCGCCGCCGCGGGGCCTTGGTGCGCGTCAGGCCAAAGGCCTTCACCGCTTCGCGCTCCAGCACCGCCACCGCTTCTTCGGGCGAATCGGTGACGGTGATGATCCGTTCATCGCCCGGGCTGATGGTGCCCGCTTCGAGCATGCGGCCGCGGATGAAATCCACCAGCGGTTCCCAGTAATCACGGCCCATCAGCACCACCGGGAAGTCGTGGATCTTGCCGGTCTGCACGAGCGTGACGGCTTCGAACAGTTCATCGAGCGTGCCGAAGCCCCCGGGCAGCACGACAAAGGCGTAACTGTACTTGACGAGCATCACCTTGCGCACGAAGAAGTAGCGGAACTCGACGAACTGATCGAGGTAGGGATTGGGTTCCTGTTCGTGGGGCAGTTCGATGTTGCAGCCGATGGAGCGCCCGCCGGCTTCCTGGGCGCCGCGGTTGGCGGCTTCCATTATGCCCGGGCCGCCACCGGTCATGATGGTGAAGCCCATGCGCGAGACGGCCGCGGCACTGGCGCGAGCGAGGGCGTAGTGCGGATGATTCTCGGGGAATCGAGCCGAGCCGAAGAAGGTGACGCAGGGCCCGACGAAGTGCAGGGTGCGGAACCCGCGGATGAACTCGGCGGCGATGCGCATGACGCGCCAGAGTTCGCTGCCGCGGCGGCGCGGGCCTTCGAGGAAGTAGCGTTCATCGCCGCTGCGGGTGGCTTTGCCCCAGTGGGCGCAGTCAGACTCGACCACGGTGCCTGCGGGGGTGCACGAAAGGCTGCCGGATGGAAGGGGCTCTTGGGGCGCGTTCACGCGCCTTAAACCTCGGCCTCTTTGGCCTTCTTCTTGCTGGGTGTGGGCTTGTGCAAATCCAGTTCGCTCTCGGCAAACAGGATGCACTGGCAGTTGGCGCAGCGCACCAGCGTGCCCTTGACGATGTGGTTGAGCGTCTCGACGGGCAGGGTCATTTGGCACGAGGCGCAGGTGTATTCGTGGGCGCGGCGATCGAGCACCTCGACGTGCGACATGGCTTCATCGCCACGGGCCGTGACGAGTTCCTCGAAGACGCGGAGGGCGTCCTTGGGCACATCGGCGGCGAGGGTGCCACGCTGGGAGGTGAGTTCGTTCAAGCGAACGCTGATCTCGCTGGCCTTCTGGTCGCGCTCGGCCCTGGCCTTTTCGACGATCTTGGCCCGCTCGGCCTGCTGGCCCTCCAGTTCGGCGACCTGCTTCTCCAGAGCCTGCAGGCGCTCCATCTGGTCGAGTTCGCGCTTCTCGATGGTGTCCTTCTGAACCTTCAGGGTGTTCAGTTCGGTGAGAAACGCGGAGTATTCCTTGTTGGTGCGAGCGCCGTTCATCTGCTCGCGGAGGGTCGCGACGCGGGCGTCGATCGCCGCGGTCTCGCCTTCGTCTGTGCCGATGGAGGCCTTGGCCTGGCGGGCCTGCGTCTGGGTGGCGATCAGTTTGGCGTCCAGGTCTTTGGCCTGGTCGGATTGGGTCTTGAGGAACCGCTCGGCGGCGTCAAGCCGGGTTCGTAAACCCCGGAGTTGCTGGTCAACACGGAAAAGACTCAGCAGCCTGGCTGTCACCGTCATCTGGGCGGCTCCCAATCCATACCCCCCGCACCCGTCGGTGGCGGCATCGCCTCACCCACCGAATGCGCAAGGGCTGGAGGCATTCTAGCCGCGATGCGGGGCGAGGGCGCGATGCAGTTGGAGTTCGAGTGAATCTGCGGGCGCGGCCCATGCCTTGAAGGCGTGGGCTTCAGTGGCGAGGATACGCGAGATGTGGGAGTTCACACCGGCCAGTTAGCGCTTCGGCACGCACCGGGCGATGGCAGCACCTTCATCAGCGTGTACAGGCAACGAATGCCAAAGGTCGGGCGACCGGTCTCCATCACGGCCTTCAGTGTGTTGATGATCATGGTACCGCCTTGGATCATCTGCTTGGCGGTCTTGGTGCCTTCGGGAAGGTCATCGATCGCGAGTGTGAACTCGGTTCCCCCGGCCACCGCTTTCAGTTCATAGGTGACGATGCACTCCGGGTCGTTCAGGTTGGTGAAGCGGAAGGTGTGGCTGAAGCGGTGGGGCGGCTCGACGACGAGGATCTTGCCGACGACGCCGGTGTTCTGGCCATCGGGTGTGCGCATGGCCATGCGGCTGCCCGGGGCGAGGCCGGCGCGGGAGATGTGCATCTGGGAGTTGAAGAAACAGGCGATGGGGGCGTCGGTGCGGGTGATCTCGCGCCACACGGCTTCGACGGGCGCCTTGATGGTGATCTGGAAGAGACGACGTGCCGTGGCGGGGGAAGCGGTCGCGTTAGCCATGGGATGCAGCCTTTCGTGAAGGGATTGGTGACGATTCGGGCACGGGATCGCTCGTGCCATGCGACTCACTGATCGTGCCGCGGGCGAGGCGCTGTTCGAGGCTGTCTTTCAGGTCAGCCATGCGCCCGGCCCAGAACGAGGCGTAGCGGTCGGTCCAGCGGTCGTAGATGGCCTGGATGGGCACCGCATTGAAGTAGAGCCTGCGCACGCGGCCATCGGGCTTCCCGATGATCAGTTTGGCACGTTCGAGCACGCGGACATGCTTCAGGACGCCCACGCCCGACATGCGGAAATGGGCGGCAAGGTCAGCGATGGAGAGCCCGGGCTGGGCCTGAACGAGATCGAGCATCCGCCGTCGGGCGGGGCTGGCGAGAGCGCTGAAGACGCGATCGAGTGCGGGCTCGGTCATTGCTAACCGAATGGTTAGCATATGAACCGAGTGGAGTCAAGGCGCGATGCTCCGATTTACCGGCATCGGAGCCCCCTCTGCCTTGCTGCGCTAGGCACCTCCCCCGCTGGGAGCGAGGGGGGGTGGTGTGGCGTTGTTGTGCGTGTTACTTCCCGAACTTCTCACGGGCGAGCATGGCTGCGCCGAGGAGGCCGGCGTTTTCCATCAGTTTGGTGCAGACCACGTCCACCTTCTTGCAGGCGTCGGGGAAGACGTACTTGCGAACGGCCTCGCGCACGGGCTTGACGAGGTCTTCGCCCATGGCTTCGGAGAGGCCGCCGCCGAGGACTACGCGGGGGAGGCTGAGGGTGGTGACGATGTTGGCGATGGCGATGCCGAGGAGGTCGGCGGCATTCTCGATGACGTCGTGGGTGACGCGGTCGCCCTTGGCGTAGGCCTGGGAGACGGTCTTGGCGCGGACTTCGGAGAGGTCGTTGTCGGCCAACTGGGGGATGATGGACTTGCGGACGCGGACCAGACGCAAGAGACGATCGACGATGGCGGTGCGGGAGCAGTTCTCTTCAAGTTTCTGCGAGCCCGGGGGCGCGAAGGGGAAGAGGATGGTGTGGCCGACTTCGCCAGCGGTGAAGAAGTGGCCGTAGTAGAGGTGGCCGTTGAGGACGAGTCCGCCGCCGACGCCTGTGCCGAGCCAGACGCCGACGAGGTCGTTGACGCCTTTGCCGGCGCCGGCTTTCCACTCGCCGTAGACGGCGACGTTGACGTCGTTATCGACGACGACGGGGACGCCGAAGCGTTTCCTGAGGATGGCGGCAAGGGGCACGTCGCGCCAGCGGAGGTTGGGAGCCTGGAGGACGATGCCCTCGTGCGGGTCGATGGCACCGGGCGCGCCGATGCCGATGCCCGCGAGTTGTTTGACGTTGACCTTGGCCTCGGCGCAGGCCTCGGTCACGCCCTCGGCGATGCGGTCGAGGACCTTGGCCATGCCCTCAGCGGCGCGGGTTTTCTTCTTGGAGCGGCCGATGACCTTGTTGTCGGGTGAGACGACCCCGATCTGCATATTGGTGCCGCCGAGGTCGATGCCGATGACGGGCTTGGATTTGGCCATGGGTGGGGCTCGGGGGGCGTGTGAGGAGTGTGGAGGTAAAGCGGAGTTTATCGGATTCTGGGGGATGGTGCGTGATGCCGTTTTTGACGTGGGTTGGCGGGGGCGCGGCCCAGCCCGTCGTCGACCGAATCTCCCGCGGCGATTGCCCGAACGATCTGGTGGACGGGAATGCGCGTACCCCGAATGCAGGCCTGGCCATGGCACACCGTGGGATCGGTGGTGATGCGCGAACGCGGCCCAGCCCTGAAGGGCTGGGCTTCGGGGGGCGTGCTGAGTGTGCATTCGCTGGGTCTATTCGACGGGCGCGGTCGCTTGTTCGACCTTGGGTTGCGCGCCTGGCTTGACGGGTGTAACGGGCGTGCGTGCAGGCTCACCGAAAATGCCAGAAAGGAGGCGGCGCGTGCCGGAGAGGGATTCGGAACCGAACTTGGGGTCGCGGAGCGTGCCGGTGACGGTGGTGGTCAGCACCTCGTTGCGGAGACCCTCGAGGATGTCGGACCAGATGGGCAGGCGTGCGCGGCCTCGGCTATTGAAGCGGAGGTTGAGGCCCATGTCGGGCGTGGTCATGGTGCCCGATCCGACGACTTCGACGGTGGCGGATTGCAGGCGGATGTCTTCGAAGGTGAGCGTGGGGCCGCGGACAAAGAACTGGCCCTGGAGGTAGTTCAACTTGTCGCCGATGGGCGGGATGAGGTTGCTGAGTTCGAGCATGGGGGCCATAAGGGGCACACCCACGACGTCGCCACCGGCGATGACGATGGAGCCAGCGCCCTGGCGCGAGGCGGGGTCGCCGGTGAGGCCGGCGACGGCGAGGTTGGCCGTGAGGAGGCCGCGTTCGACGGGGGGGGGGGATGGTGGGGTGCCGGGGTTCGAGTCGGACGGTGAGCGCGTCGGGAGGAGAGCGGGCGCGGGGCTGTGGCGCTCGATATCGGCGAGCATGTCGGACAATCGCACGCCGGCGGCCTCAAGCCGCAGCGCGTACTCGCGGCCGCGCGCGATGCCTCGCGAGATGTTCGCGGCTGCTGGCGGGCGGATGAACGCCGACCCGGCGAGGGTGCCGCTGGCGCTGCGGCCTGAGATGACGGGGACGAGCCATTCGCCATCGCGCTGGCCGGTGGTGACGACGCAACCGGCATCGGTGATGGTGAGGCCGGCGGCACGAACGGCGGGCATGGTGATATCAAGCCGCACGGTGGGGAAGGGTTGGCCTTCGGGCTGGCGAACGTCAACCAGCATGAGTCCGGACGCATCGGTGAGCGCGATGCCTACGTCGGTGGCGAGAGTGCTAAACGCGAGTTCGCTTCGGAACGCGGCACGGGAGTACCAGTCTTTGGATGCGGGGTGGCCCCCGATGAGGAGGTCGGCTTTGGTGAGGCGGAAGCCTGTGGGCGGGACCGAGGGGGGAGTTGTGCTTGCGACGGGCGCAAGGGGTGAGGGAGGCGAAGGCGCGAGGGCCATGGCGGCCATTCCGGTGACGACGCCTTCGGGCAGGATGGCGGCGAGGGAGGCGGGAAGGCCGCGGGCGTCGGCTTCGAGGGAGGCTTCGAGTTCCCAGGCACCGGGACCTGCCGGGCCGGTGCGAACGACGGCTCCCGTGCGGAACTCGCCGTTCACGCGTACTGACCAATCGGGGTTCGTCAGGCGAATGTCTTTCAGGAGCGCGACTGGGCCATTGAGGGCAATCTCGCCCGTCACGGGCTCGGCCAGGGCCGTCTGCCCGGCCCGTGTAAGCGCCACGCGCAAAGGGGTGATGCTGCCGGTCGCCCGCCAGGCGGAGGCCAGCGTGGGATCGGCGTCGAGGATCAGGCTTGCTTCGAAGTTGCCGCGAACATCGTGGGTTGTGAGCCAATCAGCGACGGCTTGCCCTGCCGCGCCCCCGATGACGCGGCGCGTGAGGCCGGATTCGAGCACGCCACGCTCGATGGAGACATGCAGAGACTCCACAGCGTTCATGGGCACGAGGCGCTCGTCGGCGGCGTTCACGGCGGCCTTGCCCGTCGCGGTGAAACGGCCCGAGGGCAGGCCGTCGAACGCCACTTCGCCGACCGCGCCGGAGAACGCGATGCTGGTGCCGGGTTGCGGGGGCGTCGCGGTCGCTGCACCCTCGTCGACATGCACGCCGATGGTGCCCTGCTGCTGCTGGAGGGTCATTCGGCCGCCGAGCACCAGGAACGAAAAGTTTTTGGCGGTCGAAACATCGGCCGCGATGTGCAGGGCATCCGCTGGTACACCGGGCACGCGGCTGGGGCCGAGCGTCACAATCGCATCGACGCGGCCTGAGGGTTGGTGGGTCTGGCGAAGTTCAGCGAGCGTGGCGGCGGCGCGGGGAGACGCCGCCGCCACGACGTCTTCCATCGGCCAGGCGAGATCGACTCGTTCCGCGCCGACGCGGGCGGTGAACGCGCCAGCGGGCTGAGTCTCCGTCGCGGCAAAGTTCATGTGGGCCGAGAAACTCACCTGCCCCGGCGCGTGCTCATCACCCGGCGGGCAATCACCCAGCGCCACGGCACCCGACAAACCCGGAATGTCCAACGCCTGATCCGTGACGCGAACCCTTCCGGTGAGGTCTGAGATGGCGACGCGGTTCTCGCCCTTCACATCCAGCGGTCGGGATTCAATATCCGCCAGATTCACTTCCACGTCGTACCCGGCTTCGCCGTCTTCGCGTTGCCAGACTTTGGCGGTGCAATCGACGGCACCGGTGAGGTTGAGGCCGCGGAGAATCGCGGAGGCGGTGATCTCATGGCCGTCGCTTTCCGAAGCCACCCCGCTCACCGAGGAGCCCCCAGGGCTTCCCACACCCATGCGCTCAGGCACGGCACTGATGACCAGTTCATCCACCGGCACCTGCCGCGCGGTGATGGTCATCGCGGGCACCTTGGCGGTGCGGTCGGGATCGGTGATATCGAGCGTGCCGGAGATGTCGGCCTCACCGCCACGCAGGCCCTTGAAGTTCTTGCCCTCAAACGCGAGATACTCCTCGCGCACTTTGACGACGAGGTTGGTGGCCCGCACGGGGAACGGAAACGGCTCGGGCACGAGGCCCGCATCGCGGAAGGCGATGGTGATGTCGGTGTCGTAATGGCGCTTGGTGTCGGGGGCGTAGCGGACGTCGACGGAGAGGGTGTCGATCATGCCGCCAAAGGCAAACTCGGGCGCAGCGAGGCGGCGGTCGAGGGCGTCGATCTCGGCCGTGAGGGGTTGGCGTTCCGACTCGGGCGCGGCATCGCGGCGGGCCCGCAGCGCCGTCGCCTCGCGTTCCAACCGGGCTCGATCCGCGGGCGTGAGCACCAGGCCGCTGGCGACAAGGCGGGCGTGCTCGTCATCGCAGAAGAGGGCCTGGTAGAGGCCCATGCGCCAGGTGCGTTCGTTGCCGAGCAGTTCGCGGTAGCGCTCCGGGCCGAGCAGGCGATCGAAGACGGTCGCACCGGGGCGCTCGGGCATCGCGGGGCCGGCCAGCAGCGACTTGAGAGCCTCCTCCCGCGGGGTCCACAGGGCTTCGCGCGCCAGCCCGGTGCGGCGGTCGATGGCCGCCGCGAGCACCGAATCGATCGGCGCATCGCGCACGTCGATATGGATATCGACGTAGGTGGCTTCGTCCGGGGGCTTGATTTCGCCGGTCGCCACCAGCCGCGCGCCAGTGAGGCCGCGGCCGGTGAGGCCGACGATCTTGACTCGCTCGTCGTCGAACTCGACACGGCCAGCGATGTCGACAAACGGATAGGGGAAGTGATCAAAGGCCGCGCGGCCGTGCTGGAAGATCACCGAGCCCGCGTACGACCATCGCCCGCTCACGCGGCGGACCTTGGTGCGTGCATCCACCGTCGCCGTGGGGCCTGAGAACTGCTCGATGCGTTCGACCACCAGCGGCGGCGCAAACGGGCGCAGGGCCCAGGTCTTGCGCATGTCGAAGCCTTCGCTGAGGACTTCGCATTCGATGTCGGCGGTGTCGGGGTCGAGGCCGGTGGTGCGGAGGTTGATCTGGCAGGGGAGGTCTTCGATGATGCCGCGGATGGCGGCTTCGAGGCCACCTGTGGCAGCACCAGAGGCGTCGGCGATCCCCTGAGTGACGCTAATGGTGCCCGTGACGTTGGTGACGCGGACGCGTGGCGCGTCGACGAGGTTTTTCTCGGTAGGAACGGGGAGACTCATGGCGATGCCGCCGAGGCTGATCCGCCCCTCGAAGCCCTTGGCGGGCGAGTAGCGGACCTCGGCGCCGGTCAACTTGCCATCGAGCGCGAGGTCACGCCAGGCGCGGCGCACGGCGAGGGGCACGGTATCGGGAGACCATTGATCGAGTGCCAGGCCGCTCAGTTTCGCTTTGGCTTCACCCTTCAGGGCGTCGTACTCGCCCTCGATGCGCACGCCCGAATCGGGCATGGGCGAGGGCGGGCGAAGTTCCATGAGGCGGATGGCGTATCGGTCGATGGTGCCGGCGATGGGCGTCACGCCGCCTTCGACGGGCAGACGCACGAGGGCCGTCCAGTTGGGGCCGTTGTGCTCGCCCAGTTCAATCACGCCGTCGTCGGCGCGGACGTGGGGTAGACCGATGGGCTTGCCCGCAGCCGTTGGCGTGACCGTGGGCCCGGCACCAGAAGGGGCATCGATGCCACTTGTGCCGGCCGGTCTCGGCCCGCGCGCCCGCGCCATCGCGATATTCAGTTCCCCCGTGGGCGATTGGCTCAGCCGAATCACCGGCTTGGAAACAACCACGCCGATGGCGCGGATGTCGCCGGTCATCCAGCCCGACCAATCGAGATCAACGCGGACGAAACGTGCGGAGACGACTTCACCGCCGGGGCCCTCGATGCCGGGCACACGGAGGGAGAGGCCTTCGATGATCAGGCGGCCGCCGATGAGTTGGGTGGAGTCGGCTTGGTAGTCACAGCCGGTCGCGCCTCGCGCAAGGCTGGCCACGATCCAGGTGGGCACCGGCCCGCGCGTCACCACATACCACGCGAGCGACACCAGCGTCACGAGCAGCACACCGGCCCCGATCAGGCGTCGCCGCCACCGCCGCGGGCGGGGCCGCGGAGTTCCCGCATCGGCGTCGTGTGCTTGAGCCATATCGCGGCGTACCCAACCCCTCACCACTGCCGGGCAGCCCACGACCAAACGCCCCGACACGCTGGGGATTCCATACGAGGAGATGATGCTAAGAGCCTTGCCGGGTTGGCAAGAACGCGCAGGCTTATGGATGCTATCAAAAACCAAACGAGCCCGCGCCGGCCTGCCTAGCGTTCTCTATGGCCAAATCTCGCCAGGTCTTTGCGTGCCGAGCGTGTGGCGCACTCCAAACCAAGTGGATGGGCAAGTGCCCGGACTGCGGCACCTGGGACGCGCTGGAAGCCGAACGAATCGAGCCCAAGGCCAAGGTCGATCCGCGCGGCGCGACGATGGCGGCGTGGTCGGCAGGGGCGGGAGCGAATCCCGGGGGGGGCGGTGCCGCGCTCGGTGCAGACAATGACGACGGGCCTGATCCGGCGGTCGCGCTCAGCGTGCCGGATGTCCCAGTCTCGGCGCGCTCACCTGCGCGGCTGATCGCGGATGTTTCCACGTCGCTGGCGCTCACGCGGATTCCGACCGGGTTAGGCGAACTTGATCGCGTCCTCGGCGGCGGACTGGTCCCCGGCTCGGCCATCCTCCTCGGCGGTGATCCAGGGATCGGCAAGAGCACGATCCTCTTGCAGGCCGCGGCAAGTCTGGCCAAGACGGGCACGCGGGTGCTGTATGTGTCGAGCGAGGAATCGGCCGAGCAGGTGAAACTGCGGGCCTCGCGATTGGGAGCCAACGACCAGTCGGACCTGTTTCTGCTGGCCGAGACCAGTCTGGCGCGGATCATCGAGCAGGCCGCGCGGGTGCTGGGGAACAGTGATTCGCCGACGAGCAATCGGCCCGTGCTGGTGATCGATTCGGTGCAGATGATCTATAAAGCCGACCTTGATGCGTTTCCGGGGTCAATCACGCAACTGAGGCGGTGCTCGGCCGAACTGGCGTATTTCGCGAAGGCATCGGGGGTGACGGTCATTCTGGTTGGGCATGTGACTAAGGACGGCGTGCTGGCCGGTCCGCGCCTGCTCGAACACCTCGTGGATGCCGTTCTCTACTTTGAGGGCGACCGCTACCACGCGCACCGGGTGGTCCGGGCCGTCAAGAATCGCTTCGGCACGACTCTGGAGATCGGCCTCTTCGAAATGACCGGCGAAGGCCTGCGCGAGGCCCCTGAAGGCGCGGGCCTCATCGCCCTGCCGGATGCCGCCGAGCCCAGGCCGGGGAGTGTCGTGTGCCCCGTGCTCACCGGCTCGCGGTGCCTGCTCGTCGAACTGCAGGCCCTCACCGCCACGAGTTTCCCCGGCGCGGCCAAGCGCAAATCCAGCGGGCTCGATGCCAACCGTCTCGCCATGCTCATCGCGGTGCTGGAGCAGCACGGCGGCCTCCGGCTCGCCGATCGAGACGTCTTCGCCCAGGCCGTGGGCGGCGTGCGGGTCGCCGAACCAGCCGCCGACCTGGGCGTGCTGCTCGCCATCGCCGGGGCCCACTACAAGCGCGCCTTGCCGCCGAACACCATTGCCATCGGCGAGGTTGGCCTCGGCGGCGAAGTCCGCGGCGTCGCCCAGTTGGAACAGCGCGTCCGCGAAGCCGCCCGCCTTGGCTTCTCGCGGGCGCTGGTCCCCCACCACTCAAGTTTGAGGATGGGCAGCACAGCATGCAGCCATTCCCGAGTCAAAACCGCCCAGACTGCCGCCGATGGGGCCGGTGGTGGTGTCCACACGCATCTATCAGGAAAGAGTGAACGTACCGATATGGAACTGGTCCGGGTGCGAACAATCGACCGTGCCATCGAGGAGTTGACGCCATGCGCCCCGCCCACTGTTCGCACCCGATCGCGCCCCAACGCGGCAGCGGGTTCACCCTTGTCGAACTTCTCGTGGTGATCGCGATCATCGCGCTGCTCATGGGCATCGTGCTGCCCAGCCTCGCCGGCGCGCGCGACACCGCCAAGACGATGCACTGCTCGGTCAACCTGCGCTCGATCGGGCAGGCGCTTTTGATGTACGCCGACGACAACGACGAGTGGTTCCCATCGACCACTGGCTGGCATACGTGGGAAGGCAACGGCAGCAACGGCGACAGCGCCGGCCAAGGCTGGACCGAGCAACTCCGTGAGTACATGTCCACGCAGGAGGTTTACGTCGATAAGTCCCGCCCCCTCACCCCATTCGCCTACTTCCTCCAGGGCCGCTACCCCCTCGCCCTGATCAATCGTTCCACCATGCCCTGGCAGCCCGGTCGCCCTCTCTCCGTCCGCATGCCCGCCGTCTTCTTCACCACCCAGTTCGTCCTCGGCGGCGACAACATGAACCCGCTCGCCTTCCCCGAGCCCTACGGCATCGCCCTCAACCCCCCCAACTGCGACATGGACGATGCCGAGTTCCCCATGTGCTTTGTGGGCCAGGATGAACTCAAACCCCACCGCGGCACCGCCAACCTGCTGTTCATGGACGGCCATGTCGACGGCTTCCGCCGCTATGAACAAGGCAGAATGACCTGGGACGGCCGCGAAATGCGCGACTGGGGCGGGACGCAGTGATCCTCCGAAAGCCCCTCCGGAGGGAGGGGAGGGCGACAAGATGCATAACCGGCAACATGCGCCCAAGTTGTCGCCAACTTGTCACGACTTCGGCGCGCCCCGCGTCTCGATGCAATCATGCAATGCCCATCTCCGGCCATTTCAGCGCCTCGCGAGGGAACCGCATTCCGCCCGCATAACCTCTCCCAATGCCTATCCCTCGCCTGGCCATCGTCGGCCGCCCCAACGTCGGCAAGTCGTCGCTCATGAACATGCTCGCGGCACGCCGCGTGTCGATCGTTGACGACACACCCGGCACCACGCGCGATCGCGTCGGGGCGATCGTTTCCCTCGAAGGCGAGAACCCGCTCGATCCGCGCGTCACCGTCGAGATGATCGACACCGGCGGCTTCGGCGTGTACACCGTCGAAGGCCGTCGCATCAGTAACGACGGCGTCGATCTGGCCCCCCTCGGGGCCGGGGTTGAGCGGCAGATCGCGCACGCCGTCGAGTCCGCGGACCTCATTCTGTTCGTCATCGACACGCAGATTGGCCTGACGGCGCAGGACCGCGAGATCGCCCGCCTGCTCCGCGAGGGCGGCCTGGGCGCGGGCAAGCGCCAGCGCCGGGTGAAGGGCGCGGGGGGGGGCGGGGACGCCGACGGCTCTCACCCCGTCACCGACCACGGCGGCAAGGTCGTCGTTATCGCCAACAAGTGCGATGGCCCGCGCTGGGAGGCCCACGCCTTCGAAGCCGCGGCCCTGGGCTTTGGCCCCCCACTGCTGGTCTCGGCCCGCAACAACTACAAGCGCCGCGACCTCGTCGAGCAGTTGCACGCGTTGCTCACCGGGCCCAAGAAGCGCTCGCATAAAGAGATCGAGCCGGCCCCGCCCCCTGCCGACATGCACCTGGCCATCGTGGGCAAACGCAACGCTGGCAAGAGCACGCTTGTCAACACCCTCGCGGGCGAAGATCGCGTGATTGTCTCGGAAATCGCTGGTACCACGCGCGATGCGGTGGACGTGCGCTTCGAACTCAACGGCCGCTCCCTGGTCGCCATCGACACCGCAGGCCTGCGCAAGCGCAAGAGTTTCCAGGACCGCATCGAGTGGTGGGCCCTCGACCGCTGCGAACTGGCCATCAAGCGCGGCGACGTCTGCCTGCTGATGATCGACGCGACCGTGCCCGTCTCCAGCGTGGACAAGCAACTGGGCATGATGATCGCCGACGAGTTCAAGCCCGTCATCATCGTCGTGAACAAGTGGGACCTGGCCCAGGGCCAGCCCATCGCCGACGGCAAAACCCGCCGCGGCGGCCAGCCTCGCCCGGTGACGCCCGGCGACTACGAAGACTACCTGCGGGCCGAACTCAAGGGCCTGTGGTACGCGCCGATCGCGTTCATGTCGGCCCAGAAGCGCACCAACGTGCGCGAGACCATCAATCTCGCCTTCGAACTCTTCGAGCAAGCCCAGACGCGTACGACCACGGGCAAACTCAACCGCATGGTCCGCACGATTCTCGATCGTCAGGGCCCCGCGAGCAAGACGGGAACGTTCACCAAACTGCTGTATGTTGCCCAGGTGGCCGTCGCGCCGCCGACGATCGTGTGCGTGGTCAACCACCCTGATCTCTTCACGCCCAACTACCAGCGGTTCCTGCTCAATCGCTTCCGCGAGGAACTGCCCTTCACCGAAGTGCCCATCAAACTGCTGATTCGTGGTCGGCGTCGCGACGAGGTCATCAACACCGACGACGGCGGGATCGCCCGCGTGCACCGCGAAGGCGACGAAGCGCCCACGCCTGAGACGAGCGAACTCGAGCCCGTGCTGTCGGCGGCCGAGGCCGAAGCCGTGGATTGGTCGGTTGAAGAGGCACCGGCCGACGCGGCCCGCTATTTCGACGAACCCCTCGCGTTTCCGCCGCCTCCCACGACGCCCCGGCCGCCACGCGAGCAGACCGATGCAGGGCCCCGGCGTGCCGCGCCCGCACGCAAGCCGGCCCGCGCGCGAAGCAGCAATGGCAGGAGCACCGCCAAACCCGCGGCCCGCGCAACATCGAACGCGTCTCACGGTTCTGGCCCGCGCCGTGATCGGGCGGATCGCCCCGCCAGCCCCCCCCGCTCGCGCGGCAAGCGCCCGTCCGCGCCTCGGCGTGGCCGCTAATCGGATTCGCGTCTACAACTACCCCCGCGACCTGCGCCGCCGCATCGCCGCCAGCGCCGCGAGGCTGAGCACCGTCGCCCCGCCCGGACCGGGCACGGGTAGCACCGTCACCGAGCCGCCCATGCCGGTGTAGGTGCCGTCGAAGTTGTCAAACCCGTGCGGGGCGCAGTAGTACTGATAGACCCCGGGCGTATTGAACGTGTACACGAACGTGTCGCCGGCCTGGAACACGTCCGACTCCCACTCCTCCGCCTGCCCGGCACACGAGGCCACGTTGTGGAAGTCCGCGATCCACACCCACCGGATCGTGTCCCCGGCGCGAATGATCGGATCGACCACCGCGAACTCGGGCAGGTTTACACTCACATCGAAATCAAAGATGTACACATGATGATCTCGGCCGTGGCGTGCGCGGGCAACGCCAGGCACGCGGCCGTCACCAACCCTGTGATCGCAACCTTCCTCGTCATGCGTCACTCCTTCCACAACCCCCACCATACACGCATCCGTGGTCTAACGCTCACCGATGCGCGCGATTGCTGGCTCAGTGTGGTCCGGCGGTTCCCTCGGGGCCACTCTTGCCGTGCCCCAAGGTTCGCAACCAGCCCAACCTGCCACCACCGCGACCTCGGCGGCACAACCCGTGTCCTCAACTTGTCGCTACCCTCCGCCCGATGAGCGCACCTACCTCCACCCCCCCAACCCAACCCGCTTCCCTCCGCGACCTCACCGCCAACCTCCTCGCGGCAGAATCCATCATCAAGCAGGGCGGCGGGGCCAAGGCCATCGAACGCCAGCACGAAAAAGGCCGCCTCACGGCACGCGAGCGCATCGATCGGCTCATCGACAAGGGCTCAGCCCTCCAGGAACTCGCCCTGTGGTCCGCCTTTGAGATGTACAAGGAGCACGGGGGCGCGCCCGCCGCGGGCGTCGTCACTGGCCTGGGCGTCGTTTCCGGCACGCGCTGCATGATCATCGCCAACGACGCGACGGTGAAAGCCGGCGCCTTCTTCCCGATGACCTGCAAGAAGATCATCCGCGCCCAGACCATCGCGCAGATGGCCCGCCTGCCGCTGGTCTACCTCGTCGATTCCGCGGGCGTCTTCCTGCCCATGCAGGAAGATGTGTTCCCCGATACCGACGACTTTGGCCGCATTTTTCGCAACAACGCGGTGATCAGTGCCGAGGGCATTCCTCAGATCGCGGCCATCATGGGCTACTGCGTCGCCGGCGGCGGCTATCTGCCGGTGCTGTGCGATACGCTGCTGATGACCGAAGGCTCGGGGCTCTACCTCGCCGGACCGGCGCTGGTGAAGGCCGCGATCGGCCAGCAAGTGACCGACGAAGAACTCGGCGGCGCCGCGATGCACGCGAGCGTGAGCGGGACGATCGATTTCAAGGAGAAGGACGATGACGCGTGCATTGCGCGCCTGCGATCGCTCATCTCCAAATACAAGGACGCCGGACCTGAGTCCGCGAAGGTGCGGGTGCCGTCGCCCTTCCGCGCCAGCGAAGACCTCTACGCAGTCTTCACCGACAAGCCAGGCACCCAGTACGACATAAAGGATCTGCTTACCTGCATCGTCGACGCGCGACTCGAGAAGCCCACACCTTCAGGCGTGGGCGAGAACCTCGCCCCCGACCTCGACGAATACAAGACCGACTACGGCCAATCCATCGTCTGCGCCTACGCGCGCATCGGCGGGCACGCCGTCGGCATCGTCGCCAACCAGAAGAAACTCGTCCAACGCCAGATGCCCGGGGGGGGCGGCTCAGCCTCAGGACCCAAGTCGGCCACCCAGATGCCCGGCGTGATCTACGACGACTCGGCCGACAAAGCCGCCCGATTCATCATGGATTGCAACCAGCGCAAGATCCCCCTCGTCTTCTTCCACGACACCACGGGATTCATGGTCGGGCGCGACTCCGAGCAGGGCGGCATCATCCGCGCCGGGGCCAAGATGGTCAACGCCATGGCCAACTGCATCGTGCCCAAGATCGTCGTCATCACCGGGGGCAGTTACGGCGCGGGCAACTACGCCATGTGCGGCCGCGCGTTCGACCAGTTCCTGTCCTTCGCGTGGCCCGGAGCCAAGTGTGCCGTGATGGGCGCGAATCAGGCGACGGGCGTGCTGACGACCATCGAAGAGGCCAGCCGGAAGCGCAAAGGCGAGACCATCGACGCCGAGACACACAAGGCCATCTACTCAGCGATTCACGCGGGCTACACCGAACAGGCGGATATCCGCCACGCCGCGGCCCGGGGGTGGGTTGACCGCCTCATCGAGCCGCACCGGACGCGCGAAGAACTGATCTCCGCCCTGGAGGCGACCCGCAACTGGGACTACACGCGCGCATTCAAGACGGGCGTCCTCCAAACCTGACGAATGTTGTCCTCTCACGAGTCATCACGGCTTCCGCTCCTCCGCTGATCATCCACCTCAAACATCCCCGCCTGCACAAAGTGGTCGCTCCGCCCCGTGTCCATTCGTTCATACCGCACGCACCGCCACGCGGCATCCATGAACATGTGGTCAATATGCAGCGCCGGTCGCGCCCGCGGCCAGGTCGAAAAATACCCCGCCCCGGCGTCATCAAACGCGCTCCGCCGCCCATCCATCATCCGCGCCAGCGACGCCGAACCGCGCGGGATGTTGAAATCCCCTACGATAAAATCCGGCTTGCCCCGATCCGCCTCGAGCGCCGCGAGCCGCTCGCGCACCCGCTCCGCCAGTGCCGCCTTTGACAAGAACGGATCGCTGGGCAGGTCGATGTACCACACCACCAATTCCCGTCCCAGCGCTGCGGTCGCATCAAACCGCAGTTCCAGCACCGAGCCCGGGTCGGTGTTGCGAAAGTGCCGCCGCGGCATCCCCAGCCGCCGACCCACGACGTTGTACACATACTCCAGCGTGTGCCGCGCTTCGTCTGGCGGGGGCGATATTTGCCTTGGGTCGTCGCGATCAATCCCCGCCGGCACCTCGCCTCCCAGCCCAAACTTCCGCGTCTCTGCGTGCTTCAATGGCCATCGCGACAGCACATGAAACGTGTCCATCGTCGTGCGTGTGTAGGCCTTGGGCACGTCCTTCATCACGATCTCGATCTGCCACGGGCTCAGCGCCATCGTGAACAGCATCACATCCGGGTCAAACGCCTCCAGCACCGGCGGCAACGTCACCTCGCGCGGAAACGTGTCCGGCGCCATCGCGTTCCAGTGCACCAGGCGCACGAACGGGCCAGCACCCTGTGCCGTCGCGCGAAACGGGCTCAGCAACAGGCGATCAAACCGCGTGAACCACGCCGTGTGCAACGTCACGCCCGCGGCACCGACGAACAGCGCCGCCAGCGCGACGCGCTTCAATCGCAAACGCAGTCCGCCACGCCCGGGCTTCGCCTTCGCACGGCGATCCAACAGCATCAGCCACCCGACCGCAAACAACCCCCACGCGGGCCACACCAGCGCCCACCCGGGCATCCAATACGCAAACTGCGTCCATTCCGATTGGTCAGTCAGCGCCCGCCCAAATGCGTACAGCCCCAGCAGCCCCGCACAACCCAGCAGGGCCAGCACGCCGCACGCTCGCATCATCCACTTGCGCATCGCTACGCCGCCCGCGGGTTCGCGTCGTACCCCGCAACGTCCACGGCCTCGGCTTCTGCCTCCGCCCCCGACTCACTCTGGTCCTCACCCTCAGGCAACGGCCAGCCCTGTTCTGGCTCCACCGGGGACGACACCATGCGCCCACCGATCACCAGCGGCTTACCGACCAGCATGTACGGCCCCAGAATCACTCGCGCGCCCCAGAAGATCACCTGGCACGCGATGAACCCCGCCGTGATGATGACCAGGAACAGCGACGTCTCGCCCCGCGCCAGCCCCAGCACGTTCCCCAGCGAACAGCCCAGCGCGATCATGAAGAACGGGTCATTAGCGAACCGCCGCACCAGGCGATCGGCGATCCCACAGATGATGCCGAGCCCCAGCGCGTAATACAGCACGCCGAACCACGCCGCCTCGGCCCACCCGTGCCCGATGCACCCCACGCCCAGGTTCGCCGGCACGCTCAACTGATCCTGCAGGATGATCCCCACCGCGTTGGGTTTATCCGGATAGATCGCGCGCGGGATGGGGTTGGTGAAGTAGTAGATTACCCCGTGCATGGGCAGAAAGTCCCACTGGTCGCCGTAGTTCTCCATGATCGCCATCGTGCAGATGGGCGTGTCTTGCAGCAGAATACCGCCGACGATGTTGCGGGCCGAAAGATCCGGCCCCTTCTTGATCCCCTCCATGAACTGCCGCTGCCGCATGGCAAAGTCGGCACCGAAGCCGCGGTCCTGCCGGAACGCGTTGTAGGTCGCCAGCATCACAAACGCGATCGTGCACAGCACCGCGATCTTCGCCAGCAACTTGGGCCGGGGCTGATACCGCAGGCTGAGGTAGTACCACAGCCACCCGATCATGAAGATCACCGACAGAAAGTTCCGCCGATCGATCGAACCGACCGTGGACAGGATCAGCGAGAACGCCGTCACGAAGATCGCCAAGCCCCACCAGATCGGGTTCTTCGGGTTCGCCAGCACCAGGCACACCGCGCATCCCGCCGCCGCCGTCGCCAGCGGCACGCGCACGATAAAGAGCACGTTGTCACCGACGCTCCCGCCCTTGGCCAGCACCACCGTCAGGATCGCCACCGAGCCCACCGCGATCGCGCACACCAGCATCGCGCTCGTCGTCACCGGCAGCCTCACCCGCGGCACCACCTTCGCCGGCCAGTTCCACTTGAACGACCAGCGCCAACTCCACAGGAACAACACCAGGAACACGATCATCGTGAGCGCGAGCGTGCCCAGCATCGTCTGCCGCGGCGTATACACCGGCGACGGGGCCTCCGTCGCCGCCCAATACGCCACCGCCGTTGTGTAGAACTGGGCGAACCCGACCAGGAAGAAGTTCCGCCAACTGAACAGCGGCTCCCCGCGCGTCCAATATTGCCACACCATCATCCCGAAGATGAAGAGCGTCAGACCAATCGACAGCGCAGTGAGCAGGGTTAGCATCGGACAAACCAGCGGGGAACGCGGAGCGTAGGTGCGCGCGGGCGCGAGTCGGCGACTCGACTAATCGGACGTTCGTTCCGGATGCTTGATGATCGCTCGTCAGCGGCAACGTGGCAGGTGTCCAACAAGCCCTACGTCCAGCAACCGCGCAGGTTCTGCCGATGTTCGCATGGGACACCATCGCCCCCCCCTCTCACTTCAGGTTAATCCCCCACGGGTCCACAATCGGCACCGCCTTGTTCCCCTTCAGTTCCTCCAGCCGCTCGGCCAGGTACCCCACCAGCAGCGCCTCGTAGTTCGCATCCCCCTCCGGCCCCACCCGGCAGCGGATCGTCATCGCTTCCGGACTCCCAATCAGCGGCACCGCCCCCCCCTCGGCATCCCGAGTGATCTCCAGCATCACTTCCGCCCCGCGGATCGTCAGCAGCGTGTACCACCGCCGCCGATCGGGCCCCCGCTCCACCGGCCCGCCCGAGCCCCCCCACTTGCGATCGCTGTGCCATTCCAGGTAGCCGCACTGCGCGCGCGACACCGCGATATCCACCGCCGCTTCCACATCATCCCAGTCGGCCACCACCTGCCGCACCGTTCCGGTGGGGCCTGTCGGGGCACCCGGCGGATCGAGCAACCCCTCCGCACGGCCCGCACCCGCGCAGCCCGCACCGCTGGCGCACCACACGCCAGCGATGATCGACATGGACACATAAACCACGCACGTCGTGCGCGCCGCGATCGCGCGGCTCAGCCCGCCGATCACTTCGCAAACCCGGCCAACTTCTTCACGGCTTCCGCCCACGAATCACCCTCAGCCTTGCCCGCGGCATCCAGCGCGTCAAAGTACGCATCCGGCGCGTCCTTCTCCATCGTGGCGCTCACAAGGGCGTCCACGCCCGCCGTGATGATGTTGCGGGTCATCTTGTTGCCTTTGAAGTCGCCCGCCGCCGCCGCCAGCGCGCCGGCCGCCGCGATGATCTTGTCCTTGGCCGGGGGCGTCTTGGCCAGCGTTGCCGCGTCGTCCGAGCCGAAGTGCGCTTTCACCACGCCCTTGCCAGCGGCGAACACCTTCACCAGGTCCGCGTTCTTGTCCTTTGCGGCTTCCGCCGCGGCCGAGGTCACGACCTGACCCACGGCCCACAACTGCGCCTTGAGCGCAGGCGTCGCCGGGTCGCTCCAGTGCACCTGGTACTTCTCCAGGAACTTGTAGTTGTTGTAGGAATACATCTCAAACTCGAGCGCCGGGTGCCCGGCATCGAGCAGTTCCTTGTCAATCTGCATGTGGCACGACACACACATCCTCGCGCGATTCACCAGGTCGGTGGTGTCGTACAGGCCGTGATTCGTCCACAGCCCCTTGGCACCGCTGGAAGCCCGCTGGTCCTTGGTCCAGCACTTCTTCTGGTGCGGCTCTTTCCACTTCTCCGAAGGCCCGTGGCACGACTCGCAGCCCACGCCTTCCTTCGCCAGGTCCTTCAACTTCTCGCCCTTCTTGGGGGCGTCCATCGCGTGGCACGACGTGCACTTGGCCGACGTGCCCGCGTTATCAATCTTCATCGCGGCGGCGATCTTCTTGCCCTTGTCGTTGGTCAGACTCTTGAACGCCTTGGCGTGCGGATCCTTGTCCTGCCAGATGCCGTTCTCGTCGCCGATCATCTTGTCGTCGCACCACTTCTTGGCTTCGCCGCTGTGACAGCCCGAGCCCGTGCACGAGCCGCTGCCGAGATACGTCAAGTCCTTCGACAACTCGTGAATGCCCGGACCATCGGCCAGCGCCTCGGTCGACGCGGGCTTCAGCATGGCGGCGCTGCTGATCGCCACGCCCGCAGCCGACATGCCCGCAAGCCAGAGAACCGACGACACATAGCCGCGACGCGAGGGGGTTTTCATACCGATTCGTCCTTGTAAGTCGCCAAGGGGGCCGACCGGGTCACTTGAGAAGGGGGCTGGATCGACGCCGTTGCATCGGGCGTCGGCTACGAATGTCATCACACCAGAAATGGTCCTTGCCGTCAAACCGGTGAAACCCTTTGCGAGACAAATGCGACTGAGTCTCATGCACTGCGACTTACAAGCCATTCAGTTTGCCCGCCCGCCGACTTCGCCCGCCAACCCACCCCCGATTCGCCAATCCCGTCCGAGTGCGGTTTGGCACGCGCGACGCGGCTTTGGTAATCTGCCTCCCGCTCGCCCGGCGTCTCCGGGCCGGCACCGCCGGAGCCTTGCATGCAGCCAAACAGCCCCACCCCGCCACCTGGACCGGCCGGGGCCTCCAACCAGCCGCCAAACCCCCCTGCAACGCCCGCAGCGATGCCACCGGCATCGCCCGCGCCAGGTACACCGGCCGCGCCCGCGGCTGCCGCGCCAGTAACGCCAGCCGAGACCGCACCAAAGCCCGCGGCACCTGCTGCCCCCGCCGCACCCAAACCCGCCGCCGCACCCGCCGCAGCCAAGATCGTCACGGTCGCCTCGATCGGTTCCGACGACGAAGACACCGAGGTCTTCGACGACCCCGCCGAGATTGCCGAACTCAAGAAACTCGACATCTTCGCGGACATCCCCGACAGCGTCCTGCAGATGTACCCGGGCACCGTCGCGCGTCGCAAGTACCGCGCTGGCGAGATCATCTGCACCGAAGGCGAAGGCGGCACCACCGCCTTCTACGTCGTCGAAGGCGATGTGGATATCTCCATCCGAGGGGCCGAAGCCGCGCCCGCGCCAAAGGGCGGCCTGGTCGCCGCGCTTGGTCGACTCTTTGGTCAGGGAAAGGTCTCGGGTTACCAGGCCCACAGCGCCACGTCACTCGTGCCCGTCGACGCGGGCGTCGATCTGCAATATGGCCGTCGCGTCGCCACGCTGGGCAAGGGCGAGGTGTTCGGCGAAATGTCCTGCCTCTCCCGCGCACCGCGCTCCGCCACCGCCGTCGCCAAGACCGATTGCGTGCTGCTCGAAGTGCTCCGCAACATGTACGAGCGCCTGCAGAACGGCAAGACGTTCAAGAAGCGCGCCGAGGACAACTACCGCACGCGCGCCCTGGGCGGCCACCTCCGCAACGTCTCCATCTTCGAGTCCCTCCCCGATGCCGCGATCGATCGTCTCAAGTCCGTCTGCGAACTCGTCACGGTCGAGCCCGGCACGCCCATCGTCAAAGAGGGCGATGCCGCTGATGCGATGTTCATCATCCGCCTCGGCCAGGTCCGCGTCTCCAAGAAACTCGCGGGCGGCGACCTGACTCTCGCCTACCTCACCAAGGGCGACTGCTTCGGCGAGATCGGCCTTCTGGGCAACTCCACCCGCACCACCACCTGCACGGCCTACGACCACCCCAAAGCCGTGCAGGGCACTGCCCGCGTGGGCTACAAGGCCAAGCCCTCGCGCGTCGAACTCGTGAAGATCAAGCAGGCCGACTTCAACTGGGTCACCACCGAGTTCCCCGACGTCAAATCCAAACTCCAGGCCCTCGCGCAGCAACGGGCCCGCGCCACCGAAGACGCTCAGCGTCAGATCGCCGATTACAAAGTGCCCCGCCAGGTCGAAGACCTCGGCCTCCTCCAAGGCCAGGGCCTCTTGATGATCGACCTCGAAAAATGCACGCGCTGCGACCAATGCGTGCAGGCCTGCGTCGAATCCCACGACGACGGCGTCACCCGCCTGATGCGCGAAGGGCCCCGCTACGACAAGTACCTCGTCCCCTCGCGCTGCCGCATCTGCCTCGACCCCGTCTGCATGATCGGCTGCCCCGTCGGCTCCATCCGCCGCACCAAAGACCTCAACATGTTCATCGAGGACTGGTGCATCGGCTGCGGCGTGTGCGCCAACCAGTGCCCGTACAACAGCATCCAGATGCACGAGCGCAGCGCGTTCACCGTCGCCGCCGACGCCCCCAAGTCCGCCGCGCCGGAGCGCAAGGAAAAGGCCGTCGTCTGCGACCAGTGCTCAACTCTCCCACAGGGCCCGGCGTGCGTCTACGCCTGCCCGCACGACGCGGCGTTCCGCGTCAACGCCCGTGAGTTCTTCCAGGTCAGTGTTCCCGCCCGCGCCGGCGTGTGACCCGTTCTCGCCTTTCGAGCCTCCCTCATGCTCATCGACGCCAAGCAGAAGCCGTGGGCCCTCCTCTTCGTCATCCTCTCGGTGATCGTCGCGGCGGTCTACTTCATCGATGCCCCCCGTCACCCCACCGGGCCCAACGGCTCCACCGCCTTCGGCCTCACTCTGGGCATCGCCGGCTACGCCCTCATGTGGTTCTGCGCCTTCCTCGGGCTCAAACGCCGCATCCCCCACTGGCGACTCGGCCGCGCCCAGACCTGGCTCCGCGGGCACATCTGGTTCGGCCTCCTCGTTTCGGTGCTCGTCGTGTTTCACGCAGGCTTCCGCGCCCTCGGGCCCATCGGCTGGACCCTCTGGGCCTTCCTCGCCGTCGTCACCGTCAGCGGCATCGTCGGGCTCTACATCCAGCAGACCGTGCCCCGCATTCTGCTCCACGGCCTCAAGCCGCTTCCGAGCATGAACGCCGAGAGCCCCGCCCAGCAGATCAAAGAGTTCATCGCCGATTGCTACAAACAGGCCGAAGCCACGGTCATCAAGTTCGCTGGCAGCCTCGACAAGCCCGCGCCCGAGATGCCGCCTGAAGCCGCGGCTCCCGCAACCGCGGCCGCTGCGCCCAAACCGGCCGTGCCGCCAGCCGCAGCATCAGCCCCGGCCGCAGTTGTCGCAGCGGCCACACCGAAGCCGCCTCCGGCTCCGGCTGCGCCAGCCGCACCAGCACCGCCCGCTACCGCCGCACCTGCGCCAGCAGCCGGGGCAACCGCCGCCGTGCCAGCCGCGCCCAAGCCCGCCGCGCCACCAGCAGCACCGGCCGCGCCGGCCAAACCTGCCGCGTCCAAGATCGGCCCGCCCATGGGCGGCGAGCCCATCCGCCGCTTCTGGCTCGATAGCGGTGCCTCCTTCTGGGGCGGCGACATCGCCAAGTCACCCCTCGCCAACGAATCCGCCGCCGCCTCCATCTTCGGCGCGCTCCGCACCGTCACGCCCACGCACATCCATCCGGGCATCGACGACCTTGAAGAACTCGCCGCCCGCCGCCGCCAACTGCACACCCAGCAGCGCTGGATCAACGTCCTCCACGGCTGGCTCATCATCCATGTACCCATCTCCTGGGCCTTCATCGTGCTCGTCGCGGTTCATGCCTTCCTCGCCCTTCGCTACTGGGGCCTCACGCCCGGTGCTCGCTGATCGTCCACCATCGCCTCGCTCGAACGCGCGTCGCTCGGTTCTCTCGGCTTCCCCTTTTCCCCACTCGCCATGCCTGAAACACGCCCCATCTCCGATCGCATCAACCTGGCGTATGTGAAGCGCAAGCACTGGCCCCAGTCGGCCATGTTCCGCTGGGCCGTCACCGCCAGCGGGGTCGTGCTGCTCGGCGCGGGCGCGCTGGAAATCGGCCACGCCACCGAGACCTTCTCAGGCCACTCCTTTTATTCCTCGGGCACCATCGCCAAGGCCCACTCGATGTTTGCCGACAACTGCGCGGCATGCCACGTCGCCGACCCCGCCAATCCACAGGCTCTGTCATTCACCCTCCCGGTGAGCGACGACAAGTGCCTCGATTGCCACGAGACCTACGCCGTCACGCACCACCCCAAGCAGCGCCTCTACAACGGCAAGGAGCGCAAAGTCGATGGCTACGCGGCCCCCGTCGTCATGTCCAGCCGCTGCGCCTCGTGCCACACCGATCACCAGGGCTACGACCACGACATGAACCGCGTCAGCGACCGCGTCTGCGTCCAGTGCCACGAAGACCTGAAGAACCAGGGCTACGCCCGCGCCGCCGATGGCTCCATGACTTCGCTGTGCATCTTGCGCGGCGTGACCGATGCACCGAGCGTCTCCGATCCGGGTTCAGCGTCCGCACACACGGAAGGAGGCCGCCAGTGAATCACGCCGCCTCCACAACGCGTCTCGCCCGTCGCACCCTCACCGGCACCGGCATCGTCGCGCTGATCTCTGCTGGCCCCCTGCTCCTCGCTGCCTGGGGCCGCGCGGGTGGGGGCGACGCTGCGCCCAATACCACGCCCCCCATCCCAGGCCAGATCGCCAATTCCGTCTTCGCCTTCGGCTCCGAAACCGGCCACCCGGAGTTCGCCGTGCTGCGCGACAATCGCACCGACGCCGCGGCCTACGCCTTCGGCCACAAGAACCACAACGACCCCGAAAAATGGGGCCGCATGCAGGAAGCCCTGGGCGCGATTAAGAAGGGCGAATCACCCGCCGGCACCTCCACGGGCCGCGCCGGCCACATCGAAGAACGCAACGGCAAGTTCTTCATGTCCTGCACCTTCTGCCACGAGCCCGATACCGACGGCGGCCTGATGAAGCCCGTCGATTTCGAAACCCATTGCGTCGATTGCCACACCGGCACGCTCGGCTTCGTCGGCGCATCGGGCGAAAAAATCAAACTCGAAGGCACCGCCAAGAAACTCGTCCGCGCTCAGGCCATCCCCCACGGCTCAAGCGCCCAGGTCGCCGAACTCGTCGACAAAGCCATCGCCCAGTTCATCGCCGACGATCCGCCCCAGTTCCCCAAGGTCGATCCCAACGCCGCGCCCCCTGCCGCCAGCGAAGAGAAAAAGGAAGAGCCCGCGTCCAGCCGCCGCCGTGGGGGCGGCGCGGCCAAGCCCGCCGAGGAAGCCAAACCCGCCGAGCCTGCGGCTCAGCCTGAAGAATCGGGGGGGGGGGGCGGTGGCTCTCGTCGTCGCGGTGGCACCGCCGGTGGCGCTGACCCCCGCAAGCCCGCCGACACCGGTCCGACCGCCAAACTGCCCGCATTTGCCGATAAGCCCGCGCTGGCCGCCTGGTCAAAGGAACTGCGCACGGAGATTCTCAGCCAACTCAAAGACACCAACTGCGGCCTCTGCCACACCAACTCCGCCCCCGGTCCAGCCGAAGCCCCGGAACTCTTCACGCTCTCCACTGCCACCATCCCCGATCGCTGGTTCACCAAGGCCCGGTTCGCCCACGGGCCGCACTCCATGGTCTCCTGTGCCTCCTGCCACCATGACGCCGTCGCTGCGGGCAAGCGCTTCCCCGGAATTCTCGCCAGCGACAAAACGGCCGACATCAACATCCCCGGCATCGCGTCCTGCCGAGAGTGCCACGCCCCCACCGGCACGAGCGTAAAACTCGCCTCAGGCACCATCGTGAACGCCAGCGGCGCGCCGCACGATTGCGTGCTCTGCCACACCTATCACGAAAAGCCCCCGCAGGCCGTCATGGGCAGCCGCTCCATCGAGCAGGTCCGCCGGGGCGGCCGCGGCGCGCCGTCGGCCACGCTCTCCACCCCGACACCGCCCGCGCCAGCATCAAACCCTGCGCCATCACCCGCTCAGCCCGCCGCACCCGCTGGGTCAAACTAGGCCAAAGTCGCGACATTGGGCGGGTTTGGCCACCCCTCGCGCGATCCCTACGCAGTTCCCCAGACCCCCAATCTCCCCAAAATGCGGACTTCTTACCGCCCCCTGCATCCCCGGGCGGGTTTTGGCAGTATCTTTTCACCGTCAGACCCCCGTGCGGAGGAACCCATCGATGTCATGCTCGCCCCGTCGTGCCTCGCGGTCCATCGCCGCGCTGGTGATCGCTCTCTCCGGCACCGCGCTCTCGGCCCACGCGGCCGACATCGCTCAACCGGCACCCGCGCAGGGCCCTTCGCCCTCCTTCACTCCGCTCATCGCCGACGGGCCGGCCGACCTCTATCACCAGGAGCAGGTTCTCGTCCGCTTCGAGGCCAGCGCCACGCCGGCCCAGATCGCCGCCGCCCACACCGCCGCCGGCGCAATGAAAACCGTCTGGTCCTACCACCTCGTGCCGGGCCTCTCGTGCATGCAGGTTCCGCTGGGCGGCGTCGAAGCCGCCGTCGCCGCGTATCGCGCCAGCCCGGGCGTGCGTTACGCCGAGTTTGATCTCTGGCGCCACGCCATGGCCCAGACCACGCCCTACGGCATCCCCATGGTCGGCGCACCCGTCGTCTGGTCGACGGGCCTTGGTGCCGGCAACAGAGGCGCGGGCGCACGCATCGCCGTCCTCGACACTGGCATCGACCTCACCCACGAAGACCTCCCCGTCCCGGTGCTTCATGAGTCATTCATCAACGGCCAAACCGTCGACGACTTTAACGACCACGGCACCCACGTCTCCGGCACCGTTCTCGCCATCGACAACGACCTCGGCGTCATCGGCGTCGCCCCCGAAGCCAGCCTCATGATCGGCAAGGTCCTCTCCAACGGCGGCTCCGGCCCCACCTCGGGCGTCATGGCCGGTGCCCAGTGGGCCTCCGACAACGGTGCCCATGTCATCTCCATGTCGCTCGGCGGCGGCGGCGAATCGCAGGCCGAGAGCGACCTCTATGCCGCGATCGTCGCCAATGACGTTCTCGTGGTCGCCGCGGCGGGCAACGCCAACTCCGACGTTCCGTCCTTCCCCGGCTCCTACCCCTCCAACGTCTGCGTCGCCGCGGTCGATTCCTCGCAGAATCGCGCCAACTTCTCCAACTTCGGTGTCACGGTCGACATCACCGGCCCGGGCGTGGGCGTGCTCTCGACCATCCCCGACCTCACCATCGCCAACGTCGCCCAGGTCACCTGGGAGGATGCCCCTCGCTCCGCCAACGCCCTCACCGGCAGCGGCACCGGCACGGTGGTCGCGCAAACCATCTTCTGCGGCATCGGCAACCCTGCCGAATTCCCCCCCTCCGTCGCCGGCAACATCGCCCACATCCGCCGCCGCGGCACCAGCGCCGCCACCGGCGAAACCATGACCTTCCGCGAAAAAGCCGACAACGCCATCGCCGCCGGGGCCGTCGCCGTCATCATCTCCAACAACGCCGGCGGCCTCTTCACCGGCACCCTCAACAACAACTACACCATCCCCATCGTCGGCATCTCCCAGTCCGATGGGGATGCGCTCGAAGCCATCAGCGGCGTCCTCGCCACCGTCCGCAACACCAGCGAACAAGTGATCCGCACCAACCCCTACGCCTCGTTCAGCGGCACCTCCATGTCCACGCCCCACGTCGCCGGCGTCGCTGGCCTCCTCATCGGCCTCTACGGACCCGAAAACATCACCGTCGCTCAACTCCGCGACGCCCTCGAATCCACCGCCCAAGACCTGGGCGACCCGGGCCGCGACGACCTCTTCGGCCATGGCCTCGTCCGTGCCGACCTCGCCAAGACCTACCTCGACACCATCATCGTGATCACCCCGGGCTGCCCCGCCGACTTCAATGGCGACGGCAACACCGACCCCGACGACCTCTCCGACTACATCGCCTGCTACTTCGCCCAGCCGCCGTGTGCCGCCGCCGATTTCAGCGGCGACGGCAACACCGATCCCGACGACCTCTCCGACTACATCTCGGCCTTCTTCGGCGGGTGCCCATAACCACTGGTTCGACCGATTCGGGCGTTCACCCCGATGGCCGATGCCCGGTTCCGTGGCACACTCAAGGCGTCGTGACTGTCCTCGTGGGGAAAGGAGCCCGCATGTCCCGCGCGCCCGTGTTGGTCGCCGCCGCTGCCGCCGCCGCGATCGTGTTCGCCTCGCCGTTGGCGCACGCTGACCTCTCGGTCACGCTCGCGCCCGTGGCTGATACCACGCTCTATCAGTCCCCCACCGGCGCGCTCGGGAACGGCGCTGGCTCGGCGTTCTTCGCGGGCCTCAACTCCCAATCCGCAATACGCCGCGGCTTGATCCGGTTTGATCTGGCCGCTTCCCTCCCCGCGGGCGTCACCATCACCAACGTCGAACTCGTCCTCACCAACTCCGCAGCCAACCTCACCACCAATTCCGTCCGCGTGCACCGCGCGCTCGAATCCTGGGGCGAAGGCGCATCGGCCGCAGGCTCCGGTGGCGGCGGCGGCGCGCCCGCCCAGCCGGGCGACGCCACGTGGCTCCATCGCTTCTCCGCCAATTCGCTCTGGAGTCTCGCTGGCGGTGCGTTCGATGCCGTCGCTTCCGCGCAAATCTCGGTCGCCGGTCCGGGCGTCTACACCTGGTCATCCGCCGGCCTCATCGCCGACGCCCAGTTGTTTCTCGATCAGCCCAATCTGAACGCCGGCTGGTTCCTGCTGGGCAATGAATCATCCGCCAACTCCGCCAAGCGCTTCGCCTCCCGCGAAGAGGCGGACGTGCTCGCCCGGCCTCGTCTCGTGGTCACCTACGTTCCCGCCCCGGGCGCGGCCATGCTCCTCACGGGCTTGTTCGCACCGGCACTCCGCCGCGCACGTCGCACACGAAAAGGTTGAATGAGTCAGATATGAGTCACCGCGCTTCGAGCACGATTCCGCCCGTGTCCCCCACTTCCGCCGCGCTGGGCACCCTCGCACTCGCCGCAGCGCTCACGTCTGCGCCGACCGCGCACGCCGATTCCATTATCCTCCCCGCGCTCGCCGACAACACGATCTACGCCGAGAGCGGCGCAGAAGCCAACGGCATCGGCCAGCACTTCTTCACCGGCCGCACGGGTAATGGCGAACTCCGCCGCGCCCTCCTGCGGTTTGACATGACGCCCATTCCCGCCGGCTCGGTCATCACCGGCGTCCAGGTGCGATTGTTCATGTCGCGCTCCCGCGCGGGCTCCGTTCCGGTCGCCGCCCACCGCCTCCTCCAATCCTGGGGCGAGGGCATGTCGCAGTCCACCGGCGGCGAGGGCGTCGGTGGCACCGCCCAGCCGGGCGATTCCACCTGGACCCAGCGTTTCTTCGGCGCGTCCCCCGCGCAGCCCTGGACCAACCCCGGCGGCACGTTCGTCGCCACCGCCAGCAGTTCCGTGTCGGTGGGCTCGGGCGCGGTCACCTGGACCGGCGCGGGCCTCGTCGCCGACGTGCAGGCGTGGATCAACGACCCCACCACCAACCACGGCTGGATCTTCCTGGGCGGCGAAGGCGGCGGCACCACGGCCAAACGCTTCGATTCCGCCCAGAACGAAACCTTTGCCAATCGTCCCATCGTCACCGTCACCTTCACGCCCCCGGCTGGCACGGGCTCGTGCTGCAAGCCTGATGGTGTGTGCATCATCGCTACCCCCGCCAACTGTGCCGCTGTCAGCGGTAGCTACCGCGGCAACGGCACCTCCTGCAACCCCAACCCCTGCCCGCCCCCAACCGGCGCGTGCTGTCTGCCCAGCGGCCTGTGCGCCGCGCTCACCCTGCCGCAATGCACCGCACAGGGCGGCTCCTACCGCGGGAACAACGTCCCCTGCGCCGGCGTCGACTGCCCCGTTCAACTCACACCCTTTGTCGACGCGCTGCCCATTCCGGCGATCGCGCAGCCCGTGTCCGGCCAGGTCGGCGGCGCGGCCCACTACGTCATCCCCATGACCGAGTTCACCCACCGCCTGCACCGCGACCTGCCGCTCACGCGCGTCTGGGGCTATGGCGGCACCTTCCCCGGCCCCACCATCGAGGCCCGCCGAGGCATGCCCGTCACGGTTGAGTGGGTCAACAACCTGCGCGATGCCCAGGGCAACCTCCGCACCACCCACCCGCTGATGATCGACGAGTGCCTGCACGGGCCAGACATGACCGGCCAGGTGCCCCTCACCGTGGTCCACCTGCACGGTGCCCACACCAGTGCCGCCAGTGATGGCTATCCCGAAAACGCGTTCCCCCCGGGCCAGTCGTCGGGCCTCTACACCTATCCCAACAACCAGCCCGCCGCGACGCTCTGGTATCACGATCACGCCCTGGGCATCACGCGGCTCAACGTGTATCAGGGGCTCGCCGGCGCGTACCTGCTCCGCGATGCCGCCGAGGACGCGCTGAACATTCCGCGCGGGCCATACGAAATCCCGCTCATCATCATGGACCGCTCGGTCAACCCCGACGGCTCATGGCGCTACCCCGAGATGTGGCACGAGCACTTCTTCGGCTCCTTCATCCTCGTCAACGGCAAAATCTGGCCCTTCATGAACGTCGCCCAGGGCAAGTACCGCTTCCGCGCCATCAACGCCAGCGGCTCACGCACCTACACCCTCGCGCTCTCGGATTCCGCCACCTTCCAGCAGATCGGCTCCGACGGGGGCCTCATCCCCCAGACTACCAACGTCTCCAGCGTCACCATCGCCCCGGGCGAACGCGCCGACCTCGTTTTCGACTTCGGCATCTATCCCGTCGGTGCCGAGGTGACGCTGCTCAACTCCGCCCCCGCGCCCTTCCCGGGCATCGCGGGCACGGGCGTGATTCCCAACGTCATGAAGTTCAACGTGATCGCGCAGTCGGGCGACGCCGATCGCATCCCGCGCAACCTCGTGCCCGTGCCCAGGATTCCCGAAGCCCAGGCCGTGAGGCAGCGGGAGTTCAAACTCCAACGGCACGAGAACCACCCGATGCACATGTGCGACATGGGGGGTGGTGGGATGGGCAACAGCCCCGTCTGGTTGATCGACGAGAAGGGCTGGGACGACATCACCGACTTCCCTCGCCTGGGCGATACCGAAGTCTGGTCGTGGGTCAACCTCTCCACCACCACGCACCCCATGCATATCCACCTCGTGCAGTTCCAGGTGCTCGACCGCCAGAACTTCGTCGTCATCGACGGCGTCGTGACCCCCACCGGCCCGCGCACGACTCCCGGCCCCACCGAAATCGGCTGGAAGGACACCGTACAGGCCGGGCCGAGCCAGATCACGCGCGTGATCGCGCGGTTCGAGAACTTCACCGGGCTCTACTCCCACCACTGCCACATCCTCGAGCACGAAGACAACGAGATGATGCGGCAGTTCCGCGTCGTGTGCCCCAGCGACTTCAACGCCGACGGGACCATTGACCCCGATGACCTGGCCGACTACATCGCCTGCTACTTCACGAACCCACCCTGCGACGCCGCGGACTACAACCGCGATACCAACATCGACCCGGATGACCTGTCCGACTACATCGCGGCGTACTTCGGGCCGTGCTGAACGAGGTCAACAACCTTGGAAGTATGCTCCGATGTAGTCGGAGAGATCATCCGGGTCGATGCTGCCGTTGCCTGAATAGTCCGCCTGGTCGCAGGGCGGCGTCGTGAAATAGCAGGCGATGTAGTCGGACAGGTCGTCGGGATCGAGGTTGCCGTCGCCATTGATATCCGCAGCGCACAACGAGCGCAGAGGCAGGCCGCAGTCGCTGATGGCCGCGCGGTCGAGGGGGCTGACGTGGTAGCGCGTGCCGAACATGAAGACCACGCCGTTCATCAGTTGGGGGATCAAGTCCGAACCCGGACCGGGCGCGGGATTGCCCCAGTGATCGGTATTGCCAAACGTCAGCGGCACCCCCCCTCCCCCCCCTCCCCCACCCGGCCCGCCGTAGACGTTCGTGCAGGCCTGACCGGTGAAGGTGAAGTCGGTGCCGTCGAAGGCGGTGAGGAAATCGAAGGTGGAGCGGAAGTTGTCGAAGTAGGAGCCGTCGACGTCGTTGATGTAGCCGTTGTAGAGCAGGGCGTGGCCGATTTCGTGCATCATGACCGACACGGCATCGAGCCTGTTGCCCGGCACCGGCGCGGTGCGGGCGATGGGGTCGGGGTCATACCAGAACTGCTCGAAGACATACGCCGGGTTGAAGGCGATCTCGACGTCGGGGTCGGTGCCGTTGGGGTCGATGCCTGTGCGGACCTCGGCCCCCATGCCCTGGTCAGCGATGAACAAGTCGCCCACGGCCTCGCGGAAGACCGCGATGTAACTGCGCCCGTAGCCGCGCTCGACGCCGGTGTCGGGATGAACGACGATCTCGATCGACGCGGCGGTGTCGAGGTGCTCGCCCCACAGCCGTGCGGCGGCGAGTGCGGCGGCCTGCAGATTCGGCCCGTGCGCGCCGAAGAGACCCTGGGGGTCGTCAATGGTCACGGTGAACGACGGCTGGCCGAACGCCGAAGCGGTCGCGGCGAGAAGCGCGGACGCTGCAAGGATGGCTGCGCGAGAAGCGGAACGACGAGGATTAGACACGGCCCTTGGGCATGACATGCTGCAAGCGTACTTCATGAACCGCGCGCGGCAAGCCACTCGCGTGAATTCAGTCAGCACCCGAAGAAGTACGTCACGATGTAGTCGGCCAGGTCGTCGGGGTCGATGCTGCCGTCGCGGTTGAAGTCCAGGCGGGGGTTGCGGGGGCCGAGGTGGCCGCTGAGGAACTCACCGATGTAGTCGGAGAGGTCGTCGGGATCGACGAAGCCGTCCTGGTTGTAGTCGGTGAGGCATTCGAGCGCGAGGGTCACGACCACGCTCGCGGATTCGCCCAGCGCGTTCGAGACCACCAGTTGGTACTCGCCGTTGTCGCCGCCCATGGCGGGCGAAAAGGAGAGTTCCGGTCCCTCGGCCCCCTCGATGCGGCCCGTTGAGGCGATCCACTGGCCGTTGCGTTTCCATCGATAGGTGAGATCAGGGCCCTGGGCCGCGGCGGTGAAGCGCACGGGGAGGCCGGGCGTGATGGCGATGCTGACGGGTTGCTGCGTGATCGTCGGCAGTGCCGGTGCTGGCAGGCCCGGGGGCACTGTTCGTTCCCACGACGGGCCGGCGCGCACAGAGGGTTCATCGGCCCCAAGGGGTTCGACGGTGTACGGGGCCATCACCAATCCGAACTGCGCGTAGCGCCGGAGGACGCTGAGAAAGACTTGACGCGGGATCGGCGCGGTGAAAGGCAGGCCCAAGGCTTCTTTGATGTCGCCCTCGTGCACGCCGCCCCAGGTTTCGTGGCCCGGGTTGAGGTAGTCGGCGAGGTAGAGCGGATTTTCGACCTGCAGCGCGATCTGGCTCTGCGGCCGGGTGGCCAGGATGTATGCCCCGGCCACGCGGTGCAGGATGTCGCAAGGCATGGGCTCGACGAGATAGCGCGTGCCGGGGTAGCGCGACTGCAACTGGGCAAGGTACGGGATGCTGTCCCACTCCGGCAGGCGCGGAAACGTATCGAGCCCGATCATGCGTGCACCGACGGCGGCGGCCCCGTCGAGTTCGGCGTGCACCGCGGCGCGATGCACGGGGTTGGCCGGATTGAGCAGTTCGGTTTCCTCGGCATCCCAGCGCGACATGTAGTTGGCCGCGTGCCCCCACCACAGGCCCATCTCGGGCACTTCGCCCGCGAAACTGGCGAGCATGCCCAGCGTGTCGCGGATCATGGGCTCGCGCTGCCAGCCGGTGGTGAACTGAAACGGGTAGTTGTTCAGGCGGTTGGTGTAGAACTGGCCCGAGGGGGCCCACAGCATGAAACGCCGCCAGCCCGTCGTGGCCAGCCCACGCAGTCGGCCGATCCAGGGCTCCCAGCCGAAGTAATCGGGCCGCAGGTCGGCACCCTGAAAGCCGTAGGGATTGTCGGCATCTATATCGCCCGGATACGCGATGGTGGCGGCCAGCACCGGGCGGGTATCGCGGGTGTAGGCGACGGGGCCGTGGGCGAACTGGTGATACAGGCGATAGGGCTCGAAAAGGGTGAGCCAATGCTGCACGGCAACCGGTGGGGGTGGGTCTTCGCCAGCGGCGGGCGGCGCGTGCCGTTGTACGCGAAGGAAGAAGCGGTAGACGCGGGTCTCGCCCGGGCGCAGGTCGCCAACTTCCGAATAGTGATACTGATTGCCCACGCGCCAGGCGGGGTTGAGTTCGACGCGGAGTTGCCACGATTGGCCGCCCGGCGCGTCGGGGCCGTCGGGGCTCTCGACGCGGATCCAGAGGTGGTGCTTGTAATCGAAGATGGGGTACACGACGCTGAGGCCAATGGTGTAATCGTCGTCGCCGATAAGGGCGACGGGGGCGTAACTGCTGCCCGGATAGACGTTGCCGCCGCCGAACATGCGCTGGTTGTTGTGGTCGATGGTGCGGGCCTTGCCATCAACGTAGAAGTCGCGGGAACGCACGACCCGACCGAATCGGATGCCCGGGATCGACACGGCCCCCATCGACCGCATCTTGTCGGTGTTGTTGATGAACGTGGCCGTGAGGTCGAACCCGTCGGGACGGGAGGCGAGGTCAAGAATCGGTGCCAGCGGCTGGTGTGCTGGCGAACTGGTCAGCGTCCAGACCGGGTGATCAAGGGAATGGTCGATCAGCACCCGGCCTGTCGCGGCGTCGGTCATGCGGATGTGGCCCGACGCGCTGAGCGCGGTTTGCGCACTGACCGCTGGCAGACCTGGCGGACCGCTCTGGGCAACGGATTCAGAATGACTGGCCACGGCTGCCCAACAGATCAGGGCAGCGAAACACCTCAATCTCATCCACGGGCTCCCAGGGCGACCCCGCAACGATACCGATAACCAGGAAATTTGCCAGTCAATCAGGGAAGAATGCGGTATTTCGGCGCTTTAGGGGACAGGATCAACAAAGATTGGGACGCAGAAGTACCCCTCTGCCGCCCCGCCCGAGCGCCCAACGGAACCCCCCTCCGCCTTCGCCCACCTACCGCCGCCGGCGGCCGCCGCCGGATTCTTCTTCCTTCTTCGCGCCGCCGGGCACGGGGAACGTGAAGGGCTGGGCGGCGGACGATGGGTCGTCAGTCACGGTCCAGACCATACCGTTTTTGAGGTACATCTTCTGCATCTCGGGCAACTTGAGGGGCCTTGCCCCCAGGCGGCCGAAGACGGCGACCTGGTTGCCTGATTCGTCAACCGCGCGGTCGCGGTCGAGGCCCTTGCTGACGGCAAGGGCGGCGCCGTGGGTGCGATAGGTGGCGATGAGTTCGGGGGTGAGGGGCGGGCTGAAGCCGCGGAACTGGGGGGTGGAGTTGGGGCCCATGAGTTGCAGGACCCGCAGGCCGTTCTGGCCATCAGCGACATAGGCGTAGAGCGAGGCGTTGGTCATGCCGACCTTGACGTCGCGGGCGTCGTTGATCTGCCCGCCGGCGTCGAACTTCTGAACGAGTGTCGGCTTCTCGGGGTTGGTCGCGTCGATGATCGCCAAACCCTCGCGCCCGGCGGCGACGAAGGCGTGGGTGCGGGCGACGTAGACACGCCGCGCGTCGGCGAGAGGCACGGTGGCACCGGGCACGAGGCGGGGGGTGGTGGGTTCGGTGACGTCGATGACTTTCAGGCCCTCGCGATCGGTAACGAAGGCGTAGCGGAACTGGATGGCCACCGATTGCGGGTCGCGCAACTGGTCGCTGCCGATGGTGGCGACGACCTTGGGCGCGGTGGGTTTATCGATATCGATGACGACGAGGCCCTGGGTGCTGGTGGCGTAGACGAAGTGGCCGGCGACGACCAGGTGGGTCATGCCGCTGAGGATGCCGCCGGGGTTGAAGGCGGTTTTACCGTCGTCGAGTTTGGCGCGGTCCATGAAGTTGTTGTCGGGGTCGCCATCGAGGAGCGTGGCGGCGAAGGTCAGGATGAGGCCTTCGTCGCGGTCGGCGATGTAGAGGTAGGCGTAGAGCGGATGGACGGGCTGCTCCATGTTCACATGGTGCGGCTCGAGTGGGTCCATGATGGTTGCGGGCGGCTTGCTGGGGTCGCTGCTCATGCGGCGGCGGGCCGGATCAACCGCGACGGTGGCGGGGCTGGCGACGGCGACGGCGTAACTGGTCTTGAATCCCAGACGCTGGCCAAGGGGGGAAACGGGTGCGGTGACGATGCGTTCGCTGAAGCCTTTGTTATCGATGTTGGCAACATCGAAGGCGTAGAAGCCGCCGGTGCCGCGGGCGGCGTAGAGGTATTCGCCGCGCAACTGGAGGTCGAGGATTTCGGTGCCGTCGAGCCAGGCGAGCGCGCCCTTGCCGTCGTGGTGGTAGGCCTCGTGAATCTCGCGTCCACCCGCGACGAACTTCTGGTGCTCATCGGGGAAGGCGAGTTTGTGCAGGTTGCTGCCCAGCACGGCCTGGGGTTCGGGGAACTCGGTGACGACGGCGGCGGAGAGGCCATCCTTACCCTCGGCGACGTAGGCGTAGCGGCCCAGGAAGTTGACGAAGTTGGTGCCTTGGAGGAGGAGTTGGGCCATCCAGGCGTTGTTGGAGTTGTCGCTGGCGATGTGGCAATCGGTGCAGCGTTTGGTGGTGCCCGGGCCGCTGGTGGCGTGCGGGAAGTGCGGGTTGAAGGCCTGCCCGCTGTACCCCTCGGCCGAGACGGTCTGGGCCTGGCTGTAGATCCATTCGCGGGCCGCGTTCTGGCTCGAAACGATGACGGCGGAGGAGGAACGGACGGGAACGATCTTGCCGCCCTGGGTGTAGGGATCGCGGCCTGCGGCCATGGCCTTCACCGCCGAGTCACGACCCAACTGATAGGTGTCGTCGCGCAACACCTGATAGTTGTACTGCGTCCAGTTGCGTGTGTAGAGGTTTTCGTTGTGCAGCATGGGCGTGCGGCGATTGGCCTGCATGGGCAGGTGGCAGCCGGCGCAACTGGTCATCCAACTGGTGTGGCAGGTGTAGCACTCCATCTCGCTGTAGCCGTGCGAGAGTTTGGAGTCATCGACGACCTTCTTGCCCCCCACTTCCTTGGTGGGGATGTCGCCCCAGGTGAAGGTGCCGTCGCCCGCGTGATCTTTGCGGACGGTCTTGGCGAAGCGCGAGAGTTCGGCGGACTTGGGGTGCGCGAGCGACCAGGGGCTGGCGGGGTTGATGGTGTCGAGGGTCTGGATGACCTCCCACATGACGTTGGGATCGATGGCGGAGCGTTGGAAGAGTTTGCGCTGGCCGTCTTCTTCGCGCCATTGGAAGCGGCGCTCGCCATGGACGTTCATCTTGGAGAGGTCGCGACCGCCCGCCTGCGCGTTGGGGCCGGAGGTCTTCAGGGTGGCGTACTGGTCGTAGGTGCCGTGGCAATCGATGCAGGTGATCTCGACGGCGACGCGGGCTTCGCCGTACAACTTGCCGTCGCCGTGGTTGTCCTGGACGAAGTGGCAGTCGACGCAGTGCATGCCGCGTTCGAGGTGAATGTCCTTCAGGTGGACGGCTTTGGCGAACTTGTCGGGATCGCTGGGGTCGATGAGGGTGCCGTTGATGTCGAGGAGGTTGCCCTTGCGGTCTTTCTTGTGGACGGCGCGGAACATCCAGCCGTGGCCGTGCCAGTCGGCGAACTGGTTGTGTTTGAGGCGGTCGTTGAGGTTCTTGCCGTTGCCCTCCCGGGGCGCGCCGGAGCGTTCGAGGAAGTCTGGTCCAGCGGTTTCGCCCGCGTGGCTCTTCTCTTCGGGATAGAGCCCGCCCCACAGGCCCTTGAGGGCCGCGGCTTCGGGGTTGCGGCGCTGGCTCCACCACTCCTGCTCGGGCGTCGGCGTGCGGGTGCGCTCGGGATACATGAACTCGCCATCGGATTCGTTGTCCCACCACATGTAGCCCAGGTAGGTGTTGGCGTAACTGGTGCCCGGGTGCATGTGGCAGGTCACGCACTGACTGCTGGGGATGGAGTTGCCCTTGGCCATGACGTGCCGGATGGGGTGGCCGGGTTCGGACTTGCTGATGGTGGGGTCTTTGCTATCGGGGGCGGCGCGGCCCATGTTGCCGTACTGGGCCCATTGGTCGGTGCCGGCGAAGTCCTTGTCCTTGGTGAACTTCTCGCGGTCGTTGGCATAGATGACGTGGCAGGCGGTGCAGCCGCTGGAGCGGTAATCGCCCGGGTGGTCGTTGGTGCCCAGGAAACTGAGGTTCGGATCGAGCAGGCGGGTTTTCTGGATGCCCAGGAAGACCGGGTCGGTCTTGAGCAGCGTGCCCAGGCCGCGGGGCGAGAGTTGCTTGTCGGGCTTGCCCGGCTCGGTGAGGGGGATGGGGTTGGCGGCATCGAGCGGGTTATTCAGTTTCTGGCCACGCTCGAAGATACGGAGGATGTTGCCCATCTGGGCGACGTTCCAGACCGGGAGCGGATCGAGGAACGGCAGCACGCCCTTGCGGTCGAGTTCTTCCTGGGTGGGGTGACGCCACCCAGGGTCACCCTCGTTTTTGCGGATCATGACGACGCCCTGAAGGCGCGCGGCCAGGCCGAAGGGGGTGTACGCCTCGCCGTAGCGGTAGACCTTGTTGGGGGCGGAGCCGTTGTTGTAGGTGACCGCGCCCCACAACTGGGCACCGTGGGTCATCATGCAATGCTGCACGCGGCGGACGTGATCGCCGTTGGCCTCGCCGTGGCATGGCCCGCAGGCTTGTGCGGCGACGCGGAGGTCGCCCGGGTTGATGAAGCGGATGAACTCGGGCGATTCCTGGTTGAGCAGGGCGTAGGTGTTTTCGGGGTTTTTAGAGCCGTGGAGTTTGGTGGGGTCTTGGTGGACGTGGTCGCCGAACGTGCGGGTACCTTCGTTGAGGTGGTGGCGACCGTACCACGCCTCGGGGTTGTGGGGCTTGACGTGGGCGGCCATCATGGCCGCGAGGAACGCCTTGTCTTCGATGGGCGTGCCCGGCTCGCCCGGGCGGCCGGGCTTGTCCATGGTGCTCTTGATGGCGGGGTTGCCGCCGTGGCAATCTATGCAGCCGATGCCGACGTCGGTCTCGGCGTGCAGGTCAAGATCGTCGGTCTCGCCATGGCAGGAGATGCAGCCGGCGGAGGCGGCGATGGCCTGGGCCTTGGTCTGATCGCCGCGCTTGGGGGCGGGCTTGATCTGCTCGGCGAGCAGTTTGGCGGCCTTGTCCGGGTCGGCGTAATCGTCGAGTTGCTTCTTGGTGGGGCCGTGGGCACCGCGCCAGTTGTGCTCGTGCTCGCAAGCGGCGAGGGCGCCGAGGATGCCAGCACCGAGAATGGCGGCGGCGAAGAGGCTGGAAGCGATTCGCGAAGACATGGCACGCTCCGGAAGAAGCCTGTCAATGAAGGGGGAGACGAAGAGCGAAATGCACCCGAACTGGAGTTAGTAGGTGAGGGTGAGGCCGGCGAAGAACTGGAAGAGGGTGTCGTTGTCGCCGTAGATGTCCTGGAAGCCCGAGCCTGGGAAGAAGACTGAGCCGCTGACGGTGAAGATGATGTTGTTGTTGAGGAAGGGGCGGTACTGCGCGAGGAGGTTGACCTCGTAGCCGATTTCTTCGTCGATGTCGTACTGGTTGGTAAAGAACTCGACCGAGGAGGTGTCGGAAAAGAACATGCCGTTGGCGTTGAGGGAGGCCCGCAACTTGGGCGTGATCTCGGCATCGAGGCCGGCGTTCACGAGGGTGATGCCCGGGTTGACGAAGTTGGACTGCCCTTCGAGTTTGCTGGACTTGAGCGTGTTGAAGAACGAGCGGCCTTGGTTGAGGCCCACGCCGAAGAGGCGGACGGACTGATTCTGGTAGAAGGAACTGGGCCCGCCGGCGAAGGTGGGGTCGTCGAAGATGGCGTCGAACCCGCCCGCGGTGTCGTCGGTGGGGTCGCTGTCGCCCGAGGCGTAGAGGAACGAGACCTTGGGGCGGAGCCAGTCGAAATCGACGGAGAGTTCGATCGCGGCCATGTAGGCGGAAATATCCACGCGACGGCCAGCGATGGGGTTGTGCTCGTCTTCGCCGAAGGCGTAGTAGAGGGCATGATCGACGTTCAGACGGCCGATGTGCCCGTCGGAAGTGAAGCCGACGTAGTAAGCGTCGAGATCGCGGAGGAGCACGTCGCCGGCGAGGTCGGGGCGGACGGGAAATCCGTTGGTGTCGAAACGCTCGTCGGAGGTGTCGTGGTTCCAGTGGAAGGAACCCTGGATGGTGTAACCGAGCCAGATGAAGTCCTGGAGGTAGGCGTTGGCGATGAGCACCTGCTGCTGGCGCCAGTTGAGTTCGTTGAGGCCGCTGTTGGTGTCTTTTTCGGGGGAGTTGAAGTAGGCGAGGTTGTAGAGGAGGCGATTGGACATGGCATTGCCGGAGAGGCGGATGCCATCGGAAAGGTCGTTGAAGATCCAGCCGCGGAAGTCGGAGTTGAAGAGTTGACGGCCAACGCGGAGGCTGACGAGGTCGAAATACTCGCTCACATCGCCCAGGTGGACCTCAGCAACGGCTTCCTGAAGCGTCGTGAAGGTGTCGTAGCGCTCATCGCCCTTAAGGGGATCGATGTCGGTGGCGTTTTCCTGGATGTTCAGATAATTGATGTTCGTGACCGGCGTGACCTTGATCGCCCAGTCCACGGGTCGGAAGGCGGTGTAGCCCTTGCTCAGTTCGAGGGTCAGGAAGAAGTTCTGGTTGATGAACGATCCGCGACCGTCTTTGAACTGGTCAAACGAATCGTTCAGCACCGCCGCGTTGCCCGAGGGCGTGATGTTCTTGCGGTTCAGATAAAGCGTGTCGGACGTGGCCTGCGCGAGGAAGAAGATGTCGTTCCCGATGATGGGATAGTCGCCCTTGAGCACGTTGCGGTCGTACGGATTCCAGATGGAGCCACGGGTGTAGGCACCGTCGCCCCGGTTGCTGCTCATGAGCAGGCCTTCGTCACCCGGGGTGGCGCGGCCGTAGCGGTCCCACGAAGGCCAGCCGATGCGCCAGCGGTCGGGCGACGCGAGGAGCGCGTCGGGCCGATGCATGCGACGGGGCAGCGTGAGGCTTTCGCCCGCGAAGCCCAGGGGATCGTCGAAACCGGGGATTTCGTCGGTCTTGATGGGGACGAGCGGCTCGGTGGAGGCGGCGGCACCGGGCGTGGCGGCTGCGCTGGCTGCGGCGTCGCTACTGGCGCTGCCGCGACGGCGTCGCGATGAACCCTCTTCGGCCGGGGCGGCCGGCGGTGTCTCGGCGGGCTTTTCTTCCGGCTTGGCTTCGGGTGCCTTCTCGGCTGGCTTGGTGTCAGCGGGTGGAGGCTCAGCCGGTTTGGCCGGTTCCTGGGCAATCGCCGCGATGGGCGCGCAGGCCAGCCCCGCCAGGAGGGCAAGGCACCACGCGCCGGACGCGGCGCGGAGGCCGCGTTGACCCGGACGATGCGGGCACTGCTCAATGACACACCGACGAGTTGCATTCATGCGCGGGCCCTTGAATCGCGTCTGAGACGCGCGGGCAGACTACCCCAACGGGCGGCCTGTTGCAATCACTCAGAATGAGCCTGCGGGGCGGGGGGCGGGTCGAGAACGATTCTCAATGCCCGGAGGGGAATCACCACCGAGACACTGAGACACCGAGGAATGCACCGAGAAGAAGGAACATGGATGAGAGAGAACGCAGCATGGAGTGTTTGGGCTGCCCATGCCATTCTCCCTCCTCTCCCTTGTTCCCGTCTCCCCTCGTCTTCTCGGTGCTTTCTCGGTGTCTCAGTGTCTCGGTGATGAGGCTTCGGATCAGGCATTTTCCCGAGTGCCCTGGCGCTGCGGGGAATGTGACTTGCCAGGCGGATTCCTGTAGACTCGTGGCATGACTCGATTCACCGGACGTCTCCGCGCTGTGATCGCCTCCGCTGCCGCCCTGCTGGCGAGCGCCGCCGCCAACGCGCAACTCTCGCAGACCAATGTCGAGGACATTGTGCGTCGCGCGGTGGATGCCGCCAACACACTGGGGATCAACGCGACTATCGCGGTGGTTGACCGCGAGGGCAACCTGCTGGCGTGCGTGCGGATGGTGGACACGGTGTCGCTCGACGGCACGGGCGTGCCCCGCACCATTCCGCTCACGGCGGTGGTGCGCGGCGGCGGCTTCGGCGGGCTGGATACGCAGCCGGTCGATATCGACTACTCGCCGGGGAACCCGCTGTTTGTCGCCAACAACGGCGGGGCGCGGGTCGCGACCTCGCTCACGGCGATCAGCAAGGCGGGCACCGGCGCGTTCCTGTCGACCGCGGGCAATGCGTTTACCACGCGCACCGCCGCGTTCATCGTGCAATCCAACTTTCCGCCCATGATGCCGTTGCAGCCCTCCGGCCCGCTCTACGGCGTGCAGTTCTCGCAACTGCCCAACAGCGATTTCAACCGCCTGACCCTGGGCCTCTCGGCCGATTCGGGTGGATTGCCCCTCTACATCAATGGCCAATGCGTCGGCGGCATCGGCGTGGAGTGCAACGACACGCGAACCGCCCTGACGGGCACCTATGGCGTGGACACCATCCGCGCCGCCGGGCAGGTCAGCACCGAAGAACGCATCGCCCTCGCCGCCCAGGGCATCGGCGCGGCGGGCTTCGCGCCGCCCGCGTTTATTCAGGCCAGCATGATCTTTGTTGGCGGGTTGCGTTTGCCTTACACCTATGCGGCGGCACCGCTCGTGGCCGCGATTCCGGCCGGGAACAGCGCCGCGTTCATCGCGGCCGAAGACGCGGCCAACCGATTGGAGATTCTGTTCCCGCTTCGGGCAGCACAGCCTTCGATGTACACAACCGTGCCACTGACGGACCCCGCGGGCGGGCCCGAGGTGCTCTACAACGGCGTGCGCGGGCAGACCGTTTCGGGCTTTGAAACAGGCAACGTGCTCAACACGCTCGCCGGGGCCGCCAACGACCCCGACGGCGGCGGCGTCATCGTCGGCCAGAATCTGACTGCGGTGGACGTGCAGCGGGCCCTCTTCAATGCGCACGCGACCAATAGCCGCCTCCGCGCCATGATCCGGCGCGATCGGCCGCTGATCTCGCAGGTGAACGTGTCGGTGGTGGATATCGATGGCAACCTGCTTGGTTACTACCGCTCGCCCGATGCGCCGGTCTTCGGCATGGATGTGTCGCTTCAGAAGGCTCGCTCGGCCCTGTTCTTCAGCCGGGGAACGACCACCACGCGAACCAGCGCCAGCACGATCCTGACCACCGTCGAGTCCGACCACCTGTTCGACGCCAACGGGGCCCCCGCGCCCAACATCTACTCCAAGTACGCCACCGCCGCGGCGCTCTTCGGCCTCAATCTCGACGGCACCGTCGCCTTCGGCGAGCGCACCATCGGCTTCCTAGCACGCAACAACGTGCCCGACGGCATCCCGATGACCAATCGCGATCAGGCTACGCCGCGCGGGCCTTTCGGCGCATTCGGCCCGCAGGCGGCAGGCCCGAACCCGAACACCACGAGCGTGTTCAACACCGGCATTCAGACCGACGTGCTCGTCACCAACCTCGCACGATTCCTGCTGACCTACGGCCCGGGCGGCGGCGTGAACGAAGTGGCGCGCCTCGCGGACTTTGTCAATAACCGCGGCGGGACGCGCCCGCTGCTCAACGCCCCGTTCGGCGCGGGATTTGCCGCCACCGTACCGGGCCGCGTGTCGCGCGGGCCGGCCGTGAACGTCGGCGAGATCGATGAGCCGCCTCCCATGGGCTTCCCGGACCGCACGCTCGCCAACGGGATGCAGATCTTCCCGGGTGGCGTGCCGCTCTACAAACTCGATGCGACCACCAACACCGGCATCCTCGTCGGCGCGATCGGCATCTCCGGTGACGGTATCGAGCAGGACGACAACGTGGCCTTCGCCGGCGCAGGCGGCTTCGTCCCCGGCGGCATCGGCGACTTCCAGCGCTTCGGCACCAACATCCGGCGCGCGGATCGCGTGATTCTGTCGAACATCCGATTCCTGCGATTGCCGTATGTGAAGTTCCCGCGGGCGCCGTATTCGGGGTTGTAGGTGCCACGCATCGACACTGGAATCAAACCGCTCCCAGCCCAAGTCGTTTGCTGACCAGCATCAGCGCGGAGTCGTTTGTCCACACGCGCACGCGCGCAATCCGGCACGACGCGAGCAGATGGACATTGATCCACGACAAACCGATGCCCCAGAGACGATTTGCCGAGAGCAGCGTCATACACTCGGTGTGCGAGGCCATGGGGAGCGATGGGAGCAGCGCGAGTTGCGAGAGAAACAACTCGCGCTGCCGCATGGTCCCGCAGGCGAGTTCGCCGATGACGAACGGGTGAGCAACCACCTCCTGGGTGTCCAGCACTTCCACAACCTTGTCATTGGACTTCGCGAGGTGGTCGATCCACACCGATGAATCGAGCAGGATCACGCGGCACCCCGGCGCGCTTCGCGGCCGCCGTTCTCTTGCAGACGCCGACGGCGACCGGCTTTAGCGCGGGGATCGCTCCCCCCCATTGCCGCCAGCCTGCGGGCTGCCTCGCGCTGAATCAACCGCTCCAGCGCCAGCCGCACGAGCGCGGTTTTTCCTTGGATGCCCGTCGAGACGCGGGCTCGCGCGAGGAGGTCATCGTCGATGTTCAGTGTGGTCCGCATATGCATCATTTTAGCATATAAATGCATATTATTCCAGTGTCATTTCGGATCTCGCCCCATCGCCATTCACGACCCGAAATCGTTTCAATCGAGTTCGGTACACTTCGCCCATGTCGAGAACCTCGCCTCCCGACAACCCATCCAGTCCCCCCCATCCCCCTCACCCACCACACCACACCTACCGCCAGCATCCGGCAAGGCGACGGCATCACCACCCCGCCCGCAAGTCCGCCATCCGCTTCGAACACGGGCGAGCAGCCCGGCGATCGGATCGGGCCGTACAAACTCCTCAACGTGACGGCGAGGGCGGGTTGGCACGGTCTGGCTGGCCGAGCGGCGGGAGCCCATGGTCCAGCGCGTGGCGCTCAAGATCATCAAGCCGGGCATGGATGCAAGGCGGTCATCGCGCGATTCGAGCAGGAGCGCCAGGCTCTGGCGGTGACGGACCACCCCAACGTCGCCCGGGTTCTCGATGGCGGCGTGACGCCTTCGGGCCGCCTGTACTTCGGTGATGGAGCATGCAAAGGGTGGGCCGATCTCCGCATTCGTGGATCGTCACCGCCTGACCATCAAGGAGCGGCTGGAACTGTTCATCCATGTGTGCGAGGCCGTGCAGCATGCGCACATGAAGGGCATTATTCATCGCGACCTCAAGCCCAGCAACATTCTGGTGGAGGTTGGCGACGGGCACGCGCCGATTGTCAAGGTCATCGACTTCGGCGTCGCCAAGGCCATCAGTCACACGCTGACGGAAGAGACCATCTTCACCGAGCGCGGGCAGATCATCGGCACGCCGGAGTACATGAGCCCCGAGCAGGCGGGCGGCGCGGCCGACATCGATACGCGGACCGACGTGTACGCCCTGGGGGCACCTTTGACGGCGCGGGCGCAGCCGCCTTCGGCAGTTTCGCCTGCCACTCCACAGCTTTCGCATCGTACCCCTTCCCCTGCTCGGCGGCGTGCCGGGCTGTGTACAGGTCAACGAGGCCTTGCGTGCAGCCCACCGTGTCGGCGTGGGACGAGCCCCAGTCTTTGGCCGCCCCCTGGCGCGCAGACTCTTCGGGTCAAACGGCAGCGTTCCACTGAGCAGTTGGTACAGCGTCCTTGAAGCAGACATGCATCGCGCTGGCCATCGGCACCGATCGATCGGCTCGACAAGGAGCGACTCGTCACACGGCGATTCAGCGTGCGCAGCAGCGAACGCTGCCCATCGAGCGGGACTTTCGCCAGTAGGCCACACCCTTCGTCACGCTGCGAGGTACCATCCGGCATGCCAATGCACTCCCGGCGCGCGTTCCGTGCCTTTTCGGCATCGATCATCATCCTTCCCGCGCTCGCGTTCGCGACCGATGACGCCTGGTGGCACGACCATCGCGCGTGCCTCGAGCATCGCCTTGAAGCGCTCCCCCAGCGCAAAGGCGACCGGAACGGACACTTCGACCCCGCCACCGGGCGCGACACCCGCAACTATCCGCCGCACACGTCGGTCGATTTTGAACGGCTCGAACTGGACCTGGACATTCCCGACATGAACCAGCCGCGCCTCTCGGGCGTGGCGACGTATCTCATCAGACCGCGAGCGCCGGTGTCGGTGCTGAAACTCTGGGCCGGGCCGCGCGAGAGCATGACGATCAGCGCCGTGAGCATCGATGGCGACGCCACGGCGGCCCGTATTGCGCACGAAGGCGAAACCCTGACGCTCACATTTGGTCGGCCATTGGAAGCGGGCGTGGGTGCGCGGCTGTCGATTGCGTACGCACTCAACTCGCCGCACGAGGGGCTGACGTGGACGCCCGAGTCGCCCGCGTGGCCAGGCCGCGCGGCCCAACTGCACACGCAGGGACAGCCGGAGAGCAACCACTACTGGTTCCCGTGCCACGACTTTCCCAATGAGCGGATGGCCCAGGTCGTGCGCGTGGCGGTGCCCAAGGGGTACCTTGTTTCGTCCAACGGCGTGCTGACGGGACAGAAAACCGTTGGCGAGAGAGACGTGTTCGAGTGGACACTCGACAAGGGGCACGTTTCGTACCTCGCCTCGCTGGTGGTGGGGAAGTTTGATCGCGTCGAACTGACGCCGGTGCCTGCGGGCCCGGGCGGCGCGGCGGTTTCGATGGAGGTTTACGCACCAGCCGGGATGGGCGACCGTGTAGCGCGGACCTATGACCGCACCGGCGCGATGATGCGCTTCTTCGCGGATTACACGGGTACGCCGTATCCGTGGGGCCGGTATGCGCAACTTGTGGTGCACAACTTCGGCGCGGGCGGGATGGAGAACACCGCCGCGACGACGATGTTCGACACGGCCATTCTGGACGAAACGGCCCTGCTCGATGGCGACCTTGACGGGCTCATCAGCCACGAACTGGCCCACCAGTGGTTCGGCGACCTGGTCACCTGCCACTCGTGGGAGCACATCTGGCTCAACGAGGGCTTCGCGACCTACTTCACGCACCTGTGGTTCCAGCATCGCGACGGCGACGACGCGTATCTGGCGGCGCTCTTCGACACGCGCGCGGGCCTCGTCACCAGTGACCCCGCCGACCCGGCCCCAGCGCCGGAGCGGCCCGGCATGTGCAGCAAGGAATACGCGCACCCGTGGGAAGTGTTCCGGCGCGGCGCGAATCCGTATCCGAAGGGGGCGTTCATCCTGCACATGCTGCGCGAGCGGCTGGGCGAAGGGCCGTTTCGGGCGGGGATCGCCGACCACCTGGCGAAACGCTCGCTCCAGACCGCCGAGACCAGCGACCTGCGCGAGGCCTTTGAGCGTGCCAGCGGCGACCGGTTGGAGGGGTTCTTTGAGCAATGGTGCAACCGACCGGGAGTGCCCATCGTGCGGGTGTCGCCATCGTGGAATGAAGTCTCGCGAACGCTCACGCTTCGGGCCGAGCAGTTGCAGCCGATGGACGGTTACAACCCGGCATTTGAGATGCGGATACCCGTGCGGATCGCCCTGAGCGGGAGCGGCGGCGGCGACGGCCCCGTGGCATGGCACGATGTCACCATCGAGATGAATAGCCGCGAGGCGGAGGTGCAGGTTGCGCTTTCTGGCTCTGAGGGCACTGGCCCCCAGCCGCGATTTGTGGCCGTCGATCCGCGCGCAAGCGTGCTGGCTGACTTCCGCGTACAGCAGCCGCTGGAGGCATGGGTGAGGCAACTGGCCGAGGGGCCGACGATCGTTTCTCGCTTGCACGCCGCGGCAGCGCTGGGCGAAGTGCGCGACATGAAGGTCGCGGCGGATCGGACGGGGCCAAGCAGCGCGTCGGTGGCGCTCCTGGCGACAGCACGGCACGGCACCGGACGTGCAGCCAATCCGTTCCAACTGCGGATCGGCGCGATCAAAGCGCTGGGGGCACGGAATGATTTTGCGAGCCTGTTTGATCTCGGCACGAGTGGCGAGCCGGACGCACGCGTGCGCATGGCCATCATCCAGGCGCTGGGCGGGTTGACCTTCACGGCCGATGCGCCGCGCGAAGCGGCGAGCGGCCTGGCCCTGGAGTGGCTGGGACAGGATCGCAGTTACGGCGTGCGCGCCGCCGCGGCCCGCGCACTGACCACGCTTCGTGACGATCGAGCGCTGGAGCGCCTCGTTCGCGCGTGCGAATGGCCCTCTCAACACGACCAGATCCGCGTGGCGACGGTCGAAGCGCTCGCGACGCTGGATGACCCGCGCGGGCTTGATGCTGTGATCGCCGCGGCAGGGCCGGGCATGCCCGCCCGAACGCGGCCCACAGCCTTGAAAGCCGCCGGATCGCTGATGAAGCACAACCCGGCGCGCGTCTGGTCGCTCCTGAGTGGGGCCCTCGAAGACCCGCAGGAGCGCACGCGGCGAGCGGCAGCGGAGGCGCTCGCCGCGACGGGCGACCCGCGCGCCAAGGTCCTCCTGGAGGGCCTTGCCAATTCACCCTCTGGCGCGGAGCGTGCTAGCGCTCGCCAGTGGCTGAAGGATTGGGCATCCGCGGCGGAAGCGAAGGCGAATGCCGTGCCGCCGGTGGTGGCCGCGCCGCCGCCCCCGATGCCGCAGCCTCAACCGTCGAGCCGCAAGCAGGGGTTTACCGGTGGCCAGCCGGTAGGGCCGGGGAAGAAGTAATCGGTTCGATGCGATTCAATCGCGCGGCGGGGCCTCGCCCTCGTGCCCCAGCGGCGTCTCACCGCGCAAGCGGCGGGCGATGTCGACAAGGAACCGGCGATCGTCGTGCGTGGTGTGGTGGCTGAAGAAGCGCGGCCCCTCGACCCAGATCGGCTCGCGCCCGGGCGGGGCCGCGTTGGTTGCGCCGACAATGTCATCCCGCGTGCGGGCGTAGCAGATCAGTTCATAGGTAGACGTGGCCAACTTCGCGTTCAGCGCGGCCAGGAAGCCCGAGCCGGGTTTCATGTCGATGGCCATGGGATCGAGTGCGATGGTCTCGGCGAGGAGGGCCCCGCGGTGGGGCGTGCCGAGCGTGAAAAGGCGGCGAATGCGGAGGGCCTTGGGCGGGCCAAGGGGCGGCTCACTGCCGCTGAACGTTGCGGGAATATGGGGCGAGGCCGCGGCTGCCCGCGCGACCAAGCCACCCATGGAGAGGCCAACGACATCGACTTCGATGGTGCGGTCCGGGTCGTCGCTGGGCCAGCGTTTTTCCACGGCATCGACCACGCGACGCGCGAGCGTGGGGAAGTTGTCATCGAACGGGTAGCCGATCGCCAGCACCTGGTCTTGGCCAGCACCCGTGAGACGGCGAAGGTCGGAAGCCACGCCCCCGGCGAACAGCGAGGGCGAGCGGTAGCCGCCCAGCACAACGAGAGGGCGTTCCAGCACGGCAGGCTGAGCGCGGAGGCGGGACCACTCCGAATCGATGAACTCGCCGGTGACCGCGAAGCGCGGATTCGTGGAGTCAGGGGTGCAGCCAGCGATAAGGGAGGAAGCGAGTATGACCATCGTGAGGATGGGGTGCCGCCGGGCCGCGATGGAGCGGTACACTCGAATGGACCACGCAGGGAGCAGACTCATGGATGGACATCATTGCTCGATCAGCCGCACGAACAGATTGGCCTCGGTACGGACGGAACGGCCGGATCGACGGCGGTTTGGCCGGACCAGAATCGCGATCGCCGGGCTGCTCCTGAGCACGTCCGCCGCCATGGCCCAAGCCCCCGCCGCACCGACCGCACCGGTTGACGCGCCGAGCGGCGAAGCGGTGAAGTCTGCCGCCAAGCCCGAGCCCTATCTACGAATCGTGGACGATGCCGATGGAACCGTGGGGCTTGACCTGGCGACCCGCGTGCTGGAGCGACCGACCACCGACGGCCGGCCCGCGGTGCGGCTGCACCTGGTGTCGGCGGTGCACATTGCCGATGCGTCGTACTACGAGGCGATGCAGAAGCAACTCGATGCCCTCTCGCTGGTGCTGTTTGAGGGCGTGAAGCCGCCCGGGGCGGGAACGCTGCCGGCGGATGCCGATGATGCGGCACGGGCCCGGGCGACGCAGGGTCGGCTGACGTTTCTGAAAACGGTGGCCGAGCAGGCGGCGGCACGGGCGACCGCGCTGCCCAAAACGCTGGACGCCCTGCCGGAGGCGGCGGGCGCGCGGTGGAAGTCGCTGGTGGCATCATCGCTAGTCGACGGTTGGGGGCGGCCGTTCCGAGCCGAGTTCCGACGCGACGGGGAAGGCGAAGAAGGCGCGCCCGTGTGGGAGCGATTGGCGATCGTGAGCGATGGCGCGGACGGAAAGGCCGACGCGCCGGGCGCTGGGGGGGTGGGGGCGAAGGGCGATGACCTGCGCGCGACCGCCGAGTTCCGTGTGGGTCTGGGCGGCCTGAACAAGGCCGAGCCGCCGAACCTGCAGAGCCAGATGGCCAAGGCGCTGGGGTTGACGTTTCAACTCGACGCGATCGATTCGGGCAAACCGAACTGGCAGAGTTGCGACGTGAGCATGGACGAACTGAAAGACCGCCTGAAGGAGGTTGACGCGGACGACTCGATGCTGCTCACCGCGCTGGACGGCTCGTCCATGCTGAGCAAACTGGCGGGGCTCGTGCTTTCGGGCATCGCCAAGAGCCCGACGATGCAGGCGACCTTGAAACTGGTCCTGGTGCAGACCCTGGGCACGGCCGAGGACACGCTGAGCGGCGTGGCCGAGGGCGGGGTGGCGATGCCAGGGAAGGCCGGGAAGCAGATGGCGGCACTGATGCGGGTGATTCTGCTCGAACGCAACGAGGTGGTGCTGCGTGACGTGCGGGCGCTGGTCGAAGGGAAGGCGGGAGAAACGAGCGCCAAGACGCCGCCTTCAGACATCGCCATCTTCTACGGCGGCGGCCACATGCCCGACCTGGAGCGCCGGCTCTGCGCCGAACTCGGTTTTCGCGCCGGCGAATCCACATGGGCGCGGGCCATCACGGTGGACCCGGCGGCGGCGGGCATGACGCAGGACCAGGCCAAGAAAATGCGCGACGCGATGAAGCGCATGATGGAACGGCAAGCCAAGCGGGCGTCTGGTGCAACGAAGTAACGGCCCGAAAACCCGGCAACCGCATTAGATTCCAGCCTATTTGGGGGCATGGCTACCCCGCGAAAGGAAAATGCCTTGCTGACATGGAGCCAGCGGGTAGGCTGAAGGCAACCTTCGCGAGGCTGCCCATGCACATGCTCCGTTCGCTTGTTGTGGCCGTGGTCGCGACCTGCTGCGCTATGACAGTTTCGGCGTTCCCTCCCCCCCCAGTCTACTCGACTGAGTGGGCGTTCCCTGACGCCAACGGGTCAATCTTCTGTTCGCACATCTACAACGGGCATCTCTATCTGGGCGGCAACTTCACGATGATCGGCGGGATTCCTGCCGCGTGCGTGGTGGAGTGGGATGGGGAGCAGTTTCACGCGCTGGGTGCCGGGCTTTCGAGTTCGAATGTCAGCACGCTCGCGGCCCGCGCGATGACGGTGTTCGACGGCAAACTGATCGTCGCGGGCAACTACACAACCGCGGGCGGCGCGGATGCCGGGTCAATCGCGGCGTGGGATTCGGTGACGCGCACATGGACGGTGCTGGGTCAGGGCCTGGCCCAAACCGGCGGCGCGCCGGCGGACGTGCGCACGCTCGAAGTCGCCAGCCTGAACGGTGGACCGTCCACGCTCTTTGCCGGTGGGTTCTTCAATCTTGCGGGCGGGCAGGCGTGCTTGAACGTCGCGGGGTACACAGGCGGCACCTGGAACAGCGCTGGCGGCGGATACAACGGCACGATCAACTCGCTCGAGTTCTGGAGCAATCGCTTATACGCCGGCGGCACAGGGAGTTCGGCCAATCGCTTCCGCTTCTGGGACGGCGCGAACGCGTGGACCACAGTTCCGAATGCGGCGATCTCGGGCGGGAGCACGCGGATCAACGATCTCGAAGGGATCGGCTCCGCGCTGTTCATCGGCGGGAACTTCACATCCATCGGTGCCAGCACCGCCAGCCCGAACGTCGCCTCGTTCGACGGCACCGTCTGTTCACCCCTGGGCACGGGCCTTCCTGGGGCCGTGAACTCCTTCGCCTCGCATAACTTCGGGCAAGGGACAAGGCTCACGGCGGCCTTCACAAGCGCTACCGATCCGGTCCGCGTGTACGACCCCGTCTCGGCCATGTGGACGCCAGTTGCCCCTGCATACAACGGCACCCCAAACACACTCTGCTCGGACCAGAGCGGCAACAGCACCTCGCTCTTTGCCGGCGGCACCACGTTTCTTGTCAACTTTCCCGGGTTTGCCTGGACCTCGCCCGGCGGCGGCATCAACGGCCAGTTCGCCTCGGTCACGGCACTGGAAGTCGGCAGGGGGCCGGACTCCGAGCCCGGCATCCCGCCCGGTAACCTGTATGTCGCGGGCGCGTTCACGAGTCTGGTCCACGCCGCGGTGAATGTCGGTAGCGTGTATGAGGCCCAGAAGATCGTCCGCGTCGCGTCCGCCCGAAACGCAGCCGTCACCTCGCTCAATCGTGAGGTGACGCGATTCAAGCGCGCGTGCGCGGCGGGCCTGAGCGGCGGTGACCCGTTCGGGCTGAAATACATCCACGAGCAGGAGTTTCTCGCCGTGTGCGGCGGGCAGACCTCTGCGGGGGGGCAGCCGTCGGGCGGGTTGTCGTTCTTCAGACCGCTTGAAAACACCTGGAGCAATCCTACCGTGCCCGCGCACTTCGGCACGATTGAAACATACCTTCACATCGACGGCACCAGCGACGGCTACTACGGCGGCAGTTTCGAAGGTACCACCGACCCAACAACCCGCTATTGGAACAGGGTCACGCAGGTTCCCTTCCCCTGCGGCCGTCCCAACGCGGGTGTTCGCACATCCCGGGTTCGCGCGCCCAACTCCCGCGAGGTGATCCGCGCCGGCTTTTTCAGCGCGACCGGCTGCGATTCGCAGCCGACCGGGTTCATGGACACGTTCAACCTGGACACCCAGCAATCCACGCCCTGGCCGGGCGACCTGCTCAATGGGCCGGTTCACGCCACCTGTGATACGCGCCAAGAGTCCGCCATCCCGGGTCTCTACGTCGGCGGGGCCTTTACCGCGGCTGGGCCCACCACCCTCAACCACGTGGCATATTGGAACGGTGCCGCGTGGGAGGCGCTGGGATCGGGCGTTGACAGCAACGTCGCCGCCCTGTGCATGTGGGATGACGGCGAGGGCGAAAACCTGTACGTCGTTGGATCATTTCTGAACGCTGGTGGCCAACCCGCGAACCGAATCGCGCGCTGGGATGGCTCCGCGTGGAGTCCGGTGCTCGGTGACACGGGCGTCAACGGCCTGAACGGTGCCGCGAGCAGCATGGTCGTCATTGATTTCGGCGATGGCCACGGGCCGACGCTGGTGATCGGCGGGTCATTCACCACGGCGGGCGGGCTTTCGTCGGGCCGGCTCGCGCAACTGGTGGCCCGCGGCCTGCCCGTGATCGCGCGACAACCCCCTGCGGTGGTGCAGGTCGAGCCGGGAACAGAAGCCGTGATTTCGCTTCGAGCCCATCGCTCGCCGCCGCTGACCTATCAGTGGCGACACAACAGCGAGCCCATCAGCGATGGTGGCCGCATCTCGGGTGCCAACTCGCCCACGCTCCGCATCGCCAACACCCAGCCCGGCGACGAGGGCCAGTACGACTGCCTCGTCACCAACGCCTTCGGTGACGTGGGCAGTTCGCTTACCGACTTCCTGTTCAATCTCATTCCCTGCCCGGCGGACTTCAATCGCGATGGGAACATCGATCCCGACGACCTTTCCGACTACATCGCGTGTTTTTTCTCTCCGGTACCGTGCCCGGCCGCGGACATCAACTTTGACGGCAACATCGATCCCGACGACCTGTCCGACTACATCGCCCTGTTCTTCGCGCCCCGCGGCCCGCCCTGCTGATCGGCGCTCGTCGTACACTGGCGCATGACCGATTCACCGGCTGAGCCCGGCGCAGCGCAGCCTCTCGATTCGCCCGACGCTCCCCCGGCGCTCTCGGTGGTCGCGCTCGACGACGACGCCGACTTCCGCCAGTTCATCGCCGCGATGCTCGAGGGCGAGGGGCACGCGGTGCGCACATCCGGCACGCCGGAGGAGTTCTTTGCCGCGTGCGAATCGCGCCTGCCCGATGTCGTCCTCCTCGACATCAAGATGGGGCACGCCTCAGGCGAGGAGGTGCTGGTGGAACTGCGCCGCCGCTGGCCGCGGCTGTGCGTCGTCGTCGTGACGGGCTACCCCTCGCTCGACTCGATGCGGCAGACGTTCAAGCAGGACGTGTTTGATTATCTGGCCAAGCCGTTTTCGCTGGCCGAACTGAAGAAGACCCTCGCTCAGGCCGCGGCGTCGCTGGGGCTGGGCCAGAGGCCGCAGGACCGCCTCCGCGTCGAACTCGGCCGCCACATGCGCCTCGCCCGCACCGAACTGGGATGGACCCTCAAGGAACTCTCTGAAGCCTGCGGCGTGAGCGTCAGCCAGTTGTCGAGCGTGGAGCGCGGCGCGCACTTGCCAAGTTTGGAAAGTCTGGTGGCGATCGCGGGGGCGCTGAACGCCAAGCCGAGCGGGTGGTTTGAGGCCGCGGGGTTGTAGGGGACGACTTAGTAGCAATAGGTTGATGTCCCATCGTTGGTTGACGCGCGACAAGCTAGCATTAAAGCATGACCACCGTAACGCCCACTGCGTATTTGGATGAATCTGGGGGAAAAGGGCTAGTTCGCAACGTGGTGGAAGATCGCGATTCCGACATCGCTTTGGTCGCTGCCGTCATTGTCCTGCCCAAACACAATGACCCGTTAGCGATTGCAGGGACTCCTGAACAACCGCCCTCGGCGGCAGCGGGATCGTGCGTGACGGCGT
>CAZPPX010000002.1:0-231476 GCA_964588585.1 uncultured Phycisphaeraceae bacterium
AGCGATACGCTATCCGATCGCCAGAGGTTGCGCGCAGGTTGTTCAGAGATCCCCCCCGTCTCAGCCGGGCTCTAATGGCGTTTAACGCGAAACGCGCAATTCTTCGGTGTTCAAACACGCGTTCGAGCCCCGGGTTGAGTGAGGCCGCGCGAGCCTCACAGCCGCTCGCTCACGCGCGGGCTTCGTTGACTACTTCTTCACCGCGCTCAGCGGCAGCGTGAGTTCGCCCGACCAGTAGCGGGCCGCGCCGAAGTCGCGCAGGGCCATCTCGCCATCGCCTTGAATCCGCACCTGCCAGCGCGGGTCGCTGGCGTCGGCGTTCTTCAGTTCAACCAGCGCGGCATACTCGCCCTCCAGCAGCACGCCCGGCAGAATGTCGCCCACGGTGGTGGTGGTGCGCGTGAACATGCGGGCGGTGGCGCGCACGGTGCCGTCGTACTCGAAGGTGACCCGGATGCCCACAGCGATATCCGGCGACGTGAACGTCGGCTCGCGCACGACCAGCACCAGCGCGTCGCGGTATTCCATGTGCACGAGGCGGGGTTGGAGCGTTTGCGCGATGGCCGCGTCGAGCGCCGGTTCGCGCACCGGCGTGATCGCTTCGTCGATGGTCGGCACGCGGCGGATGGGGAGGTCGAGGAATTCGTACCGACGACCAGGTGTGTCGAACCGGAGCGTGACGCGAATGAAACGGGCGTGCGTGCTGTCGCGAATCGGTGCCAGGGCCGGGTCCCACACCATTTCGTGGCTCGGGCCGTCCATCTGGCGAAGTTGGTCCATGTCATCGAACCACCAACTGTGGTGCGTCAACGCCGAGAATTCAGCGGCCCAGAGTTGGCTTCCCTCCGGCCAAGTTTCGCGATAGAAATGCCAGGCGCGGCCGTATCCCCCGGCAATCGATCGGATTTGCCAATCCCATAGGTCCTCGGTGCTCAGCCGATGAACGCTCTCCATGGTCAACCGAGGCCAGGTCCTACTGCCGATGATCGATTTGACACCCACAAGCAGAGTAGTGGGCACGTGCCTCCACAACTGGCCCGCACGACCCGCAGGCACCAGTGCCGCGATGACCGCCACGATCAGCGCGGCCACACCCATCATCACCGCCCGCCACCGGCGGCGACGCCGCCGCAGCGTCCACTCGCTCTTGGCGACATGCCCGCACTCCGGGCACGTCAGGCCCGGGGTGGCGCGGAGGTCATGCCAGCAGCGCGGGCAACGGCGGCGCGAAGGATTTCGGCCCGCGGTACTCAGGCGATCGGCCCACAGTGCCCACACGCACAGCGGCAGCCCGGCCAGCGCGAGCACCCCGCCGATGATCCACCACAGCAGGTCGGAGCCGGGCATGTACGAGGGTACCGGGGTTGAGCAGGATCGTCGGACCCGATTTGGTCACGCCTTACGTGAACCCCCACCACCATCGCTGCGCTCGGCACCTCCCCCGGCAGGACTGGGGGATGGTGGTGGTCATCGCGCGCGGAGTTGCTCGATCGCCTGCACGGCCAGGGCGTCGCAGCGTTCGTTCTCGGCGTGGCCGGTGTGGCCGCGGATCCAGTGGAAGCGGACGTCGTGGCGGGCGATGAGTTCGTCGAGTTTCATCCAGAGGTCCTGGTTTTTGACGGGCTGCTTGGCGGCGGTCTTCCAGCCGCGGGCCTTCCAGGCGGGGAGCCATTCGCGGAGGCCGTCGAGGACGTATTTGGAATCGCTGGTGAGGTCAACGACGCTGGGCTTGGAGAGGGCGGAGAGGCCTTGGATGACGGCGGTGAGTTCCATGCGGTTGTTGGTGGTGTCGGGCGCGCCGCCGCTGCCTTCGCGTTCCTTGCCGGTGGTGGGATGGCGGAGGACGTATCCCCAACCGCCCGGGCCGGGGTTGCCCGAGCAGGCGCCGTCGGTGAAGAGGAGGACGTGCGGGCGCTTGTCGCCTGGGGCGGAGGCTGCGGGGGAGGAAGGCGAGGCGGACGCGCGAGAGTGAGGCATGGGCGCGAGGATAGACGTGTCGTGCAGGCACTAGGCGCTAGGCATCGGGCACTGGGGAGAGCCGAAGAGAATCAAAAGATTCCCGTTCGCCGACTCCCCCGTCGGTGAACAATGGTGGATGATCGGACCGCTCATCGTGCTTGCGTGGGGTGCGGTGTTTCTGGCGTCGATATTGGCTCCAATCGTTCATGCGGTTCGGCACGGTCGACGAAGAGTCGGGACCAGTTTCTTCGCCCCCCTCGGCGCGATCCTCTCGACCGCCGCCATCATCGCGGCTATCGGCACGCTCGAACCAGGTGCCCTCAGCCCGGCCATGGCGACCATTCTGGCCCTCGTCGGCTTCGTCGGGCTCGTCTTCATATGGCTCGGCTGGCGTGCCGTCCTTCGTCCGATTCCTGGCCCAACCGACTGCCCCGCCTGCGGCTACGCCATGGCCAATCTGCCCCGCTGCCCGGAATGCGGCCACACCCCCACCCCCGCCCCCCTCACCGATTCGCCCTGAAGCGACCCCCGGGAATGCCCGATAATCCGGTTCGGCGCGGCAAGCCCGCGCCTGTTATCCTTTCGCGACCGGGACGCTTCCAAACACCCAGCCCCACCCCCACCTCACCCCCCCGTCGCCAGGAACCTCCCATGAGCAGCAAGGCGACCGCCGTCCTCAAGGCCAAAGCGACCAAACTCAGTTCCTCGGTGCCGCCCGCCAAGGCCGCGAGCCGAATCTCCCAGCCCCCCTCATCTCAACGAGCCCCCCGCATGAACGAGAAGACCAAGCGCAGCCCTGACGCCGACGAACCCGCGAGCCCGGAGAACCTGGACAAGGTTCGTGACATCCTCTTCGGCGCGCAAGTCCGCGAGCAGCAGAAGCGCTTCCAGCGCATCGAAGAGCGGCTGGCCAAGGACGTGACCGACGTGCGCGACGAGTTGCTCAAGCGCCTGTCATCCCTCGAAACCTACTTCAAGGGCGAGGTGGACACGCTGCTCGAGAAGATCAAGGACGAGGTCACCGCCCGCACGGGGGCGGTCCGTGAACTCAACAGCGAGGTCGCCGACAACGCCAAGGCCGCCGACAAGCGGGCCGCGGAACTCGATGCCAAGGTCACCGACGCGGCCCGCGAACTCCGCAAGGCGATCCTGGAGCAGTCCAAGGCCCTGCGCGACGAGATCAACAGCGCCCACCAGGCCGCCACATCATCGGCCGACAAGGGCCTCGCGGCACTCCGTCACGACAAGACCGATCGCCTGGCCCTCGCCGACCTGCTCACCGAGGTCTCCATGAAACTCAAGGGCGAAATGAAGATGCCCAAAGGCTCGTGAGGTCATCCACCCGGGGGTGAAACCCGGGTGCCCATCGCTTCCGACCGCGGCCATGAGGCCATGATCGCCGTCGCCGCGTGCATCCACCATGCCCCCTCTCCCTGGCTCGGACGATCCGCCTTCCGCCACGCCGCCCGCCTCCATCGCGGGTGGAGGTGGCGCTCCGCCCGCCACCCCCCCCAACCCCGGGCGTGAACTCGCGGTGGTGCGGTCGATCCTCGTGGGCCCCGAACGGCTCCGCGTCGAGCGGCTTGAGAAGCGCCTCGACGACCCGGCCATTCGCGCGCGGGAACTGAGCGATGCCTTGCCCGGCGCCATCGCTCTGCGGGCCTCGCGTGACGGGCAACTGGCCCGGGCCCTCGCGCCCACGATCGAATCGTCGATCAAGCGGGCCGTCGAGAAGAACCCGCAACCGCTGGTCGACGCGATTTTCCCGATCATCGGCCCGGCCATTCGCAAGTCCATCGCGGAATCGCTCGCGCGAATGCTGCAGGAACTCTCCGCCGCCATGGCCCCGCAATCGGCCCTGCGCCGGCTGGGGTGGCGGCTCGAAGCCCTGCGTACGGGCAAGCCCTATGCGGAGATCGTGCTTCTCCGCACCCTTCGCTATCGCGTCGAGCAGGCCCTGGTGATCCATCGCGAGACGGGCCTGCTGCTGCTGCACGCCGCGCTCGCGGGCGTGCAAGGCTCAGACCCGCACAGCGTCTCGGCCATGCTCACGGCCCTGCAGGATTTCGTCCGCGATTCCTTCGGAGCCGCCAAGCAGGAAGGCCTCGAAAAACTCCGCGTGGGCGGGCGCGAGGTCTGGGTCGAAGCCGGCCCGCGGGCCGTGATCGCTCTGGCCATCAGCGGCACGCCCACCGAATCGCTCCGACCCCGCGCGCAGGAAGCCGTCGAAGCGCTGCACCTGCAACTGGGGCCCGAACTGGCCGAGTTCAAAGGCGACGCCAAGATCTTTGAGCGCGCCCAGCCAATCGTCGAACCCCTCCTCGGCGGCGTCGTCACCGACGACACCACACCACGCCGAATCTCGCCCGTGGTGTGGATTGCCCTCGCCGCCGCGCTCCTGGCCCTGGCCTGGTGGTGGGGGAGCAGTTGGCTCGCCGATCGCCGCTTCAACGCGGCACTGGCCTCGCTTCGGGCCACGCCCGGCATCGTCGTCACCGAGTCGGGCTACGAAGGCGCCAAACGCCGCATCGATGGCCTCCGCGATCCGCTCGCGGCCGAGCCCATGTCCATCCTTGCCGACAACGGGGTGCGACCCGAAGACGTCCTGCTCATCTTCAAGCCCTTCCAATCGCTCGACGAGTCGTTCATCGGGCAGCGGATCGCGGTGCAACTCGCGCCTCCCGCCACCGCGCGTCTCTCGCTGGCGGGTGGTCGTCTCACCGCCGCCGGGCAGGCTTCGCACGCGTGGCTGGCCCGCGCCCGCCGCCTGGTGTCGCAACTTCCGGGCGTGGTGTCGTTCGACGATTCCGCCGTGGTCGATACCGACCTGGCCGCGCTCGAAGTACGGCGCGTGCGGGCCGAACTGCTCCAGGCGCGATTCGTCTTCGCCTCCACCGAACTCGCGCGTGGCCAGGAAGAAGTCGTCAACCAGATGGCCGCAGCGCTGGCGGACGTTTATACCGTCGCCCGCCCGGCGGGCATCGAGGTCTCCATCCAGATCATCGGCAACACCGACGGCACCGGTGCCGAGGAACGCAACGTCCGCCTCAGCCGCGACCGGGCTGACCGCATCATCACGCTGCTGGTCGCCCGAGGTATCCCCGCCCGCGACTTGGCCGCGGTGGGCGTCGGGTCCACCCAGCCCAACGCCCGCGAGACCACCGAAGCCGCGAAGGAACGCAACCGCTACGCCACGCTGCGGTTGACGTTTACCGAAGCCCCGCTCGCGGTGCGCGTGCCCGGCAGCACCGAAGACGCCCCCGCCATCTCGCCCGCGCCGACGATTGACGGACCCGCCACATCCCAAGACGACGGTCTCGTGCCTCCGGGCAAGAACGGCAGCGGGGGCGTGGGCGGGGGGGCGCCATGATCCAGAAGAAAATCTGCATGGTGGGCGCATTCGCGGTCGGCAAGACCAGCCTCGTCGCGCGGTTCGTCAAGAGCACCTTCAGCGAGAAGTACCTCACCACCGTCGGCGTAAAAATCGACCGAAAAGACCTCACGCTGGACGCTCAGGCCGTCACGCTCATGCTCTGGGACTTGGCCGGCGAGGACGAGTTCAACACCGTCCAGACCAGTTACATGCGCGGGAGCGCCGGCCTGCTCATCGTTGCCGACGGCACCCGCGCCGCCACCCTCGACAAAGCCCTCGAACTCCGCGACCGCGCCTTTGCCGCGCTCGGGCCGATCCCCTGGCTGCTGGTGGTGAACAAGGCCGACCTTGCTGACCAGTGGGAGATCACTCAAGCGAAACTCGACGATCTGGCCGCCTCGGGCGTGCCCATCCTCCGCGGCAGCGCCAAAACCGGCGAAGGCGTGGAAGCCGCGTTCAGCGAGATCGCCCGCCGAACCACGGCAAGCGCCTGATTCACAACCAGCACAAAAACAAACAGGCCCGGGCACATGGCCCGGGCCTGTCGGATTTCTCAGTGAACCGAATCCGTGAGGATTAGTTCATGGGCTTGCCGGTGACGGGGCAGCAGGCTTTGCCGTCGGTCTTGGCTTCGGTGCAGCCAGCCTTCTCGGCACCCGCCTTGGCCTCGGCGGACTTGTTGGCGTTGCAGCAGGTCGTGCCTTTCTCGCAGGCGGTCGAGCCGGTGCAGGCCTTGGTCGTGGTGGCGGTGCCTTCGGTGCGGCCGCCGGACTTGCAGCCGACGAGGAACGCAGCGGTGGCGATGCAGGCGAACAGGCCGAGGCGGGAAGCGGTACGCATGATCCAGACTCCTTGAGTGTGAGGCCGGGCCAAACGGCCCGCATGTATTGACCACGGATCGGCGTCCATCGCCGATCCGGTAAGACTCTAGTTCGTGCTTCTACCGGTGGCGACCCCACTCGGGTTCACCCAAACCGGCGAATCTAGTTAAAACCCTTAGGTCGACTTGGGTTCGGTGGCGTTGGCCTTGCGGACCTTGGCGGCAAACGCCGTGCGACGGTCGGCGATCCGGCGGCGGCTGCTTGGCTTCCCACCGATTTCGGGGCCTTCTTCCGCACCCACGAACTGGATCACGCACAGTTCACCGGCGTCACCGATCCGGTGGCGGCCCAGTTTCACGATGCGGGTGTACCCGCCGGCCCGATCGCGGAAGCGCGGGGCGACGTGCTCGAAGATGTGCTTGACGATCTTGGGGGCCTTGCGCAGTTCGCCGTAGCGGTTGCGCTCGACTTCGGAGCCCTTGGGAATGTCGAAGTACTTGGACGCCCGGTCAGCCATGGACTGAACGTGCTTCTGCTCGCCTTCGTCGGCACCCTTGGGCAGATACAGCCACTCAAAACCGGGGCGATCCCAGCCCAGTTTGGCGATCACCAGGCGGCGTGCATGCACCGAGCCCTGCTTGGCCGTGGTCACGATCTTCTCAACAAAGGGCTGCACGGCCTTGGCGCGAGGGATCGTGGTGACGATCTGGCCATGCTCAAAGAGCGAGCAGGCGAGGTTGCGCAGGGTCGCGAGGCGGTGGGTGGACGTGCGGCCGAGTTTGTAACCGGCTTTGCCGTGACGCATAGGTCATTCCCTTTCGGGCTCCGATAAGGCTCGGGAGGCCAGGAGATGGGTTGTGGAGACGAAAAACGAGCGGTGAGTCTAGACCGGTCAGCCCGCCCAGCCAAGTGCAGATCGACGCGTGTTTGACCCACCCCTACTGGCCCCTTATCGTTAGGGCTCAACTCGTGGGACCGGGCGACCGAGTCCATGCGTTGAGATTTTGCGAAGGAATCGTCCATGCTCCCCACCCAACGAATCTCCTACGGCCGCAGCCGCCGCCGCCGCAACCACCACGCCCTCAAGCCGATCGTCACCACGGTCTGTCCGATCAGCGGCATGGCCCGCCTGCATCACCGCGTGACCAAGGACTCCGGCTACGTCCGTCCGGGCCTGCGGATCAGCGTGCCCAAGTTGGGCATCGGCACCGACAACGCCTGATGTTCTCGTTGGTGTGAGGTGAGAGCGATCGCGTGCGGGCGCCTCACCTGGCGAAGGTCGGGACGGCCTCGCGGGAGGCGACTCGATGCGATTGGCTATCGACGTGATGGGTGGCGACCACGCGCCCGATGCGATCCTGAACGGCTGCGTGCAGGGCCTCGAAGTCCTTGGCCCCAGCGATGAATTGGTGCTCGTCGGCCCACGGGCGATCATCGAAGACGTGCTCAAGGAACGCGGCTGCCGCGACGCCCGCATCGCCATTCACGACTGTGCCGAGGTCATCGGCATGGAAGAGTCGCCCGTCGAAGCGGTGCGCGGCAAGAAAAACTCCTCCATCGTGCAGATGGCGCTCCTCGGCTCGCACAAGGCCGAGAAGCGGTGCGATGTGGTCCTCTCCGCCGGCAACACCGGCGCGTGCGTGGCGGCCTCCACCATGTACATGCGCCGCCTCGCGGGCATTCACCGCCCGGGAATCGCCGTCACCATCCCCACGTTCAACGGGCCCGTCGTGATGTGCGACGTCGGCGGCAACCCCGAGCCGCGGCCCACCCACCTCTGGCAATACGGCATCATGGCCGACGCCTTTGCCCGGCACGTTCACGGCATCAAGAGCCCGCGCGTCGCGGTCATCAACATCGGCGCCGAGGAAGGCAAGGGCACGGGCCTCGTGCAGCAGACCGCCGATCTGCTCAAGCGCACGCCCGGGATGAACTACGTCGGCTACGTCGAAGGCCGCGAGGTGTTCGACGGTGGCTGCGACGTGGTCGTCACCGACGGGTTCATCGGCAACGCGCTGCTCAAGATGATCGAGGGCATGGCCAAGGCCATCGTGCAGGCCATCTTCCACGAACTCATCACGAGCAACCCCGACGCCATCGTCGCCCTTGAACCCACCTTCAAGCAGTTGCACAAGAAGATGGACTACCACGAGTACGGCGGCGCGCCCCTCCTGGGTGTCAACGGCATCTGCATGATCTCCCACGGCTCATCCGAGGCCCGCACCATCCGCTCGGCCATGCGCAACGCCAAGGCCTTCCACAGCAGCGCGTTCAACGAGGCCATCGTGGCCCGCGTGGCGGAACTGGAAGCCCTCATGGGCACGTCGGGCGATTAAGTGATCCGGTTATCTACGAAGATGCGAAGGGATCGAAGTCCGATCCAAAGGGCTCTTTTTTCCTTCGTTTTCTTCGCTCCTTCGTTGAAATCCGGCCCCGTTTTCGGACGCTTTTTCGGGCAATAGGCCAAGGGGCATGGCCGTTAGTCAAACGAGGGGAATGCCCGCTGTGGATGACCGCCCGGACCAGCCTGACGCCGACCTGGCGGCTGAACTCGAAGCCGCCGCGGAGGGTGACGAAGCCGCGTGGCGCGCCATCGTGGCCCGCTACGCGCGACGCGTCTTCGCGCTGGCACGATCGCGCGTCCGCCGGGCCGACCTGGCCGAAGAGATCACGCAATCAGTGTTCGTCACCGTCGCCTCCAAACTCTCAGGCCGCTGCGCTGGTGAGCGCGACGACTCCGGCAAGTACACCGAGCAGGGTCGCTTCGAGGCCTGGCTGTTCCGGATCGCGGTGAACCGGATTCGCGACGAAGTACGGCGGCTGCGTCGGCACGCCGCGCCGACTGATCCCGAAACGCTCGACCACGCCCGCGCCGCGCCGAGCGATGCCCCGGCGAGCGTCTCGCCCGAACTCGAAGCCCTGCGCGACGCGATGGTGCACCTTTCGCCCCAGGACCGTGAAGTGATCGAACTCCGCCACCATGCCGGGATGTCCTTCAACCAGATGGCCGAGGTGCTGGGCGAACCGCTCGGCACCCTTCTGGCCCGCCACCACCGCGCCCTCCGCAAACTCCGCGACCGCCTGACCGCCTCTGTCCCCGATGGAACGATCCGATGAATAGCCACCCCGAAACCAACCCTCACGACTCGCCCGACTCGCTGCCCGACGATCTGCTCGCCCTCGCCGGCGCGCTCGATCGCCTGGCCGCTGCCGAGCGTGCCTCCATGTCGCCCGACGCGCTCGCTCGGCTGGGCGACCTGCCCCGCATGACCCACCTCGCGCAAGTGCAGCAGCACCTCGACGCCGACGCGATCGCCCATCACGACGCGGCACCCCCCGGGCTCGAACCCCGCGTGTTCGCGCGCTCGCGCCCAGCCCTGCGTGAAGCCGCGCCCGCACCACTGCCGTTCGACTCGCCCGCACAAGCCAAGCCAGCGGTGGTTATCCGCTGGGCCTCTGCCGCACGCCTCGCCGCGGCCATCGCGGTGCTCGCTGGCGGCGTGATCGCCATCCGCACCCTGGGCCCTTCACCTGCCCCCGCACCCCTGCCCGGCCCGGGCACGGCCGAACCTATCGCGGTCGCGCCCCCCAGCCCAGCTTCCACACAAGGCGATGCCGCCGACACCGTGTTCGCGCTCCTCGCCAGCATCGACACCACCGCCCGCACCCGCGAACTCGAAGACCTCGTCTCCGAAGCCGACGGCCTCATGGCCTCCATCCGCGAACCCGCCCGTGCCGGCCTGTTCATCGACTCCTCGACCGATCGCCAGTAATCGGAGAACCGCCCATGACCACCCGCCGATTCTCCAACTCGATGGCGCTCTTCGCCCTGCTCGCGGGCACGGCGCTCGCACAAGCACCCGCGCAGCCACCAGCGGAAGTTGTGCCCGCCGCGCAGCCACCGGCCGCTACGCCAGCCACCGCCCAGCCCAAGGTCACGCGGCCCGCCGCCGGCCAGGCCCAGCGCCGTCCCATCAACCCCGAACGCCTCAAGGCCTTCCGCGATCAGTTGCGCCGCCACATCGACGAGCGCCTCACGCAGACCAAGCGCATCACCCAGCGACTCGAAGAAGCCCTCCAGCGCCTCGACGCGGGCGATGATGTCCGCGAACTCAAGGATGTCATCGACGCCATCCCCACCTTCACCCGTCGGGGCGGAACCAACCCGTCAGTCCCCGGCCCCGGCCCCGGCAACCCCAACGCCAACTCGCAGCCAAACAACCCGACCACCAGCCCACGCGAGCGCGAGCACGCCGCGCCGGGCATGAAGCCCGAGCGTCCCGCCGCGGGCCTGTTCGGCTTCGATGCCGAGCCCGTGCGCCCGCTGTCGCCCGAGGAAATCGACGACACCGTTGCGCACCTGCGCGAGCACAACGCCGAGGCCGCGGATCAACTGGAGCGCCTGCGCGAGGAGCAGCCTGCGGTCTTCAGGCGCGTGGTCGAATGGCTCGCCACCCGCACCGGCGCCATCCGCGAAGCCCGCGAGCGCGGCGACCGCCCCATGGTCAAGGCCCGCTGGGACGAAGTCCGCGCCATGCTCGACATGTTCCGCATCGCCAAAGCCCTCGAACAGCACGGTACCGCCGCCGATCCCGCCGCCAAGGACCAACTCCAGGCCTCGATGCGCGACGCGCTCGGCCGCCAGTTCGACGCCCGCATGGAAGTGCAGGCCTTGCAGATCGCGGCCCTCGAAAAACGCACCGGCGAGATGCGCAAGAACCTCGAAACCCTCCGCGAGAAACGCGACGAGGTCATCCGCGACGGTGCGCAGCGTGCCGCGACGATCGGCTCAGGCCAGCGCCGCTCGGGTGGGGGTGCCGGAGCGAACGAGCGCCGGAGCGAGCAGCGCCCGGCACCGGAGCGGTAGTTTGCCGAGACACCGTCCCGCGCCACCAACCCGTGGCTCGGAAGGTCGGCGCGCTCGATATGAGGTGCCCCCTATCCGATCGACGGTCGCGCATGTGCTGGCTTGCAGTCAACAAGCACTCCGGGAACACAGAAGTCGCAAAGCCGACTTCTGTGCCACGCTCCCTGTATACGCCGCTGTCATGCTCGGCCCGGTGCGTGGTGGACGGTTCGGTTCGAAACTCAATCGCGCAGGGCCAATCAGTCGCCGCGCCGCGCGGCGATCACAGCGGGACGCCTGTGCTACCACTGGACGCGTCGGCCCTTGCGCTCACCCACTCCAAAACCTCCCCCGCATTCCGATCCGGCGGAAACACCGGGTACCACACCTTCATGATCTTCGGCTCCGGCGGCAGCGGCTGCACGGGCCGGGGCCGTCGCCTGGGCGGCTGCGCGGGGGCTGTGCGCGAGGGCTCGACGTACCACGCCATGCGGCGGATCAGCACGCTGGGCCCGCCGCTCTCGACCGGGAATCGAAACGTGGGCAGTTTGAGGGCCGCGACCAGCGCCAGGTCGCTGTCCGACAACATGTCAAACGGCATATGCGTGCGGGCCACGAACTCCTGCTGGTGCTCGGTGGTGCTGGTGCTGATGCCAAAGACCTGCACGCCCAGGGCGGTGAACTGGCTGTGCAGGTCACGAAACCCGCACGACTGCGGCGTGCACCCCCGTGCCGCCGGGATCGAATCCCACTCCTCCCCCTGATACCCCAGCGCGGGGGGCTGGCCCGGCACCCCCGTGCGGGGGTAGAAAAACAGCACCGTGGGCTTGGCCAGATCAGACAGCGCCACCCACAAACCCCTGGTCGATCGCAACGGCACCCTGGGCAAGATGGCGCCCGTCAGAAGGGCCGCGGCACCATCATCCACCGGCACCGGCAGACCAGCGGGCAACTCCATCGGATGGTGGCTGGGCCCGGCGGAGGGTGAGGTGGGCGGCGTGGTCACGCGGGCATCATTGGACGTGGCAGGCCAACGTGGAAACACAGCATTCTGGTACACTGACCCCCCCCATCAGACCGGGAGTACCCCCGATGCTCAAGCGCAAGAGCCAACTGGCGACGATTCTGGCCGGAGTCCTGGTGGTGCTGCTCGCGGGAGCCGTCGTGGTGCTCCTCTGGGCGCTGATTCTCTGAGTTGATGTGGTTCTGTGAACCGAAGTTGAGCCCGGGTTGCAACGCCTCGTGGGGCGGCATGTAAAGGACGCTATGAACACGCTGGTTTGTCGTGGGCGCACGCTCGTGACGCCTCTCCTGCTCGCGACCCTCGCCTCGGCCCCGATCTGGACGCTCGGCTGCGCCCAGAAGGTCCGCGCGCCCGAACCTGCGGTCGCCGTGACGGCACCCACACCCCCGACCGCACCCACCCCCCCCTCGCCCCCCACGCCCCCGGCAGCCCGAAGCGCTGCCGCCGCGCCGACACCACCAACCCCCCCGGCGGCACCCGTGCCGCCTGCCCCTCCCGCGCGCGCCGCAACGCCGGTTGCCACCGCGACCGCACTGGCGGGCGCAGGTGGCGCCACGCCCCCCGCAGGTTCGAGCCCCGCCGGCTCGTTCGCCGTCATCAATGGCAAGGAAGCCCCGATCCCCGCTGTGAAACTGGGCGACCCGCGCATCGTGCAACAGATTGTCGATGAAGGCCGCTGGCGCAACCAAGTGATGACTCATCTGGAGCACATCACCAAGAAGATCGGCCCGCGCCTCACCGGCTCGACCAATCTCAAGACCGCCAACGACTGGTGCCGCGACCAGCACGCCTCGTGGGGCCTGGCCAACGCCCGCATCGAGCAGTGGGGCACCGTCGGCATGGGCTTTGACCGCGGGCCCAGCAAAGGCCGCGTGCTCATCAAGCAGGAAACGCGTCCGCGCCGCGGGGAAGAGGGCGAAACCAAGGTCGAGTACGTCACCAGCCGCGATATGGAGTTCTCCACGCTTTCGTGGACCAAAGGTACCGACGGCCCGGTGCGGGGGCGCATTTTGAAGGCCCCCTACGACCAGGCTTCGTACGACGCTATCAAGGGCGACCTCAAGGGCGCGTGGTTGCTGCTGCGCCCCGTCACCGAGCGTGGCATGCGCGACGTGCGCGGCCGCGTCTCCACCTGGTACACGCAGTTCCGCAAGGCCCGCGAGCAGGTCGCTGGCGGCGACGAAGCCACGACCATCGATCTTCCCGCCCGCGCCATTTTCGACGGCGTCGCCGGTTTCATCATGGCCAGCCGCGATGAGCGCGTGTGGACCGGTGCCGTCGGCGGCTGGCGCGAGATGACCCCCGAGAAGATCGACCCCGAGGTGATCGTGTCGGTGCGGTCGGGCGATTACGACCACATCAACTCGCGCCTGGCCGATGGCGTCGAGATCTGGGCCGAGTTCGATATCAAGTCCACCTTCGTGCCCGGGCCCGTGCCGGTGTACAACACTATCGCCGAGATTCCGGGCAGCACTTGGCCCGAGCAGGTCGTCATCATCTCCGGCCACCTGGATTCCTGGGACGGCCCCGGCTCCGAAGGTTGCACCGACAACGGCACCGGCTCAGCCGTCACGCTCGAAGCCGCCCGCATCCTCGCCACCGTCCTCAAGAATGCCCCACCCGAAGCCCGCCCCAAGCGCACCATCCGGTTCATCCACTGGACGGGCGAAGAGCAGGGCCTGCTGGGTTCAGCCGCGTATGTGAAGGCCAACGAATCCACCTGGGGCAACATCAGTGCCGCGTTCGTCGACGACGGCGGCACCAACACCCAGGGCGGCCTCCCTTGCGCTGATTCACAGGTGGACATGCTCGCCGCCGCCACCGCGCCGGTCAACAACGTCTTCTGGTGCGGCATCGACCAGAAGTTCCTCAACGTCAACATCCACAGCACCGGCCCACAAGCCCGTGGCGGCGGCGGGTCCGACCACATGTCCTTCCAGCGCGTCGGCATCCCCGGGTTCTTCTGGGATGAAGTCGGCCGCGCCGACTACGGCTACGGCTGGCACACCCAGAACGACAAACTCGACCTCGCCATTCCTGTCTACCTCCAGCAGTCGTCCACGAACTCGGCACTCGTCGCGTATCAACTCGCCTGCGCCGATTCGCTCCTGCCGCGCCCGCCCAAGCCCCCTCCCAGCGAAGGTGGCGAAGGCCAGCGCCCTGCCCGGCCCCGCGCCGGTGCGGGTGGCGGTGCAGGCGGTGCCGATCGGCCCGCGGGTGCTGGTGATGGCGCGGATCAGGCCACCCCACCGGGATCCGCCGCGCCGGGCACGACGCCGGGCGGGAACTAGTTGAGAGTCCACACGCATATCCCGCTCTCGGCAACGGCAGGCTCGGGGCGGGCGTCCCACAGACAATCGTGCGTGCCTGGACCAGCGTCACTCTGCCCGGAGTGCGGCCGCGCAAGTCGCTGATCCCTCGACCATACCCTTGGCCGATGCCGCTGAGACTCTACAACTCGCTGACCCGCGCGATCGAGCCTTTTTCGCCTCGCGATCCGTCGCATGTGACGTTCTACACCTGTGGGCCCACGGTGTACGACGACGCGCATATCGGCAATTTCCGGTCGTTTCTGGCCGCCGACGTGCTGCGGCGCTGGATCGAGTCACCCTTGTGCGATCTGGCGAATGAGACGCCCGCGCAGGCCGCGCATCGGAAGGTGCATGGGCGGAAGGTGACGCACGTCATCAACATCACCGATGTGGGCCACATGACCGACGATGCCGAGGGTGGCGAGCATGGCGAGGACCGCATGGCCGTCGCGGGCCGGCGGATCGCGGAGGCGAAGAAGTCGGGCAAACTGCCGGCCGATGCCGCGATTGATCCGAGTGATCCGTACCAGATCGCGCGCTTCTATGAGCGGCGTTTCCGAGATGATGCGATCAAACTGGGCCTGAAGGTGTCGATCGAGGCCGAGCAGGACGAGAGTCTGCACCCCAAGGCGACCGCGAGCGTGCCGGGGATGATCGAGGTGATCAAGCGGCTGATCGCGCGGGGGAATGCGTACGTCGTGGGCGACGCGGCTCGGGGCAATCGCGTGGTCTACTTCCGCGTGAAGTCGTTTGCGCCCTATGGCCGTCTCTCGGGCAACACGCTCGATAAACTGAGAGAGGGTGAAGGCGGGCGGATTTCCGCCGACAACCAGGCGGGCAAGGAGCACCCGGCGGATTTTTTGCTGTGGAAGGAAGACCCCAGCCACATCATGAAATGGGAGAGCCCGTGGGGCAAGGGCTACCCGGGCTGGCACATCGAGTGCACGGTGATGAGCGCCTCGCGGCTGCTGGGTGCCGACGCCCAGAAGATGGGCACACTCACGCTGCCCGATGGTCAACCCCTGATCGACCTGCACTCGGGCGGCGAGGACAACATCTTCCCGCATCACGAGTGCGAGATCGCGCAGAGTTGCTGCGCGTTCAACGCGTCGCCCGACCAGGGCTCGTTCGCGGGTATGTGGTTCCACCCGCGGTTTTTGCTCGTCGAAGGGACGAAGATGAGCAAGAGCAAGGGGAACTTCTACACGCCACGGGACTTATTTGAGAAGGGCATCGAGCCCGCAGCGATCCGGCTGGAACTGATCAAGACGCACTACCGCAGCAATGCGAACTTCACGTTTCAGGGACTGGCGGATTCGCAGCGGATGGTGGAGCGGTGGCGAAGGTTCCTCTCGCAAGAGACTTTACCAAACAAATGGCGACGCGGCGACGAAGAATGGCGTACCGATCTCCGGCCCGATGACGATGTCCACACTTTGGTTGGTGAGTTTGCCGATCGGCTGAATGCGGACTTGAATGTTGGTGCCGCGCTAGGAATCCTCAACAGTTGGCTGACTGCTTCTAGTGGTGAGCCCAGAATGATCCTCGACTCGCAGTTGCCGCTGGTGAAGGCGGCCTTCGCTTGTTTGGGGATTCTGGAGTTGGAGCGCCCCGCCGCTCAGCAAACCGCCATCGCCCTCTTCCTCCCAGGGGTGACACCCAGCCCAGAGGTCGAAGCCCTGCTCACGCAGCGTCGCGACGCCCGTGCCGCCAAGGACTTCAAGACCTCCGACGCGATCCGCGCCCAACTGGCCGCGATGGGGTATGCGATCAAGGACGCGCCGGGGGGCAGGGTGGAAGTGAGCCGGAAGCAAGTTCAATAGACGACGTGGTATCACCACCCTCCCCCGGTCCCACCGGGGGAGGTGTCGTGAGGCTCGGCGAATGACGGAGGGGGTGCTCCGTGGCGGCAGAAGTTGTACGAGGTTGCGTCCCGGCGTGCCGGCCTTCGCTGCATCAATCGATCGTCTGCAACCGACGGCTGCGGAAGCGGTCGATGACGTTGACGCTCTGGCCGTTGGCGGTGTTGTTGGGGTCGAAGAACGTGGCACCGATGTCGAACTTCACGATGTCGGCGTGGCCGTCGGTGAAGACCCACTGCGCGCCGTCGGCCCCGTGGTTATCCCACTTGTACTGGTAGCCGGCGCGGATGCCTGTCGGGTCGAGTTGGCGATCGCGCGAGTCCTGGTACCACGCGCGGATGCTCAGGTCGGGGCAGTTGGTTTCGTCGCCCCAGAGCGGCGCGGGCTTGAGGATCACGCCCTCGTCGGTCTTGAAGCCAGCGATGTACGAGTACGAGATGTTGTAGTGGATGATGTCGAACTCGGTGGATGGTTCCTTGGGGATCTTGGTCGGCGCGCTTCCCAGGGCTTGGGCACCGGACGGGCTGAAGTTGGTTTGCTGCCCGTAGTAACGATCTTCCTTGTCGGCCGCGCAAACGAGGATGCCAAAGCCATCGAGATAGCCGCGCATGATCGGGGTGCGCCGAATCGGGGGCCCGCCCGTCGAGGGCGGGCTGTAAAACGTGTTCTCGTCGCCGGATTGACCGGTGGTGACGTATGTGAAGTCGCCGGTCGGGCCCGCTTCGCCCCCGTCGGGGTTCTGGTACAGGCTGAAGAGACCGGCCACGCCGCCGTTGAGCCATTGGCTGTCGAGCGAGCGGTTGTTGCCCGGCTGGTTCCACGCGGTGCGTGCCTGGCTGCTGTAGAGCATCAGCGGGTACCAGTTTTTCATGTCGTTGGCGTAATACGTCATCACCAGCCCCATCTGCCGGCATCCCGACAGGCACTTGGTCGCCTGGGCCGCCTTGCGCGCATTGGCAAGCGCCGGAAGCAAGATGCCCACCAGCAGCGCGATGATGGCGATGACCACGAGCAGTTCGATGAGCGTGAAACCGCTCTCATTGCGACCGGCTTGCTTGGCCTGTTGCCCGCGGAACACACCGTTCAGAATGGCCATTTGACGGCTCCGATGGTCGAGAGTTTGCGCAGTTTGCCCAAAGAACCGAGTGGTTCTCCAGCGGCGCGGCGGATTGCCTGCCCTCGAACCCCGACAGACTAGCGAGGGTTGGACCCCGCCGCAAGCCCTTTCATGCAGCACCGCAACTCGATTTTGAGTGATCACCAATGCCCACCATAGGTAAAATGCTTATCTGGATCCCTTGCCGAATACTTACGGGTAAGTACTCAAGACGATTGAGCGGAATTGCCCGGGCATTTTGCCTTGCTTGAGGTATTCTTGAGCATTATCTGCCGTTGGCAGGCACGAAATCAGTGTCGATGCGTGTGCCCATCAGGACGGCTGGCCCCTGTCGAGGGATTTCTTCGTCGCCGTCTGCAAGCCCTTTCATTTACGGAGTGTTTGAGATGACTCGTCGACTTGCTCTTTCGGTTTCGTCGCTCGCGCTGTGTGCGGGTTCGTCGATCGCTTTAGCCCAAGCCCCCACCGTCGATGGCGTGAAAGACGCTGCGTACGGCAGCGCCAAGTGGGTGAACACCCAGAACCCCACGGGCTTCGGTGACAGCGGCAACCAGAACCCCTGCGATCCGCTCGCCCCCGGTGGTGACGGCGCGGCCGTCACCACCGGCATCGAATTCGCCATTCCCCTGTCCCGCATCGGTAACCCCGCGGGCGCGATCCGCCTGATGGCCGCGGTCAACGGCGGTGGGCACGATTACTTCTCCAACCAGTTCATCCCCGGCCTGCCCGGTGGCACGGGCAACCTGGGCGGCGACGGCAGCGGCGGGTTCAACGGCACCGTCGGTGCCATCAACATGACCAACTACGCGGGCACCCAGCACGCGGAAGCCAACCCCGGCCTCTCCATCGTTGCCCCGACAATGGACGGCGTGCTCGACGCGGCCATCTACGGCGCGGCCATCGCGGTGCAAGGCAACCGCACGGGCTTCGGCAACGCCTCGGCAGGCAATGCCGCGACGGCCAATGGGTCGGAGATGGACGCCCTCTATGTGGCGCGCGACGCCAACAACCTGTACGTATTCATCGCGGGCAACATCGAGAGCAACTTCAACAAACTCGAACTATTCATCGACTCGGTCGAGGGCGGCCAGAACGTCGTCGCTGCGGGCAACCCGGATGTCGACTTCGGCGCGCTCAACAAGTTCGTCGGCTTCACCTTTGATGCCGGTTTCACGGCGGACTACTACCTCACCTTCGGCCTGGGCGGCGACACGAACTTCTACCCGAACTTCGTGGACATGGGTTCCACCGGTGCGCCGTATGGCGCGTATTTGGGGTGCAACCAGGCCGGCACCGGCTCGGGCACCATCGGTGCCAACTGCGGCGGCGACCAGTCGATCGGCATCCAGATCGCGATCAACAACTCCAACACGGCGGGTGTCGCTGGTGGGTGCCCCCCGCCGGCGGGCAGCCGTGATTCCGCGGCGGGCTCGGAGATCGACGCGGTCTACTCGTACATCGACGGGACCGACCTGTACATCTTCGTCTCGGGCAACCTGGAGACCGGCGGCGGCTCGCCCACGAGCAACGACGGGAACAAACTGACCCTGTTCATCGACGCGAGCGAGGGCGGCCAGAACCGCATGCTCGGCACCAACGTCGATATCTCCTTTGGCAACCTCAACCGCCTGGGCGACGACGGCACAGGCAATGGCCTGACGTTTGATACCGGTTTCTCGGCGGATTATTGGCTGCAGTACAAGAACGTGGGCGCGGTCGGCAGCGTTTCACACGTCGTGGATGCCGCCGTGCTTCGCACCGAAGGCCGGCGCATCGTCCCCTTCCTGGGCGGCTCGCTCGACTACGGCGCGTATTACGGCGGTCCCAAAGCCGACGCCCAGTACCGTCCAGCCACGTTCAACGGCAACTCTGCGGTGCTGCCCGCAGGCAGCATCGATCCGGGCGAGCAGGACGGCACGGCCACCAACATCTATTGCAACTTTGCCCCGCGCCTCACCGCGGAGTCGCTCGTCGAAGGGCAGACGCCCCCCTACACCATTCCGCTCAACCCGCCCGTTGGCGCGGCGGGCAAGATCACGTTTGACATGAACAACGCCAACATCGCGGGCGTCAGCGGCGATTCGGCCAACGGCGCCGACGCGGTCAACACCGGCTTCGAAATCCGCATCGACCTGACCGAACTGGGCTACAACGGCACCGGCGGCATCCGCCTCGCCGGCTTCGTGGGCAACAACGACAACTCATTCCTCTCCAACCAGGTCATCGGCGGCCTGCCCGCCGGCGCGGGCAACCTGGGCGGCGATCCCCGCACCTTCGTGTTCGGGAACATCGACGGCACCCAGCACATCACGCTGGTGGCCGGCGACAACGCCTGCCCGGTCGACTTCAACGGCGACGGCAACATCGACCCCGACGACCTCGCCGACTACATCGCCTGCTACTTCACTCCGCCCTGCGCCCAGTCCGACTTCAACGGCGACGGCAACAGCGACCCCGACGATCTCTCGGACTACATCGCGGCGTACTTCGGGCCGCTGCAGCCGGGTTGCTGAACGTGGTTGATGAGCTAACCGATTCGAACCGGCCGGCCCTTTGGGTCGGCCGGTTTTCGTTTTGTCAACGAAGGCGCGAAGGGCGCGAAGAAGAAATGAAGAAGGATGAAGGTGGGGAAGCAGAATGGCTAGACCGAGGCTTCGATCACGCGTGCGGCCTCGATGATGGCTCGCTCACTCAAAGCCGGGCCGACCAGTTGCACGCCCACCGGCAGCGGGTGCGGGCCGGCGGTGTCAAACCCCGCTCGAACCGCGATGGCCGGGAGCCCCGCGAGGTTGACGCCCACGGTGTACACGTCCTGCAGGTACATCGCCAGCGGGTCGCTGGCGACTTCGCCCAGCCGAAGGGCGGGGCCGGGGCTGGTGGGCATGAGGAGTGCGATGAAGCCGGCCTCGAAGAGCCTCGCGTATTCGTCGCGGATGACGCGGCGGGCCCTGAGGGCGGTCTGGTAGTAGGCATCGGCGTAGCCAGCACGCAAGACGTGGGTGCCCAGCATGATGCGGCGTTGCACTTCGGGCCCCAGCCCTTCGCTTCGGGAGCGGGCGTAGAGGGACTCAAGGCCTTCGCCGGGCGAAAGCGTGGCACGACGGCCGAAGCGGACGCCATCGAAGCGGGCGAGGTTGGAACTGGCCTCGGCGGTGGCGATGATGTAGTAGGCGGCGATGGCGCGATCGATGCTGGGCAGGTCGATGGTCTCGACGGTCGCGCCCGAAGCGATGAGGGCGGCGGTGGCGCGGGTGACCGCTTCGCGGACGCTTGGCGCGTTGGTGTCGGCGAGTGATTCGCGGAGGACGCCGATGCGGAGGGCCCGCGCGGAGGGTTGCGGTGAGGCGTCACCAGCGGCTGCGCCGCTGCACAGGCGGGACGCCTGTGCCACCAGTGCGCCGTTTGCCAGCGAGGTCGCGTCGTGGGCATCCTGACCAGCGATCACCGCCAGCACCATCGCGGCGTCTTCAACCGAGCGCGCGAGGGGGCCGATCTGGTCAAGGCTGCTGGCGTGGGCGACAAGGCCGTACCGGGAGACGACGCCGTAGGTTGGTTTGAGGCCGACGATGCCGCACCAGCCAGCGGGCTGGCGGATGGAGCCGCCGGTGTCGCTGCCCAGGGCCGAGGCACACATTCCCGCCGCGACGGCCGCGGCCGATCCGCCCGAGGTGCCCCCGGGCACACGGTCGGTATCCCACGGGTTGCGCGTGGGACCAAAGGCGGAGTGCTCGGTGGTGGAGCCCATCGCGAACTCGTCGAGGTTGGTCTTGCCGACGATGATCGCGCCGGCGTCGATCAGGCGCTGTGCGGCGGTGGCGGTGTAGGGCGAGCGGTAGTGCTCGAGCATCCGGCTGGCGCAGGTGGTGCGGCCCCAGGCAAGGGCGATGTTGTCTTTGATCGCGATGGGCACACCCGCGAGTGGGCCCACGGGCTCTTGGCGCGAAAGGCGTTCGTCGAGGGCGCGGGCCTGTGCGCGGGCCTCGTCGTGAAAGACCTGGAGGAAGGCGTTGAGGCGCGGGTTGAGGGCGTCGATCCGCGCGAGGCAGGCGTTGGTGACGTCTATCGCGGAAACGCGGCGCGAGGCGATGGCGTCGCGCGTGGCCCGCACGCCGAGCGTGCAGGGGTCGCCCGGCAGTCCAGCGGAGGGGTCGATGGTGCCTGGAGGAAGGGGGGGAAGGGGGGGAAGCGGCGCGCTCACGCGGACCCCTCGCCCAGCACCCGGGGCACGCGAAAGAACTGGTCGAAGCGGTCGGGCGCGAGCGCGAGGGCCTGCTCGGGGCTCAGCGTGGTGCCCGGGGTGTCGGGAGACTGGCTGGCGACCACCGACGCGGCCACCGACCGATCATGCGGCGACGCGAGGGGCGCGACGCCTTCGAGGTTCAGCGTGCGGAGGCGGTCGATGTAGCCCACGATGGTCGCAAGTTGCCCGCGGAAGAGTTCGGCCCGCTCCGGGGGCAGTTCAAGGCGGGCCAGTCGCGCGACGGCGTGGACCTCGCTCAGGGTGAGCGGTGGCGACGCGGCGGCGGACTGGATCGGTGCGGGATCAGGCACGAGCAAGCGTACCCGCGCCGGCGGGCGATTCGGGATGCCGAGGTGAGGGCGGCGGATGCTGTACGATCGAGCCGTGACGCCCGGCAAGGACCAGATCGAGGTGGTGCTGGCAAGCCAATCGCCCCGGCGGCGGGACTTGCTGTTGCGCGCAGGCGTGGTGCACAGCGTCGCGCCGCGGCTGGTGGATGACACACACCTGTGCCCGGGAGCGGTGAAGCCCGGGCAATGGGCGACGGCCTTGGCGTACCTGAAAGCGGTCGGCGCGGCGCGAGCGCTCGGGAGCGGGCCGGTTGACGCGCGGGGGGGGGCGGGTCTTCGCACGCTCGTGCTCGGTGCTGACACCGTGGTGGTGAAGGGTGACCGCCTGATCGGCAAAGCCGAGAACCCGGCGGAGGCGCGAGAGATCATCGAAACGCTCAGCGATGGCGAGCACGAAGTGGTGACGGGTGTGGCGCTGGTGGAGATGGGCGGAAAGGGCTCGGGCTCGGTGGAGTGGCGACGGCTGTTTGCCGATACGGCGCGGGTGCGGGTCGGGGCGATCAGCCCCGCCGACCTCGCGGCGTATGTGTCGGGCGACGGCTGGCGCGGCAAGGCCGGTGCGTACAACTTGGAGGAACGCGTGCAGGCCGGTTGGCCGATCTCCTGGTCGGGCGATCCGACCACGGTGATGGGGCTGCCGATGGCGCGGCTGGTGCCGATGCTCCGCGATTGGGGCGTGGTGATACACGCCTCCGCTGACGGGGGAATGCGGGTCGAACTGCGCGACCGGCGCACCGGTGCCGGGGAGGTGGAGCGATGATTCTCGGTTGCGCGTTGCTCGCGTGGCAGGCCACGACCGGCGCGGCGGGTTCTGGCGCGAACGGAGGCGTTTTGCCCTGGTGGCTGGTGGTGCCGGTTACGGCCATCGTGATGATCACCGTCGCGGCCCATGTGCTGGCGATTCAAGCCGTCGAAATGCCCGCGAGCCGACGCCGCATTCGCACCGCCAACGGCATGCTGATGCTGGTGACGGTGCCGTTGCTCGCGTACTCGGTGTCGGTGGCGAGCCCGGCCAACCCGCGCGGGTTCGTCGTGGTGTGGGTGCTGGTGATGGCGCTGGTGGCCATGATCGTGTTCCTGGCGTTTCTGGACATGGCCAACACGATGCGGATCAGTTCGCGTGAACGCGCGGAGTTGGGGCGCGAGACAGCGCAGGCCCTGGCGCGCGAGGCGGCGGCGCGGCGGGGGATGGTCGCGCCCTCAGCCCAAGCACCATCCGCAGAGCCACCGGAGCGCGATCATGGCACCTAGTGGCCGCGCCGATGGGCGATCGCGACCTGGCCCGCTGCCCTCTTGGTTGGGTGCGGTGCTTGAGCCGGTGTATGCCGCGGTCGTGCGCTGGCGCAACGCGCGGTTTGATCGCGGCGTCGGCGTAACGCGCGCGGGCGTAGGCGGGAGGCCCCGCGCCGTCGTCAGCGTCGGCAACCTCAACGTCGGCGGCACCGGCAAGACCCCCATGGTCATGTGGCTCGCCTGGCGGCTTCTCGAGCGCGGCATCCGGCCCGCGATCGCCCTACGCGGGTACAAGGGTGGACGTTCCGGGCAGGATTCGGACGAAGCCATCGAGTATCGCACGGCGCTCCCCGGCGTGCCCGTGCTGGTTGGGCCCGATCGTGCCGCCAACATCGCGGCCCTGCTCGCCTCGCCGGACGGGCAGCGCCTAGATTGCATTCTGCTCGATGATGGATTTCAGCATCGCCGCCTGCACCGGGATGTGGACATCGTGCTCATCGACGCGACGCGGAGCCTCTTCGAGGATCGCCTGTTGCCCGCCGGGTGGCTGCGCGAGCCGGTGACTTCGCTCAAGCGGGCGAGCGCAGTGGTGCTCACGCGCTACGACCCGGCCGACCCGGCGCACGCCCGGCTCATCGATCAGATCACCCGCGCCCACGGCCGCCCGCCGCTCACGGCAGTCTCGCACTGGCGCGACCTGGAAGTGGCCGACCAGCGCGGCGTGGACGCACAAGCGACTCCACCCCCGAACCACCCGGTTTCGTGGCTCGAAGGCAAGCGCCTGGTGGTCGTCTGCGGCATCGGTAACCCTGCGGCGTTCCTGCGACAGGTGAAGCACGCCGCCCACGCCATCAGCGCGACCGACGACGACGCCGATCGCGTGCAGGCACTCTTCTACCCCGATCATCACGCGTTTCCCGCCCGCAGCGTGCGCGAAATCGTGAACACGGCGACGGCGCACCGCGCCGATGCAATCGTCGTCACGGCCAAGGACTGGTCCAAACTCTCGCGGGTGCCCTTGGCCCAGTGGCCGTGCCCGGTCGTGCGGCCCCGGCTGGATTTGCGGGTGGAGCCAGCGGAAACGCTGCTCGGAGCGGTGCTGGCGGCCGTGGCCGATCACCCGAGGTAGCCCGAGTGATGCCGTTGTGAAGCGTGCCGAATCGAGTCGCGTCTGGCCGAGTGCTCCAATCAGCGGCATATTCTCGTTCATGCCTCCAGCCGACGCCCACGGCCCAACCCTTCGCATCCGCCTCCTGACACCGCGCGCCGCCATGCCCGCGTATCAGACCGCATTGTCCGCCGGTCTCGATCTCGCCGCTTGCTTGGCCGAAAACCAGCCAGCCGTCACGATCCAGCCCGGTGAGATCGCCGTGATTCCGTGCGGATTTGCGATGGCGCTGCCCGAAGGGTTTGAGGGTCAGGTGCGGCCGCGTTCCGGGCTGGCGAGCAAGTTTGGGGTCACGCTGCCCAATGCGCCGGGCACGATCGATGCCGACTATCGGGGTGAGGTGAAAGTCCCCCTCATCAACCACGGGAAGCAGCCCTTTGTCGTGGAGCACGGCATGCGCATCGCCCAGATGGTGATCGCGCCGGTGGTTCGGGCGAAGGTCGAGCGGGTCGAATCGCTCGACGAGACCGACCGGGGTAGCGGCGGGTTCGGGTCCACCGGGTTGCATGTGACGATGCCTGCCGGTGGTGCCGCGGCAACCGTGCTGGGGGCGGGCGGCGGGCGGATCGTGGTGTCGTGAGATTGGAAGTGTTTCGCGTGGGGCGGAGGGCGCGCGTGCATGTCCGGCCAGGCCCGCATCACCTCGTTTGACGCGCTCCTCGAGGCGCGATTTGCCGTGCAGCGGTTCATCGAGGAAGCCGCTGCGGCTCTCGGCGAGGCCGAGGGTGACGCCCAGCGCACGCTCCAGTGGCTGCGGTTCGATCAGGTGGGCTATTGGCAGGGCCAGGCGCGGCAGCGGCACGAAGCAGTCGAGATGGCCAAGGCCGAGTTGCGCCGCAAGGAACTGACTTCGATCCAGGAGAATCCGTCGGCGGTGGACGAGCGCCGCGCGATTGATCGGGCCAAGTCTCGCGAGGCCGAGGCCCACGCGCGGGTGCAGCATGTGAAGCGCTGGCTCATTCAACTGGAACGCGAACACACGCTGTTCAAGGGCTCGGCGCAGAGTCTGGCGGACATGCTGTCGCGCGATCTGCCCGCCGCGCTCGTGCGGCTAGAGCGCATGGCCACGAGCGTCGAGGCGTACGCGGCCATGAATCCTGGCGCGGGTGGCGCTGGCGGTGCGCCTTCGGCGGTCGCCCCACTTGTGCCGCTGGATGCCGCAGCCCTCGATGCGGAAACGGCTCGCCGCTATGCCGCGCTGCGGCGGCGCGCACCGGGCCCCGCGACCCGCGCGGTACTCGCGCCCGCGTCACCCGACTTTGTGGCCCGCGAGGCACCTATCGACGGCCCGCCCGCCGGCCTTTTCCCAACCCTCGGCCTTTCGCCCGAGGCCGTCGAGCCGACCGACAAGGTGATCGTCGAATCCGACGCCCTGGACGCGGCGATGATCGTGCTTGAACGCACACGCGAACCCGTGCCGGGCGATTCGGGGTGGTTCATCGGCTCCGCCTTGCCAAATGCCTCCCCCGGCACCATGGCCGCCGTGACCGTCGCCGATCTTCTGGCCCATCGGCCCGGGTTTGTGGAACTGCTGGGCCTTCGGCGCGGGTATCTGGTGGTGGTTGTCGGCACCGGTGGCCGGGCCATATCCGGCAGCGAAGCCGGGGAAACTGAAGCCCACGGCGCCAGCATCGAAGCGGTGCTCGATGCCGATGACCGGCTGGTGATCGGAGGCGCGGGATCATGAATGTCGCCCAGGCCCGATTGCACGACGCGCTCAAGGAACTCCGCCTGCGGCTTGAGCACACCCGCCCTCAATGGGACGACGACGCCCGGGCTGCGTTCGAGCGCGACGTGATCGCGCCGCTCGACCAGCGCGTGCAGGCCGCGATGGGGGCGATCGCCCGATTGAACGAGGCCTGCGCCGCCGCGAGGCGTGGGTGCCAGGAGGGCGGCGGAGGCCTCTGATACGCTGCCATCAACCATCGCATGACTTCACCCGAGCCACAGCCATCCGGATCGTCCGCCAGCATCGCCTCACGCGTGCGGAGCGCGGTCGAAGCGCTTACACGCCTGCACGCGTGGCGTGCGGAGCGCGAGCAGGCGATTGCGGACGAGACCGCGGCTGAACTCGCGCGCATCGATCGCGTGTACACCAACGCGAAGCAGTCGGCCGAAGACGCCTTCGCCGCGGCGCTCGAAGCCGCGGGCTCTGCCCACGAGCAGGCGTGGGCGAGCCGGGTCGCGCCGGTGCAAACCGAACTCGACGGCCTGGCCCAGCGCCGGCAGACCGAAATCTCCTACATCAAGGAACGTGGCAACAGCGACGAAACCGCGATCAAGAAGTGGCTCGACGACAAACTCTGGATGGCCGATTCGATCTTTGAAACCGCCGCCCCCAAGCCCGGTGAACAGTTCGAGGCTTTGCGGAAGGAGCTGGCCGCTGCGGGTGATCGCCTGCGTGGGTTGGAACAGGCCGCGCGAGCGAACCTGCGAGCGTGCCGAATGCTGGCGCTGCCCGCCGGTGCGCCGCCCGAATCGCCGGGCACATGGGGTGAAGGCGACTGTGCCGCGCGCATGAAGGACGCTTCTGAGCGCGCGGGCGCACAGGCCACCGCGATTACCCGCGCCCTGATTCCCCGCGCCTTCGCGGCCCTCTGGCCTGTCGTCTTTCTGATTCTCGGTGCTGGCGCGGGCGTCGGCCTGGGCGCGTCCCGCGGTGCGCGTCTGCCAAGCATCCTCGCTTGGTGGGGCGCGGGTGGCGCGGCCTTCACACTGCTCGTGCTCATTGGCCTGTTCATGCTGGCGCGGAAGGAGATGCGTCGCGCGGGAACGGCCTTGGCAGCAGCCTTGGCCGAGGCCCGTGCGGCGGGCGAGCGCTGGCTGGAACTGGCAGGCGAATCACGCCGAAAAGCCGAGCATCACATCCGCGACACCCGCGACCTGGACCACCGCAGTGCCCAGACCAAGGCCGCGGCCAAGCGCGAGGAACTGCACAAGGCCCGCCGCGCCAGACTCGCCGAACTCGAAGCCTCGATGAAGTCCAAGTTGGATGACCTGACGGCGCGCCGCGATGCCGCGGCGCGCGAGGTGGACGAAGCGAGGGACGCCGCGGCCAGCACCGCCCGCGCTGCACACCACTCCGCCGTGCAGGATGCCGACAAATCGCACGCCTCCGTCACCCGCTCGGCCCAGCAGCAGCGCGAAGTCGCGCTCGCGTCCCTGGCGGCACAGTGGCACCGCGAGTGCGATCAGGCCCACGCCCTCGCTGTCGCCGCGCGCGAATCCGCCGCCAGCGCCTGCACACCCTGGGCCGACGAGCGCTGGGCGCTCGAGGATCGCCCCGGCGGCTGGACGCCGCCGGCCATCATCCCGCCGGGTGTGGCCCTCGGCACGCTCTCGCTCGACCTCGCCAGCCTCCCCGGTGGTCGCCCGATCGACCCATCGCTCGCGCGGCCTGAGCCCGCGATCGTGACGCTCCCCCTCGCCCTCGAACTGCCCGAGCGCGCGTCGCTGCTTGTGCGCACCGCCGCGCAGGGCCGGCCCGAAGCCATCGCCCTGCTTCAGTCCGCGATGCTTCGCCTGCTCACCACCCTGCCGCCAGGCAAGGCCCGCCTCACCGTCATCGATCCGATCGGCCTGGGGCAGAACTTCGCCGCGTTCATGCACCTGGGCGACTACGAGCCCGCACTCGTCACCGATCGCATCTGGACCGAGCCACGCCACATCGAGCAGCGCCTCACCGACCTCACCGAGCACATGGAAACGGTCATCCAGAAGTACCTGCGCAACCAGTTCCCGACCATCGAAGACTACAACGTGCACGCCGGCGAGGTTGCCGAGCCCTATCGCTTCCTCGTGCTCACCGACTTCCCCACCGCCATCAACGAGATGTCCGCCAAGCGTCTCGCCAGCATCCTGGATTCCGGCCCCCGCTGCGGCGTCTACGCCCTCATCGCCACCGACACGCGCCAACCCCCGCCCACGGGCATCACCGCGGGCGACCTGAACAAGTGTGCCGTGCGGCTGACGTGGAAGCCCGGACGGCATGCCGATGGTTCCGGTGGCGCGGGTGGGGGGTTCGAGTTGGACGACCCCGTGCTCTCGCGCCTGCCGCTGACCATCGAGCCTCCGCCCGCCGACGAGCGTTTCAACCGTCTCGTGCACATGGCTGGCCGGAATGCGAAGGACAGTTCGCGCGTGCAGGTGCCCTTCGACATGATCGCGCCGCGCCGCGAGCCCGAAGACGCCTCGCCTGGCGCGGGACGCGAACTCTGGTCCCTCAGCAGCGCCTCGTCCTTCTCCGTGCCCATGGGCCGCGCGGGGGCGACCAAACTGCAATCCATCACGCTGGGCAAGGGCACCGCGCAGCACGCGCTGATCGCCGGTCGCACCGGTTCGGGCAAATCGACCCTCCTGCACGCCATCATCACCAACCTCGCGCTGTGGTACTCCCCCGCGGAAGTCGAGTTATATCTCATCGACTTCAAGAAGGGCGTCGAGTTCAAGACCTACGCCGCCCACGAGTTGCCCCACGCCCGCGTCATCGCCATCGAATCCGAGCGCGAGTTTGGATTGTCAGTCCTCCGTCGCCTGGATGCCGAACTCAAGCGTCGCGGCGAACTCTTCCGCGCCGCCGAAGTGCAGGACCTCGCCGGTTTCCGCGCGGCCCATCCCGGCGGGGGGAGCGGGGGGGGCGAGACCATGCCTCGCGCGCTCCTGATCGTTGATGAGTTCCAGGAACTCTTCGTCGAAGACGACAAACTCGCGCAGGAATCGTCGCTGCTGCTCGATCGACTCGTGCGCCAAGGCCGCGCCTTCGGCATGCACGCCATCCTGGGTTCCCAGACGCTCGGCGGCGCCTACTCGCTCGCGCGCAGCACCATCGGCCAGATGGCCGTGCGCATCGCGCTCCAGTGCTCCGAGGCCGATTCCTATCTTATCCTGAGCGACGACAACCCCGCCGCGCGGCTGCTCTCCCGCCCGGGCGAAGCCATCTACAACGACGCGAGTGGTGCCATCGAAGGCAACAACCCCTTCCAGGTTGCCTGGCTCAGCGAGGAGGCCCGCGACGCCCAGTTGCAGCGCGTCCGCGAAGCCCAGGCAAACGCCCAGCGCCAAGGCCGCACGCCCCTGCCCCCACCCATCATCTTCGAAGGCAGCGCCCCCGCCCGGCTCGATCGCAACCACCTGCTCGCCTCGATGCGCGAGGGTCGCCTCACCCCGCCCCCCGGTCTGATTCGCGTCTGGTTGGGCGAGCCCATCGCCATCAAAGAACCCACCGCCGCCGCCTTCCGCAGGCAGGCCGCCGCGAATCTGCTCATCGTCGGTCAGCGCGACGAATCCGCCCTCGCCATGTTCGTCGCGGCCCTCCACAGCCTCGCCGCTCACGCTCCCAAGTCTGGTGGCACAGGCGTCCCGCCTGTGACGGGTAGCGCGTCGCTCGCCCCCCGCGCCCTCATCCTCGACGGCACCCCCGCCGACGCACCCTCCTTCGGCACGCTCGAGCGCCTCGCCGCCACGCTCCCGATCAGCGCCGAGATCGTCCCGTATCGAAGCGTCGATGCCACCATCGCCGACCTCGCCCGCACGATCAGCCAGCGCGCCGCCGATGAATCCCTCGACGCGCCGCCCATCCTGCTCTTCATCCACGGCCTGCAACGCTTCCGCTCCCTCCGCCGCCCGGAAAACGAGTTCGATTTCGGCGCGGCCGCGGCCGAGGGCGAATCGCCCGACAAGGCCTTCCTCCGCGTCCTGCGCGAAGGCCCCAACGTCGGCGTCCACACGGTCGTCTGGGCCGATACCGTCGCCACCATCAACCGCACCCTCGAGCGCTCAGCCCTGAAAGAGTTCGACCAGCGCGTGCTGTTCCAAATGAGCGCCAGCGACTCCTCAGCCCTCATCGACGCCGCTACCGCGGGCCTCATCGGTGCCAACCGCGCACTTTTCTACGCCGAAGAACTCGGCACCATCGAAAAGTTCAGACCCTACGCGCTCTGAAGAGACCTTTCCGTTGCTGTTCCCGTGCCACTGACATCGGCCGCTCTAGGCCGTCATCAGTGCTCCCAGCGGCACGCGTTCACACCCGCCCAGCCTTCACCACCGCCGACGTACTCCCCACTCCATCCAACCCCACCCGCTCCACCACTTCCAGCCCGAACGCATCCAGCGGCGGCAACTCCGCCGCGTGGTTGCTCAGCAGCCGCAGCCGCGAAAGCCCCAGATGCCGCAGAATCTGGCAGCCAATGCCGAGGTCGCGCATGTGCGCGGGCAGCCCGCCCGGCACCGCGCCTTGCCCGTGCGCGCCAGGCCGCGCCAGGTCGGGCACGTCGCTCCCCGGGTCGTGCGCCGCCGTGCGCCGAATCGTGCTGAGGCGTTGGTCAAGCGTCGCGCCCACGCCCTCGGGCCGCAGATACACGATCGCGCCATGCCCCTCGCGCTGCACCGCCCGCATGGCCGCTCGCAACGTGTCGTGACCGGTCATGTCGTCAGCCGTGCCATGGGTTGGCGCGCTCTCGCCCACTGTCGCGCCGAAGACATCGCTCAGGAGGTTTCGCCGGTGCATCCGCACCAGCGTCGGCTCCACACGCTCCAGCGGTTGCTCGCGCGCGTCCAGCCGCCCCACGTCGCCCAGTGTCAGCACCACATGCGGCTGCGGGTCCACCACGCTCTCAAACGCCAGCAGCCGGAACGGCCCCTCGGGCGTCTGCACCATCGTCCCCTCGGCCGGCGGCAGGCGTCGCACCAGCGACTCTCGCGCCAGGCGATGCTCGATGATCTGCGCCACCGAGCACATCTTCAGGTTGTGCCGGGCGCAGATCTTTTCCAGGTCCGGCACTCGCGCCATCTCGCCGTCGTCGCGCATGATCTCGATGATTGTCGCCGCCGGGTACAGCCCCGCCAGACGGCACAGATCGAGCGAACCCTCGGTCTGCCCAGTGCGCACCAGCACGCCTCCGGTGCGCGAGCGTAGCGGATTGATGTGCCCGGGCCGCGTGAAATCGTCCACCGTGAAGCGCGGGTCGATGCACATCTGTATGCACTTGGCCCGCTCCCGCGCCGAGACGCCGGTGGTGAACCCGTGCTTGGGGTGCCCGTCGATGGAGACGGTGAACGCCGTGCCCCGCATCGTGGTGTTCACCGCCGCCTGCGGGTGCAGATCGAGCCGGTCGCAGTCGTCTTCGGTCAGCGACAGGCACAGATACCCCCGCGCCACGCTGAGCATGAACGTCACCGCCTCGGGTGTCACATGCTCGGCCGCCATCACGAGGTCGCCCTCGTTCTCCCGGCGTTCATCGTCGGTCAGCACGATCATCTTGCCGGCCTTCAGGTCGGCCAGGATTTCCGCAATCGGTGAGAATGGCATCGGCACATTGTTCGCGGGTCGTGGAAGTTGGGCTCACTTCCGCACCGGCACCCCGTTGGCCCACACCGCCCGCACCGCCGAATCCCCCATCCCCCAGGCGAACTCTTCCGGCGTCGGCGCTTCCACAAGCACCAGATCCGCCCGCTGGCCCACCTCGATAGCGCCTCGATCGCGCAGCCCCAGTAGCCGCGCCGGGTTGCTTGTCACCGCCTCCAACGCCTGCCCGGGCGTCAGCCCGGCGTGCCGCACGCCCAGCGCTACGACCAGCGCCATCGACCAGCAGGGCGACGACCCCGGGTTCAGATTCGACGCCAGGCACACCCGGTCCGGTGCCTTGGCCGCGAGCGCCGTCAGGTTGGCCGTCTTGCCCCCCAGGTGCGCCGCGCACGCGGGAAGCCCGACTCCAAACGTCTCGGCACTGGTCGCGATCGCCTCGAAATCTGCCGCGGTGGACGCCTCCAGATGGTCCACGCTCCGCGCTCCCAGCGCCACCGCGAGAGGCGTCATGCCCAAACTGTTGAACTGGTCGGCGTGCACGCGGATCGGATGCCCCCCCTCACCCCGCGCCGCGGCCGCCCGAAACAGCGCCTCGCACTCCTCCACGCTCCACGCGCCCTGCTCGCAGAACGCATCGATCGCGATCCCCGGAAACTCCTCGCTCGCCCGGGGCAGCGCGTCGTCGATCATCGAGCGCACAAACCGCTGCCTGGGCACGTCCGGATCCAGCGCGTGCCCCAGCAGCGCTGTCGGAATCACCGTGCCCGCGAACCCGGCCGCCGCGCGCCGGATGGCCCGCAGCATCTTCAGTTCGTCATCCACCGTCAAGCCGTAGCCTGATTTCACTTCCACCGTCGTCGTGCCGTTGTGCAACAGGCGATTGAGCCGCGCGACGAGCCCTTCAGCCAGTTCCGCCTCGCTCGCCGCCCGCACCGCCCGTACGGTGGACATGATCCCGCCGCCCTCGGCCAATATCTGCAAGTACGGCACCCCCGCCCGCTGCCGCGACCACTCGCCAAATCGATCCCCCGCCCAGCACGCGTGGGTGTGGCAATCCACGAAACCGGGAATCAGCAGGCGGTCGTCGCAATCAAACGTGTTCACGCCGGCCGCGAAGAGTCGCGCGTTCTGCGTATTCGTTTCTGCGACTCCTGCCGACGCCTCCACCGCGCCGATCACGCCCCCGTCCAGCGTCACCCGCCACAGCCCGGCACGCCCCACCAGTCGCGCTCGCTCCAGCACCCGCAGCATCACGCCCGCCCCCCCGATTCCCCAGCACGCTCCGCAAACCCCGCCAGAAACGACAAGAACAAATGCGCCATCACCCTGGCCGTGCGATGGTCCACGTCAAACACCGGGTTGAACTCCATCAGGTCGATCACGCGCACCGCTGGGCAGGCACCCGCCGCAAACGCCAGCGCCGCCAGCGACCCCGCGCTCATCCCCGCGGGGTTCACCGCGCTCACGCCCGGTGCCACCGACCCATCCAGCACATCAATATCCAGACTCACAAAGTCCGGTTTCCGCTCTTCCCCGCTTCGGTCCCGCAGCATCGCCCCCGCGCCCTCCACGCTCGCCAACACGCCACCGTGCGCGCCGAACCACTCCGCGTGTTCCGCCGCGTTCACCGCCCAGTTGGCCCCCACGTTCACCAGCCGGTTCACATACCCATGCTCGATCATCGCCCGGAACGCCATCCCGCTGCCGGGCTCCGGTCGCACGTCCAGGTGCGCGTCGGCATAGAGCCCCGTCATCGGCTTGGCCGCGCCCGGCCCCCCGGCCCCGCGTCGATGTTGATGCAGCGCCCGCACCAGCGGATACGTCAGGTCGTGCCCCCCGCCGATCCCCACCACCGCCAGCCCCTGCCCCAGCAACCGCGCCGCCGCCTCGGTCACACGGTCGTGCGTCTCATGCAGCGACTTCCCGGGCACCATGTCACCAGCGTCAAACACATGCGGGTAGCGTGGCCTGGTAAAGCCCACCGGCCCCGCGTCGCTTTCCACAGCCGAGGGATTGAGCCGTGCCTCGGTCATCCGCGCCGCGACGCCATACCTCGACAGCGCCGCGCGAAACGCCGCGGGCCCGTCCCTCGCGCCGGGGCGACCGTGATTCATCACCACGCCCGTATCGTCGGCCAGCCCCAGAATCGCCACCGCGCACTTGCCCACATCCGGCGCGGCAAACGGCCGGTCCAGAAACTCCGCGCTCGCCCGCTGAATCGTCCCCGCGAACCGGCCCGGCGGCGAAGGCGGATACACCGGCGGCGTGGTGTGCGGCAGCATGATTTCAGCATATCCCAACAAATCGCGCGCCCGAAAGGCCCTTCCAAAGAAGGGAGGGGTTGGGTGAGGGCGACGAAAGGCTCATCGCAAACACAAAACCCCCGACCGAATGGTCGAGGGCTTTGAGAAGTGCTTCGTAACCCCGTGCTCAGGCCGCCACGGCCTCCGCGGGCGTCTCGCTCGTTGCCACATTCAGGCGGCTGGTCCATCCGCCGTAGCCGTTGAGTTTCACGCCGTGGGCCGCGTAGTCGGCCAGCCAGATCGACCCGTCCACCAGGTAGCAGAACTGGTGCTCGCCGGCGGGCACCGGGCAATCCAGTTCCCACCAACCCGGGTGCTGGCGCGTCATGGTCAATCGCCCCTCACGCCAATCCGTGAACGTGCCAAGCAACTCGACCTTCGCCGCGTGCGGAAGGTAGACCCGGAATCGGCATGTCCCGTCGGCTTGGGTGGTGACCATTCGTGCGCTCCACGACCGCGGCGCGGGCCAACGCGGCACGCGGCGCAGGTCTGTACCCTCCAACCATCGGATAACCACACCCTCCGCTTGCCTTTGCAGCCCCCTCTTCGAAGGAATCGCGGCAAGATGCTCGAAACGGTCAAACCTGCGCGACATTCCTCCAGCCCCCGGAGCCGGGGACTCGCGTTATCGGGCGTCATGCTCGCCCTGGCCACAAGCATCGGTTGCGCGGGCGACCCCGCGCCCGTCACGCCGCCCGCTGCTTCTGAGCCAGACGAATCCTTCGCCATTCCCGTGCCCGCCAGCGAGATCCCACCGCCCGCCGCGATCCCGGCAGCACAGGCGACGCCTCGTGCCGCAACACCCGTGATGGCTTCGCCCCAGGCACCCGACCCCGCCCTGGATGCCTTTGGTGGCAGGCTTTTCAGATTTGCCGAGGCCCGAGTGCACATGCGCTCAGGCGAACGCGTGGTCGTGCCCATCGGCCTCGCCCCGGGCGTGCTGCCGGGCGAGGGCGTACGCGTGCGGCTGGGTGATGGCCCGGAGCGCATCGTGCCGCTGCTGCGCGTGGGCGTTGAAGGAACAACCGACCGGACCGGGCTTGCAGGCTGGCACGCTACCTCGCCCGGCGCGGGCCGCTGGATCGTCTCGGCCGCGCCAGACGCGGCTTCGCGCCTGCCGCTCGGCGCGTGGGTCGTACCCATCGATCTGCCCAAAGACCTCGGCGGGGCGCGTGTGTTCATCGAAGACGTGCCCGTGCCACTCGTCATGCACGACGGCCCAGCCGTGGCCGAAGCCCTCAGCCGCGGCACCGCCGTGCTCGCGCGCGAAGCCTCGCGCCGCTGGAGCCGCGCCGATCACGCCTGGACGGCTAGCGTGCTCGCGCCGCTCGACCACTCGCCTTTGGCGCAGTGGCGAGTCAACCCTGTGCGCCGCGCCGCCGGGCTTGGCCCCGCGCCAGCGGATGCGCCCGTGGACGCCGGTGTCGTTCGGCGCGAAGCACGAGCCGATCACGCCGCGCTCCTCGATGCCATCTCCTCACAGTGGTCATGGCGCTGGAATCTGGCCCTGGGCCGATTGGCCGAAGCAGACGTAGACCTCGCCCGCGCCGTCGCGGCACGCCTGCTTCTTTCCGTCCACCTCGACGACGCGCGCCCCGTCCCCGTCTGGCCCGCCGAGAGTGCGGAACTCGATGGCCTGCTCAACGACCTGCTCGACCCGGACCTGAATGCCGAGGACGTCACCGGTCGCGTGAACGCCTGGCTGGGCACCCAGCCCGTCGCCGCGGCCTGGGTGAACGACGACGCTGGCCGCGCCGATGTCGTCGCCACCGATACGGTCGCCACCATCGGCGTCGCCAATCTTTCCGTACTCCCCGTCGTGGCCGGTGGCCGATCGCGGGCCACGCCGCCCGGCTCAGCGCGGCCTGGCGATGACCTTGTACGCATCCTGCCCCTCACCATTGGTGAAGTGCTGGTCTCCTGCCCGCCTTCGTTCGACGCCGCCAAGCGCGACGCCTCCCGAGTCGAGATTCGCGTAGGCGCGAGCCCCTTCACGCTGGGCGTGTTCGCGCCGGCGGCCAAGTTCACGCCGCCGGGATTTGGCGTCGGGCCCTTCGCCGCTGACGTGAATCATGCCGCGTGGCTGCGCGGCGCGACCGTCAGTGCCGAGTTCGCACTCGCCGAGGGCCGAGTGCCCATGGCCGAGCCCGCCGCGAGCCCGACCGCAGGCCTGCTCCATCGCGCCAGCGTGGTGGATGACGGCGCGGACGGTGCGTCAGGCCGATCGCGCCTCGTGCTGTATTTGGAATGCGCCACGGCCACCGCCGTGGCTGGCGCGGAAACAGCCGACCCCAGCGCCACCGCCTCACCCGACTTCGTCCGCATCTGGCTCGGCCCCACCGGACGGCCAGCGCATGTGCTCGCGGTTGATGCGCAAGGCCGTGTGGTGGATCAGACCGCCGCCGGCCGTCAGCGTGGTGCCCCCCACTCCCCCATGCCGACGCCCGCGTTTGCCGATGCGCCCCGCACCGTGCGCGCCCTGCGCGAATCAACGCGCTGGCGAGTCTGGTTACCGATCCCCGACTCGGCCCTCACCGGCACGCTCCTGCGCATCGGCCTCGAACGCGTGGCCCAGCAAGAGCGGTCCGCCTGGCCGCGGCCCATGATGCCCTGGCAGCATGAACCAGGCCGCGCCGCGGTCGATATCAGCACCTGGGCCAAATAGAAAACCTGTGACGTGCCACTGGGTCCGGGCTCTGACGGCGTCGCCAGTGCTCGGCAATCACACCCAACCGCACTGGCGACGCGGTCAAAGCACCGCGACGCCAGTGGCACAGACCGCCATGTGGGCTGCCTACGGCCCACCCGCAGCCGCCACCGCCTCCGCCAGCACTTCGCTCAGCAGAGGCTGCCCCTGCGGGTTCAAATGAATGTCATCGCGATAGGCCTGCACGCCGCTCCGCAGCGCCTCCTGCATGGCCTGCGACGTGTCTCGCACCGGCACGCCCAGGTCCCGGCAGATCGACCGCAGCCGCAGCGTGCCCGGCAGCATCTCGCCCCGGGCTTCAGGCCGCGAGGTATGCAGCACCACCGCCACCCTGGCGTTTGACCCGCGGATCAAGGCAATCAGTTCGCGCAGGGCCTTTTCGCACGCATCCATGTCGAGGGCCAGTTGCTCGGGCGACCGCGGCACCGGCGCGGCAGCCGAGCCGAACTTCGTCTCCAGCCACGACGGGATGTAGCGAAACAGCGCTTCTTCGAGCGCCAGCACCGGCTTCCGCGTCGGCAGTTCCTTGCCCAGCGGGGCAAACGTCGGCACGTCCGCCGCATCCTCGTGATTCAGCACGATGACCACTACGTCGGCCTGAAACAGGCCAAAGGTCCTGGCGTACGCGAGCAGGTTGGGCGGGCCCCACGAGCCACAAGAGATGTTGGCGACGACTGGCGCGGCGCCGGTTGGGCCACTCTTGCCAAGCCGCGCGGGCAGCAGCGTGGTGGCCAGTTGAGCATCGTCGGTCTGCGGCCCGCCGTTGACCACGCTGTCGCCCATGATCAGGATGCGGCGCTCGGCGGGCGAAGCCTTAGTTTTCTCGATGTCGGGCGTGTTCCGCATCGACCAGCGGTTGTAGGTGCTGACGGCATAGAACCGCTCATACCGGGCGCTGGGGGCCATCAGGTATTCAATCTGCGGGTGGGCCACATACAGGGGCGGATCGCCCAGCCGCAGCACCAGCCGGCCAACGACCTCGGCGGCCACCAGCAGCACCAACGCGATGAGGCAAAGAACAACCAACCGGCGTCGAACGCGACGCGGCGGGGGCGCGGGTGTGTTTGCGTTTTCAGCCATGAGGCTGAACCCAGGGGGCCTCGATCAGGCCTTGGTCTCGGCGGCGGGCTTGCCGTCTTTCTTCTGCTGGAAGTAGTTGCCCTGGAACTTGCGCTGGAACTTCTCAACGCGGCCGGCCGAGTCGACGAACACGTTCTTGCCCGTGAAGAACGGGTGCGATCCCGACCACACTTCGACGTGCAGTTCAGGAACCGTCGCACCGACTTCCATCACGACCTGGCCGTTGTGATAGACCTTGCAGTTGGGGTAGTACTTGGGGTGGATGTCGGATTTCATGGGTGTCTCGCGGGTCCGGATGGGTCGAGATGGTAGGCAGGGAGGGCACAGCACACAACGCACACCTACATAGTACACGACGTGAGGATGTTCCATGTGGAACAACTACCAAACATTGCGCGCGGTACATCGTCCCAGAGCGCCACTGTTCGGGCAAGCATCGGCCATCGCCGACGAGCCCAAACGCGAGCGACAGGCAATCAACCTGAGGGACAGCGCGCTGACCATTGGCCGGAGACTGACTACCAAGAAAAGGATTCCGCATCCTCTTCGATCGGCTGCCGTATGGTCTTTTCGCGCCAGCCTCGCCCGCCCCCCGCGGCGGCTGTACCATTCACCCTACCGTCGCCTGTCCCGTTTCCCTCTTCTCAGTACTCAGTACCGCACTCTTCACAAGCCCCGCCCCTCGTGAGGTAACGCCCCATGTCCACCATGCAAATGGACCGCCTGCTTGACACCGTCGTCAAACTCGGCGCGTCCGACCTTCACCTCACCGTGGGGCGTCCCCCGACCATCCGCCTCCACGGCCACCTGCGGAACCTTCAAACCAAGGTTCTCGCCTCCGATGACATGGTCGCCCTGATGAAGGCCATCACCCCCGAACAGCGCCAGCAGGAACTGCAGGAACGCGGCGGGTGTGACTTCGGCTTCTCCTATGGCGATGCCGCCCGTTTCCGTGTATCCATCTTCAAGCAGCGTGGCGACCTCGCCATCGTCTGCCGTTTGATCCCGAGCAAACTGCTAACCTTCGAGCAGATCGGCCTCCCCGACATCTGCAAGGAACTGATCCGCCGGCCCCGTGGCCTGTTCCTGGTGACCGGCCCCACCGGTTCGGGGAAAACCACGTCCCTGGCCACCATGCTGGACTTCATCAACCAGAACATGGACCGCCACCTGGTGACGATGGAAGACCCGATCGAGTACTACCACTACCATAAGAAATCGATCGTCAACCAGCGTGAAGTCGGCACCGACGTGCCCAGTTTCGCCGAGGCCCTTCGCCGCGTTCTGCGATCGGACCCTGATTGCATCCTCGTCGGCGAAATGCGCGATCTGGAAACCATCGAAGCCGCTATCCGTGCTGCCGAGACCGGCCACTTGGTGTTCGCCACCCTCCACACCACCGGCGCGGCCAAGACCATCGACCGCGTGGTCGACGCCTTCCCCGTCAGCCAACAGAACCAGATTCGCGTCCAGTTGTCCACCGCCCTCATCTGCGTGCTCAGCCAGGCCCTGCTGCCCAGAGTCGATAACCCGGGTCTCATCGCCGCCTATGAGTTCTTGGTGGTAACCCCCGCTATCGCCAACCTCATCCGTGAGGGTAAAACCTACCGTATCGACTCCAGCATCCAGACCGGCAAGAAGTTCGGCATGCAGTTGCTCGACGACCATCTCTGGCAGCACTACATGGGTGGCAAGATTTCTGCCGAGGAGATGATCGACCGGAGCAAGGAGCCGGGCAGTCTGCGCGACAAGGTACACCGCCTGGGCCGGACGATTGGCCGAGCAGACCTCGACAACGAGGACGTTGACACGGGCCGGGGTTGATCGAATCAGGCGATCAGAACGTATCAAAAACGTGATGTCGTAACAGAAAACGCGGTTTTTCGGCGTGTGTTGCTGGAACCAAAGCGTTATCATGTACGATTGGAATAGTCGGGTTTGGCCACCGGAGCCTTCCAGCGATGCCACTGTCTCCAGCCGATCTTCAAGATACCAAAGGCCGCAAACTCGGCCGCATTCTCAGCAAACTTGGCGCGACCACGCGCGAGCGCGTGCATGAGGCATTGGCGATCCAGAAAACCCGCAAGGTGCCCATTGGCCAGTTGCTGATGGAACTGGGGTACTGCCAGCAGAAGGACATCGACGAGGGCCTTGCGGCTCAGTCGGGTCTGGGGTACATGGACCTGTCGTCGTTCGAGATTCCCGCCGAGGCCAAGGACTCGATCCCGGCCGAGTCGGTGCAGGCGTACCAGGTGGTGCCGATTTCGTACAGCCCCTCAGGTAAGAAACTGAAGATCGCGATGAAGAGCCCGGACAACTTCCGGGCGGTGGACGACCTCCGGTTGCTGATGGGGTTCAATGTCGAGGCGGTGGTGGGCGATGCCCCCTCGATCGATGCCCTGATCAAGAAGCACTATTCCAAGACTGAGTCGGTCTCGGACGTGGTTACTGACTTGGCGAAAGACGACAAGTTGAAGGCCCTGGCGGCGGGGGCGGGCGGGGCGGGCAGCAAGGGCGGGATGTCGATCGACCTGGACGCGGTGATGGATGCCGCGAGCGACAACAAGGTGATCAAACTGCTCAACCTGGTGCTCCTCCAGGCGATCAAGGACAAGGCGAGTGATATCCACTTTGAACCCTTCGAGAGCGAGTTCAAGATGCGGTACCGCATCGACGGCGTGCTCTACGAGATGGTTCCCCCGCCCAAGGAACTGGGCCCGGCCATCACCAGCCGCGTGAAGGTCATGGCGAAACTGGATATCGCCGAGCGGCGCCTGCCCCAGGACGGCCGCATCGAACTGACCGTGGGCGGGGCCCCGGTCGATCTGCGTGTGAGCGTCCTGCCCACGATGTACGGCGAGAGCGTGGTGATGCGCGTGCTCGACCGGAGCAACGTGAAACTCGCCCTCGATCGCATCGGGATGCGCGAGGACGACCTCGAAACGTTCAGGCGGCTCATCAACAAGCCCAACGGGATCGTGATCGTGACGGGGCCGACGGGCAGCGGCAAGACCACGACCCTGTATGCGGCCCTGCAATCGCTCAACGACATCGAGACCAAGATTCTGACCGCCGAGGACCCTGTCGAGTACGACATCGACGGTCTGTGCCAGTGCCAGGTGAACGTGGAAGCGGAAACCACCTTCGCGCGGCTTCTGCGCAGTTTTCTCCGTCAGGATCCCGACGTGATCCTGGTCGGCGAAGTGCGCGACCTGGAGACGGCCGAGATCGCGGTGCAGGCCTCGCTCACGGGCCACCTGGTGCTGACCACCCTGCACACCAACGACGCGCCGAGCAGCATCATCCGTCTGGTGGACCTGGGCGTGGAGCCCTTCCTTCTGACGGCGACGCTGGAGGGCATCGTGGCCCAGCGGCTGACGCGGACGATCTGCCCCAAGTGCAAGGCGGCGGTCGACCCGACCGACGAGCAGATGATGGAACTGTCGCTGAGCCACGAAGAGATCGCGGGTCGCAAGATCTTCCAGGGCAAGGGGTGCGACAACTGCTTCGGCTCGGGGTATCGCGGGCGCATGGCGATCTTCGAGATCATGGGCATGAACGACAACCTGCGCAACATGGTGATGCACAACGCCAGCACGAACATCCTGCGGGCCGAGGCCCGCAAGGCCGGGATGCGCACCCTGCGCGAGTGCGGCCTGATGGCGATCTTCGAGGGTCAGACGACCATTGATGAAGTGGTGCGTGAGACGCTGGCGGAAGAGGGTTGAATCGATGATGGCGGGGAAAGGGTGCAGGCCTCAGGGGTGGGTGCCTGTTGACGAACGCAGCGGAAAAGCAGGAAATCAGGAAAGAAGAAGAAAGCAGTAGAGGTTGAGTCTGGGGTTTGGGGCAAGACGGGAGCAATCGCATGGCCAGTTTCACCTATGAAGCCTTGAACGCTGCCGGCAAAGCCCAGAAGGGCTCGATCGAGGCCAACTCGAGCGAAGAGGCGATCCAGAAGATCAAGCAGCAGAGCCTGTTCCCGACGTCGGTGCGCGAGCAGAAGGGCGTCGCCAAGAAGGAAGCGGCGGTCGCCACCAAGAAAAAGAAGAAGTCCGGCGGCGGGATCTCGTCGTTCGGCGGCGTGTCGGCCAAGCAACTGACCACCTTCACCCGGCAGTTGTCCACGCTTCAGGACGCCGGCCTGCCCCTGCTGCGCTCGCTCCAGATTCTGGAAGAGCAGTTGCGACCCAGCAAACTCAAGAGCGTGCTTCAGCAGGTCTCCGAAGACGTCGAGGGCGGGTCGAGCCTCTCGGAGGCGATGGCCAAGCACCCCAGCGCGTTCAACCGCCTGTATACCAAGATGGTGAACGCCGGCGAGATCGGTGGCGTGCTCGACATCATCCTGCAGCGCCTGGCCGAGTTCATGGAAAAGGCCCAGCGCCTCAAGCGCAAGGTCATCGGCGCGATGGTTTATCCCGTCGTCGTCGTCTGCGTCGCCGTCGGCATCGTCGTCTTCATCATGGTGTTCATCATCCCGAAGTTCAAGGAAATCTTCACCGAGTTCGGCGTGGCCATGCCCCTGCTGACCCAGGTGCTGATCGACATGTCGGGCTGGATGGCCGGCAAGAACCCGGGCCAGTCGATCCCCGGCGCGATCTGGATCGTGCTGTTCCCGATCATCGCGTTTATCACGGTGAAACTGGCCCGCAAGGGCCGCCCCGGGCGGGCCGTCACCGACACGCTGGTGATGTGGATTCCGATCATCGGCGGCCTGCTCAAGAAGACCACCATCGCCAAGTTCACGCGCACGCTGGGCACGCTCATCAACGCCGGCGTGCCGATTCTCGAGGCCATCGCCATCACCCGCGATACCTGCGGCAACTACGTCTTCGAGAAGGCGCTGAACAAGGTGCACGACAGCATCCGCGAGGGCGAGACGTTTGCCGTGCCCCTGCGCGAGGCCAAGGTGTGCGATGCGATCGTGGTGAACATGATCGACGTGGGCGAAGAGACGGGCGACCTGGACGCGATGCTTTTGAAGATCGCTGACAACTACGACGAAGAGGTCGATGTCGCGGTGCAGTCGCTGGTGAAACTGATCGAGCCGCTGCTGGTGCTCTTCCTGGGCGGCGCGGTGGGCACGATCGTCGTGGCGATGTTCATGCCGCTGGTGGCGATTATCGACAAACTCCAGAGCGGCGGGCTGTAAGGCTCGCAGGCCTCAGGGTGGGTGTGGTGCGGTGTTGGTGTTGGAGTCGGGGCCGCCGGGAAGGGGCGGCGGCCGGGACCAGGTGGGAGTGTGGAGTTTTGCGGGTGATTCGTGGGGCGTTTGGAGTTGATGTTGGAGTTGATGTTGGTGGGTGGTAAGGGTGGTTTGGAGCCGCGCTATGAACAAGACACGCAGCACGAGCGATCGGGTTCACGCGGGAAATGGTTCCCGCCGCGGCTACACCCTGGTGGAACTGGTCTTCACCATGACGCTGATCGTGGTGCTCATGGCCCTCACGCTGGTGACGGTGGGCAGCATGGTGAAACAGGCCCGCTTAGCGGCTGAGCGTCAGTTCCTGGGCTCATTGAAGATGGGTGTGGAGCAGTTCAAGCAGTCGTTTGGGTTCTATCCACCGCTGGTGGGTCTGGGGGCGAATCTTCAGCAGCAGCGACTGGATAGCACGGGCAATCACTCCAGCCCATACTCGCTGCCGTACTACCTGCTGGGCATCGGTGACCGGTTGCTCGATGGCTACGACGGGCCGGGTCAAGGTCGCCCGAAGGAAGACGGCACCTGGGACACCGGCGCGCCGATGACCGATGCGCTTATCGACGTATCGCGCGACCGTGAGCGCTACAGCCCATTCACGCGCGTCTTCCAAGACCGCTGGGGCGGTGCGATCGAGTACTTCCGTTGGGAGCCCTCGATGCACGGGAAGTTCCTCCCGGGCGGCGCGCTCAACCCGCAGTTCGGCGAGGTTGCCTCGGCCAACATTCCTCCGGCGCTCTACGACGACACCGAGGATCGCTGGGCCGACAAGTTCAACAGTGCTGCGGGCCTCAGGGCGGGTGCGTTTGCCATTGTGTCAGCCGGGCCAGATGGCCAGCTCAACCGCCTGGCCCGGTCCGCAGACGGCAACGCGGCCCTGTGGGACGCGCAGAACAAAGACAACCTCGCGGAGGTGGGCCGATGAACGTCCGCGGCCTTACCAACTCGGTTTCCGCTCGCCGTGCCCGGTCACGCCCGCGCGGCGCGTTTACACTGATCGAGATGCTCGTGGTGGTCGCGGTGATCATCCTGGTGTCGATCATCGCGATTCCCGCGTTCTCGGCCATGATCGCCTCGGGCGAGCGCGTGCGGGCCGAGGAATCCATCAAGCGTGGCCTGAGCATGGGCCACGCCCTCGCGCTCCGCTCGGGCATCGGCCGCGACGTGGGCATGGTCTTCTTCTATGAGTCCCCGGGGCCCCTCACGATCGTCGCCTGCCAGAAGGTCGGCGAACTCGACAGCCTGGGGCTCGGGGCGCTCTTCGGCCAGCCGAATCAGGATGTTTTCGTGCCGATTGGCGGCGTGGAGCCCGTGACGCTGCCGCCGTTCTGGGGTTGTCGGGGGTATGCGCTGGCGGGCATGATCGACGGCGAGTGGTACGAAGCCTCGACCGACGGCGGCGCGTCGAGGTATCCGCTCGCCGAGCCGGCGTGGGTGTTCCCGGAGACGGGGTTCTTCGACCCGAATCTGAGCAACCCGGCCCGCGACGGCTACAACCGCCAGACCTTCATGGTGCGCTTCGAGGCGGGCACGGGCCGCATGACGATGTCGCACACGCGTTCGGCGCTGGTCGTGTCGCCCCGCCCCTCCGCGGCGAATCGCAACGTCGGTGATGCGTTGCGCGCGGACATCGCGCCCGATCTTGAACAGTGGGTCAAGCGCGTCCTGGCCACTTCAGACTTTGATGGCGACCCGCGCGTTTCGGCGGCCGACCTCGCGGGGCGCTACGCGCTGCTGGGTGATGGCTCGGGCGACACGATCCTGGTGAAGGCCGTGTCGCAGATCGCGCTGTACGACGAGCGTGCCCTCGCGGGCGACCTGGGTGTGAACGTCGACCGGCAGACCCGGTGCATCTATCGCCTGAGCCAGTGGGACCCGGCCAGGCTCGGTACCGACCCGTTCAGGCCACAGTTCCCGGCTTTTGTGCAGGGGAACAACGTGACGAGCCAGAACATCAGGCGGTGGATCGAGGGCGATACGAACTTCAATGGCACGCCCGTGGATGGGGGCGATCAGCCCAAAGGCCGCGTGTTCACCGTCGATCGATTCTCCGGGCAGGCGCGGCCTATCGCGCTCCGGCCCTCTTCGGTGGGGATCAACCCATGAAAAACAAGAATGTGCTTTCAGTACTTGCGCTCACAACGATTTGCTCAAATGTGTGTTGCGCGCAAGTTGGTGTTAACATTCGACCCATAGCGTCCAGCGGTCGCATCATCCCAGTTTTGGGTGTTCCGTTCGAAGTGGTGCATGCGGCGTGGATGAACACATCAGGCGACGTTGGTTTTTCTGCGTCCATCGATCTGCCGGTTTCTTTCGATTCCATTTGGCATGAATGGGATGGTCAAATTGATCCGATCGCGATTACCCAGCAGCCGATCACATCTTTGACCGGTGTCAATATGGCGTTTGCCATGTCGAATGGAGGCAGACCGTGGTTTGCCATGAATAGTTTTGGACAAACTGCCTTCGCTACTTCCGTGTACGGTCCTTCGGTCAATGGATTCGGTTTCTTGCATGCGACTTGTCAAGACACTACGCAAACACGTCACGGCATCTGGACAGACTATCCAGATGGTGTTCTGAAGATCGTCATGTTGACGGGGTCAACGATACAGGTCGCGCCGCAATTGCCACTGACTCTTGCGATGATTCATGCGCCGATGGAGATGTCCGATGGTCAAGATGGGCGTCCGATGGCGGCATCGAAATGCCGGCATGTGATCCGCGCCGATTTCACCGATGGAACCACCGCGGCACTGCTTATTCGATTGGGTTGCCGCGCCGATTTTGACGAGAACTGCGTTACCGATCCGGATGACTTGGCAAGTTTCATTGCATGTTTTTTCGCCTCTCCGCCCTGTCCGCTCGCTGACTTTGATTTTAACGGAACGGTTGATCCTGATGACCTGTCGGAGTTCATCTCTGCATACTTTGAATGTGCGGGGGAGTGATTATGTTTATTCAACAATCTCGACAGCGAAATTCGTTCGGATTCACGCTCATCGAAGTGTTGATGGCGGTACTGGTGCTTGGCATTGGATTGCTCGGGCTTGCCTCAGTTCTTCCTGCTGTTCTCAGGCAGCAAAGAGTGGCTGCGGATACTACCTACGGCGAACTCGCGGTTGGGTCTGCGGCAGCGTACTTCCAAGCACGGCCCCGGTTGGCCGCATTTCGTGGGAACGATGCTGCGGCAGAAGCGGTTCCATTTTCCTTGGACGCAGACTTTTGGACGCTGTGGGCGAGACCTCGAGTTGACCCTGCTACCGGCGATTTCTGGCGAGCGGCACCAACCCCGAGTCAGCCAAACCCCGGGCTGCTACCGATCACGGTAACTGGTTTGCAGATCCCACAAGATGCCAGGTGGTTGCCTGTCTCATTGGATGCACGCGGAAGAGCTTGGTCGCAACTCGGACTTGAGATACAGTTGGGTAGCGACCTCGCCAACCAGCGCGTGCAGCGGCCCGTGTTCGTGCCCTTGGGCGACCGCCTCTACCCGGCTGATTCATCGGGCCTGCGCAACCCGCAGTTTGTGTGGGACTTGGCTGTTCGTCGCAAGGTGCCGGCCCGCCAGGGTGCGCCCGCAGTGCCCACGAACATGGCCGACATGCCCCCGGGGTATGAAAAGGTTCAGGTCGCGGTCTTCGTGCGGCGGATCGATCCCCGCATCCGCATTCCCCGCCAGCAGACGCTGTATTCCGCCCTGCTCGACCGTGGCATCGCCCCGCCGGAACGCAAGTGGCCGGTGTCGGAAGATGCCGCGGGCGAGCCCGCGCTCGACGGGCGCAACAGCGAAGGCTTTGTCTATTCGCGACCCCGGACCACCACGGCCGTGTTCCGCCCGGTGGAAGACCCGTTCACTGGTCAGACGCGTCGGGATGTGATCCAGATCGTGCCCTCGACCGACTTGGCGTTCAATCATGTCAGCCGTCCTGGCCAGATCATCGTGGACAACCTGGGCAACGTCTACAACGTGCTCGGGCCCGCGGATGAAGCCTTCGGCGTGGGCTTTGGCGTACGCGTCAGCCCGGCCGTGCCCGCGGGCGTGGTGGCCAGCGGACAGGCGGGCAACAACGGCCAGGGCGTGACGCAGGCACCCAGCGAGATTCGGCAGATTCTGTACACGCCGCAGAACCCTGTGGCGGTGAAGGTCTTCGAGGTGAACCCATGAACGGTCGCGCGCGAACCAACTCGCCCTCGGGCCGTGGCTTCACACCGGGCCGGTTCTCGGCAAGAGGCTTCACACTGGTGGAGTTGCTCGTCGCGGCCCTCGCGGTGGCGATCATCACGGTGGGCGTCGGCGCGGTCTTCCGCGTGACGGGCGAAACCGTCGCCTCGGGCAAGCGGCTGAGCGCGGTGACGACCGCCGCGGCGGCGATCGAGCGGCAGATGCGGGCCGACTTTTCCGCCATGTCGCGCGATGGCTATCTGCTGATCCGCAACGCGGGTGCCGACGCGGACAACAACGGGCAGTATGTTCCGGGCACATCGATGCAGCCCGGGGCGGACGCGGTGCAGGGGTATCTCAACGACCCGAACCCCCGCGGGCGACGCACCGACGAGATCGTGTTCTTTGCCAAGGGCCAGTTCTCGACCGTGCGCGAGCCCCGCCATCCCGATCGAGTGGCGCGAGCCACCGAAGCGCGGGTGTACTACGGGCACGGCAATCGGCGGACGATCCCCGGATTTTTCGAGTTGCCCGTCGTGCCGCTGAACGACAACAACACGATCATCCCCGACACGTCTTTGGGCGGTGCCGGGCTTGGCGTCGTGCAGGGCCTCAACCCGGATCGCTACGCCTCCGAGTGGTTGCTGGTCCGGCACGTCACGCTCTTGACGCCGCCAGCCAATGTTGAGCCGAACGCGCTGCTGGTGGGGGGCGTGATGTCACCGTCGCTGGCGGCGATGATCCCCGAGCGGCTGCGCGACAGCGACTATCAAATCGCCCTCCAACCCGCGGCACCCTCGATCTTCCGGCGGCTCAATGTGGTGGCACCTTTGCCCCAGGTCAATGACGTCGCCCGCCCCGCTTTCGGCGCGGGTGGCGCGGTCGAAACCCCCCATTTCTCCAGCGGGGTGGTCGATATAGCGACCACTTCACTCAGCGAGATTCGCACGATCGTGCAGAGTGCCCCCGACCCGCGCACGCTCGGGCTCATCAACGTGCCCGCGGGCAGCACCTTCGAGCGCGAACTGTCGAAACTCTTCGTGCCCTTCGTGGGCGGCCGCGCGGCCGACTCGGCCGACGTGAACACCCTCAGTTTCACCAGCCGCATCCAGGCGTGGATGATGCAGGGCCTGCCCGCCGATTCCGACGGCATCTCGGTCGGCGGCCAGATCGACCCGTCGCTTCGCCGTCGCGTGCGGGCCGAGCCCACGCCCCCGAACTACCTGGGCCTTCCAGCGCCGGGCGTGCAGCAGGATTACGACCGTGCCGATCAGTTGATGCTCGCCTCGTCGGTGTTTGTCCCGCGGTGCACCGAGTTCATCGTCGAGTGGACCTTTGGCGAGGTCGAGACGATCGATGAGCAGACCATCGGTCGCACCGTCTGGTACGGGCAGGAGCGCGTGATCGATGCCGCGCAGGATGGTCAAGCGCCACCCGCGCCGGGCCAGCCCCCGTCGGGCGGGAACTTCGTGAACTACACCATCCGCCCCTTCACCGGTGCCGACGCGCCGGTGGCGGGCCTGTCGGGGAATCATCCGTACTTCACGCAGAAGCGCCAGACCGTGACGCGGCGTGACGGCTCGACGTTCACCCGCGCGATCCCGCGCTTCCTCATCAGCCCCGATGCCGCCTTTGACCGGGGGCGGCGCTACGACCCGCGCACGCCCGGGGCGTCGCTCGAACCCGTCTATTCATGCTTTGGGTTTGTCGATCCGACCTATGCCCCCGCGACCCCTCCGCCCGCTGGCGGGCTGCTTCCACCGTTGCGCGATGGTGACCCTGTTCCCCGGGGCTGGGTGCTCACCACCGACATCAACGGCAACGGCCGCTATGACCTCGCGGCCGGTGACATCGCCAAGCCCGCCCTGCTGGTGGATGTGAACCGCAACGGCAGTTACGACGCGGTCGATGGCGACGTGCTGCTGGAGCCCGAGACGGTTCCCTGGCCCTGGCCCACGATGATCCGTGTGACCATGACCGTCGCCGATCCGAACGACCCGAAGCAGGAGTTCACGTTCCAGATCATCTTGCCGGTGCCCGAGGCATCGAAAGGTTCGGCATTCTGATTCGCGTTCACGAAGGCGTGCCCGCGTGGTGTGGTGCAGTTCGAGTGGGTTGGGTGCGTGGGGGTTGGGTGAAGTGGGTGGGTGGTTTGAAGAGCGAGACGCGGCACAGGCCGCAGGAGCGGTTCGATGAAGTCAATGAACACGAAACTCCGCGCCATGCTGGGCCGAGGCCGCGACCAACGCGGGTCGGTGCTGGTCATTGTCGTGGGCGTGCTGGCGCTGATGGTGATCCTGGTGGCGGTGTATGCCACGATCGGGCAGACGGATCGCCGCGCCAGTGCCGCGCTGAAGAAGCATGGCGAACTGGAACAGCAGATCGGGGACGTCACCGACTACCTCGCGCGGGTCGTCGGGGATGATGTGTTCAAGGTGGTGCGCGTGCCCGGCTCGGGTGACCCGACGCTGCCGCGTGATCCCAACACGGATCGCTACGAGCGGGTGCTGGTGGACAACCCGTCGATCAGCCCGTTTTTACACGCGCAGACGCTCGATCCGGCGCTGCGCTATCGCCCGGGCTATGTGAGCGCCGACAACGTGCCCAACAACGAGAAGGCACCGCCAGCCGGCCAGCGACCGGGCAGTGTGGTCACGCCCTGGCTCTCGACCAGTGATATCGACCCGCGTGAAGCCACCTCACCGTTCCTCGCGTCGAGCGACCCCACCTGGCTCCGCCTGCGCGGGAACAACGGGAAACTGATCGATCCCCGCGATCCCCAGCGTCCGTGGCTCGACCTGCGTGATTGGGACATGATCTCCAATGTCGCCCCCGACGGGCGTTTCATCAACCTGGCCACCTTGCGGAACAACTGGGGCGCCAAGCCCGGCGTCGGGCTCGACAATCCCGCAGGCCTCGGGGGTAATCGCTGGCGAACCACGTCGAATCTGACGTTGCTCGACGCGGACGGAAACCCGACGCTTGATCTGGCGCTGCCGACGTTCTGGCCATTCGGTCGAACCGACGTTCGGCCCGTCGGCAACGCCGGGACGGTGCCCTTCGAGTTCTTCCCGTACGACTTTACCGCCCGTCAGCGCTCGATGTTCCGCCCCCTTCGTGAGAACCGCGCGGGCTCGGCACGGCTGGGCGTGCTGCCGCGTCTGTACACGCAGACGGATATCGGGTCGATCGTGCCGGCCGACTGGGAGTACTTCGACAACCAGTATGCCGACGCCGACGGCGACGGGATCATCGACTCGCGCTGGTTCGAGTTTAAGGATGTCTCCGACCCCGGTCGCGACGGTCGCTTCAGCACCGACGACGACCTCATCCGGAACCTGATCCGCGAGAGCCCGGACCTGCGCATCGTCGCGGCGGCCCGCATCATCGACCTCTCGGGCAAGGTGAACGTGAACACCGCCACGCAGTGGCGCACCGCGCCCGACGCCTGGGCCATGGCCGGGGCGCTGCCCTCGGATATCGATCTTGAGCGCCAGTTGCGCCTGGCCGACGCCTACAACCATTGGCCCCGCACGGGGTACGAAGGCTTCTCGCAGCCACTGCTGCCCGCGGCGGCCGGGTTCCCTTCCAACTATCGCCAGCCCAGTTACGGGGGCACCTGGAACACCAGCGACGGCGTCACGCGGCGCATTGCTGACGATGTGGGCGGTGCCGGTTTCGCGGCCCTGATCGAAGCCAAGGTAACAGGCCTCACGCCCCCGAACGGGCGCGCCTGGGAACCCAATACCGGCAACCGCGGGTTCTTCCGCCCGCTCTCCACGCCCGTGGGCATCTGGCCATTTGATGCTTTTCCCGGTCAGCAACCCGTGGACTATTCCCATTGGACGGCGACTGATCGGGCCCGCCTCTATCGCTTGTTTGCGCGCGATCCCGGCTCCTGGCTGGTGAACACCGCCGACCAGTACCGTCTCTTTGCCGACACCAACGAGATGCTTCCCCCTCCGGACGGAAGCATCGTGCCCTTCGCGGATCGCAACGAGCGGCTGGCGGCGGGCAGTTACATCACGCCCGGGTTCTTCACGATTCAGGACGAGATCGAACTCCGCACGTTTGAAGGGGTAAACGATCCGCGCTCCACCTCGCGTCTGGAAGCGGCCACTGGCGGTCGCTTCTCCGGTGACAGCAAGCAGTTCATTCACCTGTCGCCCTTCCGCGACAACCGCCCGATGGAACTGGAAACACTCGGTCGCGACCTGGTGTCACCCAATCAACCCCTGGGCACGCTCGATGGACAGATGGACCCGGACGCGTTCCTGCAGGTATCGGTGGACGCGCGGCGTCGGTTGACCACGCTGAGCGGTGGGCGCCCGCTCGTCTCCTTTGCGGATGTCACCGGCTACGAGGGTCGGTTGAGAGAGAGTGACGTGAAGATCGACCTCTCCGAGGCCCTGGCGTCGCTCTCGGGCACGCCCTCACAAGTCGAGCGGCAGAGATGGGTCTCCGGAATCGTGCGCGCGGCGGGCGATTCGCTCCTCCCGTATTCGGGTCTGGGCACAGGGGGCCCCAATCCGCAGTCGTCGGCCTGGTTCGTCTTCGGCAGCAACTCCAACGGCACCGTCCCTCGCGCCGAGCACAAACTGCACTACGGGGGCGGACGCGCCAAAAACGCCTACACCGGCAACAGCGCCGAACTGGCCCTGCGCCTGAGTTCTTACTGGGCGGCCAACCTGATCGCGGGCCGTCGTGCCTACAGCACCTACCGCGACCCGGCCAATCCGATTCATCCCGACGATCGCACCGAAGACCTGCTCGACCCGCGCGACTCGGGCGACCTGGCCTTGAACACCAACCGGTTCATCTATCCGCCCCGCAATCCGATCTTCACGACGCAGGATTATCGCGATTACGCGCTACGCCCCCGCTGGCCGCGCGAGGCGGATCGCACCAACGTGCCGCCGAGCATCCAGGCCTTGCGTCGCAACACGACCTATACCGACGGTTTCGAGTTCATCAAGCGGCCCGACGGTGGGCAGATGCCCACCCGCGGTCTGACCGAGGCGGCCGATCGTCCGGTGATCCTGAGCACCCTCATCGACGAGGGCATGCGCTACCGGATGGGCCTCCGTGCCGACCAGGTCAATCCGCTCGATGTGACCGAGCGCTATGTCGCCTTTCCGGGGTGGACCAGCGTCGCCCAGACGGGCGATCTGGCCCCGCGCGTCGCCGCGAAGCACGACTTGGGTGCTTCGCGCCTGGCGCCTGCGCTCACGCAACTCAACCCGGGCACCAACCCTGATGCGCAGCCCCCCCGTGTGGTGCAGGACACGCTCTTGTCGCAGCGGGCGATGAACGTCTACGGCGTCACGCCCCAACCCTTCATCGTGCAGGCCTTGGGCATGATGCTCTATGTGGACACGCCCATCGGCCGGCCCGATTCGGGCGACCGCGAGTTCGATCGTCCCCCCGCGCCCGGCGGCGGCATTGGCGGCGGCGCGGATGTCCGCGTCACCATTCTCGGGCGCGTGCTCCCCAGCGGCACCCGGGATTCGACCGGCGAGATCGTGCCCCTTGACACCGGCTACCCCGACCACATCGTCGAAGCCTTCGCCTTCCAACTGCACAATCCGTTCGATGCGCCGCTTTCGCTCTCGGCCACGCGCAACGGCCGGATCGTGCCCGATCAAACCCGCGAGCGCTTCAATGCGGTCAACGGGCTGGCGAACGGCGCGTCGGACAAACTCCCGCTTCCCAACGACTCGCAGGCCGACGAGATCCGGCGCGTGCAACTCGATGAGATCCGCTATTACATCGAGTTCAGCGGCCGCTACTACGCCCTGGTGGGCACCGACGGCACGCACACCGATCGCCGCGCCATCACCCTTGAGCCGGGCGAGACCCGCTGGTTCTACGTCACCGACAACAACTTCCAGCGCATCTTCAACCGCATGAACAACAGCGATCCCACCATCCGCAGCGTGGGGCAGAGCGACCAGCCCGACCTGATGATCGAACGCTGGTTCCGCAACCAGTTGTCTACGCTCGAACCGCTCGGGATGTCGTTTGTCGCGAGCGAGCCCTCCTACACCCAGCGCAATGCCCTGCCCCGCATCCCCAACAGCCAGAACCCGGAGAACCTGGTTGATGGTCGCAACCTGCGTGACCTGAAGCGGCAGCCGACATTCAAGAACCCCCCGACGCGACTGTTGCGGATCAATCCCATCACGATGCAGCCCGTGGAGCCGCGCCCACAGGTCATCCCGGGGGTGGGTGAGCCCGACCGCCGCCGCGAGTTCTTTGATGCGCGTCGCGCGGTGCGACTGTGGCGTGTGCAGCGCGAGGTGTTCACGCCCGCGCACGCCAACGCCGGCGAGACCACGTTCGAGAGCGAAGGCGACCGCTTCCCCGACGGGACGACCAGTTATCGCCGCGGAAACGTCCCCATCGCCAATCTCCTGGGCAACGACGCGTTGGTGGACGTGCTGCGTGATCCCAACCCATGGCGCCGCGCGCTGGCCGACAGCACCCCCGAGGATCGGTTCGACGATCTGGAGACGACATGGACGACTCCGACGCTCCACCGTCGCGTGCCCGATGTCGCTGATTTCCGGTTGGATAACACCAACGCCGCGATCAACAGCGGCGCGCAAGACGGCGTCGCCTTCATCAACTGGGGCACCATCCGCCGCCCCGCCGATCCCAAACTGGGCGTCCCGCTGTACCGGGATCGAGTCTGCAACGACCTCTCGAGCCAGGATTGCGACCTGCTTCCTGAAGTGCCCATCGGCGTCATCCCGGCCTACTGCATGGAGGTCAAGAGTTCGCTCCCGCATCGCGCCGGGATCGAGCCCCTCAGCCCCGCCCTCTCCGCACTGTCCGTCCGCAGTTCGCTGAACTGGGACGTGGTCAATGGGCGTCGGCGCGTGCAGGCCGATTACACGACCGATACGACCTTTGACATCATCAACCTGCCTGCCGCCAGCGGCCCGACCGGAGCCGACATCACCGGTTCCAACAACACCGACAACGATAACTTCCCGCGGATCCAGGTGGCACGCATCGCCGCCGGAGTCTTCACCGGCCTTCCGGCGCTGGTCCGCAAGGCGATGGGCGATGGCCGTCCCGGCGGGATTCCCGTCGTGCTGCATCAAACCATCAACCTCGCCCCGCAACTTCAGGACAATCGTTCGGGTGACCGCTTCCTGGACTACGAGCCACGCTTCAACCTGGCCGGTGGCATCCCCGAGCGCGAACGCATCCGCAACCGCCTCCAGTTCCTTCGCAACCAGTCAGGCATCCGTTTCTCGGATCAGTACATCCAGTTCCCCATGAATCTGCCCCGCATCTACGACGGCGGCGGAAAGCCCCTGCCCGGCGCGGGCCTCCGCCCCGCCGACCTCCTCACCATCCCGGCGATCTCCCCCTACGAAACCCCGCTTGACCTCGACGGCAACCTCATCACCGATCCCGACCGACGCTGGACCACCCTCAGCGAGGCCATCGCCCAGGCCCTCGACTTCGACTTCGCCGGCGAACTCGATTGGCCCCTCTACAACGGTGTGCGCACCATGCCCGCTGACTACCGCCTCGGGGCCACCCATGTCACCGAGACCAGCGACCCGCTGCTGGGCAACAACGACATCGGCGGCTGCCTCGACCGCGGGTGCCTCCGCACCGATCGCTTCGTTCCCTACCTCGACCTCGTCGATGATTCCGGAGCCACCACGGCCAACGGCGAGTTCGATGCGCCCCGCGATCGCTTCCGCGATGGCCGCCTCATCGGCGACCAGCGCTTCGGCGCGGGTGTGCCCCTCGCCCTGGGCCTCATCGATCGCTTCCGGCTCAACAAGTTCGGGTCGATTGACTCCATCGTCCATGGGACCATCAACGCCAACACGGCTTCGGCGGGCGTCCTTCGCTCCGTGCCCATGCTCTCGCCCGACCTCACCGGCTGGATGGGCCCGAGCCGGCGTGCCCTCATGGGCTTTGACAACACGCGGTCGCTCAACTACATCGGGGGCGGGGACGTCTATTCGACCAACCTCTATCGCGTGATGGACGTGGCGGCCACGAGCAACTTCGAGCAGGCGGCCCAACTCCGTTCGCTCTACGCCAACTGGCTCGAAACCTACGACCTCGCCGCGACACTCCGGGCCTATCGCGACAAGTCCGTCGTCCAGACGCGGGCCTTCGGCCGCGAGAACATCGCGAACTTCCGCTTCGGAATCGATGTGAACTTCCACGACGGCCAGATCTTCTGGCCCGACGGCCGTCGTCCCAATGACATCGTCGCCCGCGACGACCCGGCCTTCGCGCGGCAGTTCTTCACGGGCATTCCCGCCCTGCGTGAATCCCCGGGCTTGGCTGCGGTGGGCGAACTGCTCTGCGCCCGCTATGCCGGCGCGACGCGAGCCGACACCCCGCAGCGGGCCGCGATCCCCAACATCGAGACCCTCTACACCGAACTGGGCAACTTCCCCAAGGCCGACCTCGATTACCCGCAGGACATCAGCATCGACCGCTTTGCACGCGACGGTGCGAAGTTGGCGCCCGCGTATGAGCCCAGCAACGACGAGTTCGACCTCGGGCTCGACGTGGGCAAGTCGGTCGAAGGCCTGACCGGCGCGGTCTATCGAAACCCGTTCCGCCAGCGCGGGCCGTTTGTGCCTTCGTCGCTGCCCGACGACATCTCGGAGAAGTTCGTCATTGCCAATGCCGCGATGGGCAGCCTCTCGGTGCGGAGCGACGTGTTCTGTGCCTGGTTCATCGTGCGTGGCTACACCGAGTCCGACGTCAATACCCCCACGCCCTTTGACCCCGCAGTGCCCAGCGTGCAGAAACGCTTCGTGATGGTCCTCGACCGCTCGAACGTGAAGGAGATGGGTGACAAGCCCCGCATCGTGTTCGTGCAGGAAGTGCCGATGAACTGATCGGTGCCTGTTCTCGCCTTGAATCCAGCCTCTTTCCCCTGCCCCCCGCCGCGCTCGGCGGGGGGCTTTGTTTCCGGATGTCCAGTGGCGGAGTTGCTGGCTACGCTGGAATCATGCCGCACGTCGAGCCCAAACTGCCCGCCAATCTCAGGCGTCTGGTCGCCCAGCACGCCACCACCAGCCGCCTGATGGGCGTGGACTTCGTGCCGGTCTACCGGCGCGGCGGTGTGGCGGTGGCGTCGGTCCAAGCCGCTGAAGGCGAATCACGGGCTGCGATGGCACATGTGAGTGTCCGCGAAAGCAGTGGGGGAGTGAGTGGGGAAGGCCGCGACCCGGTTGCCGCGCAAGCGCGGCTGGATGTCATCCGCGCCCGCTACGAGGCCGACGCGCCGCACAAATCCTTCAACATGAACTTCACCAACATCGTCTTCGGCGAGGGCGATCCATGCGCGCGCCTTATGTTCATCGGCGAGGCGCCGGGTGCCGAGGAAGATCGCACCGGGCGGCCGTTCGTGGGCCGCGCGGGCCAACTGCTGGAGAAGATGCTGGGGGCGATGGGCCTGTCGCGCGGGGCGGTGTATATTGCCAATGTGCTCAAGACCCGCCCGCCCGACAACGCGACGCCGACCATCGAAGAAGCCGAACTGTGCAAGCCGTACCTGTTTGATCAGGTGGATGCGATCCGGCCCGAAGCGATCGTGACGCTGGGCTTGCCAGCCACCCGCACCGTGCTGGCAACGAGCGACTCGATGGGTCGCCTGCGCGGGCACTGGACGACGTTCACCCACCCGAGGACCGGGTTTGCCGTGCCGGTGATGCCGACATTCCACCCCGCGTTCTTGCTGAGGCAATACACCGATGAGAACAGGGCCAAGGTGTGGTCGGACCTGAAGCAGGTGATGGACACACTGGGCCTGAAATCGGCCAAATAGGCCAGGTTTCGGCTCTGGAGCGCGCCGGGGGCAGGCCACCCAACATTGGGGTCAAAAAATCTTGGCTCGCCTGCAACCGTCAGAAAATATGCCGCGTAGGGACATCCGCCCCCCCAACGCTGACGGGACTTTCCGTCCGGCGCATCTAGGTAACTACGTCATCTGCCGCCCGGCTTCTGACCCGCTTCCACAAGACCCCCACGAGACCCGGTGCCTGGCACTTCGCTAGGCGCTGGGTTTTTTTTCGCGATGACCATCACGGCTTCGGCGGCTTCGCGGGCCTGAACTCCAAGGCCGTATCTGCCGGCAGACGCTTGAGCGCGGTCACGAGGTAATCCGGGTAGCGGATCGGCGGCTCGCCTTTCCACCACACGGCAAACGTAATCTCCACCTTGTCGCTTCGCTTCAGATTGGCCGAGTTAATCTCCGGCCCGTGCGGCTGAGGCGGCAACGGAAACTCCATCACCATTGCGCCCATGCCGACGATCTTGCCCGTGCCGTCGGCGAAGTTGTCGATGGCTTCGTGTTTCACGCGAAAGGCCGACTGCGGACGGCCATCGGGCAGTTCGATGACCTCGCCGCGGACGGTGTAGGTGTGGTCCGGTGTGCGGGGCGGTGGAGGGGTGATGGCGCTGGAAGTGGGGGGCTTGCGATCGCACGCCGCGAACCCGGCGAGGGTGCCCGCGCAAAGCGAGCACGCCGCGAGCCAAAGGGCCCGATGGGCCATCCGGCTGGCGGTGTTGTGTGTGCTGGAACCGGTCACGTTTGGCAATAGGCAAAGGCCACAGGCGGGACGCCTGTGCCACGGCATCAGGCCTTCTCAACCTTGATGAACGACTCGATGGACTTGAGGTCGGCGGCGAGCGGAGCCGTGAACTTCATGGACCAGGCCTGACCCTTGATGGGCTGGACGAACTTGCCGCAAGGCACGCGTTTGGTCCAATCGCGGTTGCCGCGGTTGTAGACTTCGAGGTTCTGCTGGCGCTTGTGGTGCGCCCGGCGCAGGCCCTTGGCGATGGCGGGCTCAAGCCGCATGAGCCGCTCGAGGGTCTTTCGCCCACCGGCATTGCTGGGGCTCTTGGTGATGGTGCAGCGGATGGTGGTGCCGGGCTTGAGGGTATCGATCATGGCGGACCTTTCGCGGGAAAACGGGTCGAGATGATAGGCGGGAGTGGGGACTGAGCCCAACGAGTTCCGGGCTGGGAATCCTTCGGGTGAAGTTTGGCGGGTTGTGATCCTGTGCGTGGGGTCTTGTGCCCCGGCTCGATTCTGGGATACTGGAGAAGCCGTGGCGATTTCCCTGCCTGGCTTGATCCCTGTCCCGGTATTCAGGAGCCGACCATGACCCCCCCGGTCCCGAACGTGCGTCGCAGCCCGGACACCAACTCTGGAGGGGGCGGGCTGGGCGGCGATGCCAAGCCCAAGATCAGTTTCAGCGGCGGTGGCGGTGCCGCGGCGGGGGAGATCGAGTCGCGCTGGAAGCGGCCGCTGCAGAAGACCGGTCAGGGGGCGACGCATGTGCGGACGTTCACGGCGAAGTTGACGCCGTCGAGCATCGAGTACATGGATAAGCACATCAACGAGTGGCTCGACGCGCACCTGGAAGCGGAAGTGAAGTTCGCGACCATGGTGGTGGGCGACGTGGCGACGTCGATGGGCAAGGAAGCGACGCTGGTGGTGCAGGTGTGGATCTGAGGCGCGCGTCCGGCGGCAGGGGTGCTCGTTGGGCTTGTACGCGAGTTGGACCACTAACAAGAACCCCCAACGCCTCGCGGACTCGGCCACCTCCCCCGTCAGGACCGGGGGAGGGTGGTGCATGTTCCACATGGAACATCTACCAAACATTGCGCGCCGCCATCACTCCTTCAGCCCTTCCGACCCCACCCCCTCTACGAAAAACCGCCTCGCCAACACATACACCCCCAGCACCGGGGCCACGACCATGAGGCTGAAAGCCATCACCAGGTTCCAAGGGGTTCCCCCGTGCTGGGTCAGGTACATGTGCAGGCCGACGGACAGCGTGTGATCGTGCTGGTGATTGAGGAACAGCATGGGGGCGAGGAAGTCGTTCCACGTCGCGGCGAACTGGAGGAGCGCGACGGCGGCGAGCGCGGGGGTGGAGAGCGGCAGGATGATGCGGGTGAAGATGCCCAGGTGTGAGCAGCCGTCGATGCGGGCGGCTTCGTCGAGTTCGCGGGGGATGGTCAGGAAGAACTGGCGGAGGAGGAAGATCGAGAACGCGCCGCCGAACCAGGCGGGCACCCAGAGGGGCTTGAAGGTGCCGATCCAGCCCAGGTGCTTGAACAGAACGTAGAGCGGCGCGACGACGACGGCCTGGGGGATCATCAGGGTGGTCAGCAGGACGACGAAGGTGGCATCGCGGCCGGGCCAGCGGAGACGGGCGAAGCCGTAGGCGACGATGCTGCTGGCGAGAACCATGCCGAGGACGCTGAGGAGCGCGACGAGGAGCGAGTTGCGAAGGTAGAGCGGGAAGTCGGCGATGGGGCTGTTCCAGACCTCGCTGTAGTTGGCGGCGGCCTGGCCGAGGAGCGCGCGGAGGTATTCGAAGCCAGTGAGCGGCTGGCCATCGCGAGGAAATGCTGGCAGGAGGCCGCCTCCGGGTGCCGCGGAGTCGTCGGGGGTGCGGAGCGAGACTGCGGCCATCCAGATGAGCGGGAGGAGATAGATCACGCCGAGGCCCCACAGAAGCGTGTGCGCCAGCACGCGCGCCGCAGGTGAACGGCGGAAATGGCGAGCGGGTTGAGGCCGAGCAATGGTCATGCGGGGTGAAGAGTCATGCGGCACGGGCGTAGACGAAGCGTTTGGCGAAGGCGAGCAGGATGAGCGTGAGGCCGAGGGTGACGAGCACATGCACCCACGCGAGGGCGCAGGCGTAGCCCATGCGGCCGTAGGTGAAGGCGTTCTGGTAGGTGTACACGGCGTAGACCTGCGTCGCGTTCTCCGGGCCGCCCTTGGTCATGATGAAGGGCGGGCCGAAGACCTGGAGGGACCAGATCAGCGACATCACGGCATTGAACAGCAGTGCCGGGGAGATGATCGGCAGCGTGACGGCGGCGAAGCGGCGCAGGCCCGTGGCGCCATCAAGGTCAGCGGCTTCATAGAGCGATATCGGCACGTTGCGGATCGCGGCCCCCGCGACCAGCAGCGGGCTGCCCAGCGTCCACACGCTCATGAGGAGAAGCGAGGGCATGGCCCAGCGCGGGTCACCCAGCCAGTTCGGGCCGTCGATGCCGACGCGGGCGAGGAGACTGTTGAGCAGGCCGAAGCGGTCGTTGAGCAGCCACATCCAGCAGACGCAGGCGGAGACGACGGGGACCAGCGAAGGGAGGAAGATGATGGCGCGGATGAGCGCGGCACCGCGCAGTCGGGATTCGAGAAGGAGCGCGATGGCGAGCGAGGCGAGGGTGCCGCCGAGCGCCGCAGCGATGGCGTAGACGAGGGTGTTGACGATGGCGACCTTGAACATGGGGTCGCGGAGGAGTTCGCGGTAGTTGTCGAGGCCGATGAACACCGTCGAGTCGAGCAGGCCGTAGTCGGTGAAACTGAAGGCGACGCTGAGCGCGCCGGGAACAAGGGTGAAGACGGCAAAGCCGACGAGCCAGGGGCTGATCCAGAGGAGGCCGAGGCGGAGGTCGCGGAGGTTGCGGCGGCGCGTGGAGGCGGCGCTCATGCGGCACCCGTGCGCTTGGCGCGGAGGCGTGCGGCCTGGTCGAGCATGGCCTGGGCGCGCTGCTCGACATCGGTGAGCGTGGCGCGGACGTCGGCCCCGCGCCAGATGGCGTCGAACATGCCGTTCATCAAGTCGGCGTAGGCCTGCCAGGAGCGGGTCTGCGGGAGGACGAGGACATCGGGGCTGGCGGTGATGGCATCGTGCACCGCGACCGAGCGGTTGACGTGGCCGGTGTAGAAGCCGGGCGAGACGCGGCGCAGGGGCGAGCCCTTGCCGTGGAGGCGGGCGAGTTTTTCCTGGGCGTGCTGGGTTTGCATCCAGGCGACGAACTCGAAGGCTTCCAGCGGGTGACGGGAGCCTTGGGGGATGATGAGGACGTCGGCTTCGAGCATGCCGCGGGGCTGGGTGGGGTTGTAGATGGTGCTGGCGACGGGCACGGGCGACGCGGCGTAGTCGAGCGCCGGGTTGTAGGCCTTGATGAAGTTGGCGATCCACGGGCCTTGAACGATCATGGCCGCCTTGCCCGAGATGAAGGGGTCGCGCGGGGAGTGGAACGAGCGCGAGAAACTCGCGGCCAAGTCGCGGCCCTGCGTGATGCCCAGTCGCGCCGCGGTGGAGGCGATCCAGGAGTAGGCGTCGATGGTCGGCTGATCGGTGAGGATGGCCTTGTCGGCAGTGGGGTCGTAGAGGCGACCGCCGAACATGACGGGCCAGAAGTAGGGCCACCACTCGGGGAGGCGGGGGAGGAAGCCGACGCGTTCGAGGGTGCCGGAGGAGTTGCGCTGGTCGAAGCGGGGGGCGAGGGCGTCGAGTTCCTCGATGGTGCGGGGCGGCTTGTCGGGGTCGAGGCCGACTTCGCGGAAGAGCGTGCGGTTGGAATAGAGGGCCAGGTTGTACATGGAACTGACGCCCGCCCACTGGCGGTTGCCGTGGGAGAGGAGGCGGAGGACGGCGGGGGCGTAGGCGTCGGGGTCGATGTGTACGGCGGGTTGAGTGGTGTTTGCTGCGGAGGCCAGTTCATCAAATGGAATCGCGGCGCTCGTTTCGGCGAACTGCGGGACGCTGAAACTGAAGAGGCCGACGACATCGGGCGGGTCGCCGCCGCTGATGGCGACCATGGCCTTGCTCATGATTTCGGAGACGGGCGTACGGCGGACCCAGATGCGGGAGTGGGTGGCGTTGAACTCGTCGATAACGGTCTGCAGGGCGTCGCCCTCGATGCCAGTCCACTTTTCCCAGTAGTCGATGACGACGCGGCCGAGGGGGATGGAGGCGGTGGAGCGCGGCGCACGGGGCAGGATGGCGTAGCCCGCGCCGGCGAGGGCGAGGGTGGCGAGGAAGGCGCGACGGGTGAACTCGCCGGCGGTGGTGGTGCCGAGGATCATGTGGGGGGGGATCGAAGCAGTGTGCCGATCAACGCGGAATCACGGCTCGCGGCGCAGGCGGTGCGCGGGGATGAGGGCCTTGGGCTGGGCGGGGGGTTGCCAGGAGACGGTGAGTTCGCAGCCGCCCCAGTTCTCGAAGAACTCGACTTCGATGGGATGCAGGCCGGCGGCCAGGGCGATGTCGCCGGATTCTTCTTTGAGCGAGTGGGGCAGGTCGTTGTTCACGACGAGGGTGGAGCCGATGCGGATGCGGCTGCCATCGTCGGAAGCGGTGAAGAAGCGGTAGACGCCCGCGATGGGGACATCGATGAAGCCGGTGAAGCGGAGGGCGAAGTGACGCTCGCGGGGGCGGGCGGTGAGGGAGAAGTCGAGGACGTACTTTGACGGCGTCGCGGCATCGGCCCATTTCGGGGCGATCTCGTCGAGGGCCTTGATGTCGCCCGGGAGAAGGAGCGTCTGCACGCGCAGGCCGGGCAGGCGCGCGGGATTGGCGGCGACGGGGGGCGCAGGCGTGACACGCTCGAAGGCTCGCGTGGAAACCGGGCTCACGGCCCGGCCATCGCGGAAGGCGCGCACGCTGACGGTGGCGGAATCGTGAAGTGTGACGCCGGCAGGAGGGAAGGTTGGGTCGTTGGTGGTGGGCGGGTTGCCGTCGGTGCGGTAGCGGAGGGTGACGTTTTTCTGGGTGGAGGAGGCGGTGACGCTGGTGGTGCCGACGAAGATGGAAGCGCTGGCGGTGATGGCGGGGGGCGTGGCAACGTCGGGGGTGCCTTCGAGATCGAGTTCGATGACGCCCGGCGTGCGGAGCGGGTTGCCCGCGAGGGAAACGACGACGTTCTCGCCTTCGCGCGTGACGGCGAGGGGTGCGCGGGAAACGGCTTGGGATTCGCCCATGATCCGCGCGGCGACCGGCGTATTGAGCAAACCCGGCAACACGAGGCGGCCATCGGCGGGGGCCTGTTTCACATGCAGGTAGAGGCGCGTTTGCGGCCCCGTTGGCCGCATCGTGCACGCGCCCCAAGGGAGTGCGGCGGGGAAGGGACTGGCGAGGGTGCCCTTGATCGACGGCGCGTGCGCGGCCATGTAGGTCGCCATGGCCGCCAGACGGTCGACCGATTCGGGCGGAATATCGCCCTCGGCGGTCGGGCCGATGTTGAGCAGGAAGTTGCCGCCTTTGCTGGCGATGTCGGCGGTCTGGGCGATGAGCGTCGCGGCGGATTTGAAGTCTTTATCCGCGGCGTTGTATCCCCAGTGGCGGTTCATGGTCATGCAGGTTTCCCAGTCGATGCCTGGGTTGGTTTCGGGGATGAACTGCTCGGGGGTGGAGTAGTCGCCCAGGCGCGCGCCATCGAGGCCATATGCGCCGCCGCCGCGGCCTACGCGGCTGTTGATGATGATGTTGGGCTGCAGGGCGCGGACGTGGGCTTCGAGGTCGCGACCGCGGACATCGTTCCACTGGCCTTCCCACTGGCCGTCGAACCAGAGGACGCCGATGTCGCCGTAGTTGGTGAGGAGTTCGGTGAGTTGGGCTTTCATGTAGGCGATGTAGCGGTCGAAATCGGCACCGGTGGTGGGGTGCGTGGCGTCGGTTTCCCAATCGCGGCGTGGGAGGTAGTCGGGGTGGTGCCAGTCCATGATCGAGTAATACCAGCCGATGCGGAGCCCGTGACGGCGGCAGGCGTCCGCGATCTCGCGCATGATGTCGCGATTGAAGGGCGTGGACATGACGTCGAAATCGGTGTGGGCGGAGTTGAAGAGGCAGAAGCCGTCGTGATGCTTGGTGGTGATGACGAGGTAGCCCATGCCGGCGTCCTTGGCGGCACGGACGATGGCGTCGGCATCGAAGCGGGTGGGGTTGAAGCGGTGGAGCATCGCGGCGGTGTATTCGGCGCGGGGCACCTTGGCTTCGGAGCGGATCCACTCGCCGTGGGTATTGGGGTGGGCCGGGCTCCATTGACCAGCGGGGATGGCGTAGAGGCCCCAGTGGATGAACATGCCCAGGCGGGTGTCGCGCCACCAGTCGAGGCGGGAGGGCGCGGCGGAGGCGGGCGGACGGCTGTCAGCTCGAGTTTCGGGGCGGCTGTCGGCGACGTTGGAGACGGCCCCCGAGGAGTGGGAGGTGGGGGAGGGGGGTTGGCGGCAGCCCAGGGTGAACGAGAGGGCGAAAAGCGAGGTGGCCAGGACGATGGAGAGCAGGTGGCGAGTGGGCATTTGGGGAGAATACCCGAAGGGGTACGACTCCGACTGTCGCTATCGAGGCCTCAACCGGATTGATACTGGGGTTGAGCGGTGCAAGACTTGATGCAGGCTCTTTACCATGGCTTCATCGCACACCCCTCTGCCGAGTTTCCCGCACCTGGAAGGCACCGATTTGGGGCTTCTTGACGCGGTCTCTCTCGGCACCGCCCGACTGACCGGCGAACAGGCGCTGCAGGTGTTTCATCGCGTGCCGCTGCTGGAACTCGGGCGGCTGGCCGATCAACAGGCCCGGGTGCTGCACGGGGAGCATGTGCGGACGTATGTGATCGACCGCAACATCAACTACACGAATATCTGCAACGCCAAGTGCACGTTCTGCGCCTTCCGGCGCGATGGGCATGAAGCCGACGCCTACACGCTGGAATACGAGCAGATCTTCGACAAGATCGCGGCTCTCGAAGCCATCGGCGGCACGCAGATCCTCATGCAGGGCGGGATGAACCCGAAACTGGAACTCTCGTGGTACACGGGGCTTTTGTCGGGGATCAAGTCGCGTTTCCCGAAGGTCCACGTCCACGCCTTCAGCCCGCCGGAGATGATCGAGTTCGTGCATTTCTTCGATCCGCCCGGTGCGTCGCTGTTTGACAAGGTGCGCTGGGTGCTCGTTCGCCTGCGCGAAGCGGGTCTGGATTCGCTGCCCGGTGGAGGCGGCGAAATCTTCGCCCCCGCGGTGCGGCGAAAGATCGGCCTGGGTAAGTGCGATGCCGAGGCGTGGCTGACGACGATGTACGCGGCCCACTCGCTGGGCATGTTTACCAGCGCCACAATGATGTTCGGGCACATCGAGGGCTATGCCGACCGCGTGCACCACATGCTGGCGGTGCGTGAGTGGCAGGATCGGGCCCTCGGGGTCGGAGTCGCGAGTCGCGAGTCGCGAGTCGGGGATGACACGGCGCACGACGGCCGCGCATTCGGGCACTATGTGTCGTTCATCTCGTGGCCTTTTCAGCGCGAGAACACGCCGCTGGGGCGGGTGCCGGACTGGGGAGCGAACCCGGCAGAGTTGGCGCAGGAGTTTCCGGGTGACGCAGTGGCGCGGGGGTGGGACTTTGGTCGAGGCAGTGGGGGGGCGGCGGGACTGCCCACCGGCAAACGCGAAGCCGACGTGTTCGACTTCGACGCGATCGATCGTGAGAAGTACCCGACCGCGCACCTCTTCGGCAAGCGCGTCCGCATGTCGGGCAGCACCGATTATCTCCGCACGCAAGCGCTCTCGAGGCTGGTGCTTGACAACGTCTACTCGATCGGCGCGTCGTGGGTCACGATGGGCCCGCACGTTGGGCAGGTGGCGCTCAAGTTCGGGGCCAACGACATGGGCAGCGTGATGATGGAGGAAAACGTCGTGTCGTCGGCGGGCACGACGTATTGCCTGGATGAACCGGTGCTGTGCCGGCTGATCCGCGACAGCGGGTTCATGCCCGCGCAACGGAACAACACCTACGACGTGCTGTCGGTGAAGAACGGTCCCGACGCGCCCGATCGCCGCGTGACCGATTGGTCGGCTCATCGCGTGAAGCGGCTGCATGTGGAAGCGCCGCGGGGGCCGAAGGCCGCCGTGGGCGTGCAGCCGACGATCTCGGCGCTGTCGAATGAAGCCCGGGCGTGAGCGTGATTGCCGCTTGAAGCCGCTCCCAGCGCCTTCGCGCACATCACTCCGCGTCTGGTGTGCGTTGTGCGATCCATTGCCCTCCCCGCCATTCCTCCCTCTGTGGGAGGGGGCTTTTTGACCTGTTACCATCGCCCATGCCCAGGGCCCGCGGCAACCCTTCCACGAGCGAGCCTCCCGATGACGCCGGGGCGTTGATTTCCGATGAGGCCATCCAGCCTGCCGCGGCGGTGTGGATGTCGCCCGGGCAACGCGAACTCGTCGAAGCGATTGCCAGCCTGGCACACCTTCGCATCGAGACGGCGGGCTGTGCCGAGGCGGGGCGGAGCGGGGCGCTGGCCGAATCTCTCGGCGCGCAACCCATCGACGATCTGCGCGCAGCACTCGCCTCGACCAAGGCCAAGGTTTTTCTGCTCGCCTCCGCCGATGGGCTGGCCGCCGATCGCGCGGCGGCCGATGCCGACCTGTTCCGCGACTGTGAAGCGAGGGGCACGCGCGTGGTGGCCCTCGAGCCCGTGCCCGCGTCGATTGTGGAACTAGCCGCGGGCGCGCCGGGCGGATCGCTCGACGAAGCCGACGGCGCGGGCTGGAGCGCGGCCCAGTGGACGCGGTTTGTGCCGCTCTCGCGGGGCACCCGGGCGCTGCGAGAATCCGCGGATGTACTTTCACAATTCGGCGCGGTGCGATCGGCAAGCATCGAGTGTCTTGGTGCCCCGGCCCACGGCTCGCTCGGTGCCCGCCTGCTCGACGCGATGGACCTGGCCATGAACCTCGTGGGCGAGCCCGAATCGGTCGACGCCGGCTTTACCGGTGCCGATGGCGGCCAGGCGGTGCACTCGCTGCCGGGCGAATCACTCCGCGGGCTGAGCGGCGATCTTACCGCCCATCTTCGTCTCGCCGATGGTCGCGCGTGCACAGTCTTGGCGAGCAACCAGGCGGGCCGGTGGGAGCGGGTGATCACGCTGCTCGGCGCGGGTGGTCGATTGCGCATCTACAACGACGGTTTCGAGTGGATCGGCATCGGCGGCGAGCGGGTGGATCAGTCTCGCGCCCGGCGCGGTGCCCGCCAGGCCTTTACTCCGCCGACGGTGAAGGCCGCGGAGGCTGATGCGCCGGCGGGCTGTGCCGCAGCGGTGGCCGAGCAGATCGGGAACCTGCTCCGCGCGGGTCCATCGGATCGCAGCAGCGGCGCGATGGACCTGGCCCGCGTGCTGGCCCTGGCGCAGACGGCCCTTCTGAGCGCCCGCACTGGAGAAGGTGAATCGGTCGCGACGATCCGCCGCATGGGTGGGCTGGCGTGAGCGGGAGCGGGACGGGAACGGGGATTCACCACCGAGACACCGAGACACCGAGACACCGAGACACCGAGACACCGAGACACCGAGAAGTACAGAGAAGACAGGGATGAGTGACGAAGAAGGCACCAAGGCATGGCATCGAGGCATCGAGTCTGCGGTGTCTGATGCCTGACGCCTCGCGTCTGATGTCTGATGTCTGATGTCTGGTGTTGGTGTCTGGTGTCCGACGTCTACTCGCACGGTTCAAAGAACCGCGCGATGAACATCGACAGATCGTCCGGATCGATCGTCCCCGATCGATCGAAGTCCGCTCGCAGGCACGGCTCCGGCTGGAAATAGCACGCGATCATGTCGGCGAGGTCGTCTGGGTCGATCGTGCTGCTGTGATCGAAGTCGGCCAGGCACCGCACACTCACCGTCGAGGCACGGGACATCACGTTGCCGCAAGGCGTGGTGAAAGTGACGCGATAGGCACCGGCGCTGGCGGGAGTCATGGCCGTGATCGTGAGCGTGTTGGTCACCGAGCCAGCCACTGTCATCCCCGTGGCGTGCGGCCCATCGGCGAGCGGCTCGCCATCGAGGCACCACTGGTGCGCCACCGCATTAGCGCTCACGGCGCGACCGCGCAGCACGAGCGTGTCGCCCTCGGTCACATCATGGTCGCCCGGTTGCTCCACGATGCCCACATCCAGCCCCGGGCCGTAGCGGGCGAGGTTGTAACTGCTCACGCCCACGCCCTGCGCGTTGGCGCCAGCCGTGCGGAAGCGGCCTGACACATACAGCGAAGAGGCACCTTGCGGGAAGGGCACCACGGCCATCGCATCGACCGTACCCGAAACGGTGTTGAACGGCAGCGGTTGCCAGCGATCGAGTGCCGCGTCCCACCGAGCCAGTCGCTGCCCAGAACTCTGCCCCGACGGCGGCGGGAGAAACGAGAACGAGCCCGCCAGCACGAGGGATGGCGGATTGGGCCCGGCGTCATCGAGGTCCATCGTCACCATCGCACCGGCGTTGCCCGTGAGGGCCGTGAACCCGCCCGGCCCGGTCTGAACACCCACCGGCCGCCAGGCGCTGCTTTCCAGCCGACCGATATCGCGATAGCGCTGCCCGGCCAGGTCGAACGTGAACGACCCGGACGCGAAGAGCGCTGGCAGACGCGGGCCGATGCCGTCGGGGTCAAACACGAACAGCCTCTGCACGCTGGAGTTAGGCCGGTTGTTCGCGTCGGTGACGCTGGCCGACCAGGCTGTGCCATCCCAGCGCGCCACGGCACCGGTGGTCACCGTGATCGCGCTGGCAAACGAACCCCCGGCATACAGCGCGGGCCCGCGCGGGCCCGCGCCGTCGTCATCAAACACGGTCAGCGCATTCACGGTGCCGCCGATGCCCGAGGCGACGGGTTCCCACAGGGTTCCGTTCCAGCGGCCGATGCCTCGAAGCGTGACGCCATTCCGGATGACGAAGAAGTCACCGGCCGCGAAGAGCCGGGGCGGGTTGGGACCAGTGCCGTCTTCATCGAACACCGCCAGCGCGTTGATCGTGGTGTTCGACACACCCGGGCCCGATGCCAGGCGCGTCCAGCCGTTGGGCCCGCGGAACGCCACGCCCGTGGCACTCTGGCCCGCGGGCGTAATGCCCACGCCGCCGACGGCCAGACCCACGGGGAGCGGGCCGTCGCCATCCGGATCAAACTCGACGATCGCGCGGATGGAACTCGCGACGATGCCGGGCTCGGCGGTCCAGGCGCGGCCGTCGTATCGCGCCAGGCCCCGTGCGGGGTTGCCGCCGATCGCCAGGAACCCGCCGCCCGCATAGAGCGCGGGCTGAATCGGTCCGGGGCCGTCGTCATCGTGCATCGCGAAGACCGTCGGGTTGCGGTAGGCACCGAGGTTGGCGAAACTCTCGAGCGGGCTCCAATGCCGCCCGTCGAACGCCGCGATCGATGACATGGGCACGCCCGCGACCGAGGCGAACTCGCCGACGACCACCAGTCGCTCTTCGCGTGGGCCCGCGCCATCGGGGTCAGCCCCGACCAGGCCGCTGATGGTGCCATCAACAACCGGCGTAGGCCGCCATGTGCCGGTGGCCTGATCGAGCCCGTAGACATTCGATGCGCTCGCGAACGGCGGCGCGCCGAGCGTCGCGACAAAGAGCGTGCGTGGGAGCGGGCCCGCGCCGTCGGGGTCGGCCGCCGCGACATGCGATGCCGTCAGAGGCAGATCCGTCCCAACCGCCTGCCATGCGCCGCCGACACGCCGCGCCAGGTTGCGGGCCGTCACGCTCCCCAGGCGATTGAACGAGCCGCCCAGATAGAGCGAAGGGCCATCACCCCCTTCGCCGTCAGCATCCAGCAGCGTGAGCGAGAAGAGTCCGATCGGACCGTCGGCGTCGGTCAGTTCGTTGGTCCACGTCGCGCCGTTCCAGGAGCGAAGATGGATGCTGGCAGCGTTGTCGCGTGCAAAGAACCCCGCGACCCACAGCCGAGGCGGCAGCGGGCCTGGGCCGTCGTCGTCAAACGCGGCCATGGCACGGGTCTGGAAATCGTTGGGATTGTCGCCCACGAACTGATATCCGCCCGGCGCGACGCGATGCACGCCGTTGGTCGTCGTCGTGCCGTCGCTGCGCGAACCGCCCACGAGCAGCATGGTTGCCTGCGGCCCATCGCCATCGGCATCGAACGACGCCAGCGACAGAACCGATTCAAACGTGACGCCCGGTGCGATCTGTGTCCATACCCCGGTGACCGGATTAAACCCAAATATTCCGAACCCCGCGAGGCCGGAGGCGGTCGCCGCAGCCACCAACTGCTCAACCTCCGGACCGGCACCATCGGGATCAAACCGTGTGAATTCCCAGCACGAAGCAAAGTTGGCCGCGTTGGCCAGACTGCTCCAGCCGTCCGCCCCGAGCAAGCCCACGCCCGAAGCGGCTCGCCCCCGCACACTGCCGAACGAGCCAGCCACGATCAGCCGTGGGCCCTGTGGGCCGGGGCCATCGATGTCAAACGCCGTCGCGGCATGCAGCGGGCCATCAAACCCATCGAGGGCAAACTCGCTCGACCACCGCACGTCACACTGGGCAAACGCCGGGGTGGCACTCGCTCCCGCAGCACACGCAAGAGCGAATCGAACGAGCCAGGGAGTCATCGGGCAAGTGCTGTTCATGGCAAGTCTCCGGTGACTGGTAGTCGGCGTTCGTGTTGGTTGTGTGAGCGTCCCGCGAGCGTGCCCAGGATTCCTGGTTCTGGTGACACAGGCGTCCCGCATGTGTTCGCCGCGCAGCGGCGACCGAGATGCCCCCGCGCACAAAGACGTACCTCCCCCACTCGCACCACTACCATCCCTCAATGCCCGACTCCCCATCCCCCGACGCGATCGAACACGCCCAGGAATCCATCGCGCGCTTCCGCGCCGATTTCACCGCCGTGCGCGATCAGATCGGTCGCGTCGTGGTCGGCCATGCGGGCGTCATCGACGGCGTGCTCACCGCCCTCTTCTGCAACGGGCACGCCCTCCTCGAAGGCGTGCCCGGCATCGGCAAAACACTCCTCATCCGCTCCCTGGCCGGGGCTGTCGATCTCGCCTTCTCGCGCATCCAGTTTACACCCGACCTCATGCCCGCCGACATCACCGGCACCACGGTCGTCACCGAAGAACTCCGCGCCGATGGGTCGCGCGGGCTGCGCCAGTTCGTCTTCCAGCGCGGGCCCATCTTCGCCCAGATGGTCCTCGCCGACGAGATCAACCGCGCCACCCCCAAGACCCAGTCGGCGCTCCTCGAAGCCATGCAGGAACGCAGCGTCACCGTGGGCACCACCACCCACCGCCTCGAACGCCCGTTCTTCGTCATGGCGACGCAGAACCCCATTGAGCAGGAAGGCACCTACCCCCTGCCCGAGGCGCAACTCGACCGCTTCTTCTTCAAACTCACGGTCGGTTACTCAGGCCGCGAAGACCTGGCCGAGATTCTCCGCCGCACCACCACCGGCCACGAGGCCGTCATCGAAAAAGTGCTCGACGCCAAGCGTTTGCTTGAGCACCAGGCCCTCGTGCAGCGCGTCGCCATCGCGCCGCATGTGCAGGATTACGCCGTGCGGCTGGTGCTGGCCACGCATCCCAAGGCCAACGGCCTGGGTGGGTGGGGGGGCGGCGAGTTCGCGACACCCATGGTCAACCGCTTCGTGCGCGTCGGTGCCTCGCCCCGCGCGGCCCAGGCCATCGTGCTCGCCGCCAAGTGCAACGCCCTGCGCGACGGCCGCCCAGCCGCGGCCATCGACGACGTCCGCGCCGCGGCCCTCCCGGCCCTGCGCCACCGCATCATCCTCAACTTCGAGAGCCAGGCCGAGGGCGTGTCGGCCGATGCCGTCGTGACGAACATCGTGGAGACGCTGGCGGTGGGGTGATGTACCCGTGCCACCGACTTCGGCTCGGCGAAGTCGGTGCTGGCTTGCACTCATGTCCTGGAAACGAGCACAGAAGTCGCCAAGCCGACTTCTGTGGCACGGCATGTGCACCTACAGCAAACTCGCCGCCAAACTCGCCAGTTCGCTCCGTTCGCTCTTGTTCATCGTCACGTGGCCGACGATTCGCAGGCCCTTCATCTTCTCGATGGCGTACGACAGGCCGTTGCTCGATGAATCCAGATACGGGTGGTCGATCTGCCCGATGTCGCCCGTCAGCACCACCTTGGTCCCCTCGCCGATGCGGCTGATGATCGTCTTCACCTCGTGCGGCGTCAGGTTCTGGGCCTCGTCCACGATCATGAACTGATGCGGGATCGACCGCCCGCGGATGTACGTCAGCGGCTCCATCACCAGTTGGCCCGAGTCCACCAGTTTGCGGATCCGCATCTCCGTGCTTTGGCTCTCGGCATGCTGCCCGCTGTGCGCCCCGCCGCCGCCACCATGATGCCCGGTCTTTTCCAGGCTCGCCCCGCGCGTGCTGAGCAGATACGACAGGTTGTCAAAAATCGGCTGCATCCACGCGCCGAGTTTGTCGTCCTTCGAGCCCGGCAAGTAACCGATGTCCCGCCCCATGGGCATGATCGGCCGCGCCACCAGCAGTTTGTCGTACCGCTGCTCGTTGAACACCTTCGCCATCCCCGCGGCCACCGCCAGCAGTGTCTTGCCCGTGCCGGCGTTGCCCAAGAGCGTGATCATCCGGATGTCATCATCCATCAGCAGGTCAAGCGCCATCGTCTGCTGCACGTTCCGCGCCAAAATGCCAAACACCGGCTTGCGCGGGCCCGTCACGGGAATCACATGATCCGTGTCGGCCAGCCGCCGCGCCAGGCCGTTGTGGTTCTCGTCGCCCGCGTCGCGCAGGGCGATAAACTGATTGGCGAACACATCGCGCTGGTACGTGTCGCCCGCCGCGTCCACTGCGGTCAGATGTTCGCTCATCGCGTCCAAGGGCAGCATCCGGTCGGCATAGAGCGTGTCGATCAGGTCGCCCGGCACCTCCAAACTCATGTGCCCGGTGTACAGCCGCTCCGCGTCCACCTTCGAGTTCTCGAAGTCCTCCGTCCGCAATCCCAGCGCGTCGGCCTTGATCCGCGCGTTCAGGTCCTTGGACACAAACACCGTCGGCACGCCCGTCGCCTGAATCGCCAGCGCCGACGCGATGATGCGGTTGTCGGCGCGGTCGCCCACCAGCATCGCCGGGCGCGCGGGGTCGTTCACGTCGATGCGCACCGTGCCGGTCCTGCGACCATTCGGCTGCGCGCCGGGTCGATGGGGAGCCGCTTCCGCCCAGGGCACTCCGTCCACCAGCCGGCCGCGTTCGCGCAAAGCGTCCAGATGCCGGATGCACTCGCGCGCCGAACGCCCGATGTCGCCCGGCTCGCGCTTGAACGTATCGAGTTCCTCGATCACCGCGAACGGAATGACGACCTCGTGCTCCTGAAACACAAACAGCGCGTTCGGGTCGTGCAGCAACACGTTGGTATCGATCACAAAGTGCTTGATGGCGGTGCTGGCAGCGACGCCACCGGCCGGCGTCATCGTCGAATGCGTGCCGCTCCCCTTGGACAAGCGCGAACCGGCGGTGGACCGGGACGAGGCCGATCCGCTCGCGGCACGGCCGCCCGCGCCGGGTGCAGCAGATGGTGTGTGGGGGGTGGGGGGGGGGGGGGTGCGGTCGCGACCGGCGTTTGAAGGGGTGGGGGTTGGCCTGCTGGGTGACATCGTGTCGTCCTTCCTCTCAAGGGGCCGTTCCTGGCGTCCCGACCCCGTCGAGCGGCGCTCGACGGGTGTATCTCCTCGCTCAGCCTAACGCTGACGGACCCGCGCGCGCGCCGCGACCCGTCATGTGGATTTCTTCCATTCGTGAAGGTCGCGTGAGGATCGGCTGCGTGGCCTCGCGCGGGCGCGCCGCTGATTCCGCTTTCGCTTCATCGCCATCACCCGATGCGGGGGCCATCATGCCCAGCGCCTGGCACAGCCGCGCGGCGGGGCGAGATTGCCGCGGGTCGATCGTCAGCGACACGGGCGGCGCGCTGCCCGCGCGCATCGTGTACGCCGTGCCCAGACCGGAAACCTTGACCGTCAGTCGCCCCACATCCATCTCCGCGATCACCGCGCCGCGCCGCACAGCCACCTCCGTGCGCGCCGCGTTCCACGCCACGGCAGGCATGGCCGGAATCTCGTTCCGCTTCGTCGCAAATACCAGCAGCCGTCGATCAGTCAAGATCAGAAGCCGCCTGGGTGGCCCACCGCCCAGCCCGCTCACCGCCACGAGCAGGTGGCCGATACCCGGAAGCAACGCCAGCGCGATGCGAAAGAACGCGGCCGACGCGGTGAGCCGTTCATGCCCGATCGCCCAACCGACAAGTTCCTCGTCGCCCTGGCGGATGTGCCGCAGCAAGGGACGGATGGCCAGGGGGCCGAAAGGCACATTCGGGAACCGTCGGGGCACGGGAATCAGAAAGGATCGGCGCGCCGGTGGGGCGTAGTGCAGCGGCAATGAGAGAACACGGGCGATAACCCTGAAAGGCGGGCCATCCCGGCCACTTCAGGCCGCCTGTCCATACGTCCAACGAGCCGCATCAGTTTGGCTCAAATCCCCAGCGCCTTCGCCGCTGACACCGGGTCGCACCCGCGCACCCGCACCGTTTTCTCCGCGCTGGCCTGCCCGGCAACCACCTCCACATCGCGCGGTTTCACGCCCAGTGTCCGCGCGATCAACGCCTCAAGAGCACGGTTGGCGCGCCCACCCTCGGGCGGAGCCGTGACGCGGACTTTCAGCCGATCGCCCAGCAGCCCCGCGATCGCCTCACGCCTCGCGCCCGGCACAGCCTTCACACGCAGTTCAATCCCGCCTTCGCCATGGGGTGCGATCATGCCCCGACGGTAGAGCCACGAAAAAGCCCCGGCGCTGCTGCGCGCCGGGGCTTGGATGTGCTGCGACTCACGAATCGGCAAACTCAGCAGCCGCCGCCGAAGTACGTCGCGATGTAGTCCGCCAGATCGTCGGGATCGGCGTTGCCGTCGCGGTTGAAGTCGGCCTGGGTGCAGCCGGGCGTGAAGTAGCAGGCGATGTAGTCGGCGAGGTCATTGGGGTCGATGTTGCCATCGCTGTTGAAGTCAACCGGGCAGGTGAGGCGGACGCGGAGGAAGGCCTGGCCGCTTTCGGTGGGCGCGGTGCCCAGGCAGTTGTTGGCACCGGTGCGGGTGCGGACGGCGATGAAGAGCCAGCCATCGTCGGTGAGGAAGGCGAAGTCGTCGCGGAAGACGTGGATGTAGGCGTCGTCGTCGAAGATGCCGTTGCGGTTGAGATCGATGGGGTCGTTCTCGCGAAGGAGGACGCGGTTGCCGTTGGCGACGAGCACCGCGTTGGCGTTGAGGTCGGTGGCGGAAGTCAGGCCGCCGACGACGTACTGACCGTTGGTGCTGGCGATGTTGAAGAAGAACGTCTGGGCGTACGAAGCGTCATCCCAGAACTCGCCCGAGCCGGGCACCGCTTCCTGATCGGTCGCGGCCACGACGCTGCCGTTGACGACGGCCCAGTCCTGTCCATCGGCGTTGGCGCCATAGGCGCTCCAGGTGCCGCCGGGCGACATGTGGTTCATGTTGATGGCGGAGACGTTGGAGAAGAATGTGGAGTTGGGCAGCACGACGCCTTCCTGGGCGACGACCGCGCCATTGACGACGAGGACGATGTCGTTGGCGGTGGCCCCTTCGAGGGTGGCGCGGACGCAGTAGGAGACGCCATCGGCGGCCATGAAGAAGCCCTGGCCGAGGGTGGCGCCGGTGGAGAACTCGTTGTAGAGGTCAGCGTTGATCTGACCGGTGGGGCTGTCAACGCCTTCCTGCGCGACGACGGTGGCCCCGTCATCCTTGAGCAGGGCCGAGTCGGTCGTGGTGGTGGCACCGGTCAGGGCGGTGTAGAAGGAGACCATGCCCGTGTTGGTGAGGCAGGCGGAGCCGGACGTAGCGCCGTAGAGCGCGCCAGCGATGGGATTGAGCGTGATGCCCTGGTCAGAGACGATGGACATGGTGCCGCCGATGCTCTTGATGAGGGCCTCGCCCACGCCCGTCGTGGCGTCGTAGTCGGTGCCGAAGGCGAAGTCGCCCGAGTCGTTCACGCTCTGGACGACATCCAGGGTGCGAACGAAACTGATGGAGCCGGGGACGGGGGTGGTGCCCTCCTGCACGACCACGCCGAAGTCGAGTCCCGAGCCGCGGAGCAGAACCTGGTCGGTGGTGGTGTCGGCGATATCGGTATCGACGAGCATGACCCAGTGCTGGCCGTTCTGGCTGGCGAAGGGACGGCCGAAGTCAAGCACATCGCTGATGGCCCCGGCGGTGAAGCCGGGGATCGAGTTGGTGCCCGGGAAGGAACTGAAGACGGCTTCAGAGGTGAAGGTGGTGGGGGGTGGCGCGGGTGCGCGGAAGAGAAGTGAGGCGGTGTTGTTGCTGGCAAAGGCGTCGGCCGTGCCGCTCGAAACGATCGCCGAGATGGTCATATCGCTCGATGACAGCGGGTTGAGCACGACGTCGATGCTGGCCACCGCGTTGTCGGCCAGGTCGCCCACGGCATACACCAACTGGTTGCCCACGGGAATGATCGGGGGGTTGGATGACACGAACGACGCGCCGTCGGGCAGGGTGATGGTCAGCGTCGCGCCCGTTGCCGACGATGGACCGATGTTGGTCACCTGCACGGTGGTCGTGAAGTCCTGCCCGACGGGCGAGGAGCAGAGGGCCGGGCCGCTGACCTTGACGGAGAGATTCGCGCCCGGGGCCTGGGTGAAGATCTGGGTGGAGAAGGTTACGCCGCTGGAGGTGCGGTCAGCCCCGTAACCGGTGTTGGAGGGGCTTTCGTAGACCAGCGAGGTCTCGTTGTAGCGATAGAACCAGCGGTCTTCGTCGGCGATGGGATAGATGAACCCGTTGCCGTAGGCGACGGCGTCGATGTCCGTGTCGACGGTGCTTGGTGCGGTCTTGATGGGGTAAAGGTCGATGAAGGTGATGTCGGAGCCATTGGGGTCGATGCGGTAGAGCCCGCGGCCCGAGAGGCCGTTGGTCGTGGAGGTGGAGTCGTTCACGGCGACCAGGCGATCGGCGACGGGGTCGTAGTCGATCCCGCCAAAGTCACCCGCGCCGACGGCGCGTTTGAGCGTGGTGCGGGCGGTCGTGGTATCAACGGTGTAGAAACTGCTGGTGGTGGTGGCGACCAGTTCGCGGCGAGAAGAGTCGAAGGCGAGCCCGCCGGTGATGGTAGTGACGGCACCGTTGAAGGAGCCGACGAGTTCGGGGTTGAAGATGTTGTCGTAGGAGGCTTTCCAGAGTTGCGCGCCCTTGCTGTAGTAGAGGACGCGGTCGGCGTCGTCGCTGGCCATGGCGCGGACGTTGTCGGTGAAGAGCGCTTCCTGCGCGCCAGAGAGCACGTCGATGGCGACAACGGGCAGGGCGGCGTCCACGCCCATGATCACATTGGCGCGGCTGCGGTCGTAGACGAGGGTGGTGTCGCCCGCGCTGTTGTTGGCGAGGGCGCTGTCATCGAGCGGGCCGGTGACGCTGGCGGTGACGGCGACATTGGCGCCGCCGGTGTTGCGGAGGGAGACGCCGATGGCTTCGGACGCACCGGAAGCAATGGGCCCGGTGACAAACGTGAGCGTGTTGCCAACGGGGACTGCGGGGGGCGTGGAGCCGAGGAAATCGACGTTGGCGGGAATGGTGACGGTGACGGTGGAGGAGGGCGTGAGGTCGGGGCCGAAGTTGTTCACGGTGACGATAAAGACCGAATCGCCCCCGATGGCCACCTGGTTGACCGAGTCGCTCACGCTGACGGCGAGGTCCGATCCCGGGGGCAACGGGCAGGGGTTGGCGGGGCTCTGGCTGTTGCGGGGGTTGGGCGCGCCGACGACGAAGTTGGCGGCGTTGTCGGTCGTGTCCTGACAGCCGTTGTCGTTACGGATGACGGCGGTGGGATTGGCCGGGGCGGCGGTTCGAGGGCGAGCGCAGACAGAACGATGGCACGGCGGGCGCAACGAGGCATGAGGTGGGCTCCGGGAAAGGCGACAATCACCGCCGGGATCGAGTGGCGACCCGGCTGAAACGCGAAAGGGGAATCCTGAAGAATGCCCGATAGCCGCGTGGCGTGCAAGAGCGTTTGGAAAAAAATCGGTGTATGTCAGAGAGTTTGCGCAGTTGTTCTGCACTCCGCGCGGGACCGGGCCATGCGGATACGCTGGAGTGATGGCCGAAACGCCCAAATCGCCCGGATCCTTAGGGGGATATGGCTCGACCCGCGGGGAGGCGGGGGGTGGTCGCGTGCGCGATCCTGAGCCTTCGACGATGTTTGGATATCGCCAAGGCATGCCCGGGGCGGGCGCTCCGGGCGCTGCTGGCGGTGGGGGGGCGGAGGCAGCGCCCATTCCGATCGATGAGGATCTGCTCGCGACAATTCACCTGTTTGCGAAACTGGATGCCGAGGAACGCGCCGGCCTGTTGGCCACGATGAAGCAGGAGCATGTGGCGGCAAACCAGACGATCTTCTGGCTGGGTGACAAGGGAGATGCGTTTTACATCATCCGCCGGGGCGAGGTGGCCATTACGGTTCCGAACGACCAGGGCGAGCATGTGACCCTGAACACGCTTGGGCCGGGCGGGTTCTTTGGGGAAATCAGCCTGCTCGATGGCGGCCCCCGCACGGCGACGGTTCGGGCGATTTCGGCGTGCGACTTGCTGGTGCTGACGCGTGACGCGCTGCAGGGCTTCTTGCGGAAGCGGCCGGATGTGGCGATCGACATCTTGACGGTCATGGGTCAGCGGCAGCGTGTGAGCACCGAAGCCCTGCGGCATGTGAAGAACCCGAACCAGGTGTTCGCGGAGCAGCGGGCATCCCTTTGGCAGCGGGCCAGCGACGTGATCGCCACGGTCGCGGCGAGTCAGTGGTTCACGCTGTTCCACCTGAGTTGGTTCGGCATATGGATCGGCCTGAACGCGATTGGCGCGGCGTTCGTGTCGCCGCCCAAATTTCTGAGTTTTGATCCCTTCCCGTTTGGGCTGCTCACGATGGTGGTGAGCCTCGAGGCGATCTTTCTGTCCATCTTCGTGATGGTGAGCCAGAACCGCCAGAGCGAAAAGGACCGGCTGCGCACCGACCTGGATTACCAGGTGAATGTGAAGGCGCAGACCGAGATCATGAACATGGTGCGACGGCTGGAGGCGATGGAGCGCATCGAGGCGAAGGTGGAGCAGGTGGTGGAGCGGATGGAGAAGGGGACTAGGGGCGTGGACACTTGAGAAGCGGAAAAAGATGATCGTCGGAGAGATGCGAAGAAAAGCGAATGGTGGATGACCTCGGTGTGCCGCGATTGACTTTCTCTTCGCCCTCACCCCAACCCCTTCCCTCTCTGGGAGGGGGCTTTATGGTGTGTCGGGCGAGGTGATCGGGGGGCGTTTTTTCACGCGGACTTCGACGGTCAAGCGCGGGGCGTCGGCCTGGATGGTGGCGGGGAGGGACGAAAAGGTGACGCGTTTGGAGGTGAGGCCGCGGTCGGCGGCGGCGGCGCGTTCGAGGTCGTCGCTGGTGAGGTTGACGAAGGCGACGGGGAGGTCGGTGCGTTCGCGGAGGGCCGCGATGGCTTCCTTGGGGCCGGTGAACTTGACACCGGCCAGGAAAGGTTCGGCGAGTTCGATGTCCCACTGGTCGCCTTCGGTGGGTGGGATGGCGATCCAGACGGGGACCGACGCGAGGGTCCAGGATTCGGTGCGGGAGCGGAGGCGGATGACGGCCGAGACGCGATCGGGATTGACCGAAGCGCTCCCGGAGGCGGCAATGGAATCGGGCAGGGCGAGGCGGGCGTTGACGGTCTGGGGCTGGTCGTCGCGGAGGCGGGCGAGTTGGTCGGGCTCGACGATGCCGACGACGGCGGCGGAATCGGGGAGTTGCTTGATGAGGTCGGCGGGGCCACGGACGAGGGCGGAGGTGATGCTGAGCGTGGGCTCGCCTTCGAGTTCAACGGGCTGGCCTGTCGCGTTGATGAGTCGAAGGCGGATGGGGAGCGTGCGTTCATCGATGGTCTGCACCAGGACGGCGAGGGTGGCGGGCTGCACTTCGTCGATGGTGACGCCCGCGCGGCGGAACTCGGGGTCGGCGCGGAGGGCGTCGCGCAGGTCGATGACGTGCTCGCCCGGGCTGGTGGGGATGCCGCCGGAGCCTGCGGTGAGGCGGACGGTCTGGCTGAGGGCGCGCTGGGCGCGATCGAGAGAGGCTGTGGCGCCGCGGAGGCGAATGGTGACCGATCCGGTCCAGCCCGGGGCGATGGGCTTGACGAGCAGGCTCTGGCTGCCGACGAGTTCGAGTCGCGGGGCGAGGGTCTGCGTGGAGAGGCTTTCGGCCTCGGCCCAGACCCAGATGAGGACGGTGACGGCGATGACCAGGGCGGCGGTCTTGAGGTGTTCGATCATGTGGCCGCTCCGGGTTGGATCGAGGCGGCGGGCCGCGGGGTGTTGGCGTTTGCGGGCGCGGCCGAGGCGGGCGCGTCGGCGTGTTCGGCGCCATCAGTTTCTTCGGGGACTTCGGGCGCGGGCTGGGCGCGGTCGAGTTTGTTCTTCAGGTAGACCTCGAGTTGCGGCGGGGTGAGCCCGCGCAACAAGCGGCCACGTTCGGCGACGCTGATGACACCCGACTCTTCGCTGATGACGACGACAATGGCGTCGCACTCCTGGGAGAGACCGACGGCGGCGCGGTGGCGGGAGCCGAGCGAGGGTTCGGGCATCGCGCCGGGCTCGGCCAGGGGCAACTGCACGCCAGCGGCGGCGATCTGGCTGCCGGAGACGACGACGGCAAGGTCGTGGAGCGTGGAGCCCGGGAAGAAGATGGTTTGCAAGAGCGGCGCGGAGACCTCGGCGTTGAGCGTGGTGCCCTCTTCGACGATGCCCTTGAGGGCGACTTCGCGTTCGATGGCGATGATGGCCCCGAAGCGGGCCTTGCTGAGAAACTTGGCGGCCTGGGTGATCGAGGCGACGACGACATCGGCGCGACGAGCCTGGCGGCGGAAGAGCGGTGCCTCGCCCAGGCGGGTGAGCCCGCGGCGGAGTTCGGGCTGGAAGATGGCGATGAGGGCGATGGCGGCGATGGTGAGGAAGTTGTCGTAGAGGAAGGTGAGGCGCTGGAAGGCCTCGCGCTGGCCGAGGATGCGGGTGAGCAGGGTGGCGACGACGAGGAGGAGGAAGAGGCCTTTGATCGCGCCAGCCGCGCGGGTGCCCTGGACGAAGCGGACCACGGCCCAGACGACCGCGCCGATGACGGCGAGTTCGAGGGCGATCTGGCCGGGCGAGTACGCCTGGATCCGTTCGAGCAACTGACTGAGACGCTCAAAGATGCCCACGAAGCGCTCCGGGCGACGGACGACGAATGGGACAGATGAAGACGGCGTGGACGAGTGAGGGGTGTGTCGGCGGCGAGTGGGCGGCGCGGGGCACGCACGTGGTGATCGAGTTTAGCGGTGCGGCGCCGTGCTCTCTATCATCGGCCCGCGCGGGCTGGATCGGCAGGGAAATCGGCAGGAGGCGGAAGCGAAGGAGGCCCGATGGGGTTGGTCATTACGCGATTCGAGGCGACGCCGAATCCGGATTCAATGAAGGTGGTGCTGGAGCCGGTGGATCATGCGATGTTGCCCAAGGCACCGGGTACGCGGTGGTTTCCAGGCCCGGGCGAGGTTGTGGGCGCGGGGGCTGCGGCGTCTTCGTCGGATGCGCTGGCGCGGGCGGTGCTCGGGGTGCCGGGGGTAGCGAGCATACTGATCGGGGCGGGGTGGTTGACGGTGTCGCGCGCCAAGCATGGTGGCAAAGGGGGCGAGGCCGCGTCGTGGTCGGCGATCAAGCGGGGCGTGGCCTTGGCGGTTGCGGCGGCGTCGGCGGGTGAGACCTGCGGGGGTGGCGGGTGAGCAGCGGGAAGGTCCGATCACGCTCGAAGGCTGCGACGCGGGCGCGTGCGGAAGGGCGGGCGGAGGGTGACCTGCGACGGCGGACGGTCGAGTTGGAAAAGTGGTTTCGGGGGGCCGCGCGGGAGTTGCCCTGGCGGGTCAAGCCGCGGAGTGCGTACCACGCGCTGGTGGCGGAGGCGATGCTTCAGCAGACGCAGGTGAGCCGGGTGGTGGGGTATTTCGAGCGGTTTGTGGCGCGGTTTCCGGATGTCCGGGCGCTGGCGGCGGCGGACGAATCGGAGGTGCTGGCGCTGTGGGCGGGGCTGGGGTACTACCGCCGGGCGCGGCATCTGCACGCGGCGGCGCGGCAGATCGTGGAGCGGCATGGGGGGCAGGTGCCTGGGGACGCCGAGTTGTTGCGGGCGCTACCGGGCGTGGGGGCGTACACGGCGGGGTCGATCGCGTCGATCGTGTTTGGGCGTGCCGAGGCGATCGTGGATGGGAACGTGCAGCGGGTGCTCATGCGGCTGCATGGGCGCGATGTGCCGCCGTCGTCGCGGGAGGCGCGGGAGTGGGCGTGGGAACGGGCGCGGGAACTGGTGCGGGTGGCGCGTGATCCCGCGGCGTTCAACGAGGGGATGATGGAACTTGGGGCAACGGTGTGCGTGCCTGCGCCGGGGATGCCGCGGTGTGGGCAGTGCCCATGGGGGCGGCGTGGGGCGTGTGTGGCGCGGCGGATGGGGCGGCAGTCGAGCATTCCGACACCCAAGGCGCGGGGGAACGCGAAGGGGAAGCGGTTGTATATGGCGGTGTTTGTGGCGCGGGATGGGCAGGGGCGGCTGCTGCTGACGCGTCGCGGAGCGGATGGTTTGTGGGCGGGGTTGTGGCAACCACCGACGGTGGAGTCGAACAAGCCGATTCCGGTGCGGGCGATGGAGGGGTTGGCGGCGGGGTTGGGGTGGTTGGGGTTGCGGCTGGAGCCGAGAGGCGGAAGGCTGAAGGTTGTGCGATTCAGCCGGTGGTTGTCGCACCGGGAGGTTCGGGTGATGGTGGTGGAGGCGCGGGCGGGGCGGAGATTTGGGGGATCGGAAGTCGGGTGGGCGGAGGCGGACCTTGGCGGGTATGGGGTTTCGAGTCTGCACGCACAGGCCATAACGTTGGTGGCCGGCGAGGTTTCCAGGCCGTCTGCACGCCGCACGGTGGCGGCGGACCGATGACTCGAACTCGGGCGTATCCTCGGCCCGATGCCGACTCACCACTTTGCGGATCGTCTGGCCGAGGCGCTCGATGGCGCGGGTTCGCCTGCGTGCGTGGGGCTTGATCCGGTGATCGAGCGGTTGCCCGCCGCCGTGCGCGGGAGTGCGGGCGCGTCATGGGGGAGCGAGGCCGACGCGATCGCGCGATTCTGCGAGGGGGTGCTGACCGCGTGTGCCGGCGTTGTGCGGGTGGTGAAGCCGCAGGCCGCGTGCTTCGAGCGCTACGGACCGGCGGGCGCGGGGTGCCTGGCGGGCGTGTGTCGGCGTGCGCGCGAACTGGGTTTTGTCGTGCTGCTCGACGCGAAACGGGGAGACATCGGCATCTCTGCCGAGCACTATGCCGCCAGTGCGTTCGGGGCGGAGGCCTTCGGTGCGGATGCGGTGACCGTGTCGCCTTACCTTGGGCCGGACACGATCGAGCCGTTTCTGGGGAACGCGGATCGTGGGGTGTTTGTGCTGGTGCGCACGAGCAATCCGGGGTCAGACGCGGTGCAATCGGCGCGGCTTGCCGATGGCCGCACGGTGGCGGAGATGATCGCGGGTCAGGTGGCGGCGCTGGGTGCCTCGCGGCGGGGCGTGTGCGGGCTCACGACGGTCGGCGCGGTGGTTGGCGCGACGAAAGCGGCGGATGCCGCGGCGTTGCGGGCGATCATGCCCGATACGGTGTTTCTGGTGCCGGGTTACGGCGCGCAGGGTGGCACGGCCGACGACATTCGCGGCATGCTGCGGCCCACGCGAAAGGGCCCGGGCACGAGCGGCGTGCTGGTTACCGCGAGCCGCTCGGTGATCTATCCGGCGGGTGGTGATGGCGCGGACTGGAAAGACGCGATCGCGGCGGCGGCGAAGAAACTGGTAACGGAGTTGGCGGCGGTCGTGAAGTGAGCCGGTACGAACAGTTAGGCGCTTCCCGTTCGCCCCCGATACCACGCCACGGCCCGCGCAAGCCCCTCGCGCAGCGGCGTGTTGGCGGTCCAGCCCAACGTCTGCGTTGCGCGGGTCGTGTCGAGCACGCGCCGCGCCATGCCATCGCCCTTCGCGGTATCCCATAAGACGCGGCCGGTGTACCCCGTCAGATCAGCAAGCATTTCCGCGAGCACGCGGAGTGAAACTTCTTTTCCGCCAGAGAGATTGACGACCAGCGGCTCCGGGGTGATGGTGCCGCGCGCGGCCGGTGCGTCGGATGCCGCCGCGCGGGCCGCTGCGACGCTCGCCACATGCTCGGCACACCGGATCACGCCCTCCGCCGCATCATCAATGAACAGAAAATCGCGTGTGGGGGTGCCCGAGCCCCAGCACAGCACCTCCGGCACGCCGCTGGTCGCAGCATCCGCGAAGCGCTTCAGCAGCGCCCCCGCCGCGTGGGCCACCAAGGGGTCATCCACCTCGTCGCCAGGGCCGTAGAGGTTGGAGGGGATCGGGCAGGCCGACACCAGTCCGTGTTCGCGGGCGTAGGCGTGCAACATTTGAAGCGTGGCCAGTTTCGCGATACCGTAAGAGGCGATCTCGGCATCGGGTCGGCCTGTGAACAGCGCCTCTTCGCGCAGCGGCATTGGCGCGTCGGCCGGATACGCCGTCATGGAGCCGACCAGCACCATGGCACCCCGTTTGGCCAGCCCGGCGCGCGTCGCGGCTTCCACGACGTTGAGTGCCATGAGCAGGTTGTCGTGGAACATCCGGGCCGGGTGCAGCCGGTTCAGCCCGAGCCCGCCGACAAACCCGGCACAGTGAATGACCACCGCGCGGGGATTCGGTTCACCGCCCAGTACCGCGTCAAACAGCATCCGGCAACGCACTGGATCACGCAGATCAAACTCGCCGCTGCCGGGTGTGTGCAGCCGCGCCGAATCGAGTCCCCGCGCGCGCAGCCCCGCCAGCACGGCACGACCCAGAAACCCGGTCGCGCCGGTCAGCACGATGTCGGAATCAACCAAGGGCGTCGCCACGTTCACGAGCGTACGGCCCGTCACCCTTGGCTGCGTGCTGCCCAGAACTTCGCCGAGGTCTTCACCGGTATCACCTCGAACTCCGCCAGGTCTGCCCACGCCGCGATCCACGGGTCAAGGCTCGACGCTTCCGGCGCGTTCATCAGTTGATAGCACGACGCCCCATCCCCCGCCATCCAACTGGCCACATACTCCACACCCGAGCCTGGCGGGATCATGCGGCCTTTGGCCTTGAACCGCGTGCCCACCGCATCCGGGGTCCCGCCTCGAAAACGCTCGACGATCATGAACAGCATGACCAGCCTTACGCCCTGCGGGCTGGCTCGTTCGCTTGTTCGCGGGATGGTCATCTCGGATTGACTCGAACACAACCCGATCAAGTCAGGAATGTGCAGGTTCATTAGCCACGTTCTCGGGTCATGCGCTGAAGTGGGTGGGAGGGTGGAGAGTGAGATCGTCACCAAGGCTGAAGGGGCCCGGGTGGCCAATAGCCCGCCGCCGCGATCCGCGGCGACACACAGGAGTAGGTTGCATGAGTACGAAGCGAACGACGTGGGTTTCCGCCTGTTTGCTGGCGCTGGCTAGTTCAGCCGTGAGCGCCGATGAGGTTGTGAATCCCGGCAAGCCCGATGTCGGCACGCCCCGGGGCAGCGCCGTCGCGCCCGTGCGGGCCGATCGCCCGGCCATCACCGACGAGATGATCGCCGACTCCAAGCGGCGCGGTCAGGACCTGATCCTCGAGCAGGTGATCGCCCGCGCCCCCGACGTGGTGGCCAGCGCGACCCCGAACTACAAGTACGTCCGCGGTCGCGCGGTGGCCATGGCGCTGCGGAGCAGCGAGATCGGCATCATGGTCGATGCACGCGGCCTGAGCAAAGAGGAAGTGATCGCTCGCGCGGTGGCCGCGGCCCGGGCCTCGGGCCTCGCGGTCGCTGACGAAGGCCATAACGCCGTGAACTCCTGGGCGCGCCTGCGCTTGGCCGCCCCGGTGGGCGACTACGCGGGTGCGTACGCCGCGATCGAGAAAATCATCAAGGCACCCGGTGTCGCGATGGCCTCGCCCGTGTTCGAGAACGGCTTTGTTGAGGGCGGCTACTACATGCCTACCGATCGCGTGCTGGTGCGCGTGAAGGCTGGCTCGGATGCCGCCGCGGTCGTGCGGGCCACCGCCGCCGACTTCCAGATCGCCAACCCCCGATTGGGCAAGATGGAGGGTGCCATGACCCTCCGTCACACCAGCAAGAACGGCTTCGATGTGCTCAAGCGCGCCAACGCGCTGATGGAGTCCGGCGCGTACGCCTGGAGCGATCCGGCCGCGATCGAGAGCATGGAGCAGCACGTCGTCACCCCCAACGACCCCGACTTCGGCCTGCAATGGGCCCATCGCAACACGGGTCAGGACTGGGTCATCGGCGGCGTCAACGTCTTCGGCCTTGTCGATTTCGACATGGATACCGACCAGGCGTGGGACATCACCACCGGCCGCGCGGCCGTGCGTGTGTTCGTGATGGATTCGGGCGTGCAGACCAGTCACCCCGACTACGACTGGTTCGATGGCCGCGACTTCACCACCGGTGAAGCCAACGGCGTCGGCACCGGCGGGCCGGGCAACGCTTGCGACGACCACGGCACCGCCGTCGCCGGGTGTGCTGCGGGGCTCATCGATAATTCTCTGGGCATCGCTGGCACCGGCGGCGCGTGCCAGGTGATGGGCGGCAAGATCGGCGATCAGGAAACCAACCCCTGCTCCAGCCGCTTCTCCGCGTATTCCAACGAGTGGCTCGTGAACGCGCTCGACTGGGGCCGCGACAACGGCGCGAGCGTCACCAACGCCTCCATCGGCGTCAGCCAGAGTGATGCCGTCGAGGACATGTACACCAGTACCTGGAACTCCGGCCTCCTGCACTTCGCCTCCGCGGGCAACGGCGGCGGCGACGGCGTGGGCGACAACGGCTCGGGCTTCCCGGGCTCGGCCCCCTTCACCATCTCCGTCATCGCGGTCGATCCCGATGGCACCAAGTCGGGCTTCTCCAACTTCGGCACCAACTGTGACCTCTGCGCCGGCGGCACCGTCGTCCGCACCACCGACCGCACCGGCTCCAACGGCTACAACGACACCGCCGGGGTGGGCGGCAACTACACCTACTTCTCCGGCACCTCGGCCGCCAGCCCCCTGGCCGCGGGCGTCGGGCTGCTCTTCATGAGCCAGCACGGCTTCGCCACGCCTTCACAGGCCCGCACCGCGATCTTCAACTCGTGCGTCGATATCGGTGCGGCGGGCATCGATGACACGTTCCGCCGCGGGCACATCAACGCCTTCGCGGCGCTGCGCGAGAACGCGCCGGGCAACGACGCCTGCACGACCCCCAACATCATCAACGACAACGGCGGCAACGTCGTCTATCACTGGATCATGGACACCACCTGGGCCACGCCTTCGCGGCTTGAGCCCAACCCGTCCTGCACCGGCACCGACCAGAACTCCGTCTTCTTCCGCTTCGTCGCCGACCACGATGGCGACGTCGTCATCCACACCGCCGGCAGCACTTATGACACCGTCATCAGCGTTTTCGATGGTTGCCCGTCGTTCAATGCCGCCGGCGACCTCACCAACTCACCCTCGCAGACCGCCTGCAACGACGACTTCAACGGCACCCTCCAGTCGCAGGTCTCCTTTTCCATGCGGGCTGGCGATACCGCCCTCATCCGCGTCTCCAAGTTCGGGGCCACCTCCGGCGGCGGCACCCTCGACTTCAACTTCGCCTTCGACTTCACCACGCCCGCCAATGACTCCTGCGGCAACGCCACCGTCATCAACGACCCCGAGACCGGCAACTTCTCCTTCAACCCAGCCGTCTACGACGTGTTCCACGCCACCTCGGCCTCGTGCGAGCCTGATGAACTCTGCGGCTCGGCCAACGGCCAGAGCGACAGCGTCTACTACCGCTTCGTGCCCGATCACGATGGCGTGATCGACGTGCACACCCGTGGCTCCACCTACGACACCGTGCTCTCCATCCACTCGGGCTGCCCGCTCCAACTCGTGCTGCCCCCCAACCCCCCGATCTGCCTCCAGCCCACGCGCCTCGCGTGCGATGACGACATCGGCGGCGGCGACCTCGACTCCGAAATCCTCGACTTCCCCGTCTCCGCCGGCTCCACCTACCTCATCAAGATCGCCCGCTTCGGCACCGGCGTCACCACCGCGGCCCTGGACCTCGACTTCAACTTCGCCTACACCCGCACCATCCCCTCCAACAACGCCTGCAGCACCGCCATCGAGATCCCCGGCGAGAACATCCCCGGCGGCATCACCAACTACAACGAGATCTTCGACACCTTCTACGCCACCAGCGCCACCTGCGACCCCGATGCCACCTGCATCCTGGGCAACGAAACCCTCTTCCACAGCGTCTGGTACTCCTTCCGCCCGGAGTTCAACGGCCGCATCAACCTCTCCACCGGCGGCAGCGGCTACGACACCGTCCTCCAGATACGCTCCGGCTGCCCGACCAGCCTGATCGGCCCCGGCGGCGAGATCATCTGCCTCTCGGGCACCAGCCTGGCCTGCAGCGACAACATCAGCGGTGCCGACCTTGATTCCCGCGTCCTCAACTTCGCCGTTTCCGCCAACACCACCTACCGCATCTTCATCGCCTCCAAGAACGCCTTCATCCCCAACGGCAACGGCGACGGCGTCCTCCACGTCAACCTCCAGTATGCCGCCAACGCCTGCTCCGCCGACTTCAACGGCGACGGCAACCTCGACCCCGACGACCTCTCCGACTACATCGCCTGCTACTTCTCCCAGCCCCCATGCCCCAGCGCCGACATCAACGGCGACAACAACACCGACCCCGACGACCTCTCGGACTACATCGGTGCCTACTTCGGCGGCTGCTAAGTCTCAAGCGGTTCGAACCTGATCGACCAGCATGACCTCAAGACGCGTACGGGCACGAAAGTGCTGCGACGCTCACCACTCAACGGGAGACGCTCCGAAAGGGCACCTCCCGTTTTTTCATGGAACGTGCAGGTAAGCGCGTTGAACTTGTCGGGCGGTGGGCGACCCGGGCGGATGACTTTCGGCCATACGCTCTCCCATGCGCACCATCCGCACCCCTTACGTCGGCGGCAATTGGAAGATGAATACTGACCGGGCTAGCGCGGCGGCGCTGGCGGGTGCTGTGGCGCGCGGGGCGGCGGAGGTGGGTGGGACCGGGTGCGCTGGTCGGTGCGAGGTGGCGATTTTCCCGCCGTTTCCGTATCTGATCGCGTGTGCCGAGGCGCTGCGTGCCGTGGGTGCGGCGGGAGGCGGAGTGATTCTGGGCGGGCAGGACGTTTATCACGCGGAGAAGGGTGCGTTTACCGGAGAGGTTTCGCCGCTGATGCTGCGCGATTGCGGCGCGACGTCGGTGCTCTGCGGGCACAGCGAGCGGCGTCATGTGCTGCACGAGGGCGACGACATGGTGAGCGCCAAGGTTCGCGCCAGCCTCGCGGCTGGGCTGGCGGTGGTGCTGTGCGTGGGTGAGAAACTCGAGCAGCGCGTGACCGGACAGACCGATACGGTCAATGAGCGTCAGGTGCGGCTGGGTCTGCGCGAGGTTGCCCCCGAGAATCTGGCCCGCATCGTGATTGCCTATGAGCCGGTGTGGGCCATCGGCACGGGCAAGGTGGCGAGCCCCGATGATGCCCAGGATGCGCACGCCAAGATCAGGGCGGTCGTGGCGGATATCTACAGCGATCAGCACGCCGCCGCGTTGCGGGTGATCTATGGCGGTTCGGTCACGGCCCAGAACGCGACGGGGCTCTTTGTCATGCCCGACATCGACGGCGGACTGATCGGCGGAGCCAGCCTGAAGGCCGATGAGTTCGGGCAGATCGTCCGTGCGGCGGCGAGTCGCAGGCAGGGATGAAGAGGGCTCGCCTCGCTCCTATCATCCATGCTTGCCGCGATAGGCCATATATAGGGTTTGCCCTATGAGGCATGCGGCTCGGAACAAGGAACGCTCCCGATGGGCATCGTGACCGGACTGGTGATGTTGGCTTTCCTCGCGGCGTGCGTGCTGCTCGTGCTCATCGTGCTGGTGCAGAAGCCCCAGGGTGGCGGCTTGGCGGGCGCGTTCGGTTCGGGCGCGGGCTCGGGCCAGACGGCCTTCGGCACTCGCACGGGCGATGTGCTGACGCTGACGACGATCATCATATTCGTGCTGTATCTTGCGACTGCCGTGGGGCTGACGTTTGCGATTCGCGGGTCGTTTGAGAATGCCGAGCCGACGATCTCGGCACCCACAGGTGACCAGGGCCCGACGGTTCCATCGGGCGGAGCGCCCGCAACAACGCCCGCTACCACCCCTGTGGCACCTGCGGGGACGGCTCCGGCCACCATTCCAGGAGCAACACCCGCAGCACCTGCGGCGACGAACCCCGCCCCGGCTCCCGCTCCCGTTCCGACCCCGGCGACGCCCGACAAGCCTGGCAACTGAGCGATGCCCCATATGTGGGGGGCTGAACATTGATCGCGGGCGGGTAGTATGGCATCCAACGAGCACCACCGGTCGGGCATGTTGCCGGGTCGGAAAGATTCACGGAGGGATTCATGGCCAGCGCAAACGTGATGCAGTTCACCGACGCGAACTTTCAGGCGGAGGTGCTTGATAGTCAGGTGCCGGTGCTGGTGGATTTCTGGGCGGAGTGGTGCGGCCCGTGCCGGGCGCTGTCGCCCACGATTGATCAGGTCGCCGACGAGTTGAAGGGGACGGTGAAGGTCGGCAAGATGAACACGGACGAGAATCAGGGCGTGCCTGTGAAGTACCAGATCAACGCGATCCCGACGGTGTTGCTGTTCAAGGGCGGGCAAATGGTGAAGAAGTTTGTCGGGCTTCAGCCGAAGTCGGAGTTTGTGAACGCGATCAAGGGCCTGTAAGCCCGCGCGTCAACCTCTCGATTCCGAAAGGACCGCCCTCCCATGGCGACCATTCCTTCGCAGGCGGTCACTCAGGCGAGCAGTGGCCCGCGCATCGACGTGCCCGCGCGACGGCTGCGTGCGGGCGTGGTGGGTGTGGGCCGCATGGGCCAGCACCATGCGCGGGTGTATCACCAACTCGAAGGTACGCAACTGGTCGGCGTGGTGGACATGAATGCCGCCCGGCGTGACGCCATCGCGAGCAAGTTTGATTGCCAGGGAATGAGTACGGTCGAGGAACTGATCGCGGCAGGAGTGGACGTGGTGTCGGTGGCGGTGCCGACGACGCACCACCGGTCGCAGGCCGAGCCCTTGCTGAAGGCGGGCGTGGCGTGCCTGATCGAAAAGCCCCTCGCGGGGAACGTGGAGGAGGCGCTGGCGATCAAGAACGTGGCCGAGCGCTCGGGCGCGCTGCTGATGGTGGGGCACATCGAACGGTTCAACCCGATCATGCGGGCCCTGCGGCGTGAGACCGACAACGGGCGCGACATGATCCCCCGGTTCATCGAGGTCGATCGCGTCAGCCCGATGACCTTCCGCTCGGTGGATACCAGCGTGGTGATGGACATGATGATCCACGATCTGGACGTGGTCATCATGCTCATGGGCGGGCGCGAGCCCGACGAGATTCAGGCCTCGGGCGTGCCGGTGATTACCGAGCACGAGGACGTGTGCAACGCGCGCCTGACGTGGCGGTTCCCGGCGGACGCCGAGGGCAAGGCGGGCGTGTGTGTCGCGAGCATCTCGACGAGCCGCCTGGCCCTGAAGACCGAGCGCGTGACGCGCATCACGGGCGACAACGGGTATGTGAAGATCGATTACGGTGCCAAGAAGGGCATCGTGATCCGCCGCACCGCCAACGAGGCACAGATGCGCGAGGTGCGCGACGCGCTCCGCAAGGGCGAAGACCTGACCAACCTCAAGTGGCACGAACTGGTGAACATCGAGGAACTGGTGGTCGACGACGAAGAGCCCATCGTGGCGGAAATCCAGAGTTTCCTGGCCGCGGTGCGGGGCGGCACGCGCCCGGAGATCGACGCGACGGCCGGCCTGGCCAACGTGCGCACGGCCCAGCGGATCATCGAGGCTGCGCAGCGCGAGCGGACGTGGACGCCCTGAGCCCAACGGAACGGGAACGGAAACCAATCCGCGAGTTGAGGCTTGAGGGGTTGAATCCCGATACTCTCCGGCGTGTCTGAATCGAAGCGTGACATGGAATCAGCGGCATCAGCAACGCCAACAACCACCGGCGGCGGGATTGGCCGCGCTGTGGGGGCGGTGTTTTCGGTGACGCTGCTGTCGCGCTTCGGTGGTTTGGCGCGGGATGTGGTCGTGGCGCGGGTGTTTGGCGATACGGCCGTCAACTCCGCGTTTCAGGCGGCCTTTGCGCTGCCCAACATGTTCCGACGCCTCTTTGGCGAGGGGGCGCTCTCGGCAGCGTTCATCCCGGCCTACACCCAGGCGCGACGCGACGACGGACCGGTGGTTCCCCAACCCCCGCGACCAGCCGGGCCCGCGACCAGCGATCGGCTGGCGTCCCTGATGCTGCTCTGGCTCGGGCTGGGCACGGGGCTGCTCACCATCGCGGGCGAACTGGTGCTGCTGGGGTTGCTGCTGCTGTTGCCGTTCGACGCGGAACGGGCGCTGTCGTTCCGGCTGGCGATGTTGATGCTGCCCTTCATGCCCTTTATTTGTCTGGTCGCGATTCTGGCGGGCATGTTGCAGGTGCACGGGAAGTTTGCGGCGAGTTCGACGGGGCCGCTGGTGCTGAATCTGTTCATCGTGGCGGTCGGCGTGTACTCGATCTGGACAGGACGGCTTGACGATTACACCACGGCATCGGCCTTCGCGATCGCGACCACGCTCTCGGGCGTGACGCAGGCGCTGTGGTTTGCGCGGCTGCTGAGGCCGCATGTGCGCTGGACACGCGATACGGCCGAGGCGAGGCCCGCCGCGCGGGCGATGATGAGACGGTTTATCCCCGTGGTGCTGGGCCTGGGCACGCTGCAACTGATGGCGCTGGTGGATATGGCGATTGCCATGTGGCCCATCTGGGTTGGGCCGACGATTCTGGGTTACGACTATCCGCTCGATCGGCGCTCCAACGGGATTCTCTCCAACGCGCAAAGGCTCTACCAGTTCCCGCTCGGCGTATTCGGGATTGCGGTCGCCACGGCGGTGTTTCCGGCGCTGGCCCGGCAAGCCGCTGACGGGCCCCGATTTCTGGCGACGCTACGGCGCGGACTGACGCTCTCGCTGTTCCTGGGCCTGCCCGCGAGCGTCGGGCTCGTGCTGGTTCGGCACGATGCGGTGTCGGTACTCTTTGGCGCGTGGACCGAGCGCGGCATCTCCGCCCATACGCCCACCGGCATCAACCATGACGACGTCGAGATCGCGGGCTTCTCCGCGAACGGCCTGGCCCGCGCGGCAGCCGTGCTGATGGGCTACGCGCCGGCGGTGTGGGCGTATGCCCTCAACCATGTTCTGGCGAGAGGTTTCTACGCGCGGGGCGACACGTCCACGCCCATGCGGGTCGCGATCTCGCTGGTGTTCGTGAACCTGGCGCTCAACGTCACGCTGATCTGGTGGCTGCGCGAGGCCGGGCTGGCGTGGGCCTCGTGCATCACGGCGGTGATGCAATGTGCTGTGCTCACGCTGCTGCTAGGTCGTGCCACGGGCGAGCCGATCTGGAGCGCCCAGGCCATCAGCATCGCGGTTCGCGTCGCGATCGCTACGGCGGTGATGGCGCTGGCCTGCCTGCTCGCGTTCTACCTGATGCCCGAGCCCACGCGCTGGCACCAGGCGCTCGCGCGGCTGATGGTGGTGGGGGCGACGGGCATGGTGGCGTTTGGTGGGGCGGGGCTGACGTTGGGGCTAAAGAAAGTCGTGCTGGGCCGGTAACTTCGCGGCATCTGGCTCGGGTGTCTCCAGGCGGATCGACGAGGCTGTGTGCCGCGTTCTGCGCGTTCAATCGCCGATGCTCTCGGACGCACTCAGGCATTCACCTGCCCGCCCGGCAAGCAAACCGCGCGCACATTTCCATTTCACCCCTCGCGAAGGCGGCAGCGAGTCCCCAGTGGGCAATCGCGCTTCAGCCGACGCCAGATAACCAGCGATCCGCGCACGAAATGCGCACGCGGGGCGATTTGAATCCGATTGTTGGTGTGGCCGCGGGTGATGCTGCGGATCGGAGGCACCAGCACATGCGATTGAGGATCGGCGAACTGTTAGTGAAGCGGGGCGTGCTGACGCCCGAGCAGCGTGACCGTGTGCTGCTCGAGCAGCGGGTTCGGCATCGTCCGTTCGGGGTGCTGGCCGAGGAACTGTTTGCCCTCGATCCCCGCACGCTCACGCAGGCCTGGGCCGATCAGTTCGAGGCCGACGCCCCGCGCGTCGACCCGCGCTGCGAGCCGGTGGAGACCGATGCGCTCCTGCAACTCTCCCGGCGTCAGGCGTGGCAGTTCAAACTCTTCCCGATGCGATTCGAGTCTGATGAACTCGTGCTCTGTACCACCCGCACCCACCTGCCCCGAGGACTGAACTTCGCGTATCAGCACATCGGCCCGGCGTGCTGCTTCGTGCTGAGCGAGCCGGGCCAACTCACCGACGCGCTGCAGCGGCACTATCCGTGGCCGGGCGGACGCGAGTTGCTGGAGGCCGAAGCCGCCAGCGCCGGAACACGTGAACGTGGGCCTCCGAGGCCCTGATGGACACGACCCCTGATGACGCCGGGGCGCCCGTAAGGGCGGCGGCGATCGGGGAAGCGGGAGCCGGGTTCGTGCCCGGCTCCGTGGACGCGGAGGGTCGGCCACGGGCACGCGGGATGCGTCGCCCGACCGAGTCCGTGAACCTGCGTCGGCCGGGGGCCTTCGGGCACGGCCGCACCGAGACAGCGGAACCGCCCCGCGCATCACGACCGCGGGGCGGTTTCGCTTTTGGTGGAAGGGGTGCACGAGGTGTGCGGCGGTTCAGCGCCCGCCAACGATCAGCCGCAGCGACCCTTCATAGAAGGGCTGGCCCCGCAGGTGACCAAATCGCTCGTCCCAGCGGCCCGAAGCGAGGTCGGCCGCCAGCGTCTTGGCGAACCGTTCGCGGACTTCGGGCGCAACGAACTGCCAGGTGGATTGAGCCCGGATCACGCTCTCGTCCAAGAAGCGTTCGGGGCGACCGTAGTAGGCTTCGATGAATCCATCGGTGCAATCGATGGGGATGGGTACGACCTGGGCCGTGGCGCGGCGCTCGGGGGTCGAGAGTGCGTCAACCAGCGTGGCGATGGGCGGATCGCGCCGCCGTCCCGCGGCCATCAGTTCCGGGACGTATTGGGCCAGCCAGTAATCGTCCAGGGCCTCGACATCAAAGCCCATGACCACAATCGGCCCGCGCGTCACGCGTTTGAGTTCGGCGAGACCGCGGGCCAGGTCGGCCCACTGGTGCACGGTGATGAGCGCCATGCTGGCGCCGACGGATTGGTCGTCGAGCGGCAGGGCCTCGGCACGCGCGTCGATAGCCGGAACCAGGTGCCGGGGGCGCTGGGCCCGCATGGCGGCCGCGGGCTCGATGGCGATGACGTGCCGGTCGAGGGGTTCGTAGGAGCCCGCGCCCGCGCCGACGTTGACCACGGTGCGGGCGCTGCCGAGGGCGGCGTGGATGTGGGCCTGAATGCGCGGATCGGGGCGACGATGGGTGGAGTAACCCGGGCCGATGCGGGCGTAATCGACGTCACCGGCGGGTGATTTTGGGGCTGGCTGGTCAGGCATGTGCCAGCGTAGTGCAAACTTGTGCCCTTCGGCACCAACCGTGCCGAGCCACGCCAAGCCGTGATTGGTGGCACGTCGCGCCGTCAGCGCCTGCGGCTGGCCGGCAGCAGCCCGATCAGCACGCACAGCGCGCCCCCGGCGGTGAGCCACAGGCGAATGGTCGAGTCCAGGCACCAGGTTTCGAGTCTGGAGCGCTCGACGGTTGGCTCGGGCAGCACCAAGGGCGGGGGTTCGAGGCCACCGAAGACGGAGGCCGAGGTCTTGGCCACATCGCCCGTCGAAACAAGCAACGTGGTGCCCGCGGGGGCCTTGTTCAGTTGGATCGCGGCCAGCGCGGCAATCGTGCCCTCGTCGCCTCGATCAAGGGCGTCGAGGTAACTGACGTAGTTCTCCAGGCGCTTCAGGCGGTGCTGCTCAACGAGCAGGGCCCGTTCGAGGTAGAACTGGGTCTCTTCCAGATCGCGTCGGGCAGGGATGAGCACCGTCGCGGCCAGCACCGCGACGCCCGCGAGCAGAAAAAGCCAGCCGGGGTCCAGAAGGGGACCGCGCGAAGGCACCGCTTCGATGACTGTCGCCTGGGCGTTCGGGTTTTGGCCTTCAGCGGGCACAGAAAAGGGTATCGGCCCACAGTACCTGGATTCACCACCGGATGAGCCGGGGACCCCCTACTCCATTCGGCGCGCCGCCCATACCCGCTCGATGGTCATGTCGCAGGGCTTGCTGACGACTTCGCGGACGTACTTGGTGAAATCTTCGGGCTTGAAGCGGTCGGCGCTCACGATGTCGAGGTCGCCTACGGGCATGTCTTCGTCGGCCAGCACCTCGGCTTCAAGGTCGATGGATTCGTCGTCGCTCAGCACATGCTCGGCGGCGTCGGCCGAGAGGTCCTGGGCGGTGTTGAGGCAGTCGGCGGTGACGAGGACTTCGACGTAGCGGACGTCGCCGCCGTTGGTGGTGCCGCGGAGGACGCAGCGCCAGCCGCAGATGCCCAGGGGCTCGCCGTGCTCGCCCAGGTTGCGTTCGCCGTCGATGTTGAGGGAGAGGCCCCACATCTCCTTGAGTTCTTCGACGATCTCTTCGGGGGTGAGGAGGTCTGGGCGGTCGTCGGGGGCTTCGATCACGCTGCGGTGTTCGTGGGGCGCACCATCGGCCCCGGCGATCTCGTCGATCTCCTGAAGGTCGAACGCAGCCAGCACGCTCTCGATGCGTTCCTTCATGGCCGACTCGGCCCGGATGGTGACGATCTTGTGCTCGTCGATGAACACATAAAGGAAGGGCTCGTCGGACATGGCGCCGAAGCCGATGAGGCCGTCCTCGAAGAGGAAACTGCGGAAGAGGCGGAGGCCCTCGATGAAGCGCTCCTGGCCGACGAGGTCGTAGGCGACGTAGGGGTCGATCTCGCGGTACGCATCGCTCCCCAGAAAATCGAGAATGGGATAAATGCGACCCGGCAGCAGAGCGAAGAGGGCTCGGCACATGGCCTCGACCCGTGAGGCGCGGATGACGACATCCCACACATAGCGGTCGGGCCAGGCTTCGAGGTCGCCATTGCGACCGGAGGATGAGCCTTCGGGATCGAAGTCGTCGTCGATGCCGGGGATGTCGAACTCCGGGGTGTCGGATTCGTCGCGGTCGCCGCCTGCCCCTGCTCCGCCCCCCCCACCCCCCACACCGCCTCCGCCATCGGCGGCTTCAAAGGTCAGGGTGTACCCCTCGCGCGGGGTCATGGTCTCGATCGGATAGACCCCGAGCGGGAAGTCAAACCCGTTGATGACCTTGCGTTCGATCGATTTATCCAGTCGGCAACGCGGCACGCCGGGAGTGTACGATGGCTGATGCAGACAGCCGACGCGGTGCTGGTATCGGTGGGGAATACACGGACGCGGGTGGCCGCGCTGGCCGAGGGGAAGTTGCAGCCCTCGCGCGTGGCCGACAACACCGATACGTGTGCCTTGGCCGGGCTTGTCGCAGAGGTTGGCGCGGGCGGTGGCAAGCCCGTGGTGGTCGCGTCGGTCAACGATCCGGTGGCGGGGGAGTTGATCGGCGTGCTGGGGCAGAAGTTGCCTGGTGGGGAGGGAGGGGTGCGGATCACGCGGGTGGTGGCACCGGGTGCCAAGCGAACGGGGAGTGAAGTGTCGATGTTTGATGTGCCGATCCGGCACGCGCTGTTGCCCCCGGTGACGGTAGGGGTGGATCGGCTGCTCGCGGCGATGGGCGCTCACGCGCGGTCGGGCGAGGCCTGCGTGGTGATCGACGCGGGCACGGCTATCACGGTGGACTTTGTCGATTCCTGGGGCGTTTTTCAGGGCGGGTGCATCGCGCCGGGACTCACGATGAGTCTGCGGGCCTTGCACGAGCAGACCGCGGCGCTGCCGCTGGTGGATCGCGCGACGCTTGTCGCGCAGGCTGCCGCGACCGATCCGCTGGGGCGGACGACCGCCGACGCGCTGGCGCTGGGATGCTTGGCCTCGGCGCGCGGGCTGGTGCACCGGCTGATCGACCAGTACGCGGCGGTGAACAGTTCGTACCCGCGCGTGATCGCGACGGGCGGGGACGCGCCGCTCTTGTTCGAGCATGACGACCTGGTGGAGCACATCGTGCCCGACCTGGTGCTGATCGGCCTGCAGGCGGCGCTGGAAACGGGTGGCTTGCCGGATTGAGCCGAGCGAGAGGAAGCGCGCTGCCGTGAGCGATCTTGTGCCCAGTGATACGTGCTGGTTCATGCTCGCAACGCCCCCGCCGGGGGGGGGGGGGGCCGCGGGAGGTGGGGCCGGTGCGGGTGGAGCGATCGCGTGTATTGACGTGTGGGGCGCGGTGGATGACGCGCTGCGGCTTGCGGGGGTCGCGCCGGTGCCGGTGGGGGCGGCACGGCTGCGCGACCTGGGCGGTGTTGACCAAGGCATCGTGGCGCGATGGTCGGCTGGGGCGGCATCGATCATGCCGCATGGCGGACCGGCAGTGGTGGCGGGTGTGCGGCGGTGGTTGCTGGCGGCGGGACTGACCGAACGCGCGGTGCCGCGGGCGGTGCCGACGGCAGCGGATGATGCCGAGTTGCTGGCGCGATATCCGGAAGCGGCCGATGCGATCGAGGCGCGGATGCTCGTCACCCTGGCGCGCGCGACGAGCCCGCTGGCGATAGACCTGCTGCTTGATCAACCTGGGCGTTGGCGCGAGGCTGGCCAGGACTTCAAGCCCAGCGCCGAAGATCGCGCCCGGTGGACGCGGCTGAACCGGCTGATCGAGCCGCCGCTGGTGGTGGCGCTGGGCAGGCCCAATATCGGGAAGTCTTCGCTGCTGAACGCGCTGGCAGGGCGGAACGTGGCGCTCGTGGCGGATGTGCCCGGGACCACGCGCGACGCGGTGGGCGCGAAAATCGACTTCGGCGGGCTGGTGGTGCGCTACCTCGACACGGCGGGGGTCGGGCATACGCGCGATGCCGATGTCATTGCGCGCGAGGCCGAGGCGAGTGCCTTGGCGGCGGCGCGCTCGGCGGATTTGGTGCTTCTGTGCGGGGACCGGGGCGCTTCATGGGTGACGCCGCCGGCGGGCGTGGCATCGCTGCGCGTGGCGCTGCGGGCAGATCTTGGGCCTGTGGACGAACGGGGTGGATCACCGGAAGTGCGTGTGAGCGTGGTGCGGGATGAGGGGCTGGATGCACTGGTCGAAGCCGTGCGAGAGTGGCTGGTGCCAAGCGTGGACGTGGAGAATGCGCTCCCGTGGCGGTTTTGGGGTGAGTGAAGGCTCAGCGCTCAGCACGGCTCTCAATGCCCCCCATGGCTCGCATCGGCGTGCGCTGCCTTCGGCGTCGGCGCGGCGGCGTGCCCGTGATCAGAGGCCGCTTTCGCGGCTGGCGGGTCTTGGACGTGCCGCTCGGCACCTTTCTGGCCGGGCACATGCAGGTTCACGGCACCTTCAACGGCCGGCAGTTTGGGCGGGCCCATGAAGGCCAACGCCCCGACCCAGACGATGACCGCCCAGAAGAGCGTGACGACGCCCATCCAGCCGACGGTCTGGCGGGTGCCGTCGGACATGGCACCAAGACGCAATGCGGCGGGGGTGAGCACACGCTCGATGCCCAGGATGATGGCCGAGGGTTTGCGTTCGACGATGGGGGTGGCCGGAGCTCTGGGGGCGGGCGCGGGTGCGGCGACGGGCGACGGCACGGGGGCTGCGGATGCTGGCACCGATGCGGGAGCAGGGGCTTTGGCAGGTGCAGCGGGCTGCGTGACGGGTGCAGCCGCAACCGCCGTGGCTGCTGCGGCCGCGACGGGTTGTTGGTCGGTTGCCGGAGTCGCTGGCTTTGCCGCGGCCGGCGCGGGCTCGGCAAACTCGTCGTCCGCGGCGGCGACGGCTTTGGCGGCGAGTTTCGCGTCCAGATTCGCAATGGCTGCGGCGGGGTCCGCGGGCATGGACTCTGCAGACTCCTGCGCCGCTGGAGCGCTGGCCGTGGGGGTGGGTTCGGGGGCGGGGCTAGCCGAGGGCAACACACCCGTGCCAGGCACCTGCACCTCACCCTGCGAAGGGGGGGTGGGAGCATCGGCGGCCTTGGCCGTCGGCTGAGGCGCGGGCTCGACCGATTTGGTCGAATTGCTGAGTGCGACGGCGTTAGACGCGGCAGAGGCTGCCGAGGTTGCCGCAGGCGATTCAGGGATTTCAGCAGCCTGTACGGCGTCAGCAATCGCGGCACCCACCGCTTCATCGAGCGCGTCGGCGGGTGGGGGCGCCGTGGCGGCCGCCTCGGGGTCTGGCGTCACCAGAGCATCCGTCTCGGCCGCGGACGCTGAGACTGGTTCAGTGGCGGGCTCGGTTGGGGGCGGTGGTGCTGGCGGTGGCAAACTGAGGCTGGCCGTGGCGGCACCGATCATTTCGCGGAGGGCGGCTTCTTCGGCGGAGGGGGTGTCGTCGAAGGCGCGAGCGATCTCGCCGGTCGAGGTCTCGACCTGCTTGAGCAAATCCTCGACGCGGGCGTCGAGGGTTTCGGCAGCGGGTTGGGCAGGGGCTTCGGGCATCGCAGAGGTGGCAGCGGGCGAGGGTACACTGGCCCGCATCGAACATCGACGGCGCGCGGCGGGCACTCAAACGCGGCCCGGCGCGTTGGGCGGGGCGGGTCCGAGATCGCGCCGAGCGATCCCCGCAAGCCGCCCGACCCTGAAGGATGCCCGCGCGAGCAGGTCCGCGAACCTATGCACCGACTCTATGTCGAAGACGCGCTGGACCGAGCACCCACCGGCACACCATTGCCCGGGGGGGCTGGAGTGTCGGCAGGCGGGGGCACGCTGGTCATTACCGGCGACGAGGCGCGGCACGCGCTGCTCGTGAAGCGACTGGAGCCCGGTGAGGAGGTAGAGATTCTGGATGGCCGGGGTGGGCGGGCGCGGGCGAAACTGATCCGGGGCGAGGCACGCGGGGCGAGGGGTGCGAGTGCCGAGTTTGAGGTGACGGCGCTGGAGCGGGTGCCGCCGGTCACGCCGATCGTGCATGTGTACACCGCGACTCCTAAAGGCGATCGTGTGGGGGAGATGATCGATCAGTTGAGCCAGGCGGGCGCGGCGTCATGGTCGCCGCTGACGACGGCACGAGGCGCGGTTGAGCCTCGCGATTCGAAACTGCTGCGGCTGGAGCGGATCGCGATTTCCGCGGCGAAGCAGTGCGGGCGGGCGCATGTGATGACCATCGGATCACCGGTGGACGTGCGCGGGGCGGGTGGGACCGGCAAGTTGATCGTGGCGGATGCGTCGGGGGAGGTCTATTGCGCTGACGAAGCGACGGGCAAAGACGAGCCGCGGCACCTGCTGGTTGGGCCCGAAGGCGGATGGACGCCCGAGGAATTGGCCGCACTAAGGGCGCGCGGAGCGCGGGTATGCCGGTTTGGGCCGCACGCGATGCGGATCGAGACGGCGGCGGTGGTGGCGGTGGGGGTGGTGATGGGGTGGGCAACGCAGGCTCCCTGTTAGTCCAGAACACGACCTTGAGCCAGCACGTTGACGCGGTCGAGTGGCATCAAGGCGAATAAAACCGAATCAGGCTGTTGAACGAGAGGATGACTCGATCCTTGGTGCCGCGGTAAGCCAGGCCGCTGTGCAGCAGGTAGGATGGAAAGAGGACAAGCGTGCCTTCGGTGGGTGGCACGTCGAGGACGTTGCTCTTGAGATACTGGTTGCCGAGGTCGTCCACGGCGCCGCCGGTGTGGATGGGGCCGTAGAAGCGGTTGACGCCGTTGGGCGCGTGGCCGGGGTGCGAAGCGGGCATGCCATCAATCTGGAGGTAGTAGATGCCGCACCAGGAGCAGCCGCCGTGGGTGTGGGCGTCGTGGAAGCCACCGTCGTTGGTGATGTGGAACCAGGAGTCGGTGAACTCGACGACGAGGTCCTTGGGATCGAAGCGGCGGGCGTTGACGTGCCACACGGCACGCTTGATGGACGACTCGATGAACGCGATGAGGCGTTTGAGGCCATCGTGGGTGGTGGTTTCGAAGAGATCGAGTTTGCTCTCGAAGAGGCCGTCTTTGGATTTCATGGCGGGGGCGATGCCGCTGGCGATGTTCTCGCGCTCGCGCGATTTCAGTTCGTAGAGGTGGGCGATGATGCCCGGCGTGTCGGCGGCGTGGTCGCGATACACGCGCGTGAAGAGCGTGGTGGGCCACACTTGGCGAGGGGTGAGTTCGTAGCCCTGCGGTGCGGGTGATTCGAAGGGTCCGCCCGGGAGTGGGGCGGGCACGGTGTAGATGGACATGTGCTACTCCTGTGGGGCCTGTTGAGTCATCGCTGCCGTGAGGGCTTCATCGAGGATGCCCACGGCTTGGTCGAGGAGCGCCGAGTCGATGTTGAGCGGCGGCGTGAGCGTGAGGACGGTGCCACCGGAGACTTTGAACGACAGGCCGCGGGCCAGGCAGCCATACAACACGCGCTCCGCAACCACCGACGCCGCCGGCTGATCGGCCGAGGTCGCCAGTTCGATGCCGATCAGCAGGCCGTGGCCGCGCACTTCGCGGATGACCGGGTGCCGGACGGCCAGGGTGCGGAGGCGCGCGGCGAACCGTTCGCCTTCGATCGCGGCGCGCTCGCAGAGATGCTCGGATTGGATCACGTCCAGAAACGCGAGGGCGGCGGCGGCCCCGACTGGTGACTTTTCGTGCGTGAAGTGCCCGAGCGCGCCCTCGGGGATGCAATCGAGTTCGGGCCGTGCCAGCATGGCCGCCATGGGGAAGATGCCGCCGCCCAGCGACTTACCGATGACGGCGATGTCGGGCACCACGCCTTCGTGCGCGGTCGCGAACATGCGACCGGTGCGACCGGCCCAGATGGGGATCTCATCAAAGATCAGCAGCGCACCGGCGCGATCGCACGCGGCACGGACGCGGGCCCAGTAGTTGGGCGGCGGCAGGTCCACCGTGGTGCATCGGATAGGCTCGGCGATCACCGCCGCCACGTCGGGCTCACGGGCGAGGAGCGATTCGATCGACTCGACACAACGGGCGGTGCAGGTGCCACCGCAGCCGTGGTCGCAACGCGAGGGTGCCGGTGGGTGCATGTGCAGGCACCCAGGCATGAGGGGGCCGGCGCGATGGCGGAAGATGGGTTCATCGCCGATGGCGATCATGTCGAGCGTGGCGCCGTGGAATGAGCCGTGGAAAGCGATGGTCTTGTGGCGACCGGTGGCGGCGCGGGCGAGTTTCACGGCCATGCTCATGGCCTCGGCGCCGCCCGGGGCGAACAGGACCTTGGTCAGCGTGCCGCCCGGTGAGAGGCTGCCGAGGCGCTCGGCGAGACGGATGGCGGGCTCGCAGGTGAAGCGGCGCGGGCAGAAGGGGAGCGCGTCGAGTTGCTCGCGGATGGCCTGGAGGATGCGGGGATGGCCGTGACCGATGTGGTGGACGGAGTTGCCGTGGAAGTCGAGGTAGCGGCGGCCGGCGGCGTCTTCGATCCAAGAACCCTCGGCCCGGCGGATGGGTGCCAAGCAGGGTGTCGAGAGAGCCTGGTGAAGAAAGGCATTGGAGTCGCGTTCGAGCAGATCGCGCGAGGAGCGATCCAGCGCGGCGGTCTGCCAGCCGGCTCGCACATCGGTGAGATTCACATCGCCTTCGGTGCGATCGATGAACATCGGTATGCCCTCCCCTCAAGGGCAAGAGCAGGGGCACGTCCCGCCAGAGAAAAATGGAGCGACACATAGTCGGACAAGTCGTCCGGATCACTCACACCGGAGCAATCAAGGTCGGTCCGGATGCTGCCCGCGAAGTAGTCAGAGATGAAATCGGCAAGATCATCGGGGTCGACTGCGCCACTGGCGTCATAGTCAGCCGGACAACAAGGTTGAGCAGCAACCCATTGCGAGCACACAGCGACCCAGTCTGAAAGAGTGATGCTGCCATCGTAGTTGGCATCGGCACGCAGCACATAGGTCGGATCAGCGACGCCGTAGCCGATCAGATCAGCGACGAGGTGTTTGTCGGCAAACGACAGATAGTTGTTCCCGTCAACGTCGGGTCCGAACAGAAAGACATCCGTCACTCGCAATTCAAAACCAGCCGAGGTCGAGAAGTTCACCGGGCCAACTCGCGTTGGCGAGCCTGAAGGCGATGGCTGCACGACGCCAAACTGTGCAACGACCGCACCTGTGCTTGCGTTCACAGCTCTTGCCTGTGCACCAAGAACCCCCGACAAGATCGTTCCAGAGCGAGTGGCGCCCACGGAATTGATCTCGACGGAGAAACCGGTCAGGCACAGGTCAACGTTGAACGTTGGAGTCCCGATGAGGTCTGGGCAGTACCAGGTGAAGTATGCCGACGGGCTTGTCGTCGCAAGAAAAGTCGTAGTGCTGCTGGGCAGGATGGTGCTTGCGGATATGTTTCCCCATGAGGACACGCAAGCAGTGCCGCCAGCGCCATTGGCTTGGGCTTGGGCGGTACCAACGGTTCGCCCCGTCTCAACTTGGCTTAGATCAAGTTCACAAATGCTCGGCCAAGTCAGCTCGACAGCTGTACGCGCCGCATCGAAGCCGGTCGCACTGTCAAAGTCACTGCCCACGGGACAAATATCGGTAACCGTGCAGACGCCCATGCGGCGCGCCAGCACGAATGCGCTTGCGCTGGCGATTGGCGTCATTTGGCAAGCAGCACCTGTCATCGTGACCTGTGTACGCAGACTCATGAATGACAGGACGCCTTGATAGAACGCGGATGGACCGCCAGACGGCGGATAGCATGGCCTCACACATGTGGAACCACTGCCATCTTCGCATTGATTGGTGTATAGATCGGATGCCGAACACTGCGCGTTCGCGCTCGGAGCCAAGTTCAAAGCAGCAGCGGCCACAACTATGAGGACGCAAAGGCGGTGCATGAGGTCTCCAGTGGTTAGTTGTTGCGTGTATTGAGCCCCGAGTACCACTTCAGCGACGAGTCATACTCAGGAGTGGCGATGGTCTGGGTGTGGCCGTCGCCCCACACCGTCACGCAACCATTGCCGTGCCGGAAGTACTCACGGCGCCATTGGTAAAAATCGGTGTCGGTGCCGTCAAATTGGTTATACTGAGAAAGATCGTTGAGAGTGTCGCCATTGGCGTCGAGCATGTGCTCGAAAGCGTCTTGCATGAGGATCATCTGGGCGGGGTTGGCCACGCTTGAAATCCGCGTGGCCCTTATCCCGCCTTGTGTGCCCAAGTTGCGCCACCACGTCATCGTCGGCTTGGGCCTCCTCGCAGGGTCTTCGACATCACGCACCCCGTTGAACCCATACGACTGATAGAGGTGCATTGGGTTGAACGGCGAATCCGGATACGGATCCATGAGTTTGGCATCGGGGCAGTTCCAGACTTGCCAACCCGAAACCGGGAACGGCATGCGGCCGGTGTACCACGCGGGGTCGATCTCGATGCCCAGGTACTGGTCGTAGACGATGCCCCAGTAGGCGTAATCCTGCTGCTCCTGCGCGATGATGTAGGGCCTGAGGGCGCGGAGGTTATTGGGCTCCATGGGCCCGCCCGGGTTGATCTTGACGAAGCGGGCACCCCAGTTCTGAAACTTGGCGTGATGGATTTCTTTGTTGTCGTTGCAGTAGGCAGTGAAGGCCACGAAGATCTGCGATTGCTGGGTCTTGCACTTGGTCTCGCGGGCGAGTTTGCGGGCCGACGAAAGGCTGGGAAGCAGAATGCCCATCAGCAGCGCGATGATGGCGATGACCACGAGCAGTTCGATCAGGGTGAACGCGCGGCGCGGGCACGACGGCGAAACAGCATGGGGAGTGGTCATGGTCGAACCCTCGGAGAGTGGACTGCGGCAGCGGGAGCGGCTCGCCGCGACGCGCGCATCGCTCGTCGCCGGTGAGACCCGATGATGCTACTAGTTGCCGCGCCGGAATCCGTCACGCGGGCGTGAAGGCTTGGCGAAGGGTGCGCAAAGGGGCTGCTGGTTCTTTACATTCGCGATCGCGCGCGCGCCCGTGAGCGGCCTTCACATGTTCATCGCGCGACCTTTGCGCGTCGTTCGCCATTGGCGACAGGATTGGTTGTAGGTTGTCATCCCCTGAGGTCCGCCTTGCGTGCGAGTGTCGCCCGCGCGACCATGGGTTATTCGCGTCACTTGCGAGAGGAAGATTTCATGCGCACCACGCTCCCCCGTTGGCGATGGTCCCCCTGTGCGAAGATCGCTGCCGCCGCCATGCTGGGCATCATGCCCGTGTCGGCGATCGGGCAGACCGTCTACTACACCGAGTCGTTTGATTCGGCAGCACCCACGCTGATCTCACAAGATCCGACGATCAACTCCACCTGCGGCGGCAGCACCGGCGGCGTGTGGACCGAGACGTTTCCCGCGGGCTGGATCATCAATGACTGCGGCGTGTCGACCTATTACTGCCGCGTCGGTCGCCCCAGCGGCTCGTGCCCTGACACGGGCATCTGCAACCCCCAGTGCTCGAACACGGCGGGCATCACCGAGTGGGAAGGCTGGGCCATCGCCAACAAGTCGTGGTGGGTGCAGGTCGCGGGCAACCAGAATCGCGCTCAGTTCGAACTCAGCCAGGGCAACTGCGCTATTGCCGACCCCGATGAGTGGGACGATCAGGGCAACCCCAACACGCTCTGCGGCTTCTACAACGCGTTCATGACCACGCCGGTCATCAACCTCGCGGGCGTCAACCTCGCCTCGCTCAACTTCGCCCTCGCCTCCTCGTGGCGGCCCGAAGGCTTTGACGATGGCGACGGCACCAACAACCAGACCGGCACGATCGAAGCCGTGTATTCCACGCCGGGTGGAGAGGTTGTGGTCGAGGTGCTCCGATACGACTCGAACTCGGCTGGCTCGTTCTACAAGCCCGATGCGACCAATGAGCAGATCAACCTCGGCGGCGCGACGCTGCAGGCACCCGCCGATGCCACCAGCGTGCGCTTCCGCTTCGGTCTGACCAATGCCGCCAACGACTGGTGGTGGGCGGTGGACAACCTGGTGTTCACGGGCGAAGTGGGCGGGCTGAACTCGAACATCTACTCCGAAGATTTCGATTCGGTGACCCTGGGCTCGCCTCAGGAAGAGGGCGGCACGGCCTGCGCCCGCGCCTTCTGCAACGTGCCGGTCTACACCCACCAAGGCCCCAACGGCGTGACGGTGATCAACGATGCCGGCACCACCGGCGGCGTGCCCGATTGGACCGGCTGGTCCTTCACCACCGTGCCCTTCTGGAACTGCATCGATCCGCAGAACCGCGGGCAGTTCGTGCTGGGTGACGGCGTGGTTGCGGTCGCTGACGGCGACGAGTGGACCGACACCGCGCCCAACTCGGGCGTGCTGAACACGCTCCTCTCGACTCCGGCCATCAACATCACGCGCCGCCAGGGCGACGTGCTCATTCTTGCGTTCGACTCGTCGTGGCGCGATGAGCCCGACCAGGTCGGCGAGATCTACGCCGACTACCAGACCCCAACGGGCACACAGACCCGCTTGGTGGCGCGGTTCGATTCCAACCCGGCGAGCCCGGACTACAAGGCCGCGAACCTGAGCGAGCAGATCGCCCTGCCCCTGGAAGTGCCGCCGGCATCGACCAGCGTGGTGATCCACTTCCGCTACATCGCCGGGAACAACTGGTGGTGGGCGCTCGACGATCTGCGCGTGCTGCAGGGCGTAGTGACGGTGCCGGTGGATATCGAAACGCCCCGTCAGAGCGTGATGGCGCTGGCGCCCTCGACCGACTACGCCCCGTGCTTCACCCCCTGGTCGCCCGATGGGCCTGCGGGCTGGACTGAATCCGAGTTCTTCCCTGCTGGCTGCTCGCTGACCTGCGGCCGCGCCGAGTGGCGCGGCTGGTCCTTCGCCAACCGCGAATGGTGGAGCACCAATGTCGATGACCAGGCTCGCTCCGAGTTCACGCGGGGCCGCGGCTATGTGGCCATCGCCGATCCTGATGAATGGGATGACACCGGCAACAACCTGTCGGTTTTCGACGCGTTCATGACTTCGCCCGTGATCCCGATCCCCGGCGGCACCACGACGCTGGCCTTCAACTTCGACTCGTCATGGCGGCCCGAAGGCTTCGACGACGGCACCAATGGCCTGGGCAGCGTGCCCTCCGGCGAGAACAACCAGACCGCCACCATCAACGCCATCTACCAGACCCCGGGCGGCACCGTGACCCGCGAAGTGCTGCGCTGGGACTCCGACAACCGCCTGAACGTCTCCGGTCGCGAGGGCCAGGTCAGCCCGTTCTTCCACCCCGACAACACCAACGAAGCCGTGGCGCTCAACCACGGTGCCCTTCAGGTGCCGGCGGGTGCCACGAGTGTGAAGTTCGAGTTCGGCATGACGCTGGCCCGCAACGACTGGTGGTGGGCGGTGGACAACCTCAGCCTGGTTGCCGACGGCATCGAGATCTTCGCCGAGGGTTTCGAGAATCCCTCCAACCTTCAGGTTCCGCCGACCGAGAATCCCCCGACCACGCTCTGCATCTACTTCTCTTCTGTCGCGGTCCAGGGCAGCGGCTACACCGTCAACAACGCCGGCCTCGCCAGCCCCTGCGGCGGACCCGATGACTTCAAGGGCTTCAACGCCTGGCTGACCGACGCCTGGGCCCGCGCCGGCGGCGGCACCCGCGGCCAGTTCGACGCGCGCACCGCCTACGTCTCCGACTTTGCGCAACTTGGCTGCACGGGTACCGTGTTCCTCCAGTCGCCGACCTTTGACGCCCGCATCTTGAACCCCGGCACCGCTGAGGTGTCGTTCCGCTCCGGCTGGCTCGCGGCGGCGGGCCACCGCTCCACCGTCGAAGTCTCGTTCAACAACGGCGGCACCTGGGCCATGGTGCTCGATTGGACCCCCGCCACCAAGGCCTCCAACCCCAACGAAGTCGTCAACATCCCCCTCAACAACCCCGCAGGCGCGGCCTCCATCACCCTCCGTTTCGGCGACCGCGACTCGGGGTACTGGGCGCTCAGCGAGATCGCCATCACCGGCGAGATCGGCTCGCCCGTGTGCACGCCCGACTTCAACTTCGACGGCAACCTCGATCCCGACGATCTCTCCGACTACATCGCCTGCTACTTCAGTGCCACGCCTTGCCCGCAGGGCGACCTGAACGGGGATGGCAACATCGACCCTGATGACCTGGCTGACTACATCGCCGCCTACTTCGGTGGTTGCTAACTAACGAACCATCGAACAGCGGTTCAGAGAATCCGACGCGCGAACCTGAAGGGCGCGTGCGTTGGGCAGAGAGAGGGCCACACCTCCGTGAAGGCCCCGGGGCAACCGCTCCGGGGCCTTTGCTTGCGCGCAAGGCAGGTGCTGGTGAAGAACGCGTTAAACGAGCAGCCAAGGACCGGCTCGCGGGTTGTGTGTCAGCGCGGTTCCCGTACGATGCAGACATGCCTTTGCCACGATTGTTTCTCTTTGACATGGCCGGCACAACGGTGGCTGACAACGGATTTGTCACGCGGGCGTTCCTTGCTGCGGCCGCCCAGGGTGGACTCTCGCCCCACCCGGAATGGGTCCGGGCCCGAATGGGCTGGCGCAAACTGCTGGTATTTCAGGAGATGCTGCGCGCTGCCGGGCGCGATGATCTGGACGCGCCGCGCTTGAATGCCGAGTTTGAGAACCAGGTGGCCGACGAGATCAGGCGCGAACCGCCAAGGCCGCTTGAGGGGGCGGAAGAGTCGTTCGCCGCGCTGCGGGCACGGGGCACGCGGGTTGGTTTCACCACAGGCTTCAGCACCGCCACCGGGCTGGCGATTCTGGAGCGGCTGTCGTGGAGGCCGGATGTGTTTGTCGCGTCTGATATGGTGGTCCAGGGGCGCCCTTCGCCGGACTTGATCCAGCACGGGATGCGCGACGCGGGCATCAGCGATCCTCAGCACGTCGGCGTGGCCGGGGATACCCCAGCCGATTTGCAGGCCGGGCAAGCCGCCCGGTGCGGAGTGGTGGTTGGCGTCGGACACGGCTCGCACACGCTTGCCGAACTCCGCACGTCGCCGCACACGCATTTGTTGCCCACGCTTCGTGGCTTGGTGGAGGCGATCGATGCCGCGTGATCTGGTGGTGATCGGCGCGGGTATCGTTGGGCTGGCGCACGCGTGGGCTGCGGCACGGCGCGGGATGAGCGTGACGATCGTTGACCGCTCGCCTCGTGCCGAGGGCGCCTCGATCCGCAACTTCGGCATGGTGTGGCCGATCGGTCAGCCGCACGGGCACCTGTACGCGCGAGCCCTTCGTGCCCGGGCCCTGTGGAACGATGCCGCGGCAGGTGCGGGGTTTTGGCTGTCGTCGTGCGGCTCGATGCACCTTGCGAGGCACGAGGACGAACTTGTCGTGCTGCGTCAGTTCGCCGCTCGATCGCGCGACGAGGGTCGTCCAGTCGAAGTGCTCAGCCCCGATGACGCCTGCGCTCGCAGCCCTGGCGTTCGGCGAGTGGGCTTGGTCGGCGCGCTGTATTCACCCGCCGAAGCGTGCGTGGACCCGCGCGAGGCCGTTCGTGCCATTCCCGCGTGGCTCAATCGCGCCTGGGGTGTGCAGTTCGTGATGGGTGCCGCCGCGACGGGGGTCGAGCCCGGCGTCGTGACGCTTGCCGGCGGGCAGACCATCGCCGCGAATCGCATCGTCGTCTGTTCGGGCCACGACCTTCGTTCGCTCCTTCCCGAGACCTTTGCCTCGAGCGGCCTTCGGCCGTGCAAACTCCAGATGATGCGCACCGCCCCGCAACGCACGCCCGATGGCGCCGCGTGGCGGCTCGGGCCACACCTGGCTGCGGGACTCACGCTCCTCCACTACTCCGGGTTTGCTTCGTGTCCGGGCTTGGTCGCGGTGCGAGATCGCTTTGCTCGCGACTGTCCGGAGCACCTTCGCTGGGGCATCCACGTCATGGCCACGCAGAATGGCCTGGGCGAACTCGTGCTTGGCGATTCGCACGAGTATGGCCAGGACATTGAACCATTTGACCGCTCGCTGATCGACGACTTGATTCTGCGGTATCTGCGAGAGTTCCTCGTCGCACCCTCTCTCGATGTAGCCGAACGCTGGCATGGCCTATACGCCAAGGCGGCTCATGGGGCGACCGCTTTTGTTCGCGAGGCGCGGCCCAGCGTCTGGGCGGTCACGGGGCTTGGCGGTGCCGGCATGACGCTGTCGTTCGGCCTGGCCGAGGACGTCATCGCCCATTTGGAAGGCGAAGGGCCGCCTCCGAGACTCTCCGCGTGAACGCCAGGACTCGGTACCGAGTGCTTGCGTGGTCCGCGACGATGTGTGCCTGCGCGGGCGCGGTGGCGCACCCCAAGCCGGGCGCGCACGCCGATGTGCGCTACTCGATCGAGTCTGATCGGGTCCGCGTCGAAGCCTTGATGAATCTGCGATTCGTCGAGGGTCTTGTCAATTTCCCGCGCAGTGATCGAGACGACATCGCTGCGGCGGAAGAGGCCCCGTTGTTCGACGCGCTGGCCGAGTACTTCGGCAGCGCCCGTCCCGCCTCGCGCGGTATCTCGGCGGTTGTTGATCGCGCCAACGTGGTCAACGTCGATGGTCTGCCCGTCGCGCCCGTCATCGCGTCGATCGGCATCGTGCGTCCGGCGCCCGAGGATCGGCCCGGCTTCGAGCAGAATCCGCTGCTGCTGCTTCCGCAGGTTCATGCGATCATCGACTATCCCTTCAAGACCGACCCCGTCAGTGTCGCCATGATCTGGGGCACCTATCCGCGCGACTTCACCACGCCGCGCGAGCGCGATCTGAGCGCGATGAGCGACATCTCCGCCGTGCTCATCGCGCGGGGCGACCTCACGTTGCTCACGTTCACGCCCAGGGAGCCCGAGTATGTGTGGCATCGGCCCGACGACGGGCCGCGCCGGCCCGGCATCGATGCGATCGCTCGCGAGACGGTCTACGCCCGTCCCCAGGAGTCGTCGCGGCTGCGCGTGCCGCTCGTGCCGCTCGGTCTTGGAGTCGCGGGCGTGCTGAGCGTCATCGGATCGCTTTTCGTGAACCGAGTCGGAGTCGGGCTCAGCGCAAGGGCGCGTTTCCCAGCACGTCGAGGGCATCTCCGCATAGCGGGCGCGCTGGCGCTGGTCGCTGGCGCGGTCACATGGCCTCTGGAGCAATCCGAATGGCGGCAGGCTCCCGGAGCCGCGCCTCGGCCGACAGATGCCGAGGCCCTGCGCGTGTTCGCGCCGCTCCACGCCAACATTTATCGCGCGTTCGACTACACCCGCGAGGGCGACATCTACGACGCTTTGGCCCGAAGTATCGATGGCGCGCTGCTCGATCAGGTGTACGGCGAGGTCTACCGCAGCCTGGTGATGCAGGAAGAGGGAGGTGCGCTCAGCCGCGTGCGCGCGGTGCATCCACTCGAGACCACAATCGCCACGACGCTACCCGCCAGCGAACCAGCGGGCTTCACGGTCCGCGCGGCCTGGTCTGTCGAAGGCGTTGTCTATCACTGGGGCCACTCGCACGAGCGCACCACCGCCTATGACGCCGAGTTTGATGTCGCCCCCCGCGAGAGTGGCTGGCGCATCGTGGCGCATCGCCCGCTGGCGCAGCGCCGCATGGAAACACCCGAGCAGGCCGCGAGTCCCGCTGCCGTCAATGCGCCGCGTGCAGTCCCGCACACCTCCACACCGCCTCCCGATCCAACATGGCGACCGAACCGCTAGTGGCTGTTCATGAACTGGTCCACGCCCACGGCAGGCTTGCGCGGTCATCCCGCACCCATGACGCCCTGCGCACGCACAGTGGCAATGAGCCGTTCACGCTCAACATTGACCGTTTCTCGCTTCATGCAGGCGAAGCCTGCGCCTGCATCGGTCCGAGCGGCTCGGGCAAGACCACCTTGCTCAACCTCATTGCGGGCATCGTCACGCCCGCCCGTGGAAGGCTGTCGGTGCTGGGTCACGATCTGTGCCGTGCCCCGGCCGCCGTGCGCCGCGCGCTCCGCCTCTCGCGCGTCGGACTGGTCTTCCAGGAGTTCGAACTGCTTGAGTATCTCTCCGTGCGGGAGAACATCACGCTCGTCCGTCGCTTGGGCAGGCTCGACGCATCCGCCCTCGAAGCCCGCGCAGCCACCCTTGCCGCCGCAGCGGGCATTAACCATCTGCTGTCTCGGCTTCCTGCCAGACTCTCGCAGGGCGAGCGTCAGCGGGTCGCGGTGTGCCGAGCGCTCGCCACAGGGCCCGCGCTGCTGCTCTGCGACGAACCCACCGGCAATCTTGATCCTGAACTGGGACTCGTGGTCACGGCGCTGCTGCTCGATCAGGCCCGCGCTTCCGGCGCGGCGTTGCTCATGGTGACCCACAATCACGCGCTGCTGCCAACGTTTGACCGCGTGGTCTCACTCGCGGTCACACGTGCTCACGGTCAGCGCGCCGCGCACCTCACGGAGGGCGTGCCATGAGCGGCGCGCTCCTCCTGGCCCTCCGTCACGCACGGCACCACGCATTCCGCACGGTGCTGCTCATCCTGTGTGTCGCAGCCGCGGCGTTCGTGCCTATGGCGACGCGGGTGCTCGTCACGGACTTCCAGTCGCGCCTTTTGGCCCGGGCGGCTCAGACACCCATCCTCGTCGGTGCACCGGGCAACCGATTCGACCTCACCATCACTGCGCTCTACTTTCGCAAGACCCCCGTCGAGACGCTCCCGCTGCACGAGTTCCACACCCTGCTCGAAGCCAGCACGGGCACCGCCATTCCGCTCCACGCCCGGTTCACCGCGCGCGGGCTGCCGATCGTCGCTACCACACCCGAGTACTTCGCGCTGCGGCACCTCGCGCCAGCGACCGGCACCCTCCCGCTCCAACTGGGCGACGCCTGTCTCGGCGCGGCCGCCGCACGCCGCCTCGGCATGTCGTCGCCCGACGCCATCGGCGGCGAGATCTTCTCCGATACGCCTCAGGGGTACGACCTGGCTTCTGCCGGCGCGATTCGGTTGCGCGTCGCAGGCGTCCTGGCGCCTTCAGGAACGCCCGATGATGACGCGATCTTCACCGCGCTCGAAACCGCCTGGATTCTCGAAGGCCGTTCGCACGCGCACGGCGACCCCGCGCGGGACATCCCTGATTCTCTCCTGCTCAGCAAAGACCCCGGGGGACCAGGAGGACAAGGAGGCGTCAGCGTCAGCGAGTCGCTTGTTGAAGACAATGCCGTCACCGATCGCAACGTGCGCGCTTTCCACCTTCACGGCGATGAACGCTCGCTCCCGCTTACGGCCATTATCGTCGTGCCTGACTCGCCGCGCTCGGGATCGCTTCTTCGCGCCCGACTTTCGGGCGCGCGCCCGAGCGAAGCCACCAGCCCGCGCGCCATCGTGCCTGCGGAAGTGGTCGAGGAGATCCTCCGCCACATCCTGCGGGTGCAGGCACTGATCAACGGGCTCTCGGTTGTCCTGATCGCGCTGGCATTTGCGGTGCTCGGCTTGGTGACCACGCTCTCCGCTCGTATCCGGGTAAGAGAGTTTGACACGCTGACTCGAATCGGGGCCTCCCGCTTCGTCGTCGGGGCGATCCTGGGATGGGAGGTCATGTTGGTCATTCTCGCGGGCGTGTCCATCGCCCTGGTGGCGGCCGCCGTCCTCGCGGCCATACCGCCTGACCTTGCAAATCTACTGTGAATCCTTCATCACGGGCCCGAAACCGGTAGGCGCATCGGCTACACAGTGGTCCCGGTATGCGCTGTCGCCTTGTCACACACCGCCTGTGCACTCTCGCGCTTCTGCCCGCGTTGGCGGTGGCTTGCGTTTCAGGCTGTCTCGACACCCGTCCCGCCACCGCTGTCACGACCAGCACGCCTGCGGCCGACCATACCCACGCCGGTGGCGACATCATCCTTGCCTTTTCCTATCCCATGTGGTACTTCGCGCATCGCGTCGCCAGCGGGTCGGTTCCCGTGGTGTGCCCTGTGCCGCCCGATGCTGACCCGCCCGACTGGTCACCCGATCGCGACGCTATCGCTCGACTCCAAGGCGCGGGCCTCATCGTGCTCAACGGTGCCCGATACGAATCATGGACCGGGTCGGCGTCGCTCCCGCTCAGCCGCGTCGTCAACTCCGCTTCGCCTTTCAAGAGCGAGTTCATCACCTACAAGACCACGACGCACGCTCACGGCTCCCGCGGCTCCCACAGCCACATCGGCACCGATGGCTACACCTGGATGGACCCGCAACTGGCTCATCGTCAGGCACACACCATCGCCGCGTGCATGACGCGCCGGTGGCCAGCCCATGAGCGCACGTTTCGCGACAACCTCAGCCGCCTCGCCGCTGATCTCAATGGCCTCGATCGGCGCTTGCAGGCCATCGCGCCCGCGGCACGCGGCGTGTTCATCGCCTCCAACCACCCCGCGTACAACTACCTCTCCCGCCGCTACGCGCTCGCCATCGTGCCGCTTGATGTCCCCCCCGACGCGCCGCCCACTGACGACCAGTGGAACGTGATCGAGTCGTCGGTGGTGTCCGCCATGGCCGCCCCCGCGATGTCCGCGAGCGAACAACCCACCCGCATCATGCTCTTCGAAGCCGAGCCCCTCGGTCACACCGCCAGCACCCTGCGCGAGCGCTGGGGAATCACGGTGGTGCTCTTCGACCCTTGCGAGACCATGCCAGCCAATCCCGAACTGCCCGCTGCCGACTACATCGCTCGGATGTCCGCCAACATCGATCGCCTTGAGCAGGCCCTCCGTCCACCATCGCCCTCGCCCGCTCAGTAACCACCAAGTGCCGACTCCACAAGATATTGCGAGACTCCCATGATCCGCCCATTCCTGACCGCCACCCTCACGATCACTCTCTGTGCGCCCTGCGCGAGCAGCATCGCGGGGCAACCAGCCGCGGCGCTGCCTCCCGCCCAGCCCGCCCCTCCCGCTGCCAAGCCCGCGCCCACGATTGATCCCTCGCTGAAACTCCACCTCGCCTTCGGCAAGGGAAAAGTCCGCGGCGGCAAGGCCTTCGACGCGCTCGGCAACGCCTTCACCATCCTCGGCAAGCCCGAGGAACTCGTCATCGGCCCAGGCCGTGGCTACCACTTCCGCGGCGCAACCGACTACCTCCTCCTTGCCGAAACGCTCAAGAACGCGACCTTCCTGCCCGACGCCGAGTTCTCCGCCTCCGCCTGGGTCAACATCGCCGCCACGACCGAGTACGGCGGCATCCTCGGCGGCATCCAAGACAACGGCGATGCCGAGCGCGGCTGGTGCCTGGGCTACACCAAAGACGCTTTCACGTTCGCCCTCGCCACCAAGGGTGCCGACGACGGTGACGGCAAACTGACGTACTTGAAAGGCAAAACGCCCCTCGTCACCGGCCGCTGGTACTACATCGCCGCGACGTACGACGGCCAGACGATGCGACTCTTCGTCAACGGCCAACTCGATGCCGAGTCGGCGGAGCAGCGCGGGCCCATTCTGTATCCAGATGCCGCGCCCGTCGTTGCCTGCGCGTACAAAGACAACGACGAGTTCTTCCCGATGAACGGCACGTTCTTCGAGATCAAACTCCATCACCGCACACTCGCGCCACAGGAGATCGCCGACGAGCACGCCGCGGGTGCTCGCCTATCGAGTTACAACCCGCCGGTTGACACGACGCAGCGCTTCGTCGTCAAGCCGTATCTTCAGTGGGCCACCACCGATGGCATGACCATCATGTGGGAAACCGCCTTCCCCGGCCGGAGTTTCGTCGAGTTCGGCGAATCACTCCCCTACGCGAGCAAGACCGAACTCGCATCGCTCGGCACCATGCACGAAATCCGCATCACGGGCCTCAAGCCCCACACGCCCTACTTCTATCGAACCACCACGGTTGCCGACGATGGCTCAACCATCGTCAGCGATCCGCTCACTTTCCAGACCAATGTCCTTCCCGACATGCCCTACGCCTTCGCCATCATCGGCGACACCCAGAAAAACAAGCCTGTCATCGAGAAACTCCAGGCCTTTGCCTTCTCGCTCCGCCCCAACTTCGAGATCCACCTGGGCGACGTCGTCGACACCGGTCCCGACAAGAACGAATGGGTCGATGAGCTCCTTCCAGCGTCGTGGCCGCTCATGTCGCGCGTGTGCCTCTTTCCGTCCATTGGCAACCACGAGAAGGACCACTCCCACTACTACCAGTACTTCTCGATGCCCGATCCCGAGTGCTACTACACCTACACCTACGGCAACGCCCAGTTCTTCGTCATCGATTCCAACAAGGACGTCGACCCCGCCAGCCCTCAGGGCCAGTGGCTCGAACGCGAACTCGCCGCGTCAAAGGCCGCATGGAAGTTCGCCTACCACCACCACCCCGTGTATTCATCCGACGAGAACGACTACGGCGACACCTACAAAGAGCCTTCCACTTTCGGCGCGCCCAAGCACCGGATTCTCGCCGCGACGTACGAAAAGCACAACGTGGACATCGTCTTCGCTGGTCACATCCACTCTTACGAGCGCTCCTGGCCCATCAAGGCGGGCAAGATCAACGACACCGGCGTCCGCTACATCGTTGCAGGCGGCGGCGGTGGCGGCCTCGAATCCACAGGCCCCTCCCGCGCCTGGTTCAGCCAGCGCGTCTATCGCGGACACCACATCGCCCAGATCATGATCCACGGCAAAACCCTGCAACTGCAGACCTTTGACCTCGAAGGCCGTCTGATCGACACCATGGACCTCAAGAAGGACTGAGGCCATGAACGCTGCCGCACCGTCAGCCGATTCTGTCACTCACGCGCCGGGACCCAGCCGCTCCACCTACCTCTTCTGGGCGGCATGGGCCGCGTTTGCCGCTTTCGGCACCTACTTCTGCATGTATGCCTTCCGCAAGCCTTTCACGGCTTCCTCGTACACAGGTGCCGCCTTCTGGGGCATCGACTTCAAGACCATCCTCGTTGTCTCCCAGGTCGCCGGCTACACCATCTCCAAGTTCATCGGCATCCGTGTGATCGCCGAGATGAACCCCGCGCGTCGCGCTATTGCCCTTATCGCGCTCGTCGCCAGTGCCGAGATCGCGCTCGTGCTCTTCGGCGCGCTCCCACGCCCTTGGAATCTCGTCGGACTCTTTCTCAATGGGCTCCCGCTCGGCATGGTCTTTGGTTTGGTGATGGGTTTCCTCGAAGGGCGTCGCCTCACCGAAGCGCTTGCTGCGGGCTTATGCGCCAGTTTCGTGCTGGCCGATGGCGTGGTCAAGAGCGTCGGTGCCTGGCTGCTTCAGGCCGGCATCCCCGAAGATTGGATGCCTGCGGTCGCCGGTGTGCTCTTCCTGCCGCCCCTCGCGCTGGGCGCGTGGATGCTCCAGCGCATCCCGCCACCCACGGCCGACGACGTCGCCGCGCGTTCGGCACGAACGAGCATGACCAAGGGTGACCGCCGCGACGCGCTGTCGCACTACTTTGTCGGATTGGTGCTCCTCACCATCATGTACCTCGCCCTTACCGTCGTCCGCTCCATTCGCGCGGACTTCGCGCCCGAAATCTGGCGCGGCTTCGGCGCTCCCGCAGCCCCCGTCACCTTCAGCCTCTCCGAGACCTTCGTCGCCGTCGGCGTCCTCGCCGTCACCGCCTGCGCTGTTCTCATCCGCGACAACTGCCGCGCGTTCTTCGGATCGCTCCTCACCTGTTCATTCGGTTTCGTCCTCCTCGCCGGAGCGCTCCTGGGCCAACACACCGGTGCCCTCGCCGCGTTTCCCACCATGGTCCTCATCGGCCTGGGCATGTACCTGCCCTACATCGCCGTGCAGACCACCATCTTTGAGCGCATGCTTGCCATGACCAAAGGCCGCGGCAACGTCGGCTTCTTCATCTACTTCGCCGACGCCTTCGGCTACCTGGGCTACGTCGCCATCCTGCTCGGCAAGGGCCTTCTCGCCGCCCAGGGCGACGTGTATGCGCTCTTCATCACCGTCTGCTGGGCGTCGGTGGGGCTCTCGGCCATCTGCCTCACCGGTGCTTGGCTCCATTTCAGTCGTCACGCAGATCCTGCCTTTCCACCGACCACGCTTGGTCTCAACCCGATGAGCCTGGTGACGACCGTGCGCTGGTGGCGGGGTCGGAGGGGGATGCGCGGCGGTGTTTGACTGGGTCGGCTGGCGTTGGGGAGGGATGGGCCTTGAGTGGTGCACCCCACGGCATTACAGAGATTGGCACCAAACTTGGAACACAGCCGCGGGAACGCGGACTTGAGATCTCGACCGGGCGCTGCGCGGCAGCGCGGTGTCCTGCGCTCGAAGGGCCGTCGCGCGCTCGGCAGGGATCGACTCCAGCAGCGCGGTCCGGGTCGCCTCCACCATCGCGGCGCGTTGTGCATGTGAGACGTCGAGTGCGGCCTGCAGATCGCGTTCCTCGGTTAGCGAAGTCACTCGTCCGCAGCGGCGCTCGATGCGCAGACTGCGTAGCCGGACAGCCATGGACGTGACTTCAGCGTCGATCGTGGCCAGGGAGGCGCGTGCCTGCCCGGCATGCTCGGCCGCGGCGTGTGCCATTGTTTGCAGGGCGTCCGCATCTAGCCCGCTCGACCCGGATGACCTCGCCGACTTCATCGCGGCGTACTTCGGCGGATGCTGACTGACTGAATACTTTGGCAATGTTCATCCCGTCTGGCGGGACTTTTGGTCACGAGATCCCGCACAGGCCCCGAAAGTTATCCACAACGATACCCAAACATTGACATTCCTGTTCGGGTTCCGCTAGACTGTACCTGTCAGGCCCGCGCCCAGTCCGCCCCTGATCGGTTGCCCGCCATGTTGGCGCGTTGCCGCCCCCCCTCCCCCCTCCCCGACTGGTCCCCGGTGCACCTGCGACCGGCGTTGGTTTCGCAGATCGGCTTGCCGATTCCGCACGCCACGTCCGCTCCCGCAGCCCCGCCCCGGCAAGAAAGGTGGTTGTCATGTCGCGCGCCCCTTCGCCCGCTCCCGCGCCGTCCTCGTCCTCGTCCTCGTCCTCCAGCAATGGTGCCGTCAAGCCCAAGTCTGCTGTTGAGGTAAAGGTCGATCCCAAAACCGGCTCATCGCAAGGCACCCAAGGTGGTTCCCAGGGTGGTCCGGCAGTCCCCGCCGGACGAAACGCTCCCGGCACCCCTGCGGGCGCAAGTGGTGTGGCTGGCGCTGCGGGCAAGTCTGCCCCTGCTGCGACCTCCCCTCCCTCTGCTCCGGCCGGGCCATCCAAAGAGAAACTCCAGGCCATCGGCACCACCGTGGCCCAGATCGAGAAGGCCTTCGGCAAGGGCTCGATCATGAAACTCGACGAGCACGCCTATCTGGCGATCCCCGGGATCTCCACCGGCGCGCTCTCGCTCGACCTCGCCCTCGGCGGCAAGGGCATCCCCCGCGGCCGCATCGTCGAGATCTTCGGGCCTGAATCCAGCGGCAAGACCACGCTGGCGCTCACCGTCGCCGCCCACGCCCAGAAGGAAGGCGGCGTGGCCGCGTTCATCGATGCCGAGCACGCGCTCGATCCCTCGTGGGCCCGCAAGATCGGCGTGAACATCGACAACCTGCTCGTCAGCCAGCCCGACACGGGCGAGCAGGCTCTGGAGATCTGCGAACTGCTCGTGCGTTCCAACGCGGTCGATGTGATCATCGTCGACTCGGTCGCCGCCCTCATCCCCCGGGCCGAGATCGAAGGCGAGATGGGCGACGCCTCGATGGGCATGCAGGCGCGGCTCATGTCGCAGGCCATGCGCAAACTCACCGGCGTGATCGCCCGCAGCAACTGCACGGTGATCTTCATCAACCAGATCCGCGAGAAGATCGGCGTGATGTTCGGCTCGCCCGAGACCACGCCCGGCGGGCGCGCACTCAAGTTCTACTCGTCGGTGCGCATCGATATCCGCCGCACCGGCGCGATCAAGGAAGGCGACGTCAACGTGGGCAACCGCACGCGTGCCCGCGTGGTGAAGAACAAGGTCGCGCCGCCCTTCCGCGATGCCGAGTTCGACATCATGTTTGACGAGGGCATCAGCACGTCGGGCGACCTGCTCGATCTGGCGGTGGCGGCCAACGTCATTGATAAGGCAGGCGCCTGGTTCACCAAGGGCGAGTTGCGCCTGGGCCAGGGCCGCGAGAACGCCAAGAAGTTCCTGCGAGAGAACCCCGATCTGTGCAAGGAAGTCCGCGCCGCCGTGCTCAAGATTCGCCTGAACCAGCCGATCGGCACGATGGCCCCGGTGGCGGCGTCGTCGGACGAGTAATCGGTTTCGACCTGGATCGATGGTCCATCACGCCCCGCCTGCGCGGGGCGTTTTTCATGCGCGAGCGGAACGCGGAAGACTCGCGCGCTGGGTGCCGTGGTGGACCGCTTTGGGTCCGCCACGGCTGGGCGGGGCGGTTGTGGCCAGGTGCGGGCACTTGGTTGACGACGAGTCGTGGACCACGGTACCTGCGGCGTGAACGAACGGATACCCAGAGTGACATCGGGAAGTTGTTGCACCCGTTGCGGCTGACCTCGTGCGTAGTTCCACCGTCACCGCAGGCGAGGCACCTTGAACGACATGACTGGCGGGTTGTTTCCACTGGCACCCGTGCCCGGTTCGGGGTATTCTGAGTCGGGCCGCTGAGAGCGGGGCGGGGTCGGCACGATGGGGACGATCCATGGGATTTCGCTGGAGTTTCAACGCGCGCCTTTGCGGCCGGACTGGTTTCATGGTGGCGCGATCGCCCGTCGCGGCGGCCGTGGCACTCGTGATGCTCGCGGGTTCGGTGACGGCGGCGCAGGCGCAATCTGACCCGCCGATCGTGGACGAACCGCCGCAGAGGCTTGCGCCGGTAGGGATCGATTCCGGCCCGGTGGCCGCGCCGGGCGACCTCCCTCGCGGCGTGGCCGTGCTGGTGTTTTCGGCCGACCTGCACGCACCCGGCGGCCAGTGGCTGCGCGTGCCGCTGGCGGGCACGATGCTCGCGGGCAATCCGGCGATGGGCGATGGGGCGTACATCGTGCTGACTTCGCTGGCCGATGGCGAGCGGCAACGCCTCGATAGCGACACGCTTGCGTTGTGGCAGCACGCCAGCGCGTTCTTCAATGGCGACCGACTGCGATTGTATCTGTTCGCCTTCCCGGGCACCGGTGTGTCGCGGGTCGTGATCCCCGCCGTCATCGCGGGCGAACCGGCACTGGAACTGCCCCAGACCATCTGCGGCACCGTTGACGACCGTCAGCCCGTAGTCGACGAGCGCGTGGCGCGCGGCGGCAGCGGGTGCACCGCGTGGATCATCAACGACATGAACGGCGGGTTTCTGAGTGCCGGGCACTGCGCGTCGGCGGTGTCATCGCTGCTGCGGTTCAATGTGCCGCCTTCACTGGCGAATGGCTCGAACCAGCAGCCGCCGGTGGCCGATCAGTTTCCGGTGGATGCGGCGTCGCTGCAATCGCAGAGCGGCGGGATCGGGTTTGATTACTCCTACCTTGGCGTGCTCCCGAACTCGGAGCACGGCTTGCTCCCGTTCCAGCGTTACGGCGTGCGGTTCACGCTGGCCACCACGCCCCCGCCCACGCCGCCACCAGCGATGACGATCCGCATATCTGGTTACGGGTCGGCGTCAGGCGTGCGGAACAACGTGCTGCAGACACACACCGGGCCGTATAGCAGTTTCTCGGGCTCGCGCCTGCAGTATCGGGTGGACACCACCGGCGGCAACTCCGGGTCGCCCGTGATTCGTGATGACAACGGGCACGCCATCGGCATCCACACGCATGGCGGTTGCACCTCGACGGGCGGCGCGAACTCCGGCACGGCGATTTCGCTGGCCGGGCTTCAGACGGCACTCGCGAACCCGCGCAGCGTGAGCGCTTCGGGGCGGGGCACGGCTGGCGGGTCACTCTTTGCCATTGGCGATCGGCAGAACAACTTTGGCACGGTGAACCCGACGCCGCAGCGGTTTGCGCGGATTGCACAGATGGGCGCGCTGTGGCAGGGGCTGGCGTGGAAGCGCTCGATCAACGCGTTCTACGCGATCGACAGCGGGCTGAGACTCGCGACGGTTTCGCCCGAGGGGCAGACGACGTCGCTGGGCACGCTCACCCTGCCGGGCGGCGCGCCGGTGGGCACGATCCTCACGGGCTTGGCCTATGTGCCGTCAACAGACACGCTGTATGCGACCGCGCCGGCGACGGGGCAGTTGTATCGCCTCGAGCCCGGCGCGCTGCTGGCGCATCCGCTGGGCACGGCCCGCGGCGGCTCGCTGCGGGCGCTGGATTACGACTCGATCCGTCGGCGGCTGGTCGGGCTTGAAGCGGCGGGTGTGCTGCGACTGGTGGCTATCGACCCGACGACGGGTGCCCGCAGCCCGATCGCCAATCTGTCGTCGGCCAACACCATCGGCGACCTCGCCTTTGACGAGACCGACGGCCACTTCCGCGCCATCAACAGCACCAACGGCACGCTGCTTCGTATCGACGCGCTCACCGGCATGGTCACGTCGCTTGGTGTCACGGGCGGAGTCTTCGGTCCGGCGAGCGGACTGGCTTCAACCACGGCGTGCCGCGTGGATTTCGATGCCGACGGCAACGTCACGCCCGATGACCTGAGCGATTACCTGGGCTGCTATTTCAGCGAGCCGGCCTGCGCGCAGGGCGACTACAACGCCGACGGACGCAGCGATCCCGACGACCTGAGCGACTACATCGCGGCGTACTTCACCGGCTGCGGGTGACGAGCGCCATAGGCGGTCGTTTCGCCGACCACGCCGCGCGCTCAGCACAAGAATCGCATGCCGATGCCTACGCCGAACTCGAGTTCATGCTGCTCATCGAGGTCCTGATTGCGTGGCGCAATGGGCCATCACCTCGAACCCGAACTCGCGGCGTTCGTTCGCCGCATGGATTCCGGTTCCTCAACCGGTGCACTCCCGATTCAACCGTGTGGCGAGCGATTCACACCCATTGAGTTCATGAGCGGGAAAAGACGATCGGTGCCCACTTCACGCCGGGCATGTCGGTGGCCAAGGCCAGGACAAACCGTTCGCGACCTTCTGTCAGTACGCACGAACGCACCCACCAGCGAGACTCGCCCACCGTGACGGCACACTCACCAGCCACTTCTGACTCCGGCAACACGGACACTTCGCGCGGGTGGATGGCCAAGCCCACACCGAGCCCCTTGAGCACAGCCTCTTTGCGGCACCAGAGATGGAAGAAGCGCTCGGGGCGACCCTCTGTGCAGGACGGGATCGAAGGGAGGCAGTCAGACGAATGGTGTACCCACACGTTCTCGGGCACATTCAAGACCGCTTGCTCGAGCGGTCGCGAGACCGCCGAATCGTCGACCCGCTCGATATCCACGCCGATTCGGCAGTCTCTGCTTGTCGCCACGCACATCGCGCCGCTAGTCGAAGCGTAGGAGAGGTCTGCCTGGCGACCAGCCAGAGCAACCGCACAAAAGGCGGGTCGCCCACCCGAGTGTCGAACAACCTCGGTCAGCGCCGATGATCCATAAGCGGCCGCGATCACTGACTCCTGAAACGCTCGACGCGCATCAGTCGGAGGTCGATCCAACCTTCCACCTGCGGACAACGTCCAGCGAACATGCACGCTGGCGACGATCTCCCCATGAGCACGGCACTCCTTCAATGGCGTCATCTCCAACGATCTACGGCACGCGCGACACAAGTGGTCCGAGACGCTCAGCAATGGCGGCTGCCACGCTTGGCGCACCCTCTCTCAGATAATCCAGGTGCTCGATGGAGAGCGTTGTGGCATCACGCGGCCCCGTGAGGCAACGCTCAAACCCGTTGAATGGACCGAGACGCGGGCCACGGCCAAGCGCCAACGTGCTGGGCGAACGCACGAGCGTGACCGGTCCGGAGTATGGCTGCAGGGGATGCGAACGAAACGCGTCACGCAGCATGTCATGATTGTCGGACGACTGGCGCGCAAGTCTGTCGTCCATTCGGGGTTCCGGCGAGACTCGACTTTCGCCGCCTTCGTTTTCGACGCGCTTCACACGGAGCGATTTCCGGCGCGCGAGTCTCGCCATCTTCATGGCTGTCGCCAGGGGCGCACGGCACGCCCGCCGAACGCGCTCGATGGCGATACTCGTCGCCGATGGCCACACCGACCACGCGGGGAAGGCATCCAAAAGCCACACATGTTCGACGGGCCTTCCACGTTCCGCCAATACTCGCGCGGCCCCGAGCGCCAACTCGCCACCCATCGAATATCCGAGCAGGCACAGCCGCGATCGAGGTGCGGCGCGGTCAACATGGGCGACAATCGCGTCGATCGCGCTGGCCACGCTACCGGAAGCGTGCGGAGGCTCGAAGAGCGCCGTGAAGTCGAAACTGAGGCATCCAACAGGAGTGGGAAGGATCCGATTGAGTTCCTGCCAGAGACCGTAGTAGGCGATGGGGTGTCCCATCAGACCGGGAATGCCCACCAAGCACAGCTCCGCGGTCGGTTCACCGAACGATTCGACGAGGGGAAACTGCGGCACGATCGCGCTGTCGTCCAGTAGCGCAGCGATCCGTTCAACCGTTCTCGCCTTGAAAATCGCCGAAGGTGCCAGGGACTTGCCGGTGCGCCGGGCCAGCGCGGTGACCAAGCGGAGCACCGTCAATGAATGCCCTCCCCATGCGAAGAAGTCCGCGTCGGGCGTCGCGCGCCGGCCAGCGAACACCTCGCTCCATGCCTCGGCCACCTTCTGCTGATTGACCGTGAGCACCCGTCGTGCTTCCGTCGGAATGGCGTGGACCACTCCACCTGGCCCGGGTATGCTGGCGACCAGCGCCGCTCGATCCAACTTTCCATTGGTGAGCGACGGGAGATGGTCTCTCGCCATGACGGTGTCTGGCACCATGTAGTGCGGCACATGTTCGCGCAGCCACGCCGACGCACGCGATTCGAGCGACTCTCCGCGCACTTCCCCGGAAGCGGCAATCCACGCGACCAGGCGCGCCGACTCGGTGCCCTTCCCCACCAGTTCCACCGCCGCGAGGGAGACACCTTCGCAGGTCATGAGCACGCGCTCGATCTCTTCCAGTTCGATCCGAAATCCACGGAGTTTGATCTGCCGATCCAGCCGACCGAGAATCACCACCGAACCATCGGCACGACGCTTGGCCGCGTCGCCCGTGCGGTACCACACGCCCTCGCGCCCCGCCAGCCGTACGAACTTCTGCGCCGTCTCCTCCGCGCGATCAAGGTACCCCAGCGCCACGCCCGGGCCGCCGACCAACAGTTCCCCTTCGCCTTCGTCGATCACCTCATCCCCCGAATCACGCACGATGAGGTCCGTGCTTCCCCGGATCGGTTTCCCGACGGGAACGCGGTCATCTGCGGCCACATCGGCTTCGGAAACGGTCCGCGCGTGACACCATGTTGTCGCCTCCGTGGGGCCGTACACATGCACGAGACGCACCCCAGGACACTCCCTTACGACGCGTCGCATGTGAAGCATGGACTCCGATTCACCGCCGCAGAAGACCTGTCGCAATGTCCGCAGACTGGAAATCGCGGTCTCCACGAGCAGATTCATCATCGTGGCCGTGAGCACGACGTCCGTGATCGCTTCTTGGAGCAGGAACGTGCTGATCCGTTCAACCGAAGGCGTGGACTCCTCCAGGGCGAAGCACGCGCCGCCATTGAGCAGACTGCCCCATATCTCCTGGGTCGACAGATCAAACCCGGTCGCCGTGAGCATCGCCCACCGGTGCGACGGCCCGTACTCGGCATAGTCCGCGTTGCACACAAGCCGGATGATGCCACGATCAGGCACCATCACACCCTTGGGCTTCCCCGTAGAGCCCGACGTGAACATGACATAGGCACAGTCGTCAGGCGATCGGTTGATCGGGCGAAGCGCCGCCGTGGAATCCACCAGGCGCGCAAACGCTGTGCTGGGAATCGGGCCGGCCTTCGTATCGTCTTCCCAGGCAATGGCCAGTCGAGCACGAACCGACGACAGGATGACCTGGCGGCGTGCCAGCGGATAACCCGGATCGATCGGGCAGTAGGCGGCACCGCACTTCATCACCGCGAGAATCGCAGCGACATACTCGGGGCTCCGACCAAGGAACACCGGCACGATGCTCCCCGGGCCGATACCGCGCTCCTGCAGCCCCGCCGCCACCCTGTCGGAGAGCGCATCGATCTGCGAATAGGTGTACGAGCCGCGCGGCCCGCTGACGGCCACGTTGTCTGCATACCGCTCTGCCTTGCGCCGAAACGCTGTCTTCAGGTCACGCTCTGGCCGCTCGCCGCAGACCGCATCATCCCTGTCCGCGTCAGCAGGCACAAAGGTGTCAGGTGCCTGTGGCTCAGCCGCTGTCAGCGCGCCGACCGACGGCGGTCCGCCCACACCGCGACGCAAAACACGCAGGGTCGCTTCACATACCCGGCGGGCAATGTCCGCCTCGGGCCGGCCCGATGGACCCACAAACTGACAACGAATCGCGGGCCCGTTTCGTTCAACAATCAGCAGCAACCCGCACAGTGTCGTCGAGGTCTCCACAACCACCGGGTGCCCCCCCGCCGCACCCAGAACTACACCATCCTCCGTGCCCACGCGATACGTCACCGCGAACTGGATCATGACGTCAGCGCTGTGTCCCCCGGCACCATGAAGGGCGCGTGCCACATCCGCCGAACTCATCTGGCCAGCCCCCTGCTCCTCGTGGAGCCAGTGACCGGTTCGACGAACGACGTCTTCAAGGGTTTCATCGTCGCCCACCCGGCAATGCGCGATGCGCATGTCCATCGCGCACATTACATCGCCAGCCACTTCCGATCGCTCGCGGTTTGCAAACGGGCACATGATGCGCGGCGCATCGATGCCGGTGGCCGCCCGGATTCCGACGGCATAGGCCGCAAAGAGCACGGCAAACGGCGTCACCCGCTCTCGATTCGCCAACTCGTCCAGCGCGCGAACGGTGGTGGCATCAATCTCTTCGCACAGCACGGCCGAGGGAAGCCGGGGCGCAAACAGCAGCGGGTATCGCCCGGCCGCGCACGATTCGGCCAGCGCCCGCCCCGCCGCTTCCGCCTCCGCCCGGCGGTCCACGTTCGCCGCCAACTCGGCCACTCGACGGACCTCCCCGGCGCGAACGGGCACCTGTGCCTCCGGCTGGCCCAGCTCAGCAAGCACCACCCGCAGCCCCCACTCATCGATAACGGTGTGATGAAGCACCAAACCAATCAGCCAACGGCTGGACTCGATGCGAAACATGTGCGCGCGGGCCACCGGGCCTCGCGCCAGATCGAACGGCTCGCACAATCGCGCCCTCGCCTCCGACGGTACCGCACCCGCGCCACTCCATGCCAGGTCACGCTCGCGGTGGACCACTTCGCGCCCGATAACCAACCGACCGACACGCTGCACCACGGTATCCGCGTGCTCCACAAAGGTCACTCGGAGCGATTCATGCCGATTCACGCACTCGACAAAGGCGGACTCAAACTTCGCCGGATCAAACGAGTCCTCTACAACGTATGCCGCGATCACATGATACCGATCGCTCGCCGGGTCCAATCGCCACTCGTAGAACAGGCTCGCCTGCATCGGTCCGCACGGCGCGGTTTCGCCCTCCCGGAGCGCCTCATTGGTCAACGCCAAGGCGCACCCCTCGCTCGCTTGGGTGAGCAGCGACGCGATGCGCTCGACCGTTCTCGCGCCATAGATCGCGGTGGGCGAAATCGACTTTCCCGTCCGCTTGGCCACGCCCGCAACCAGCCGCAGCACCGTCAACGAATGTGCTCCGCACTCAAAGATGTCCGTTGCCAGCGTCGGCGTGGCACCACGAAGCGCTTCGCGAAGGACGTCCACCACCACGGCCTGATCGGTCGTCCGCGCCGTGCCGCCCGCGCCAACCACTTCTTCTTGCTTGCGCCCCGCCGCCACCAGCGCCGCGCGATCGGTCTTCCCGGTCAGCCCCACCCGCTGCTCGGGCACCACTACGATGCCCCCCGGCACCATGTACGCGGGCAGCCTCTCGCCCAGAAACTGCTTCACCCGCGCGGGCGTCGGCACGTCGCTCGCAGGCAACCCGGCGACCGCCGCGCAGTACGCCACCAGGCGCCTCGACTCCGCATCTTCACCCTCTACCTCCACAACCGCGCCAGCAATCCCCGGGCACTCCAGCAAGCGTTTCTCGATCTCCTCGGGCTCGATCCGGTGCCCGCGCACCTTCACCTGCCGATCAACCCGCCCCACGAACACCGCCACCCCATCGTCCCGAACCGCCACGACATCGCCCGTGCGATACCACACGCCCTCCTCGCCCGGCAGGCGCACGAACCGCTCCCGCGTCGCCTCCGGCTGATTCAGGTAGCCCAGCGCCACGCCCAGTCCGCCCAGAAACAACTCACCCGCGCCACCCTGCTCCACCGGCGTGCCGTCGGGCGTCAGCACCCGCATCGAGGTTCCGCGAATCGGCTTGCCGATCGGAATCCGTGGCGATTCCCCTTCCAGGTCTTCGGCACGCACATCGTGACACAGCGCAAAGGTCGTCACTTCCGTCGGGCCATACGCGTGCACGAGCCGAATCCCCGGTGCCGCCTTCAGCACCGTGCGGAAGTGCCTCACCGATTCCATCTCACCGCCGGTGTAGACCTGCCGCAGCCTCGTGATCGCGTCGGGCCGATACTCCACGATCGAGTTGAAGAGCGCCGCGGTGACGAACGCGTCGGTCACCCCCAGCGCCTCGAACCGCTCGGCAATCCGGTCGATCGTCGGCGACGCATCCTCCAGCACCCCGCAGCACCCGCCATTGAGCAGCGGCCCCCACGCCTCCAGCGTCGCCGCGTCGAAGGAGACCGATGCCATGTGCGCCCACACCTGCTCGGGCCCGAAGTGCGCATAGTCCGTCTCGCACACCAGCCGCGTGATGCCCCGCTGCGGCACCACCACGCCCTTGGGTTTCCCCGTCGAGCCCGACGTGAACATCACATACGCCGCGTCTTCGGGCGAAGCCTCGAACCAGTCACCCGCCTCGTCGCGCGACGCGCTGGCCGTTCCATCGCGCGCGATCGCCTTGATCGCCAGCCACCGTGCGGCTTCGGCCCCCTCCACCGCGACGGCCTTGTCACCCGCCGCCTCGTGGCACAACCCCACCACCTCTCGCTCATCCCGCTTCAGGTCCGCAAGGATCGCCCGCCGCCGCTCCGCCGGATACTGCGGATCGATCGGCACATACGCCGCCCCGGCCTTCAGCACGCCCACGCACCCCGCAACAAACCACGGGCTTCGGCCCATGTTCATGGGCACGAAGTCGCCGTGCCGCACGCCCGCCGCCTTCAGGCCCACCGCGATCCGCGAAGACAGATCGTCCAACTCGCGATACGACCACGAGACGTGCTCACCACGCACCGCGCAGCGCGCAGCGTGAGCCTCGACCATCCGTCGAAATCGCGAGATCACCGTCGACATCGTGGGCTGACCAGTCGCAGGATCGATCTGTTCTCGGACGTTGAGCAAGCGTAGCCTCGCGCGCAGATTCCCCCACGGAATGCTCATCGGGCCTTGTTCACCGGCGCTTCATCGCACCGGCCACCAACCGCATCTCGCGCGCGCTGTCCGCACCGTCCGCGCCGTTGGAATCGCGCCCTCGGGCACTCTCCCTAGGCCTCGCTCGCCGCGTCTGCCACGATCGCCAACGACCGATCCGGGTTATTCGCCCGCCGCCATCAGCGCCGCCTGGGCCGCCGCCAGCCGCGCGATCGGCACGCGGAACGGCGAGCAGGACACATAATCCAGCCCCACCGTGTGGAAGAAGTGCACGCTCTTCGGGTCGCCGCCGTGCTCGCCGCACACGCCGACCTTCAGGTCCTTCTTGGTCCCTCGGCCCTTCTCGGTGCCCATCCGCACCAACTGGCCCACGCCGCCGCGATCGATCGACTGGAACGGGTCGCCATCGAGCAGTTCGCGATGCAGGTAGTCGGGCAGGAAGTTATTGATGTCATCGCGCGAGTAGCCGAACGTCATCTGCGTCAGGTCGTTGGTGCCGAACGAGAAGAAGTCCGCCGCGTGCGCGATCTCATCGGCCGTCACCGCGGCCCGGGGCACCTCGATCATCGTGCCGATGGGAATATCCACGCGCTTCTGCCAGTTCTTCTCCTGGCGCACCTTGGCGATCGTCTCCACCGTCAAGGCTCGCAGGAACTCCAGTTCCTTCCGCGTGCCCACCAGTGGGTGCATGATCTCGGGCATCGCCTTGATGTTGTTGGCGTGGCAATCGATCGTCGCCTCGACAATCGCCCGCACCTGCATCTCCAGAATCTCGGGATACGTCACGCACAACCGGCAGCCGCGGTGCCCCAGCATCGGATTCGCCTCGTGCAACTGGGCCACGCGCCGCTTGATCTTCTCGGCGGGCACGCCCATCGCCTTGGCCAGATCTTCCTGCTGCTTGGCCTCGTGGGGCAGGAACTCGTGCAGCGGCGGGTCGATAAGGCGGATGGTCACGGGCAGGCCGCGCATCGCGCTCAGGATGCCCATGAAGTCGTCGCGCTGATAAGGCAGCAACTCTTCGAGGTACTTTTCGCGCTCCTCGCGCGTCTCCGCCAGGATCATCTTCCGCATGCTCTTGATGCGGTCGCCCTCGAAGAACATGTGCTCGGTCCGGCACAGGCCGATGCCCGCTGCGCCGAACTCGCGGCCACGTTTCGCGTCTGCGGGAGTGTCCGCATTCGTCCGCAGGCCCAGCGTGCGGTACTTGTCGGCCCAGCGCATCACCGTCGCGAAATCGCCCGAGAGTTTGGGCTCGGCCGTCGCCACCGCGCCCTGCATCACCTCGCCCGTCGAGCCGTCGATCGAGATCACGTCATCCCGCGTGAACTGCCGGCGACCGGTGTCGGTCATCACCGTGAACTGGCCCTTGGCGGCATCAATCTCCACCCCGCCCGCGCCCGCCACGCAGCACTTGCCCCACCCGCGTGCCACCACCGCGGCGTGGCTCGTCATGCCGCCCGTGCTCGTCAAAATGCCCGCGGCCGAGTGCATGCCCTCGACGTCCTCGGGGCTGGTTTCCTTGCGCACCAGGATCACCTTCTCGCCCGCCTGCGACCGCTTCACGGCCTCCGCCGCGGTGAACGCCGGCTTGCCCACCGCCGCGCCGGGCGACGCGGGCAGACCTCGCGCCAGCACCCGCACGATCTTCTTGGCCGTGTTATCGAAACTGGGCAGCAGCAACTGGATCAGGTCGCCGGCCGGAATCCGCAGCACCGCCTGCTTCTCGGTGATCAACTTCTCTTTCACCATGTCGCAGGCGATCTTCACCGCCGCGAACCCCGTGCGCTTCCCGGTGCGGGTCTGCAGCATGTAGAGTTTGCCGCCCTCGATCGTGAACTCGATGTCCTGCATTTCCTTGTAGTGCTTCTCGAGCTTCGTCTTGATCTTCAGCAACTGCTGGTACGCGCTCTTGTCCCACTTGCTCATCTCGTCGCAACTCTGCGGCGTGCGGATGCCCGCCACCACGTCCTCGCCCTGCGCGTTGATGAGGAACTCGCCGTAGAACTTGTTCTCGCCCGTGCTCGGGTTGCGCGTGAAGGCCACGCCCGTGCCTGAATCGTCACCCATGTTGCCGAAGACCATCGCCTGGATGTTCACGGCAGTGCCGTGCAGGCCCGTGATGTTCGCCAGGCGGCGATACGTCAGCGCCCGCTCCCCGTTCCAACTCTTGAACACGGCCTCGATCGCCAGTTCCAACTGCTTGAACGGATTCTGCGGGAAGACCTCGCCCACCTTCTTGCGGAACACTTCCTTGTACGCATCACACAACTCGACAATGCCCTTCTCGGGCACATCCGTGTCGCTCTCGGCCTTGTACTTCGCCTTGATCCGCTCGAACTCGTGCTCGAAGTGGCTGTGATCCACGCCCATCACCACGTCGCCGAACATGTTCACCAGGCGGCGATATGCGTCATACGCGAAGCGCCGGTTGCCCGTGGTCTTCGCCAGCGCCTCCACCGTCACGTCGTTCAGCCCCAGATTCAGGATCGTGTCCATCATCCCGGGCATGCTCACCGCCGCGCCCGAACGCACCGAAACCAGCAGCGGCTCGGCGTTGCTGTTGAACTGCTTGCCGGATTCCTTTTCCAGCATGTTCATGCAGCGATGCACTTCGTTCATCAGGCCCACGGGCAGCCGCTGCCCAGCGCGGTAGTACGCCGCACAGGTATCGGTGGTGATCGTGAACCCCGGGGGCACGGGCAGGCCGATCGCGGTCATGTCGGCGAGGTTCGCGCCCTTGCCGCCGAGCAGTTTCTTCATCTCCGGCGTGCCTTCGCCATCGCAGCGCGTCTGCCCGAAGTAGTAGACCATCTTCTGGGCCTGTAACTTGGAGGGCGTAGCCTTGCCGGAGATCGGCTTGGGGGCGGCGGGGGGGTGGCCGTTGGCGGTGCCGTTGGTGGACAGTGGCTTGCGGGCGGTGGCGCTGGGCATGATGCTTCTGCCTTTCTCGGCCCTGTCGGGCAAATCGAACCCTGGTGGGTTCAGCGAACCTCGTCGATCGCTCACAGGCGGGTTCGCAATCAGTTCGGGTACATGCCGCGCCCGTTGAACCAAGCCGCCAGGCCGGTCCGCGCAGCGGGTAATCCTAGGAATGCTGGGCGCTCGGGTGAAGCGCGGCATCCCGCGATCCGTACGCTGCCAAGGCCTATTCCGACGATTTTCAGGCTCCCGGGCATAAGTTTCTACCCCACGCAGGCCCTGTGCTGGGGACCGAAACGCAAACGACCCATTCACGCGTTCTGGTGAATGGGTCGTTGGTTGATTCAGGAGGTGGAGTCGAGGTCGCTTAGTTGCCCGAGCCGAGAATGATGTCGTCGAAGTCACCCGACTTGAAAGGATCCTGACCGGGCACATAACGAAGTGGCTGGTCGGTCGTGTTTGTCTGGCGCGCCAGAATGCCGCCCCGTTCCTTGCTGCCCACATAGATTCCATTCGCGCCAGCCGAATGGAAAACCAGCGGCCCGCGCGGACGCGTCGGCTGCGAGATCGTGCCTGGAAACGCTGGATTGCCTAAAACACCTTCCAAAGTGATTTCGAGGAAAGTCGGCGCGCGGCCGCCGCCCAATAGGCTCGACGGAACGTCGTCACCGTTGGCCACCTGCGATTGGAGCCGTTTGCCCAGTGCCGTCGCCTTCAAGAAACACGCGTTCGACGCCCAGTAGAAGCGCGCCACACCCGCTGGTTCACCGCTGCTCGTCGGGCTAATGGAGCCAGCGTTCACGGCACCAAATCGAAACGCCGTGCGGTCATCCTGCTGCCAGCCCAGAATCGGCTGCCCGAACGCATCGTGCAGCGTCGGAATCACATAGTGGCTCTCGTTGGTTGACACCTGTTTGCCATTGGCCAGACTGGCCGCATTAGCCACCTGCGTGGGATCCACCGTGCTGTAAAAATACTTCGGGTCAGGGCGGTAATACGCCCGGGTTGAACTTGACGAGTCGTTCGTAGCCGCCGATCCCAACTGCTTCAGATCGACGTTCACCACGCCGCCCTCGGCGACCGACTGCCCAGGCCCCACTTCAAGCACCTGCTGATCAACCCCGGCCGGCTTGGTTGTCACGCCCGGCATCAAGTCCAGCATCACATTCATCAGCCCGGCAAAGCCCCGATCGACGTTCTCCGTTGACCCCATCTGCTGGGCCGTGAAGTACCCGGGATTCCGGCCCTGGTTATCCGTGCTGAACGAGACCGCCGCGGCACCCAGCCCGCTCATCAGCGTCGTCGTCGCCGCACGCTGCGCGCTCCGCGTCGTGGCGCTCAGCGAGGGCAGCACCACCCCCAGCACCACGCCCAGAATGATCAGCACGATCATCAACTCCGCCAAGGTAAACGCCCGGCTCATCTCGCGGCTCTGCATGCGCATCGTTCGCTCCTTACGCCGGCGTTCCCGGCCCCCACCGTTGCTCATCACCACCCAAAGCACCACCCCAGACCGATCGGCCTGTCCCTTCTATTCGCCCATTTCCCCCCAGTTGATCCACCAAACCTCGTTCTCAACCACCATCCTACCCCCCTCCCCCGCTCCAAGCGGGGGTGAGGGGGGAGGTCCCGAGCGCCGCGAGGGGGAAGGGGGGGCCGATCCGCTCAATCCTCATTCTTGGGTCGTTTCCCACCCCCACCCCCACCCCCACCTTCCCTCACTCCCCGCCACCGCTCCCGTTGCCACAGCACCCGCAGCGTGATCATGCACCCCACCGCCACCGCCACCGCAAGCCCCCAGAAGTAGGCATACCCCCAGGTCCACCGGTATTCCGGCTGGTGGTCGAAGTTCATCCCATACACCCCGACCAGAAACGTCAGCGGCAGGAAAATGAACGACACGGTCGAAAGCCGGTTGATGATCCGGTTCGTTCGGAAGTTCACGAAACTCATCGCCAGGTTCACGGCATCGTTCAGAATCTCGCGACTCGTCGTCAGGTCGGTCAGCACGCGATCGAGTTCTGAGGCTGTGCTCTGCAAGTAGGGCTGGGTCGTCTCGGGTACTTGTTCGAAGCGGCGCGTGCCGATCTCGTGCACCACCGCCCGGGCGGGCGCGACGTGCCGCCGCAGGCGGACCAGATCCGCCGCGACGCGTGCCGCGCGGGGAAAGACCTGCTCATCAGGCTGCTCGGCCAGGTGGGTCTGAATCCGCTCGACCTCGGTTTCCAGTTCCTGCTCCACCGATTCGTAACTGCGCGTCAGGTGATCCCACACTTCGTACAGCAGGAACCCGGGTGAATGCGCAAACCGCCTGAAATCTTCGGCATAATCCCTGCGCACGCGATCAAGAAACTCCACCGGCCCGCGCCCGAGCGTCAGCAGATAATGCTTGGTCATCAGCACATCCACGCGCGACGCCCGCACCCCCACGCGCGCCGGCCCCTCGGCCGCCGCGCGATAGTCGCACGCGGCAAGCACCAGGTGGAGCGCATCGGGCAGGTGCTCGTACGACGTATCCGGATGCGCGCGTGAGAGCCGGTCGCGCGTCGCATCATCCAGCCCCAGCACGGGCACGAGTTCGCGATCGATCAGCGTCCGCACGCCCTCCGGGTCCGCCGACTCGGCCCGCACGTCGATCCATACGAATAGCCCGCTGGCGATCGCGCCCGTCACCCCCGCCGACTCGATGGCGTGCTCGTGCTTGCGGGCGAAATCAAAGGCGACGCAGCGGATCATGGCCGTGGTATATCACAGGGTGGTCCGGCGGTCCCCGCCGGACGAATTCTGCACTGCTGTCCACAACTCAATCCAGAGCCGCCCAACATCAGTCGGGATACTGCTCGATCGCGCAAGAAAAACGGGACCCAGATGGGCCCCGTTTCGTGGAGAACAGCGAATCGACGCGAAGCGTCGGGGAAGAGGGCTTACCAGGAGCCGCCGCGGTCGCCGCCGCCGCCGCCACCACGGCTGCCGCCGCCACCGCCGCCGCCACCCCAGCCGCCGCGGCCACCGCCGCCGCCGCCACCACCACCACCACCACCCCAGCCGCCGCGGCCGCCACCACCGCCCCCGCCACCCCAGCCGCCGCGGCCACCGCCGCCGCCGGCTTCCTTCGGACGAGCCTCGTTCACCACGAGTGCGCGGCCTTCCATGGAGTAGCCGTTGAGTTTCTCGATGGCCTGCTTGGCCTGATCGTCGTTGGACATCTCCACGAAGCCGAAGCCGCGCGAGCGGCCCGTCTCACGGTCGAGCACGACTGCGGCCGAGGCGACCTCGCCGTGCTGCTCGAACATCCCACGGAGATCGCCCTCCGTAGTGCGGAACGGAAGGTTGCCGACGTAAATCTTGATCATCGCTGCGAATCCTGCCCGAGAGCCACCAAAGGGAACCGTGCGCAAACCCTCGGGCAAAGTCCGAAGCGGCGGTCCATCGATCACCCCGGAGACGATCCCCGGGGACAGTATGAGGCCAAGTTTAGTCTATGGCGCGAGAACGAGCAACCCCCATGAATGGGGAGGAGAACGGCGAGTCGGGGCTTCTGCCGAGGTGGTCGGCTCGGGGACGCCAAGAGGAGGGCGGCCACCCGCGCGAAGGTAATCGGACCTGGCACCCGCCATCACAGGGCCGGAGCGCGACGGGTGGTGAGACAAGCCGAACAATCATTCGGAGGAACTTCAAGACCAATCGCGCGCCAGCCGATCGGATCAGCAAGGAATGCCGTCTGGAGATCACCCGATGCTCACATCTGCTCAGGTCGTTCGTTCACTTCACCTCTCCGTCCTCGGGGCCGCGTCGATCGGTGGATTGGTATTGAGTGGTGGATGTTCTTCGGGCGGCATGACGAAGTATCAGACGACGTACGCGCCGACGGCACCCGCGCTCGCCTCCGCCGACGCCGGCTTCCTCGAAGCCGCCGAGCGCTCCAGCGGATGGGCCGTGCACATGTCTGATCTGGTGATCGCCAACGGCAGCCGCGCCGAGGTGAAGGCCGCGGCGACGACCATCAGGCAGCGGGAAACGGCCAACCTGGCCATGCTGGCCAAGGCCCGAACCAGTCTCGGAATGCCCGCACAGGCCAGCGACCACCACACCGACAGTCACATGGCGATGGACGAAGAGCGACTCGCGGCCGCCACCGGCGACGACGCGGACATGCTCTATGTGCAGCACATGATGGAGCAGCGACGCGAGATGATCACGCTGGCCAACTTTGCCGCTCCCCAGTTGCGCCATCCCCGTCTGATGGCCTTGGCCCGCGCCCTGCCCGATGAGCGCAATCTCGAACTGGCCGAACTGCGGCGCGTGCAACACGCGGCCAAACCGGTACCCACCAACTCGCGCGCGGCCCTGGGCATCAAGTCGGGGCCCACAACCCCGGCAACCCAGCCTCGGCGCTGAGTGATCAACGGCCAAACGAACAGTGCATTCTCCAGACCGCTCGGAAGCACTGAGGGCCATAGCGTACGGCATGCCGCCATTCCGTCGCGTGTTCGCGGTCTGCTTGGCCTGGGGATTCGGAATCCTCGGGTGCGCGACGCCTCATCGGTCCGCGAAGGCCCCGGCCGTGGACGCCGCTCAACCCGCGATTGAACTGCTCGCTTTCCCGGGTTGTCCGAACACGCCAGCGATGCGCGAGAATCTGTGCGCCGCGCTCGCGGCCATCGGTAAAGGCTGGACCTTTCAGGACACCAATCAGGAAGCCCTCCCGGGGCATGACCTGCGGCGCGGCTGGCCCACGCCAACGGTCCTGGTCAACGGCCACGACCTCTTCGGCATGCCCGACCCCACGGTGCCCAGCATGGGGTGCCGCATGTACCCCGGCGGGGTACCCAGTGCCGCCGCTTTCGTCGAGCGTTTGACGCTTACGCCGAGCCCCTCGCCATCCGCTTACGGCGTATCGCCGCGCGGCTGCATCATCAGCGTCGTACCCCCAGCGCCCCCCCCGTGACTGCGCTTGCGGTTTTACGTTCCCGTGGTACCTTGAACTGACGGCCTCACAGTTCTCCCACAGGACGCTTGCCATGCCCCCTCTCCACCACCATCGCCCCGCCTTGACCCTCGCCTTTTCCCTCACGGCCCTCGCCGTCCTCGCCCCCCTGGCCACCCCCCGCCATGCCCATGCCGACATCCGCAACATCGTGATCTTCGGCGACAGCCTCTCCGACACCGGGAACATACTGAACCGCACCCGCGCGCTCGCCGGGATTGAGGATCGTCCCGAACTCCCCTTCTACTCCGAAGGCCGCTGGACCAACGGCAGCGACAACACCGGCATTCCCGACCCCAACGACCCGACCCGGCGCATCCCCAACGCCGCGCTCAACCTGAGCCGGATATCCTCGGCCATGGGCGTGTGGCATGAGCGCCTGGCGACGCAACTGGGCGTGCCCGCATCGGCCGCGTCGCTTGGTGGTGGGCGCAACTACGCGTATGGCGGTGCGGTCACACGCCAGAATCAGTTCACCGACTTCGGCCCCACGCAGCAGATCGGCAGCCAGGTGCGCACACTCTACCGGCCCGCCGCGCTCGCCGACACGGAGCGCACGCTTTTTGTGATGTGGGGCGGGGGCAACGACATCCGCGATGCCGCGATCGCCAATGGCGCGACGCGGGCGACCATCCTCGCCGCGGCCGACACCGCTGTAGCGAACATGGAAGCCAACATCCGCTTCCTGAAACAGACTATTCATCCCAACCAGAGCGTCTTTGTACTGTGGCCCAATCTACCGCCGCTGGGCACGATTCCGGACGCGCAGCGTGTACCTGCCGCCCTCCGCACCGCGATGACCGACGCCTCCACGCGCTTCTCCACGCTTCAGGCGACCGCCGTGACCAACCTGCGCAACGCTTTTCCGCGCGGCTCGGGCGGGCTCGATCTCGCGGTGCTCAATATCGAGGGCCTCTTCACCGATCTCGTCGCGGGTCGGCTCGATTTCCAGCCCACCAACACCACGCAATCGATCATCGAAGCCATGGACGCCGGTGGCGGAAGCAACTTTTCAGGTCTTACGTTCCGCCCACGGCCAAATCCGGTGCACATGAACGCGGTCGATCCGGATGCGTTCATCTTCTGGGATCAGGTGCACCCGACGGCCCGCGTGCACCAGTCGATCGGTGATGCGGCATGGCGCGCCGTGCCCGCACCGGGGGCGGGTGGGGTGATGCTGCTCTTTGTCGTTCTGGCCGCGCGGCGGAAGCGCGGGTGAGCACGGCATTCGTGTGCCACTGGGGTCGGGCGTGCCTTGACGACCGTCTCCAGTGTCCGAATGCCCAGCGCACGAGCGACGCTGTCAAAGCACCGCTACGCCAGTGGCCCGTTTGGCTCATTTCTTGCGGCCAGCGAGCACCATGCCCCCCGCCAACACCGCGATCGCGCCGCCGATGGGGTTGAAGATCGCCAGCCACGTCGGTTCGCGGCCGATCTCCATGATCTGTTGCACGGTCATGCCCGCCGGGCGCGGGTCGGCGGGGAAGGGCTTCTGCAAGGTGAACACCGCCGCGAGCGCGCCGAGCACGAGCACGAGAATCGCCAGGGCCGTCACCGGTCCGGTGCCGCGCCCGATCTTGGCACACATCCACCCGCCGAACAGGCCACCCACCACAACGAGCGACGGGGCCGCGATGCAGATGATCCAGTTGCCCTGGTAACTGCCCGGCATGAGCAGGCCATCAGGCCCCAGGCCAAACCACAGGCCCATAAACGAACCCATGATGAGGATGGCCATCACGACATACGTCACGATCACGGCAACGATCGACCTGACCATGGGTGGCTCCTTTGGATGTAAACGAGGCCCCGCGACCGCGCGAGGATAGCCCGTGTCAGCCGGTGCGAAGTAGATCAACAAACTCCGGAGCACCGAGATCGCCGAGCCGATTTCGGTGGCACGAGAGGCACCAACTACCCACCCGTGGCCGCGCGGACGCGCACCTTCACGGGCGTGAAGCCGTGCTCGTCGAAGATGAGTACCTCGTTGGGCCCGCTGGAATCAAGCCACGACGCGGGCGCGAGGAGCGCTTCCTGCGGCCCGACGCGCTTGCCGTCGGCAGTTGCCGAGAAGTAGCGGCCCAGGTGGCGACCGTTCACATACACCTGGCCTTTGCTGAGGCCCGCCGTCTCGATCCACACGCTCGTGCGTTTGGTGGCGAGGGCAAACGACGACTGCCACCAGCGCGGCACATGCAGGTGCCGCTTCGGGTCCAGTTCAAAGTCGCTTGCGCTGGGCTTCTCCCACTTGGCAAATGCCCACTCGGCCTTGGCCGTGAGATTCTCTTCGCAGGCGAACACGCCGAGTGCATCGCCCAGATCGCGCGCCGCCGCCGCCGCGTCGCCCAGCAGTGCCAACTGCACTTCCAGGCTCTTCCCGCTTCCGGTCATGGCCGCGAGTTTCGCTTCGTCGAGGAAGATCGTCGTCGGGCCCGCGGGCTCGAAGAATCGCACCGGCTGCTCGTTCACGAGCAGCATGCCGCGATGCCTGCCCGGGCGAAGCGTGAGGAGCAAAGGCGTTTTGGCCTTGTGCGGCACCATCCACGACAAGCGCGTGGAATCCGTCACGTCGCCCGTGTGCAGATTCCACATGGGCGTGCGCAAACTGCGGATCATCTCGTCGACCTCGGCCGACTTCTCGCGCGGGGCCAGCGGCTCCAGCGGCGCGCCCTTCTTCAGCGTCGCGCGGCCAAGCCGCACGGGCTCCACCTGCCACAGGTGCCCGAACAGGCCCTTCCCTTCGCCCATACCCGTGGACTCAGCGAAGCGTCCAAGGTTTTCCGCCAGCACCACCAGCGATTGCGCGCCGCGATTCAGTTTCAGGTGCACCATCGCCTCGGCACCCGGGCCTGCGCCCAACATCCCTTGAGCATGCGCGTGCTCGAAGAACGCCAGGCGATCGCCTGCCGATGGGGCCGCCACCAGCATCCGGCCAGCCCGGGCGTTCTTCAGCGTCAGGCGATACCACCCATACCCACCCGCCGCACCGAGCGTGGCCAAGTCAGCCGGGCCCGCTATCGATGCGAACCGTGGGCCCGAACCATCCAGATAGTCATGCAGGTCCGCCGTCTTCCAGGGTGCCAGCGCGATGCGCGCGGGCACCTTCTCGGGCGTCACCACCGTTGCCGTCGGCGGCAACGGTGCTGGCGGCGGGGGCGGAGGCGGCGCGGGCGGCAACTTCTTTCCCTTCGCCGGCTTTTTCTTGGGCGGCTCGGGGGTCTTTTTCACTTCCACCTTGGGCACCGGCCGCTTGGGGTGCTGCTCGGCGATCACCACCTCAAACGTCGCCGAGTCCTGCACCTTGCGGAACTTGGCGCCCCACGACGGCACGATCGGCTGCCCCGCCAGATCCAGCCCTTCCACATCCATGAACACCGCGTCGTCACCCACATGGATGCGTGGCAACATCCCGTCGGCAATGATCATCACGATCACGCCCTCGTGCTCGATGAGCAGCGGATCCTCGCCCGTGGGTACTTCCGCGTGCAGTTCGGCACCGTTGATCGACAGGCGCGCCGGCGCGCCCGCCGGACCGGCGCACACGAACACGCGCCCCGCCAGCGCGATGGCGCTGAGGTTGCAGTAGTCCAACTGCGAGCGTCCGACCAGCCGCGTGTCGAGCACGACCCACGCCACGGGCTGATCGCCCAGGTGCACGGGCAGAATGGTGCCGTCGGGCAGCAGCAGCGTCGCGGGATCGTGCCCGGCGCTGTCGGGCGTGCCGTCGGTGTCGCTGGGGGCGAAGATAAAGACGATTGAGCCCTGGGTGCCGTCGGCATCGACGACGACGTGCCCGCCGGGCGTGATCTCCGCCAGTTTCTTGGCCTTGCCGGCGGCCTGCTGATGGGCCGCCTCGGGCGGGAGCAAGCACACGTTGTGCCGGCGCGGATCAAGGTGCGCAAACACGCGTCCGAACCGTGACGCAAACAGCGCCAGCCGTCGCACCGCGTGGTACTGAGGTCGCAGCGAACCATCCTCGCCCACCGGTGCCTGCCGATCGGCGCTGGTGATGGCGAACGCCGCGGGCGAATCGCCCAGTCGGCCCGCCGAGAATCCAAAGTTCGTCCCACCCGCGAGCGGCTCGATATTGAACTGCGCGCCCGCCGCCAGCACCTCGGCCAGCCCGCGCTGCAGCGCGTGCCCGGCGATGCCCGGCGCGATCTTGCCCCCCCACACCGGCTGTTCGCCCACGCGATACTCGACCACGATCTTGGGCTGCTGAGGCCGCACCGCCGCGAGTTGCCGCAGGTGCGGCAACATCGCGCCCGTGCCCGTCCACCCATCGATTTCGCCCTCAACACCCTCGAAGAGGTCGTTGGAGTTGACAAAGGGCACTTCAAAGCCTGATTCTCGCAGATACCGGTGCAGTTCACCCAGGTAGCCCTGCGCGAGCGTGCGCTGGCCACACGTCCAGCCGGATTCATTCTGCACCGCGATGATCGGGCCGCCTGTCGGACGCTGGTTGGGCTCGGGCGCGGTCACCTGGAGGTCGCGCACTTGCCGCGCCACGGCATCGATGAACCGCGAACTCGCTTCCAGGAACGGCGCGCTCACGGTCCGCAGTTGCAGGTTGCCATTCGTAAGCAGCCACGCGGGCAATCCGCCTAGATCGCGGCCACCACCAACATACGGCCCCATGCGCAGGACGGCGTACATCCCCGCCGAGCCAATCAGTTCGACAAAGTGCCGCAGGTCATTCTCGCCTGTGAAATCAATCTGCCCGGCCCGGGTCTCGTGCTTCGACCACACCACCGAGGTGGTGATGCAGTTGAAGCCCGCAGACTTGGCCAGCGCGAGTCGGTTCGCCCACTCAGCACGCGGTATGGACGTATATTCCACCGTCCCGGCAACCAGCCAGACCCGCTTGCCGTCGATCGCGAAACTCTGTGCGTCAAAGGTGATCGAAGGCATGGGTGCGAGCGTCTCCGGTCGTCTGGATCCAGCGCCGCGTCCCTGGCACCGACCTGCATGGCCATAGCGGGCTGTCCCAGCCCGCTCCGCACTCTCCTCCCCGACACCCCTCTCTGCGTCGCCGATTCGCCTACCCGATCAAAAGACGATCGATTGGCGAAGGGCGTCCGGGCAAGCATAGGTAAGCGTTCGCTCACCTGCAACGCCGTTGACCGGAACACCTACGATCGCGACAGACTTTCAGCCATTTATGCCTACAAATGCCGAACATACTTGGCGATCTTCGGTAACAAATCGAATGGTCGTCGCTATTTTGAGGGGTTTATTCCTAGTCGCAGCGACTATATCCATCATTAGTTGTACCGATGACTTGCGAGACATCGATTCTCGCACCGACCGCCTCATTCGCGAGCGATCCCTCGTTCTGGGTAGGTCGAATGAATCTCTTGCGCCTTCCCGGGCCGGCGGCGACCCGGGCCGGTCGCGCTCGGCCGGACTCGAAACCTCCCCGGCTACCGTCAACCCGCCGTCGGGCACGCTGCGGTTTGCACCCGCCGACGAAGCCCGGGATGTGAACGCGCGGCTCGAGCGCTTCTACGCGCCCAGTGGCAGCGAGCAGATCTTCACCCTTCAAGACGCGCTTCGCCAGACGCACCTCACCGCGCGCGAGTATCTGGCTGCCGAAGAGGATTACGTCCTCGCGGCGGTGCGGCTGCTGGTCAGCAAGTACGCCTTTGCCCCCCGGTTTCTCGCCAACGCGTCTGCTGGCCTTACCTCGGCGGGGGTGGATGGTGCCTATCAGACCCCGCTGCGCATCCTGGGCGAACTCGGCGTGGCCCAACGTCTACCCGACGGCGGCCAGGTCGCGGCACGCCTGGTCTGGGACGCCACCGAGGAACTGCGCGAGGCGGCCACCGATCGCTACACGCAGGCGTCGAGCCTGGAACTCTCCGCAGCCATTCCTCTGTTGCGCGGCGCGGGCCCGGCGGCACGTGAAGACCTCATACAGTCCGAGCGCAACCTGGTTTACGCCGCCCGCACCTTTGAGCAGTTCCGACGCGCGTTGCTCGTCAATATCGCGGCCGACTACTTCGATCTTGTGCAGCAACGCGCCGCGATTGTGAACCAGCAGCGGCGTCTCGACGGGCTGTTGAAACTCGAGGAACGCATCGGCGCGCTCGTGGAAGCCGGCCGCCTGGCCGAGTTCGAGCGCAACATCGCCTCCAACCAGGTGCTGCAGGCCCGATCGAGCCTTGCCAACCAGAGCGAGGCCTATCAACTCGCGCTCGACCGGTTCACCATCCGCCTGGGCCTGCCCGTTGACCGCGGCCTGACCATCGCGCCGGTCGAGTTCCACCTGCCCGAGCCCGAGACCACGCCCGAGGCTGCGGCCGAAGCCGCGCTGAGCTATCGGCTCGATCTGCAGACCACGCGCGACCGGGCTGACGACGCGCGCCGGGGCGTCGAAGTCGCCCGCAACGGCACGCTCCCCGACCTCGGGTTTGCGGCGGGTGTGACGGCCCGCACCCAACCCGGTGCCCGCGTGGGGGGCCTGATCTTCGAGACCGACGATTTCATCTACAGCGGCAGCGTCACGTTTGGTCTACCTCTCGACCGCGAGAACGAGCGCCTGGCCCTGCGCCGCGCGATCATCGGCCTGGAGCGCGCCGGTCGCGATGTGGCCGAATCGCGCGACCGCGTGGTGGTCGAGGCCCGGTCGCGCGTGCGCGAGATCGACCGCGCGCGGTTCAACCTGAAACTCGCCGAGCAAGCCGTGTATATCAACAAGCGCCGTCTCGAGGAGCAGGATTTGAAGCGCGCCGAGGTGACGGCCCAGCAGATCGTTGACGCCCAGAACGACTTGCTACGGGCCGAGAACGACCGCGACCAGGCGCGGACGGACCTGCGGAATGCCGTGCTGGGGTATCTGCTGACCACGGCGCTCTTGCGTGTGGATCGGGAAGGGCAGTTGATCGCGCTGCCGGGAATGGAAACGAGCGCCGGAGCCGCGCCCGCACCCCCGGCTACTGAACCCTAGTCGTGAACACCACCAGGTTCGTGCCACTGGCGTTGCGGTGCTTTGACCGAGTCGCCAGTGGCACGGCTCGCACATATCCACGGCGAGTGGATGAGTTGTGCTCGCTACCCCCGCCGCTCCCATTTCTTGGGCTCAGCCTTCACGCGCTCCACCTCTGGCCCCAGCGGTTCGACGTTCGCATCACCCAGCGTCGCCGACAGCGCGCCGAGCAACTCGGCGTTCAGCGAGAGCGCCCGCCGCGGTGCCGCGAGCGTCACGGCATGACCGGAAGTCGTCTTGACCACGATCTCGATTCCCAGGGGCTCGATGGGCGTGGGCCTTGCTCCACCGGCCGAGCGCGGAGTCCCGCCGTTCGCCGCGGCTGGTTCGTGGGGCGTCAGCAGATTGGCCACGCGATCCATCGCGGCACCCGCCTCGCCGTTGAGTCGATTCTCATCCACCGTCAGCCGCAGTCGCCGCACGAGTGTCACCGGCCCCTCCGCCAGCGGCACCACGCGCTCCACCCGCACCTGCGGCTGGCCCCGGTTGTAGTCCGCCTGACCCACGACAAACACGATCTGGTCCGGCTTGAGCAACTCCGCAAACCGCGTGAAGACATCGGTGAACGCGACCGCCTCGATCGTGCCCGACTTGTCTTCCAGCATCGCCACGCCCATCTTGCCGCCGGCGTTCTTACCCGATTTGAGCATGATGGTGCGGAGCGATTGCACGCTCACACCCAGCACCACGCGCGAGTCCTGCACCACACCCCCCTGCTCGCGAATCTGCCGGGTGGTGCAGTTGGCGAGCCGCGCGATCGCGACGGCGTGCTGATCGAGCGGATGGCTTGAGGCGTAAAAACCCAGTGTTTCCTTCTCAAACGCGAGCGTTTCGGATTCCGTCCAGGCGTTCACGCGGGCCAGTGCGCTGGTCATTGGCGCGGCGGCCTCGGCTGGATCGGGCGCGCCGAATCCGAACAGAGACGATTGCCCAGCGGCTTTGTCTTTCTGCAGCGACGACCCCGCCGCGATCGCCGATTCCACCGACGCCACCATCGCCGACCGCGCCGGCCGACCATGCAGCGCATCAAGCGCACCGGACTTGATCAGCGCTTCGATCGTCGCCTTGTTCACCGAGCCCGCGTTCTGCCCGCTGCCGCCGATGGGCACACGCTCGCAGAAATCAAAGAGGGAAGAGAACGGTCCGGTCCCGGGCTTGGCGGGATTGACGGTCCGCTCCCGCACGATCGATTCGATCGCCTTGTCGCCCACGCCCTTGATCGCGCCCAGGCCGAAACGCACATGCCCCGCCGCCGCCGTGCGCGGCTCATCCGGCCTGTACACCACCGTGAAATCCGCGTCCGACAGGTTGATATCCGGCGGGCGCACCTCCACGCCCGTCTTGACCAACTCGCCCGTCTCCGGATTGATGAACGTCGCCTTTTTGCAATCCTCCAGATACGGGGCCCAATCGGCCACCTGGCTCGACGCGCTCTCGTACGTCAGGAACGCCGCCATGTATTGATTGGGGAAATAGGTCTTCAGATACGCCGTCTGATACGCGACGATGGCGTAGCCGGTGGAGTGCGATTTGTTGAAGCCGTAGCCGGCGAACTTCAGGATCAACTCGAACAGATCCTCGGCCTGCCCCTTGGTGAGGCCCTGTTTCTGCGAGCCTTCAACAAACTTGGGTCGTTCCTTCTCGATCTTGTCGTGCTTTTTCTTGCTGATGTTCTTGATGAGGGTGTAGGCATCGCGGAGTTTGATACCACCAAGGCCGTGGACGATCTGCATGACCTGCTCTTGGTAGACCATGACGCCATAGGTCTCGGCGGTGTATTGATCGACGATGGGGTGTACGCTGGGCACGCGCTCGGTGCCGTGCTTGCGGCGGTTGTAGTCGGGAATGAGGTCCATCGGCCCGGGCCGGAAGAGCGCGTTGGCGGCGATCAGGTCTTCAAGCCGGTCGGGCTTCATCTCGCGCAGCAGGCGGCGCATGCCTTCTGATTCAAACTGGAAGACGCCCGTGGTGTCGCCCCGCTGGAAGAGGCTGAAGACGCGCGGGTCCGTGGGGGTGAGGCGGTCGAGGTCGAGGGGATGATTGTGGGTGGTCCGGCGGTCCCCGCCGGATGTCGTGTTTTCGCCAGCATCCAGAATCGTCCGACGGGGACCGTCGGCCCACCCGACAGCCCTCCAAATCTCCTCCTGGCTCAGCGATTCGCGGATCAACTTTTTCGCACGCTCCACGACCGAGATCGTCCGCAGCCCTAGAAAGTCCATCTTCAGCAGGCCCATCTTCTCGCACGTCGGGCCGTCCCATTGTGTCACTATGTCGGTCGGCGCGCCGTTGCTCGGGCGATAGAGCGGCACGATCTCCTGCAGCGGCCTCGTCGCCACGATCACGCCCGCAGCATGCACGCTGGCGTGCCGGGCCTGTCCTTCGATCGCCCGCGCGTTGTCGATGCAGCGGGCCACCACCGCGTCCTTGTCGTACCAGGCCTTGAGCGCCGGCTCCAGTTCCAGCGCGCGGTCGAGCGTCACGCCCAACTGCTCGGGCACCAGTTTGGCCAGTTTGTCCACCTCGCTCAGCGGCATCTCCAGCACGCGCCCCACGTCGCGGATCGCCGCGCGGGCCTTGAGCGTTCCGAACGTGATGATCTGCGCCACATGCCCGTACTTCTGGCGCACGAAGTCAATCACACGCGCCCGGCCATCCTGGCACAAGTCAATATCAATATCGGGATACTCGCTGCGGTCGGGGTCGGTGAAGCGCTCGAAGAGCAAGCCGTACTCCACCGGGCAGGCGTTCGAGAGCCCGAGCACATACCCCACCATGGTGCCGACGCCCGAACCACGGGCCAGGGCCGGCACGCCGTGGTTGCGCCCCCAGTTGACGAAATCCCAGACGATCAGGAAGTACGCCGAGATGTTCTTGTCGGCGAGGATCTTGAGTTCGCGGGTGAGGCGGTCGCGTCTTTGGGTAGCCCGATTCTCCGAATCGGGCGCGTGGCTGCGCTGAAGCCCGTGCCCAATACCTTGACCGGAACCCGCCACCGCCTCGTGTACGAACGTCCACTCATACTCAGACGGCTCGCGAACCAAGCCCGCCGTCACCGGATTGTCGATGATGTACCACAGAAACTCCGAGAAGTACGCCGGATCACGGATGATGTGATCGAAACGCTCAAAGTCCCAGAGACTGCCAGTAACCCCACGCTGCGCGTTAACGACCCGCGCCGAGAATCGCTTGACACTGTCGAGGAGCGACGACAGCGTGTGCCCCTCGTACGGCTGAACGATCCAGTGCACATGGTCGGGCATGACCGACGCTGCGTACACGCGGCAACTCGTTCCATCGTGAAATCGCAACGCCGAGAGCGCCGCCGTTCGTTCGTCGGGCGAAAGCACCTGACCAGGCGCGGCGCGCCATGTCACGAAATAGGTCGCGCCCGGCATCTCCAGATGCGGGAGGTTGCGCCGGACTCGCACCAGGTCCTTCACCGGCCCATAGTGATCAGCCGGATAAGGGTTCATCCCCACGAATCCGGTTGCCCGCACTTCCTGATTCCGCAGCGCCTCGATGCTGCGGACATTCACTCCGCGATCTGGCTGATTCGTTTCACGCCCGATTCGGAGAATCGGGCTACCCAGATCAGATCCATACCGCCACACAAACCCGCCCTCCGCCAACATCTTGAGCGCTTCATCGCACTCGGCTTTCGCCTCCGCCGTCACACGCGTGCGTTCGTCCTCAGTGCACCCCTCGGGCACCGCGAAGGGCACCACCTCCACACACGCGCAATACGCCTGGTACCACGCCGTCAGGTCGCTGGCGAACTTCGCGTCATCAGGACGAGGCCGCTGCGCCTCGGGCACCATCTTCACCCGCACCGCCGGCGCGTGGCTCTGCCCCAGCGGCAGCGTCACATTGCACCGCTTGGCAATCGCCACCGTGTTGGTCAGTGCCTCCTGCCCCGCCTCGCCATACGGCTCGAACAACTCGGCCATTTCCTGCGGGCTCTTCACATACAACTCGGGCGGATACTTCATCCGCGTCGGGTCGTTCTTGTTCTTGGCCGTCGAGATGCACACCAGCGTGTCGTGCGCGTCGTGGTCCTCGGCTTTCAGAAAATGCGAGTCGTTGTCGCACACCAACGGCAGGTTCAGTTCTTTCGCCAGGCGAATCAGGTGCTGGTTGATCGAGTTCTGCTCGCGCACATGGTGCTGCAACTCGACGTAAAACCTCGGCCCGTTCCCGCCGGGCTTGAACACCTTCGCGTGCCACTTCGCCGCCTCGACCGCCCGTGTCCACGCCCGCTCATCGCGGCTCGTCTCGTACTCCAGCAGCAACTCCCCCAGTTCGCTCCCCAGGTGGCCGTTGATCGCGATCAACCCCTCCGCGTGCTTCTCCAGCAGTTCCTTATCCACCCGGGGCTTGAAGTAGAACCCTGTCAGATACGCCTCGCTGCACAGCACCAGCAGGTTTCGCCAGCCGATGTCGTTCTCCGCCAGCAGCACCAGGTGATACCCGCCGTCGGACACGCCCGTGTACGTGCGGTCCGTGCGCGACCCCAGCGCCACATACGCCTCGACCCCCAGGATGGGCTTGATCCCCCGCTCCTTGGCCGCCTGATAGAACGCCACCGCGCCGAAGATGTTCCCGTGGTCGGTGCACGCAACCGCGTCCATCCCGAGCGCCTTCACGCGATCGAGCAGTTTGTCGACCCGGTTCCCGCCGTCGAGAAGCGAGTATTCCGTGTGCAAGTGCAAGTGCGCGAATGTCGCGGGCGCAGTCGTGGTTCCCGCATCGTCTACCTTCGTCGTCTGGCCTCCGGCCATGGGCGTCCTCCGTGTGGTCAAGCATGGGCACTCTAGCCACTCTTCATCCCTTGACTGGAAACCCTCCGCCCGGTCATCCGTACCATGATCGTGCGGGCCCTTCACTGCCCCCGCCGGAGGCTCCATGCTCACCGAATCCGACGATGCCCGTGGCTCCTCCTCCGCCCCGGGTAATCCCCACGACTGGGGTCGCCGCGCCGTCCTCATCACTGGCCTCGCGTATGGCGGGGCGCTGCTCGTCAGCCTCTTCCTGATTATGCGCGGGGCCGGGGCCATCGGCTCGGGGGTTGCCGGACCCGGTCGCGAAGCCCTGCTCACCGCCGGCCTTGTGGGCCTCTTGCTCGTCCTCACCATGGCCCCTGCCGCGATCATCGTCGCTTGGTGGGCCAGCACCGCCCCCGTGCGCGAACTCTCGCGCCGTCTGCGTGATGTGCAGGACGCCGTCCGCGTCATCAGCGAGCAAGCCGCTCTTTCCGACGATGCCCGCCGCGTGCTCAATCGCAGCACCGAGCGCGAGATGCTCCGCCGAGCCATCGAGCAGGACATCGAGCAGCGCGAGTGGGAAGCCGCCATCGTCCTGTGCGACGAACTGAGCAACCGCTTCGGCTACCGCGCCGATGCCGAGGAACTCCGCGGCCGCATCGCCGCCGAACGCTCCACCGAGACCGACGCCGCCGTCCGCGAGGGCATCGCCATCATCGACGGCATGCTCCTCCAGCGCCGCTGGACCGACGCCGACGCCGAGGCCGCCCGACTCGCCCGGCTCTATCCCCACCAGCGCCGCGCCCAGGGCCTGGCCGCCCATGTGGATGCGGCGCGACAGGAGTTCAAAACCGAGGCCCGCCAGCGCTTCGTCGCCGCCGCCGCCGAGGACCGCATCGAAGAGGCCATGGCGCTCCTCCGCGACCTCGACGGCCTGCTCAACGACCAGGAATCGCTCCCGCTCCGCGACATGGCCCGCAACGTCATCGCCAAGGCCCGGGACCAACTGGGCACCCAGTTCCGCGAAGCCCTCGACGAGCAGGACTGGGCCGACGCCGCCACCATCGGCAAACGCATCATCGCGGAGCACCCCAACACCAAGATGGCCGCGGAAGCCCGCCAAATGCTCGATAGCCTGCTCGCCCGGGCCAACTCGGTGGGCCAGCCAGCGCGATAGGCTCTCGTCTAAATTCTCACCACCGAGACACCGAGACACAGAGGCACCGAGGACGCACCGAGAAGAACAGGAGGAGAAAGCTGAAGAGGAAAGAGGTCCGAACTTGATCCCTCGATGCCGCATGCCTCATGCCTTCTTTTCTGAACTCCCTTCCCCGATCCCGATCCTGTTCGAACCCTCCCTCCTCTCAGTCTTCCTCGGTGTCTCGGGCCTCGGTGTCTCGGGCCTCGGTGGTGAGATCCCATCCCCGCCTACACATCCTCCGCGTCCCTCGGCGTCCTCCTCCGCGACCTCCGCGTTCATCCCCTCTCGGCCCCGTTCCCGTTCGAACTCTCTTCTTTTCTCTTCTCTGTGTTTCCTCTGTGTCTCCGTGTCTTTGTGTTGAATCCCGTTCCCGATTGAGAAGAACCATGCGAATCACACTCCTCGCCCTCGCCGCGTCCGCCTCCCTGGCCCTCCCTGCCCTCGCCATAGACGAGGCCCACAAGGCCAAGGGTGAGGCGATTGCCGCCAAGGCCATCGCGTACCTCCGCGCTCAGCAGGATCAGGCCACCGGCGGCTGGTCCATCCCGCTCGCGGGCAAGGGCCAACCCACCCTCCCCGCCATCTCCGGGCTTGTCCTCAACGGTTTGCTCATGCAGCCGGGCGTCTCCCCCGCCGACCCGGCCATCGCCAAGGGCCTCGACTTCATCCTGAACATGCAGAAGCCCGACGGCGGCATCTACGACGCCATCCTCCCCTCCTACAACACCGCCATCTGCCTCTCGGCCATCAGCCGTGCCGATACCCCTAAGGCCAAGGCCGCCATCCGACCCGCACTCGACTTCCTCCGCCGCAGCCAGTGGGGCACCGATCAGCCCTTGGGTGTCGGCGGCGCCGCGGGCAAAGAGGCGCCCACCATCGTCGGGCCCGAACACCCGTTCTACGGCGGGCTCGGCTACGGCAACCGCGGCCGCCCCGACATCTCCAACCTTCAGTTCATGCTCGAAGCCTTCCACGATTGCAAGGCCCCCGCCGACGACCCGGCCTTCCAGCGCGCCCTCGTCTTCCTCCAGCGCGTCCAGATGCTCGAAAAGACGCCCGATGGCAAGACGCTCAACGACCAGGCCTACGCCAAGGGCTCCAAGCAAGGCGGCTTCGTCTACGCCACGGGCGAAAACGCCGACACCGCCGGCAAGGGCCAGTCCTTCGCCACCGAGCCCATGACCGAAGAAACCCTCGACGACGGGACCAAGGTCTCTCGCCTTCGCGCCTACGGCTCGGTCACCTATGCCGGGTTCAAGAGTTACCTCTACGCCGGCCTCAAGCCCGATGACGCCCGCGTCAAGGCCGCCTTCGACTGGATCGCCAGCCACTACACCCTCGCCGAAAACCCCGGCCTGGGCACCGACGGCTTCTACTACTACATCATCGCCTTCGCCCGCGCCCTCGACGCCCGCGGCCCCGCCACCATCCCCGTTACCATCGACGGCAAGCCCGCCACGCGCGACTGGCACAACGACCTCATCGACCGCCTCGCCGAACTCCAGGAACCCGACGGGAGCCTGAAATCCGTCGATGACCGCTGGATGGAAAACAACCAGGTCCTCATCACCGCCTACAGCCTCATCGCTTTGCAACACGCCCTGCGCGATTGAACGCCGCCCTCCAAAAATCTTCTCCCATCGAGGGAGGGTGTATCGGCCAATAGCATTCATGTGAATTTATCACCGGCACCAACTGGCCCGCGGAAACGTGCGCGGTATACGCGGCGTGATCGGCTTGGGCACGTGCGAGACTATCAGGCGGCCTATGCGAACCGGCTGTCGCGCGTGCGGGGACCGCTGGTGGTGCATGGGCGTCGGAATGCGACGGACCGGCCGCGGCTGGGGCTGTCGGTGTCGCGGAAGGTTGGCAACGCGGTGGCGCGGAACCGGATCAAGCGGCGATTGCGCGAGGCGTTTCGATTGAACGCGGCGCGCCTACCGGCGGGCGTGGACCTGGTGGTGAATGTGCGTCCGCACGAGGCGCTGGCGGTGGCGGAATACGCGGCGCTGCTGATTGATGCGGCGGGGGCGCTGGTGAAGGAGATTGGGCAGCGCGAGGGGCGGACGCGCGGGCCGCGCGATGGAGGCGCGGCGTGAGCGGACCCACTGCACCAACGCGATTGGGTCCGGTTTCGCGCGCGGTCAGCGCGGTGTGCATCTTTGCGGTGCGCGGCTATCAGGTGGCACTCGGGCCGCTGATGGGTGGACAATGCCGCTTTCACCCGTCGTGCAGTTACTACGCGATCGAGGCGTACCGCGAGTGGGGCCCGGTGAAAGGCACGTGGCTCACGGTGCGACGGCTCGCACGATGTCACCCGTTCGGCGGGAGCGGGGTGGACCTGGTGCCAACGCGCGGGGCATGTGGGGATTGCGATACGAAGAAGGCGGGGTAGGAGAGGAAGGGGGTGTAGCCGATTCGGAGAGTCGGGGTACCAGGAATTACTTTGAGGTCAAAGCCGAGGGTGACTATGTCGCCCTTGTCTGTGGGCCTTCCCGGCGGACAAAGTTACCAGCAGCCGTTCAAACGCCGCCACCGCGGCACTGGGCAGTCGGTCGCGCCGCCTCACGATTGCCAGGGATCGCGACAGGCGGCCATCGCGACAGGCCAATCCCTCGGCGTCTGCGAGCGCGAAGCGGGACACGAAGCCGACGCCGATGCCTGCCGCGACCATCTGCTTGATACTCTCGATCGAGCGGAGTTCCATCGCGACATCGAGCGTGACGCCCGCGGCGTGCGAGGCTTCGTCGATCACGCTTCGCACGGCCGAGCCGCCCTCGAACGCGACGACGGCCTCGCCCTTGAGGTCCGCCCAGCGAAACGCCCGCTTGCCCGCCAGCGCGTGCTTTGGTGGCACGATGAGCCGCAGTTCATCGGCCACGAGGGGCGCGGTGAACAGATCGGCCGCGTGGCTGTCGGAGATGGGGAGTGTGACGATGCCCAGATCGAGTTCGCCGCTGACGACAGAGGCCGCGACGGCGCTGCTGCCGGCTTCGCGGACGTAGAAGCGCAGGCCGGGATGAGCGCGGCGAAAGTCGGAAACCACGCGGGGGAGGACATAGGTAATGGCGGTCGCGCCGCCGCCGACGCGGATGGAGCCGCGTTCGAGCCCCGCGAGTTCGCGGACGGCGCGCACACCCGCGTCAGCCCGGTGCACGGCTTCCTCGGCGTGCTGAAGAAAGACCTGACCGGCTTCGGTGAGGGACACGCCTCGGCCGGTGCGGTGCATGAGGTCGGCACCGGCTTCGCGCTCCAGTTTTCGGAGCATGGCGGAGAGCGCTGGCTGGGAGACGCCCAGCGCGCGGGCGGCGCGCGTCATGTGCCCGGCACGGGCGATGGCGACAAAGTACCTGAGTGGGGTGAGTTCCACGGGTGTTTCGGAAACGACGACGCGGTTAGGGCGCGACTGGCGCGGGAGGCGGCGCGGGACCAGACGAAGCAGCGGGTGCAGACGAGCCCGCACCCGGCGGTAAGGGAAGGGTTGAACTCGACGGCAGCATCGCCACCATGACCAACGCGACGACGATGGCCAACGCTGTATAGATGAGGCTGATTACGAGCGAGCGACCCATCGCCACCTTGGAGACAAAATGCACGGCGAGTGTGGTGGCGAGGGCGATGAGGCCGAGCGAAATCGCCAGTTTCACCGGCCAGTCGGCATTGGGCATGATCCACTTGTGGGCGCGACCGGCGAGGCGGGCCCAGGCGGCGACCACCAGCGCGTTCCAGAACGAGATTTCCGATCGCCCGATGAGTCGCACGAGCCACTGGAGCGCGATCATGAGCAGGCCGAGCGTCGCGAGAATGGCCAGCAGCGTCATCACGGCGTAACCCCCGCGCGGGGAGTCGTCGCGACAGGCTCGACGGGCACGGACGGCGTCACGACCGGCGCAACCGACTTCGCAGCCGCCGCCACGGCACGCCGGATGCGCGATTCCTCGCGGATCATCCACAGGGTGTGAAGGATGCGTGCCGTGCCCACGCCAAGGACAAAGCCGATGGTGGTGGCCCACACGATGGAGAACCCCTCGTGGTGGATGAGCACCCATTGGGTGCCCAGCCAGATGCTGTAGAGCAGGGGGGAGATCCCCATCCGCTGGAACTGCACCTTGGTGGCGTCGCGGAAGAAGGGCACATGCTCAACGGTGGCGTCGGCAATGGTGTGCATGGGCTTGGCGGGCCGCCCGGCGTGGTTGGCGAGCCAGTGCAAGACGTAGTAGATGACGACATCGCAGACGATGTCGGCCAGGAAGGTGACCGCCGGGACAAGTTTGCGGTTGATATCGAGGGCTTCGCAGATCCGCAGGATGCCCAGCACGGGGATGAGCGCGAGGGCCCCGGCCAGAAGAATGTTCACGTTCACGTTCACCACGCGCCGTGCATACACCCTGGCCAGCCAGTGAACCATGCGATGTCAGTGTACTCCCCGTGCCCGAACGCAGCAGACGGGGTCAAACACGCCCTGGCAAGTACGAGAACCAAGTGAACCTGGGCGGAGGACGACAGCAAAGAGGTGCTCGGCGGGGCTGTCTCGCCCGACGCGGCCGTGCGAGAAGCCTGCAATGGCGGGGTGCGCGTATCGTTGATGGATGTGGGTGCCGTTCTCATGGTCGCCCCGAAGTGAAAGGACACGAGATGGGCTGTGAACCAACGGGGCAGGACCGAGTTGCAAGCCACGCGTCGTGCGGCCAATCCGTCCGCGGCTTCACCATGCTCGAAATGATGCTCGTGCTCGTGGTCATCGGCATCATCGCCGGGGTGGCGATCTACAACCTCTCCGGGGCCACGACCAACGCGCGGATCCAGCAGACCAGACTGCGGATGCGCACCATCATGACGGCCCTTCAGGCCTACAACGGCCAGCACGCCATGAACCCGCCCAGCCTCGATGTGCTCGCGGCACCACCCACCGGCACGTTGGCCCGCTCGGGCCTGAAGGACGGCTGGAAGGAAGACTTCATCTATTCCCCCGTGGGCTCGTCGGGCGATCCGCAGAAGCCCTTTGACCTGTACAGCAAGGGCGTCGATCGCCTGCCCAGCACCGCCGACGACATTGATGGCTGGGCCGTGCTGGATGCGGATTGAGCGAAGTCTCACCACCGAGACACCGAGGTAGCACCGAGTAAAGAACGGGTTGGGCCACGGATTGATCACCATGCCGCTCGCATCAGTGCCCATCCTTGTTTCCACGTCGCCCGCATCTCCGATTCCTCATCCTCTCGGTGCCACCTCGGTGCCTCGGTGCCTCGGTGGTTCGCCTTGGCGTTCTGCGAAACGCCGCGGCATGACCCTTCTTGAAGTCGTGCTGGCCTCGGCGTTGCTGGTGCTGCTGGCTTCAGCGATGCTCAGCACGGTGGTCTTTGCGAATCGTTCGGAGATTCGCCGCGTGCGCCGACTCGCGGCGTTTGAGGTCGCCAGCCGTCTGCTGCTGCAATACGTTGACCAGAAGAACAACCCCGACTTCCCCAAGCCCGGGTCGCCTGTGGATTACGAGGGCATGCGCTTCACGTTTGAGTTGTTTGAGGAGGGTGCCGAGGTCGTCGCTCTTCGCGGCGAGGTGCCGCGTCTGGCGCAAAACACGCGTCTGCTGCGTGTGCGTGTGTACGAAGCCGTGGCGGGCGTGGCGGGTGCCACGGGTCGTGGCGAGATGCTGGCCGAACTGGTGAGGCCCAATCACCCGCTGGTGCTGCTGGTGCGGAACGAAGACTCCAAGGGCCGTCAACTGATGGACCCGGAGGTTTTGGCTGGCCTGTCGCAGATGCAGCCGGGCAGCAGCGGCAGCGGCTCGGGCGGAGGGAACAAGTGACGCGCCCGAGATCATGTCGAGGGTCGCGTCGCCCCCGTGGCGGTGGCTTCACGCTCATCGAGTTGATGCTCGCCTCGGTGCTGGGCATGGCGGTGGTGGCGTCGGTGTGGAGCGTGCTGGCGATGTTGCGGGCCAGCGAGCAGCGGTCGGCCGATCGTGCCGAGGGCCTTCGGCAACTCGTGCAACTGCAAACCGCGCTGGGGTCGTCGTTTCGGACGCTGGTGATGACCGACAAGCCGGTGCGCCAACCGGGTGGTGGGGGCGGCGCGGCGGGTGCCGCGAAGGCTGGCGCGAGCGGAGCGGGGGCGAATGGGGCACCGGGGGGGGGGGCGGGCGGTGCGAATCAGAACGCCGCTGAATCGGGTGCGGTGAGCCGAGGCGAGCAGATGCGGGCGACGATTGAAGCCCGCCGCGAGGCGGCGGCGTCGACCATCGAAGCGCGTCGCAACGCCGGTCGGGAAGCCCGGGGCGAGGGCGAAGAGGGTCCGCCGCCGATGCCGCCGCGGCTGGTGCTCGATTTCGATCGCGAGCGCCGCTTGCCACATCTGGAAATGGTGACGTCGGTGCCGCCGGTGGCGGTGCAAGGTGCCGATGGCGCGCGCGCGTTCGTCAGCCCCGAAGACCACGACGGCGTGCGTGGCGCGTTCGAGATCGAACCGGGCCGGAAGAGCGGCACCTACGACGTGTGGTACCGCGCGTACGACTCGCAGGAGGGCACACCCGAGGATGGCCGCAGGCCGATTGGCGAGCAGCGGGTCGCGAGCGGGCTGACCAGGTTCAACGTGGTTTTTTACAAGACCGTTGAGGGCCGGGGGTTGATCCCGCTCGATTTCACGAGCCCGGATTCGGCCGTGGAGCCCTTCAACTGGCGCAGCCCGCCGGGTGATTTTGATGCTTCGGGCTGGGCCCGCACGCCTGCCGCGCGCCACTACAACCACCTGCCCGCGTATGTCGAGGTCGAGGCCGAGACCTGGCAGGGCTTGCGGGCGCGGTGGATGTTTGAAGTGAAATGGATCATCACCCGCGCCGCCGACACTGCTGGCGGCAAGAACGGCAAAGACGGTCGCACGGCTGGTGGCTCGGAGAAGCCCGCGGCCGGGTCGGGCACCAACTTGCTGCCGGATGGCCGACCGGCGACGGAGTTGTTCGGGCCGGACGGGAGGCGGCGATGAACCACGCACGCACCCGCCGCGCGTATGCGCTGCCACTGGTCATGCTGCTTGCGCTTGTGGGCACGATTGCCGCGACGCTGATCGTCGAGTTTCAGGGCAACCAGCGGCGTGCGGAGGAACAGTCGGTGGAGGCGTATCGCGCCCACCATGAGCAGCAGGGCATCGCGGAGGTGCTTGAGTTGTGGCTGGGGCTGGGCAGGCCGCAGGAGATTCCGCCCGAGGGATTGGCGTTTCAGATTCGCGGGCCCGCGGGGGAGATTTATCAGATCGAGTTGCGCGACGGCCAAGGCACGCTGCTCGCCAATCCGGGCACTCCTTCAGGCGACAATGGGCAGGCGATGGGTGAGGCGTTTGCCCGGGCTGCCGCGATGCTCGGGGGCATGGATGCCGCTCACGCCGACCCGGCCCGCGAACCGCTGGTCCGTCGGCATGGGCCGGTGCGCGTGAACGCGAACTCCGCCCCTCGCGAGGTGCTCGTCGCGCTGGCTCGCGCAGTTGATCCGCGGGCCGCCGCAGAGTCGTTCGCGGCGGCGGGGGTGGAGCGCCGCGATCAGGCGATGATCGACGACGCCGGGCTGCGCCGGCTGATCGCGGATGCTGGGTTCCGTGATCGCGAGCCGGCCGATCTGCTGACGGGGATGCTGGTGACTCGCTCGACCTTGCTGGAAGTGGATGTGGCGATGCGCGACCCCCTGCGGCACATGGTGGCGCGCCATCGCGGGCTGATCCAGCGCTCGGTCGTGAAAAACCAGCCCTGCGCGTTCCTGAAGTGGGAACGAGTGGTGGAAACCGATTCGGGCCAGGAACTGGGCCGACCGGCGGCTCGGCGATAGGGTAAACTGGGTAGATTCGCAGCAAACCGGGTCAGACTGGGGATTCCCGGCCCAAGCGGCCGATTTGGTGAATAATGATCGTGCTGGCTCGTTGGGCTGCGGCCGGAGAGGTGGCTATGAACAAGACTCACACCAAGGCATGGACGCGTCGGGCCCAGATCTCCGGCGCGGTGCTGTTGCTGGCCGCGGGCGGGCTCGCGTTTGCCAGCATTCCGGGCCTGGGCGGCGTCGGGGACTTGCCCGAGGCCAAGCCCGTGACGCCCCCGAAGTTGTCGGTGGGCATCGCGGCGGCGCATGTTGATTCGGAGGGCTTGGCGGGCCAGCTCAATCGGCTTTCCATGCCGATGGGGCAAGAGAAGCCGCCGCCCCCGCCAGCACCAGTTGCCACCTCGCCCGATGAGCCTCAGCCGTCACCCACCAAGGTTGAAGTAGTTTGGGAGTACATCGGCGGCATCATCGCTCCCGCCGCGCGGCGCGCCATTGTCACGATCGAGGGCGTGCAGAAGATGCTGACCGAAGGCCAGAGCGAAGGCGAAACGCGCCTTCAGGCCGTCACGGCGGACTACATCATCATCGCCAAGGGCGGTGAAGAGACCAAGATTGATCGCAAGGCCCTCAAGGCGCGATCCGGCCTCGCGAGCGCGAACGGCATCAAGCCCTCAGCGTCTGCCGCCGCAGCCGCCCGACTGGCTGCTGCCGCCAACCAAGGGCTTGGGGCTGGGTCGGCTGCGGGAGCGTCAGGCCCCGTCGGAAGCAAACCCCTGAATGTCGCCGGCGCGGCCAATCCCAAGGATGCGGCCGCCCGAGCCCTGGCCGAGAAGGCCAAGAACGAGCGGTTCTCTGACCCAGCCGTGCGCGACAAGGTCGGTCGCATCTATGCCGACATCATGCGCTCCAACGGCGGTGAGCGGCCTGACCCGGCCACGCTGGCCAAGTTTGGCATCGAAGGGTTCGAGCCCAGCGATGAAGAGGTCGAGCGCATGCAGAACGACCCGGACGGCATCGGCGGTGCTGGCGGCGCGGGGGGCGCAGGGGGTGGAGGCGGGACCGGTGGCGGAGGCGGCAACCGGGGCGGCTGATCGCCCGGCCCATTCATGTATCCACACGGGGGATGCGTCGCGCGGGCGTCGCGGGCGATATCCTCGCCCATCGATTCGGCAGCACGGCGGCAGGTCCGGAGTCTCATGACGAGCACAGTCGCATACATCGAGCGAGCAGAAGGCGGCCTGACCATCCGCAGCGTGCGCCTGGTGAGCCGCGCGGGCGAACAAGTGTGGACCGCGCCGCCAACGGTCACTGGTGAAGCCGCGAGCACGGGCGTGGTGCTCGCTGCGGAGTGGATCGCTGGCGAGGTGGCACGGGCCAATGGCGCGGCGGGGCCGGTGCGCCTGTGCCTTGATCTGGATGGTGGCCGCTGCGCGTGGCTTTCGGCCCCCAGCGCGGATCACGAGATTGTCAAGGCCGCCGCGCGTGCCGCGTCCATGGACGCGGGCGGCGACGGTGCGGGTGCCGCTGGGCTGGGTGCGGCTTGGTCAAGCGAGCACGGCGAAGTCGGGGTTGATCTCACCGTCGAAGCGCTCGATGAAAATGGTGGCGAGGGCCCAACTACCAAAACGTCCGCCGCCGACGCCGACCGCAAGCGCCGCCTCGCGGTGCTGGCGCTGCCCGACGCGCCAGCACGAGTGCTGCTCGATGAACTTGATCGCCTGGGGCTCGATATCGCGATGGTTGAATCCCTGTGGCACGCCGTGGCCCGTGCGTGGGATCCCGGGGCGTCAATCGCCCGCGCACCGCGCGGATCGTCGCCCGATGTGATCGAGGCCGCTGACCCGGTGACGGCCTGCGTTGTCGTCGATCCCGCCGGTCGCTTGATCTGGGCATGGTCGCGTGCTGGCCGGTTGCTGGCGGCGGGTGTGCAGCGGTTGCGGACGCTGGAGGTTGCGCGTGCCGCGCCGGTGGCGCCGATCGTGGATGAAGGGGGAGCCACGCGCCGGCTGCTCGACCCGGAACAGACGGCCCCCGCCCGCGTGATTGAGATCACGCGCGCCGATGCCGGACGCGTGGTGAGTGAGTGGCTTGCCTGGTCGGCGCAGTTGGGCCTGGTTCCCTCGCGGGTGGTGTGCGTCGGCCCCACCGATGCCATTGCGTCAGGTTTGGCTGAGGGCGCGGGCGACGGCGCGGTGGATGGCGGCGGCATGGCGGCAGTAGGGCAGGCCCTGGCGGTGCGCTGGCCGGGTGCGGCCGCCACCGTGGTACTGGATGATGACCCGATCGCGGCGACGCTTCGCCGCGCGGCGGAGAGCGCTGGCGTCGCGCCACCCAATCTGACCAGTGAGACGGCTCGCGCGCACACCGACGTTGGCCTCCGCGATCTGTCGGCTCGTCCGGGCCGGCTCAGCCGGTCGATGCACTGGTGGCTGGCCGGGGCGATTACCGCCGCGGCGGTGCTGGTCATGGTGGCGGCGTGGCGGCTCGATCGCGCGGGTCGCGAAACCCTTGAAGGTGCCGAGGCCGCCCGAGGTCGTCGTGCCGAACTCTTCAAGCAGCACGAAGCCGAGTTTCCCAAACTGGCCACCGAGCCCGACCCCGTCACGCGGCTGAAGGTCGCGCTGCGTGAACTGCAGAAAAGCCGCGAGGAAATCACGCCCGAGCGGCCCGTTCTCGCGGTGGTGGAGCGGGTGATCGAGGCCGCCAGCGGGGTCCAGAATCTCAAACTCAAGAAGATCACGGTTTCGTCGGTCGCTGGCGTGTCGTTTGACTTTGTGGCACCCGATGCCGAGCCCGGCGCGGTGCTGCTGAGCGCCCTCCGCGCCAACGCCACCCCGCTCCTTTCCGGTCAGAACGTGCAGATCATCTGGGAGGGCGACACGGCGACCTCAACGGTGCCCGTTACAGGCACCGACCCGCAACGCGTCTTCAAACTCCGTGGCATCTGGTTCGACCCCCGGGGCAAGCCCGGCTCGGCACCCTCCGCGACGTCTTCGGTCGCTCCCGCGGTCGGCACGGAGGGCGCATGAGCGAGTCCACGCCCAACACTGTGCTTCGCGAAGAAGCCAGACTGGCGCTGGGCATGGCTGCGGCTCGCACTTCGCGCCGCAACCAGCCCCGCGCGGTGGTCACCGCCGCCGTTCTGCTCCTGCTGGGCGCGGTGGCGTGGATGGTCATGGCCTGGTGGGGTGCCAGCGCTGCGGCTGACACGACGCGCCGCGAGCAATCCATCACGCTGCTCGTACAGACCGGCTTTGAGACCTATTTCGCTGAAAAGAAAGCGCAGGCCGACGCGCTGGGCGAGAATGCCCTTGCGCCCGACCCGGCGATCCAGGGCGTCATCGAGCGGCTTGGGCGCGAATCGGGCATCGCGTCCATCACGCTCAGCCCGGGCGAGGATCGCCGCACCGGCCCCAAGAGTTTGAAGCGAAGAACATTCAGTTACCAGAACTCGCCCCCGCAGGATGCCGAGAACGTGCTGAAATGGATCGAGCGCGTCCAGCAGGGCGTGCCCGGGGTCGAACTCTCGGTGTTCGATGTCGAGCCCGCGCTCGCCACCGTCGAAGGCAAGCCCCGCTGGAAGGTCGCCAACATCACGTTCACACGGTGGGAACGCAAGTAGTCAACCGACTCAGACCAGCCGCATGAGACCAACCATGAATCGCGCGATGACGAACTCACAACTCTGCGGCGTGGTGATCACCGCGTGCGTGCTCGCGCTCGGTGCCTGCGCCCCCAAGCCCACCTATGAGCCGGGCGATTCCTCCGTCCGTCTCGCACAGGCCACCGCCCTCGCGGCCCAGGCTCAACAGGCCCAGCGCGATGGCGAGCCCTTGCGCGCCATTTCGCTCTACGAGGACTCGATCCGCACCTATCCCGAGTTCCATCCTGCATGGAACAACCTGGGTGTGCTCTATGCGGCGGCCAAGCGCGACATGGACGCGGTCGAAGCCTTCAAGCGTGCCGCCGACCTGACGCCCACCGACCCGCGCCCGCTCGCCAACATCGGCCTCATCTACAAATCGCGTGGCTTCGAGCGCGAGGCCCAGGAATACCTCGAACAGGCCATCCAGCGCGACGAGGCCTATCTGCCGGCCCTGCGCGAGAGCGTCTGGCTCGATATCCGTCGCGGCACCATTACCGAGAAGTCTGCCCAGCACGCCAACAAGGCCTTGTTGCTCGAGAAAGACCCCAAGTGGCTCACGGAACTGCAGCGATCCAAGATCATCATCGACGATCGTCTGGCTGCCCAGCGCGATTCGCTCGCCCCGTGAGGCTGGCGCGTGTAGATTGAGTGCATCAGATGCGGGGTTGCCGCCCCGCGCTGTCGCGCGTTCTCGGACGTGCGCCGGTTCACTCAAGGACGCCCTCGCATGACCGCCGGTGATCGTGGCCAAACAGCACACTCGGCACGAGGCCAAGACCTCGGCCCCAGACTTGCCATTGCTTTGGCGGTCGTGGCGGCCTTCGCCGGCGCTGCCTGCGCGCAAGATTCCGTATCGCTCACCGGCGGGCTGCCGGGTGATAGCGTGAGCGCGGTCTCTACGGGCGCAAACAGCGAGCAACGCAACGATTTTGTGGTGGACCTTTCCGCTCTGCGTTCCTCATGGGGTGGGCGCTACCTCATTGGCCCGGCTCTGAAAGCCTCTGCCGCGCCGGCGAGCGGCGCGGGCAGCGGGCAGTTCGGTCAGTTGATCGGTGCGCAGGCCGTCAGCGCGACGTTTACCGAGGGCCCGTCGGCACGGCCCGCGTACCTCGCCTGGCGGGCCGCCGGACAGGGCGTGAGCGCCACCCACAACAGCACGCCCACCGACGATGGCTCAGGCCGCTTCGGCACGGTCATCGGCCCGGGGCATTCGGCAGGTACAGGCTCAAACTTCGGTCTTGCGTTCATGGAGTTTGGCCCCGGGCCCAACGGCCTCTTCGGCGATGGTGACGACGAGCAAGCCGTTGTCACCGGGCTTGTCAGTTTTCAGCCCACTGATCCTTCCCGGCTTTTCGTGTCGCGTGTGGTGGCGGCAGTCAATAAGTCCTCCGCCGCGGCCGGGGCCATCAGCACCGCTTCCTTCGGGCTCGGCGGCGTCGACTCGGCGGGCTTCACGCACCTGCTCGCCGATGGCTTTGGGATGACCAGCGCCTCGGCCTTGCCCGACAAGCGCCTGTATCGCGTGGACGCCGCGGCGCGCTCCGCCTCGCTCAACGCGATCTCGACATCGGGCGCGACGGACACCGCGGCCTCGCGCCTGCTGCTGAGCACGGCCACGCCGCTCTCCGCACCGTCGATCGTGCCTGCGGATATTGCGGCCCGCCCCGTGCTTGTGGCCCTCGACTTCGCGGGCAATCACCAGCACGAAGCCGTGGCCGGATCGCTCACCGCCGCGACCACGCATCTGTCCGCTGGCGAATCGGCGCGCGGTCCGATGACCCTCGCGCTCGGCAGCGGGCCGTTCGCACGCCTCAACCCCATCAATAACGCCGTGGGCGTCGGCGCGGCACTCGTCATCGCGCCCGCCACCAGTCGCGTCCGGTCCATCGCCGCGTGGGGCATCACCGCGAGCGGCGCGCCCATCGGCGGCAGCGCCGGCCGGTTGCGTGTCGATCTTCCCTCCGCTATTGGCACACTCGTCGATCCCACCGACGGCTTCGATCCTGCTGCGGGTCTTCCTCCCGGCACGTTGCACGAGTTCACCAACTATCAAAGCCAGGTTGCTTTTCGTGGAGCCAGTGGGCCGGTTGCCGCGGTGGTGCTGCAAGGGGGCGACCTGCTGCTTGCCGCGTCGATCGCCACGAGCGGCACTTCGGGCGTTCAGCCGCAGGGCTTCGATCAAGCGATTGTCGTGGCGCGCGTCTCGGCCGCGACCGGCAGCGTGACGTGGAGCATCGTCGCGCACACGGGCGACTCGACGGGGCTCACAGGCAAGGCCATTCTGGGCGATTTCGGCAGCGATGGCATCCTCGGCACGGTGGACGACGGCGAAGACGACGGCCAGGTCGATCGAGGGCCAAACGCCTTCATCGGCCGACTCGGCAAACTCGACGCTTCCATCCCCGACTCGCCCTCCGGGCCGTCGTTGTCTTCGCCGGCGCTCGATCGTGCGGGAAACGTGTACTTCACGGCGGCAACACAGTTCAAAACCGGCGTCGGCCAGCCGCTACGCGGCACCGTCGCCCTCATCCGCGCCAACTACCACGCGGCCGAACACCGATACGAGTTGGAGCGATTGTTAGAACCGGGTGTGGTGATGCAAGGTGCCAACAGCCAGCGCCCGTACCGCATCGAGTCGCTCTCGCTCGCTGACGGCGATTCGATTGATTCCAGCGCGCCCAGCGCCGCCTCCGTCGTGCAAAACCTGCACGCGGGTGTGGACGTCGCCACGCTTCCATACGCCGACCCACGCGGCCTCGGCGCGGTCGCTGTGCGGGCCACCATTCTCTACGACCGCGACCAGGACAGCACGTTCCGCGACCCCACGATCCCGGGCAACGCCTCCTCGCCCGACGAGGCCTATGAAGTCGTCCTCACGCTCATGCCCGATGCGCCGCGGCGCACCGCCGACTTCAACGGTGACGGCACCGTCGACCCCGACGACCTCAGCGACTACATCGCCTGCTACTTCCAATCGCCGCCATGCCCGCAGGCCGACACCAACGCCGACGGCACCACCGACCCCGACGACCTGAGCGACTACATCGCGCTCTATTTCACACCATGACTACCAACCACCATCCCCCGCTCCAGCGGGGGATGTGCCGAGCGAAGTTGGGGGGGCGAGGCGGAGGGGGTTCACGTTGGGCAACCGGTTCGACTCAACCAAACCCCAAACCGCCAGCCGCAACCCCCGCGAACCCCGCCGGTTTCACCCTCGTACAGATTCATCGCACGCGCCGAGCGTGCACTCCCCCGGAGGTTTTGCATGCGCGTGCTCGTCGCGATTCCGGTCTATAACGAAGAGCGCTATCTCTCCCGCGTTCTCGCGCACGTTCTCGAGTACGCCGATCACGTCCTGGTGATCGATGACGGCTCGACCGACAAGACGCCTCACTTGCTGCCCAAGTTTCCCGTCGAAGTGATCCGGCACGCGGTCAACCGCGGATACGGCCGCTCGCTGCGCGATGCGTTCTCGTTTGCCTCGTGCCACGGGTTTGACTGGGTGATCACGATGGATTGCGACGAGCAGCACGAGCCGGCGAGCATTCCGGAGTTTCTTGCCGCCGTGCGGGAGAACCGGTGGGACATTGTCAGTGGCTCGCGCTATCGGGCCACCTTCGACGCCGATGTCGCGCCGCCGGCGGATCGGCGTGCGATCAATGTCGAGATCACGCGCGAGATCAACGATCGCCTGGGCTACGCGCTGCCCGTGGGCGGCATCACCGACGCGTTCTGCGGGTTCAAGGCCCACCGCGTCGACGCGCTCCGGCGTCTGACCCTCACCGAGACCGGCTATGCGTTCCCCATGCAGTTCTGGGTGCAGGCCGCGGCCTATGGGTTGCGTGTCAGCGAGATCAACGTCAAACTCATCTACAAGGATCTCTCTCGGACGTTTGGCGGCATGCTCGATGACCCGACCACACGACTGGCCCACTACCGCCGCGTGCTGCATTGCGAGATTCACAAGCACGCCCACCTGCTGGCGGCCAGCGCGGTCGACGCGATCGCCGAGCAGACCTGCGAGTGAGCGCTTCGGTGGATATGGTGGCGAGCCGTGACGATTGAACCACCCATCGCACCCGCGCCACACGACGAGCCCGCGTTGACGATCGCGCCCGAGGCCAGCACGTGGCGGCGGGTGCTTGATTCTCGCCCGGTCCTCTCGCCCCGCGTCCGCGCGTTTCGCGAAGCGCTGCGTCTGCCGATCGACCAGCCGATCGTGATGTCCGGCCACCAGGCGGCCATCTGGCACCCGGGCATTCTGGCCAAGTACATCGCCGCGGCCCACGCGCGCAGTGTTTTTGGCGCGGCAGCCGCCTGGGTGGTTGTTGACCAAGACCCCGAGGATTTCACGTCGATCCGCGTTCCGGCACGCACACGCGCGGATGCGTCGACGGCTGGTCGGCTCGAATCGCGCTCCGTTCGCCTGATCTCCGAAGAGATTGCCGCCCTCCTCGCGACCGACCATGCGCCTTGCGCCATCGGCCCTGTGCCCGTGCGCGACAGCGCCGCGGCACTGACCCAAGCCCTCGCAGGCGACGCGACCGCCATCGACTCGATCGCACTGGGCGTTGAGCGCATCGCCAGCGCGCTGCGGGACGCAGGTCAAGGCACGATCTCTGCGGCCCAGCAGGTTTCCGCCGCCGTCGCCTCGCTGGTTGCCCCGATCGTGCCGCCACTGCCGACCCTGTTCGCCTCGGCGCTGGCGCGCACGGAGTTTGTCGGCTGGCTCCTAAGTGTGATGCGCGACGACCCCTCGCGCTGCGTGAAGGCATACAACGACGCGGTCGTCGGGTTTCCGAGGGCTGGCATCGCGGCACTGGCGGAACGCGCATCCAGCGGCACCTCTCCCCATCGCGACTGTGAACTACCGCTCTGGCGCATCAGCCCCACCGAGCCACGCCGCCAGCGCGTGTGGGCCAGCGAACTGTCCACCATCCCGCGTGCGGAACTGGCTCCCCGCGCGCTCCTGCTCACCGCCATTCTGCGGCTCGGCGCGTGCGACTTGTTCATTCACGGCACCGGCGGCGGCGGTCACACCGGCGCATCGGGCTATGACGCCGTCACCGACGACTGGATCGCCAACTGGCTCGGTGTAACCGCCAGCCCGCTCGCCCCCACCGCCACCGTCACTGCCACGCTTCGCTTGCCGCTGGCCAACGTGCCGCTGCCCGGGGAACGCCAGGTCGCTCACGCCCGCTGGCTCGCCCACCATGCCCGGCACGACGGGGCGTTCCTCGGGCCCGACGCCGCCCGCGCCAAGCAGCAGGCGCTCGCGGTGATGGACTCGCAGGCGACACGCCCGGCACGCCGCGCGGCGTACGCGGACATGCACCGCGCGCTCGCGGCGGCGCGAGATGTTCACGCGCCGCACCTCAAAGCGCTCGATGAACAGGCCTCGAACCTTGCGCGATTGCGCGCCGCCGGTGCGGTGGCCGATGATCGCACGTGGGCGTTTCCGCTCTACGCGCCCGCCGCGCTCGCGGCCTTGTCCGAAACGATCAAGACTCGACTCACCGGGGTGTGAGCGCTCGCGCGATCCGAAAAAGACGTTCACGGCTTGCGCGGGGCGCGCGGCCCGCGTTTCTGGCCGACCATCTTGGCCAAGGCCGACACTTCGCGGAAGAACTTGGTTCGGGGCTTGGCGGGGTAGCCGATCCAGGTTTCGCCCGCGGGCATGTCTTCCATCACGGCGGCCGCGCCACCCACTCGCGCCCCCGAGCCGATCACCAGATTGTCGGAGACGGCCGCGGCCCCGCCGACCATCACGCCGTCGCCAAGGCGGGTGCTGCCACCGAAGGCGGTGCGTGCCGCGATGAGGCAGCCGCGCCCGATGCGCACGTTGTGGGCGATCTGGACGAGGTTGTCGATCTTGGTTCCGGCACCGATCACGGTGGGCCCGAACTTGCCCCGGTCAACGCAGGTGCCGGCACCGAGTTCGACATCGTCGTGAATCTCGACGATCCCCGCGTGGGGAATCTTGATGACGCCGCGGCCATCGGGGCTCGGGCGGAAGCCGAAGCCATCGGCACCGATGGTGGCATTGGAGTGGATCAGGCAGCGGCGGCCGATCTGGCAGCGGTGGTGCACCACCGCGCCGGGCTCGATCTCCGTGCCCTCGCCGATGCGCACATGGGGGCCGATGGTGACGCGCGCGTGTAGCACCACGCGCGGGCCGATGGTGGCCCCGGTGCTGATGATGCACATGGGCCCGATGGAGGCGGTGGGGTCGATCGTCGCGCCGGGCTCGATGATGGCCGAGGGATGCACACCCGCGGGCGGTGGCGGGTCGGCCGGCTGAAAGACGCGGATGACCTGGATGAGCGCCAGGTCAGCATCGGGCACGACGAGGATCGCGCCGGGGCCTGCCGCCGCAGGGCGAGCGGGCAGGTCGATCCCGCGTGACACCAGGCACGCGCTGGCCTTGCTGGTGGCCCACATGGCGGCATAGCGCGCCGAGCGGACGAAGGTCATCTCCCCGGGGCGTGCCGAGTCGATGATGTTGAGGCCTGTGAGCGCGAGGTCCGCCGGCCCGTGCAACTCGGCCGCCAGCGACTTCGCCACGCTGCCGGTGGTGAGCGCGGCGAGCCCGCCGGGGGAAACGGGTTGACCGGAGTTGGGTGCGTTCATGGCCGGGGAACGTCGATGATGGGCCGAACGATTGGCGCTACTTGCTCGCGCCAGCCGCGGGCGTGCCGGCCTTGAACTCGTTGTTCATCAACTTGGCGACATCGGCGGTGATGTCGTGCGATTTCTCGACGAACAGGAACCGCTTGAGCGAAATGGTCCGCTCGATGTCGGCGCTGGGGCCGACGGGGATGCGCACTTTCTCGTCGCTCACGATCACCATGGTGTAGCCTGATTGCTTCGCCAGGGCCTGCACGGCGGCAGTGATCTTTTCGTACAGCCCTTTGAACGCTTCGCCCCGGCGCTGGTCGATGAAGGCATCGAAGACTTCGCCTTTGACCTTCAGATTGGCGCGCATCTCGATGAGTTTGACAAAGGCCTCTTTCTTGGCCGCGCCGTCGAGCACCTGGACCTTGTTCTCCTGATCCTTGAGGCCCTTGTTCAGCGTCTCCAGTTCGCCCCGGAGCGATTCGGAATAGGCCTTCAGGGACGCTTCGGCGACGTTCTTCTCGTCCAACTGGCTGATGAGCGATTCGAGGTCCACCGTCGCGATCACGGCACTGGTCGGCACGGCGTTGAGCGCCACGGGCACCGCCACGCTCGTCACCGCGCCAGCCACCAGCGCGGCAGCGGCCATCATGACGGCAAGAGAACGACGCGAAGAAGACTGGCGCATGAATGAACTCCTGGAATCAGCCGCGGGACGGTCGAGGGTGGATGATAGTGCGGGGAAAATGACCGGGCTTGCCGCGTGCGATGGCGGGCCGGGCGGTGGCCTGCAGGATGAGTGCGGGGCGAGCGCGGAAACGGTGGGCTTCGGGATGGGCTCGGATGGTGTCTCGGCATTCCTGACGCGCGGGCGGCGCTCGTTGTCCAGGCCCGCGACTGAAGGCGTGTGCGTGGGGTGAATGAACAGGTGCTCGGCCGCGCCTTCGTTGATTGGTGCACGAGATTGTGCGCCTGGCAAATCGCGATTGGTTCAAGGAATCTCGGGTAAAAAAGAAATTTGAGAAAATGGCCGCCGGGGGGTCAACGTGCGCATTTGCGCGCGCGGCCCACGTCAGTGCGCGAAGTCAAGGGCCGGTGACGGCCTTCCGGCGTACACTCACCCAGCATGGCTACCGACGCGATTCTGCCCCCGCTTGCCGAGCCCAAACCTGATGCCGTCACGTCTCCCACCGTAAGGGTGGAGTCGCCCGAGGCGATCGACCAGGCTGCCGCGCCGCTCCTGGCGGCGGCCGAGGCGCTGATCATGTCCAGCCCGCGCCCTGTGCCAGCCGTGCGACTGGCCCAGGCCTTGGGCCTCATGCCGCCGGATGAACCCGCGACGGACGAGACCGCCGCCAGCGCCGCGACGGCGTCACCCGCTATCGATTCAGCCGAAGGGGCTGCCCCGTCCGTCGCGTCGGCTCCAAAGCGCCGTCGCCGTCGTCATTCCTCCGGTCCGACGCCAGAGGCCGTGCTGGCACGCATTGTCTCGTTGCTCAATGAGGTCTATGCCTCCAGCGGCCGCGCGTTCCGCATCGAGGCGGTCGCCGGCGGGTATCGCGTGATGACGCTGCCCGAGCATGGCGGGGCCATCGCGGCGCTGCAGGGCTTGTCGGCCCATTCGAAACTCAGCCGCGCGGGTATCGAAACCCTCGCCATCATCGCCTATCGCCAGCCCGTCACCCGGGCCCACCTCGAAGCGATCCGAGGCGTCTCGTGCGGCGAAGTGGTCAAGACCCTTCTTGATCGCAAACTGATCACCATCGCCGGCCGCGCCGAGGAACTCGGGCGGCCGCTGCTGTACGCCACCACGCGGCAGTTCCTTGCGGCGTTCGGCCTGGCCAGCATCAAAGACCTGCCTGCCCCGGCCGAACTGGGCCTGCGTGCGGTGTGAGCGCGTGCCGTGAGCAGCCAACCGCCGCCCCGCGTGCCCGGCAATCCTGAAATGGGTTCGCGCGATCAGGCGATGCGCGATTCCTGGGCGTTCGCACCGGGCCGCGTCCTGGATCTCCGCGCGCCGCGCATCCTTGCGATCATCAACGTCACACCCGACAGTTTCTCCGACGGCGGCGCGTCGCTCGACCCCGCCGTCGCGGCCACCCGCGCGATGGAGGCGATTGGCGATGGTGCCGACGCTCTGGACATCGGCGGTGAATCCACCCGCCCGGGCGCTGCACGCGTCCCGGCGCCCGAACAGATCGCCCGCGTCGTGCCCGCGATTCAGGCCATCCGGCGAGCCGTGACGGCCACGCTACCCATCACCATCGACACCACGCTGGCGGCGGTCGCGTGGGCGGCACTCGATGCCGGTGCCGACGCCATCAACGACGTGTCCGCTGGCACCGAAGACCCTGAAATGCTGCCGCTGATCGCCCGCGCCCGCTGCGGCATCATCCTCATGCATCGCCTGCAACCGCCGGGTCTGGATCGGTTTTCTGACCAGTACGCGGAGCCTCCGTGTTACGGCGATGTCGTGGCGGAGGTGTGCGCCTACCTCCGGATGCGCGTCGAGGCGTGCGTTGCAGCGGGCATACCCGCCGAGCGCACCCTGCTCGACCCGGGTCTTGGCTTCGGCAAGACCGTCGAGCAGAACCTGGCCCTCATCCGTGGCACACCCCGGCTGCTGGAAAAGGGGCGACCGGTGCTCAGCGGCCTCTCCCGCAAGAGTTTCGTGGCCCGTGCCGCGGACATGGGGCCAGATAGCCCGACCGCCGCGCGGCTGCCGGGCACGGTGGGACTCACCGCCGCGCACTTGGCTGCGGGAGCCCGGCTGCTCCGCGTGCACGATGTCGCACCCATCGCCCGGCTCGTGCGGGCGTGGCGAGCGAGTGAAGATGAGGGGAAATGGAGCGGACGAGACTCGAACTCGTAACCCCTAGCTTGCAAAGCTAGTGCTCTACCAATTGAGCTACCGCCCCGAAAGGCCGCCGATGGTAGGGGTGAATACCGCTGATCGCGCGCCGGTTCGATGAGACACACGGCCCCAGCCCTATCCTCGCCCATGACCACTCCGTCCCCCTCCCACCCCACACTCGACCCCACCAACGACCCCTCCCTCCGTTCTTGGATCGAGTCCGCCAATGACCCGGCGACCGACTTCCCGCCCCAGAACCTCCCCCTGTGCATGTTCCGACGCGGCGACCTGCCCGACGAGGTCGATCCCAACGTGCCCCGCGCCGGCATGGGCATCGGCGACTCGATCGTTGACATCGACCTGCTCATGCACGCAGGCTACTTCGAGGATCAGGACGAGCAACTCGTCGAGCGTCTTCATCGCGCGATGCACATCCCGGTGCTCAACGCGCTGTGCCGCGAAGGCCCGGAGGTGCGTGCGTTCCTCCGTCGAGTGATTCAGTCGTTCATCCTTGATGGCCACGTCGGTCAGCAGGGCAAGCGGCTGCGTCAGAAGGCGGTCATCAAGCAGGAAGCCGTGCGGTTCTCCACCCCCGTGATGGTGGGCAACTACACCGATTTCTACGCGAGCATCCATCACGCCCGCACTGTCGGCTCCATGTTCCGGCCCGACAACCCGCTGCTGCCCAACTACACCCATGTGCCCATCGGCTATCACGGCCGCGCGTCGTCGGTTGTCCTCAGCGGCACCGACGTCCGCCGCCCCATGGGCCAGACCAACACCGACAACGCGCCGGCACCCGTCTTCGGTCCCAGCAAGCGACTCGACTACGAACTCGAACTCGGCTGCGTCATCGGCGAGCACAACCGCCTGGGTGACGCCATCGATATCGCCGGGGCGATGGATCACGTCTTTGGCTATTGCCTGGTGAACGACTGGTCGGCCCGCGACGTGCAGGCGTGGGAGTACCAGCCGCTCGGCCCCTTTCTGGCCAAGAACTTCGCGACGACGATCGCGCCGTGGATCGTGACGCCCGAGGCCCTCGCGCCGTTCCGCGTGCAAGGCCCGGAGCGCGGGCCAGCCGACCCCGAGCCCTTGCCCTACCTGCGCGATCCGAATGCCGCCACCGCCGGGCTCGACCTGAGCCTCGAAGTCCGCATCCAGTCCGCCAAGATGCGCGAGCAGGGCGTGGCCCCGCACACCATCTCCTGCGGCAACTTCCGCCACATGTTCTGGACGTTCAGCCAGATGATCGCCCACCACACCGTCAACGGCTGCAACCTCATGCCCGGCGACCTCCTCGCCTCCGGCACCGTCTCCGGCCCCACCCCGGAATCCCGAGGCTGTCTCCTCGAACTCACCTGGCAAGGCAACGGCCCCGACGGCAAGCCCCTGCCCCGCAAGCCCATCGAACTGCCCTCGGGCGAGAAACGCACGTTCCTCGATGATGGCGACCGCGTCACGCTGGTAGGTTCATGCCAGCGCGAAGGGTTCCGCCGCGTCGGCTTCGGTGAATGCAGCGGCACCGTGCTGCCGGCGCGGGGGTGATCCAGCGGCTTCGCGGGGTCAATGAACGCCGTACGATGTTGAGCTATGTCCCCCTCGGCTTCTTTCGCATCATCCCGCTCCGCCGCGGCCCCGCCGTCGGTGGGGAGGGTCGTGCGCACTCTTGGCACCCCCGCTTTACCGCGCGACGCCCGCCTCGACGCGATCGCTGCTAAGGTCAACGTCGGCGAGCGCCTCACCCTCGCTGACGGCCGCGTGCTCTTCGAGACACCCGATATCTGGACGGTCTGCCGCTTGGCCGATGCTGTCCGTCGCCGCCTTCACGGCAACGTGGCGTACTACAACATCAACCGCCACCTGAACTATTCCAACGTGTGCGCCCTCTCGTGCACCTTCTGCGAGTTCTACCGCAAGCAGGGCGAAGATGGCGCGTACACACGCGATCTGGACTACATCCGCAATCAGGCCCGGCTGGCCGTCGAATCCGGCGCGACCGAGATGCACTCGGTGGGTGGGCTGCATCCGTATCTGCCGTTTTCCTACTACACCGACATGGTGAGCGCCATCCGTGACACGGCCCGGTCGATGGGTTCCGATCTGCACGTCAAAGCCTTCACCGCTGTCGAAATCGTTCACCTCGCCCGCATCGCCAAAGTCTACAAGAACGACGACCGCGCAGCGGGCATCCGCTGGGTTTTGGAGCGGCTGAAGGAAGCCGGGCTGGGCTCGCTCCCCGGCGGGGGTGCCGAGGTGTTTGATGACCGCGTGCATGATGAAGCCTTCAAGGGCAAGATCCGCTCGGATGTGTGGCTCGATGTGCACCGCGTGGCCCACGAACTGGGCCTGAACACCAACGCCACGCTGCTGTATGGGCACATCGAGGCGCGAAACGAGCGGCTCGTGCACATGGACATGCTCCGCCGCGCCCAGGACCGGGCGCTGGCGCGCATGGGTTACACGGGTATCGCGGCTTCTTCCGCCTCTTCAAGCGTTGGTTCCCCCGGCGAACCCGGTCACCTCGGGTATTCAGGCGACGAAGGCACCGACATCCCCGTCATCACCCTCACTCGTCCGGGCACACCGCTGCCAGAGACAGTCGCCTTTTCTTCTTCCCCCTCTGCAAGTGCCCAGTGCCTAGTGCCTAGTGCCTCTCCTTCTGGCTATTTCCAAACCATCATCCCCCTCCCCTTCTTCCCCGACGGCTCCGACCTCGAACACCTGCCCGGCCCCTCCGGCCTCGAAAACCTCCGCACGCTCGCGGTCGCCCGGCTCATGCTCGACAACTTCCCGCACGTCAAGTCTTTCTGGATCATGCAGACCCTGCCCATGGCCCAGTTGATGCTCCAGTCCGGTGCCGACGACCTCGACGGCACCGTCGTGTGGTACGACATCACCAAACTCTCCAGCAAGCCCCACGACGCGCCGACCCACCAGGAAGTGAACACCTGGACACTCCAGAAGGCCATCCGCGAAGCGGGCTTCGAGCCTATCGAGCGCGACACGCTCTATCGCCGCGTGTCGCGCGAGGGTTCCGCGTGGCGGCTGGCGTGATTCGATTCAGCTCGACCGTCGTCGATCTTGAGCGTCTTCTTGCTCAAGGTGCGCCATCGCGGCATCGCGTATACGTTTGAGCAGGCGGCTGTTCGCGTAACCCGCTCGATCGATCAGATGCGCGCGCTGAACCAGAATGTGCCACTTGGGAACGGCCCAGCACGGTGCGGGCAAGTTCGTCGAACAGCCAGGATTCTCCTGCCGGTTCGGCATCTTTACTCGGTCGGGCGATGACGCGAGCGTCGCCGACGTTGAAATGGCGATCGCCATCAGCGGATCGTCACCGCGGTCGATGAACGGTTTCGGATGAATGAGGACTATCGGTCGGGTCTTCATCACGTCGCCTTCGAGCGGCGGACAGTCAGCGAGCCAGAAAATCTGGCCTTCCCGAAGGTCATCCGGTGAATCTGGCGCGCGGCGCGACGAGGACACCGGCGTAAGTCTATAGACTCGATCGGCCCGTCAATCGGAGGGTGTTCACTTCGGCCAGTTTCATGTACCGATCGAAGTTCTTGACAAGGTTCTTCCGGGAGTCGCGTGCGGGCGCGGCCCGATGAACCCACACGGCCCCACCCAACGCCTGGACGTTGCGCATCACCACGAACACGGCTTCCTGCGCCCTGCCGTCAGACATGGTCATCGTCTGTGTGCGTGCTTGATCGGTGAAGTTCATGAGTCTCGTTCCTGCCCCGACTGGGAAGGCATCAAGGCGTCTAACACCACGATCTCTATCGGCGACATCGCCAGGATCTCTCCGTTGCATTCCACCTGGAAAAGATACCGGCCGGCATGCTCGATCGCCACGGGGGGAACCTGGCTGACAACAGTATGTACGCCCAGGGGGTCGGGTTGTTTCACATTGACTTCGGCTGCAAAAACGGGCTGGTTCGTTTCGCCGCGCACAAGCGAAACCCGAACGGATGACGAGCCGTGGACGTTCGATACCCGCACATAGGCGACATATCCGCCGATGATCGCGGGAAGTTCTCGCAGCCCGATAACACCGATGATGCCCTGAAGGAAGTGCTTGTTCTTGGCGCTGATCAACACGTCGTCGCACAACAGAACGCAATTGCACAATGGCCCCGGCAAATGCTTCGCCTTCTTTGAACGCTTGGCTTTGGACATGGCTGAAGGCTCCCTGAGCGCGGCAGAATACCACATGTCTCGCGCGATCCGCCTTCGCGGCTCACCCCACCCCATGTGCCCACGGCGGCGTAAACGGCTGGCTCAGCCGCTCAAACTCCCGCCTGGGCAAGTCCACCGTCCGCCAGCGGGGTGAACGGGTCTTCATCGCGCCGGTGTACGCATCCAGCGTGATGGCCCGGAGCGCGTACCACTTGCCCTGGTAATCGAACACTTCTTGGAACAGCCCGTCGGGCGGCTGCTCGTCGCACCAATAGACGAACACGAACGCTGAATCGAACCCCTCGCCAAAGAGCGACCGCCACGCGCGGAGCGATTCGACATCATCCATCGTCACCCACGATTCCAGCCGCCCCGAGGCCTCGCCCTTGGCTGGCCCGGCTTTACCGATCGCCTCGCGCACGGCTGAACTCCCGCCCATCCGCCGCGACACTTTGCGGCCTTTGACGTCAACGAGTTGGTTCACCCCGTCGCCGTAGAGGACAAAGTCGAACGACTTGAGTGCCGCCGAGGCTGGCCCGCCTTCGATTTCGCAACCTTCGATCCGAAACGTCGCCCCTTCGGGCAGGAGCGCCTTGCGGGCTTCATCCACCGCGACGTACGGGATCCGCTGCAGGCGCAGGTACGCCTCGAAGGCGCGTTCGTAATGGTGTCGCCGCTGGGCCACGGGGGCAGCATACCCGCCAACGAGCACCTCGTACTACCAAGAGCCGAACGGGCGTTCACCGGTTCCTTGCTTGCGGGTCTTGTCCTTGCCGGTACGCTCTTCGCGTGTTTCGCCGGGCCGTCGCCATCGCGATCCTGCTGCTCGCCATCGGTCGCGCTGGCGCGCAGCCGGTCGTGGTCGCCGATCTGGGCCTGCTCACGCCACCGGTGACCGTCACGCGCGTCGTCACGATCGAGCCCGCGCAGGTCGCGTGGGTGCGCTTCCAGGTTCCCGCGATCACAAACCCCGACACCTGGCTTGACATCCAGACCCGCGTGCCGCCGTCGCCATTCTCGCCCCTCAGCAACAACGACCCGATGCTGGGTGTCTACGGCCCATCCGGTCTCCGTGTCGCGACCGACGATGACGACGGCACGCTTCGCCAGGCCGCGCTCTCGTTTGGGCGAGGCTTCCCCACCCGCCCGGCACCTTCCGGCGCGCGCGAGTTCAATGGTCGCGACGGCTCGCTCGCGCCAGGGGTTCACTATCTCTCCATCTCCTCCCCGCAGACCGCCTTCGGCACCAGCAACTGGGCCGTCACCTCGCTCTCCTCGGCTTCGGGCAGCGTCGAGGTCATGCTCGACTTGGGCTGCGAAGTCTGCCCCGCACCGCCCACCGCCACCGCCAACTGCGTACCCGCGCGGGCCTTCGCGCTTCAGGAACTCCTCGTCCGCGTCTTCACGGCTCCCGGCGCAAACCCAGCCATTCCCGTCACGTCCGTCTCGCTCGACCTCTCCGCTTGGGGCGGGCCTCCCGACTTCGCTTTGGGCGACGACGGCTCCGAAGGCGACTTCGCCACGGGCGACGGCATCTTCACCCGCATCATCCCCCTTCCTATCGAAGCGCCATCGGGTGAAACGAGCATCACCTTTGTCGCGACCGATGAACTCGGCCGCTCGGCCTCAGGCACGGTCAACCTCGACGTCGCGCCGCTGGGCGAATGGAACGAGCATGTCCACGGCCTGGCCGACGCTGGCCCCCTCATCGCCACCGCCCAACGCCCGGGCGAGCTTCCCCCCGTCCCACAACCCAACCTGCCGCTCTCGGCACTTTCAGGCATGCTCCCCGCTGGCGATGCCGATGTGTTTCTCATTCATATCGATGACCCTGCCGCGTTCGCCGCCTCCACCGCCGGAACGCCCGCCGACATGCAACTGTTTCTCTTCGAGGTTTGCGGCTTGCCCGGCCGCGGCCTCACCTTCAACGACAACGCGCCGGGCGTGCCTGGCACCACGCACAGCCGAGTAACCGGCCTGCACCTTTCCGGACCGGGCCTCTACGCGCTGGCCGTGACCGCCAGTGATCGCGACCCCATCGGGCAGACACTCGGCCCGCTCTGGCTTGATGCCCCGCTGAACATCGAGCGCCCCCCCGACGGCCTGGGAGCCACCGAACCGCTTGCTGGCTGGATGGGTCTCTCGCCCACAGTTTCCTTTTATGTCATTCATCTCGCAGGCTGCTCGCGACCCGTGCCGCCGGGCGCGGATTGTCCGGGAACCTGCCGGGCCGATATCGATGGCTCCGGCACGCTCGATCCCGATGACCTGTCAACCTATATCGCCTGCTACTTTGAAGGGGGGGGTTCAGGGTGTCCGGTAGCGGATTTTGATGGTAACGGCCACACCGACCCCGACGACCTGTCCGACTACATCGCGGCGTACTTCGACCTCGCATCCCCCTGCGCTCGGTAAACGGGGTAAGCGGGGTCGGCCCCTCGGTGATGTAACCAAGGGGAGCATTTTCCCCTAGGTGCGGGGTTTCGCCTGCGTCGAGAATGGTCGGCCCGAGAACAAAACCGAAAGAGAAGTCGGCTCGGCCATTGCAGAAAGCCCGGTTTGGTGGTAGGTTTGGGTCGTGGCGGGTTAGGCGGTGCTGGTCTGCCTTTCTGTCCACGCCGGGTTTGTGCGGGCGTTCTGCCCGCTCGTGGTGCCGGCCATCGTGAGAGGTGCATCTTTTCAGGAGGTGACTCGTGACGTGTTGGACTTCCCTTTCCCGTCGGTTCGGCCTCTCGGCCGCCGCGCTGCTTTGTGCAAGCGCTGGCGCCCTGGCCCAGCCGGCCAATGACAACTGTGCGCAGGCCGAAGCCATCGCTGGCGGCGGTACCTTCGCGTTCGATACCACCGCGGCTACCAACGACTTCGCCGGCACCTGCGGCGCGTCGGCCACGTCCCCCGACGTGTGGTTCGCCTACACCCCGAGCGTCAGCGGCACCGCCGCCATCGCCACCTGCGGGCTTGCTTCGTTCGACACCGTGCTCTCGGCCCACGCCGATTGCAACGGCGGCCTGCCCATCGTCTGTGTCGACGACTTCTGCGGTCTCCAGTCGCAGATCACCGTCAACATCGTGCAGGGACAGACCATCCTGGTCCGCGTCTCCGGCTTCGGCGGCAGCGCCGGTGCGGGCAGCATCAGCGTGACCGAGACCGATCTCGGGCCGCTCGGTGACGGCTGCGGCAACCCCTTCGCGGCGGCTGGCCCCGGCAACTACGCCTTTGACACCACCGCCGCTACCCCCGACCTCGGCGGCTGCGGCGTCGGTGACGGATCCAACAGCGTCTGGTTCCGCTACGTCCCCTCGACCAGCGGTAACGCCACGATCGACACCTGCGGCAGCGGGTTCGATACCGTGCTCGGCATCTTCGCCGATTGCAACGCCGTCCCCTCCCCCTGCAATGACGACTTCTGCGGGCTGCAGTCGTCGGTCTCCTTCCCGATCACCATCGGCGTTCCCGTGTTCGTCCGGGTGTCAGGCTTCGGCGCCGGCAGCGGTGCTGGCACGATGAACGTCAGCGAGACGACGATCTCGGCCCCCGGCGACTTCTGCGCTAACGCCATCGCCATCACCGCTGGCCTCACTGACTTCGACACCACCGGCCTCACCGTTGACCTCGGCTCCAACTGCCCGGGCAACGGCTCGGCCAGCCAGTGGTTCCGCTACTCCCCGGGTGGCACCGGCACCGCTTCGGTGACGACCTGCGGCCTCGCGGGCTTCGACACCGTCCTCGTCGCCTACACCGCCTGCGACACCGCGTCGCAGATCGCCTGCAACGACGATAACTGCGGCCTCCAGTCCACCATCAACTTCCCGATCACCCTCGGCCAGGATGTCCTCATCCGCGTCTCGGGCTTCGGTGCGGCGCAGGGCGCTGGCCAGTTCCAGATCGATGAAATCACCCAGCCCCCGGCCAACGACAACTGCGCCCAGGCGACCGTCGTGACCGACGGCACCACCGCGTTCAACAACTTTGCCGCCACCAACGAATCCTCGTCCTCCTGCGGCTTCGGTGGTGACATCGGCGGCTCCGACGTCTTCTTCTCCTACACCGCTGCCGTTGACGGCAACGGCATCGTGGACACCTGCGGCAGCGGGTTCGACACGATGATCAGCATCTACGACACCTGCGGCGGCCTCGAAATCGCCTGCAACGACGACGCCTGCGGCCTGCAGTCGTCCATCACCTTCCCCATCGTCACCGGCACCACCTACATCATCCGCGTCGCCGGCTTTGAGTCGGCCGCGGGCAACGGCGTCCTCAACGTCATCGGCCTGCCCCCCGTCGCCAACGACGATTGCGCCAACGCCATCGCCGTGCTCGATGGCTCGACCCCCTTCAACAGCATCGGTGCCACCACCGACGGCCCCGGCGCGTCGTGCGGTTTCGCCGCTGACCCCGGTTCCAACGACATCTGGTTCACCTGGACCGCTCCGGCAGGCAACCAACTGCTCGCCACCATCGACACCTGCGGCACCGCCTTCGACACGATCGTGACCATCCTCGATGGTTGCAACGGGCTCGAAGTCGCCTGCAACGATGACTCCTGCGGCCTGCAGTCCTCGGCTCGCTTCGTCACCACCCCCGGTGCGACCTACACCATCCGCGTCGCTGGTTTCGGCGGCGCGACCGGCGCTGGCACCCTCAACATCGCCACCGGCGAGATCCCGCCCCCCTGCCTCACCCAGCCCGATGGTTCCATCGAAGAGGGCGAAGCGTGCGGCGAAGATAACAACGGCGGCTGCAACAGCCCCGGTGGCATCCCGCAGTACACCGTCCTGCCTTCCGAAGGCGCGGTTGTCTGGGGCAACGCCTGGGCCGATGGCAACTTCCGTGACACCGACTGGTACCAGATCACCCTGAACGACTCCGCTCGCCTGAGCGCGTCGGTTCAGACCGAGTTCCCCGGTGCCTTCTTCTTCATCTCCGGCGAGTGCGCCACCGGCATCACCGTCTTCCTGACCTCCTTCCCCACCGAGTGTGGTGAAGCGGGCATCCTGACGGCCGACCTCGCCGCCGGCACCTACACCATCTTCGTCGGCCAGTCCCGCTTCGTCGATGGCCCCTGCGGTTTCCGCAACAACTACATCCTGTCGGTTGAAGCTGGCGCCACTGGCGCATGCTGCAACGGCAACGCCTGCACCGTCACCACCGCCGCCGATTGCTCCGCCCAGGGCGGTTCCTATCGCGGCGACGGCACCGGTTGCGGTGGCGCCAACTACAACTTCGAACTCACTCAGCAGCCCATCGTCGATATCACCGGCACGGGCACCCTCCTCGCCACCGCCTCCGGTTGCGATGACTGCGGTGAAATCACCTCCATCGGCTTCGACTTCTCCTTCTTCGGCACCACCTTCACCGATGTCGGCGTCTCTTCCAACGGCTACCTGAACTTCGGTGGCGGCCCCTTGGGCGACTTCACCAACGACCCCATCCCCGCTGCGGGCACCCCGAACAACATCATCTGCCCGGCATGGGATGACTACAACACCGCCACCGCTGGCGACATCTTCGTCCTCACCGAGGGCGACGCCCCCAACCGCCGATTCATCGTCCTGTGGAGCAACGTCTCCGAGTTCGCCGCCAACAACTCCAACACCTTCCAGGCCATCCTCTACGAAGGCTCCAATGTCATCGAGTTCCGCTACGGCGACCAGCGCCCGATCGTGGCCGGTGACGTGACCATCGGCGTCGAAAACGCCGACGGCCTCAGCGGCTTCGCCTACGACTCCACCACCATCAACTCCGGTGACATGCTCACCGTCTCGCCCTCGACCATCGCCGGCGCCTGCTCCTGCCGGGCCGACATCGACGGCAGCGGCACGCTCGATCCGGACGACCTCTCCGACGCCATCGGGTGCTTCTTCAGCCCCGGTTGCACGCTCGACTACGACAACAGCGGCGGTGAAGATCCGGACGATCTCGCCGACTACATCGCTGACTACTTCAACGTCGGCAACGGCTGCCAGCGGTAATCCGCTCTCAGTCTGACCTTCGGGCGAAAGCCTGATCGGTCAAAGCGACCATCCTCAAGCGCCCCGGTTCATCCCGGGGCGCTTGCTTTTTTGGCCCGCCGGTCCCGTCCTTGCCGGTTCCATCAGTCCGGTCACTTTCCGCGATTTCACGCGAATTCATCTGGACAGCGCTTCTCCGTTCGGGCATACTGGATGCGTCGTCACGACTCCGGATTTGTCCTCTCGGGAGCGCTCCCTATGTTCTTGCGCCGCGCGCGTTGGTCCTGCTTTGTCACCCTTTTCCTGGCCGCCCTGGCTTGGCCCGCCGCGCTGCATGCACAGCCCGCGGCTATCGACTTGGGTGCCCTCTCCAACCCCTCGCAAACCACGACGACATTCGTGTTCCCGGGTGCCCCCGCCGGCGTGGTCCAGTGGTACCGCTTCACCATTCCCGAGGTGCTGGCTCCGGCATACCTCGACATCCGCACCTATCCCACCGACGGCACCACCAGCATCGATACCGAACTGGGCCTCTACGAGCCCGATGCCTTTGACCCCAACCTCTCGCTGCTCCGCGGCACCGACGACGACGACGGCGCTGGCCTGTTCTCATCCCTCTCGTATGGCGCGTGTCCGCCGCGGGCCAACCCCGCCGTGGGCACCAACGCCGCGGGCGTCAACTTCAACGGTCGAGACGGCGCGCTCGCTGCGGGCACTTATTACCTCGCCCTCACCGGCTTCAACGCGACCTTTGCGGCCAACTACGCCGTCACCGGCACGCACACCCGCGTGGGCGATGTGACCATCGAGATCACCCTGGGCAGTGCGGCGGAGGTGCCACCCACGCTCACCGCGATGGCGATCGCACCCGCGACCAATGAAGTGCTGGGCACGTCACTGGTCACGGCGACGCTCAACCCCTGTCACCCCGACGGCCTCATCGGTGCGGCCGTCACGCTCGATCTCGGCGCGCTGGGCGGATCGACCACCGCACTCATGTTCGACGACGGCTCGAACGGGGACGTCACCCCGGGCGACAACATCTGGTCGCTGTCGGTCACGGTGCCCGAGGGCACGGCTGGCGGGATCTACACTCTCACCACCACCGCGATCAACAGCACGCCCCTTACCAGCAGCCGCACCGCCAATCTCACGGTCATCGTCAACGCGCCGGCAACCAACGTCAAGATCAGCCAGTTCACGGGCGCGGGTGGCCTGCAGGCTGCGGCCGGACCCAATGTCGATTTCGTGGAACTCTACAACGCGGGTCAGACGGCCGCGAACCTCACGGGCCACACACTCCAGGTCGCCACCGCGACGGGCACCACCTGGCAGTTCTCGCCCTTCCCCGATGGCACCACCATTCCGCCCGGCGGCTATTTCCTCGTGCAGTGCGGCAACACCTCCGCCACGGGCACCGCACTGCCCCCGGCCGACCACATCGCCACCAACCTGACCAACCTCGGCTCGACCGGCGGCAAGATCGCGCTGGTGCGCAATCTCGCCGCGCTGACGGGCGCGTGCCCGCTCAGCCCGGCGATCACGGACTTCGTGGGCTTCGGGACCACCGCCAACTGCCGCGAGGGTCTGGCCAACGCGCCCTCCACCGGCACCGCCGCGCCGGCCCGCACCGTGGCCCGCGGCTGCAACGGCGCGACCGACACCGACGAAAACAGCAGCGACTTCGCTCTCATCGCCTTCAACATCGCCACCGTGCGCAACTCGGGCAGCGCGGCGGTTCCCGGTGGACCGGCCATCACCGCGACCAGCGCGACGCCCGCGTCCATCGACAGCGGCGGCACGTCGCTCGTCAGCGCCACGGTCGCCTCCTGTGGCAGCACGGGGGTTGCCGTGACCGCTGATCTGTCCTCCTACGGCGGGTCCAACGTCGCCCCGCTCTTCGACGACGGCCTGCACGAGGACGGCTTCGCGGGCGACGGCGTGTTTGCCGCCCAACTCACACTCACCGGCGCGCCAGGCGTCGCCAACATCACGCTCACGGCGATCGATGACCAGAACCGCTCCAGCCAGTCGAGCGCCTCGGTCGTCATCAATGCCCCGGCGTTCAACGTCCGCATCAGCCAGGTCAATGGCTCGGGCGGCCTGCAGACCGCCACCGGCCCCAATGCCGACTACGTCGAACTGCACAACGCGGGAACGACCATCGCCGACCTGACGGGTTACTCCGTGCAACTCGCCACCACCACCGGCACCGCGTGGAGCCGCATCGACCTGCCCGCTGGTGCTTCCATTCAGCCCGGCGGCTACTACCTTATTCAGACCATGAACGCCGCGGCGACGGGCTTCGCCCTCAGCCCCGACCACCAAGCCAACTTCAACGTCCTGACTTCGACCGGTGGCAAGGTCGCGCTCGTGCGCAACCAGGTGACGCTCCCGGTCATCGCCTGCCCACTGCCCAGCGACGCCATCGTCGATTTCCTGGGCTTCGGCACCGCCAACTGCTTCGAGGGCTCGGCGCCCGGACCCAGCCACGGCACCACGCAACCCGCCAAGTCCGTCTTCCGCCTCTGCGGCGGGGCCAATGACTTCAACGACAACGTCTCTGACTTTGTGGCCCTCAGCGTGTTCCCCGAGAGCGTCCGCAACGCCGGTTCACCGCCCAACGAAGGCTCTTCGCTCTTCCTCGCCGGCACCGCACTGTCGCCTGCGGCAGTGTTGCCCGGCAGCCCGACCCTGCTCAGCGTGGTGCTGGGTGCCTGCGGCCCCGTGCCCAATAGCCCCTCGGTTGCGGTCGATCTCGCTGGCCTCGGCGGTTCGTCCAACACCGCGATGTTCGACGACGGCACCCACGGCGACCTCTCCGCTGGTGACGGCATCTACTCGCTCGAAATCACCCCGGCCGTGCTGACGAACTCCGGCACCTATCCCCTCAACATCGCGGCATCCGATGCGCTCGGTCGCAATGCCACCACCGCGATCACACTCACCGTGCAGCAACCCGTCCGCGGCGCCTGCTGCATCGGCAGCGATTGCTCCAGCATCGGTGAACTGCAATGCCAGGCCCAGGGCGGCACCTGGCAGGGCGCGGGCACCGGCTGCGTCGTGTACTCCCCCTCCGCGTTCGGCTCAACCCCGATCGACGACATCTCCGGCACGGGCACCGCCCTCACGCTGACCGATGACTCCGGGTCCACGCAGGAACTGGGCTTCTCCTTCAACTACTTCGGCGTCGAATACACCTCCATCTGGGTCTGCTCCAACGGCTTCGTCCAGTTCGGCGGCACCAACAACACCACCTTCACCAACACCGCCATCCCCGCCACCGGCATCCCCAACAACGCCATCTATCCCCTGTGGGACGACTTCAATCCCGCCGTCGCCGGCACCGTGTATGTGCAGGCCGATGGCGAGGCACCCAACCGCCGCTTCGTTGTGCTCTGGAACGCCATCACGCAGTTCGCCACCACGCCCGCCGACAGCAACACCTTCCAGGTGATCCTCTATGAGGGCTCCAACCTCATCGAGTTCCGCTACGGCCTGCTCACCGAGATTGCGGTGCGACCGGGCGGCGCGGCCGATGTGACCGTGGGCGTCGAGAATCTTGACGGCACCGCCGCGTATTCGATCGACTCGCTTACGCTGGGCACGGGCAATGTGTCCTTCACCTGGACGCTGGGCGGCAACCCCTGCCAGCCCCAGTGCCGGGCGGATATCGACAACAGCGGCACCCTCGACCCCGACGACCTCGCCGACGCCATCGCCTGCTTCTTCGACGTGAACTGCGCCTTCGATTACGACCAGGGCGGCTTCGAAGACCCCGACGACCTGGCCGACTACATCGCCGACTTCTTTGATGCCAGCAACGGTTGCCCGAGGTAACCCACGCAGCGGCCAAGGTTTACGCCATCATGACTACGTTCAGACGCCCCGGCTTTCCCGGGGCGTCTGCTTTTTTGAGGGGTTCTCGTCAGGCCCTTGGAGCCGCTCGCTGCGGCACCTTGCGCCCCGGCGGGGCAAGCGATGTGACGGTCGGGTCGTCCCCACGCGCGCAATCGCGCCGTCGCGCTCGATCCGAGTCTTCTTGGTGCCGGCAACGTGTCATTCCGATGGATTCAGCACTCGGTCTGCACGCCCGCCTGCCGCGCCGACCTCAACGGCGACGGCACCCTTGATCCCGACGACTTTGCCGACGCGATCGGCTGCTTCTTCGACCCCGGCTGCCTGTTTGACTACAACAGCGGCGGCTTTGAAGACCCCGACGATCTGGTGGACTTTGTCTCGGATTACTTCAACGCCGCGAACGGTTGCGCGAGGTGACCCGCCATCGCCACCCAATCAAGTGGTGGCACGGTCCGTGAATCTGTGGTAAACTCCCTTAGGTGCAGCGCGCCGGGCGCTTGATTCGTCTGCCCGAACCGTGTTATGGCAACTTGGGAAGAGTTGCCAAGGAGGTCGCGATGGCGACCGAGCCTATTCAGCCGCCGATGACCGCCCTCAAAGTTGAGGTGCCGCTGTCGTTTGCCGGGGCCGCGGGCCCGCTGGGCGATCCGAGGGCGCTGGCTGCGCACTTTGATGAGGTGTATTGCGCCGCCAATGGCGAAGCGACTCGCGTACCCTGGGCGGATTGCAAGCCGTGCCCGCTGCTCATCCAGTGGCTCAATGCCGAGGCACCGGTGCTGGTGCGGCCTGGCTCCCGCACGGCGGTGGTGGGCTGCGGGCTTGGTGATGACGTGGTCGAACTCGCTGATCGCGGGTATGACGTGCTGGGGTTTGACATCTCGCCCACCGCCATCCGCTGGGCGGCCCGCCGGCATCCCGGTCATGCCGATCGCTTCATGGTGGCTGATCTGCTCGCCATGCCCGCGCGGCTGCAGCGCCGGTTTGACCTGGTGATCGAGGCGTACACGCTGCAATCGCTCGATGTGTCGCTCCGCCCGATGGCCGCGGCGGCGCTGGCCGGGCTGGTGGCCCCGCGGGGCGTGGTGTTGGCGGTGGCGCGAGGCCGCGCGGCTGATCTGCCCGTGAGCGAATGTCACGGCCCGCCATTCCCGTTCACGCCGACGGAACTGGCCGAGACGCTTGCGACGGCGGGCCTGTACCCGATGCACGGCCCGCAGAGCATCGGCGAGACGTGGGACCACGAGGAACCGCCGCAGCGCCGGCTGCAGGGTGTTTTTATCAGGCCGTAGGAGATTCCTGATGGCATCGTCCTCGCGAGGCGCTTACGAGCGGGCTAAATCAGCGTGAACTGACCGACAAGTGCGGCAAGCGCGAGTCGTACATAGTCGGCTGATGAACCTCAAGGCCAACGTCAACATCGGATTGTGGCCCAAGGCGATCCGTCCAACGCTACGTCGCTCTTCGACCGTTTTCAGATGTCGTTACGAACCGACTTGATGTGGTTTCTCTCGTTTCAACACGCTCTTCCATCGACCGAGGGTGCGGTATTCAACGAGGGTCATGATTAGCTGAGCTAGCCGGAAGCGTCGGCTAGGCTCACTAGTCATGATCCGGCTTCGATCTCCGGTGCATCGGGCCCGATTTTCGGCGTCGTGAAGACGAGCGCACCAAGACCACCAAGCCCAAGCGTTCGCGCTGGCAAGAAACGCCGAGCGGCCTGATGGCCACGCCCTTGCGGCACCACGCCTACTTCCCCGCCCCCTGTCGCCCCTGGGCGAAGATCTCGCGGATGTCCCGACGGCCCAGGAACTCCAGCGCGTTCTGTGTCGCGTGATAGGTCACCAGCGACTCGGTGCGGTGGTCGAGCACCACCACCACATCGTCAACCCCGCCGTCGACGGCGAGCATCTGGAACTCGCCACCCTGGGTCACCAGGTCGGCCAGCGCCGGCGTGCCGGAAACGAGTCGGCCGATCTGGCTCAGTACCAAAGCCACGAGCACTGCGGCAGTGGCCGACAGGGCGAGCGTGAAACCATCGCGGCGGGCCCGCGTCACGTTGGTCGGAGAAGCCTTGCTCATCGCCCACCTCCCGCGCCGGCATCATCGGCGAAACTGCGGTAGCCCAGTCCTTTGAAGCCGCGCTGCGAGCGGTCCCAGGTGATCGCGACGACTTCCTGGTTCACCGTGTCCAGCAGATAGATCGCGTTCGACGACAAGCCGTTGATCTGGCCCGAGACCATCAGATACTGCCCGCGCGGCCTGACCCCGGTGAATCCGCCCACCCCACCCCCCGCACCTCCGCCGGCCGCTTGAGCCAGCGCCACGCTGACGAACGGATCCATAGCGCGGGCAGGGGAGCCAACTGTGCAAGGCCAGGTGGATAGGCCACCGGCCACGCCCAGCAGAAGAAGGTTCAACCCCACAAGGGTCGATCGGCGCGGTCGCATGAATGGAACTCCTGAAGCATGGCCGATGCCCGGTGCTGATATCGCGCGTCGCCGGGAACCGCCCTGACAGACCGACAGCGGTCTCAGTCCTGGTGGCCGCGCTTGGTGGGCACGAGGTTCGCGCCCACGGCCGCCGCCACGAGCAGGAACGCCCAGATCATGGGCATGGTCTCGCCGCTCTCTTCCATCTTGAACTGGGGAGTGGGTGGCTCGAGTTTGCCCTCGTTGTCCGAGATGCCGCCACCCAACTGGGCATGGGCTAGCGCGGTGCACGAAAGGACACAGGCGAGCGCAAAACCAGCACGACGAGTCTTCATGGGCGTCTCCGTGACGGCACCGGAACGGGATACGAACCCCTAACCATACGTCGGCTGAGTCGTGCCGGGTGCAGCCGGTCAACGGAACCGGGATGACCGAATCGTTGCCTCCGCGGTCACCGGAAGAGTTTGGTCGACTGGGGCCAAAACTCAAGATTGTGCATTGCCCCCGGGTTTGCCTGATTTCACTTGCTCGCTCCCGCGTTTCGGCTATCTTATCGCTGCACATGCCAACGCTCCATCGATTGGTCACGTCCCGCGGTCTGGTGGCGAGTGTCGCGATCGTGTTGCTGATAGCGATAACCGCTTCCGCCCAGTTGCGCATCTCCAACATCGTCGGGGCTGGCTCGGCAGGGTCGCCTCAGGGCGGGTACATCGAACTCTACAACGCGGGGACCAGCGACATTCCGATCGCGCCGCTGGGTACATTGCTGATGTGGTACGACGTCAATGGCCAGCGGTGGCAGAATGTGACGCTCGGCTCAACAGGCGTCATTCCCGCAGGGCGGCACTTCCTGATCCGGTTTTCCAACGGCCCGAGCGTGGCCTCCCCCGACCCGCATGATCGCTCCACCGGCCAGATCAACCTGCGAATGACGCGCGGTCAGATCGCGCTCTTCACCACCAGCATCGGCGGCCCGACCAGCATCGACGCGCGAAACCACCCCAATCTGGTCGATCTCGTCGCGTGGGGCGAAGACACATTCGGCGAGGCCCGTCCCTCCCTCCGTTCCCGGGTTCGAACTTCATGCTCTCTCGGGCGTGCCGGGGCGAAACGGATTCGGGCAGCAACGTCGCTGACTTCCAGTACGCGCCGTACGACCCTCTTTCCTTTCGTGGGCGCAGCGGGCCGCCCAACAACGCCTACGCGCTGAGCCCTGATCTGGGTGCGCCAACGCCGATTCAGGTTCATAACGGCGCACCCGCGCGGTTCACAGTCCGGGCGCCCAGAGGGGTGAAGTCGGCGGTCACACTGCCGATGGGCTGCGGCGGGCTGCATCCGAACGCCTGCGCCAGTGGTGATCGAGCAGAACGCGCCCGATCTCCCCCGTGCACCCCAGGAACCGCAGTTCCATGTCGTCTCGCTACAACGCCGCGAACGGGGCGAACTCGATGCCGACGTCAATGCCGAGGAGTGGCGACTCGACACACGCCAGAACTACGCCGCCAACACGCCCGCCCACCACGGCCTCGCCTTCGATGGCGTCGAGGTCACGCCTCCCGGCATGCACGCCAATGGCGACATCGTGCGCGTCGAAGCCCGACTGGCCACGCCGTTCGGACCCGCGCCCGTCAATCCCACTGTCAGCCTCCTGAACAACTACGTCTTCGGCTTCAACACCGACGCCCACACCATGTACGACGATGGCACGCATGGCGACAGCACGCCCAACGACGGCGTCTACACCCTCGACAGCCTGGTGATCGACATCGTGCCCGCGATTCCCGATCTCTCCCAGCCTTACGGACCATTGCACTTCTTTGTGCAGATCAACGAAGATGGTGGTCGCACGCTCACCGTGCCCGTCGGCATCACCGTGCACTCCGATAACTTCTCTCATGGGGCCTGCTGCGTCCCGGGAAATGGCTGCGTCGTCACCTCGCGCACGAACTGTGCCGGGCTCGGCGGCACATGGGACGGCCCCGGCACCGCGTGCATCAACAGCGGGAGCGACGCCCAGTTCTTCCCCTACACCGTCTATGGCGGTTTTGATGACCTTCTCATCCTGCATTACCACATCGATCTACCCCCCAGCGACGCGATCGTCGGCCCCGAGGGTGTCACCATTCAGTTTGATGCCGTGGCCGATGTGTTCGCGCAGTTTCGCCTCAGCAACGGCGTCGTGGCGGTCGACCTGCCCATGCAGCGCATGGTTCCCGCCCATGGGCTTGGCCCCTTCTTCCCCGAGTGGCTCGGCGAGTATCGTCTGAGCGACACCGCCACGCGCCTTCACGATCTGCCCGAGTATCCCGGGGCGGGTCACGAATACGGCGCGCTCCCGAGCGGCGAGTACCGCGCGCCCATCCTCCGCCAGTTCGCGGGTCAGCCCTTCACCGGCCGCTGGACCTTGTCAATCGACTGGACCGAAGGCATTCCGTTCTTAAACGCGCTCTCCATCGCCAGCAATCCGGCCCGCGCCCGCTGCTGCCCCGCCGACCTCAACCGCGACGGCAACCTCGACCCCGACGATCTCGCCGACTACATCGCGGCCTACTTCGCGTCCCCCGCGCAGGTCACCGCCGATTGGAACGCCGACGGCAACATCGATCCCGATGACCTCAGCGACTACATCGCGGCGTACTTCGGCGGGTGCTGATCGTCGGCATGATTTGTGGGCCGCGTCTGACCGTTCGGTGGTCAAGGGGACGAACCGCAGCACGCAGGCAACGTACTGTCTGTGCTCGCCGTGCCTTCGCGACGTCGCCCATCTCGCGCCCGTGCCCTGGCTGGCTTTGTGGCCAGCGCCGCCGCGTCGCAGTGGCGTCGGTACCCCAAACAGGTTCTCGCGTCGCTCCGCTGCGCCGAGCGTGACGCCCTCGCGCACCTCCACGACCCAACCCGCGACCAGCCTCTCGCACGCTGCACCACTCCCGCCCCCTGGTCCACCGGCGACCTCGCCGCCCAGTGGCTGGGTCACGCCACTGTGCTGCTGGATGTCACCGCCGCCGGTGCCGCGCCGCTCCGCATCCTGACCGATCCCGTGCTCTCTGACCGCGTGGGCCCGCGCCTGGCCCGTCGCACCATCGGCGTGGCTCGCCGCACGCCCGCGCCCGCCTTTGATCCCGATCGCCTGGGTGTCGTCCTCCTCTCTCACGCCCACTTCGACCACCTCGATCGCCCCTCGCTCACCACCCTCGCCCGGCCCGACACCGTCGTCATCACCGCCCGCGGCACCCGCCGCCTCATCCCCAAAGGCTTCGCCCGCGTCATCGAACTCGATTGGCACGAATCCGTCGACGTCCGCGGCGTCACCTTCACCGCCTATCGCCCGCGCCACTGGGGTGCCCGCACCCTGTGGGACCGCCACCGCGGCTACAACAGTTACCTCATCGAATCGGCACGCCTGCCCGCATCCACGCCGGGCCCCGCCTCGGGCAAGGCCGTCTCACGCGTCTTCTTCGCCGGCGACACCGCCTTCACCAACGCCTTCGACGGCATCGAAGCCACCCTCGCCATCTTCGGCATCGGCGCGTATGAACCCTGGATCCACGCTCACGCCAACCCGGAACAGGTGTGGGCCATGTTCACCGCCATGCGGGCCGACTTCCTCATGCCCATCCACCACGAGACATTTCAATTGGGTGACGAGGCACCGGACGAGCCGATGGCGAGGTTGATTGCGGCGGCCGGAGCGAATACGGCGCGGATCACCTGTGTTTCCGAACTCCTGCGAGATCAAACCGTCGCGTTGCGCACGAAAACTGACCTGCCCCCCGAAACCTGATCATCCAGCATGCTCGGCCCGCAGCTCTCGGTCGTCATCCCGAGGTCGGTCGCGCCCAGCGGACCCGACCCCGGCACCGCCGCCCGCCCCGCCGGGTTCTGCCGCAGTTCGTACGGATTGCCGTACGGCCTCTGATTGATGCGCACCTGGGCCAGGACCATGACGCACAGGACCAGTCGCCGGGTGATCGACAGGAGCCAGTTGTGCATCGTTCTTGACCCCGTCACGTTGAACGCCGCTGTGCATGCTGGCGAATCAGATCAATCAACCGCGTCCGGACCGGTTCCTCGAACTCCCTTGTGATTGTGTGTATGTCGAACACACCACGGTGCTGGCTGAGAAGGCTCCAGCGTGTTAGATGAGCAACCCATTGCCGGGCTCGTTCGACTACAGGCGATGCCCACTCCTCGACCGACTTTTCAAGTGACTCAAGCAGCGCTCGATAGCCACGTTCGATCACGATCAGGTCTGGTCGCGTCGGGAATCGCACACGTTCGAGGTCAAGATGGCGGAACTCGGTCCAGAGGAACGAGGTGACCTCCGTCAGGTCGACGTCGATCATCCGATTGGGAGGCTCGCCTTCCCCCCATGTGGGCTCGAAGATCGTGCCTTCAAGCGAACCGGCGATGCGAACCCGTTCGAGTCGCGCTCCGCTCCACCGAAACGTGCCGAGCCGACATTTTTCAAAGGACGAATCGGTGACCTCGCCGTGGAACTTCGAGTCTCGAAGATCGCATTGAATCCACTGGCACTTCCGGTGCGGGCTTTCAACCCCGTCGATGGGCGCGCCGAGGTTGCTTCGACGCATATCGCAGTGATCGAAGATCACCGAATCGCGAAGCGTGGCCCACGAGCGCCAGTGTGAGAGATCGCAACGGCGAAACACGCAATCGGAAAAAACACCACTGAAAACACGAGCCTGACGAAGCGTGCAGTCCTCGAAGTGAAGATGCTCGAACCGTGTTGCTCTGAACTCCGTGATGCCTGTTAACCGGTCGAGCGAGTGCTCGCCAACCTTGATCGTCCCCGTCGTACGGGGTGGTTCAAAGGCCAGGCCTTGGATGAGAAGCCGCCCATCGCGCCGCGGAAGATTTAGCGAATCGAGCCCTTTGCCAGCGCGCAATGCCTCAATGATTCCACGATGCGATGCTGATGCCGTCACGATTCACCTTATTTTTGGGGCGGATACCAGATTGGTGTTCCTTCGCCAAACGACGCGTATCGCCGAACATGCGCCCCCCACTGACCGGGTGTGGTCAGATCGTACCATCGACCGGTGGCGGGATCGATCACGTCGGGCCCACGCTTGAATCGCGGGGTCTGTTCGAGATGGTTCAACGCACCATCGGCATCTATCAACTCGAGCTCGGCATGGATGTTTGAGCCGCGATACGCCTTTTCAAGGTTTGGATTTTGGCTCACAGCGTCCTTCTGCTTCCTTGACAGCCCCTTGGCATCCGCCCTTCGCGCCGCTTCAACCGCATGGGCTTGCAAGCGATCGAGGTCGGTGATCGTCGCAGTAGGTGGCGCGTCATCTGCACAGGCAGCCGCTCCGCTTCGGCCCCGTCCTACACCCTTGAGCCCTGCTGCGGTCGCCAAGGCTTCCACCACCGCTTTGACTCCGCGGTAAACGCGTGAACCGGCCGGAAGGTCGTTCCCGTACGCGTCCTTGCCGGTGATGAGTTCGTCAATGCCATGGACTATCCCGACGAGCCCTTCCTTGGCATCGCGCGGAATCTCAAGAACTCGCATCGCCGCGCCACCTGCACCCTCCTCCACACCGCGTTCGATGATGTCGTCCAGCAGCGTGACGGGACTTGTGACGATCGCCATCCCGGCTTCACCCAGGCCGACGACCACACCAGCCAACACCGCTAGCACCCCGCAAAGTACACCCCAATAAAGTCCGCCAGGTCATCCGGATCAACGTTTCCATCCCCGCTCACATCCGCCCCTGCGCACGGCGGCACCTGGAAGTAGCACGCGATGTAGTCGCTCAGGTCATCCGGATCGACCGTGCCGCTTCCGTCGAAGTCCGCGAGGCACGGCGGCAACACCGGTTGCGCGACGGTAAACGTGATCACCGCCGCGCCGCCCGCGGCACCGTCACCCGATGGCAGCACATTCCCCACCACGTCACCATCCAGCCCGCGCGCGCCCGCCGTCGACACCACCGCCGCCGAGACCGTCACGGTGTATTCGCCGGGCGTCAGCGGTGCCGTGGGCGTCAGCCGAACGCGCCGCAGGCCCGCGTCATACGCGAACGTCCGCGCGACGGCACCCAGCGGGCCCGTCAGCGTCACATGCGTCGTATTGATGTTCACCGGCTCGCTGAAATAGATGCTTACGTTCAACGGCGGCGTTTCGGTTGGGAACTCTTCACCAGGGATCGGGCTCGTCTCCACCACCACCGGCGGACCGGGCGTGTACGTCTCGGGCACCTTGTCGGTCGAGAGCATCAGGTCGAACTCATCGAGCGCCACGCCTGTGACCGTGGCCGAGCCGATCGCCGGCACCACAAAGAAGTCCGTCGCGGCATCCACAAACACCGTCCGTGTGACCGAGCCTTGCGCCGAATCGACCCGCAGGTTGATGGGCAGGTGGAACAGGCCGTTGACGCCATAGGTGGCGGGCTGGGTCTGACGGATGTGCACGCGGGAATAGGCCTTGCCGTTGACGCTGAACGACTGGGCCCCGTACGCAAACGCGGGCGCGCCGATGCCGAAGACCCACTGGTCAAAGAAGCGATCAAGGTCGCGACCGGTGGTCTGTTCCACCGAATCACGAAACTGCACGGTGGTGGCCGCGGAACCCTGATACGTCGCGCGATACGCGCGGAGCGATTCAAAGAACACCTGATCCCCGAGTACGGTGCGCAGCATGTGCACCACCCACGCGCCCTTGCGATAGACGCTGTTGCCGCTGAAGATCGGCGTGTTCGACGAGGTGTCGGTTCGATAGACCATGCCCGCGACGTTCGACGGCCGCCGCTGCGCCATCGCCAGATACAGCGCGGGTGAACCGCTCGAGCCGGGCCGGAACTCTTCAAAGAGCGCCTCGCTGTACGTCGCGAAGCCCTCGTTGAGCCAGATGTCGCTCCACGTCTGGCATGTCACATCATCGCCCCACCACTGATGGGCCAGTTCGTGCACCGACACATAATCCAGGAACACGCCCTGACCGGTCATGGTCTGATGTTCCATTCCTCCGTTGGCGGGAAACTGATACATCCCGTACTTCTCGTTGCTGAACGGATACGGGCCGAAGAGCGATTCAAAGACGTCCATCGCGGGCAGGCAGACTTCCCACCCGGCACGGTTCTCCGGTGTGTCGCTCTCGGGATAGATGTAAAACTGCACGGGCATGGTGCGCCCATCGAGCAGGGTGTGATTCACTGTCCACGCGTTGTAGACGCTGCTCCCGAATGCCGCGAGGTAGATCGCCTGCGGGTAGTCGGTCGACCACCGGAATCGGCGCCGATTGCCCGAGAGCGTGTCGATCCCCTGGAGCATCCCGTTGGACACACTCGTGAGCGCCGCCGGCGCGGTGATCGCCAGATCAAACGTCGCCTTGTCGCGCATGTCGCCCGGCTGCCCCACGTCGCCCTCTTTCGCCGGCCACCAGGTGTAGGCATAGAACGCCTCGCTCAGGGTCGCGATGATCGGATTGCCCGCGGGCGTCTGCTGAAACTCGATCGACCCGAAGCCGCGCGACACCGCCGGCCCGGCATACGCGATCGTGATCGCCAACATCTCCCCGTTCGCGTACGCGCGATCCAGCGTCGCTACGCGCGTGGTGGTGGAAACCTCGGCGACGCTCACCGGCGTGCCATTGATCGTCGCGCTGGAAATGACCAGGTTGCTGCGCAACCGGAACGTGAACTCGGTCAGGTTGCTCGTCAAACTCCGCAGCGTGAGCGTGCAGGTGCCCGCCAGCGACGTGCTCGCGGGAAGGATCTCCAGATCAAGGTCAACGTGCACCAGATCGGTATCGCCCAGGGCCTCTTGCGGCACTTCGAGCGCTTCATCGCTCATCGTCAATCCGAGCGCCGCTCGCCGCGCCCACATCGCGGCTTTGCCGCAGCCGGTGCAATCGGGGTCGCTCTGTGCGCACAGAACTGCGGGTGTGTGTGGGGGTGGCGATTGCGCCAGGCCGGAGGAGCCCAGCAAGAGCGGGATCGCGACCAAGAGCGCGGTCATCCGTGACGGCGCGAACGCACGGTCGGCGCGCGCGCGGCAGGCGTGAGTGGTCAGGGAGTGTGGCATGTGGTCCTCAGCATCAGGGCTGTGAATAAGGTACCACAGAATGCCGTCGCCGCAGGATTGCCTGTAAGGATTTTGTGAGCAAGAGTGTAACCGTGGCGAAAATGGGTGGCGGAGGCAACCTGAGGTGAATCCGTCGGTGTCATTCCTCGTATCGAGGATCAACCGGAGGGTCAACAGTGCAACCCACTCACCCGTCCGAATGCTTGAACCTGAGGTTTGCGATACTCATTGCCGCGCTGCTCGGCTCGGCGTTCAACGCCAGCGCGCAGACCCTCGCCGACTTTGAGGCCTGCATGCTCGGCCCCGCCACGCCGTCCGCGTGTTCCGGTGCCAGCATGACCGGCGACGGCACCGTCGGCCTCCTTGACATGATGCTGCTGGGGCAGGTCGGAACAGGCGTCCGCAATCAACGCGACGACTGTGGGGCGTTGAACTCACCGGCCTTGGACGCGCGGGAGTATGCGGGGGCGCGAATCCCGGCGAACGGCGCATTTGTTGCTGGTTACACGGGAGCGTATGCGAGGGTTTCCTATCGCCCACCAGTTCTGTGTCAACCAATAGTGCCGGGGATCGCTTCAGCGAGTCTTGCGTGGGTTGGTGTTACCGACGTGTTCGATGGTGGTGGGCAGATACCGCGGTGGGCCCAGGTAGGGTGGATCCGTGGCCAGAACTTCTCGAGCCCGCCCGGGCCAGGTGATCAGGTGCCGCGCGGACGACTTTTTGTTGGCCGTTACTATGAAATCAGAACCGCTCCCGGCACAGCCCTGGCGGCGTATGTCCGCCCTTTCTTTGAAGGAATGCCCGCAGACCCCGATGATGACGGCTATCTCATTGATAAGCGGTCCCAGTCCGAGCCGTCTTGGTTGGTGACCGTTCCTGAAGAGTTCTTCTCGATTCTCGACGACCGCACCGCTGGATGGTCTGGTCAGATGCTGGATCGTGCGGACTTTACGATTGAGACATTTCGGCCGGGCGATGCGCACCCGGGTCTGCCACCACGCCGTTGCGATTTCGTGACTGTCTCCTCAGCGGGGCTGGATTCGCAGCCCCCGCCGAGTTTCGGCTTTCAGGTGTCGGAACGGCCCCGCCCGGCAACACCTATGTCAGCACGACACGGTTCGGCATCAGAGTGCCAGCGGTGAATGGCGACCAGATAGAAGTGTTCAACCAGTTTCCGTGAACGAGTGTTGGTGCCTGGAGGCTTTGCCATGCTCCTAAGGAATGCGAGCTTGTTCTTGGTCGCACTGCTAGGTTCCGTCTGTGACGCGACCGATCACTTGGATCGATCGCAACCTACAGTGCCGCAGTTGGCCCAAAAACTCGAAACTGATCCGCTGCCCAAGGCGGTCGATCCAGGCGACTGGAAAGTACGGACTGAAACGGAAGCCCGGTCCGTCGTGGCCATGTTCGTTTTCGGCAACCGTGACGAGTCGCCGCCTCCGACCACCTCGTATCCATATCGCGCGAGATGGTCCAAATCACAGCAGGAACTCGGCGCGCCCGATGCACCACCGGAAGAGAATCCGCGGGTCACTTTCGTGGACTGCCGTCTCGTTACGTCGCGAGATCGCTGGTCCCCCTATGTGGCCAGGAACGACGGGCGACAGGTCTGGCAAGTTCGCTGGCGATTCGAGCATCCGAAAGGCCCGCTGCCGCTTCGGGCCGATGGTGTGACAGACCTGCGCTTCGGCACGACGCTCGCGGTGTGGCTCGATCCGGTTGATGGTGCCTTTCTTCGGGCGATGCTCTACCAGGGGGCGCGACTTGATCCAAATGAAGCCATGCCAAAGGAAGCGTGCGACTCCGAAGCCGCAACCAAGGATCGTCAGTCGTGCGGACCCGAAGTGTGGAAGTGCTGCCTCGTCCGTCCTCCGACAGTTCCACTGGTCCTCATGCTTGCAGGGGGTGCCGAGATGCTCGGGGTGACCGGAGGCGTAGTCTCCGTTATTCACGCAGCGGAGGTGCAGTTCTCGCGACCACTCCGGCCTTGTTGGCTTGTGCAGTTGTGGGGTGCGCCGCCCAGCGCAATGCTTGGGCCAGCTCCGAACGCACGCTGGCTGATCGACGCGGAAACCGGTCATTGGATGTTTGGCACCGGTGGCCAGTCGTGTGAGAAGCCCCCAAAGGAGTCGCAAACGCCAGCGCATGGCTCAACTCCCGCGAAGGAGACTCAACGATGAAGACGCTTGCCTTCGCTGTAGTCATGTTTGGACCTTGCACCACTGGCCTTGCGCAGCCGGACATCGGCCCTCCACCTCCTCTCGCCTCACTCACGCTCTCGTGCACCTCCTGCGCCACCCCCGTCGCGCCCGGCACCCCGCTCACCTGGCACCTCACGCTTCAACTCGGCTACGTACCCGAAGACCTTGGCCTGGCCGCGTTCTGCGTGGACATGGTCCAGGTCTTTGGCAACCCCGCCGGAGTCGCGCTAGCCCCGGCTCCTCGACCCGCGCTCTCCTCAGACCTGGCCCGCTTCGACCGCCCGCTCGGAATCGCCAACCCAGACCCTCCCGTCGGCACCGCTGGCTCGGCCTTTGGCGGCACGCCTCTTGCCGCCGGAACCGGTGTTCCCGACGGCATCGATCTCATCCAGATCGGCGGATCGCAGAACACCTTTGGGTCAACCGGTGTCGCGATCGGCACCAGCACGACGGTGCTTTCCGGCTTTGCGCTCGGCTCGGGCGGGGAAGTCATTGCCACCGGCAGTTTCCTCGCCCCGGCCACACCCGGCAACTATCAAGTCGAACTTCGGCGCGGCCTCGTCAACGTCGTCACGACCATCGGCGGCTTGGGGGTGCCTTCGATTGTGCGTTCGGCGATCGTCGATCTCGGTCAACCATTGGCCTTTACGGTTGATGACAACCTCTGCCCCGCCGACTTCAACCACGACGGGGTTCTCGATCCCGACGATCTCGCTGACTTCATCGCGTGCTACTTCGCTTCGCCGCCGTGCGCGCAGGCCGACGTCAACGGCGATTCCATCGTCGATCCCGACGACCTGGCCGACTACATCGCTGCCTATTTCGCGGGATGCGACTGATCGCCGCGCCTGCTCTCACCATAAGCCCGGTACGCCATTCCTTCGACTTTGCTTGCACCCCCGCCCTCGCGCGGGTAGGCTGATTCCGAGCCCTGTCGGCGGTTTCCCGCTCGGGATGGCCAGGAGGCCGTCCCTTGCCCCCCCGCCGACTCGGCCCGATTATCTCGGGCTACCGGGCTCGTGAGGGCGCGAAGGCTGAGGAGGACCCGGTCCGGAAACCCCGGACCGCGGTTCTTTTTGGGCTGCCTGGCACGTTCCCCTCTCGGGCGCAGCGTCCGCCGACCGTTACTATCCACCATGACCGATCCGCAGGGCGCCCGGCCTGATTCCTCAGTTCCCCCCAATCCCAACCCGGCCGACACGCCCCCATACTGGCCCTATGGCACACCCCCCAAACCCGCCGCGCAGGCCGGTGGTGCAATGGTCGGTGGCGTATCGACCGCGCCACCGCTCCGCCGCACACCCCTTCGCGACCTCGGCGGTCCAGTCGGTGCCCTGATCTCGTGGGTCATCATCCTGGCTGTCGCCGGCTTGTTCTTCTGGGAAGCCAACGCGCCGGCACCCCCGGCACCCGCCGCCGCGCCGGTCGCGGCCATGACCGAACTGCCCCCCGTGCCGCCGCTCGATTCCATCGGGCGCGTGATCGTCGGCGCCGCCGCCGCCACGGCTCAATCAGCAAGTGGAAGTGGGGGTGGGGGGGGTGTTCCATCCAACCCGCTCATGCCCTTTGCCGAGATGTTCGGCGGCGAAGACCCCGCTTCGCGCCTCCGTGTCAGCATCATCCACGCCGAAGTCGAAGGCCCCAACGCCGGTCTCAAGGCCATCGAGAAGGCCATGAAGGATGTGCCCGCCGATTCCATCCTGCAACCCCGTGCCGAAGTTCTGCGGCGTGTTTACACGAAGGGCCCCGCCTCACTCACGCCCGACGAAGCCGACGCCCTGAAGTCTGACCACGGCTGGCTGGGTGAACTTGCCCTCACGCTCGGCGCGCCAGCAACCGACCCCGCGCGAATGGCCGTGCTCGACCGCGCCAAGGCCTCGATGGCCATCCTCATCGGCCTCGAACTCGTCATCTTCATCGGCGGCGGCCTCGCGGCGCTCATCTGCTGCGCCGTCGCCGTCGCGCTCCTTGTCACCGGGCGCGTCAAGCCACGCCTCACCCCGCCCGCGCCGGGCGGCAGCGTCTTCCTCGAAGCGTTTGCCGTGTTCCTGCTGGGCATGGTGTGCGTGAAACTCGGTGCCCCGTTCATCCACGCCGTCGCTGGCGATTACACCATCCTCGTGCAGTGGGCCATTGCGCCCCTCACGCTGTATCCGCTCTTCCGAGGCGTCCCCTTCAACCAGATGCGCTTCGCCCTCGGCTGGCACTCGGGCAAGGGCATCTTCCGCGAGATCGCGGCTGGCACCTGCGGCTATCTCGCCTGCATGCCCATCGTCATCGGCGGCATCCTGCTCACGCTCCTGATGATGCTCGTCAACACCGCCATCTCCGGCCCTGCCGAGACCCCCACGCACCCCATCGGCAAGATGCTCGGTGGCGCGACCATCGGCCAGATCATCGCCGTCATCACCCTCGCCACGCTCTGGGCACCGCTCGTCGAAGAAACCGTCTTCCGCGGCGCCCTCTATCACCACCTGCGCGGGGCCATGCACTGGCTCGTGGCCGGCGTCATCCAGGGCGTCATCTTCGCAGCGATCCACCCCCAGGGCTGGATGGCCATCCCCGCACTCGCGTCAATCGGCATCTCGTTCTCGCTCCTTCGCGAGTGGCGCACATCGCTCATCGCCCCCATCACCGCCCACGCCATGAACAACGGCACCATTGTGACGCTGCTGATCGTGATGCTCTCGGTGTAAAAGGATGTGCAGCAAGAACCTTTGAGCAAGAAGGCGCGATATACTGGCGAGGTTCGAGAAGGTGGGTAATCTTGTTGGTGGGTCCACCCGGAGCATCCCCATGACAATCTGCCGTCGCTCGTCGCTCGTCGCTCGCGGATTGCGGGCAGCCTGAGTGTGGCCGCTGCGCTCTTGACAGTGGAATCGGTGCGTGGTCAGTGGTCGCTCGACTTTGCGGTAGATCCGCAGAACGCCGAAACGGCTTTGGGCGCGGCACGCGTAGCGCCCATGATGGGGGCGCTGGGTCGGGTCAAGACACGTCTGGAACGCATCCTCACGGGCAGCACAGGCACAGTGCTGTTCACGCTCACATGGGCTGCGCCAACGCTTCCGGATTCGATTGGTCAAGCGCAAGGATCTCAAGGCTACGTCGCCGGTGCGGCGGCCGCGAAGGATCGCCTCATTAATCAGGCAGAGGCGGACAATGAGTCGGTAACCGAAATCAAACTGTACAACGCGCTACCAGCACCCAACATTCCTTTCTTTTGGACTGGAACCACTGCGGCTGATGCGACTTCGGTAGTCGTTCCCAGCGCACTCAACAAGCATCTTGGCTTTGCCCCACAAACAACCAGCAACGATGGCACGATCACGATTCGACCCCCATCGGCGACGCTGAAATGGCAGTTTTGGAGGGGTCCATTGCTGTCGGGCCACGAGATGTTTGAGTCAGTCGTCACGCATGAGTGCCTGCACTTGTTCGGCTTCTCGAGTCAGGCAGAGGCTACCACACAGCCGACCATTCTGTTTTCCTGGGATCTGTTCCGATTTGCTGAATCGAACATTCCCGCATCAACGGGTCAGTTCCTTCTCCTCTCGCGCGAACTGCGGCCAACGATCGAGGCTTCGTGGATCACACGCACGGGCGATCAGAACGCGGTCTACAAGGCATCTCGCGGCACTCGAACGGGCGGCGACGGTTTCCAGGGTTCTCATTGGCGGTCTGTGTCGCGGCTCACTCCCAGCCAGCCCATCGGCGTTATGGATCCCGCCGCGACGACGGCAGTGACTTACTCCGGCAATCAAAACCGCTACATCACCCGACCGGATATCGAAGCCCTTGACGTCATGGGCTGGAACCTGAATCCTCCGACAATCTCCTTGGCAGTCGCCGAGTCGGTGTCACCGCTCTCGCCTGCTCCCGCGGCGGTCATTCCGGCTGGAGATCCGCTGACGTTTGGTTGGGAGAGCAGCGGCGGCGAGTCTTGGACGCTCTTCATCTATCAAGGCAGCGAGGTTCTTGCCGATAACCCGCTGCGTGTGTATGAAGACTTGGCCTCTCTGACACTGACGGTGCCTTCGGAAGAAGCACTCCCTATCGGCGAATACACCTGGTATGTGGTTGCCAGCACGCTGGCAGGCGACACTGGTTCGTCTCATCGTAACTTCAGCGTCGTGGCAACTTGCCCCGCCGACTTCAACGGCGACGGCAACCTCGACCCTGACGACTTGGCCGACTACATCGCCTGCTACTTCTCGATGCCACCCTGCCCTGAGGCGGACTTCAACCACGACACCATCATCGATCCAGACGACCTTGCCGACTACATCGCGGCTCACTTCGACGGCTGCTGATCCCGCTCACCCCCCCTTCACGCCCCGATTCTGCAGCGCCGCCCGCACCGCATAAATCGCCTGCAGAATCGTCGCGTCCAGGTCGCTGTTCACCAGGAACACGTCGTATACCCCGCACGTCCGCGCCGTGGTCATCTCCCGCTGCGCCTCGGCAAAGCGCCGCTGGATCACCTCTTCCCCATCGCGCCCACGGGCCTTCAGCCGTTCGAGCAGCGTCTCATCACTCGGCGGCAGCACGAACATGCAGAACGCCGCGGGGAGTTGGCGCTTCACGCTCTGGGCCCCCTGCACGTCGATCTCCAGGATGACCAGTTTGCCCTCGGCCAGCCGGTCGAGGGTCCACCGCTTGGGCGTGCCGTATTTTCGGCCAAACACATTGGCCCATTCCAGCAGGTCGCCGTGGGCGATCATCTCGTCAAACCGCGCGTCGGAGACAAAGTCGTAGTCAACCCCCGGCCGGTCCTGAGCCGTGGGTGGGCGCGTCGTGGCCGACACCGAAAACACCGACCCCGTGAAGGCGGTCTGCAGCGCCCGCGTGATGGTGGTCTTGCCCACGCCCGACGGGCCGGAGATCACCAGGAGCATGCCGGGAGGAGGAACGCAAGCGTGTTCCGAAGAGTGTGCCATGGCGTGGTCATTGTTCCCCCTGGATTGAGTCCACTCCAAGCGCCTTCGGTGGCCCAGGCATCCCGTCTGTGGTCGCCGCGCTTCGCGGCGAATCTTGGGTTCCCGCGCGAACGCCCATCGCGAGGCTCCGCCTCGACACAGGCGGGACGCCTGTGCCACCAGAACGAAGTGTTTTCGCCCGATAAGCCGGTTCTCCGGACGTGGGCGCAGGTTGTGCCGACCGCATCACCCGGGGGAACAGCGCCACATGCGAGAGATCGGCGGCTTCTGCCGATCAGGCGGTCAAGAAGGGTCGCGCGGTGGTCGATGCACTCATCGTGCGGCACGCCACGGACGGCGCTCCGCCTTTCTTTGAGGTCGACCCGACGCCCCTTGCCGAGGACGAGAAGATGCCCTTCGACAAAGACGTGCTGACGACCGGTGAGGTCGCCAAAATCTGCAACGTGGCCCCCCGCACCGTGTCGAAATGGTTCGACTCGGGTGCCCTCAAGGGCTATCGGATCCCGGGCAGCAAGGACCGCCGGATTCCCGTCTCGCAACTCATCAAGTTCATGAAGGCCCACAACATCCCCATGGATGGCGTGATGTCCGGCCGCACCCGCGTGCTGGTCGTCGATGACGAGCAGGAAATCGTGGAAGTCCTTCAGAAAGTCCTGAGCGAGCAGGCCAACTACGAAGTCCGCACCGCGACCACCGGGTTTGCCGCAGGCATCGAGTGCGAGCGCTTCAAGCCGCACGTCCTTCTCCTCGACATCCACCTGAGCGAGGGCGACGCCCGCGCCGTCGCCAACATGGTCCGCGGCGAGGACGACCTGCAACTCACCAAGATCATCGCCATGAGCGGCAAACTCACCGACGGCCAACTCGTCGGCCTCCGCGGGCAAGGCTTCGACGGCTTCCTCAAAAAGCCCTTCCAGGTCCGCCAGGTCATCGAAGAAATCGAAAAAGCCGTGGCGTTGGTGCACTGAACCAGTGCGGACGGTTGGCACAGCTGTGTTCGCCGCGCAGCGGCGACTGATTGGCCCACGCGCGAACGCTCACCTGCGGCTTCGCCGCAACACAGGCGGGCGCCTGTGCCACCACAAACGAAAAACGGCCCGCCGGTGTTCCGGCGGGCCGTTTTGATCTCACGTCACATCAACCACCCAACCTCACCGCCGTTCGCGCCGCTCGCGCTTGGGCTTGAGCAGGTCGGCCAGGCCCGTCGGCACTTCCGCCGTGGCACCCCAGCCGGTCTTGGACTTCGGCGCGGCAGGCGCATCTTCGCCCTTCCCGTCCTTCTTGCCCTTTTCGCCCTTGGCCTTCGCGGGCTTCTCGCCCTTCTCGCCCTCGGCCTTGGGCTCGGCAGCCTTGGCCTCGCCCTTGTCGGCCTTGGGTGCCTTCTCGCCCTTCGCGGGCTTCTCGCCCTTGGCGGCCGGGGCCGCGGGGGCTGCTGCTTCCGGGACCGCGCCCTCGGCGGCAGGTGCCGCGGCTTCAGGAGCCGGGACCGGCTTGTCGCCCAGGTCCAGTTCGCGATCAGCCTTCACATGCAGTTTCACCGTCGCTTCGAGGTCAGCCTCGAACTTCACATGAATGTCGTAGTCGCCCACGCGCTTGATGGCCGCGCCGATCCGCACGTCGCGGGGCTTGATGCCCTTGAAGTTCTCTTTGGTCAGCAGATCGACCATGTCCTGCTGGGTCACGCCGCCGTAGAGAATGCCCTGGTCGTTGCACGACCGGACCAGCGTGATCTGGTGCCCTTCGAGTTTGGAGATGATCCCCTCGCGCTGCTTGCGGAGCTCGGCCAGAGCCTTCTGGGCCTCTTCGCGCTTGGTCTTGAGTTGGGCGATCTTCTCGGGGCTGGGGGTGGTCGCAAAGTCGCGGGGGAGCAGATAGTTGCGGGCATAGCCCTTGCGAACCTTGACCACGTCACCGACGATCCCGGTGCCTTCGACGTTTTCGGTGAGGAGCAATTCGAGAATGCGCGCCATGTGCCGCTGTCCTTTCCGGCGTCACGGGCTGAGGGGGGGCCCGGAGCCGAGAGAGTTAGGAGCCCCGCCGCCGAAAGGCGTGCGCTGGCCCCAACTGGTGGGTCGAGATAGTAGGCTGAGGGGGCTGAGAAACCAAGGTGAAACCACCCCCCACCCCTCCCCGCTCCCTGCGGGAGGGTGGCGTGGGGGGGAGGCTGTGCGACGCCGGGAGGGAGTTCCGGGTTACCAATATCCATGATGCCACCGCCACCGCTTCCGAACGGCGGCATGCTCATACCGAATGCCGCACTCGGGGCAGGTGCCTTCCTCGGGCGACGCGCGGAGGTCGTAGCCGCATTCCGGGCAGACCAAGCCGTCGGCGGCACGCAGCAAGCGCTTCAGGCGGAGGTTATGGCCAATGACCATCGCCATGAGGATGGCCAGGACGCCCAGCGACACGCTCAAGGCGACCCACGATGGGACGCCTCGGGCGATGAAGTCGCCAACGAAAAACGTGAACGCGATAGCCCCACCGCTGAACCAATGCCGCGCCGGGAGCCTGCCAAACGGCGGCTCGTCGAACACGGTCGATCGCCGGCGGAAGTCGAGCGGGGCCACAACACAAGTTGTAGGCGGTTAGCCAGATCGCTCACTGTCGCGCCCAAGCAACGCGCTGCGGCCGTGCGACAGTCTGAAGCGTCCGGTGCGCTGCCGCGTCGTCCCAACCCTGTTCTTATCGGTCACCGCTGGTGTGGCTCTTCTGGCACGCCACTCGCCACTGGGTCTGTCGTGCGAATCGACGACTTCATCTCGCAACTCATCGCGCCGGTTCCCGCGGCGCCGCCTCGGAGGCAGGGCGGCGTCGCGGGAGTGGACAGCGGGCAACTGGGCACCAACTCGGGCCGCCGTTCAGGCATGAACTCGCCCCGCATTCGCGCGTCGGCCAATGACGGGATCGAGGGCCTGCTCGCGGCGGGTGCCGCGCGGCGGGCTCGGCAATCCGACCGCGCCGACCTGTCATCCCTTCGCGCCTCCCGTGCCGGTGCATCGACCGGCGAGTTGCCCAGCAGCGGCCAACCGGCCGCCACGACGCCCGCGACCACGACTCGGGAAACTCCTGAGGGTGCCAGCATTGTCGAGTCGTTCATCCGCCAGCGTGCCGTGCTGGCGTACCGGTTTCCCCAGCAGTCGCCTGGCGGGCCGCAGATCGATTTCACGCTCGAGGTCGAGGTGGCGTACCGCGTGATCGACATCATCCCGGGCGGGCTGGTGGACGAGGAAGCGTAACGAAATGCGACCGGCAGGGAGCGTGAACTAGTTCGCGCCGAACCCGCTTTTCTGCTTTTGCACCGGCGTGCCAACGGTCCCTTTTCCGCGCGAATTCGCGGCGGATCGACCACACATTGCGCGCAAATCCTTCCGTTCGCCTATACGCACGCCGGACGATGTGGGTGGGGGGGGGCGGAGGGTCGGCGTGAGAGGGGCCTAGGACGGGCTGCAATGGCCTTTAACGCGAATCGCGCAAAACGTATGCGATAGCACCCCAGCGTAAAGGGTGGGCTGCGGGGGTGTTGGCGCGTGGCCATTCACGCTCCCTGACGGTCGCGTTTCGTTGGTACACTGAGGCTGTTGGTCGCGCGCCCCCGGGCACTCGCGGTCTACGCGGGTCATGGGAAGCGGTGGGGTGGGGGGGGGTGGGCGCGCGTCGGAGGTGTTGCCCCATGAGCGTTGTACGAACCGCGGACATCAGGAACCTCGTGCTGGCCGGCCACCAAGGGGTGGGTAAGACCACCCTCATTGAACGCATCCTCTTTCAGGCCAAGGCCATCGGCAAGATGGGCTCGGTCGCCGACGGCACCGCCGTGTGCGACTACGACCCCGAGGAAAAGCACCACAAGCACTCGCTGGCCAGCCACCTGGCGTTTTGCTCCTGGGGCGGCCGGCAGATCAACCTGATCGACACGCCCGGCGCGGGCGATTTTTTCGGGCACTTTGCCAGCGTGCTTTCCGCAGCCGAGATGGTCGGCGTGGTGATCGATGCCAATCGAGGCGTCGAGGTGACGACCCGGCGGGTGATGAAGATGGCGGCCGAACTGGGCCTGCCCCGGATGATCATCATCAACAAGATCGACCACGAGTCGCCGGCGCTGGATGCGCTGCTCGACCAGATCCACCAGAGTTTCGGGAAAGAGTGCATCCCCATCAACCTGCCCATCAAGGGCAACACCGATGTGGTGGATGTGTTCGATCGCGACCATGCCGAGGCGGGCGGCGAGCCGACCATGATGACGGTGGAGGAGGCGCACACGCACATCGTCGAGCAGATCGTGGCCGAGGACGATGAACTGACGGCGGAGTACTTCGAGAAGGGCGACAAACTTGACCCGACCAAGGTGCACGTCGCCACCGAAAAGGCGCTGCGGGCCGGGCACCTGATTCCTGTGCTGTTCTGCTCGGCGAAGACCGGCGCGGGGATTGAGGACCTTCTGCACATCATCGACGCCCAGTGCCCGAGCCCCTTGGAGGCGATGCCCCCGCATGTGACGCTGAGGGGTGCCGACGGGCAGGCCCAGATGTTCGAGCCCGACCTGACGAGCCCGGACAAGCCGGTGGTGGCGCACGTCTTCAAGGTGCTCAACGACCCGTTTGTGGGCAAACTCTCGGTGTTTCGCGTGCTGCAGGGCACGGTGCGGGCCAAGGCCGAACTGTTTCACAACGATGGCAAGAAGCCGCTGCGGATCGGGCACCTCTTCAAGTTGCGTGGCAAGGAGCACACCGAGTGCGAGGCCATCGGCCCGGGCGACATCGGCGTGGTGCCCAAACTCGATGAACTGCGGTTCAACTCGGTGCTGCACGGCGACCCGGCCCAGGTCTTTGTGCCGCCGGCGCTGCCGATCCCCCAGCCGCTCTACGGCGTGGCGGTGGAACTGAAGAACCACGCCGACGAGACGAAGTTTTCTGGCGCGGTGCACAAGTTGATGGAAGAGGATCCGACCTTTGTGATGGAACGGGTCGCGGCGACGGGGCAGACGGTCCTGCGCGGGATGGGCGAACTGCACCTGCGGATCGTGCTTGAGAAACTCAAGCACCGGCACAATATCGAACTGGAGACCAAGCCGACGAAGGTGGCGTACAAGGAAACGATCCTCATCAAGGCCGACGGGCACTATCGCCACAAGAAGCAGACCGGCGGTGCGGGCCAGTTCGGCGAGGTGTATTTGCGCGTCGAGCCGTTGCCTGCCGACCACCCCGAAGGCTTTGAGTTTGTGAATGAAACGGTGGGCGGCTCGGTCCCCAAGCAGTTCATGCCCGCCATTGAGAAGGGTGTGCGCTCGGTGCTCGGTACCGGCGCGTTTGCCGGGTTCCCGATGGTGGGTGTGCGAGTGTGCGTGACCGACGGGAAGCACCACCCGGTGGATAGCAAGGAAGTCGCGTTCGTCGCGGCGGGCAAGAAGGCGTTCATCGACGCCATTCAGAAGGCGCGGCCCGCGCTGCTGGAGCCGTATGTGCACATGGAGGTGACGGCACCCGCCGAGAAGATGGGCGACATCGCCAGCGACATCGCGGGCACCAAGCGCGGCCGCGTGCAGAGCAGCGATGTGATCCCGGGCGATGCGTGCGTGATCAAAGCGATCGCGCCGCTCTCGGAACTCATGAACTTCTCCAACGAACTCAAGAGCATCACCGGGGGCCAGGGCAGTTACACGATGGATTACAGCCATGACGAATACACCCCGGCGCTGATCCAGGCGCAGGTGGTGGCGTCGTTCAAGCCTCATGCCGAGGAAGAATGAACCCCGGTCGGGCCCTGGCCCGATGGGTGTGAATGAGCCGCTTGGCGCTTCCGAATCACGTTCCGGTTTCTCGACACTTTCTCCTGGGAATCTCAGCATGTCCAGTTCGAACCAAGGCGGCGCACGTGGCCTGAGCATCCTGCTGATCCTCGCCGTCGGCGGCGTAGCGATCTACCTGGCCTGGACGCTTCGCGCCTACACCGAGCCGGTGCAGGTGCAGCAGTCGCCCGGCGTCATCACGATGCTGGAAGCGGCGGGCAGTGGCAACGCCGAGTCGGTGTCGGCGGTGCTCAAGAGCGGGGGCGACGCCAATGCCCGCCAGATCAGCGCCGGGCCGGAGCAGGGGATGACGGCGTTGATCTATGCCGCCCGCACCGGTCACCTGGGCGTGGTCAAGACGCTGATCGAAGCCCGCGCCAACGTGAACGCCCAGGCGGCGGACGGGCGCACGGCCCTCATGTATGCCGCGATGGGTGAAGAGGCGTCGGTGGTGCGGGCGCTCATTGAGGCGGGCGCGAACGTGGACGCACGCGACGACCAGGGGATAACGAGTCTCATGCTCGCGGCGGGTCGGGGGAGCGCCGAGTCTCTTCAGACCATTTTGCGCCAGGGTGCGAATCCGGAATCGCGGAACAAGTGGGGGGACACGCCGTTGCTCTACGCGGCGCGGATCGGCAGCCGCGAGAAGGTGTCGATTCTGCTCGATGCCGGCGCGTCGATCGACGCGGTGAACCAGAGCGGCCAGAGTGCGCTGTGGCTGGCGTTTGAGCCCGACACGGTGGACACCGACCTCATCGGCATGCTCATCGCGCGGGGCTCGAAGGTGAATCAGGCCGACAGCGTGAACGGCGTGACGCCCCTGATGCGGGCGGCCTGGCGCGCGAATGTGGAGGCCGTGCGGATGCTGCTGGAGAGCAAGGCGAATCGCGAGACGCGTGACCGCGACAACCTGACGGCGAAGGAATGGGCGGCGAATCGAGGGGATGATGCCGGTCGGGCGGTGGTGAATATGCTGGAAGGCAAGTGACCCCAAGCCTCCCCCGCGCGCAGTTTTGGGAGGGGCGGGTGGAGGTGGCCGAATCCGCGAGGCGGTCTTCTCGTTGGGCTCGATCCATGCTGCGGATTCGCTTGTACGGAGCCCCCTCCGTCACTCGCCGAGCCTCGTGACACCTCCCCCGGTAGGACCGGGGGAGGGTGGTGTGTGATCTCCTGCGTATCCTCATTTGTGCGCATCATCGCTGGCGAATATCGATCGAGAAGACTCTGGACTCCCGAGGGACTTTCCACGCGCCCGATGCCTGACCGCATCCGCGAGTCGATCTTCGGCATGCTGGGCTTGCGTGTGCGCGACGCGGCGGTGGTGGACCTGTTTGCCGGGTCGGGGTCGATGGGGTTTGAGGCCCTGAGCCGGGGGGCGGCGTCGGCGCTGTTTGTCGACAAAGACCGCCTCGCGGGCAGTGCGATCGAAAAGAACATCGAGACACTTCGGTGTGCCGATCGGGGCCGATTGGTGATGGGCGACGCGCTGGGGATGTCGATCATCGCCCGTTGCCCGTGGCCAACCGACCTCATCATCCTCGATCCGCCGTATCCGCTGATCACGGAGGCGCTGGGATGGGCGCGGGTGAAGGCGCAGTGTGCCGAGCTGGTGCAACTGCTTGCGGACGATGGGTTTCTCATTGTGCGGACGCCGAATCCGTTCATGGTGAGCGTGGAAGCGAGTGGGGGTGAGAGTGCGCCGGTGCCTGAGCGGCGGATTGACACGCCCAGATTCGCGCGAAAGAAGAAGTACCAGCGTGATCGGGTTCGCTGGGAGGATGAAACCAGCACATCGACCAAGGGCTCGATGCGGAAGGGCTCGGCGCGAGCCCCGGCTTCGGGCCCACATGGCCAAGATGCGCCCAAACGCGGAACGAAGCCAGGCGCGCGGCCAGCCGCGCGACCCGAGCCGTCCGAACTTGACGACATGTTGAATGAAGAAGGCGAACTGATTGGCGGCGTGCTCGCGGGTGAGGCCGGGGGTGAGGGTGCAGAGGGCGTTGAGCGCCTCGACCAGGACGACGGTGTGCGCGTCGCGTTCACAGCCGGGCCCGGCGCGGCCACGGCGGCTGGCGTGCTGGCGGCGGCGGCGGTGCCACCGGTGCCCGGGGATCTGTCGATTCCGGGGGCGATCGGTCCGGAGACGCATGTGTATGGGTCGTGTGCTGTGCACTGGTATCAGCGTCGGCGGGAGGGCGGGGCGTGACCGCGTCGATGAATGACGCGCAGCGGCGCGCAGTGGAGCACACGGGCGGACCGCTCGCGGTGCTGGCCGGGCCGGGCACGGGGAAAACGCGGGTGATCGTGGGTCGCATCGCGCACCTGGTGAAGGTGAAGGGCGAGCGGCCGGACCGCATCGTTGCCGTGACGTTCAGCGTGAAGGCGGCGAGCGAGTTGCGGTCGCGCTTGAGCGCGGAACTGGGTTCGTCGGCCGCGGCGCAGATTCACGCGCACACGTTTCACGGGCTGGGTTTACGGCTGATCCGACGGTTCGCGGATGTGCTGAACCTGGGGCATGACGGGAAGCGTGGGGGTGGGGGGGGCGGGTCGTTTGCTGGTGATGTTGAGCCGGTGCTGATGGATTCGGCGCAGCGACGGCGGTTGATCCGCGAACTGGTGATGGAGCACGACCTGCTGCGGGATGACCGTGCCGGGTCGCCCATCGCGCTGGTGCGGGATATTGACGCGCACTTCGAGGCGTTCTGGAATCACGCGCTGACGCCCGAAGCGCTCGCGAAGTGTGCGAAGCGGTGGGGCGAGTCGATCGAGGGTGGCGTGGTACGGGGGGCGCGCGGTCCTGGACTGTTTCATCAGGGCACGGTGGTGTCGCCCGAGGCCGACCGGGCCCGGCAGCGGCGCTTCGCGGATATGGCGGCGCTCTTTGGCCACTTTCAGCGCACCACGCGTGCCCGCGCGTGGCTGGCGTTTGGTGACCTGATCACACTGCCCCTGGAACTGCTGCGGTCGAAGGAGGCGGGAGGGGCGGCGGCAGCGATCATTCGCGACGAATGGCGGCATGCCGTGGTGGATGAGTTTCAGGATGTGAACGAGGCGCAGATTCAGTTGCTCCAGGCGCTCATGCCGCCCGCGCGGCACGGCGGGCAGACTGGCGACGATGGCCCCGATCTGTGCGTGGTGGGCGATGACGACCAGTCGATCTACGCGTTTCGTGGGGCCGATGACCTGGCGTTTCAGCGCTTCAGCGAGGCGTATCCGGCCAGCGCGCTGGTCGAACTGGCGACCAACTACCGCTCCACGCCCGCGATCGTCGCGGCGTGCAACCGCGTGATCGGCGGCGCGACGCACCGCTTTGCGCCCAAGAAGAAGTGCGAGGCCGCAGGCGACGGCGCGGGCGAGGACCCGATCGTCACGATCGTGAACATGCGCAGGGAGAACGAGGACGGTGAGCCGATCGCGGCGATGATCCTCGCGGCCCGCGCCAAGGCCCAGGCGGAGGGAAGGGTGCCGTCGGCTTGGGATTCGTTTGCGGTGGTGGCCCGCACGCATCTGGATCTGGATCGGATCAGCGCGGCGCTCGAACTCGAGGGCATCCCGATCCACCGGCCCACGGGCGGCACCCGGCATGATGACCCGGGTGTGGCGGACGTGCTGGCGTGGGTTGATCTGCTCGTGAACCCGGACGCGACGTGGGCGGCGCGGCGGATTCTGCTGAGGCCACCCTTCGGGCTCGCGCCCGACCGCGTGACGGGTTGGGAGCGTGCGTATCGGCGGCATGGGCTGGCGAAGAGTGTTGGTGAAGGCGATGGCAAGGATGACTCGTCGCGAGGGCGTTCGTCAAGCGGCGAGGGGTTTGTGGCGTGGCTGCGTGCTCAGGAGTTGAGCAGCGATGCGCCGGGGAACCCGGCCGGCGCGGCGGTCGCGCACACGCTGACGCGCTTCGCGGCGCTGCACGATGACCTGGCGCGAGATGCCGCCACGTTGACGGGCGAGCAGGCCCTGTGGCGGATCGCGGTGTGCACGGGCGCGGCCCACGCTGACCTGCTGCCCGCTGCCGATCGCACGGCCCGCGTCGAGGCGCTCGTGTCGCTCCTGCGGCTGGCGAGCGAGTGCCAATCGCGGCTTGATGAGCCGCGCGACCTCGCGGCGTTCCGCGCGTACATGGACGACCTGAGCGATCGGGAACGTGCCGAGGCGATGGACCCTGAAGAGCGCGTCGATCAGACCGAGGACGCGACGGAGTCCGAGGTGGCGATTGATGATGCCGACCCGGTTCGCGCCGAAGAAGAGGAATCGGGCGAGGGTGTGCAGTTGTTGACGGCGCACGGGTCGAAGGGGCTGGAGTTTGACACGGTGTTTGTGCCACGGGTGCGCGGGAACAACGGCTACCCACGAACCAAGGGAATCAATGAGCCCGAGGTGTTGCCGCCGAGTGTGGTTGATCGGGGGAGCGACGCGCGGGCGATCGAGGCGCGTCGGCTGGATGAGGAACGCCGGATTTTCTATGTGGCGTGCTCGCGGGCGAAGCAGCGATTGGTGCTGGTGACATTCATCCCCAAGACCGAGACCGAGACGACGGCGTATGTGCGGAGCCTGGTGCCCAACCCGGCTGATCCGCGTGCGGGGCCGCTGGCGACGATCGTGTCCGGCGCGAGCGTGATCGAGGCGGCGATTGCGCAGGGTGCGCGGCTGAGTGCGCGCGGAGCGTTGCCGATACCGACGTCGAGTGGGCCCCCGCCGAGTCTGACCAAGTTTCGTGCCGGGGTGGCGCAGCGGCGGCTGGAGGCGCGGGCGGCCGCGGCGGCGGCGCTCGACGCGATCGATCGCCCGGGCACGACGCCCGAGGACCTGGCCAGTGCGCAGGCGGCGCTGCGCGAGGCGGCGGGCCACCTGGCCATCATCGCGGCGATGGAGTCCGGCGGCTCCGCGCCGGACTGGGCTGCGGCGGCTGGCTCACCGGGAGCATGGAAGGAGACCATTGAGCAGATCGAGGCGGCGCGGGCACCGCGCGGAGGGGGGGGCGGGAAGGGCTCAGTAGCGCGGACGACCAGCCCGGGCGGGATGGTGTTCAGGCCGCCGCCAGTGCCGCTGAAACTGTCGTACACGCAGATCGATGCCTATCGGCGCTGCCCACGCTGCTACTACTTGCGGTATGTGCTCGGCGCGCCGGATCAGGGTTCGCCCGTGATGGTACTGGGCACGCTCGTGCACGAGAGCCTTCAGCGGTTCTACGCGCGGCTTCGCGCGCGGGAGGCCGAGGGCGTGCCCGCGCTGGGCACGGGGGGTGGGGGTGGGGGTGGTGGGGGCGGGCTGGCGGAACTGCATGCGATCGCCCGGGGCCGGTTCAAAGCGGCGGTGGCGCGGGGGGAGGCGCTTACGCGCGCGACGCTGGATCAGGCGCTGGAGCAGTTGCGGCTGGCCTTCGAGCGTTTGCACGACCCTGCCAGCCAGGTGCTGGATATCGAGACGTCGCACACGATTGCCTATCCGCGCAACGGGCACGAGCACACGATCACCGCCAAACTCGATCGCGTGGATCAGGCCCCGGACGGCTCGCGCATCATCATCGATTACAAGACTGGCCGCGCCTCGGGCAAAATCACGGAACCCAAGCCCGACGACCTGCAACTGGGCATGTATGCGCTCGCGCTGAGCAACGCGTCGATCGTGGCGCCTGGGCGGGAGTCGCCACGGCCGCCGTTTGATCACGCGGAGTACTGGGTGCTCTCCACAGGCGAGCGTGGGCGGATCGGGCTGCACGAACTGAACTTTGCCAGGATTTACGCGGAGATTGATGGCGCGATCGACGGGATCCTCGCGGGTCGATTCGAGAAGGGCGACGGCAAGTACTGCTCGGCGTTCTGTGATCTGCTGGGGCCGTGACGCCATCGGCGGTGACCGAGCGGACTTTACTCCCGCGCCCGCGGCATGAGCACCCACAGGATCAGGTATACCAGGATGCCCGGGAACGCGGCACTAGCGCAACTGGCGATGACGTAGATGATGCGTACCAGCGTGGGGCTCCAGCCCAGCCAATCGGCGATGCCGCCGCACACGCCGCCGATCAGGCGGTGGTAGTTGGAGCGGTGCAGGTGACGCGATTCGGAATGGGCGTGCGCGAACATGTCAGGTTGTTGGGAATCGCGCGGGGGCGATTGCATGGGCCCGAGGCAAAGCCGACGGCCACGATCAGCTGGCGGCGAGATGCTTGTCGATGGCCAGGGGCCCCGGTCCCAGCGTGATGATCCAGACCGCTGCGAGCAGGAAGCACGAGTTGCGGACGAGGTGGCACGCGCCCATCGGGCCGGAGCAGAAGAGTTTGAGTGCGCCGAAGCAGGGGCAGTTGACGTCCAGGTTGCGGATCATGAGCGAGGCGATGCCCGCCATGAAGCCGAGCATCATGAGGGCGATGAGGCCCGCGCCGGCGCGGGCCCACAGGCCCAGCAGCACCGAAAGGCCGGCGATCAGTTCCAGCCAGGGAATGACGAACGCGAGGAGGATGGTGATGCTCTCGGGCAGGCCCATCTTGAAGCCCTGAATGGAATAAGCAAAGTCGAGCGGCGTCAGGATCGGCATGAGGCCGCCGAACGACGAGATGCCCAGTTTCATCCACCCGCTGAAGACCATGAGGCCGCCGAGCGCGAGGCGCACGATGGGTGAGGCGAACGAGAGCGAAGAGGCGATGGCGGTGGGGCAGGTCACGGGAGTCCTTTCCAAACCGATACACCGATACATCAACGCCGACACAGAAAGCACATTGAGCCGAAACCGACGCCTTCATTTATCGGTGTATCGGTTTCTCGGTGCATCGGTTTGCCTACTTCTCCACCGGCAGGCCCGCAGCGACCCATGCCGGGTAGCCCGCGTTGAAGACGTACACCTTGGTGTAGCCCTGTTCGTTGAAGCGCTTGGCGACGAGTTTGGAGGCGTCGCACTCGCCGCCGCCGCAGTAGACGACGACGATGAACTCGCGGGCGATGGCGTCGAGTTCGGGGGGGATGCCGCCGAAGAAGCGGTCGGGCGAGAGGTTGATCGCTGTGGCGATGCGGCCCGCGGCAAACTCCGGCGCGTTCCGCGCATCGACGAAGACCACGTCGCCGGTTGAGGTGACGCGCTCGAAGAGTTGCCTGGTTTGATCCAGCGTGACGAAGAGCGCGTCGTCGGCCTTGGCGGTGGGGGGGGTGACCTTTGGTGGTGTGACCGGTGTGGGGGTCGGCGTCACGGGCAGCACGGCGCTTGGCGCGGGAGTGGGATTCGGGTTCGCGGGCGCTGGCGTCGCCGGCTCGGGCTTCGGCGAAGGCTCGGCAGGCGTGGCGTGTGGATCGGTCTTCGGTCCCAGCAGCGCCTCGATCGGCGCGGGCTGGGCAGGCTGCAACGTCGCGATCGGCGTGACGCGCGAGTGCACCACGCCCACCATGGCCGCCAGCACCAGCAGCAGCATGGCTTTGCCCGCGATCGGCCCGATCGTGATCCCGCAACACGCGTTACTGCCCATCGGCGCGTCCTCCTTCAGCATTCCCACCCTCACCCGCCGGCGCGCCAGCGGGCGTATCGCCTCCGGCGCCCTGCCCGTCCACTGGCGTCGCGCCGCGAGGCGAGCCGCCCACGAACGGATACTCCACCACAGCCTGATTCGGCGCATCGGTGCGGATGCGCAGGATGCCGCCGATGGGGATGTCGGTCTTGGGGGCGATGCCGAAGACGCGGATCATGTAGCCCGGGCCCGTGCCCGCTTCGGAATCCGGCGGCACGTCTTCGATATCCAGCACCACGCCCCACTCCGGCGGCGTGTCCACCGCTTCCACGCTCAGTAAGCGGAAGGGCTTGTTGTCGCGGTGGTCCACGCGCATGGAACGTTGCCACGCGTTGCCCGCGCCGATGCCTTGCAGGCGCATTCGGCCCGGGCGGAAGCGCAGATCGCCCACACCCTCGGCGGTGACGACCGCCGGCAGCATGGTCCGCACCGCGTCGTTGGTCTTTACTTCCAGCGTCGCTTCGCGCTTGCCCAGGGGCAACGAGGGCGTGAACGAGACGTTGTAGCGGACGCGGACTTGATCGGTGCCGTCGTCGCCTTTGAAGGTTTCGCGGATGCCGCGGGTCAGGGTGAAGTCTGGCGCGGGGGGGTTGAAGGACACGCCGGTGACGTCGAAGGCGGGGTCGCGTCCGATGAACCAGAAGCCGCTCTCGGTTGATGCGGCCCCGCCGGTCCCGAAGCGCGCCTCGCCCAGGTTGAGCGACACCGGGTCGATCATCACCCGTGCCCGGGATTCGACGAGGAACCCGACGCGAAACCGCCCGCCCGCCAGCGCGTCGGTGAGGATTTCCAGTTCGCGATACTCCACGCCCATGCGGCCATCGGGGTTGAAGGTGATCCGCAGACTGCTGGTCTGGCCCGGCGCGATGGTCTGCTCGGGGTTGTCGATCGTGATGCACGCGCAGGTGCTGCGGACCTGCATGATGCGGACGGGCGCATCGGTGGGGTTGGTCAGCCGCCACTCGATCTGCAGTGGCTGGGTATCCGGGATCGCGCCCACGTCGCGGAAGCGGTTCTCGACCGTCAGCACCGCTGGGGGCACGGGCCGATCGGTCGCGTCCACGCCACGGTTTACGCGATCGACGGCGGTTGCAAACGCGCGGCGGGCCGCGATGCGCAGACGCTCCAATCGCTCGTTGATGTCTTTCGGCGGGCCCTGGGGTTGGAAGGGCAACTGCCCGGTGCCGAGGGGTGTGACGGTGCTTGAGGGAGGCGGCGCTCCACCCGGCGGCGCGGCTGGCGGCTGGGCTTGCGCCAAAGGCATCGCGATGAGAACCGCCGCACACGCACCACCAAACATCAGCCGCGACGAGCGATCCATGCTGGCGACTCCTGAAAAGACGCCCCTTCTCGTCAGAGAAGGGGCGTCGAAGGCTGGTTCATCGTGAATCGTGCGGACAAACGCCCGCACGCGTTTGGTGATTACTGCTGGGGTGCCGCGAGGATGATGTTCACGGCGAGGGGCACCTCGATGGTTTCCTGATCCTTGATGTTGGTGCGGATGATGACCTTCGCGGTTGATTGGCCGCCTTTGGTGGGCGTCATGCCGGCGATGCGGATCTGATAGCCGCCCATCTGGTTGAGGGCCGCGTTGGGGGTCACGGGGATCACATCCATCACGGCCCCGAAGTCGGGCGACAGGTCCACAACTTCAACGCCCAGGATGGCAAACGATTCACCCCGGCGGTGCTCGATGCGGATATCACGGAACCAGGGCTGGCCCATCTGAGTGCTGACGAGGCTGACGCGATCGGGCACGAGACGCAGGTCGCCCACGACCGCGGCACTCACGGCGACGGTCACGTTGGGCTTCTTGGCGTCGTTGGTCGCAACGACCAGCGAGGTGCGATAGGGCCCGATGGGCAATCCCGGGGCCAGGTCCACCGAATACTGAATGCGCGTCAGGTCCGCCCCGTCGTCGCCCTTGATGGTGGTCTTGTCGAGCCGGGTGAACGTGAAGTTCTTCGACCTGTCGGCCAGCAGCACGTCGGTGACGTCGAAGTTGGCCGCGCGCCCGGTGATGACCAGCGTTTGACCGCCCGCACCGGCATCGTCACGCCGACGCTCGCCCAGGAACATCGACATGGGCTCGACGAGCACGCGGGGAAGAGTCTCGACGCTGAAGGTCATCTCCATGCGGGGTGACTTCTGGTAGTCGGTATCCATGTAGACGTGCTTGACCTCGCGCCCGCGGCGGTTGGCGGGGTTGAAGGTGGCCGTGACTTCGCCCTCTTCGCCCGGGGCGAAGGTGTCCTTCGGGGGCTTGGCGGGCACGGTGCAGCCGCACGAGCCGCTCATGTTCAAAATCTTCACCGTCGTGTCCGACACGTTCTTGAACTTGAAGACCACGGGCACGGGCACGTCGTCGGTGATCTTGCCCAGGTCAACCACCTGGTTGGCAAAGGTGAAGGGCACGGGGGTGCCGGGCACGCCCACCGGGCCGGTTCCCGCCGCGGCCTTCTTCTGGGCCTCGGCAAACTCCTGCTCGGCCATCTGCTTCTGCTGCGCCTGCTTCTCGGCCACCTTCTGCTGGTCCTCGGCCTGCTTCTTCAACTTCTCCTGCAACTCGGCCTCGTGGGCCGGGTTCTTGGCAGGGGCGGGCGAGGGCTTGGCCGGAGCCGGGGGGGGGGGGGGGGCGGTGCCCGTCTGACCAATGGCCGGCAGCGCCAGCCCGGCAACAACAACCAGCGTCGCGGCAGCAATCACGTTCCGAGCGTTCATGGCGGTCTCCAAAGGTCTGTGGGTTCAGGTCCGGAAATCCTACGGCGTGGTCGCCGGGTGGGGGGTGGGGGTACGAGGGGGACACCCATCATCGGCCCGTTGCGGGCACCCGGTCAGAGCGACCGGGCCAGCGACGTGGGGTCATTCGCCAACATAAGCGTGGCGCTCGGGTGTCTGGTTAGTGAAGGTGGGGTGTTGCCCCAGGCAAGGGTTTTCGATATGCTGACTTCTGGTCGTTATCCGGAACATCCCCCATGATCCACGCCAAACGCCTGAGTCCGTGGCTGTTTTGTGCGACCACCGCACTCGCTTCGTCGGCGCTCGCTGACCCGTTCGAGCCGCTGCCGGTCGCGATCGAACTTGGCGATTGGGTGATGACGCCGATTGTGCAAAAGACCACTTCGGGAGACGTTTTCCACAGTCTGCTCGCCCTGAACACCGCCCAGACGGGCCAGAATCTCTCCGCGGTCTGGTACGTTCGCGACGTTGAGGCGGGTGAATGTCACTGGCTGGCCAAGACCTTTGGTGAAGGCACGGCCGAGGATGCCGTCAAAGCCGTGAAACTCGATCTGGGCATCACGAACGCCTTCGATTCCTACTGGGGGCTTGAAGGCGTCAACACGGATAACGCGGTCGCGTCACCCATCGTCAACTATGACATGGGCTTTGTGGCGTCTGACCCCATCGCCCCGGTCGTGAACACCTCGTCGATCCGTGAGGAACTGATCGACATTCTTGATGACATGGGCTATCCGGTTGCCAACATCCCTTTCGAGAAGGATTTGATTTCGGAAACGGAATGGGAGGGCGTGCTGTCGAACTATCAGGCGATGGCGGAAGGGATGATGGCCCTCACGCCGCCTGTGCCCCCGATTTCGGTCCCTCCGGGGACGACCAATCCCGGCAACGCGCCTCCAGTGCCGTTGGCTCCTCCTGGGCGAACGACACCTCCACTGCCATGCCCGGGCGGGTGCACGCCCCAAACCGGGTTCATTCGTGGTAAGTGGGGACTGTGGACAGCCAGCCCCACCTGGGATTGCCAACCAGACCCGGGGATTCCGACAAGCAACTGCAACTGTGTGCGCTGGCACTGTCGGTTCCAAGAACTGTGGGAATGGAGTGTTGCCTCCAACTGCGTGACGACGTGGACCTTCAAGGGGTTTGTTACGCAGTGTTGGATGCAGGAAGTAAACTGCCCGGCATCTGGAGGATCGCCGCCCTGCGGCACATCCCCGATCGGCCCTTGTGATTCGGCGATCAACCCGCCGAACAGTCTACCACCTCCGGCAGCGCCGATCTGGAAGTACCCCACCACTCCCCGCCCGTGAACCAACGACCAAGAACCTGGCGAGGGCGACTCAGCCGGATGATCGCGTGGCTCGCACTCGGCATGGTTGTGACGTGGCTCGTCGCGGCAATAGACTGCCTCTTCATCCACTGGTTTCCTCGTCTCCCGTACAGGCCGGCGTTTGATGGCGCTCTTGGACGCCCTGTCGCCCATTACACAAATCTCGGCATGTGGTCATTCCCGCCGGGCACGGCGGGCATCTTTCGTGGTCTGCCAAAGGAGGTGCTTGAAGCGAGTTTTCCTCAGGGCATCGCGGCCGAAAGCGAGTGGCTCGCGGGAGCGCCTTCTTGGGCAGAGTTCTGGCAGGTGCGGTTGGCATCGTCTCGAACTCGATTCGAGCTTCCATCGGATCACAGCGATTTCCCTGAGGTGGCGGTGTGGACAGACGTCGTCGCGCTTCGGTTTGGATGGCCGCGCGGCTGTTGGGCTTCCTGGTATGTCACGCCCGCCGGGCACGCGCGATTTCGATCGCTCCCATACTGGGCACCTTCTCCGAAGGACACCGCGTGGCTTGGCATCCCCGCTGGCCACTATGAACAGGGGCCAGACGGTGGCACGCCGGGCCTTTACATATCGCCCCGCTTGCTTCCGATTGTTCCAACCTTTCATCTCCTCCTTCCGGCTTCCGCTGCGTATGCATTGAGTCTGTGGCTCCTTCTCCGCGGACCGCGCCTCGGTCTCCGCTGCTACCGTCGTCGACAAGGCCGTTGCCCATACTGTGGCTACAGCCGCGCTGGCCTGCCGACGCCCGCCACCCCATGCCCAGAATGTGGGCGTGCGAACACCCTGTTTGTGCCTCACCCGTGACCGTAGCAACCGGCAAAGGTGTCTTGACAGAGTATGGCTGGCGCGACTCGACTTCGGAGGCTCAGGACAAGGCTGCGTGCCTTGGTTGGATGGCTCCTGCTCGGGACGGCCCTGACTTGGGTCGAGGCTTCTCTAGAATGCGTTCTCAATGTGCGCTACCCCGTGGTGCACAACGTCTACAACGACGGGATACGCGGGAGAATCGCTCAGTATTACCTAGGCCATATTGTCGATACATGCGTCTACTCCGGCCGTCCCGACAACGCCCCGCCGACGCCGGATTACATCGGATCGCGCGAGGTTCGTGAAGCACGGGAGCGCTATCACAGCGAGATTGGGCCGGTGGCCCGTGTCTTCGACGGGTGGCAAGCGCACTGGGCGTCGGCTTATGTGTGGAGATCGTCCCCGCACCAGCAGGTTACGGAAGACGGCTCGCCTATGTGGACGGACGTCAGCGCGTTGAGATACGGATGGCCTTCACGCTGTTGGAGCGCCTGGCATCTTGAACTGAAAGGGAGTCCCTTGACACGTTTGGTCTGCCCCGTGCTTGGCTTCGAGTACGACTACCAACAACCGCTCCTCGGGATACCTGCCGGGTGGTATCGCCACGGCTTGGACAGTGATTTTCCGGGCCAACCAATCCGACCCCGCCTCCTCCCCATCATCCCGACTATCCACCTTCTCGTACCCAACGCCATGCTCTATGCCGCTGGTGCCTGGCTCCTCCGCCGCGGCCCGCGCCTTGGTCTCCGCGCTTTTCGCCGCCGACAAGGCCGTTGCTCGCACTGCGGCTACAGCCGCGCCGGCCTGCCCGCTGCCACTCCTTGCCCAGAGTGTGGCGTTCCCGTCGCCATTCCGTCTGAGCCGACCCGAGCGCCAGCCTCCCCGGGCGAATAGCCTCTTCATGCCCGGCACGCTCGCCACGCCGGGGCTTATGGGACGACCAGGGGACCACCTCCCCACCCAACCCGCAAGCCCTCAGTTGCCCCACGCTTCGGCACACCCGGAGCGAGACGCGCCGCGCGCCGGTGGTGCTATGTCCCCTGGTGGCACAGGCGTCCCGCCTGTGTTCCCCGTTCCCGCGCGCACTTCCATCGCAACCCCCCGCGCCCTCTTCGACGACGCCCACGCGCGGCTTGCCGGGTGGGTTCGTGCCCGCTTTGCGACTCGCCTGGCCATGGCCCACCAGCATCTCATCGATGACCTCGCGCAGCGCACCTGGGTGGCAGTGTGGCAGGCGCTGGACTCGGGCACCTATGACCCTTCGCGCTCGGCCCTTTCGACCTTTATTTATGCGGTGTCGGAGAACATCTGGCGACAGCACGCCAAGACGGCGAGCCGCGAAGCCGCGCGCGGGCAGGGGCGGCTCGATGCGGACGCTGACCTTCCGGGCCTGACGGTCGAGCCCGCGCAGGCGGTGCAGTTGGCTGAAGGGTTGGAGTTGGTCCGGGCGTGCCTGGGGGGGGCGGGGGTGGGGGCGGGGGCTGGCGGAGCCGCGCTCACGCCCGATGAGGTTCAGATGCTGCAACTCCTGTCTCGGGGCGTGACCGATCGGGCCCTGGCCGAGCACCTGAAGATCGCGCCCAGCACGGCTCACGCCCGGAAACGTGCGGCGCTCGACAAAGTCCGTAAGGCCCTGGAATCGCGGGTGGCCGGGCCCGAAAAGGGGCCCGAAACCGCTTCCATCAAGGCCACGATCCCCGTTGGGCCGGTTGGGCCCGAGCGCCCGGGCACCCCGGGCGAATCACCTCGCGGAGCCCGCCCATGACCCTCTCTGATCGCCAACTCGAGCAGTTGCTGCACATGGCCCGCGAGGCCGACGATGCGGCTGCCGCGTGGGACGGTCGGGCTGTGCAGTCAGCCCGTGGCGATGCACCTGTCGTCATGTTCTGGAAGCGGGTCCGCGTGTTCGCGGCGGCGGCGAGCATCGCGCTCTTCGCGGGTGTCGCGTGGTGGAGCCTTTCATCGCCCGTTGGCCTCACGCCCAAGGGCACCGGTTCGAACGGGCCTGATGGCCCCATCGCGATCACCGACCCCGCGAACGTCCCGAGCCCGCTCGATCACCCTCTCGACCCGGCCCATCCCGAGCACGACCCGCTGGACCACGGCATCGCGTTTGATGATCCCGAATCAACCACGCCCGCGAATGCCGTCGTACTCGCCATCGTGCCCGACGACGCTGGGGAGTTGCGGTGCGTGCGCTGGCTGCGCGGGCCGCTCGCGGGTGCCAGTGGACTTGGCCTTGCGGGCGTGCACGCCGACGAACTTCGGGCCATGGGCCTGGGGATGCTCTGCGAAGAGACCGCCCCGCGCATCCTCGTCGTCGGCCTCGAAGGCCCGGCTGGCTCGCTCCCGGCCAGCGACTCTCACGCGGCCGATCTGGCGCGCTGCATCCTCAAGTCTCCGGGAGGCAAACTTCCGGGCACGAGCGAAGTCTGCACACCGGGCACCTGCATGCCCAATACGGTGCGGATGCGGATGGAAGCGGTGACGGTGCGGTGATTGCACTGTGCCTTTGTGGACGCCGGACCTGAGTCCGCGAAGGTCCGGGTTTCCGAGCGAACGAAGGTATCCTCAAGTCATGTCCACGCGCTGGAGCGACTGGGTCCACGCGATCATCTCGACGCGTGGGTCGTGGTTGCCCGGTGACCCGCGCGGGTTTCGCGACCACGACCACCGCATTCATTCATCGGGCGACTACCGCAACCCGCCACCCCTTGGTGAGCATGCGGGCTTGCACCGATATGTGAAGTCGGGCGCGCCGGGTGAGATCGTGCTCTCTCCTGAAGTTCGCGAGCGTGTGCGACGGCGCTCGCGCAGAAACTCACAGACATCAAGCACCCGCCTCGAATTCTTGCGGTCGCGAAAGTTCACGCGCACATCCTGGGACGATCTGGGCGCAGGGATGTCATGTCGTGCGCATCGAAAGCCAGACCCATTATCAGTGGGTGGTGCGATACATCACTGACCATGTGCGCGAGGGTGCGTCAGTGTGGATTCATCCGTCTGTCGGAGCGCTCGGAAACCCGGACCTTCGCGGAGCCTCAGGTCCGGCGTCCGAAGAGAAGGCACAGTAATCACTTACGGGCATCCACCGAAGTACAGCGCGATGTAGTCGGCCAAGTCGTCCGGATCGACAAACCCGTCGTGGTTGATGTCCACGTTGCATGACGCGCCGGTCGCTTCGTACGCGCCGATGTCGATGGCGATGCCTGTGCCGGCGCCGCTGTCGCCGACGGCGGGGATGTCCACGAAGCGCTCGCCACCGGCGGCGTCCTTGGTCAGCATGGCCTCGGCGGCGACGCGATTACCCGCGTCGATGCAGGAGGAGAAGATGCCCGGCCCGGGGCGGATGCGCAGGTTGTCGTCGATCGTGCCCGCGAGGCCGTCGGGCCCGAGCGCGTCGATGAACAGCGGTGGCCAATCGATGTTGCCCGTGCCCAGTGCGCCGCCTTGCACGCAGGAATAGGTGACGATCATCGAGCCGGCCAGTTGGTGGCCGCTTTCGCCGCCCCCCGCGCCACCGCCCAGGGCGTTGCCCCAGACGATGCAGTTGGTGATGCCCGGCGAGGTAGTCGGGGCGGCGGCAATCCCGCCGCCGGCGGTGGTGGCGGTGTTGTTGCTTACGGTGCAGTTGATGATCGTGGAACCGCCGACATAGATGCCCGCGCCCTGGGCGGCGCTGTTGCCGGTGAATACGCCGTTGGTGATCTTGGTGGCGTTGCTGGAGGTCGCGGTGGCGAGGCCGCCGCCGTTGCCCGCAGCGGAGTTGCCTCCGAAGAAGCAACCGGAAACGTCGGCGTTCCCGAGCACGTTCAGCCCGCCGCCATTGGCGAATCCCGCGCTCGCGCCGGTGGCGCGATTGGCCAGGAACTGGCAATCGCGAAGGACCGGGTTGCCCGCTGAGCCGACGTTCATCCCGCCGCCGCCGCTGGCGGAGTTGCGCCGGAAGACGCACGAAGAGATGGAGGGCGAGCCGGAGCAGTTGAAACCGCCGCCCCGGTCCTGGGTGCCGAAGGCCCCGTCGGCGTTGCCCCCCTGGATGATGAACCCATCGAGTTCGGTGCTCGCGGTGATGGTGCTGGCGGCAGTGACGACGACGTAACTGTTGTCGGCGTAGTTGGCGAAGTTTGGTCCGTCGTTGTTGGCCAGGTCGCCGGTGAGGATGGAGGGGAAGGCGACGGGATCGCGGGCGTTGGCGTTGATGGTGCCGAGGCCTGCGTAGCCGCCCCTGATGCGGACGCCCTCTTTGAGCGCAAAGGCTTCGGTGCGGAGGGTGCCAGGCTTGTAGGTGCCTTGCGCGACACGGAGTTCATCGCCCGCGACGGAGGCGGTGAGGGCGGTGCGGAGGTTGTTGTACGCGGTGCCCCAGGACTGCCCGTTGCCGCCGTTGGGGGCGGAGTCATCGACGTAGCGGATGACCGCGAGAGCCGGCGTGGCGAGCAAGCCGGCTGAGGCCGCAAAGAACAAAGGGAAAACCCGCAAGCGATGAGTGCGCATGGATCGCCTCACCGAACCCCAAGTACACATACGCGAGCCTCCTTGAAATCAGTCTTGCACGACGCGGCATCGCTGTGGGCGAATGCGCGGAGCGACGGGCGATCCCGATCGATCCGGATGCCGCGCGGATGAAAGGGGAGGAGCGTGGCTCCGATTCCCGCCCACCCGGTCCAGACTGCATAAGTCTATTCGTTGAACGGGTGGCTGTTGATTCACTCACGACCAATCCACCAAGATTGCAACGAGGGAAACACCCGTACAGGGGATGGAATGCGATTCCACGGTGCTGGCGCGCCGATTGCGGTGGATATGGCCAGATGCTCGTCAATGAAGTGACATCTTCGGGTGCGATGCCGGCGTTGGAAGCGGTGATGCGGTTCGCGGCCCAGCGGCAGGCCGTGATCGCCGGGAACATTGCCAACATCTCGACCCCTGATTACCGACAGCAGGACTTGTCGGTTGACGGCTTCCGAGCGTCTTTGCGAGAGGCGGTCGGGCGTCGCCGAGAGGCGACCGGCGGGCAGCATGGCATGCTGGGTCTGCGCGAGACGCGGGAATTGCGCATGGATGCGGATGGCACGCTTCGGGCGAACCCCAGTGTTGCCAAAGGCACAGGGAGCATTCTGTATCACGATCGTGGGAACCGGAATGTGGAGCGGCTGATGCAGGATCAGGTCGAGAACGCCACGACGTTTCGCGTCGCGGCGGACCTCTTGCGGAGCAAGTATGACCTGATGCGTTCGGCGATGGCCGAGCGGGTGTAAGCGATTGACAGGAGGGCTCGCGCGTGTACGGTGCATTGGACATCTCGACGAGCGGCATGATCGTGCAGCGGACGAGGCTGGAAGTCGCGTCGGCCAACATTGCCAATGTCGGGGCCATCCGCGACGTCAACGGGGCCTTGAAGCCCTATCAGCGGCGCACGGCCATCGTGCAGGCGGGCGACCCTTCGGCGCGGGGCGACTTTGCCCAGCGGATGAGTGTGCGGGTGGGGCGGATCGCGGTGGATGATTCAGCCGTGCAGCCCCGGCGCTACGATCCGGATCATCCGGATGCGTTTCCCGATGGCCCGTTCAAGGGGTATGTGGCCGAGGTGAACGTGAACCCGGTGATCGAGCAGGTAAACGCGATGGAGGCGGCCCGGGCGTATGAAGCCAATGTGGTGGCGGCCGAAGTGACGAAACAGATGATGACGACGGCGTTGCGGCTGATTGCGTGAGTGAATAGGTAGAAGGCCGGGCGGGACGCCCGGTGGCATGAAAACCCTGGGCTATCTGGATGATGCACAGGGCTACACGAGACGAGGCGACCCATGGCGGACCCACTTGGACTGATCGGCGGAAGCGGGAGTGGAGGCATCGGCGGAGCCGGTGGCGTTGGGCATGGGTTGCGCGCGGGTAGTGGTGTGCCTGCGGAGGGGGGGGCGGGGCAGGGGCCATCGTTCAAGGATGTGCTCACGCAGAACCTGGATGCGGTGAATGCGCTGCAGCAGGAAGCCAACACCGCGACCGAGGACCTGATGACCGGCAAGCGGACGGACCTTGAGGGTGTGCTGCTGGCGACGCAGAAGGCTGACTCGGCATTCCGGATGCTGCTGGCGCTGCGGAACAAGGTGCAGGCGGCGTATGAGGAAGTGAAGCAGATCAGGGTGTGATTGTTGTGCCTAGAACGAACACCCGATGAAGTACGCCGCGATGTAACTGCTGAGGTCGTCGGGATCGACCGCGCCGTTGTTGTCGAAGTCCGCGGCGCTGCACGGCGGGGCGGCAAAGTAGCACGCGATGTAGTCGGCAAGGTCGTCAGGATCAAGGGTGCCGTTGGCGTCTACGTCCACCGGGCAGTTGCCCGGGCAGGTATCGATCTGCCCGTCGTTGTTCAGGTCGAGGCTCGGGTCGGCCAGCACGTCGCAGAGGTCGGCGATGCCGTTGCCGAAGCCGTTGGGGCCGCAGTCTTCGGTGCGGTCGGCGCGGAGTTCGCCCGGGTCGATCTCGCCGTTGCTGTTACAGTCGGGGAAGAGCCAGAAGTGGAACGGCTCGGTGTTCCAATCGACCGGCGCGACGATTTCAGGAGCCATCGGCAAGCCGGCACACAGCAGTTGCGGGCCGTCGAAGGGTGTCGAGCGTGGCGACACGCGGAAGAGTCCGACCGGGAAATCGAACAGCAGCGACGATGACGCCGGGCGAAGCCGCAGCGTGTGCAGGCCGAGTTCCACGGCAAAGAAGTCGCTGACGTCGATCCATCCGAGCGGCATATCCACCTCGACCACGATGGGCAAGAGGCCGTCGATCGGGTCGCGGTCGCGCTGCGGGCCGTAGAAGTCGATCAGGACGTCGCCGGAGTGATCCGAGGCAAAGAAGGCGGCGATCGGGCGGACGCCCGCGTTAGTCGGGCTCGACGGCTGGCTCGGATCCGGCGGCTGCGGGCGGTCATCCACCGGATGACGGGCGAAGGGCACGAGGCCGATCGCGCCGCCGCCGAATGCGGCGTGCGGGCTCTCGTACAGCGGCGCGCGGAACGCGGCGGGGCGATCGATGGACGTGTTGACCGGGATCGCCGTGAACGGATCGTCGGCACCGATCCAGACGTCGCCCTTCCAGCGGGTTTCAGGGAACCGGAGGCCCGACTGGTTGGTGCCGTCGATGATGATCTGGCCTTCGAGGCTGAATGGTTCGCCGACGGCGATCGCGCCGCGGCGGGCGGCTCCGAAAGCCGGTTCTCCCGCGTCGAACTCCACGAACCACGACGGAACGCCTCGCGGCGTCTGCTCAACCAACTCAATGGGCCAGAAGAAGCACTGCGACTGTGGCGGACCGCTTGGTTCGGATTCGTCTGTCCCGCAGAGACACTGGATCAATGTCCAATCGCTGAGCCCACGTTCGAGCAGGATCTGCTGCTCGGTGGTCAAATGCGGCACATGAACCTCGCCGGACAGATTGCCCTTGATGACGAAGTTCGGGCAATCCTGGAACCACAGGTCCGCGAGCGGGGCAACGCAATCGACCTGGGCTGTCCCGATGCTTGCATACCGATCACCGGGCGCGACCGTCGGCACGCCGCCGGGAAAACTCAGTTTGCCGGACCACACCACGCCCGAGACTACTGGACCCATCAGCAGATGGTCGATGCGAGGGGCTTCGATGCGAGGCCGATCACGTCCACGAAGCCCGGCGCTCTGGGTCATGACGGAGATATCGATGCTGCCGATCCGCTGCTCGGCGCGGATCAGCGATTCGACCACCGGCACCAAGAACCACGCCAGAGGGTGGTCATCGTTTGCCGGAGGTACCGGGGGCGGCGCGATGGGCACATTCGAGGGAATGAACGGCACAACTGGCGTGAATCCGCGGGTGGCCACCAGCAGATGGTCCGGTTGGCCGTCGCTGTTGTCGTCGATGCCGCGTCCGATCTGGACGGACGCCATTTCGCCCGTGTTTCCCACCGTGTCACGACCAAACGCCAGGATCATGCCCGCGAACTGGCCGCCGATGCGGACTGGCGCGGTGATCGAGCCGCCGACAATGCCGACGCCGATGGCGTCGCGGGCAATCGTGATGGGGGCATCGATCTGACCCAGCGAGTAGATGCCGCCGCCGGTGCCCGGATCGCGCGGTGCGCCAAGGTTGGCGAGGCTGAACCCAAAGATTGAGCCAGAGATGTTGCCGCCGGCTTCAACACAGCCCAAGATGCCAGCCGTGGTCTGTGAATCGAAAGGATCGACATTCACCCCAGAGTAGATCGCCGCGTTGATCCCGCTGTTCACCACCGTCAGCCCGTTCGGCCCTTCTTGCAGGGTGCGTACCTCGCGGATCGTGTCCCGCGCGCGGATGCTGACCGGCGCGGCGGGCGGCGGCAAACCGATCGGCCCCGCGCAATAGACCACTCGAATCAGACCGCTTCCGGACCCGTTGTTTGGCTCGCCCTCGGCCAGAATGTCGCCGACCAGGCCGGGCGAGTCGCTGCGAATGTTGGGCCCGACGATCACGCGGCCGATGGTTGACCGTTCGTTCGGCCCCGATCCCCCGCGGCTCGCATACACGGCCTCGATCGGGCCGCGGATGCTGTTGCCGGCGCGAACTTCGGCGAGGGTGTCGAAGCCTGAACCGACGCCGCTGGGGAAGACCTGCGAGAGTATCGCAGGCGTTCCATGGATGTACTCATCCTCGCCGGTCGCCACGATGCGGGCGTGGATGTCGCCGCCGAGGAATGTTGGCTCGTTGTTGACCAGTTCGGTGCGGCCGTTGGCCTGGATGCGATAGACCTGACCCGCTTCGATCACGTCGCGGATTCCGCTATTGAGTGCGGGGTCGATGCCCACGTCGCCCGACACCGCGATCACCACGCGTGTCGTGGGCAGCAGTTCCGGAGCCACTGTGAGCGAGCGGAAGTTGAGGGCACCGGGGAAAGGAAATGGATCAATGGGCTCGCCACCGAAGTCACCGTCGGTACCAGTTGGTTGTGGGTTCGGGTTCGCCGCCGACGGTGGTCTTGCGACGATGAGTCGAATTTCACGAGGAATCACGGGGTTCGATTGACTGTCCAGGCCAACCGCCAAAGTGACTGGACCGATGTTGCTTGATGGCGTGCTGAATTCTGAAGCGGTGTCAAAAAGCCAGACCACATCGAAGTCGACGCGACCCGCAGCCTGTGCCAGCGACGCCGTGTTGAGCACGACGGTCGCACCAGAGGCCAGAGGCGAGGCAAACACATTGTGGTAGTTCCCTTGGGAATCACGCACACGCGCCTGCACGTCACACAGGCTTTCATCGGCACAGAGCGTCAGAGCGAATGCAGCGGCAAGGGCGAATCGGCGCATCGGTTTCTCCTTCGGCCCAGTTGGTACACGGAGAATACCAAGAACACGAACCCGCTGCCGGGAGAAGGTACAGAACTCGCGATCCTGAACCCGTACTCGTAGATCGAAATGCTAGGAAATTCTGCTGAGCCATTCCCCACGCGATCCGCCACAAAGGAACCGCTGGCTGTGTTCCACGCGCTTCCGTCCAGCCGCCGGTACCGCTCGCCGAACTGCCCGCCTCCGCCCTGCAAGACATCCTCAATCCATTCGCGCGTCCCCCCCGCCGTATCCAGCAACCCCCACGGCGACTGCACCGTCGGGTACGCGCCCAGCGGGATCGAAAACGGGTTGAAGCCCGGGAAAAGCAGCGAAT
>CAZPPX010000003.1:0-231437 GCA_964588585.1 uncultured Phycisphaeraceae bacterium
AGCGATACGCTATCCGATCGCCAGAGGTTGCGCGCAGGTTGTTCAGAGATCCCAGGGCCCCAGCTCGGGCAGACAACGACGTTTTTCCAAGCTGTCGAGTTTAGTCCGGGCGAGATGGTGGGGCCGCAACAGAACTATCAGGGAAGCGCCGATACCGGCTATGTTGGCCCCCCCCTCGGAAGACAGAATTTTCTCGGCGATCGCGGATTCATCGGCTTTCGCACCGTTCTGGAGGATGGCTTACCTCGGTTCGGATGGATTGAACTGGAGTACCGATTCGGTCCCAGCCACCTTGGTAGTACCACCGTTCCCATGTACCAACCCGTCCGCTGGGCCTACGAAACGCAGCCGAATACGCCGATCACGGTGGTCCCGTCGCCCGGCGCGGTGGGCGTGATCGCGCTGGCCGGGCTGGTGGGAGCGAGGCGGCGGCGATGCTGAATGGAGCGTCGCGAGACTCCAACGCGATTCCGCGCGGACGGCGTTCGCACCGACTTCGCCGAGCCGAAGTCGGTGGCACGGGAAACGGTCTCTTGCCACATCGGTGCCACCCGACCGTGAGGGCATGATGGCGTTACCCGAGGCTTCGTCGCGGACTCCTCAGCCTCGGCGTCCGGGATTCGGCTTGGTGGCCGCTCGCGGGTCGCTGCGCTTCCGCTTTCGCCCTCCCCCAACCCCCTCCCTCTGTGAGGCGGCTTGGATGCGCGGGTACGATGCGGTGATGGCTCGAAACACACGCATAGCACGGAAGATCAGCACAAAAGAAAAGGCGCGGGTGCCACGAGGCGGGCGTGCTGGTGCGAATGGCGTGGTGAAGAGTGGGGGGGCTGCGGGCGTTGGCGTTGGCGCTGGGGCCCGTGGGCAGGCGTGGGAATATGCGGCTGCACCGGAATCGATGAAGGTGCCGATCGCGGGGGCGTATGGGCACTTTATTGGAGGCCGGTTTGTTGAGCCGCGGGAGGGGCGGCGGTTTGCGACGATCAACCCGGCGACGGAGCAGCCGCTGAGTCAGATTGCCGTTGGGAGCGCGGCGGACGTGGATGCGGCGGTGAGCGCGGCACGGGAGGCGCTACCTGCGTGGGCGGCGATGGCGGGTGCCGAGCGCGGGAAGTACTTGTTTCGCATCGCGCGGCGGATTCAGGAGCGGGCGCGGGAACTGGCGGTGCTGGAGACGATGGATGGGGGTAAGCCGATCCGCGAATCGCGGGACGTGGATGTGCCCCTGGTGGCACAGCACTTTTTTCATCATGCGGGATGGGCGGACAAGTTGATGTATGCGGTGCCGGGTGGGGGGGCGCGGGTGCCGCGGCCTGTGGGGGTGTGTGGGCAGATTGTGCCGTGGAACTTTCCGCTGCTCATGGCGGCGTGGAAACTCGCGCCCGCGCTGGCGTGCGGGAATACCTGTGTGCTCAAGCCGGCGGAGACGACGAGTCTGACGGCGTTGCGGCTCGCGGAGATTTTTCAGGAGTGTGATGTGCCGCCGGGCGTGGTGAACATCGTGACCGGGGCGGGCGCGACGGGCGCGGCGCTGGTCGAGCATCCGGGCGTGAACAAGATCGCGTTCACCGGCAGCACGGAGGTTGGCAAGCGGATCGCATCGGCCGTCGCGGGCACGGGCAAGCGCCTGACGCTGGAACTGGGCGGGAAGTCGGCGAACATCATCTTTGATGATGCGAGCATCGATCAGGCGATCGAGGGGATTGTCGAGGGGATCTATTTCAATCAGGGCCATGTGTGCTGCGCGGGGTCGAGGCTCTTCGTGCAGGAGGGCGTGGTCGGCGAGGTGGTGAAGAAACTGCGGTTGCGGCTGGCGAGTTTGCGCGTGGGTGATCCGCTGGACAAGAACACGGATGTCGGGGCGATCAACTCCAAGGAGCAGTTGACGAAGATCGAGGGGTATTTGCGCGTGGGCGCGCGGGAGGGGGCGGCGTTGTGCGTGGGAGGAGGGGAGCGAAGTGGTCGAGTGGTCAAGTGGTCGGGTGGTCGAGTGAAGGAACAAGAAGGGCCGGAAGCGGCTACGGCTGGGTTTGAGCGCGGGTATTTCTGCCGGCCGTGTTTCTTTACGGGGGTGCAGCCGAGTCACACGATTGCGCGCGAGGAGATTTTCGGGCCGGTGCTGGCGGTGATGACGTTCCGTACGCCCGAAGAGGCGATCATGCGGGCGAACAACTCGCCCTATGGCCTGGCGGCGGGCGTGTGGACCGACAAAGGGAGCAAGATTCTGGAGGTGGCGCGGAAACTGGAGGCCGGTGTGGTGTGGCTGAATACCTACAACAAGTTTGACCCGGCGAGCCCGTTTGGCGGGTTTAAGGAGTCGGGGTTTGGCCGCGAGGGTGGGCGGCAGGGGTTGGGGGCGTATCTGGAGTAGTTTGGGGTGCAAAGCACCGAAATTGGAGTATGATTACGGTGTTGGCGGACGAAATGCTCGATGGCGTTCGTCAGGGAGTTCGCCATGGCGACGTTGACGAAAAGCGAGGGGCTGACGCAGCAAGGGCTTCCAGTCGGAGAGACGCGGATATATGCGATCGCGTTCGACATGGACATTGAGTCGTTGCGGCAGAACTACGGGGAGCCGTACAACAACGCCTATTCCGAGATTCGCAAAGTGCTGCACCGGCATGGGTTCACCTGGCAGCAGGGGAGCGTGTATTTCGGCGGCGAAGGGATCAACGCGGTGACGTGCGTGCTGGCGGCAATGGATGTGGCCGCGACGCTGCCGTGGTTCGCGGCGTCGGTTCGGGATATCCGGATGCTGCGGATCGAGGAACTCAACGACCTGATGCCGGCGGTGCAGCGGGCCGGGGAGTAAGCGTTAGTGGCCCGCGGCGTGCATCAGCAGGTCAGCGTTCACTCTGCTTGATTTCCCGCGATCACGATGATCGTGGTTGCCGAGAGGATGATGGCGACGACGCCTCCGAGTGGCCAGCCGGGCCAGCCCAGTCAGATTGTCGCGATGGCACCGCCGAGACTCGTCAGGCCGAAGAGGGCATACCCGGCAGCGAGCGCGCGAACGGACATCATCTCGCCTTGGTGCCGCGACCACGGCTGCGAGGGAATGCTGACGACAAGCACGAAGGCGATGACCGCCGCGAGGGGGCCGAGGGTGTGCCAGGTGGCGACGGCCATGCCGTTGCGATCGCGACGAACGCCAGGTGGAAGAGGAGTTCGAAGAGTGTCAGGTTGCGGAGAGGGTATGAAAGGTGGTGAGCGTTGACGCGCGTTTGACGAGGGCCCGGGTGAAGAACACATAGAAGCGGTAGAAGGGTAGCCCTCTCCCCGGCCCTCCCCCGCCGAGCCGGGGGAGGGGGCAAGAGGGAGCGCGGCCGGAGCAGGGCAAACGCGCTCTCGCCTACGCTGGCGATCGGTATCTCAACGCGGCATTTGCCACAAGTGAGGCTGCATTTGGAGGGTTCACGATGTCTCAGGTTTCCACGATCGGTGTTCTGGGCGCGGGGCAGATGGGTGGGGGCATTGCGCAGGTGGCGGCGGCGAGCGGGATGAAGGTGGTGGTGTTTGATTCGTTTCCCGGGGCGATCGATCGGTGCAAGGGCGTGCACAAGAAGAGTTTGGGCAAGTTTGTCGAGAAGGGGAAGATGAGCCAGGCGGACGCGGACGCGGCCCTTGGCCGCATCTCGTTTGTCGATCGCGTGGAGAATCTGACCGGCTGCGACTGGATCATCGAGGCGGTGGTGGAAAACGTGGGGGTGAAGCGGGAGTTGTTCGGCAAACTGGCCGCGATGTATCCCAATGAGCAGGTGGTGCTGGCGACCAACACGAGCAGCATCAGCATCACGGAGATCGCGGCGGCGGCTGGCGGTAGCGCGGGCCGGGTGGTGGGGATGCACTTTTTCAATCCGGTGCCGCTCATGCAACTGGTGGAGGTGATTCCCGCGGCACAGACGAGGCCGGAGGTGGTGGAGCGGACGATGGCGCTGGCGACGGCGATGGGCAAGATGCCGCTGAAGGCCAATGACCGGGCGGGGTTTATCAGCAATCGGGTGCTGATGCCGATGATCAACGAGGCGTTTTACGCGTGGATGGAGGGCGTGGCCGAGCCGGAGGCGATCGACGGCATCATGAAACTGGGCTGCAACTTCCCGATGGGCCCGCTGCGGCTGGCGGATTTCATCGGGCTGGATACGTGCGTGCACATCATGAACGTGCTGGCCGATGGGCTCAACAACGATCGGTACCGCGCGTGCCCGCTTTTGAAGCAACTGGTGACGGCTGGGCGGCTGGGCGACAAGACGGGGCGCGGGGTGTTTGCGTATGGGGTGAAGTGAGGACCTGTGAGAATCCGCACGGTACAACACCGGTCTACGGACGCGAGGCGATTTTGGTCAATGCGCCGCGTGATTGGTTGGGTCATCGTGATTGCGAGCGTGGGGCTGGCCTCGTGGCTGATCGACGTGGTGCTGGGGGTGGCGGGTCACGGCGGACGGTATCAATCGGCGTTCATCTCGCTCCAGCGCACACACCAGCCGACGGAAGGGGCGGATGGATTTCCGATTCTCGCGCGCGCGGCTCGCGAGGCGAGCCTTGTGGGCAAACTCGTGAACCCCACGTCGGACGATGCACTATGGCCGAACTTCTCAAGCCTGGTGATGCGACCGGGCGAGCACATGAGCCTTGAGCTGTCACACGAGGAACGCTTGAGGGCCATCATGGCGCTCGACCTGGCAAACCAGCGGGGGTTGTGGAGGATGCTTGATGAGGTGGCGAGTAGCGGCCGGTTTCATCCACCAGCGCCGCGAGGGCGCGCCACCGAGTCGCCAGTCGGTCATGTCGGTCTCACGAGGATCTTGGTTCGGATGACCTGGGGTCGCATGCGCCTCGCCGCGGAGCGGGGTGACCTTGCCGAGCGGCTCCGCGCGTTTGAGCATGGGCTGGCACTCTCGCGGGCATGCTTTGCGGGAGTGCAGTTGCTCTCACACGGAACCGGATACGCGGTGCTGAACGGCACACAGCAACGATTCGCCGAAGATGTACAGGCCTTCCCGCTGCCGCTAGCGTACGGGGCTTCGTGCTTTACAGCGTCGGGGCAGATTTCACCGATGACGGCGGGACGTTTGACCTGAAGAACCCTGAATCGTTGCAAGCGTGGTCGCCCGGGCGTGGTGCGGGGCTTGACGCCGCGATCAACCCGCCGTCGGAACTTATAGGTTGGCGCGCGATTCCGGATTAACTCTCTGTCCTCGATCGCTGGCAGGCCGCGGTGTGCCTCCAATTCTGGCAGACCCAACGGGACCGGCGGGGACCGCCGGACCACCCCGGGAGGCGACGACTGCCGAACGGGAACGGGAGCGGGGGACTCGACTCGGAGAGTCGAGGTACCCAGGGCGGGAACGGGGACGGGGACAGGAACGCGGGCGGGGTCCATACGATGCGGCTATGAGCGCCCATGTGCCTGTTCCGACTGAGTCGATTCATCCGCTTGAGCAGCAACGCCGTGCGAATCGGGAGGCGGCGATGGCGCTGGGGCTGAAGCCTTATGGCAGCCGGACGGACGGGCTGGTGACGCTGGCGGAGGCGCGGGCGGCGCATAGCCAGGGGGCAGATGAGGCGGTGGCGGCGGCGGGTGGGGGGGGGAAGGCACCGCCGGAGGGGTTTGTTGATCCGCGGCGGGTAGTCAAGATTGCTGGGCGGGTGGTGCTGCTGCGTGACAACGGGAAGTTGCTGTGGCTTCAGGTGCGGGACCACACCGACACGGTGCAGGTGGCGGTGAGCCAGAAGGATGTGGACGAGACGAGTTTCAAGTTTGCCAAGTGCCTGGACCTGGGCGATGTGGTGGTCGCGCGGGGGCGGGTGATGAAGACCAAGAGCGGCGAGGTGACGGTGTGGGCGAGTAGTGGGGGGGGTGGGGGCGGGGCAGGGGAAGCCGCGCTCGCGCCTGCGGCGAAGTGCCTGGTGCCGCCGCCGGAGAAGCACGCGGGGCTGCATGATGTGGAGTTGCGGTATCGGCAGCGGTATGTGGATATGTGGGCCGAGCCGGAGACGATCCGGGTGTTCCAGGCGCGGTCGCTGATCGTGTCGACGCTGCGGGCGATCCTGAATCAGCGCGGATATCTGGAAGTCGAGACGCCGATGCTGCAGATTCTGGCGGGCGGCGCGGCGGCGCGGCCGTTCACCACGCACATGAACGCGCTGGGGCTCCCGCTGTTTCTGCGGATCGCGCCGGAGTTATACCTGAAGCGGCTGATGGTGGGCGGGCTCCCGCGGGTCTACGAGATCAACCGCAACTTCCGCAACGAGGGGCTCGACAAGCAGCACAACCCGGAGTTCACGATGCTCGAGGCGTATCACGCCTTCGGCGACGTGGAGACGGTGATGGAGTTGACGGAGAGTTTGATTCGGGAGAGTGCGCGGGCGCTGGGGGGCGCGGACGGGTCGCTCACGCGGCCGTTCGGCGACTTGGCCATCGACTACGGCTCACCCTTCCGGCGCGTCGCGTATGGCGAGTTGTTCACTGCGGCGCTGGGCATCGACATGTTCGATCGCGCCGGCGTGAAGCAGGAGGCGGACGCGCGGCACGTCAAGACCCAGGGTGTGGATCACTGGGTGGTGGTGAATCATCTCTTCGAGGCCTTTGCCGAGAAGACGGTGGACCCAGCCAAGCCCACGTTCATCATCGATTATCCCGCGGCGATCAGCCCGCTCACGCGGCCCAAGCCGAGTAATCCGGATCTTTCTGACCGGGCCGATCTGTTCATCGGCGGGATGGAGATCGCGCCGCACTACACCGAGTTGAATGATCCCGATGTGCAGGCGGCGCGCTTCCGCGAGCAACTGGCGACCGGCGACGCGGAGAAGAACGCGGAGGAGAACACGTTCCGCACGTTCGACGCGGACTTCATCAACGCGCTGAAGGTGGGGATGCCCCCGGCGGGCGGCATGGGCCTGGGGATCGATCGGCTGGTGATGCTGCTGACGAACCAGCGGACGATTCGGGATGTGGTGCTGTTTCCGCTGATGCGGCCGGTGGAAACCGAGAAACCGATACAGCGATAGGGCGCGGAGAGCAACGAAGAACCGATCTCGATTTCAAACCTGAACACAAACTGCGAATCTCAGATCTCGAACCTCAAACTCAAAGCAGCCGGCGAATCGGCGATAACTTGCTGTGGACTTTGAGCCACAGGGGGTTCTGCGGGGTGAACGCACCTGAGGGGTGGAGTGGGCGGCGGATCGGGTCGATAAGCGACTGGTCCGCGGTGACCTTGCCGCGGCAGGGAGGCTTGCGCCATGGCCGTTGATACTGCAACCAGGGAGCAGGCGGTAGCCGCCGCGATCCGTGAGATCTCGCACATCGCGACCCTCCCGGAGATCACGCTCAAGATCATCCAGTTGGTGGAGGACCCCAAGTCCACCGCGCAGGACCTGCACAACGTCATCTCCAAGGATCCGGCGCTGTGCACGCGCATCCTGAAGGTGGTCAACTCCGCGTTCTACGGCCTGCCCGGCCAGATCGGCTCCATCAACCGCGCCATCGTGCTGCTGGGGCTGAACGCGGTGAAGAACATCGCGATCGCCGCGAGTCTGACGAAACTCTTCAAGGGCGGTCAGTTGACGCCCGGCTTCTCGCCCAAGGACTTGTGGGCCCACTCGGTGGCGGTGGGCACCGCTACGCGCATGATCGCGACGACCCTGAAACTGGGCCTGAGCGACGAGGCCTTCCTCGCGGGCCTGCTGCATGACGTCGGGATGATGGTGGAGTTGCAGTACGACCGGAACAAGTTGGTGGAGGTGCTGACGCGTGCGGAGTCGGGCGCGGCGCCGCTGATGGAGGCGGAGGAAGCGGTGTTCAACGCGACGCACCAGGACTTCGGGGCGGGCCTGAGCGAGAAGTGGAAGTTCCCCCGTCCCTTCGCGTTTGTGACGGGCTGGCACCACCGCCCGCTGGACCTGCCCAGCGACCAGCGGATGCTGCCGACGATGGTCTACATCGCCGATCGGCTGGCGACGGGCGCCAAGATGGGCTTCTGCCTCGACTGCCCGAGCAGCGAGGTTGACGACGCGGCCCTGGACCAGATCCACCTGACGCGCGAGCAACTGGCGACGATCGCCGGCGGACTGGCCGAGCAGGTGGCGGATGTGGAGCGGCTGCTGACCCAGTGAGGCACTATTGGGACTACAGGCCGGGGTCTATGCCGCGCCACCCGTCGCGCGTTGAATAGCGGGTTCGTAGAGCACGCCGAAGGGCTGCCTATCAACAAGCAAGGACGGATCGAAGCCCATCCATGGGCATGGTGCCGCCGCGCCATCGGCACGGGCGGCGTGAAGGTGGACGGGAACCGTGGCACCTGCTTGGCTTGCCCGTCGATCGTGCGCGGCATCGCGGAGCGCGATCTTGCCCGCACGAAGGCGATCCAGGAGTGAGCGCGAGTTTCAGAAGCGCGCTCGAGAAGAACGCAAGGGTGATCGTTGCCGCGAGACAGGTGCGACGGCTGGCCCAGCCACGAAGCAGCATGGCCGCGGCAAGAGAGGCATCGAGGGCAACGACGGCGTAGGCGAGGGGAGTAGCCCAGTGCTCTGAGCCGGCACGATCACCTGACAACCAAAATCTCGCGCCGACGCAGAAATAGGTTGCATAACTGCATGACTAGTCTAAGCAGTTTCACTTATTGACTTGTCGGGGTTTGGAGGTCGCGCCACCACATGCCACCCTGCCGGTCCGTACGCTTGTGCATGCGCTATCGCCCGCTCGGCACCACCAGCATCAAGGTCTCAGAAATCGGCTTTGGCTGCTGGACCATGGGCGGGCCGAACTGGTCGACGTCCAACGGCCAGCCCATCGGTTGGGCCGATGTGAATGACGAGGAGGTGCTCGCGGGCGTGAAGGTTGGCTTCGACGCGGGCGTGAACCACTGGGACAACGCGGATATCTATGGCAACGGGCGTGCCGAGCGCACGCTGGCGGCGTGCCTGCGCACGCTGGGCGTGAAGCGCGAGACGCAGGTGATCGCGACCAAGGTCGGGCACTTCAAGGGCACGGCACCCTGGGCGTATGAGCCGCGGCACATCCGGAATCAGTGCGAGCAATCGCTGCGGAACCTGGGGACGGAGTACATCGATGTGTACTACTTCCATCACGGGACGTATGTGGGGCCGGGGTACGACGCGCGCGAGCACGATTACCTGCACGAAGCCGCGGCGACCATGCACGCGCTGGTGAAGGAGGGCAAGGTGCGTGCGGTGGGGCAGTCGGCGTACAGCGACGATGACTTCGAGCGGGCGATTCCGGTGCTCAAGCCTGACGTACTTCAGAACAAGGCGAACCTGCGGTACGACCCGTTCATCAGGCCGGGGTGCCGGGTGCAGAAGTTGATGGCGGAGCACGGCTGTTCGTTCGTGGCGTTTGGCCCGCTGGACCAGGGGATTCTGCTGGACAAGTTCGATCCAGAGAAGCCGCCGAAGTTTGACGAGGGGGATTTTCGGAATAGCCGGGGTGACTTCACGCCCGAGGTGCTGCGCGGCGTGCGGGAGAGGCTGGGGAAGGTGCGGGAGCGATATGGCGTGCCAACGGGACAGGAAGGCGTGGCGGCATGGGCGTCGATCGCGCAGCGGTGGGTGCTGGCGCACGCGAACGTGTGCTCGACGATCCCGGGGTTCCGCAACGCGGCCCAGGCGCGGGCAAATGTGAAGGCGGCGACGGATGCGGCGATGAGCGAGGCGGAAGTGGCGTGGCTGCGCGGGGTGTTTGGGGGGTGAAGTGGGGACGGGCGGAAGCGGGAATCGTGCGGGCATACGCTCGGGCCATGCCGAGCGTGTATCCATTTCGGGCGGTGACGTTTGCGATCGGGAGTGACCTTTCCGCCCTCGTGGCGCCGCCGTATGACGTGCTGGATTCAGCGGGAAAGCAGCGCTTGCTGACGCGCGACGCGCGGAACATCGTGGCGGTTGATCTGCCGCACACGCCGGCGAAGGAACTGGGTCCGGCGAGCGCGTATGAGGGTGCCGGGAGGCAGTTGGCGGCGCACCTGACGGCGGGCGTGCTGAAGCGCGGCGCGGTGCCGGCTATCTATGCCTATCGGCAGACGTTTACCGGTGCCGACGGGCGAAGCGTAGTGCGGCGCAGCGGGATGGCGGCGTGCGTCGAGACGGTGCCCTTCGGCCCGCGCGCGGGCGGGGGCATTTTGCCGCATGAGGAGACCTTCAGCGGCCCGAAGGAAGACCGGATGGCGCTGATGAGGGCGACACGCACGCAACTGTCGCCCATCTTTGGCTTGCACGCCGACGAGCGCGGCCTGGCGACGGCGCTGATCACCAAAATCACGACTTCACGCGGTCCGGACATGACCGCGAAAACCGACGACGGCACGCTGCACGAGGTGTGGACGGTGACCGACGCGGCGACGATCAAGGCCTATCAGGACGCGCTCGCGGGCGAGGATGTGTTCATCGCCGACGGGCACCATCGGTATACGACGGGGCTGAACTACTTGAAGGGATTGGAAGCGGCTGGCGGTGGGGGGGCGGTGGGTGCCGAGCATCCCGCGCGGCGGTGCATGATGGTGCTGGTGGGCATGAGCGACCCGGGCCTGGTGATCTGGCCAACGCACCGCGTGCTGGGCGGGATGAAGGGGTATTCGTTCGAGGCGTTTGTGCAGGCGGCTAGCGGCGCGCTCAGCATCGAGTCGTTTGCCGGTGCGCTGGGCGCCATCGAGGGCGCGATGGAGGCCCGTGCTGGAAAGGGCGCGATGAACGTGTTCGGGCTCTACGACTTCGCGAGCGGGAAGTGTGCGCTGGCGACGTTGCCCGTGGCCGATCCGCTCAAGGCGCGATTCGGCGAGAAGCCCGCCGCGTGGCGCGAGTTGGATGTGGCGCTGATTCAGTATGTGATCGTGGAGCAGATCTGCCAGCCCAAACTCAACGGCGGCGAGGCCGTGAAGTGGGCCTTCCCGCACACGATCAAGGAAGTGGAAGACATTGGCCGCGGCGTGGAGACGGGCGCGGGCGGCGGAAAGAACTTCGCTCAGTTGGCGGTGATCGTGCGGCCGACGCCCTTGCAAGCGGTGAAGGACGTGAGCCGGGCGAATCAGTTGATGCCGCAGAAGAGCACGTTTTTCTATCCGAAACTGGCGACGGGTCTGTTCGTGAACCCGCTTGAGTAAGGCGACAGGGAAACAGGAGGCTGGTGCATGCCGTCGTTTGATGTGGTGTCGCGGTTCAACTTTCCGGAACTGGATAACGCGATCAACAACACGCTGAAAGCGGTGGCGCAGCGGTTCGACTTCCGCGGCTCGCCGGTGGAGATCACCGTCGATCGGAAGGAGAAGTCCATCAAGTTGATGGCGGATGACCCGACGAAGATGAGCGGCCTGCGCGACATGTTCGAGAGTGCCGCCCACCGGCGGGGAATTGATATCAAGTCGTTCACCTGGAGCGACCCGGAGTCGGGTGCCGCGGGGCGGACCAAGTGCGAGGCGAAGATCGCCGACGGCATCGAGCAGGACCTGGCCAAAAAGATCGTGAAGATCGTGAAGGACTCGAAGATCAAGGTGCAGGCGTCGATCCAGGGGGATGAGTTGCGCGTCAATGGCAAGCAGATCGATGATCTGCAAGCGGTGATCAAGTTGCTGAACGGATCGAGTTTAGGGATTCCGTTGCAGTATTTGAATATGAAAAGTTGAAGGAACCGCAGCTCACAACACACACCACGCAGCACACATTCAAGGCCACGGCGCAGATCGATTGTTCCGTGTGTGCTGTGTGCTGTTTCACCCCACCTGCCCGTTCTTCGCCTCCACACGGATGAGCGTGCTTTGCAGCGAAGCGACGAGTTTGCGGACGCTCTCGGTGCGGGCGAAGACGTCGGCTGCGGCGACGGTGATGGTGCGACCCGCGCGGATCACGCGGCCTCGGGCGATGAACGAATCGCCGGCTGCCGGGGCCAGCAGGTTGATCTTGAACTCCACGCTGAGCACCGCGGCCTCGGGAGGCATCATGGTGAGGGCCGCGTAGCCCGCGGCGGAATCCGCGATCGAGGCGATGGTGCCCGCGTGGAGGAAGCCGTGCTGCTGGGTGAGGCGCAGGGCGAAGGGCAACTCGATCTCGACCACGCCCGGCTCGACGAGGCCCAGTTCGGCCCCGAGCGTGGTCATGAGGCGTTGGCGGTCAAACGAGCGGGCGATGCGCTCGCGGAGCGAGTCGTGGGGGTCGGCATCACGCATCTGGTCGTCGGGCATGGCGGATCATTGGCGATTGTGACCGACGGTGGCACAGGCGTCCCGCCTGTGTCGAGGCGAAGCCTCGCGTTGGGCGTCCGTGCAGTCCCCACCAGTCGCCGCTGCGCGGCGAACACAGGCGGGACGCCTGTGCCACCGGAAACCGTGCCATGCGAACGGAAACGTGGGCACTCGCGTACGATTGGTCATGCAGTCTCTCTCGACGTCCGAAGCCGCGGCATTGGTGCGTGGTGCATCCTGGCACGCGCTGAGCAAGCGCCCCTGGCAAGAGCGCCTCGCGCTGATCACCGAGACGATGAAGGAAATCTCCACGCACACCGATCCGCAGCAGATGGTGGAGGTGTACGGCGAGCGGATGCGCGAGTTTTTCTCGTGGGAACGGTTCGTCTCGCTCAGCCGTCGCGGGTTTGATCATCCGGAGTTCATGGTCACGCGGTCGTCCACGTGGGAGGTTGAGCCTGACCCGTGGAAGAACCGCGACAAGTTGCCAAGGTTCAAAGGCGGGCTGCTGGCGGAACTGCTGTATGGCGACGAGCCGCGGATCATCGATGACCTGGTGGTGAGCCCCAGCGACCCGGCGTATGAGTATCTGGCGGGGATGCGGTCGCTCATGGCGGCACCGCACTACGACGGGGGCCTGGGGCTGAACATGGTGCTCACCATGAAGCGCGAGCCCGGGGCGTTTGATCCCGAGTCGTTCCCCGAAACGTTCTGGATGAGCAACCTCTTCGGGCGCGCCACCAACACGCTGGTGCTGTCGCGCCGGCTGCGCGAGGCCAATGCCGCGATGGACCGCGAGATGAAGGTGGTGGCGGATATCCAGCGGTCGCTGCTGCCGCCGGTGCTGCCGAGTCTGCCCACGCTCGAACTCGCGGCCCACTACCAGACTAGTTTGAACGCGGGCGGCGATTATTATGATTTTTTCAACCTGCCCGGCGGCAAACTGGGCATCCTGATCGCCGACGTCGCCGGCCACGGCACGCCCGCGGCCGTGCTCATGGCCATTCTGCACGCGATCGCGCACCTGGCGCCGGGCGACAACACGTCGCCCGCCGCGATGCTGCGGTTTCTGAACACGCACCTCACGGCACGCTACACGGGCGACGGCGGCACGTTTGTGACGGCGTTTTATGCGGTGTACGACCCGGTGTCGCGCGTGCTGACGTATAGCAGCGCGGGGCACCCGCACCCGCTCGTCGTGCGGTGCAACTGCACGGGCGTCGGGCTGCTGGATATGGCACAGGGTCTGCCCCTGGGCATCGAGGCGAGCGCGACCTACACCGCGGGCGAGCACCAGTTGAGCGCGGGCGACACGCTGGTGCTCTATACCGACGGCATCACCGAGGCCCGCGGTCCTGCAGGGCGCATGTATGGCGAGGCACGCCTGGGCGCGGCGGTCGCCAGTTGCCCGCACAAGGCCGGGCCGCAGGCGACCGCGGAATGCCAGTTGAAAGCGATCTTGCAGGATGTTGAGTCGTTCGCGGCTGGGTACCCGGCGACGGATGACCGCACGATCGTCGTCGGGCGCGTGCGATAAGCAAGCGATGAATGCCGCAAGCCGTGTTTGCGTCACCCTGTGATCGTCATGCGCACGCCTCCCCGAGTTGTGAGTCTGCTTCCCAGCGCGACCGAGATGCTCTGCGCCCTGCCCGGCGGGCGCGAGATGCTCGTAGGCCGTTCGCACGAGTGTGACTTTCCGACGGGGATCGATGGCGTGCCCGTGCTGACGACGGCACGCATGTGCGGCGCGGGTGGGGCACACGGCGGCGCGGCGAGCGATCCAGCCGCGATCGATGCCCAGGTGCGGGTGGCACTCGCGTCGGGCGAATCGCTCTACACGCTGGATGTCCAGCGCCTGATGGCGCTGAAACCGGAGGTGATCCTGACGCAGGACATGTGCCGGGTGTGTTCGATCGACGTGGGCACGGTGCGGCGGATCGCGGCGGGGCTTTCGGGGAACCCGGACCCATGCCACCGAGGTCGGCTCGGTGACCTCGGCGCTTCTGAAGACTTGTCGAGCACCCCGAGCACAGAAGTCGCCATGCCGACTTCTGTGGCACGATTTGGCCCCGTCAACGTCGTGAGCCTGAACGCCGAAACGATCGAGGGTGTGTTCGACGATCTGGTTCATGTGGGTGCGGCGGTCGGTTTGGAACTCGAAGCGTCGCGCGTGGTCGTGGGCCTGCGCGAGCGGATGTACGCCGCGGCCGACTTTGCCACGCCCTTTGTCACCGGGCCGAGCGTGGCGTTTCTGGAATGGACCGACCCGCTTTTCGTGGGCGGGCACTGGATGCCGCAGTTGATCGAGCGGGCCGGCGGCGTACACCCGCTGAACCCGACTGAGCCGGTCGTGGGCGCGGGGGCGGGCGAAGGGCCGATCGGCGCGACGCAGCGCCGCGCGGGCAAGTCGGTGACGGTGCCACGCCAGGTGCTGATCGCGAGCCAGCCCGAGCGCGTGATCGTGTGCCCCTGCGGCATCGGCATTGAGGGTGCTGTCGCGCAGGCCAGAAGCCTGCTGGCTCAGGAATGGTTTGCGAACCTGCCCGCCGCTCGCACGGGGCATGTGGTCGCGGTGGACGGGAACCAGATGTTCAGCCGCCCGGGGCCGCGATTGGTAGAGGCGTTTGAGTGGCTGGTAGGGTGGTTGAATGATCGGCCGGAGGTAATGCCGCGGGGGTTTCCGTGGTGGAGGGAAGTACTGAGTACTGAGTACTGAGTACTGAGTACTGAGTACTGAGTACTGAGTACTGAGTGTTGAACACCGATAACTCCCGGCCTTGTCTCGCCTTCGCCTCGGCTCGGCCTCAGTACTCAGCACTCAGCACTCAGTACTCAGTACTCAGTACTCAGTACTCAGTACTTCTTGGCCCCATAACCGCCGCCGCGTGAACCCGTGCCGAAGGTGCGGGCACTCACCCGCATCGCGGCGTCATCGACCTCCGTGACAGTGGCTTCTGGCGGGCCGAATCGCATGTTCTCTCCGGGCATTTCGCCCGGAGGTACAGGCACAGTGTGGAGTTGGACGGGCCCGGAACCCAGACGCGCACGAGCCCGAGGGGGCATGGGCGCGGGGCCGGCCAGGCGGATGCCACGCTTTGAAGCTCGGCACCTCTCTTCCGACACAGACCACGAAGCCGCTCCACTTCGGCTCGAACCGCTCGAACCCCGCACGCTGATGGACGCGGCGGGCACCATTTCGGTCGCCAGTTTGCTTGCGGGTCTTTCGACGACCGCCTCGACCGATGCCCTGCACGCGCCGACGCGTGCGCCGCGGGTGTTTGGTGGGGGGGGCGGTGGGGGTGGGGGTGGGGGTGATGGCGCGACGGTCACGGCCGCGCAGAGCCTGTTTCGGCTCGATCAGTTCTTTGCCGATCCGCGCTTCTCGGGCCTCATCGGCACGGGCGCGTCGTCGGTCATTATCGATAGCGGCATCGACCTCGACCATCCCTTCTTCGGCCCCGATGCCAACAGCGACGGCATTTCCGACCGCATCCGCTACCAGTACGACTTCGCCGACAACGACGCCGACGCCACCGACGTTGATGGCCACGGGTCTAACGTCGCGGGCATCGTCGCCGGTTCGGGTGCCCAGTATCCGGGCGTGGCCCCCGGCGCGGGCGTGATCGCGCTCAAGGTGTTCAGCGACAACGGCGCGGGCACGTTTGGCAGTGTCGAACGCGCGTTGCAATGGACGATCGCCAACGCTGCGGCGTACGGCATCGTGTCGGTGAACCTGTCGCTGGGCGACGGGGGGAACTACGCGACGGCCATGAGCCGCTATGGCCTGGGCGATGAACTGGCCGCGCTGGCCGCGATCAACGTGATCGTGATCGCCGCCGCGGGCAACTCGTACTTTGACGAGGGCAGCGTGCCGGGCGTGGCCTATCCGGCGAGCGACCCCAGCGTGCTGGCCGTGGGCGCGGTGTATGCCGAGAGCGCCGGCGGGTTCCTGTATGGCGGCGGCGCGGAAGCAACGGCGAGCGGGCCCGATTTCATCACGCCCTTCTCGCAGCGATCGAGCATCATCGGCACCCTCTTTGCGCCCGGCGCGCCGATCACCGGGCCAGGGCCCAATGGCAACCTCACGACGCTTCACGGCACCAGCCAGGCGGCTCCGCACGTTGCCGGTGCGGCGGTGCTGGCGAATCAGGTGGCCGAGCGGTTCCTGGGCCGGCGGCTGACGCCCTCGGAGTTTCGCGCGCTGGTGTTCTCAAGCGGCGCGAGTATCGTCGATGGCGACGATGAAGCCGACAACGTGACGCACACCGGCGCGACCTTCAAACGCCTCGACATGCTGGCGCTCGGCAGCGCGATCTATGACCTCGCCAATGGTGGTGGAGGTGGTGGTGGGGGCGGCGGTAGTGGTGAGGAGAACTTCGCGCCCACGCTGACGAGCATCGCGACACTGGGCGGCGGGCGACCGAATCGGCCCGGGCGGCTGACGTATTCGGTGCTCGCGGCGGCCGCGAACGAGGCCGATGCCGAGGGCGCGATCGTGAAGTTCCGCATCACGGGCGTGTCGTCGGGCATGGTGTTCAAGGGCGGCGTGCCGATCGTGCCGGGCGTGACCACCATCGGCCCGGGTGAAAACGTGATCTGGATGCCGGGCGTGAACGCGAGCGGCACGGTGACAGCGTTCACCGTCGTCGCGACCGATGGTGAGTGGGATTCGGCTTCGCCCGTGGCGGTGAAGATCGAACTGGCCTCGCGGCTGGGCCTGCGGCGCGTCTCGACCATGGCACCGGGCCTGGGTGACGCTGATTTCGACATGCCGCGACCGGCCGAGCCAGCGGCGACGATGCCTCGGTTCCTGGCGGCGCGTGGTTCGACTTCAGTGATGTCGCGTTCAGGCGTCATGTCGCTCGGAACCGAGGGCCCGGTTCAGGACGCGGGCTCGATCATGACCCCGGCGGGCGAAATCCTGCTGCGCGCGGCGTGAGTGCGACTTGTGAGGCCCATCGGGCCGTCATTCCATAGCCGGGGGTGAAGCGACGAGTCCACGAGGAGCGGAACCCCCGGTGAACGGCGGCGATGAGTGAGCCCTGAAAGGGCGACAGTTGGATTGCGGTGGAGGAGAATGCCGCCCCTCTCGGGGCTGACACCAGCGCAAGCCCTTCGCGTCCGCACCCGGCTCACGAACTCCGGAAACAATCCGTCATGCCCAACTCATTCACCGCGCTCTACACCCACTTCATCTTCTCAACCAAGGGCCGCCAAGCGTTACTCACGGCATCCATTCGACCTGAACTCTTCGCCTACATCGGCGGCATCTGCCGCAATGAACAGTGCACACTGATCGACGCCGGCGGCGTCGAAGACCACGTTCACCTGCTCGTGCGTCGGCATGCCACCGTGGCCGAGTCAAACATCCTGCGCGACATCAAGGCCAACTCCTCGCGCTGGATCAAGAAGCATGTTCCCGACTTCGCCTGGCAGGACGGCGGCGGAATGTTCAGCGCGGGGCCGCAATCACTGGAACAGGTCCGATCCTACCTCGCGGGTCAGGAAGAACATCACCGGCACAAGTCGTTCAGGGAGGAGTTCATCGAGTTTCTCGACAAATACGGGATCGAGTACGACCCGAAGTATCTGGACGAGTAACGTGGATCGCAGGCCCGAAGGGCCGACATTTCATAGCCGGGGGCGTGAGCCCCCGGAGAATCGTGCGCACGCACAGAGCCCCGATAGGGGCGACATTCCGCTCCCCCGATCACACTCATCATAATGTCGCCCTTCCAGGGCTCGCGAATGCGCGACCGCTCACCGGGGGTTCCGCTCCTCGCGGACTCGTCGCGCTACCCCCGGCTAGAGAATAACGGCCCTACGGGCCTAAGGGCCTGTCTCACGCTGCCACAGGCCGACCGGGCCGTGTGCTGCGCTGATCCACCGTGCGCATCGGCCACAACCGCCGCGCCAGCACGCCCCCCTCGACAAAGGCCCAGCCGCACGCGAGGGGCAGCATCCACCAGCCCAGGGGGTCAAGCCGCTCGGCGAGGCGTGCCGCGAGCGCCTCGGCATGGCCCTTATAGAGCGCCTTGGTGATGCCCAGCAGCGGGTGCGGCTTCAGCAGCAGGCGCGCGCCGCCCCGACGCAGAAACGTCGCGCCCGCCTCACCCTTCTTGGCCGCCTTGATGACCACGGCTTCGGCCGCGAGCGCCGAGTTGCCCGCCTTTGCCGCGCCCTTGGTGGCGAGCCGTGCTTCCGGGCCCAGCACATGCAGCGCGAGTGCCCCGCCGCCCCCCCCGGCTTTGGTGCCGGAAGCGGCTGCCCCGCTGTTCCGCTCGATGAACTTTGCCAGGTCGGCCACGTCGGTGGGGGAATCCGCGCCGCGCAGGGCCCGAAGCGTGGTCGCGGGCGAGGTGCCCGCGCCGACCTTTCGCACGTTGCCGAGCAGCGTGTCGAGCCCGGCGTTGTCGCCCGTGCGAATGGCCGAGACGATCGCATCGCCCATGCTGCGGGTAAGCGCGCCGGTGCGCTTGGCGATCTTGAGCGTGGAGACGGCCCAGTCCACCTCCGGCGCGAGCGTGGTCGCGACGCCCAGGGCGGAGAGGCCCGCGATCACCGCATCGGCCTCGCCATCGACCGCGAGTTTGGCCCCTTGAATCGCCAGGTCGCGCAGGTCGCCCACCAGCAGCAGGTCGGCCGAGACCGCGCCGGCCAGGCTCTCGAGCGAATCACCTCGGCCTGAGAGCGCCCCGAAGCCGAAGTCGCGCGCGATGCGCAGCCAACTGGACTGCTCGGCCAGCGTGCGGGCTCGCTCGGCTTCAAGTGCCGCGCGGATGGCGGGGTCGGACACCATCGCCAATCCGCTGTCGGCGATCATGATCGCTTCGCCAAAGCGTCCCTGGGCGCGGAGGGTCGCGGTCTCGGCGACGAAGTCGAAGTCGGGGAGTACCGCGAGATGAAGGCGCGCAAGGCGTGGGCCGGCGTCGACGGCGAGCGCCCACGCGATGAACGCGGCCAGCGCAAAGCGGCCGAGGCCCCACCGGGCCCGCCACAGTGAACCGATGGCCGCAAGCCCGCTCACTTGGCGGCCTCCAACGACGCGCCGCTGGAGCCGGTGGACGCGTTCGCGGCGGCCGGGGTGGCGGGCGCGAGTGGCGACGCGTCGTCAAACTCCACGCGCACGCTCACATGCTCACCCGCGATGGCCCGCACCAGTTCGATGACGCGTTCCCGGGTGTGCTCGCGCACCAGTTCCTGGTCCTCAGGTCGAAGCACCATGCGGCGGGCTTCTTCACCCAAACTGCGTCGCGCCAGGCCCAGAGCCTGCTCGCCGCCAATGGCGCGGAAGCGAAACCAGCCGGTATCGACGCTCGCCCGTTCCATTTCCGGGAAGGTCTCGGTGGCGATCCGCTGCGGCGCGGGCACGCGCACGATCACGGCATTCACCATCGGTCCGAGTCTTACCGATTCGATCGACGCGTGCGTGAAGTCGGTGCCGAAGTACAATCGCACCGGCACATCGATGGAGGCGTCGATGTGGCCGCGCCAACTCTCATCGCGCGCCGTCACCCGCACCTGCGAGTCGAGCGTCACCGTCACCAGTTGCATGGCCCGCACAGCCTTGGCCACATCGGCGATCTGCGGCGTGGGCCGCTTGGCGCTTGGAACCGGAGCCGTTGAGGTCGCCGCGCCCTCGGCTTCCACCGCGGGCGGGCCAAGGACCAGCCGTTGCTGCTGATAGAGGAAGGCCGCGAGCCCACCGGTCAGCACGATCGCGCCGAGGAAGATCCCCGCGAGCGAAGGACCGCGTTGCGCAATGGGCGTGGGCATGAGGGCTTTCTGGATATCGGCTCGTGGATGGTGGGCACCGGATTATTGGGAGATGCCGGTGGCAGGTGCCGGGCGGGGAAGTGGTCGAGTGGTCAAGTGCCGGTGAAACGGGGTGGATGGGTTGGCATCAGACGTTGGCCAAGCGTTCTGAAGTTCTGAAGTCCTGAGTCCTGAGTCCTGAAGTCCCTCCTTCCTGACGTCTGAAGTCCGACGTCTCTCCGGAGTTACCTATGTCGAATGCCGTCTGGTCATTGTGCGCGGCTGCGGCCGTGTCGTTCTCGTCCTCGGTCGGTGTGCCTCAGCAGGCCCAGCCAGGCGCGCCCACAACGCCGCCAGCGCCGGCACCCGCCGAACCCGCCAAGCCTGATCCCGCCGATCCCAGCGTGAAGCGCGACACCTCGCATCACAATCTGGAAAAAAACAAGTCCAAGCCCGCCATCGGCGGCTACGACCCCGTCGCGTACTTCCACAGCGCCCCAAAGAAAGGCGCGAAGGACTTCGCCTACACCTATCGCGGGATCACCTATTGGTTTGCCTCGCGCGAGAACCTGGACGCCTTCAAGAAGGATCCGGTGAAGCACGAACCCGCCTACGGCGGCTGGTGCGCCTATGCCATGGGCGCGACGGGTGAGAAGGTGGAGATCGATCCGACCTCGTTCAAGATCACAAACGGTCGCCTCTTCCTGTTCTACAAGGATTTCTTCAACGACACCAAGGCCAAGTGGACCAAGGACGAGCCGGGGCTTCGCGCCAAGGCCGACGCGAACTGGAAGAAAACCACGGGGGCGTGAGCATTCGCGATCTACTGCAACCCGCACGCCATCCGCGCCCGCTCCAGCACCGCCCGCGCATTGGCCCGGGCCTTCACGGCACCCTCTTTCAGAATCGCCTCCACCCGCGCCGGGTCCGCAGCCAGCGCCTTGGCCCGCTCGCGGATCGGCGCAAAATGAGCGTCGATCTTGGCGTGCAGTTCCTTCTTGGCCCGGCCATAGGAAATGCCCTCTGGGCCTGACGCGCGGAACCGTGCCGCCATCGCCTCGGCCTCCTCCGGCGCCGCGAGCATCTTGTAGAGTTGAAACACCGTGTTGGCCTCGGGGTCCTTGGCCTGGTCGGGCGGAGTCGAATCGGTCTTGATGCCCATGACCGATTTCTCAAGCGGGCGGCCCTCGGCCAGAATCTCGATGGTGTTGCCGTAGGACTTGCTCATCTTCGCGCCGTCGGTGCCCGGCACATAGGGCGCGGCACCCAACCGATACGCGGGAATCTTGAAGACCTCGCGCTTGAACAAGCGGTTGAACTTGGACGCGATGTCCCGCGCCATCTCCACATGCTGCACCTGGTCCTTGCCCACGGGCACCACGTCGCAATCCTGGCACAGGATGTCCGCGGCCATGAGCACGGGATAGGTGAAGAGCCCCGCGTCAGCGGTGATGCCGCGGGCGATCTTGTCCTTGTAACTCGTCGCGTTCTCGAGCATCGGCAGGGGCGTGACGGTCATCAGCAGCCATGTCAGTTCGCAGACCTCGGGCACGTCGCTCTGGCGATAGAGGACCGAGCGTGCCGGGTCGAGCCCGCTGGCGAGATAGATGATGGCGACATCGCGGACCAGGCCACGGAGTTTCTCGGCATCACGCACGGTCGTCAGGGCGTGATAGTCGGCGATGAAGTAGTACGACTCGCCAAGCGCCTGACTGTTGACGTGCTCGCGCACGGCCCCGAAGTAGTTGCCGAGATGGAGATTGCCGGAGGGTTGGATGCCGGAGAGGAAACGCATGATCGACTCAAAGTTGGGTGAATGTACTAGGTGTGGAGCCGCAAATTTGTGGAAAATTCGGTTGACGGGCCAACCGAGGTCGGGTAAGGTGAAGCATATGCGGACCTTGAATCAATCGCGCTCGGCACCGCTCGGCACCGCTCGGCACCTGCGAGCAGCAGCGAGTTTTGCGATATGCGTTGGTTTGCTGTGCAATCCGGGTGCAGTAGGACAGAATGGTGAGCCGATTGGTCCCTGTGATCCGGACCAGAACATTCCCACCACGCCTCCTTCTGCCGGATGCGAGTGGGTGTACGAGAATGGGTTTACATTCGATTACAACGTCATCACCCTTCGATCAACAGAAGTCGTGAACGGTCCTTGGGTGACACTCCCGTTCTGTGCGTGTGGCTGGTATCCTGCGACTGTCACTTGCCCCAGTTGCCCTCCGACAACCGCGACGGCCACGCTCACCGACACGTTTACATGGTCAATCTCGACGACCATGGGCGGGGTACACCACGACGGCCTCCTGCTGAAATGGGCCATGATCGCGGACATAGGCTACACCGGTCAGTTTACATATCAGGAACATAGTAGCCTTGGCGGCACGAAGACGATCAACGTCTCGCAGTCCATTTCTCTGCAGCAGATCATGTGTTTCAGCAGATTCTATCGAAAGACCGGGTATCAGCACTATCGAATGGGAAAACGGCAGCGGGAGTGGACGTTGCTTTTTTACGAGTGGTGCAATGGTGTTCGCTCCGAGCGATCCTCGAGTACCAGTTGCATCGAAACCCTCGCATACGGGTTTGTGAACTGGGAAACTCTGCCTGTATACGAGTGGGCACCGCAGAAGCCGCCTTGTGGTGGAGTTCCGGTGACCAATCCCGATCCTTGGGACGGCAAGCGGGAGATGCCTTGTTGTGCGACGGTGTGCGAGCCGCCGCCACCGCCCGCGCACCCTTGTTGTGGGTGTGAAGTCCATTGAACATGGAGCAGACCATGCGAGTTCGAATAAGCATGACCGTCCTTGCAATGACCGCTGCTGGCGTCGTCGCTGCGGTGGCGAGGCCGCGTGCGCAACCTGAACCGAGAAGGGTCAGCCCCCAAGATGCTCGGGCCGCAGCGAGGCAACAGGGTCAACAGATGGCGGCCATCGATCACCTCATCAGAGTCGGTCAGGTGGAGGCCGCTCGAACGGTCTTGCAGGCGATCCTCGCCGGTCCCGTATCCCCGTGTCAGTCCATCCGGGCTTACCAGGGGCTGGCTCGGTGCGCTCGAAGGGAATCAGACGTAGCGGCGGCCATCGTTGAGTTACGCGCGGCACTGGCCATCGCCGCGCAGTGCCGCGGTGCCGACCGAGGCGATGTCGATGCCCAAATGGCTGGATCAGATGCAGTTCGCGCGGGTCTGCTCATGGAATTGGCTGATGCGCTCGCCTTCGGCGCGGGCGACAAGCGTGCGGCGATTGGTGTCTACGACGAAGTGTTATCGCTCCAGGGGGAAGGAGCGGCCCGGCACCAGTGGGTCGCGGCAACTCATGCCGCGATGTTCCTTGCCGACGACGGTCGATTCGCGCAGGCCGCAATCCGCGCAGCCAGCGCGCTAAATCTGCCCATCGCCCGATCGCGCAGCCGTGACGAGTTGCGAGCGATTCAACTGTCGCGCGGGCAATGGCTGCGCGATGCGGGCGATCTTGTCGGCGCGTTCGAGGCCCACCGAGACCTGTGGAATGAGGGCCAGCAGGTGGCCGATCGCGTGACAGTGGCCGTCGGCCTTCAACTGGCCTCGTGGTATCCGATCGGGCAAGAGTGCGAGGCCCGCCTCGCGGTGTGCGGGCGGTTGAACGAGATGCTCCGGATGATGCCTGCCGCTGGCGAAATGTGGACAACCAAGGATCGGTCCGTCGCGCTGCGGCAGTTAGAGGTGCGTCTGATCGACAGCGTCGGCGCGTGCGCAGGTGCCGAGCAGTTGCTGAATCAGGTCAGAGCCACCATCGCCAGAGAAGCGGCGCGCTAGTCGAGCAAATCCGGCCTTCGCGCCCGCGTCCTCGCCAGCCGCTGCTCCAGCCGCCAGCGCTCGATCGCCTGGTGATCGCCGCTGAGCAGTACCTCCGGCACCGGCATGCCCATCCACTCGCGGGGCTTGGCGTAATGCGGGCAATCGAGTAGCCGCGGCGGGGTCTTCGGGTCGCCCGGTAGATCAATGCGATCTCGCCGGGGCGTCTGCGGCGTGCCCACAAACGGCTTGGCCACCGAGAACGAGTCCTGAACCGCCGATTCGCCATCGCCCAGCGCGCCGGGAAGAAGTCTCACCACCGCGTCGATCACCACCATCGCGGCCAGTTCGCCGCCGGAGAGCACGAAGTCGCCCAGACTGATCTCCAGCGGCGCGAGTTTCTCGATCACGCGCTCATCGATGCCCTCGTAGTGCCCCGCGATCAGCAGCAGCCTCGGCTTACGCGAAAGGTCCTCCGCCAGCGCCTGCGAAAACGGCACACCCTGCGGCGTCAGCAGCACCCGCGCCGCGGGCCGCGGGTCGGCCGCCTCCACCGCCATCACGGCATCCCACAGCGGCTGGCACGTCATCACCATGCCCGGCCCGCCGCCGAAGGGCCGGTCGTCGGTCTTCTGGTGCTTGTCCCGCGTGTGATCGCGGATGTTGGTCGCGTTCCACTCCGCGAGCCCCGCGGCCCGGGCGCGGGCCGGGATGGAGTGGTTGAGCGCGCAAGGCCCGTCCGCCGCGAACATCGCGGGGAAGGTCGTCAGGATGTCAACGCGGAAGCCTGGCACTGCTTTCGTAATGGAACCAAGAAGTAGCGATCCGAGAAATTGACATCGATGCGCTCACACTGTATGTTCTGAGTACAAGGATTGCCGTCATGAACCGGAACCATATCCTTTGCCTTTTTCTGTCATTCGTTGCCGTGATGGTTGCGCGCACGGCGACAGCGGTGTACCCGTAACCTGGGTCCTTGGGCCTCATGGCCTCGTGTAGTCCGATCCACAATGTGGTTTCAGACAGTCGTGGGTCCCGCATTCGGCCTGCTTGGGGGCGTGTGCGTGTTTGGCCTGCTTGCGGCAAATCAGTTGGCGGCGCTATGGGCCGGGGGAACACTATGTGTCGTTAGCGCGGCCTTCGTGATACATGGATCACTGAAGCTTTGGTCGTGGCGACGCCGCGCTATCGCCGCCGATTACTCACTCTGTGAGTGCTGCGGACACGACCTGCGCGGACTCGGCCCTGAGCCGACGTGCCCCGAGTGCGGACAGCCCACCAACCTCGCCCACACGCGCGAACGCTGGCAGCGGTGGATGGGCCGATCAACCGTTTACGCCAGAAGGCTGACAGGTCGCTGAGGCCAATGCGGGTTTACTTCTTCTCGTCCTTCTTCTCGCCCGAAGCGTTGGCCGCGGCCTTGGCGGCGGCGGCCTTCTTGGCCTCGATGCGATCAGCGATCACCACCTTGCGAGCCGCGCCATCAATGATGTTGTTGGCGATCAGCAGATCCGTGACCGTTTCAGAAGGCTGGGCACCCGCGGCCAGCCAATACTTGATCCGCTCGACGTTCAGATTGATCTGCTTGCTCTTGTCGAGCGCCATCGGGTCGTACCAGCCCAGGGCCTCGATGACCTTGCCGTCACGCTTGGTGCGCTGATCGATCGCGCCCAGGCGATAGAACGGGCGGTGGGGGCGACCGAGACGGCTCATGCGAAGTCGAACCACGGCAAACTCCAATCCGAAAGAAAGCGGAAAACTGGACTAGACCAAATGACACCGCCGGTTGAGCGATTCCCAACCGGGCCCGGATCGTAGCCGGTCGCCGACGTGGGGTCGAAGGCCGCGCCAGGGATTTTGGTGATCGGTGTTTGGCGGGGAAAATGGGCGTTTCGGGTCGCCAGGGCCGACTATGCCGCCTCGCGTCCACGAACCCGGTGGCACGCAAAGGCCAAATCGCGGATGGGCCGGGCCGATTCGGTCGCGCTGGCCGAGGCCGTCACGCTCTGCAGCGCGTCGCGAGCCGCTCGACCGACGGGTTCCAGCCCCAGGGAGGCCGACGCCCCCATCACCTGAAAACAGATCAGGCGGATGGATTCCGGGTCGTTGCGTTCAAGGGCTTCGGTGAGGCGCGCAGCGGTCTGCTTGAGTTCCTCGATGAACTCGGGCACGAACTTGAGGAGCGGGTCGTCAGCCGGCAGCGATGAAAAGATCGGCCCGCAGGAGTCGGAACTGACCGGCCCAAGCAGCAGGAACTCCGCGACGGCAGCCAGTAGCACCTCGCGCGACAGAGGCTTGGCCACAAACCCATTGGCCCCGCAGGTGCGCGTCTGCTCGCCGATGGCCGCGCCGCGCTCGGCCGAGACCATGAGAATCGGCACCTGAACGCCCTTCTCGCGCATCGCGCGGGCCAAGGCGAAGCCGTCCATTCCGGGCATCTGGATGTCGCTCAGAATCAGGTCAAACGGTTCGGCAGCCCGGGCCAGGGCCCCCTCCGCGTTCTCCGCCGACACCACGTTCAGACTCGTCTCCTGCAGCATGTGGCGGATCAACCGCCGGTCCATGCCCGAGTCTTCCACATGCAGCACCGTGCCGCGCAGGGATGCCGCGTCGATCTTCTCGAGCGAGAACCGGCCCTCGAAGGGATCCACGTTCACGAACTCGCGCACCGAGAGCGGCTGACGGAACTTGATGCCCACTTCGTGGATGTGCCGCTGCATGAGCCGACACCGCGCCACCACGCCCGGGACGGGCACGAATCGCTTGATGGGATGGGGCACATGCACGATGCAGCGCGTGCCCGGGTAGACGAACGAGCCGTGGAGGATGCCCACGCCGCTGCCCGACAGGTCGCGGCACACATACCTGAGCGACGTCACCGTGCCCCCGGGCTGCTGCATATCCACGAGGATGTTGGTATCGCGCAAGCCCCATCGGCGATAATCCCGCTGGACTTTGCTCTGGTCGTTGAGCGCCGCCATCTCGATCTGGTCGAGCAGGTTGTGCAACGGCGCGCCTTGCAGACGAAGCGTGTTGGACGGGGCGCTGCCCCCCGCCTGCCCCTCCCCCAGCCGTAAACCCGGCGTGGCTGCGGCATTCATTCCAAACGATGCCTGCTGACCCATGGCGCACACCTCAAGACCACCAACATCGTGCGGGGCGAACGAACCCGCCATGCCGCTGAGATCGGCCTTGGAGGCCCCCTTCATGGGCGGGGAGATAAAACATCCGAAACGTGCCCATCGGCCGAGCGGCACAATCGGATGGGTCGACTGGTCAATGCCTGCGGGTCGCCCGGATCAGGGGCCGGGTTCAAACCACCGGGCCAGGGGAAGGGTGGATTCCCTTGCTCCCCAGAACGCGGCGCGTCCGGGAACACGCCAAGATTGCCCGCGCGATGAGTACCCTTCACCATGACCCCGCCGCCCGCGCCTGCACAGTCGATTCAGTCCGCCTCTGGCTCCACCAGCGTGCACCGATTCGAGGTGTGGCCGGGGCCCGGGCAGGCTGACCCGATCGGCGATTCGGTGGCCCGCGACGCCCGTTCGCTGGGCATTCAAGGGGCCACCGTTCGGGCGGCCCATGTCTATCTCGTCGAGGCACCGTTCACGCCCAACCAAGCGGCCCGCGTCCGCGATGAACTGCTGTCCGACCCCGTCACCGAACGCGGCGTGCTGGGAATCTCCGCCCCCGCACCCGGCACCGCAGTGGTCGAAGTCCATCCACTGCCGGGCGTGATGGACCCGGTGGCGCAATCAGTTGAAGGCGCCATCGCCGACCTGGTGCGAGGCGACGCCCGGGTTGGCCACGCGCCAAAGGTCTCCACCGGATGGCGCTACGACCTCTCGGGCGTCACGCCCGCGCAGGCCGAGTTGATCGCCAAACGCCTGCTGGCCAACCCCGTGATCCAGCGCATCGAGATGGCCCCCTGGCATCCAACGAGTTTTCCGCGCGCCCAGGCGCACGAAGCCGCGGCCAAGTCCATCACGCTCCTGGGTCTTGACGACGCCGGGCTGGAAAAACTCTCGCGCGACGCCCACCTGTTCCTGTCGCTCGACGAGATGAAGGCGATCCAGGCCGAGTACCGCCGGCTGGGCCGCGACCCGCGCGACATCGAACTCGAAACCCTCGCCCAGACCTGGAGCGAGCACTGCGTCCACAAGACGCTCAAGAGCACGATCAACTACAAGGCATCAGGCACTGGGCATCAGGCATCAGCCGATCCGATTCGCTGGCAAGGCCGCCCCGGCCATACGCTGAACCCCGACGGCTCGGTCACGATTCACAACCTGCTCAAGTCCACCGTCGCCGCCGCAACCTTTGAACTTATCAAGGAAGGCGTCGACTGGACCCTCTCGGTCTTCAAGGACAACTCGGGCGTCATCGCCCTCGACGACCAGTGGGGCGTTTGCATCAAGGTCGAGACCCACAACCACCCCTCCGCCATCGAGCCCTACGGCGGCGCCGCCACCGGCGCGGGCGGTTGCATCCGCGACGTCATCGGCACCGGCCTCGGCGCGCGGCCCATCGCCAGCACCGATGTCTTCTGCGTCGCGCACCCCGATACGCCAACCGACGCCATGCCCGCCGGCTGCCTCCACCCGCGCCGCGTGCTGACCCAAGTCGTCGCTGGCGTCCGCGACTACGGCAACCGCATGGGCATCCCCACCGTCAATGGCGCCGTCGCCTTCGACCAGCGCTACATCGGTAACCCGCTGGTCTACTGCGGGTGCGTGGGGCTCATCCCCCGCCACCTTGTGAAAGGCCAGGCTAAGCCCGGCGACCGCATCATCGCCCTCGGCGGCCGTACCGGCCGCGACGGCATCCACGGCGCGACGTTCTCTTCCGCCGAACTGACCGATACCCACGCCGACGAGTTTTCTCATGCCGTGCAGATCGGCAACGCCATCACCGAGAAGCAGGTGCTCGACGCGATCATGCGGGCGCGCGATGCCCGAGGCGTTGACGGGCAGCCCGGCCCGCTCTACTCCGCCATGACCGACTGCGGTGCCGGTGGCTTCTCGTCTGCCGTGGGCGAGATGGGCGCGCAACTCGGCGCCGAGGTCCACCTCGACCGCGCGCCCTTGAAGTATCCGGGCCTCTCGGCAACCGAAACCTGGATCAGCGAAGCCCAGGAACGCCTTGTTCTCGCGGTGCCGCAAACCAACGTGCCCGCCCTCCGCGAACTCTGCCGCGAGGAAGGCGTCGAGATCGCCGACCTCGGCCACTTCGGCACGCCGAATCACGACCTGATCCTGCTCAATCGTGGTACCGAAGTCGGCCGCCTGCCCATGCACTTCCTGCACGAAGGCATCCCCATGCCCACACGCGAAGCCGTGTGGAACATGCAGCCCGACCGTCAGGGAGGGCTTTCTCCCGCACCGCAACACTCCAACCCAACCACTCGACCACTCGACCACTCGACCACTCTCTTCGCGCTCCTCGCCCATCCCAACATCGCCAGCAAACACTGGATCATCCGCCAGTACGATCACGAGGTCCGTGGCAACACCGCCATCAAGCCCCTCGTCGGCCCCCAGGGCATCGGCCCGGGCAACGCCAGCGTCATCGAGCCCATCCCCGGCAGCAACCGCGGCATCGCCCTCGCCTGTGGCCTGCAAACCGGCCTGGGCGATCCCGCGATTGGCGGCGACCCCTACCTGATGACGCTCGCCGCAATCGACGAATGCGTCCGCAACCTCGTCTGCATCGGGGCCGACCCTTCCCGCATCGCCATCCTCGATAACTTCTGCTGGCCCAGTTGCAAGAAGCCCCACAATCTCGCCACCCTCGTCCGCGCCGCCGAAGGCTGTTACGACGGTGCCAAGGCCTACCGCACGCCCTTCGTCAGCGGCAAAGACTCCCTCAACAACCAGTTCACCACCGAAGACGGCCGCACCATCGAGATCCCCCCCACGCTGCTCATCACCGGCATGGGCATCGTGACGCGAATCGACCGCTGCGTGACCAGCGACGCGAAAGAAGCGGGCAACATCATTATCCTGCTGGGCGAAACGGGCACCGCCATGGGTGGATCGCATTGGCAACAGACCGCGGCACACGACGGCTACGACGCATCGATCCCCCGCACCGACCTCACCGCCGGCCCGCGAAATGCCAAGGCCGTCGCCGACCTGATCGCCAACGGGCTCGTCCGTGCCGCGCACGATTGCGCCGAGGGCGGGCTCGCGGTCGCGATCGCGGAAATGCTGATCGCGGGTACGTCCGCCACTCAACCCCTCGGCGCGGAGATCAATCTGGGCGTGCTCCCGTGGCTGGGCAAGCGCGCCGGCGACCTGCACGCCGCCCTCTTCGCCGAGACCCCGAGCCGCTACCTGCTCGAAATCCGCCCGCAAGACATCCCCGCCGCGCACGCGCTGATCAAAGACATCCCCCACGCGCCGCTCGGCCGCCTCAATGCCTCGGGCAAACTCGACATCCCCCTCGCGTCGGTCTCCGCGAACGTGGCGGATCTGACCGCCTCCTGGCGCGGGACGCTGGATTGGTGAGTGACGGCTTAGTCACATCACCGCCCCGACACACCGAGTCGCTTTCGCAGCGCCGTCAGATCGATGCTCAGCCCCGGTATCGCCTTGCTCGCCAGGTGCTTGATGGCCACCTTGGCACGCTTCCCCTGATTGCAAATCTCTCGATTAGGCATTGATTCGGGGAGGGGGGGGGTATTGTGTGTGTCGCGGTACGCCGCTCCACGGAAGTATGCATGGATCACCCCCGCTCACTCACGCTCATTCTTGTGTGTGCGTTGTTCGGTACAGTGGCTCTGGCCTCGACCGCTGCTGCGCAAGAGTCCGACGGCGGGCCGCTGTTCGTGCCGCGCAACACTATCGGCATCGAGTCCGAGCAGTACCTGTTTGAAGAGGTCGGGCGCGCGTATCCGAACGGCCAACTCAGTTTCTCCGCGTCGCGCTCGGTGATCGCCGGCGAAGTGCATTACGATCTGTTCTTTCATCCAAACCACGCCTCCCAGGGGCCGAGCCAGCCACTCGGTCGCGTCACGGCTGTGCACACCGTGGCCGTGCCAAACTACGCCATGGCCGGCATGGCGTCGAATGCGTCAGCGTTTGACCTGACTGCCAGCCGCACCGCCGCCGTGGTCGCGGGACGGTTCACGGGCGAGAGCGGCACGATTCCCGTCGTGATAATCGTGGTCACGACCAATCCGACGGGTGGATCGGGCATGTTGCCGCTGACGATCGCATCGATCATGTCAACAACGGAGACGCCGATACTCGCCTCCGTCGATGCCGTGACGATGGCGCAGCAACTCGAGGCCGATGCCGCCATCGAATGGACCCGGGCGAACTTGCCCGCCACCGCGTTGGCGACGTTTAACCCGGGGAACCAACCGACGCCTCCCGCCGTGCCGCGTCCACCGGCTGAGCATCGCATCGTCTGGCTGTATCCGGCAGGTCACCAACCGCCGCCCCTCATGCAGTCTTGCGGACAGTCTTTCAATCACCCCAACAACCTCTGGGGCGACCCCACGCAAGCGCAGGTCGTCCAGGCGAATCCAGACTTCACCGCGGGCGTGGTGATCCGCTGCACGGCTTGTGAACCCCCGCGCTCGAATCTCTGCACCACCGGCGATCCGGGGTGGAGCGTGCGCCTGAACCGGAACGGCGTCGCCCGCGTCGGAAGTTACTACTTCGAGGCGGCGATTGACTCGACGCACCCGTCGCACGAGCCCAACGACCCGCCCGGGCCGATCGGCGACATCTGGCACATCGACGTGATGTGGTCGGTCGAGTACCGCGAGGCGTTTGCGCTCAAGGCCCCGATCTGGGACCCAGGGGCGCTGCCGCCGACGTTTCACTGGACCCGTGTGTACAAGTGCTCGAACACGGTGACCTGCTCGCCGAACTAAAGGCGATTCACTCGCTCGGCTTGGGCTTGCTCCCGGCCGGCTTCCCCGCCCCCTCTGGCTCGGTCTTCCCAAACCCGTCATATCGCACCAGGTCATCGATGTCCTTCTGCGTCGGCGCACTCGCGGCCCACGCGGCCGCGTACATCGCCCCGAGCATCGCCCCCGCGTCCTGCAGGCGCTCGCGGATGAAGGCCTTGCCTTCGTCCTTCTTCAGCGCGCCGGACTTCTCCAGTTCGTACAGCGGCCTCACCTTGTCAAACGACCGCCGGATGTAGTTCAGCGTCGTCGGCCACTCCTGCCCGGATTCAAACGCGGGCGGGGCAGGCGCGCCATCCTTGAGTGCCGCGGGGTCGGCGAGGCCGTGCAGTTTCAGCACGCCGCCGTCGATGTACGCGTGAAATGTGCGCGCCGCGGTGAACCCGTGCGGGTTGTCGGGCCAGGGCTTGCTCTCCTCATCCACCCAGCCGTTGAAGTGCCGGGTGGTGTGCAAGGGCTGGGCCGCATCACCAACGAAGTGCGAGAGCAGGCCCATCGTCACCGCGACATTGTCCCGCGCCATCACCAGTTGGGCCGCGCGGGCCGGGTCGTTGAGCGTTTCCAGAATCCGCACCGTTTTGAACTGGCTGGTGAGTTTGGCAAAGTGCTCCATGATGGCGTGCGGCAGGAACCCGGGCCACTCCTGCTGACCAGATTGGTCCATCTTCGGGTTGTGCGGGCGGAGCGTGCCCGTGACGCCACGCGGGTGCTCGTGCCGGGCCACGGCCATCGCGGCCACATACTGGTACCGCAGCGGCGGAATGGTGTCGAGCGTCAGGCCGTAGTGCTCGAGGTCTTCGATATCGAGGAAGTGATCCGGCGCATTCTCATGAATGAGAAAGTTGGAACGCAGCCCACGCCAGCGGTCGGGCTCGGCGGATTGCCAGATCACCCCCTCGCGGCGGGCCGGGTCCTTCAGCCACGCGGGCGCGTCGGTGGCGAAGCGATCGAGCGCCAGCGCGGTAATCGCCCGATGCCCGGGCGCATCCCACGCCAGCACGGCAGCAGCAGTACACGAAAGCGCCAGAACGGAAGCGACGGTGCGGATCATGCTGAAGGTTAGTTCGCGTGGTTCGATTCGGTGCGCCGACCAACGAAACGCGACCGTGAGGGCGCGTGAACGGACCAACTCGTGAAATGGCGGTTCTCTCCGTGCGCTCCCGCGCACGCGGGGGCGGTATGTCACAGGTTTTGCGTGCGTCGCGTTAAAGGCCATTACAGCCCGGCCTAGGCCCATCGCGCGGCGACCCTCCGACCCCCCCACCCACATGCTCCGGCGAGCGTATACGCGAACGGATGCTTTTGCGCGCAATCTTTGGTAGGTACGCCGCGATTTCTTGCGGAAAACAGCCTGTTGGCACGCCGTGTGCAGAGACGCTGAGACGCAGCAATTGGTGGCTGGTTGAAACCTCGCGCCCGCGCCGCGAATCCAAGTTTCGCCCCGAGTTCCGGAATGGGCGCGCCTCCCCGCGCGCAAACAATCACGCTCCGATGCCTCTCCGCCTCCCACACCACGAATGGTGGCCCGCCTGGGCGCTCTATGCGCCCATGGTGCCGTGGGTCGCCTGGCTCAGCCTGAGACACGGCCATCCGCTCGCGTGCCTGGCCGCCAACCCCGGCATCGCCCATGGCGGCGGTCTGGTTGACGAATCCAAGAGCGCCATTGCTGCGGGCTTCGTCGGCACCGGCACCTCCACTGGCCGACACGCCCACACGCGACTCATCGCGCCAAACGGCACGCCCGAAGCCCGAGCCGCGCAAGCCCTTGACCTCATCGCGTCTGACCAAGCCCTCGGCGGCTTCCCCGTCATTCTCAAACCCGACGCCGGCCAGCGCGGCCACGGCGTCCGCCTCGCCCGCACGCCCGACGACGTGCACAGGTACTTTCTGCACACTGCCCGAGCCGTGATCGTGCAGGAGTATCACCCCGGCCCCGAAGAGTGCGGCATCTTCTGGATCCGCCGTGACGTGCAGGCCGTTACCCCGAGCGCCACCACCGCGACGCGCGGCAACTCCAACCGTGAAGGCTTCATCTTCTCCATCACGCGCAAGCAGTTCCCCGTGATCCAGGGCGATGGCCTCCGAACGCTGGCCGCGCTCATCCGTGATCACCCGCGCTTCCGCCGCCAGGCGCACGTCTTCGAAACACGACTGGGACCAACCGCTCTCGCCCGCGTGCCCGCCGCTGGCGAAGCCGTCCGTCTGGGCGAAGCCGGCAACCACGCGCAAGGGTGCCGCTTCAGCGATGGCCTCGACCTGCTCACGCCCGCCCTCGAAGACGCCATTGACCATATCGCCCGCAGTTTTCGGGGCGACCGCGGCCTGCCCATCGACTTCGGCCGCTTTGATATCCGCTACGAATCCGATGACGCGCTGCGCCGGGGTGAGGGCTTCCGCATCGTGGAGTTCAACGGCACCTCCGCCGAGGCCACCGCCCTCTACGACCCCGATCGCGGACTGCGCTTCGCCTACGGCTTGTTTTTTCGCCAGTGGGCCCATCTGTATCGCCTCGGTGCCGCGCGGCGTCGCGCTGGCGGCTACACGCCCGCTGTACGCGAAGTGTGGGGCTGGCTCCGACATCATCAACGCACGCGCGACGGCTCGGTCGTTTCTGATTGACGGCCCGGCGCGGCGTCAGCGTGCCCCCATTCTTCACGCCCGCGCACCGGCTCGAGGCACGATGCGCCGCTACAACTGTGCATGCCCCGAGCCACCTCCAACAAGTCCGCCGGAACGCGCTCGCCCGCTGGCCCGGCAGAAGGCGACCTCTTCCCCGACTTCGACCTGCCCAATCATCGCGGCGGTCGCCTCACGCTCCGCGATCTCCGCGGACACCTCGCCGTCATCTACTTCTACCCCGAAGCCGATACGCCCCTGTGCACCAACCAAGCCTGTGGCCTGCGTGACCGCTGGAAAGCCATCACCGCCCTTGGTGCCAAGGTCGTCGCCATCAGCCCCGATGAGCCTGCCGCACTGGCCGCGTTCGCCAAGGGTCAGCGCTTGCCGTTCATCCTCGCGGGCGATGTGCCGCCCGCGCCCGGCGACGATCCACCCTTCATGACCAGCATCGGTGTGTGGGCGGACAAGACCTCCTACGGCAACCGCATCCGCGGCGTCGTCCGCACCACGTTCATTCTGGATGCGAATGGCCGGGTCGTGCACCGCTGGCCCAATGTGCGTACGCCCACCCATGCTGAGCGCGTGGTGACGGCGCTTGAAGCACTCCACGCCTCGCGAGAACACACACCACCTACCTCGCGCAAGCGTTTGCGCGCTGCCACATGAACACCTCCACGCATCCAGTGGGGCCGATCTTCACACGCTTTCTGCGCTTCGGCTGCCAGGCATGGGGCGGGCCGTTCGTGCAGATTGCCGCGTTGCGACGCGAGTATGCCGAGCGCGACCGCTGGGTGACCCCTGAGCGTTTCGACCGTGCCCTCGCGGTGTACCAGGCCTTGCCCGGCCCCGAGGCGCACGAGATGTGCGTGTATCTGGGCATGGTGCGGGGCGGGCGCGCGGGCGGAATCGCTGCGGGGCTGGGCTTCATGCTTCCGGGCTTCTTGCTGATGCTCATGCTCGCGTGGGCGTACGCGCGATTCGGCATGCATCCCGCCGCCGCGGCGGCACTCGCGATGGCCCAGTCCGCGGTCGCCGCCCTCATCGTGCGGGCGGCATACACCCTTGCGCGCCGCGTGCTGGTCGATACGCCGCGCCGGGTCATCGGTGTGGCCGCGCTGCTCGCGGGCTTTGCGGGTGCGCCGATGCTGCTCGTGCTCGTCTGCGGCGGTGCCGCGCTCGCGACGGCACGTATCGCCGAGCGATTTCGCGCCCTGCTGGCCATTCTCGTGGTCGTCACAATCGTCTTCGCATGGCTGTTGGTGGTGGTGCCGTGGATCAATCATCAAGGGATCGGTGCCACGCCACCGGTTGCTGCCAGCACCACCGATCCAGCCGCCATCGCCGCGAACGGTGCGCCCTCGCGCACCCCCCCTGCGCCACCCACACCTGCCGACCTCGCCCGCACCGGCCTCCGCGCGGGCCTGCTCAGTTTCGGCGGCGCCTATACCGCGCTGCCGTTCCTCAGGCGTGATGCCGTCATTGATCGCGGCTGGATGAGCGAATCCGCCTTCCTTGACGGCGTCACCCTCGCGGGCGTCCTTCCCGCGCCCCTCATCATCGTCGGCACCTTCGTTGGCGCGCAAGGCGGCGGGCTTGCTGGCGCCCTCATCGTCACGCTCACTATTTTCCTCCCGGCGTTTGCCTTCACGCTCATCGGGCATCAGGTGTTCGAGGCGATGCTCGACCGGCCGCGGCTGCACGCCTTCCTCGATGGCGTGACGGCGGCGGTCGTGGGGTTGATTGGTGCGGTGGCGATTCAACTGACCGTTGCCGCGCTCGCGCCGTTGTTTCACACGCTCGCGTGGTCCGCCATCCGCCCGGTGGCCGTCGTCGTGTTCGTCGCAGCGCTCGTCGTTCTGTGGCAGGTCCGCCGCGCGTGGATCACACCAGGGGTGCTCGCGGCCGCCAGCCTCCTTGGCCTTGCCCTCTGGGCGATTGATGCCCGCAGCCTCGCCACAGTTCCGATAAGCCCCTAAACCACCCAGTTTCGCACGACAAACAGGGGTATTTTGCCTCATTCGGGCGGTCACCCCTTGCCGGTTCTCGGTCCTGCGCGATGATTATCGAACCACGTTCTTTCCTTTCCCTTGCGCTTATCCCACGCCTCGACTCGGCGTGCCAGCCGGAGCCCCACATGTCCAACGCTCGTCGTCTCGTCGCCGCGATCGCGCTTGCCGTCGCCCCCGCGTGCGCGCTCGCGCAACCCGGCCAGGCCTTCGGTCCCACGCCGTATGCGTGCTTTGCCGACAGCCCTTTCGCCCCCATCTTCCCGACGCTCGACTACATCTACGTCGAGAACTTCGAGGATGGGTTCAACACCCCGGGGGTCAGCGGCACCGGCCAGACCACGCTCCCCGGTCCCACCACCGACTCGGTTGATTGCGACGACGGCGCGTCCGATGGATCGGGCACCGCCGGTCGTTCCTTCTCAGGCCTCGGCACCCTCGGCATCGGCTTCGCCTTTGACCAGGCCATTCTCGGCCGTCTCCCCACCCATGTCGGCCTCGTCTGGACCGACGGCGGCACGCTCAGCAACATCACCTTCCAGGCCTTTGACGCCAACAACCAACTCGTCGCGTCCACCACGCTGAGCAGCGCTGGCGACGGAGCCCTCACCGGGAGCACCAGCGAAGACCGCTTCTTCGGCGCATCCTTCGACGGCGGCATCATGTCCGTCCGCATCACCTGCACCCTGGCCCCGGGCGGAACCGGCTCGGGCATCGAAGTTGACCACCTGCAGTTCGGCGGCGCGTTCCCGCCCGCTCCCTGCGAACTCGATGTCGATGGCAACGGCTTCGTCGATCCCGACGACCTCGCCTCCTTCATCGCCAACTACTTCTTTGTGCCGCCCCCGCCCGAAACCGACTTCGACGGCAACGGCATCATCGACCCCGATGATCTCGCGTCGTATATCAGCGCGTATTTCACCGGGTGTTGATTGAGTGATTGATCGACCAGTGGTTCGGGTGCACAATGCCACAGGATGAATCGGCTACGCGACGTGCAACCCCGCGAGGGCCTTCCACCAATCACCTGACGTACGCGAAACAGTGGTGGCCAGGCGCAGGGCCGTCAGCAGGTCGGCGTGAAACTGCCAGCGGCGGGCCGGATCGAGCCAGTAGGACTCGAGCGCGATGCCTGCGGCGCGGCGGGCGTGCTCATCAAGCGCGAGGTCGAGCAGGCGGCCGGCCAGCCGCGTTTCGCCCACGGCACCGGGCGGGTGGTTTACCAGGCACACGTCGCCCGCGGCGGAAAGTGCCTCGCGCGTGACGGGCAAATCGGGCGCGATGACGGGGATACCAGCGGCGGCGGCGGCGATGCCGAGCAGGGGACCGCCGCCGATGCTTCGCGCGGGGCTGTTCGACCACTCACCCGGCGCATCGGCATCGATCCACACGGCGAGATCGGCCGCGGGGAGTGCGCTGGCGAGCGGGCCGTCGAAGGCGATGATGTCCCACGCGCGGCGTGTGGCGTTACCGAAGCGATTGGCGCGCTCCCAACCAGGGGCATGCCGCGGCGCGAGGCCGACGAGGGGAACGCGCGTGAGGCGCGCCATGCCCAGGACCTGGGCGAAGCGGCGCACGTCGCCGCGCGTGGCGGGGTCGCTGAGCATGAGGACGGCGAGTTCGCCGGGCTGAACGCCCAACTCGGCGCGGAGGGCTTCGCGCATACCTGGGGGGGTGGGGGTGGGGGTGGGGGGGGCGGGGTCGCGCGCGGGAGTGTGCACGGGCGGAGCGATGGGCGTGACGCCCAGCGCGAGTGTGCCCGCCCACGCGCCGGCCAGGCTGGTGCCCAGGGGCAGAATGGTGGCGCGGTGCAGGGCGCGTCGCAGGCGGCGCTCGGCCAGCCAGCCGGTGCCCGCGGAGTCGGGACCCTGGGCCATCACGCCGACGATGGGGACGGTGTGATCGAGGGCCAACATGCGGGTGGCGACGTGGACGGATGCGGGCGACCAGCCGACGATGGCGTCGAAATCAGAAGGCGCTGGATTCACGGCGGCGCGCGACTGATTGGCGCGCCAGAGCGAGCGCAGGGCCGATTCGGGTGGACCGGTGGTGGTGATGCGGGCCGTGACGGGCAGGCCGAGGGCCGTGGCGTGGTGCGCTAACCGAGGCGGACCCAGGCACCAGACTTCGTGCGTGACACCCGGGATGGTGCACGCCGCGGCACATCCGACGAGCGCGCCCTCGCCGCCACAGGTGGAATCAACAAGATGGAGGAGCCGGAGCGCCATGGGTGTCGGATTCGCCGGGCGAGGCCTGAGGGGACGGGCGAATCCTACTGCCCGGGCGACTGCTCGATCTTGGTCTCGCCGCGTGGGGCTTCGTGGGCGAAGAACAGCCGTGCGAGCGAGATGCCCACCCACTTGGCCAGGTCCTGCTCGGCCTTGGCGACTTCGGCCGTGCTCGAGGGCACGAAACCCTGTTGCTGAGGGAGCGAGATCGAGAACGGGTACCACGCCTCGGTCGCTTCGGGCGAAGGGAAGAGGCGCTCGGTGGTGGCGCAGTCGATGACTTTCACGCGCAGGGAGGCCGTGGGCAGATAGGTCTGCCCGTCGGCGGTCATGGAGAAGGTATCGACCCAGGCATAGATGACCACGTCGGCGTTCACGGCTTTGCCGACCTCGGCGATGGCCATGGGCTTGCCGAAGCGCTCGCGGGCGACCACCGCCTGGATCGAGCGTGACTGGATCATGTCTTTGACCACGCCCTGCTCAAGCAGCGATTCTTCCGCGGTCTTGCCGATCATTTCGCGCGAGGCGCGGCTGGGGATGCGGTTGGCCCGATCGTCGATAAAGATGACGGCGGTCTTGTTCTTATCGAGCGTGTAGGCCGCGGGCACTTTGTCGGGCCCGAGCACGAAGTAGGAGGCGGGGCCGAGGATGTTGCAACCGGCGGGGAGGATGGCCAGGAGGCTGGCGGTGCCGAGGAGCAACAAGCCAGACGAGCGGATTCGCGGGCGTGATCGAGGCATGAGGGTCCTTGGTACGAGCACTGTCTTTGAGTTTGGTGGCACAGGCGTCTGGGGGGCCGCCTGTGTTCGCCGTCTCGCGGTGACTTCGGGTTCACGCGCGATCACCTCACGCGAGGCTTCCCCTCGACACAGGCGGACGCCTGTGCCACGGCGTAACGCGGGCTAGTAGTCCGGGTAATAGCCCTCTTCGTGGTCGTACATGAGCCAGGCGGAGCGGTCGACGAAGCGTTTGACGAGCGTGGTGTTGACGGCCGCGCGGGGCAGGTCGGCGGGGCCCATGCCGCTCTTGTCGGGGAACTTGACGCGGATCTGCTTCTGGAAGGCGAACTCATCGGGCAAGGCCGAGTCGGCGTGCACGACGCCCACCAGGCCCGACGCGACCCCTTGCCAGATGTACGGGTTGCCCGGGTCGTTGAGGCGGTATTCCTGCAGGTCGATGAAGACCAGCCGGTCGACTTCCAGCGCCTTGGCCAGTTGGCCCAGCGGCATGGTGATCCAGCGGGGGTTGTTGTACTGGTATTCGAGCACCGACATCCCGGGCACGAAGCCCGAGGCGCCGGCCTCGCGGGCCAACTGGTCGGCGATGTCGGTAGTCAGTTTCGCGACGACCTCGGGGTGATCGGCCTGGATCATGCGATCCGCCGTCACGACCACGGCAAAGGACTTGCCCTGCAGGCCGGGATGCTCGGCGGTAATGGTCTGGGTGCTGGAGCGTTTGTAACTCTCGGCCATGCCGCCCACGAGGCCGCCGACGATGTTGCAGCCGGGGGCAAGGCACGCGACGACGGCGAGGGCCGACAGCCCGGACCAGCACGGCCATACCCGGCGGTGGCGCGGAACGGGCGAAAGGGCATTCAACGTGACCTGATGCACGGCAACCTCCAGCCCCACGCCACGATCCGATACGCACCCCACCACAAGCGGTTTACCCCCGCCAAGTGATGATCTTATACCCCCAGGATGCCGCCCAGAGGATGGCCAGCACCCAGAGCACCCGGGGCTGAAGCCAGCGGCTGACCACCAGATGCAGCCTCGCCCCCGTGACGGCAGCGACCAAACTAAGCCAGAACCCGACGGCGGTGGCGAGTGCCAGCGCGGCACCCATCGGCTGAGCGTGGAACGATTCGACCGGCTTGGCCCGCACGGCCTGGGCAAAGGCGGTGGTCATGCCACAGGTTGGGCAGGGATATCCGCCAGCCATGACCCAAGCACAGGGCGGGAGGCCGAGGCCGGTGTGGGTGCCGTGGCCATTGGCGGAGGGCGAAAGCCAGGCGGCGACGAGGAGGACGGTGAGGCACCCGGCCGCGACGCCCAAGGCGAGGAGGCGGCCAAGAGGTGCGACGCGGTGGTTCGAAGTGCTTTCCGAACATGGCGGCATTCGGGAAGGCTATTCACTGCCTATGCAAAAAGTGGGACTCAGACGTGTGAGTCTGAAGTGCATTTGAATCTACTCACCCCGTCTTGCGCCCGCACACCACCACCCTCGATCGCTGACCGATCCGACCCGCGATGGCCGGCGTGTCGCACTCGCGGCGCAGGGTCTCCTGCTGCACGAAGACGCCGCGGGGGTTGCCGTTGGAGGTGAAGGCTTCGGGAAGGATGAGCGCACGGAGGGAGACGGTGGCGGCACTCATCTCGGCGGGCCCGGTGGTGGCCGTGCGGTCGATCTCGGCCCCGGCGCGATCGAACTCCTCGAGCGCGGCCCGCAGTCGGGCTTCCATCGTGGTGCCGTCGGCCGTGAGCACAAAGCGGTCCATGCCCAGGTGGCCCAGGAACTCGTCGTCGTTCCCGAAATGGCGGAGCAGGAGCGCGGCAAGGTCGGAGAGGAGTCCGGAAGCCTCACCGGCGCTGCCCACGGCCACGACGCGTGCCGCGGCACCCATCAGGACTGGCGCGCTCACAATACCCAGCACACGATGGTCATCAATCACCACGAGCGGCGCAGGAGGGCCTTCTTCGCCGCAGCGCGCGGCCATGCGCTCCAGGGCGCGGGTCAGGGTTTCATCCACCGGCAGCGGTGGGCCGGCGTCACGCGTCGCGGCGTGCAGGTCAGGGGTGGCAGGGCGCTCGACGAGCGTGCGCGCACTCCAGCCCGCGACCCGCTGGCCATCGAGCACGATCAGGCCCTCCGCCTCGGGCCGCTCGCGCAGCACGCGCCGCGCCGCTTCGAGCGATTCGCCCGCTTGCGGGCGAGGCACCGGTGACACGAGGGCCGCGATCGAAGCCCCGGCCTCCGGGCGACACCCACTCATCGGGCCCGCGCTGCGACGGACGCGCTTGCGGCGTGAGAGAATCAGTTCGCGTACGTCCTCGGGCAGAATCTGGTAGTGCGCGTTGGGTTTCGCAAGGTAAAAGCCCTGCGCGTAGTCCACGCCCAGGTCAATAAGCGTTTCGAGTTCCTCGCGGCGTTCGATGCCCTCCGCGACAAGGTTCACCCCGCTGAGGCGCGCAAAGTGCACAAGGATGCGCACCAGGTTGTGCTGATAGCGGTCGCGATCAACGCCGGCCACCAGCGCGCGGTCGAGTTTGAGCCAGTGGGGACGGAGGGTGAGGATGCGGGCCAGCCCGCTGGTGCCCGCGCCGGCGTCGTCAACAGCGATCTGGAACCCCTTCGCCCGCAGCGCGCGCACCTGGGAAACGAGCGCTTCGCTGTGATTATCCCCTGAGGCCTCCGTGATCTCGAGCACGAGCCGCGACGGCGCGACGCCCGTGCTGGCCAGCACCTCCGTCAGCGCGCCCGCGAAGCGCGGGTCGGCGAACACGCTCGGTGAAGAGTTGAAGAACAGCAGCATGCCGTCGGGGAAGTCCGCCGACTGCGCCAGACACGCGGCCCGCGTGACCGATTCGAGTTCCCAGAGCCGACCAGCGACGGTCGCGGCATCAAACAACGCGCCGGGATGGGCGAAGCCCGAGCGCGGATCGGGCCGGGTCAGGGCCTCGAAGCCAGCGACCTCGCCCCGCCTTAGACAGACGATGGGTTGGAACGCGGGCGCCACCAGGCGGCCAGCCACCACGCGATCGACCATCGCGGTTGCGTCGACAATCCCCAACTGATCCCCAGTCGAATCCACACGCATGACGGCTTCCCCTGGATAGGTGACGGGCGGTGAGAGCGCCGCTGATCGCGACCTCACTATCGGGGAAGAGTTCAATCCGCCACACGGTCGAATCACGCAACCAGCGCGGAAGCACCCGCGAGGGGGTCACTAGTAACTGCTGAACGCCATCACGGCTTAACAGCGGTGTCCGAGAAGCGCGAAAAGCGCGTCCGAAATGCGCGTGGGTTATGAGCAAACGGCCTGATTTGGATGGACTTTGCGCGGGTGCGACTGGCCTTGGAAGTGCCGTTGAAGCGGCTCAGTCAAAGCGGAAGACGCCTTTGCGGTAGCCGTAGACGTAGGCGACCACTGTCGTGAGGATGAAGAAGAGCGCCCGGACGAGCCACATGCCGGTACCGGTGAGGCCCGGATCGAGATTGGGGAAGGTGACGGCCCAGGGATAGAGGAAGATGATTTCGATATCAAAGACGAGGAAGACCATCGCGATCATGTAGAATCGCACATTGAACCGCTTGCGGGCGTCGCCGATGGCGTTCATGCCCGACTCGTACGCCATGCCCTTCACGGGGCCCTCGCGGCGTGGCCCCAGGAGCCTGGAAAGCACCAGGTTGGCGATGCCGAAGCCGATCGCCATGGTGATGAGCAGCATCACCGGCAAATAGGACTGCACGTCTGTAGCCAGAAGAGTGGGGAGGCTGGTCGCGATGGGGTCAAACTGGGCGGACGCCATGGGCGGTCAGCATAGGCGAGAATGGGGTGGAATGCATGGGATGACCCTTGCCGCCCCCACGCTGGAGCCCCGGGTCTGCTAAAGTCTCCGCCCCATGGGCGATGTCTTGGCCGGGAGTGAATCCCCCGGTTGGGGCACGCCGTATGGACTCACCCAACCCGTCCCCAGCCCTGCGGGCTGGAGGGGCCGGTGCTGCCTCGAACGATCACGCTGAGAACCCCATGCCGACCAATATTGCCAAGCGCCATGCCCTGACCGCCGCTGCCCTGATTGCTGTGGCGGGCTGCCTGACTGGGTGCGGGCGATCCGACGATCACGCGATCAAGACTGCGGCGGCGGAACTGGAAAAGTTGACCGGCGGCGGGCAGCGGTCGTTCCCGATCGTCAGCAAGCGGCGCGAAGTGCTGCTGGGCGTGATCAAGTCGCTGGGTTTGATCGAGGGTGGCAGCGAATCGACGGCCTCCTCGGCGGCATCGCTCACGGCTCGGGCCCAGGGGGCTCTGGCCGAGATGAGCGCGACGGACCTGGTGGACGCGGAGCGCCGGGTGCAGGGTCGCCTGACGGGCGTGCGGGCGTCGCTGGGCATCTGGACCTCGCAGAACGCGCGGGCGGCCCAATCGGAGAGTTACAAGCCCGATGCCGATCTGGCGGCGATCGACGCGCAGGCTTCGGAGATTGAAAAGGCGATCGGCGCGGCGGCGGAAGCCGAGCGGACCTCGACGGCCAAGATGACCGGCCTGCAGCGCGAAGCCGAGGGCTTGCTGACGCAATCGCGCACCAAGCGTGGGGAAGCGGCGGCGATCCGGCAGCAAATGGGGACCGTGAGCCAGACCGAAGGCCTGGCGCTGATGGAGCGGGCCGCGGTGATCGGTCGGGACGCTGATCGGTTGGACGTACAGGCCGCGGACATCACGGCCCAGGCAGGGCAGGTGCGGCCGGCGATCGACGATGCCAAGCGCGCGACGGACCTGCTTTCCAACCGGCGGGAGAGTCTGAAGACCTCGCGGGCCACGGTGCAGGCCCGGGCCCAGGGCGGCCAGGCGGCGGCGGTCGAGGCGCGTCGGCTGGCTGGCACCGCTGCGGCGGATGTGACCAAGGCCATGAGCGACGCGATGGCGCTGCGGGCGGGCGACGTCGCCAGCGCGGGCGATGCCGCCGCGAAGGGGTATCGCACCGCGATCTCGACGGCCAAGAAAGCCCAGCAGGGTGCCCAGGGCGAAATGCGGACCAACGCGGCCCTCGCGGCGGCGGGCTTCAGCCAGGCGCTGGGCGACGTGTTGTTCGTGCAAGCCCGGGGGTTGGAGTCGTTCGCGACGGTCGCGGAAAGCGCGGCCTCGGCCAAGCCAGCCCTACCCGACGCGCCGAAGTTCGCCCAAAGCGCGAGCGAGGCCCGCGAGGCTGTGAAGCGCGTGGCTGAAGAGGCCGCTTCAGCATACAAGGACGCCCGCGAGTGGTACGACGCGGCAGGCGGCAAGCCCGAGGTGAAGGAACGCATCACCAAACTCATCGAAACGCTCAACCGCGTCTCCAAAGGCGAAGCCAAACTGGCGGCCGATCCGGCTGAGGCTGATCCGAACGCGGCCGTGCCCGCCGAGAAGCCCACCAGCGACCCGGCACCCGCCGGTGGCGATGCACCCGCCGACCCGGCGGCGGAGACGGCACTAGTCAAGAAGATGTTCGGGGAGTTCACCGGGGCGATCAAGGCTGGCCGAGTGGACGAGGCGCTGGGGTTCATTCTGGCGGAAACCGACGAAGCCCAGGCGACGGTGGACGCGGTGGTGACGCCGATGTTTCAACTCGTGGCGCTCGATGCGGCGTGCAAAGAGAAACTGGGCGCGGGCCTGGCGGAGATCATGCAGGCATCGCCCATGGGGCTGATGGTGGGCCCGCTGATGAAGGGCGGCGAAGCGATTTCGACGTTCAAGGCTGCCGAGACGAAGGTGGAGTTCCTTTCCGCCACGAAGGCCGAGGTCTCCAGCACAGTTGATCAGAAGGGACCGCCGACACAGGTCGTGAAGAAGGGTGATCGCTGGCTGCTGACGGTGCCGGCAGAGATGGCCTCGGCTGCGAAAGGCCCTGCGGTGGCGATGATGGCCAACCTGGGTTCGGCGGCGGGCACGCTGGCGGCGGATGTTCGGGCCGGAAAGGTGACCAAGGAACAGGTGGCCCAGAACCTGATGATGAAACTGATGCCGCCGGGGATGCCCAAGCCCCCCACCGCTCCGCCCGGTGGTGGCTGAGCGGATTGAGGATGCCTTGACCCGCCGCGCGGGCACTGATAGGTTTCGCGCGGTTCAAAAGACTGGTTACAGATTCAGTGCGTTCGTACTTTCAACCTCCTGACGATCCGGTGAACTCGCGATGCCACGACTTCTTGTTGCTCTGATGCTGGTCGCGGCGTGCCTTGTGGGAGCGCCCTCGCGGGCGCTGGCCCAGGGCGTGGTCGGGCTTGGCAACCTGCCCACCGGCGCCACGACCCCGACCGCGGCCGACGAAGCGACCATCGCGGCCTATGTCGCCACCCACGCGCCGGGCCTCACGGGCGACGACGCGGCGGTGAAGGTCTCGCGCGACATGCTGCTGCGGCCGGTGATGATGGCCGGTGTGACCGAGCCATTCCGCCGCGCGTATGCCAAGGCCCTGGGGCCCGCGCTGACCACCGCCTTTGCCAGCCCCAAAGACCTGCACCGGGCCAACGTGATGCGGATCGCCGGCGAAGTGGCGGCCAGCACGGTCGTCTCGTTCCTGGTGGATGGCCTGAAAGACAAGAGTTCGAGCGTGCGCTACGCGGCGGGCTTCGGCGCGGCACGACTGTTTGAAGCAGCCAATCGGACCGATCCGGCGGTGTCGACGCAGCGCATGGGCGAACTGGTCGCGGCGCTGGCCGCGGTGATGAAGGCCGAGGCTGATCCACTGGTGCTGGATGGCGTGATCCTGGGCTTGAAAGCGGCGCTGGATCTGGAGCCGGCACAACTGCGCGACGGTCAGTGGGCGTTCCGCAACGCGACGCTGGTGTCGTTTGCCAATGCCCTGGGCACCCGCGTGGCGGTGCTCTCGACCGAGCAGAAGGCGGCCGACAAACTGCCGGTGGCCTTGCGGGGTCTGGTCGTAGTCCGCGAGATGGTGCAGATCATGGTCGCCAAGGCTGGCGGCTTCCCCGCCGACCCGAAGACCGCGATCCGCAACGCCTGCAAGGCGATCCTGGATGCAATGCCCGCGCTGAAGAAGGCGGTGGGTGCGACGGGCGAAGAGGCTGCGGACGCGGTGAAGGCCGCGACGGAGACGATCAGCAAGTTGATCGCGGGTTGAATGGTGGCACAGACGTCCCGCCTGTGATCGCCGCGCCTGCGGTGACGGATTGGCTTACGCGCCAATGTTCCAATGCGCTGTGCCACCAGACGCGGCCATGCCAACGATCCCCCCAATGGATCCTCGCGCAACACCTCGCGACGCACCCCACGCTCGACCGACTTTCCCCTTGCGCGAGGCCCACGCGCACCTTGCCTCACTAGGAGAGAGTCTGTCCATGCCGAGTGTCGCGGCGTGCACCTCTATGCGCGAGTGTCTCGACGCCGCCATTCACACGGTCCGCGCGGCACCGCCCAACACCTGGGCCCGTCTCACCGCCGCCCGCGTCGCGTCATGGCCCGAGCAACGCTGGCCGACGCTCGTCGAACTTGATGCCTCGACCGGTTCGGTGCCCTGCGTCATCATGTCGTTCGACCACCACGAAGCGCTGGCCAACAGCGCTGCCATCGCCGCGGCAGGACTCACGCCCGGCCAGCGCGTGGGGGCCAATGGGCTCGTCGACGCCGACCCCGCGACCGGCGCGCCCACCGGCCTGCTGCGCGAAGACGCCGCCTACGCCGCGTGGCACGCCGCCACCTCTGCCCGCACGCCTACGCCCGACGACGCCCGCGCCGAACTGGTCGCCGCCCTTCATCATCTCGCCTCCCTCGGCTACGTCGAAGTGCACGACCTGCACAGCCAGCCCTGGCTGCCCGCGCGCCTCGCCGAACTTGATCGCGACGGCTCCCTCCCCATGCCTGTCTGGCTCTATCCGCCCGCCGCGCGCCTTGAAGAAGTCGCCGCGTCGCGCGACACATGGGAATCGCCCCGCCTGCGCCTCGCGGGCGGGAAGATTTTCGCCGACGGCACACTCAACGGCCGCACCGCGCTCATGCTGCACCGCTATGCCGAGCCCCTTCTTGGCCACCCGCGCGGGCAGGCCATGATCAGCCCCGCCGCGCTCGACGAGGCCTACGCCAAGGCCGCCGCCATCGGCTTCCCGCTCGCGATCCACGCCATCGGCGATGGGGCCGTGCGCATGGTGCTCGACAGCCTCCAGCGCGTGCTGGGCTCCCGCGCAGGAACCGCCACCGCCGACACCGGCCGCACATCCCTCGGCCTGGGCCGCCAGCGCATCGAACACGCTGAGGTCGTCGACGCCGCCGACGTCCCGCGCTTTGCTGCGATGGGCGTCGTCTGCTCGGTGCAACCCTGCCACCTGCTGGCCGATGCCGAAGCCCTGCACCGTTTCGTGCCCCACCGGCTCGATCGCGTGCTCCCCCTGCGCGACCTGATCGACAGCGGCTGCGCTCCCGGGCCCTCGGGCCTGCTCTGGCTGGGGTCAGATGTGCCCATCGTCCGCGCCGACCCTGGTGATTCGATCCAGGCGGCGGTGTATCGCCGCCGCGTCGGCACCGGGCCGGAAGCGGCCATCGCGCCGCGCCAGGCGATTACGCCGGAGGAGGCGAGGGCGGGGTTGGCAGCCCCAGATCAACTTGATCGCCAGCGCTGAGCAACGCACTTCTGATTCGCTGGGTCGTTCGGCCAACACGCTCATCACGGTACATGGTGGTTTCCAAACTGTTCGCTGCGATGTGTCAAATCAGGCACGTTGGGTTGTTCGGGCACCAACGTCTCTGAACGAGTTTCACATCGCGGGGTACTTCTCGATTGATCCGGGCTTGCGCTACGTTGATCGTCGCCTGAATATGAACTTCGATGGCCGCGTCGATCCGGACGTGCCGACTACATCGCGGTGTGCTTCCGCGGGGAGAGCTGAGGTGGCTGGCGCTCCGTGGGTGTGTCCGGCGGTCCCCGCCGAGCCATGACCCCGAGCATGATATCCTCCCGCGTGATCGTCCACGTCAACGGCGAACTTGTGCCCGCGAACCACGCACGAGTGAGCGTCTTTGATCGCGGGTTTCTCTTTGGCGACGGCATCTACGAAGGCCTGCGGGCCGTGAAAGTAGGGGTGGACGGCGGCTCCACCCGGCGTGTGATCGCGGTGAACCGGCATGGGCGGCGTTTGCAGGCGGGGCTGGATGCGGTGGGCATCGCGTGGGATGCATCGCGCCTACCCGCGCTCGTGGACGCGCTGCTGGATGCCAACCACCTCGATGAGGCGTTCATCTATTGGCAGGTCACTCGCGGGACGCCACCCATCGGCGCTCCGCCCCGATCACGCGTGCCGGTGCCCGGCACCACGCCCACGGCCATCGGTTTCTGCACGCCCCTCCCGGGTCTGGCGAGCAACGCCGAGCCCGCCATAAAGCACGCGACGGTGCAGGCCGACATCCGCTGGCAGCGGGGTGAAGTGAAATCCATCTCGCTGCTGGGCAACATTCTGGTCTCGTTGGCCTCGGCCCAGCGCGGCGGCGACGAAGCCATCCTCGTCCGCGACGGCCTTCTCGTGGAGGGGGCCTACACCAATGTCCTGCTCGTCACGCCCGAGGGCACACTCGTCACGCCCGCACTCGACAGTGCCCCGATGCTCGCGGGCGTCACGAGGCGCATCGTGCTTGATCTTGAGCCGAGCATAATCGAGCGCCCCGTTCGCGTGGCCGAACTGGAAACCGCGCGAGAGATCCTCCTGGTGGGCACCACCACGATGGTGACGACGGTGGGATCGCTCGATGGCCGTCGCATCGGTGATGGCAAGCCCGGTCCGCACGCCAGACGCCTGCTAGCACGGCTGGTTGACGCGATCGCGAGAAAGAAGGAGGATTGCCAGCCGTGTTCCAGCGCCCCGGCGGCCATTGGCGACGATGCGCTTTGACTAATACCGCGTTGTGCACGTCTATGACGGGCAACCATGAGCCGTTTCAAGGGCGAGGATCAAGTATACCGAGCGCGCCCGGAAATGCGTGGATGTTCAGCGAGGTGATCGATCCGAAGGGCTCGCCGTCGATCTGTGCGGGCGCGGCATCGGGCGCGTGAATCGTGATGACCCGGCCGCAGGCGAGGCGAACGCCATCGAGATCGTCAAGGCGTCTTGCACGGGCGTAGGCGGCGAGCACCAGCGCCTCGACACGCGTCGCACAGGGAAGGAAGGCGATATCGAGCAGGCCGTCGCGCGGGTTGGCGTGCGGGAGTGGGTCGATGCGGGCGGCGTATTGGTGGCTGTTGGCGACGATGGCGAGGCCGGGGGTGGGTGTGCCGGGAGGCGTGAGTGGTACGCCGTCGACGGTGATGCTGAGGCGTGGCAAGGTGGGGGAGAGGAGCTCGTCGATCACCGGCCAGAAGTAGGCGCTGTGGCCTTCGCCTGCGCCTCGGGCCCGTGCGGCGCGACGGGCGATGACGGAGGCATCGAGGCCCACGCTGCACAAGAGCGCGAGGGGGCGGCCGTTGGCGCTCGCCGCATCCATGGAAAGGACGCGGCCACGCCGGATCGCGGCAAGCAGCGTAGCGGGATCGGGGCGCATGCCCCAATCGCGCGCGAAGAGGTTCTCGGTGCCCGTGGGCGCGTGATAGAGCGTGGCACCGGACGCGATGAGGCGGGGAAGCGCGTGATGAACGGTGCCGTCGCCGCCCACGAGCACGATGAGGTCGTGCGGGGTGGCCTCGGCGAGTGGGTCGGGCCCGCCGGGTGTGATGGCGGCGAGCGTGGCGGGCCAGCGTTCATTCTGCAGCGCGCGATGCAGCGTGTCGGCGGTGGCTGCGGCCCGGCCTCGGCCGGAGTGGGCATTCGCAACGATGCGGATGGTGCGGAAGCGCACGCGATTCAGCCGTGGCCCAAGTAGGCCTTGCGGACTTCGTCGCTCTTGGCCAGTTCGCTGGCCAGGCCGCTCATGCGGACCGTGCCGGTCTCGAGCACCACGGCTCGGTGCGCAACCTGAAGGGCCATGTTGGCGTTCTGCTCGACGAGCAGGATCGTGACACCCTGCTTGTTGATCTCGCGGATGATGGCGAAGATGGTCTGCACGAGTTGGGGGGCGAGGCCGAGCGAGGGTTCGTCGAGCAGCAGCAGTCGTGGGCGGGCGAGCAGGGCGCGGGCGATGGCGAGCATCTGCTGCTCGCCGCCGCTGAGGGTGCCGGCGAGTTGGCGGAGGCGCTCCTTGACGCGGGGAAAGAGTTCGAGGGCGCGGGCGCGGTCTGCCGCGATGCCCGCGTGATCGGTTCGCGTGAAGGCCCCGAGGTCGAGGTTTTCTTCGACGGTGAGATTGGCGAAGATGCCGCGGCCTTCGGGAACGTGGACGAGGCCGCGGCGGACGAGGGCGTGCGGCGGCGTGCCGAGGATGGATTGGCCGTCGAAGGTGATTTCACCTTGGCGCGGGCGCACCATGCCGGAGACGGCGCGCAGGGTCGTCGATTTGCCTGCGCCGTTGCAGCCGATGAGCGTGAGTATCTCGCCGGGTTCAATGGACAGGGCGACGCCGTGCAGTGATTTCACCGCACCGTAAGAGACGTGCAGGTTGGAGACAGAGAGGAGGGGCATGGTTCACAACACACAGCACACACCACGCAACACACATTCAAGCGGGGACGGTGCGGAGTTTCCTTCTGGTGCGGACGATCATTGCGCCAAAGATCTTGCGGAGTTGGACGGTCTCCGCGATGAGCGGTTCGAGTCTCGTCGGCTTGATCCAACCGCGTCGGGCCACGATCCGCAGCCAGAAGAGCGTCTCGTTGAGTTCCTTCACGTACATTCCCAGGCTCTTGGCGAAGTCCTTCGCCGTCATCGCCTCGTCTGCTTCGTAGGTGTTTGCGCCCACCGATGTACCTGAGCCAAAGAGTTGATTGAGAAGTCTGTGGGAGCGGCTCTGCTTTTCGAGCGCATCGACCACATCCAGCACGCGCTCGGCGTACACCTCAGTTCGATCCAATGTGTCTGCGTTGAGTCGTCCCATCGGCAATGCTGCGGGTGCCTTGTTCAGGATGTGTGCTGCGTGATGTGTGTTGTGTGTTGTGTATCGGCCGGTTCTCCCAAATAGGCTTCGATGACCTTCGGGTTCGACTGCACGGCCTTCGGCGAATCCGCCGCGATCGTCTGCCCGTAATCCAGCACGGTGATGTGCTCGCAGATATCCATGACCAGCCCCATATCGTGCTCGATGAGCAGGATGGTGAGGCCGAAGTCGTCGCGAATGCGGCGGATCGACGCGGCCAGGGACTTCTTTTCCTGCGGGTTCATGCCTGCGGCGGGCTCGTCGAGCAGCAGCACCTTGGGGTCGGTCGCCATGGCGCGAACGATCTCGAGCCGGCGCTGGTCGCCGTAGGGCAGGTTCTTGGCCTGCTCGTGGGCGCGGTCGTCGAGGTTGAAGAGTTTGAGCAGGTCGTGGGCGCGGGTCAGCACGCGGCGTTCCTGCGCCTCGTGCGCGGGCAACCGCAGAAGGGTGCCGAGCAAACTGTGGCTGCCGCGGAGGTGGCAGGCGACGCGCACGTTGTCTTGAACGGAGAGTTCGCCGAAGAGGCGGATGTTCTGAAAGGTGCGAGAGAGCCCGGCGTGGGCGATCTCGTGCGGGCGCAGGCCGTCGATGCGTTTGCCCGCGAGCGTGATGCGACCGGTCTGCGGGCGATAGACGCCCGTGAGCAGGTTGAAGGCGGTGGTTTTGCCCGCGCCGTTGGGGCCGATGAGTCCGTGCAGGCCGCCCTGGGGGATGCGGAGGGAGAGGCCCTGCACGGCCTTGAGGCCGCCGAAGGTGATGCCGATGGAATCGACATCGAGAAGTGGGAGGGCGGGGGTAGGCGTGATGGGGGCGCTCATGGCGCGCCTCCCGGGCTGGGCGGTGCGGCGGCGGGCTTCTTGCGGGGCCAGAAGTCCCAGATTTCGCGCACGCCGAAGAGGCCCTGCGGGCGGACGATCATCATGATGATGAGGAGCAGGGCGTAAACGATGAGGCGATAGGCGTCGAAGTCTCGGAGCAGTTCAGGAAGGGCGGAGAGGATGATCGCGGCGACCACGGCACCCGAGATCGAGCCCATGCCGCCCAGCACGATCATGATGATGATGTCAAACGAGCGGGCGAACCCGGCGTCCTTGGGCTGCACGACCACGTTGCCGTGGGCGTAGAGGCCGCCAGCGATGCCCGCGAAAAACGCGGCAATCACGAACGCGCGGACCTTGTACTTCGTGATGTCCACACCCATGGCACGGGCGGCGATCTCATCCTCGCGAATCGAGAGGAACGCGCGGCCCATGGAACTCTGCTTCAGGCGGAACGCCGCGATGCAGGTGATGCCCACAAGCAGGTAGACCCAGAAGAGCGAGGCGTAGGCCTTTACGCCATCGTCGAAACCTTGCGCGCCGCCGAGGGGCGGCGGGAAGAGTTCACCCGCAGTGGGCAGGCGGAGCAGTTCGTCCTCTTCGGTGCGGGGCAGGCGGCCGCTCTGCTGGAGCAGCACGCGCACGATCTCACCGAAGCCGAGGGTGACGATGGCGAGGTAGTCTCCCCGCAGGCGGAGCGAGGGCAGGCCCACGATGTAGCCGAGTGCCGCGGCCAAGATCGCGCCGAGCAGGCAGCCACCGACCATGAGCAATTCGCCCGAGCCGAGAATGCCGTGGCCCAGGAAGGCTGGCTGACGGTCGACATTGCCCCAGATCGCCAGCGAGCCGTAGACGGTGGTCGCCGCGGCCGCGTAGGCCCCGACGGCAAAGAACCCGGCGTGACCGATGGAGAACTGGCCGGTGTAGCCGTTGACGATGTTGAGCGAGACCGCCAGGATGATGGCGATGCCCGCGTGCAATGCGACGTGCGAAACAAACTCGCTGGTGAGGGCCGGGAAGCCCCACTGCATGAGCAGCGCCAGCAGCAACGCACCGAGGATCGGCCACACCGCGCGCACGCTCCCCGCCATGTCGGATGGTGTGAGCGACGGGCGCTGGATGGGGGCGGGAGTCGTACTCAACTCAGGATCACACTTTCTCTCGCACGGGTGAGCCCAGCAGTCCGCTGGGTCGGAAGAGCAGCGCGAGAATCAGCACGGCAAACACATACACGTCGCGCAGGTTGGTGCCTAGTTTGGTGCCCAGGCGCAGATCAACAAAGTTGTAGACCAGGTAGATGCCGCCTTGCTCGACACCCGCGATGAGGAACCCGCCCAGCACGGCTCCGCGGATGTTGCCGATGCCGCCGACGACTGCCGCGACGAAGGCCTTCAGGCCCAGGAGTACCCAGGTCTCGTGGGCCGGGATGTTGAGCCCGCCGGGGTATTTGAGCACATTGAGGAAGCCTGCTGCGGCGGCGAGTGCCGCGCCGAGGCAGAAGGTGAACGAGATCACCCGATCAACATTGATGCCCATCAGCGACGCGGTCTCGACATTGAACGAAACGGCCCGCATGGCCCGGCCGACCTTGGTGCGGAAGACGAGAATCTCGAGCGCCAGCATCAGCACCAGGGCCGATCCGACGATCGCCAGGTCAACCAGTTGGATGGGCACCGACGCGGCCCGGATGAGCCGATAGCGGGCCCCCCCGGCTTCGGCTGCGGGCACGGGTGGCAGGGGTTCGATGGCCGCGACCTCGCGGGTCATTTCGCCTTCGGATTCCGAGCCCATGAGCGGGTTGAGCACGCCGCAGAGGCGCTCCTGTCCGTCGGCGGTGATGACATCGAGCCGATAGGCCCGCCCGCGCTCAAGCGTGACGGGTGATTCAAGTCGGAACGCGGTGGCACTGGCCTCTTTCGGCTGGCCTTCTGGGGTGGGGTGGGGGGGGGGTTGGGGCGAAACGCCCTTGGCGATGGTCGAATCGTTGAGCGCCCGCTCGGGCAGCAGGCTGGGCATGCGCTGGGGCCGCGTGCCGAAGGGCAGTTTCAGATCCGGCGCGATGGTGAACTGCAACTGCCCGGTGTTCTGTAGAAGAAGCGAGACGCCGATGGCGGTGATCAGGACATTCAGTCGCGGAGCCTTGCGCAGCGGCCTGTAGGCGAAGCGTTCAATGATCAATCCAATGCCCGACGCCAGGCCCATCACGCTCACCAGCACAATCGGCCCAAGCCACCAGGGCACCGCGGCCGGGTCAAGCCCCAGCCGGCTGATGAGCAGCGTGCCCACCGCAAACGAGCACCACGCCCCGAGGACGAAGATGTCGGAATGGGCAAAGTTGATGAACTTCAGGATGCCGTAGACCATCGTGTAGCCCAGCGCGATGAGCGCGTAGAGGCTCCCGATGACGAGGACGGCGATGAGTGTTTGAAGAAGTTCAGCCACGGTTGAATGGGCCCGTAGGGTGACCTTTGGGCAAGGGGTCGAGTGTAGCAAGGGGCGTCGTGGCGCTGCCTGATCCGGAAAGGCTGAGCCCGAACATTTCCCCGCCCTCTGGCCCGAGAACCACACATCCGGCATCGAGCCGGGTGCGTATTGAATGAGGGTGTCTGCTGCGGCAGCCGGAGCCCGCACGACCCCGTGCGCGGAGCCGATGCAGAAGGGTGGAAGCGTTCGGCGGGACGCCGCGTGGAGGTCTGCGTGCAGGGAGCAGTTCGAGGGCGAGTGAGTGGATCGTGCGTGGCTGCGTTGCTGACGGCGGTCGGTGCCACTGCGCCCGCCTGGGGGCAAGCCTTTCCACCCGGTGCGGCTCAACTCGTTCAACGAACCATCGACACGGTCCGTGATTCCGGTTTCGTGCAAGCCGCCGCTGGGGCTGCGACTATGCCGGGCGACCATCGCGTCGTTGCCTATTCCACCGTCGTTGCAGCACCCGGCTCGTCGTGGCTCCGGGTAGTGTTCGCCGGGGCGACCTTGCCCGGGGCGGCAGGCACCGAACAGGCCTGCCTCATTCGTGTCACCTCGCTGCTCGACGGCGCGGGACAGACGCTTGATGCCGCCGCGCTGACCGACTGGGGGCTCACGACGGCGTACTTCAACGGGAGCGCCGTGCGGGTCGAGTTGCTGATGCCGCCGGGCGCACCGGCGGCGCGGGTGGTGATCGCTGAGGTGATTGCCGACGAGCCTGATGTGGTGATGCCGCAGGATCTGTGCCTGGCGGAGAATCGCCAGCCCAGCGCCGATCAGCGGAGCGGCCGGGTCATCGGCTTCGGCGGCACCATCGGCACCGGGTTCATGTTCAATGACACCAACCACTTCTTCCTGACCGCCGGGCATGTACAGCCCTCCACCGGCAGCGTGGTGACCTTCAACAATCCGCCCTCCGGGCCCGACGGCGGCATCGTGTTCCCGCCGCCAGCGCATCAATATGCCATCGACGCCGCGAGTGTGCAGCGCCAGACCAGCGGCGTGGGCAACGATTGGTGCTACTTTGGCACGTTCCCGAACAGCGAAACCGGCCTTCAACCGTCGCAGGTGTATGGCGGTGGCACCGGGGGTTTCTACACCCTCGCAACCTCGCTTCCCGCCGTCAGCGGGCAAGCCATGCGCGTCACCGGCTTCGGCTCCACCGATGGCTTCAACCTGCCCTTGGAGCAGAACTTCAGCCTCAAGACCGATACCGGCCCGCTGACGTTTGTCGGCAGCACGGTGCGGTATCAGGCCGATACCACCGGCGGCAACTCCGGCTCGGCGATTGAGGATCTTGCGAGCGGGCTCGTACTGGGCATCCACTATCTTGCTGGTTGCCGCGAGAGCGACGGCGGGCTGGCGATGGGCAACCACGCGACGCCGATTACCAACGCGAACCTGCAGGCCGCGATCAACGCGCCAATCGGCATCACCCGCACCGGTCGCGGCACGGCGGTCGCAGGCACCAATGCGCTCTACGCGATCGGCGACCAGGCCAACAACTTCGGCATCGTCGCGGCACACCCTGTTCGGTTCACCAAAGTGGCGCAGGTCGGTGCCCGCTGGCAGGGGCTGGCGTGGAACTCGCGCCGCGGGCGGTTCTCTGCCTGCGACGCGGCGCTTGGCCTCTTCGAAGTTGCGCCCGATGGCACCGCCACACCCCTCGCCACCATCACCGGCACCGGCGGCGCGACCATCGGCGGCCTGGGCTTCGACCCCGCATCGCGCACCCTCTTCGGCATGGCCAATGGCACCGGCCAACTCTTCTCGATCAACACCCTTTCCGGTGCCGCGTCACCCATCGGCGCGGCTGGCGGTGGCAATGTCTCGGGCCTCGATTTCGACACCACTCGTGCCGTGCTGTGGGGGGCCGACAACTCCAGCACGCCGGCGCGGCTGGTCCGCATCAACCCCGCCGACGGCACCCGCACGATCTGGGCCAATCTGCCCGCAGGCATCAACGCAGCCCACGGCCTGGCCTATGACCCGGCCCAGGATGCCGTGCTCGTGATCCACGCCACCAGCAGCATCATCTATCGCTACGCCCTGTCCCAGGGCATGAACGGCACGTTCACCAACGCCGGCGTCTCGTTCGGCGTCTTCGGCACCAACTTCGGCCTCGCTGTCGCCACGCCCGCGACCGCCTGCCCCGCCGACTTCAACAACGACGGCAACCTCGACCCCGACGATCTGAGCGACTACATCGCCTGCTACTTCCAGGCACCGCCCTGCCCCGATGCCGATTTCAACGGCGACACCAGCACCGATCCGGATGACCTGAGCGATTACATCGCGGCGTACTTTGGTGGTGGCTGCTGAACGAAGCCGAGCGTAAGCGAGAAGCACCAAAACGAAACACGCCGCGATGATCATCGCGGCGTTCGCCATCAAACCCGATTGTTCATCTTCATTCACGCGGCCCGGCTTGGCGGCGTCCACTCGCCGTCGCTATCCGTGCTCGCCAGGCGCGTCGGGAACTTGAATCGCGCTTCGGCCTCAGCGTCGGCATCCTGCCTCAGCGAATCCAACTGGCCCTGCATTCTGTCCAGCATCCGATCGATCCGCCCCGCCACGTCGTTGCGACTCGCGTTTGCGCTTCCGACGGCCCGCGTTTCGCGACGGGCGTCGTCGAGGGCCGCACGCGGGAAGATCAGGCGACCTGACTCGCGTGATGAGCCATTGGCCGCGTTGGGCGGCACCGGCGTCGAAGAGTTGTGGGGGGGGGGTGGTCGATGAAGCCGCATACGCACCTCCATGTGCCGACCCGGGAGATCGGCGCACATGGGTGCGGGCTTCACTTGACCCCGGAAAACACCGGGCATTCGTCAGAAACTGGGACGCGCAACCCGGCCCGAGAAGGCCGAATCGAGCAAAACCCCTACGTTTAAAGCCCCTGCATCGGGGGCGAGCGAGGAGGGTGCGGAATGCGTGTCAGACTCAGGAGGTTGTACGAGCCCCGCCCAGGCGCAGTTCGGTGCCGTCGAGCATCCGCTTCAGGTTGCCGCGGTGTTTGAAGACGACCAGGGCCGCCAGGCCCGAGACGAGCCCCAGATGCGGCCAGAACGGCCAGGAGCCCGGCGTCTCAAGAAGCGAGGGCAGGCCCTTCCAGCCTTCGAGTCCGAGAACCGCCGCGAGCGGCCCGAACGCCGCGGCCCCGATCGGCAGCGTGAGCGCGGCGACGCACGAACTCAATCCCATGTAGCGCGTGGTCTTGACGAGCACGAACCACACCAGCAGCGCGCCGATGGCCGGGATCGTGAGCACGGGCCACACACCCATGAGCGCGCCGAAGCCCGTCGCAACGCCCTTGCCACCTTTGAAACCGACCCAAGGCGAAAACATGTGGCCGAGCACCGCCGCGAGCACCACGGCGAGCCACGCGCACGCGGCAGCGATGGGCACATCAAGCCGCCCGAGGGTGCCAAGCGCCAGGCCCGCGCCGAGCGTGGGCAGCAGGCCCTTGAGAAAATCGAGCACGAAGCAGGCGACGCCGAAGCGTGTGCCCAGCACACGTCCGCAGTTGGTGGAGCCGATGTTCTTGCTGCCATGCTGGCGGATGTCGATGCCGCGGGCCTTGCCGATGAGCAGGCCGAAGGGGATCGACCCAGCCAGGAACGCGATGGCGATGATCGCGGCGATGAGCACGCTGGAGGTTAGGGCTGATCGCCAAGAAGTGCCGCGGCGGCCGCGGTGCCCGCGACATGCCCGCTCGCCCACGCCCACTGAAAGTTGAATCCGCCGATACGGCCATCAACATCCAGAATCTCGCCGCACAGGTGCAGGCCCGGGCACGCCCGAGAGCCCATCGTGGCCAGGTGCAGTTCGCTCAGCGGCACGCCGCCGGCGGTGACCTCGGCCGCGACGAACCCGCGATGGCCCGTGACCGGAAGCGGCATGGCGGTGACAAGCGCCGCGAGCGCCCGGCGCTTTTCGCGCGCCAGGTTGGCACCCGTGGCTTTCGGATCGATCCCCGCCTGGTCGCACAACACGCGGCTCAGCCGATCAGGCAGATTCGCCGGCGGGTCGGCCAGCACGCGCGCCGGCGACTGGGTACGTCGTTCCGCCAGCAGCGCGTCGAGCGATTCGGTGTTCAGCGACGGGGCCCAATTGGCGCGAAGCGTGACGCCCGGGTCGTTGTGTAGCGCATCGAGGTACTCGCGGCTGATATCCAGCACGCCCGGGCCCGAAAGCCCCACATGCGTGCACAGCACCGAGCCGGTGCGCGACGCAAGCCGCTTGCCCGACGCGGCACGGACTTCAAGTGTGGCGGGCAGCGTGAGCCCGGCGAGTTCGCGCAGGAAACAGCCTTCCGCGAGCGTCAGCGGCACCAGGGCCGGGAAGATGCGCGGCGTCGTGGTGTGCCCGAGGCCCCGCGCGATGGTGTAGCCGTGGCCATCGGAGCCGGACTTGGGTAGGGCCATGCCGCCCGTGGCGAGGATGACGCAGCGGGCCAGGAGTTCGCCTGTCTCGCCCCGAATCACGAACTCATCGCCATTTCCTGTCCGCTCAACGCCCGCGACGCGCCAGGGGTGACATACTTCAACGCCGACGCGAGCGGCCTCACCCAGCAGGGCATTGAGCACGGTGCGGGCCGAGTCGGTGGTGGGAAAGAGTTTGCCGGTCGCCTCGCGTTTGAGCGTCACGCCCAGGTTGGCGAAAAACTCGATGGTGTCGGTGACACTGAACCGCCGCAGCACGGTGCGGATCGCGCCCGGTGTTGAGCCGTGGTAATCAGCAACGTCCACAGCGTGGTGCGTGACGTTGCAGCGCCCGCCGCCAGCGACGAGAATCTTGGCACCGAGCGTACGGGCGGAGTCGAGCGCGATGATGCGGAGGGGCCGCAGTGTGGTGCCGTCGTCGGCGGTCAGCCGTGCCGCTTTGCCCTCCGTTCGCCCAGCCGCGATCGCGGCCATGAGGCCCGCGGCACCGGCGCCGATGATGGCAAGGTCGCAGGATGAGGGCGCATCGTCACGCACGCGAGGAGCGTATGTGAAGAAACTGCCATAGAGTGCCGGTTGATGAGTACGCAAGTGTCGGCTTGCATGTCGCCGGAATGGATCGTTGTTGTCGCTGACTTCGAGCGATGGCTATCCAACGCCGGTAAGGGACCTCTGGCGCTTTGGCGAAGACGAGCAAAAGCGACAGATTTGTCGCAATCGGAAGGAGCCGTTGCAGAAGCCTTGGTGTGGAAGTTCCTGACTGATCAAGGTCAGGATGTCAGACTGTTCGATCGACTCAACCAAGGCGGACCCGATTTTGAGATACAGTGTGGACAATCCCGAGCGTTGATTGAGGTAACGAACATCTCCGTGTCCGCTGCGACGCGTGCGACAGGGATGGTCGACCGAATCCCCCACAACGGCGGATACGGCATGCTCACTGTCCCGTTACAGCGAAAGGTCCGAAAAAAGGTCGAGCAAGCGACCGGCGATCACGGCCTGCCAGTACTGATTTGGGTCACCACCCTGCATTGGAACGCAAGCCGGCATTGCGATCGTTTGGCAGTGGAATGGGCGATGACATCAAGTCCACAACTGTCGCAAGACTTGGAGGCCGAGTCTCTTGAACCAGTTGGCGATCTAAACGAATCCACAGATTTGGCGAACGCCGTGTTTCTCTTTCAGGACAGGCGGTTGCCAATCGTCACAGTAGAGGCAGGGTTTGGAGCTATCTCTGGATTCGTTCTCGCTGGTCTCGGGTTGTACCCATACAGCAGTCGTTTCTACGGCGGTTTGAATCCGATAGCAGTTCATCAGTTTGATACCGTTATGCTTCCAACCATTCCTTTCTGCCGTGTCGCTCCGTGGCCTACATCCGATTCGATCGGCTTGAATTGGAGCAGCGATTAGGACGTTGTCACAGCGCCGCCAACCGCCGCGCTGTCTCCTGCTCGATCAGGGCCGCGTGCAAGGCTGCGAACTCGCCCGCCAGCAGATCGCGGAGGGGGTACTCATCGGGCAATCGCTCGTCGGCCACGATGCCCTCCTTGTAGCGATAGGTGCGGATCTTCTCGCTGCGGTCGCCCGTGCCGATCTGGGCGGACCGTGCCGCGGAGCGCTCGGCCTTTTTCTTCTGCAACTCCGCTTCATAGAGCCGGGCCATGAGCAGCCGCCGCGCCCGCTCGCGGTTCTGCTGCTGGCTCTTGGCCTCCATCATCTTGATGACCATGCCCGTGGGCTTGTGGTGGATTTGCCAGGCGGTCTCGACCTTGTTCACGTTCTGCCCGCCCGGGCCCTGGGCGCGGGTGGCTTGCTCTTCCACATCGCGGGCCCAGTCGATTTTCAGTTCCACCGCTTCCGGCTCGGGCAGCACGGCCACGGTGGCCGTGCTGGTGTGCACGCGCCCCTGGGCCTCGGTCGCCGGCACGCGCTTGACGCTGTGCACGCCGGCCTCGAAGGCGAGGGCCGTCCATACGCCCGCGCCGCGGAAGTTCACGCTGGCGTTGCGCACGCCACCGGCCGCGTCTTCGAGCGTCAGTTCCAGCGGTTCGGTCGCCCAGCCCCGCTTGATAGCGTACTTCTGGAACATTTCGAGCAGGTCGCGGGCCCACAAGGCGGCTTCCGCGCCCCCGGTGCCGGCCCGAACCTCGAAGATCACCGACCCCACCTTGTTGTCGTCGCTCTGCACCAGCCCGGCCTTCAGGCGTTCGAGGATCACCCCGGCCTCGGCCACCGCGCGCGGCAGTTCCTCCAGCGCCATCGCCGCGAGGTCCTTGTCGCCTCCGGGCAGCATCGCCTTACGGAACTCGTCGACGTCGGCCGCAAGGCTTCGGAACCGCGCATAGTCGCGCGCGAACTCGTCGAGCCCGGCCTTGCGAATGGACAGATCACGCACCTTGTGGTGATCGACGACAATGGCGGGGTCGGACAGGTCGCGCTCGAGGCGCGCATGCTCGGACGCGAGCGCGTCGAGTTTCGCAAGGACCGGGGCGGGGAGTGAATCGAGGGAAGAAGCCACACAAGAGAATAGGATTCCGCGGCAGTGTGATGGTGTCGTGCACTTAGGGGGTGTCCAGGCAGGTCTTGCGCAAGGATGGAATGCCTCGCCTCTGTGTTGCCATAGTCATCAGTCAGCGACACACCCGGATCGGAGTCGCTCTAAACTCACCCGATGTCGCCCCCAGGCTCCACCGTCGCCGCCTTGACGCCGCTCCAGCGGTGCTTCTCGCCCGACGGCCAACTCCGCGGCGCGATCCTGGCGGGCGTGCTCCTGATCTTCGGCTGGGGCTTCGTCTTCGCCGCCACGGCCGGGCTCTTTGGGCCCTCTGGTCCGCTGCTGGCCTCCATCGGTCACGGCGCGATCTGGGCGAGCCTCGGCATCGGCATGGTGTATGGCGGCCGGGCCGCGCTGGAAGCCATCGCCGCCCGAACCGTGGATATCGATGTGCTCATGGTCGTCGGTGCCGCCCTCGCCGCCCTCATCGGCGCGCCCGCCGAGGGTTCGCTGCTGCTCGTGCTCTTCACGCTCTCGGCCGCGCTCGAAGACCTCGCCATGCGGCGCACTACCCGCGCCGTCGAGGCCTTGCACAGGCTGATGCCCACGAGCGCCGTCCGCCGCGACGCGTCCGGTGGATGGGAAAGCGTATCGCCCGATCTGCTGGCTTCGGGCGATGTCGTGCAGATCAAACCTGGCGAACTCGTGCCCGCCGATGCCCGCGTGCTCACCGGCCAGACCGCCATCAACCAGGCCAGTATCACCGGCGAGAGCATGCCGCGCGAGGTGCGCCCGGGCGACGACCTCTTCGCCGGCACTATCAACGCGGGCAACCCCATCGAAGCCCAGATCACCCGCCCCGCGGCCCAGTCCTCGCTCCAGAAGATTCTGAACCTCGTCATCGAGGCCCAGCAGCAGCGCGAGCCTGTGCAGCGTCTTATCGATCGCCTGAGCCAGCCCTATGCCATTGGCGTCTTTGCCGCCAGCATCACCGTCATGCTCGTCTGGCGCTTCGTGCTCGATGTGCCCTGGCTGGGCACGAGCGCGGCAGGTGCCGGGGGGGTAGAGGGTGTGGGGGGTGGCGGTGGGGGGGTGCGTGAGGGCGCGGTGTTCACCGCCATCACGCTCCTGATCGTCGCCTCACCCTGCGCGCTTATCATCAGCACACCTACCGCCACGCTCGCCGCGATCAGCCGTGCCGCGCGGGGCGGCGTGCTTTTCAAGGGTGGCCAATCGATCGAACGCCTCGCCCGCCTTCGGGCCATCGCCTTCGACAAGACGGGCACGCTCACCATCGGCCGCCCGCGCGTGATGCAGGTTCGCGATGTTGATTGGCCCGACGCGCGGCAACTGCTCGCCGTCGCCGCGGCGCTCGAATCCAGCAGCACGCACCCCATCGCCCAGGCCGTGGTCGAACTCGCGCGCGAGCGCGGCGTCTCGCCCGCCGAAGCGGGCGACGTTCGCGCGATCCAGGGTCGGGGCATCGAAGCGACCGTCGATGGGGAAGTTGCCCGCATCGGTTCCCTCAAGCATGTGGGCGACCTGCTGAATCCTGACCGTCGCGCGCGCGTGGAGGCGATCCTCAAGGCCGTGCAGCACCGCGGGCACATCGCGGTGGTCTGCGCGTGGCGCGGGCAGGCGGGCGTGTTCATGCTCAGCGATGCGGCACGCCCGGGTGCCGAGTGCCTGGTCGAGCGCCTTCACCAACTGGGCGTGCGGCCGGTCGTGATGCTCACCGGCGACAACCGCGCCACCGCCGCCCGCGTGGCCGAGGCCCTGACGCTCGACGAGTTTCATGCCGAACTGTTGCCGCAGGACAAGGTCGATCATGTTGCGCAACTCAAGTCCCTCTACGGCAGCGGCAGGAAAGGCCGCGGCCACAAAGGCGTGGGGGGGGGCGTCGGTGTCATCGGCGACGGCGTCAACGACGCGCCGGCCCTGGCCGCCGCCGATGTCGCCATCGCCATCGGCTCGATCGGCTCTGATGCCGCGCTCGAATCGGCCGACATCGTGCTGCTGAGCGACGATCTTTCCGCCGTGCCGTGGGCCGTGCACCTGGCCCGGCGCGCGCGGCGGACCATCACCATCAATCTCGCGTTCTCACTGCTCGCCATGGCCGTCATGGCCGTCGCGGTGCTCGCGGGCCATTGGACGGGTTATCAGATGCCTCTGTGGCTGGGCGTGCTGGGGCACGAGGGCGGCACGCTGCTCGTCGTGGCGCATTCACTCTGGTTGCTGGCCTTCCCGGCGGTGCCCATCTGCGCCTGCGACCGCTCGGCACACCTGCACGCCAGCACGCACACGCCGCTGACTGTGGAGCAGGCGGCGGCGTGAAGGCGATCAACATCGCCGTCCATGGTTCAACCGGCACGCGTTGCGTCATCATCCATTTTTTCGCCCAGCGCCGCCCACATCACGCGATCCGCCTCCACGTTGTATCCATGCCCGCACTCCGGGCATGTACCGCTCGGTGGCAAGTTCGTCAACTCATACGCGCACCGGGTGCACAAGCACCCTTTCGTCGCACGCACCGAGCGCCGCAGCCCCCGCGTCCGCAGCAGCCACCACGCCGTCACCGCCACTGGCATCACCGCTAGCACGAGCGGCACAAGCCGATACCACCCGCCTCGTGGCAGCCCCAGCGGCCGCCGCAACACCAGCCACGCCAATGCCGCCAGCGAGAAGATGAGCGACAGCCCGATCCACACATACACCCAGCGACGCACCACCGGCGGCCACAACCCCCGCGCGCGCTTGAGCGGCTTGTCTTCGAAAACCGGCACGAGGAGATCGTACCGGCCACCGCGCTCCGCCCCAGCCCCCGACCCTCGTACCATCTGGCATGACACCCGTGGCCGACGAACTGCGCATCACCGAGCCGCTCTGCGCCGTCTTTCGCCGAAAACTCAAGAGCGTGAACCTGAAATACACGCCCGAGCGGGCCAAGATTCTTGACGCCGTCACGCGCCGGACGGGCGTGTTTCAGGCCGAGGAACTCATCGACGAACTGCGCTCGGCCAGTTTCCGCGTCTCCAAGGCCACGATCTACCGCACGATCAAACTCCTTCAAGAAGCCGGCATCGTGCAGCAGGTGCTGGTGGACCCCGAACAGGCTCACTATGTCATGGCGTATGGCCGCGGCTCGATGGGACTCCTCGTACGTGTGGATACGCATGCCGTAAAGGAGATCGACCTCCCGGCCCTCGACGCGCTTCGCGATCGCGTGTGCGCCGAGGCAGGCCTCAAGCCGCTCGGCCACCGCTTCGTGGTCTACGCAACGGCCTGACCCGTGCCTCCGATCACGCTTGGCGTGATCGGTGCTGCTTATCAATCGAGACCCGACGCCGCGTCACTCCCGCACGACATCGCACCCATGTCGTCCGCCGCGCGCCGCGCAACCATCTCATGCACCGCCCAGAAGTGCTCGATCGATCGCTCGATCGTGTGCGCACCCATCCACTCTCGCGCCGCCACGCCCATCGCACGTCGCCGGGCTCCATCGCGAGCGCGCGACACGATCGCCTCCACCCATGCCGATTCATCGCGCCCGGGAAGCACCAGCCCCGTTACGTCCGGCTTCACCATCTCCATCGGCCCGCCCGCATCGCTCACCAGCGTCGGCAGACCCGACGCCTGCGCCTCCATCACCACTTGACCCAGCGTGTCGGTGCATGACGGAAACACAAACAGGTCACTCGACGCGTACAACGCCGCCAGTTCCGCGCCGCGCCGAAAGCCCGTGAAGCGCACGCGCTGGCCCGCGAGCGCTCGCTCCATCTCCACCCGATACGGCCCATCACCCACCACGATCAACTCCGCCGCGACCCCTTGCGATTCGAGGGCCACGCTCGCCCGAGGCCACACCCGCGCCAGCATCGGCAGGTTCTTCTCCACGCTCACGCGCGTCGTCGTCAGCACACGCACCGGGGGGGTGCCCGCGCCGCCCAGGCCCAGCCGCGCCCACACGCCATCATCCCTATGCCGCGGGTGGAACGCTTCCACATCCGTTCCCGCGCGCAACGTCATCAATCGGCGGCACGAAAAGCCCAGCCTCGTCAGGTCTTTCGCCGCCCGGGCCGAGCGCGTCAGCACCTTTTGAAACGGCCGGTAGAACCGCCGCATCGCCTCCTCGGCACACCACCCCAGCGCGTCGTCATCAAAGAGGTGTCGCACATATGCCGGGAAATCCGTGTGATACACCCCCACCAGCGGCACTCTTGTTCGCATGGCCGCCCAACGCCCCGCGAACCCGACCGGGCCCGGCGTGGACACATGCACCACATCGGGCCGAAGCGATTCGACGAGCGCTCGCGCGCGTCGAAGTGGGGGGGTCACGATCTCCAGGTTCGGATACCCGGGCATCGCCCGCGCCAGCCTTGGCTTCAGATTCACGATCCGCCCCGCCGCCTCGTCCCCCCGCACCGATTCCGGAAGCGCCAGCCGCGTGCTCGTCACCACCGTCAGGTCGTGCCCGCGTGCAGCGCACACCCGCAGCGCATCGAGAATGAACCTCGATACCCCGTTCACATCCGCCAGCGTGTCGGTAAACACCACCACGCGCAGGCCTTCAGGCCCGCTGGCGCGTTCGGTTCCGCTCACTTCTTCTTCGGCGGCGAATCGTCGTCGTCCTCGCCGAAGTCAAAGTCCTTCAGAATGTCGCTGATGTCCTCGTCGTCATCGTCATCCGCCGGCTTCTTCGGTGCCGGTGTCGCCGCTGCGGCCGCACCAGCATTCGCGCCGGCCGTGGGCCGTGCCGCGGGCGGTGCGGATTTCGTGGGCGTCACCGGCGAGGGCAGTTCGCCCGTGTCGTCGTTCTCATCGGTGATGCTGCCGGCCGCGTAACTGTCCTTGGCATCGATCGCCCGCGGGTGCCCATCGATCCGCACCACGAAGACCACCGGGCCGATGCACAAGAGGTCGCCCGGGGCCAGGTCGGCCTGCCGCACGCGCTTGCTGTTGACGTACGTCCCGTTGCTGGAGCCCAGGTCCGCCACCGTCACGCCGTCGCCATCGACGCGCACCTCGCAATGCCGGCGCGAGATGGCATTGAGCGGGATGCGGATGCGGCACGCCTCGTCGCGACCGAGCGTCGCCGTTTCGCGATCAAGTTTGATCTCGCGGCTCGACCCGTCGGACTTCACCATCACCAGGCTCACATCCACGGTTCGATTCCTTCGCAAAAGGGCCGAATCTCGGGCTTCTCCGATCGCCAAGCCTAGGCTGAAACCCGTGCCCCGTGACGCCCGTTCCATCCCGCTCCACCAACCCCGCCCGCGGCTCGATTCAGCCGCCCGAGTCTTTGCCCAGGTTGAAAGCGCCGGGGGGAGTGGGGGGCTTGTGGGGCGCGCGGCCGAGTTGCCTCGCGCCCTCTACATCCATGTGCCGTTCTGCTTCCACAAGTGCCACTACTGCGATTTCTATTCGTTCGTGGATAGCCGCGACCAGCAACCCGCGTTTGTCGATCGGTTGATCGACGAACTCCGCGCCCTCGCGCCCCACGCGGCCCGGCCCATGCACACCATCTTCGTCGGCGGCGGCACGCCCAGCCTTCTGCGCGTTGACCTTTGGCAGCGTCTGCTCGTTGAACTTGAAAACCTCTTTGATCTCTCGCTGATCCGCGCCGGAACCGACGCCGCGACCGAGTTCACCGTTGAATGCAACCCGGAAACGGTGACCCCCGCGCTTGCCGACACACTCCGCGCCGGCGGCGTCGATCGCGTCAGCATGGGGGCGCAGTCGTTCAGCCCCGCGCACCTGAAAACGCTGGAACGCTGGCACGACCCCGCGAGCGTGCCCGCCGCGCTGGAGGTGGTCCGTCGCGCGGGCATTCCGCGTACGTCCATCGATCTGATCTTCGCGATTCCGGGCCAGACGCTCGCCGACTGGCAGGCGGACATCGACCGCGCGCTTGGGCTCGGGCTCGATCACCTCTCCTGCTACAACCTGACCTACGAAGCCAACACCGCGATGACCAAGCGCCTGGAAATGGGCGAGTTTGAGCCTGTTTCTGATGATCTTGAGATCGCGATGTATACCTGTACGGTGGAGACGCTCGCACAGGCCGGATTGGCCCGCTACGAGGTCAGCAACTTCGCCAAGCCCGGGCAAGAGAGCAGGCACAACCTGGTGTATTGGCGCGGCGAGCCCTGGCTCGCGGCTGGCCCGAGCGCGTCGGGCTATGGCCGCGGCTGGCGCTGGAAGAACGTGCCCCGCCTGCCGGACTATCTGGAATCGTCGGGCTATTCGCCCGCCGTTGACCTCGAGCCGCCCGACGCAGGCCGGGCCCTGCGCGAGCGGCTGATGATGGGTCTGCGCCTGGCCGAGGGGCTGCCCGCGATCGACCTGCTCGACCAGGCCCGGGCGATTCACCCGGCCATCGTGCCCGCGCTGGAGCGTGCGGCTGCGGCACTTCGGCGCGAGGGATTTCTGGAGCCGGAAGCGGATCGCTGGCGGCTGACGAGCGCGGGTTTTCTGGGCGCAGATCGGGTTGCCGCGCGGCTGATGAGCGCGGCGCATGCGCCGGGCACTTGACCCTCGCTGGCCTGAGCGCCTTTGAGGTGCGTGAAGACGAACGCCGCGGCGAACGGGCTGCACACGGCCGCTGCCTGCAGGTGATTGCTTCCTTCGGTCATATCCTCCCTCCCTATGAAGATCGCGCTCGCGTGGCTCAACAGTCTGCTGCGTCCCGGGAATGTGACGGCCGAGGAAGCCGAGCGCCTGCTGACCTTCGTGGGCTTCCCCATCGAATCCGCCGAGCCGGTCGCGCTCTCCAGCGGCGGCACCGACACGCTGCTCGATGTCGAGGTCACCAGCAACCGGGGCGATTGCCTGAGTCATGTGGGCGTGGCACGAGAGATCGCCGCCGTGGGTGGTCCGGCGGTCCCCGCCGGACAATTCGCGACCAACAGGCGACAACTCATCGAACCCGAAATCGCGCTCCCAGCTGGCACGGGCGGTCCAATCAGCGACTACGTCACCCTTGAAAACCGCGTACCCGGCCCGCTCGGTCAGCCGGGCGGCGGCGGCGGTGGGGGGGGGGGGGTGGGGGGGTGCCCGATCTTCACCCTCCGTCTCCTCCGAGGCGTCAAAGTCGGCCCCAGCCCCGCCTGGCTGGTCTCACGCCTCGAAGCCATCGGCCAGCGCTCCATCAACAACGTGGTCGACGCCACCAACTACGTCCTCATGGAACTGGGCAGCCCCAGCCACGTCTTTGATCTCGCCAAGATCAAGGGTACAGGCAGCGGCGCGAGTGGCAAGCCCGCCATCATCGTCCGCCCCGCCCTCGCGGGCGAAAAACTCGCCCTCCTCGACGGCAAGACCATTGACCTCAAGCCCGGCGAACTCGTCGTCGCTGACGGCCTCCGCCCGTCATCCCTCGCAGGCATCATGGGCGGCAGCGATTCTGGCGTGACCACTTCCACCACCGACGTGCTCCTCGAAGTCGCCACCTGGGCACCCGGCGTGATCCGCCGCTGCGCCCGGCGCCTCGGCTTCCGCACCGATGCCTCCTACCGCTTCGAGCGCCGCGTCGACCCGCGCACGGTGGATGCCGCGTCGCGCCGCGTCGCCAGCCTGATCCTCCAGACCGCCGGCGGCACCCTCTGCGAAGGCGTGCTCACCGCGGGCGCTCCGCTTCCCGCGCCCACTGTCGTCGCGCTCCGGCCTGACCGCTGTCGATCAGTCCTCGGCTCGGGCCCGGGCACCGCGGGCAACCCCTTCGACGACGCCGCCATGCGCACCGCCCTCGCCGCCCAAGGCGTGCAGATTGCCCCCCAACCGGCCACGCATCGCGGCCAACCCGCATGGTCCTGCACCGTCCCCGGCTGGCGGCCAGACATCACCCGCGAGGAAGACCTGATCGAAGAGGTCGCCCGCACCATCGGGCTGGACAAAATCCCCGTGCACGAACGCGTCGCCGTGCGCGTCGCCCCGCCACAATCCTCCGAACTCGCCGCCCGCGAACTCACCCGCGTGCTCACCGGCCTGGGCTTCTTCGAGACCGTCACCTTCTCCTTCGTGAGCGCCAAGAGCGCCAAGCCCTTCACGCCCCCGGGCGTCACCACGCTGGCCGTCAGCGACGATCGGCGTGGCGACGAAGGCACGCTCCGCCCGTCGATCATCCAAAGTCTGCTCGCGTGCCGCCGCGCCAACCAGGCCGCCAAGAGCGCCGCCCCGGGCGACCTCCGCCTCTTCGAACTCGCCAGCGTCTACGGCGAATCCGCCCCCCCCAACCCCTCCCCCGGTAAGCACCTCGAAAACCGCAACCTCGGCCTGCTCCTCGACCTGCCCCAACCGCTGCCCGGAAAGGGAAGTGGGGGGGCAGACGCTGGCTTCGCGCGTTGCCAAGGCGGCCTGCGCCTCGTCCGGGGCGTGATCGAAGAACTCGTCACCGCTCTCCACGGCCCGGGTGCCGCCGCCCGTCTGGCGTTCGATTCCGGCCCCATGCCCTTCTCGGTACTCGACCCCGACGCTTCCGCGCGCGTATCGCTCGACGGCCACCCCCTCGGCGTCGCCGGCCTGCTCACGCCATCAGCCCTCAGCACCGCAGGCCTCGAGCATCCCGTCGTGGTCGCCGAACTGAACCTCGCCGACCTCTTGAAGGGCTACCCGCCCCGCAGCCAGGTCACCGCGCTCCCCGTCTTCCCCGCCGTCGATCGCGACCTTTCTGTTGTGGTCGATGAAGCCACGCGCTGGGGCACGATCCAATCCACCATCCGCACCACCAATCCCCAGCCCCGCTGGCTGGAATCCCTCCGCTTCGTTGGCACCTATCGAGGCAAACCCCTCGATGCCGCGAAGAAGAGCGTCACGCTCAGGATGGTCTTCCGAGATCAGAGCAGAACGTTGCGAGATGACGAAGTAAACGCGGAAGTTGACAGCGTAATCGCCACACTTGGCCGTTCGCTCGGAGCCGTGGTGCGAATCTGAGGGTTTTTGACGGACGCCCGAGAACAAGGCTCGGTTCCACAGACCCACACGAGGATTGCGCATCTTTCGGCGTTTCAAGCCGCTTTCGGCTCTGATCCGGGCTAGGCTTTTGGCGTCGCGGAGTGATCGACGAGAGATCGGAAAAAGCCAGGCTGGCACAGGTCGGTTGCCAAGGCAGGGCGGTCGCTACGGACCTTGGTCACTCACCAAGGCTCGGTCGGTTCAGGCCCAGCACACGCACCAAGAACACTTCACCCAGAACATTCACCCCCCGGGAGCATTGCCCATGATGGATCGCACAGGACGGATCGGTCGGTGCCTGTTGGCCACGGCAGCCGCGCTGCTCGGCGCGGCTTTCACCTCCGCCGCGTCAGGCCAGGTCGTCATCAGCCAGGTCTACGGCGGCGGCGGCAACGGTGGCTCGACCTTCACCCACGACTTCATCGAACTCTTCAACCGCGGCTCCGCCGCGGTCAACATCGGCGGCTGGAGCGTCCAATACGCCTCCGCCGCCGGAGCGTTCAGCGGGGCCATCACGGCCAAGACCGACATCCCGGCGGGCACTGTCCTGCAGCCCGGGCAGTACTATCTCATCCAGCAGGCGCAAGGCGCGGGTGGCTCGGCTCCGCTCCCCACCCCCGACCTCGTCACCGATGCGCTCGCCGAGACCAACCGCCCCATTGCCATGAGCGGCACCGCGGGCAAAGTCCTCCTCAACAGCACGACCACCGCCATCACCGGCGGCGGCACCGGCGCGTGCGCCGCCCTCTTCGCCAACCCCAGCCTTGTTGACCTCGCCACCTACGGCGCGGCCTCCTGCTTCGAAGGGGCCACCCCTGGCCCAGCCGCCAGCAACCCCAACTCCATCATCCGTGGCAACGGCGGTTGCGTAGACAGCAACAACAACGGGTCCGACTTCACCGCCGTGCCCGCCGCACCGCGCAACAGCGCCTCCCCGCTGAACGTCTGCCAGGCCTCCACGCCCCCCTCGGGCACCGGCTCCTCAACGCCCGCCCAGGTCTGCCGCAACCAGTCGGTCGTCCTCAGCATGGCCGTCCTTCAAGGTGCCGCGCCGGCCTCGCCCATCACCAGCGTGATCGGCGACACCAGCCAGATCGGTGGCACGCCCGGCGTCACCTTCCTCGACGACGGCATCGCTCCCGACGTGACCGCCGGCGACGCCATCTATACCGCCCAGGCCACCGTCGGCGCTTCGGCGTTCTTCGTCGCACACTCGGTCCCTGTCCAGATCACCGACGCCCTCGGCCGCATCGGCACCAGCAGTGTCCCCGTCAGCGTCATTAACTGTGACCCCCGCGGCACGCTCGTCGCCACGCCCAATGGCATCTGCCCGAACGGCCCCGCCAACTTCACCATGACCCTCATCCCGGGCGTCAACCCGCCCAGCACGGGCGTCCAGGTCCTGATGGACCTCTCGCCCCTGGGGCTCAGCGGCTCCCAATCCATGTTCGACGACGGCACCGAAGGCGACGCGGTCGCCGGTGACGGCACCTACTCCTACCGCGCCACCGTTACCGACCTGCCCACCGGCCCCTACACCGTCGGCGGCGTGATCATCGATGAGCAAGGTCGCGTCGGTGCCCTCTCCGCCAACATCACCATCGTCCCCTGCACCCCCTCGCCCGCCACCGTGGTCATCAGCCAGGTCTATGGCGGCGGCGGCAACGCCGGTGCCACCCTCACCCACGACTACGTCGAACTCTTCAACCGCACCAATGTCACCGCTGACCTCAACGGCCTCTCCCTCCAATACGCCAGCAACAACGGCGCGTTCAACGTCGCTGTCGCCCTCACCGGCACCATCGAGCCGGGCCGCTACTTCCTCGTCCAACTCTCCCGCGGCGCGGGTGGCACGCAGGCTCTCCCCACGCCGGACATGACCACTCCCGATAGCGGCGCGGGCACGATCACCGTCGGCTCCACCGCCGGCCGCGTCGCCCTCGTCCACGGCCTCGATCCCATCGGCACCGATTGCCTCGTCGTCAGCAACATCATCGACCTCGTCGGCTACGGCTCGGGCACCACCTGCGTCGAAGGCCTCGCGCCGGCCCCCGGCACCAGCAACACCACCGCCGCGATCCGCTTGAGCGGCGGCTGCCAGGACTTCGGCCAGAACGTCGCTGACATCATCATCGGCGCGCCCCAGCCTCGAAACTCCTCCACCCCCGTCAACGACTGCAACGGCGGCTCCACCTGCCCGCAGGACGTCAACGGGGACGGCAACGTCGATCCCGACGACCTCGCCGATTACATCGCCTGCTACTTCGCCGTGCCCCCCTGCGACTTCGGTGACTTCAGCGGCGACGGCACCGTCGACCCCGACGACCTCGCCGACTACATCGCGGCCTACTTCGGCCCGCCCTGCTGATCCGGGCTGACTCATTCAGCGCAAGCGCTCAACCACCCCGCGTTCCGGCGCGGGGTGGTTTGTTTTTGGCGGCGCTCCTGTCGGTCGCGCTTCGTTGATCCTCGGCGCGCGTACGCTGGCCCAATGACCGGAATCGCCAGGGCGATCAAGGAAGCCGCGGGGGATATCAAGATCGCGCACTCGGTCTTCGCGATGCCCTTCGCGGTGCTCGGTGCCTTCTTGGCGTGGGGCCGATTCTCGACCGCCCCCGGCGCGGTCGCCGAAACCACTGCACACATCGCTGGCCAACTGGCACTGGTGGTGGCGTGCATGGTGCTGGCGCGAACGTGGGCGATGCTGGTCAATCGCCTGGCCGACGCACGGTTTGATGCCGCCAACCCGCGCACCGCGAAGCGTGCTGTCGCCAGCGGCCGCCTCGGCACCCGCGCCGGGTGGCTGATCGCCCTCGCGTGCGCCGCGGCGTTCGTGCTCATCACGGCAGGCTTCTGGGTGTGGTTCGCCAATCCGTGGCCAATCGTGCTGGCTGTCCCCGTGCTCGGCTGGCTGGCGCTCTATTCCTACGCCAAACGCTTCACCTGGCTCTGCCACGTCCTGCTCGGCACGGCACTGGCCATTTCACCCCTCGCCGCGGCGCTCGCGGTGCGGCCTGCCGCACTGCGCGAAGTGCTGGCCCTCTACGCCCTCGCGGGCATGGTGGTGCTCTGGGTCGCCGGGTTTGACGTCATCTATGCCCTTCAGGACACCGCCTTCGACCGCGCCCGGGGCTTGTTCAGCATCCCCTCGCGCCTGGGCGTCGGCCCCGCCATGTGGCTCAGCCGCGCGATGCACGCAGGCACCTGGGGTTGCCTGCTCGCCGCCTGGCAACTCGACCCGCGCTTCGGCCCGGTGTTCGGCGTGGCGCTCGTGCTGGTCGCGGGACTCCTGATCTTCGAACACCTCCACCTGGCACGCCGAGGCGAGGCCGGACTCGAAATGGCCTTCTTCACGATCAACGGCATCGTCTCGTGCGTCGTGGGCGGGCTCGGCGTGGTGGATGTGGTGTGGTAGACACGACTTCGACACGGGCGAACATCATCACACCTTCTCCGGTCCTCCCCAGCGCCGACCAAGGCGTTCGATCAGCGCCCCGGCTACGTTGGTGTAACTGAACTCCGGCCAGGGGATGGGCGGCGCGCCAGGTCGCCAGGCGCTGGCCACGGCCAGCACAAACTCCCAGGCTGCACCGAGCCTTCCACGCAGCGACGCGACGGGCGCGGTGTCGGACGGAGCCAGGGCGAGAATGGTGATGTCGTCACCGGGCTGGACGCCGCCGTTGTGCACGACGACCGAATCGATCAGCGAGGCGATCAACATGCGGGGATCGGAAGGGTCAAGTGTGCGGGCGATGGCGAGCAAGCCGTCTTCGCCCAGCATGCGGCGGTTGGTGTCCATCGCTTCGACGAGCGAATCGGTGTAGATGATGACGAGGTCGCCCGGGTGGAGCCAGGCCTTGAGTTGGTCGTAGCGGGCGATGTCGTCGATGCCGAAGGGGAGGTTGGCGGGGGCGTGGTCGTCGCCCGGTCGGGGCTTGTCTTTCAGGATCGTCCATTCACGCGTGCGGGCGCAGTAGCGGAGCGGGCGCGGGTGACCCGCGTTGCTCGCGACCAGGCAGCGTGAACTGGCGAAGTACGTCGCGACGATGGCGGTGGCGAACTTGCCCAGCGTGGCGACCTGCGCAAACTCGCGGTTGAGTTGGTTGACGAAGGCCGATTGGTCGAGGTAGTTGACGTAGCGGCGCATGAGGTCGCGGAGGGAGGTGGCGAGGCGGGCGACCTTGGTGCCGTGGCCGGAGACGTCGGCGACGAGGAGTCGGGTGATGCGGCCGGTGCCGCAGGAGGAGACGTAGTGCACATCGCCGCCCTCGGCATCACCCTTGTACGGGCGCGCGTACACCCAGGCGTTGAGCCCGGGCATATCCACCGCCGCGTCAATCGCGGCGTTGCCGCCCCAGACCTCCATGCACTGCATGGTGTGGCGGGAGGTGATGGTTGGGGTGGAGGTGGTTGGTGAAGCGTCGGGCATGTTGGCAGGCGATGATTGGATGCCGCGGGGGGCGGGGGGTGTCGCGCGGTTGGGCTGTTAACGGGATGAACAAGAAGGCATGAGGCGCGCGGCATCAAGGCATCGAAGCATCAAGGCTGGGGAAGCAGAGACGTGATAGGCTGGACGGGTGGCGTGAGCGCGGGAAGCCGCCGGAGGTGTGTGTGTCTGAGGCAAGCAGCGGTACGGGCGCAATCGAGTTGACGACGCCGCAGGTGATCTACGTCTGGCTGACCGGCGTGTTCGTCGCGAGTCTGCTCGTAGCGGACGTGATTGGCATCAAGTTGTTCCACATCAAGTTGCCCTTCCCGGTGCTGGGCATCACGGCCGTCGAGCACACCTGCGGGATGCTGACCTTCCCGGTCACGTTTCTGCTCACCGACCTGATCAACGAGTACTACGGCAAGAAGGGCGCCCGCCGGGCGACGCTGATCGCTTTCGTGATGGCGGGCTTCGCGTTTGCGGTGATGAACGTGGCCCTGGCGATGCCGCGGCTGGATGCGCCGTTCAACGTGGATGAGGGGGCGTTCCGGGCCGTGTTCGCCAATGCGCGGATCATGTATGTGGCGTCGCTGTGCGCGTTCCTGGTCGGGCAGTTCTGCGACATCGCGATCTTCGGGTTCATCAAGCGGACCACCGGCGGCAACATGATCTGGCTGCGGGCCACGGGCAGCACGCTGTTTTCCCAGGCCCTCGACAGTTTCGTTGTCAGTTGGATCGCCTTCGGCATCGGAAGGCAACTGCTCAACGACCCGAACGCGCCGGCGGCTCCGTTTGGAGACATCCTGAAGATCGCCGCGACGGGGTATGTGCTTAAGGGCGTGGTGGCGGTGGTGATCACGCCCTTGATCTATGCGGGACATGGGGTGATGCGGAGCCGGTTTGGGATGGTGCCGGCGCGGGTGGAATGAAGGTCTCCGCGCGGCACGCACCGTGAACCACTCATACCAGATCGATCATGCCCACGACCGGGCAAAGCCCGGCCGCCGCGCCGCGGGAGAACAGGGTCCGCACGGCATCCAGGCCGCGCGGGCGCGGGTCCACCGTGAGGGGCGAGACGTACATGCGCACATAGCGGTCAAGGTCGGCATCGCCGATGGGGGGTGAGAAGGTGCGGGCATACGCGAGCCCCTCGTCGCGATGCGCGAGGGCGTACTCGATGGACTGGCGAAGCAGGGAGCCGACGCGCGCGAGCGTGCCGGGGCCGAATCGCGTGTCGAGATCGCGTCGGACGACGTTGGCCCCCAGGGGCAACGGCAGGCCACCGGTGGATTCGCCCCACCATGCACCGAGGTCGGCGAGGGGGGAGACGCCGCGGCGTTCATAGTCAATCTGGGCCTCGTGAATGAGCAGCCCGGCGTCCACGGCACCGTACGCGACGGCATCGAGAATGGTGTCGAAGCGCATGGGGACGGGCTCGAACCCCGGCGTGCCATCGGCGTGGCGGAGCATGAGACTGAGCACGAGGAAGGCCGTGGTCTGCATCCCGGGCACCGCGATACGCGGGACGCAACGATCGGCGCGAACAGCCTCGCGCCATGCGGCCAGAGAAGGGGCGGTAGCACCCGAGGCGGCGCGTGTGACGAGTTTGGGTCCGAAGCCCTCGCCCATCGACCATCCGCACGCAGACAGCAGATAGCGCGACGCCACCGCAGGAAAGGCGTGAAAGGATATAGCGGTGATGTCAAGGTCGCCAGTTTTTTTTGCCCTCGCGTTAAGGGCTTGAATGTCCTCGGGCACAGCGACAAACCGCAGCGGGCTCGTATCCAGCACCGGTGGCGTAACCACCGCGTGCGTGCCGTCGGGGCCGGGCTTGGGGTCGATCTTGCCGGTGATAGGCCACCACATGAACACATCGTCGGCATCCGCCGAATGGGCGAGGGTGAGCGTGATCGGTGGCATCGAGCGAGGGTACGACACTAGGTCGCCGAAGGTGGCGTGCGACGTTTCAGACTGCTGGCGAACGCCGCCAGTTCCGTCATGGAGTTTGTCCACGTCGCGCCAGCGATCGGAGGCGATGACACGCCCACCGCCCCGCGCCCGCCCACCACCAATCGCGCACCAACCCCCGCAGCCGCCTCGGCCACAGGCCGCACCATCTGTTCATATCGAGAACGAGTCACCGGCGCGCTAATCGATATCCACAGCAGGTCCGGGTGATAGGCCTGCAGGGCCGCGATCACCGACTCGGTCGGCAGATCGGGCCCCAGGTTCACCGAGCGATAGCCCGTCTCCCACAGCACCGCCGAAGCCAGCAGCGAAGGCAGGAGGTGCGGGTCGCCGGGCGCGCCACAACCCACGGCCACAGGGGCCAGCGGTCCGGGATCGGGAAGGAGCGCGCGCAGGCTGACAAACGCCGAGATCACCGCCTCGGTCGCCCGGTGCTCCTCGACGATCCCCATCGGGCCCTGCTTCCACGCCTCGCCGATGTCGGTAAGGGATTCCCGCACCGGCCCGTCGGCAATCGCGGCCAGATTGTGCCCCTCAATGAACCCCCGCAAAAGCACCGCCCGCGCTACGCGCGGATCGGGCTGCGAAAGGGCGGCACGGAGACCGGAGAGATCAGTCGCCGGGGCACCACCATCAGCCTCAAGGGATATCCCCAGCAACTCCGGTCTTGCAACCGGCAGTTTCGCAGCCCGGATGTAACGCAACGCTTCCGACAGTTCAATACGCCGGTGCCCACCAGCCGTGCGCGAGGCCGTGATGCGCCCTTCATCCACCCATCGTTTCAACGACGATTCGCTGACGCCCATCGCCATCGCCAGGTCGCGCGGCGACAGCAGTGTGGCCCCGGTTCCGACACCCGAAGCCCCGCCTCCCCCCACTCCAGCACCAGTTTGGGCGGCTTGATCGCACATCGGTATTGCTAGATTAACGGTTTCTGGTGAACGTTATTGCAAAGACTTGAACGATTTGGACGTTTATGGCTATAATCGGCCTCTGAGGCCCAGCCTCCCACGTCAAGTTCCGGCAACGGAATCGGAGACGCCCCATGTGTGTGCACCGTGGGGCTCTCCGTTGACGCGGTTATGGTGGGGTGCCATGAGCCGTAGTGAGTTTTGTTCAACCATGCCAGCCTCAGCGGATGCGGCATTCGCGTGGCACGAGCGACCGGGCGCGTTGCCGCGGTTGAATGTTCCGTGGGCACCGGTGCGGGTGGTCTCGATGCGAGGCGGGATTGGGCCCGGAGGCGAGGTGGTGGTGAGCGCGCCGCTGCTGGGTCCGATCCGAATGACCTGGGTGGCGGAGCATCAGGACTGGCGGCCGGGCCGCGAGTTTCGCGACGTGCAGGCGCGCGGGCCGTTTGCCCAGTTTGCGCATCGACATGTGTTCGAGCCCGTCAGCGCCAACGCGTGCGTGATGCGCGATGTGATGGAGTGGCGTGCGCCGGGCGGCCCGATCGGCGAGCGGCTGCTCAGCGGCCTGATCGCGCGCAATCTGGCCCGGATGTTCGCGTATCGGCACCGCACGCTTCGGGGTGATCTCGCCGCGCACGCGCGGTGGGCCGGGCGGCAGCAGTTGCGTGTGGCGGTGTCGGGCGCGACCGGCCTGGTGGGGGGGGCACTCTGCGCGTTCCTCTCGAGTGGCGGGCATTTTGTTGAACGGCTCGAGCGTGCAGGCGCGACCGCGACGCGCGATGCGGTGCTCAACACCTGGCCTGCGCGGGCGTGGAACGTGACGACCGGGGCGGTGGCGTGGGATGATGCGCCGCCCGATGCGATCGTGCATCTGGCGGGCGCAAGCGTGGCGGGGCGGCGCTGGACGGCGGGCTACAAGCGTGTGATTCGGGCCAGCCGCGTGGAGGCGACGCGGGCATTGTGCGAACAGATCGCGCGGCTGGCCTCGTCCGACCGGCCTCGGGTGCTGGTGTGCGCGTCGGCAACCGGCTACTACGACAAGACGCTGGGCGACCAGTGGCTGGATGAGGGCGGGCCGTCGGGCGACTCGTTTCTGGGCGAGGTGTGCCGGGCGTGGGAGGACGCGACGCGACCGGCGGAGCAAGCCGGCGTGCGGGTGGTGCTCCTGCGGCTGGGCGTGGTCCTGTCGCCCTTGGGTGGGGCGCTGGGGGTGATGTTGCCTGTGTTTCGGCTTGGCCTTGGAGGACCGATGGGGACGGGAACCCAGTGGCTGAGTTGGGTCGGTCTGGATGATGTGCTGGACGCGGTGCTGTGGGCGCTCTACGACCCGCAGATGAAAGGCCCGATGAACGTCGTGGCACCGGAGCCTGTGCGGCAAGGCGTTTTCGCCCACACGCTGGGGGCGGTGGTGAGAAGGCCCGCGGCGCTGCCAGCACCGGCGTGGGCGCTGCGGGCGGCGGTAGGCGGGATAGCCGATGCCGAACTGCTGAGCGGCGTGCGGGTGCGGCCCGCGCGGCTGATGGAGTCCGGATTCTCGTTTCGGCACCGGCACCTGGAGGGGGCACTCAAGCACATGCTGGGGCGAGACCCGTCGGTGGATCGCTGACTCCCGGTTGGGGCAGGGCGGCGGGCGGAGTACGATTGGCCCCGACACCGGAGCCTATCATGCACTTTGATGCCCACCAGCCTGTCATTGCCGATCTTGAGGCGCGGATCTTGACGATCCGCGACTCGCTTTAACTACGAATCCAAGGTGGCCCGGCGGGCCGAGATCAAGGCGAAGATGGAGAGCGAAGGGTTCTGGGGGAACCAGGCCCTGGCCAACCGCTTTGTTTCGGAACTGAAAAACATCAACACGCAACTGGACCCGCTCGAGGCGGCGCAGAAGCGGCTGGAGGATGCGCGGGCCGCGTTTGACATGGCGCGCGAGTCGGGCCCGCCCGGGTCGCCCGACAAGGAACTGCTGGGCGAGGCCGACACGATCCTGCACACGCTGGTGGGCGAGATGGATCGCGTGGAACTGCGCTCGCTCATGTCGGGCAAGCACGATTTCCGCAACTGCTTCGTGACCATCTCGGCCGGCGACGGCGGGACCGAAGCGAACGACTGGGCCGAGATGCTCTTTCGGATGTATTTGAACTACCTCGAAAAGGCCGGTTTTCAGATCGAGGAAGTCGAGCGCGGGTTCGGTGCCGAGGTGGGGATCGATTCGGTCACGCTGCATGTGAAGGGCCCGTACGCCTTCGGCTATCTCAAGTGCGAGCGCGGCACCCACCGCCTCGCGCGCGTCAGCCCCTTCAACGCCCAGGGCAAACGCCAGACGTCGTTCGCCAGCGTCGAAGTGACACCCGAGTTCGAGGACGTGAAAGTCGAGATCCCCGATCGCGACCTGGAAGTCACGCCCTTCGTCCGCGCCAGCGGTCCGGGCGGGCAGAACGTGAACAAGGTGGCGACGGCCATCCGCATGGTGCACAAGCCCACGGGCATCATGGTGGTGGCCAACACCTACCGCGATCAGCCGCAGAACCGGGCCCAGTGCCTGCGGATCATCCAGGCGAAACTGGAGCAACTCGCGGAAGAGAAGCGCGAGCGCGAGATCAATGCCGCCAAGGGCGGCAGCATGGAAACGGGCTGGGGCACGCAGATTCGCTCGTATGTGGTCTATGACTCACGCGTGAAGGACCACCGAACGGGCGAGGAATCGGGCGACGTGCAGAAGGTGCTCGACGGGCACATCCAGCCGTTTATCGATGCGGAACTGCGCCGGCGTCGCAAGGAAGAAGCCGATCGCGCGGCGGCGAAGAACTAAGAAGCGAACGCAGACTTCTTCCCGCCTTAACGCCTGTCGAGCGCCAGGCGGCAGAACATCTCCACGCCCACGGGCAGCGCGTCGTCGTTGAAGTCGAAATCGGGCTGGTGGACCGTCGGATACGTCTCGCGGTCGGTGGGCTTGATGCCCAGGCAGAAGAAGACGGCGGGGGCGTGCTGGCCGTAGAACGAGAAATCTTCGCCGCCCATCACGGGGTTGGCGATGGTCTCGACGTGCGCTTCGCCCAGCGTGTTTCGGGCAAGGCCGAAGAAATAGTTGGTCAACTCCGGGTCGTTGAACGTGACCGGGTAGCCCTCGTTGAGTTCAACCTCAGCGGTGCAGCCCATGGCCGCGGCGGTCTGCTCGCAGATGGTGCGGACGCGCTGGCGGGCGGTGGCGCGGGTCTCGGGGGTGAGGGCGCGGATGGTGCCGATGAAACTGGTGCGCTCCGGGATGATGTTGGTGGCGGTGCCGCCCTCGATCTTGCCGATGGTGACCACGCACGCCTGAAGCGGGTCGATGTTGCGGCTGACCACCGTTTGCAGCAGCGTGATGCAATGCGCGGCACAGACAATCGTGTCGCGTGAGTAGTGCGGATAGGCCCCGTGCGACTGCACGCCCTTGATGGTGACGCGGATTTCGTCGGTGCTGGCGAGCAGCGGGCCGGGGCGCGTGCCGATCTGACCAAGGCCCAGTTCGGGCCAGCAATGGAGGCCGAACATGCGGCCGATGGGGGTGCCGGTGATGGCGCCGTTCATCGCGCCGTCTTTACAGAGGCGGTCGCCGCCGCCGCCGCCTTCCTCGGCGGGCTGGAAACAGAAGACGACGGGGTTGGGTCGCTCGGGGAGGTTGGCCAGAACGCGCGCGGCACCGATCAGGATGGTGGTGTGGCCATCGTGCCCGCAGGCGTGCATGAGGCCGGGGGTGGTGGAGGCGTAGGGCACGCCGGTTTGTTCGAGGATCGGGAGGGCGTCCATATCCGCGCGGAGGCCCACGGCCTTGCCTTGCGTCGAGCCGCTCGCGGGTAGCCACGCGACCACGCCCGTGCCGCCGGCAAGGCCGGCCTTGTAGCGCACGCCCTGGCCAGCCAGTTTGTCGAGTTCACGCGTCACGACGCCTGCGGTGCGATGCTCGCGATAACCCAGTTCCGGGTGCGCGTGAATGTCGCGCCGGATGGTGCGGAGGTCGGGAAGGGCGTCGTTGATGAGCGTGGAAAGGCGCGAGGGGTCCATGCCGCAGGGTAGCGGAAAACCGATACCCCGGAACACCGATACAGCGATAAATGAGGAAGGGAATCAGGCCCGCGCGGCGGTTTGGGGCTCGGCCACGAGGTAGAACCGGCCTACGGCACACTTGATGAGCGAGGCCGGGCCGACCAGCGATGACTCGGGTTCGAGGCGGATGCCCGCTTCGCCGTCGGCTTCAACGTGTGCAGGTTTGGCGGCACGGCGAAGGGTGTATTCGCCTTCCATCGTGCCCCAGGAGGTTTTGAGGGGGCAGGTGCTGGAGTATTCGAAGGCCGCGCCGGGGGCGATGGTGGGTTGGCGGCCCACGACGCCGTCGCCCTGCACTTCCTGGCGCTCGCCGCTGGCGTCAACGATGATCCAGCGGCGCGAAAGGAGCGTCACGGGGGCATCGGATTCGTTGACGATGCGGATGCGGTAGACGAAGACGAAGACGCGATGATCGGGGTCGGAACGGTCGGCGGAGAAGGACGGCACGACCGACACCCGGATGCCGTGGGTGGTGGTGTCTGAGCCGAAGGTGCGTTTGGTTGCGGTGGTCATCCTCGCCGATCCCTCCGGGGGATGGTAGGAACCCGGTGGCGGCTGCGGGAGGGCAAGAAGGCGGATGAAGACGCGCCAAAGCGCTGGCCGGGCGGCGTCTTTCGGGTGTCCCCTTCTGGAGGCTCCCCCGTGAACACGCTCGTCTGCCGTCGTTTGGTGCGTTCGTCAAGAGTCACGGCCCTCGTGGCCGGGTTGGCGGTGGGGTTGGCTGCGGCGGCTTCGCTGGGTCAATCGGGAGGAGCAGGCGGAGGGCCGGCAAGGGGCAATCAGCCCGGGAGTACGAACAGCGGGCACCGCGGCGAGTGGCTGGCGGCGACCATCGGCGTGGACTTTGCTGGCGGCACATTGGCGGAGTACGTCGCGGCGGTGCGAACGAATGCCGGCGAGTGGGCGGTGAATGTCGCGTTCACGGATGGGGCGGACCGCCTCACGATGCCAGCGGTGAGTTTCCGCAACGTGCAACTGGAGACGGCGGTGCGGGCCATGGCGCAGTTGGCGACGGCCCGCGGCGGCCGCGTGCGTGTGAGCGACGCCGGGGCCAACACGCAAAACCCCTTCCCCGGGCCGGTCGGCGGGGCACCGATGTTCGTGGTGGGTGTGGATCGCCCGCGCGACGCCGACACGGTGGAGACGTTCTCGCGCGTGCTGTCGATCGCGAACCTCACCACGCCCAAGGGCGAGCAGCCGGCGGCGATGTCGCCGGACGTGATCCTGAGCGCCATCGAGGCGGCGGTGCAGAACGACACGAGCAACCCGCCCAACATCCGGTTCCACAAAGACTCGGGGCTGTTGTTTGTCTCGGGCACCAAACAGCAGGTGGAACTGGCCGTCGAGGTGCTGGGGCGACTGGAAAACGACACGAAGGCGCGGCAGCGCGTGTCGGGCAAGCCGATCACGGAGACGTTCAATCTGGCCCACACGCCTTCGACGGCAGTGGTGGACGTGCTGCGGACGATCTTCCCGCAGGCGCCCGATCAGCCAGCGCGGGTGTCGGTGGTTTCGAACCCCCAGACCAACGCGGCCGTTGTGAGCGCACCCGAAGACCAGATGATGGCCGTTCGGGCGCTGCTGCGGTACATCGATAGCGACCCGGCCAAGAACCCGGCGGTGGCCCAGGCGCAGGCGGAACGCGAAGCGGCCGCGCGGCAGGCCGAGATGATGGCGGTCGAGTTCCATCGGGCCCGCGACCAGGCGGCCAAGTCGCAGGAGCAGTTGCTTGTGGTGCGGGCGGATGCCGAGTTGGCCAAGGTGAGAGCCGAGGAGATGGCGAGGCTTCAGGAGAGCACCCGCGAGCAGGCCGAGAAGATGCGGGCAACCGCGGACGCGCTGATGCAGGAACGCCGAGCCCGGGAGGATCAGGTCTCGGATCGCTTGCGAAAACTGGAAGCCGAACTGGAGGACGCCCGGCGCACCATCACGTCCTTGCAGCAGCAACTGACGGAAGCCAAGAAGCCCAAGTAATCCGGCCATTCTGAGCTCGCCGAACCCCTCGCAACCCCGTTGCCCACTCGACATAGGCTTTTTCGTGCTACCCATCGCCCTGGAGCGCCGCGTGCCGCTTGATGTGCAAGACCGACCAGCGGTCCCGCACGCCGGCGGCACGCACGCGCGCCCGGGCGAGCTCACGGCGGCTTTCGCGGATACCGACGCGGTGGCGATCTCGGCGGGCGTCGCGCGAGGCGACGGCCCGTCGCTCGATCGCCTTTATCGCGCGTGGTTTGATCGCGCCTTCGCGCTCGCCCGGCGCTTCACGCGGCGCGACGAGGCCTTCTGCCTCGACATCGTGCAGGAGGTGATGCTCAGGGCGATCCGCGGGCTCAAGCCGCAGCCCAGCGGCGCGGCCCTCGACGGCTGGCTCACGCTGGCGGTGCGCTCCGCGAGCGTGGATGCCCTTCGGCGCGAAGCGCGACGCACGGCCCGGGAAGCGCGGCGCGAGCCAGGGCCATCAGGCGTGAACGGTGCATCGCCTGAAACAAACGTGGAACTGGTCGAACTGCTGGCGTGCCTCGATGAACTTGAACCCGCCGAGGCCGAGGTGCTGAGGCGTCGTTTCGGGGGCTCGACGCTCCTCGGCATCGCCCAGGCCACGGGCACCACCACGGGCACGGCACACGGGCAGGTTCGCCGCGCGCTGGCTTCGCTCAAACGCCTTTTTTCTGAGGACCAATCGTGACCCCGCGCCGAGATACGTTCGATTCCGACGCGCCGCTCTCGCCCGTGGGCGAGGCACGCCGCGAGCGCATGCTGGCTGATCTCCAGGGCGAGATGCGCCGGCGCCGCAGGCGGCGGCGCGCGATGGTTGTGTCGGTGGCGAGTGTGCCGCTGATCGTGACGGTGCTGCTCCTGCTCCCCTCACCGGCGATCGCACCGGAGGCCCCGGCACCCGTTCCCGGTCCGGTCGCGCGAGCCACGACGCCCGCCTTGCCCGACACGCGCGAGGTGGCACGGGTCGCGACACGTCGCATCGTGTCGGTCTCAACCCGGCCCGGAATCGCCCTGCGACTCTCCGCGTCGCGCCCGGCTTCGCGCGTCGCCATGATCTCTGACGATGAACTTCTGCGGTTGTCCGCAGCCGAGGGCCAGCCCGTGGGCATCCAGCGCCTTGGCGGCGTGACCACGCTGGTCGCCCACCACATCGGTCAACCAAACGACCGCCAAGAAGGCGACGATCGCGGCGACCCCATGCCGCCGCTGGGCCCGGGTGCCGATAATCCGAACACGACCGACGAGCAATCGGGCGCGGGTGATTCCTAACCATCACGTCCCCCCCCCAGCCCACCTCGCTCGTCGTCATTTCGGAGCACTCGCGCCTTGGCCTACCTCGCGGCTTCCATCGTCACGCTTATGGCCATCCTCGGGATCGGCCTGTGTCTGGTGACGCTGCCCGGCGCGTGGCTGGCCCTCGCCACCGCGGTGCTGTGCAACTTCTGGGTGCCGGGGCTGTTCACGTGGTACACACTCGGCGCGTGCCTGGTGCTGGCCTTGCTCGGCGAGATCATCGAACTGGCGGCCAGCGCGATGGGTGCCGCCAAGGCCGGGGGCAGCAAGACGGGCGCGGCGGGCGCGGTGGTCGGCACGTTGGTGGGTGCCGTGGTGGGCACGTTTGTCCCCCCGCCGCCGCTGGGCACGATTCTGGGTGCGGCGATCGGCGCGGGAATGGGCGCGATGCTCGCGGAGCGGTTCATCAAGAAACGCGAACTGCACCAATCGGCCAAGATCGCGGCGGGCGCGGCGGCCGGGCGGCTGGTGGCGGTGGTGATCAAGACCAGTTTGTGCGTGATCATTGCGGGCGTGCTCATCACTGCGGCGTTCGTGCCCTGATCGGCTCGCACGGCCTCGAAACGGCCTCAAAACGCGGCCTGAAACCGCCAGCCCCGGTTTGGCAATAATCAACTAGTGATATACGCACCTCTGGAGTTGGCCATGCCTTCCCACTCGCCTCGGGTTCGGAATACGCCCTCGCTTCGCGCGCGCTCGGCGTGGCTGGCCCTCCTCCTGGCAGGCTCGTGCATCAGCACGACCCACGCCGACCCCGGCACCCCCAAGCCTGCCGATGCGCAGGCCCAAGCCGTGAAAGGCGCGGCCACCAGCGCAATCGACAAGGCCTCGGGCTGGACTGCCGGTGCCATCGACTGGATGGCCAAGAAAGGCCGGTCGCTCAAGGACTCGTCCAACTCCTGGCGCGAGCGAGCCGAGAACAAACTCAAGAGTGCCCTCGATGACGTGATGTCCGCCCCGGCGCCACCCACGGGCCTGCGCGTGCTGATGAAGGGCGAACCGATGAACGGCGCGAACTCCAAAGGCCCCACGCTTTTCTGGTCGAAGGTGGGCGCGGCAGGCGTCGATGGCGGCGGCCGCGCGGTCGTGGTGCTGGTGCACGGGCTCGATGAGCCGGGCGGGGTGTGGGGCGACCTGGCCCCGTCGCTGCTCGATGATGGCCGCACGGTTGTCAGATTTGATTACGCCGACGATCAACCGATCGCGCAATCCGCGACGGACCTTGCCGGGGCGCTCAAGACGCTTCGCGCTGCGGGGGTCGAGCGGGTGGTGCTCGTGGGGCACTCGATGGGCGGGCTGGTGGCGCGAGACGCGCTCACGCGCGACACGATCTATGCCGGTGATGCGTCGGCCGTTTCCGAGGCTGGCCGACTGCCCGTGGTCGAGCGGCTGATCATGGTCGGCACGCCCCATCGCGGCGCGCCGCTCGCCCGCCTGCGCTTTGTGGCCGAGGCCCGCGAGCACCTCGTGCGCTGGTACGAATCCGACGGGCTCGACCCGCGCGAACTGCTGGGTTTTCTGAAAGACGGTGCCGGCGAAGCGGGTACCGATCTGCTTCCCGGGTCAGCCTACCTCACCGATCTGAACGCCCGGCCGTTGCCCAAGAACGTGATCATCACCAACATCATCGGGGCCGCAACGCGCGAAGAGGCCGAGTGGCTCGCCAGCGCGCTCGACAGCGCCTGGATCGGCAAGATTCTCTCCGAAGCCGAGATCGCCAGGGCCCGTGCCGCGCTGGCCGACCTGGCCGCGATGATCGGCGATGGCGTGGTATCGATCGAGTCCGCGACGCTCGAAGGCGTGGAGGATCAGGTGCAGGTGAAATCGGAGCACCGGTTCATGCTCCGCACATCGCCCTTGATGAAAGAAGCGGCGATGGTGACCGGGCAGATCCCGCGCCAGCCCTCGGCGGTGCCGGTGATCCGTGAGCGCCTGAGCAAGTAGCACGTTCCCCGTTCCCGATCCCGCTCTGGGTACCTCGATTCTCCGAATCGAGTCCCCGATCCCGTTCCCGCTTTGCTCCCTCGGCATCGGGACATCTGCGCCACTTGTCATCGACACTCACGAAGCCACCGCGGCCGACGCGGTGCGCATCGGGTCATCCTCGCGTGCCGTCGCTGACACGCGGGCCTCGCCGCGCTCGCCTGCGAGCGGGCTGAAACGTGAGCCGGCCAGCGGAACCTTCTTGCTGATGGGCCGCTTGAGGAAGGGCTGGGCCGCCAGCACCACCGCGCCGACCGCCACATTGGCCCCAAACAGGGCAATGGCGCTCGTCGCGCCGGCATACACCAGCACCGCGTTCACCAGCACCAGGCCCATCGCGATGGGAATCGCCCCCTGCCATGCCGATGACATCACCTGATCAAACCGCAGCCGCGGAAGCGTCCAGCGGATGACCATCATGAACCCGACGAGCAGCGCGGTCTTGCCGAACAGCACGCCGCACTTGGCGAGCATGGCCCAGATGGAGGTGGTGGCCGGGTCGAGCAGCGGAATGTCCCACCCCATGCCGAAGGGGTTGAGCGTGTACCCGCCCAGGAAGAGCAGGGCGAACATCGCCGAGCCCGTGATCATGTGCGTGTATTCGGCCAGGAAGAAGAGCGCAAACCGCATCGAGGAATACTCGGTGTGATACCCGCCGACCAGTTCGGCTTCGCACTCGGCATTATCAAACGGCAATCGGTTGCACTCGGCCAACGCGCAGATGTAGAACAGCACCGCGACCAGCGGCTGGCTCAAGATCAGCCAGCCGTGATCGTGCTGCCACTGGATCACGCTCGAAGGCAGCAGCGAGCCGACCGTGAGCAGCACGCACAGGATCGACAGGCCCATCGGAATCTCGTACGCGAGCATCTGCGACGAGGCCCGCAGGCCGCCGAGCATGGAGTACTTGTTGTTCGAAGCCCAGCCCCCGAGCACCACGCCATAGATGCCCAGCGCCGCGGTTGCGAGGATGTAGACGATGCCAATGGAGATATCTGCCCCCGCCACCGACACGCGCTGCGGCTCGATGACCCAGTTCAGCACCGGGATCGTGAAGCCCTGCATGTCAAAGAACCCGCCCCAGGGGATGATGGCAAAGCCGATGAGCGCGGGAATGACGATGGTGCCCGGCGCGAGCGAGAACAGGGCCTTGTCCACATGCGGAGGCTGGTAGTCCTCCTTCACCATGAACTTCAGGCCGTCAGCCAGGGCCTGGCCGTAGCCGCGCATGCCCTTCAGGAAGGACAGGAAAGGCAGGTTGAAATCAAACCCGCAGCGGTTGGGGCCGGTCCGGTCCTGCATCCAGGCGGAGATTTTGCGCTCGAAGAAGATGCCGTAGGCGACCCCGACGAGAATGACGTGGAGCACCACGCCAATGACGACGGCGGAAACGATGAACTGGGCGGTCAGGAAGTCAGGCTTGGGCATCGGACGCGATGATAGCGGGAGGGGAGGGGGGGGAAGGCATTGGGCACTAGGTTCTGTCTGACGGATTGCTTGTTTGGCACATGCACGCGCGACGATGATGGTTGAAGGTGGAGCGTGATGTTGTGCCGATGCACTGGATGGCTGCGGAGCGGCCATCGGAGGTGCATGGATGCGACGGCACGAACTTGGTGACGAGGAATGGGCCTTGGTGGCGCCGCTGACGGGGGCCCGCGAACCAAGGGCGAACTGTTCTGGAATGAGAAACTCGTGGACAACACGCCGACGTATGCCGAGGGGTACCAGTCGGGCACGCGGCTGGGCCGCTGGGAACTGCGCACGTCGAAGGGAAGGAACTCGATCTCAAACTCGAGATGAACGTGATGTGCTTCGAGACGGTGTTCGACGAGAATCTCGCCGCGACGATCCCCTGGCCCAAGCAGTTCGGCGGGGTCGCGGCCTCGGCGCTCAAACCGCCGGCACCGTGACCACCGGGGCTGAACTCCTCGTCATCGTCAGTACGAGTACAGAAGGCTGGTCCAACAACTCAGATCGGTCCGTTCAAGGTCCGGCGGGGTGGCACAGAAGTAAGAAACAGCCGTGGCACAGAAAAGTCGGCTTTGCGACTTCTGTGTGCCCGCACTGGCATCACGTCAATCGCATCCGCCGCTGAAGTAGGCGGCGATGTAGTCGGCGAGGTCGTCGGGGTCGGTGCTGCCGTCGCCGTTGAGGTCGGCGGCGCCGCACGCCGAGCCACCACCATCGAAGTAGCAGGCGATGAAGTCGGCGAGGTCTTCGGGTTCAGGCTGCCGTCGGCGTTGTGGTCGGCGAGGCAACCCTGGTCGGTGATGGTGACGAAGGCACCGGTGGCGGTGTAGGTGACGGCGACCTGCACGCCGGGCTGGCCGCCCTCGACTTCAGCTGTGTCAAATGTGCCGAGGCGGGAGCCGGAGTTGGTGAAGAGGTTGTTGCCCGGGGCGGCGTGGAAATCCTGCCCGCTCCAATGGATGGTGCCTTCGTTGGTGAGATGATGGCCGCGGAAGGTGGTTTGGCCGTTGAAGTAGTTCATGGTGCCGCGGTTGATCATCTGGCCCTCGGCGCTCCAGCCGTTGAGGAGGTTCAGGACGCCCTCGTTGACGAGGGACTTTCCCTGGGCGATGTTGCATGAGGAGGCGACCCAGCGGGTGAGGCCGCCGCCGGTGATGTTGAAGGTGGCGTTGTCGACAATGGTGAGCGACTGGTTGAGCGCCAGTCGGTGAGGTCGATGGTGGAGCCGGCGAACGTGCCCTGGATGGAGCAATCGATGATTTCGAACCCGGCGGTGACGTTTTCGCCATGGACGACGTGCCACTGGGCGGTCGGGGTTGAGGTGATCGCGCAGGCGGTGAAGACCATGCCTTGGGACGCGAGATTGCGGACCGTGCCGGTGTTCTGGAACTCGATGAAACTGATGTCGTTGCGGGGCACGCCGGTCGGGCTCTCGAAGGTGCCATTGTTGACGAAGCGGTGCGGGCCGCTGCCGGTGGCGGGCTGGAGGGGGTGGCTGCCGAACCTGGAGAAGAGGCTGTTGTTGGTGATGACCGCGTTCAAGAGGTTGCTGCCGCCCAGATCGAGCCAGGTGCCGTCGCTGACGAACTGGCCTGACATGTTGCAGGCGTTGTGCGTGCGGAAGGTGCCGGTGTTGGTGAGGGTCTTGCCGGGGGCGACGACCACGGAACTGGCGACCCAGCGCTCCATGCCCGCGCCGGTGATGTTGATGGTGGTGTCGTCGGCGAAGTGGATGCTGTTGTTGAGGCGGAAGGTGCCGGGCGTGGCGGTGTGGCCGTTGAAGATGCCGCGGAGCGTGGTGGAGCCGTTGAACTCGATGCCCGCGCCGGCGCCCACGCGAATCCAGCCCAGGTGATCGCCATCGGGGAGGGCCAGTCGCACCGCGAAGTGCGGGGTTGGTCGGTCAACTCCCACTCGCCGCAGGGGAAGTGCGATTCGCAGGCCGCGCCGCGCGGGCCGAAACTGGCATTGAAGTCGAGGGGACACCGTCGGCGTACGCCCGCGCAAAGGGCCGGGCAGCGGAACGCCAACGACCACGGCGTCGCAGGAGGTGGTGCGCATCACCGTGACGCTCACTCGGCAGCCGAGGGGCAGTCGTTGGTGCTGCGGACGCGAACGTCGTCTGTGTCGAATCTCGTGCTTCGCGACGCCGAGTGCGTCGAAGATGTTGAACCGCCCGAGATGCTCTTCGAGTTGAAGCAGCGCGTCATTCTCGGCGACGAACCGTTCGAGGCTCACCAACGCTGTGTTCGGGCTGTGCGGCGATCGCGGCATACTTCACCCCGCGCGGCGTCGTGCACGAATCGCCCGATCACTCACTTCCAGGGCCGTCATCAGCAACAGGTCGAGGTGACGGGCCACGCTTCGGGTGGTGAACACGACGCATGTGCGGGCACCCTTCACATAGGCCAGGTGCTCGGGATGGGGGACGTGATATCGGGTGCCGTCGGCCATCACGATGTCGAACGGGGCGAACGGTCTGGCCGTGTGCAGGTCGTGGAGTTGTTGGGTGGTCATGGTTCGGTTCTCAACGCATAGTTCATGCGCTCGCTCGCTCACGGTCGCGTTTCGTTGCCGCGGCCACTCGCTCACGCTCGGGCTTCGTGCCAATTCCTTACCGCCCCGCCCCCACGCTAATCCCCACCGGCACAAACGTCCGCTTCACCCGGGCCTGGAACTCCGCCGGGTACTTGTTCATCACCGTGCGGATCGCCCAGTTGTTGCCGTCGGCCAGGCCGCAGATGGTCGTGCCCGGCATGGTGCCCATGCTCGTCGCGATTTCGAGGGCCAGGTCGAGGTCTTTGCTCTTGGCGTCGCCGCGTTCGATCTTGACGAGCAACTGGTAGAGCCAGCCGCTGCCCTCGCGGCAGGGCGTGCACTGGCCGCAACTCTCGTGCTTGTAGAACCGCGCGATGTTGCGGGCGACCATCACCATGTCGGTGTCTTCGTCGAAGACGGTCGGGCAGGCCGTGCCCAGGCCCAGGACGTTGTACTTGCGGCCGATGTCGAAGTCCATCTCGGCATCCATCTGGTCTGGCCCCAGCACGCCCATGCTGATGCCGCCGGCGATGGCGCCTTTGAACCTCTTGCCGCCGCGCATGCCGTTGCAATAGTCCTTCGACTCGATCAGCACGCGGAGCGGAATGCCCAGGTCGCACTCGTAGACGCCAGGGCGGTTGACGTGCCCGCTCACGCCCATGAGTTTGGTGCCCCACGAGGGCGGCGCCCCCTGGAACGAACTGGCGCACCCCTGCTTGCTGAACCATTCCCACCCATTGTGCATGATGCTGGGCACATGGGCCAGCGTCTCGACGTTGTTGATGATGGTCGGCTTGCCGAAGAGGCCCTTGATGGCCGGGAAGGGCGGCTTGTTGCGGGGCCACCCGCGCTTGCCCTCGATGGATTCGAGCAGGCCGGTCTCCTCGCCGCAGATGTACGCGCCCGCGCCGCGGTGCAGGTAGCAATCCACCCGCCAGCCTTGATTGCGGTTCTTGGTCTTGGTGCCGCCGAAGAAGCCGTCGCCGCCGAAGATCCCCGCGGCATACGCCTCCTTGATCGCGTTCTCCATCACCATCGCCTGATGGTGATACTCGCCGCGGATATAGAAGTAGGCGACGGGAATCCGGCAGGCGTAGCACGCGATGGCGATGCCTTCGAGCACCAGGTGCGGGTCAAAGTCCATCAGCAAGCGGTCTTTGAACGAGGCCGGTTCGGATTCGTCGGCGTTGATGGCGAGATAGCGCATGCCGCCGTCGCCGCTGGCATCGGGCTTGGGCAGGAACGACCACTTGAGCCCGGCGGAGAAGCCCGCGCCGCCGCGGCCACGCAGGTTGGCCTTCTTGATCTCGTCAACGACCTGGTCGGGGGCCAAGGACTCGACGACTTTGCGGAGGGATTCGTAGCCACCGGTTTGGCGGTATTCGTCGATCGAGATGACGCGACGATTCTTGGGATCGCCGAAGGGCCAGCAGGGGATGCGCTGGGTGAGGATGGGGGTGGTGGTCTTGGGGGTCCAGACGGAGGCGGTGGCCATAGGCGGGAGTGTATGGGGTGGAGGGGTTGGGCGGGAGAGCGATCAGGTACGCGCTCCCACCAACCCGTTACCATGGGCGTTGTTCCGGATCGCCCAATGCCCCCGAAGAAACCCGCACCAGCAAGGCCTGCACTCTTTGAGCCGCACGTGCGCTCGTCTGATCGACGCCTGCGCCGCCAGCGCGCGCTGTTCATCCCTCGGTTCCTTCGTGAAATCGCGGCCAAGCAGCAGCTGTCGGGGCCATCGCGTGACCGCGCCCACACCATCGCCATCCGCTGGGCCGACCTCGAATCGTCGGGCGACCTCGTCACGCACAGCGAGACCACCATCGGTTCGCAGTTCCTCAGCCAACTCTTTGGCGAGGGGCTTGGCTATGCCGACAAGACCCACAGCCCCGCGCAATGGCACATCGAGCATGAGTTCGCGGTCCCCGGTGGCGGGTTTGCTGATGCAGCCCTGGGCGTGTTCCCCGCCAAGAACCCAACCGTCGTCGTCGAACTGAAGGGCCCGACCATCGATCTCGACCGTGATCGCAGCAACGGTCGCACGGCCGTCGACCAGTGCTGGGATTACCTCAATGTCCTTCCCGAGTGCGCCTGGGGCATCGTCTCCAACTTCTCGATCATCAGACTCTACCACCGTACCAAGGGCAAACTGGCGTACGAAGAGTTTTCGCTCCAGGAACTCCGCAACCCCGATCGTTTCGACGAGTTCTACGCGCTCTTCGAGCGGGGCGGGCTCCTGCCGTCTCAACTCGGGCAGCCACCCCGCGCCGCCGCGCTCCTCGATCGAACGCAGAAGCGCCAGAAGGATGTTGGTGATGACCTCTATTACTCTTATCACATTCAGCGGCTCCGGCTGATCGAGCACTTGAAGATTGCCGAAGACAAGCCCCTCGACGAGGCCATTCGGATTGCCCAGAAACTTCTTGACCGCATCATCTTCATCGCCTTCTGCGAAGACCGCGAACTGCTTCCCGAGAAGTGCCTGGAGCGGGCGTACACCGCGCTGCCCGCTTTCAGCAAGGTCACCAACCCGCGCTGGAACAACTTCCTGGGGTTGTTCCATGCGATCGATAAGGGAAGCAAGGGCGTGCCCCCGATTACCGCCTTCAACGGCGGGCTCTTTGCGCCCGATCCCGACATCGACGAACTCGACCTGTTCGACGAGCCGTGGACCACGGGCTTCAAGGGCTTTGGCGACTTTGATTTTTCTGAGGAAGTGAACGTCGAAGTCCTCGGGCACCTGTTCGAGCGCTCCATCACCGAACTGGAGAAACTGCGCGTGGGCGGCTGGCCCGCGCTGCGAACCGGGCTCGATGAATCGGCCGCAACACAGGCCAAGCGAGGCACGACCAAGCCCGACGGGCAATCGTCTTTCGACCCTGCGGCGGACGCCTCGGCATCTTCAAAGATGCCCAAGAGCGCCCAGCGCAAACGCTTCGGCATCTTCTACACCCCGCCCGCCTTCACCGGCCTGATTGTCGAACGCACCGTCGATGCGCTCGTGCACGATCGCTTCGCGGCCCTCGCCAAACAGCACGCCGTCGATCCTGAATCCCGCGACGCGCAGGAACCGTCCAAGGTCCGGGCATACTGGCGCGCCTGTCTGGAGTGTCTCAGGGCCCTCACCATCTGCGACCCCGCCTGCGGCTCCGGCGCGTTCCTGATCCGTGCCTACGACGCGATGGACGCGCACTACAAAGCCGTCGTTCACGGCTTGGGTGGTGCCGGGGTTCCGCCCGACGAGTTAGCCGCCATCGAAGAGGCCATTCCCGACCTCATTCTCACCAGCAACCTCTACGGCGTGGACCTTTCCCGCGAAGGCGTCGAGATTACCCAACTGGCCCTGTGGATTCGCTCCGCCCGCAAGGGCAAGACGCTGATGGACCTCTCGGCCCACATCGTCCACGGCAACTCCCTCGTAACCGATGCCTCCGTCGATCCCCACGCCCTGAACTGGGCCAAGGCCTTTCCGCACATCTTTGGTTCCGTGCCACTGACTTCGCCCGCTTTGGGGCGAAGTCAGTGCGATGAGCCCAAGAGCACGGACTTGTCAACGCCCAAGTCGGTGGCACGACAGGGCGGCTTTGACTGCGTGATCGGCAACCCGCCATGGGAGCGAGTGAAGGTGCAGGATCGAGAGTTCTTCTCTCTCACCGACCCCATCACCGCGCAAGCCGTCAGCGCTTCAGATCGCAAGAAGCGGATCGCCGCGATGCCCACGGCCGCCCCCGAACTGCACGAGTCCTACCTCGCTGCCCGCGACCGCGCCCAGAAGATGCTCGACTACGCACGCGGTTCCGATCGCTACCCGCTCACCGGCAAGGGCGACGTCAACCTCTACATGCTCTTTGCCGAACTCGCCCGCACGATCGTCGCCCCCAGCGGCATGGCCGGGCTGCTGGTGCCCTCGGGCATTGCTACCGACGACACGACCAAGGAGTTCTTCAACGACTTGATGGACCGCAAGGCCCTCGTGTGCCTCTACGACTTCGAGAACAAGGACGGCCACTTCGAGGACGTGCATCGCTCGTTCAAGTTCACGGCACTCGTGTTCGGTGGTGGTGACAAGAAGACCGAGCAGGCCGACTTCGTCTTCTTCGCCCGCGATGTGGACGATGTCGCCGAGACGAACAAGCAGCGGCACATCGCCCTCACCGCCGCGGACATGAAACTCCTCAACCCCAACACCAAGACCTGCCCCATCTTCCGCACCCGGCGCGACGCAAACCTCACCCGCGGCATCTACAAGCGCGTGCCGATCCTCATCGATGAGAACCGCAAGCAGGGCGGCAACGCGTGGGGGATCAAGTTCCTCCGCATGTTCGATCAGACCAACGACGCCGAGCATTTCCAGGAGGCCAAGGTCTGGGAGAAGAAGGGGTACAAACTGGAGGGCAACGTCTACGCGAAGGCCAAGAAGCGCGCCTTGCCGCTGTACGAAGCCAAAATGGTGCAGGCCTTCGACCACCGGGCCGCGAGCGTGGTCGTGGAGGACGACAACTGGGTGCGGCAGGGCCAGAAGGCCGAAACCTCGCTCGTGGAGCACGCGAATCCCGAGTTTGCCGTGCTGCCGCGGTGGTGGGTGGCGGAGGATGTGGTCAACGGCGTGGCCAACGGCAGCAAGCGCGACTGGTTCCTGCTCTACAAGGACATCACCAGTGCGACCAACGAGCGCACCATGATCGCGGCGTTCACGCCGTGGGTCGCCGTCGTCAACTCGGCGCCGATCAAGTTCACGTCCATCGATATCGCGCCTCGGCGCGAAGCCTGCCTGCTGGGCAATCTCAACGCGTTCGTCTATGACTTCGTGGCGCGACAAAAAGTCGGTGGCGTTCACCTCAACTTCTTCATCGTCGAACAACTCCCCACGCTCCCCCCAGACACCTATGCCGACAAGTGCCCGTGGTCCAAGAAGGAAACCCTCGAACACTGGATCAGCGAGCGTGTCCTGAAACTCACCTGCACCGCCGAGGACATGATCCCCCTCGCCAAAGCCTGCGAGTTCAAGGGCAGCCGCGGCGATGGCGTCCACATCTGGAAAGAACAGGATCGCGCGACGCTCCGCGCCGAACTCGACGCCGCCTTCTTCCACCTCTACGGCATCGAACGCGAGGATGCTGAGTACATGCTCACGACATTCGCCGGCACCGGTTACATCAAGCCCGATGACCGTACCGATCCCGCGATCGCCTGGGAGCGGGGATCGATCGGCGAAGCCGTGCTCGATGCGTACGACGCCCTGGCCACCGTCGGATAGCGCAGCCACGGCCCGTCTCAGCCGCCTCACCCCTGAAGATCAATCGTCGGCACCCCATCCGGCGTCGGCGTGGGCGCGCTGCCCGTGCCCGCCTTCCGTCGATCCTGTCGGGCGTTTTCATCGCCCGCGTTCGTGAGCGCATCGGGTGCGCCGAGGCCGTCGGCACCGGAGAACTCGACCGAGTCGGCTTCGTTTGATGCGCCATCACTCGCCGGGTGCGCGGCACGGGCCCGCTCGCGACGCCGGGCTTCGCGCGTGGCGAGGCGGTCCGCCGGGGTAGGCGAATCCGTACGCGAGATGGGCGTGCCGAAGGTGCTCATGACACAACCTTATCGGCATGATTTGCCGAGGGCCTTTACCGAGGTGAAAACCAGCATGAGCCCCTAAGGCGTCATCCCTTCAGGGCTTCATCCACACTCTCGTACACGGGCAGCACCCGATCGAGTTTGCAGCGGCGGATCACTTCCCCAATCGCGGGAGTGGCCCCGGCAAAGCGGATGGTGCCGCCGTCACTCTTGATGGCGGCACTGAGGCTGACGAGCAGCCCGAGCCCGAGGCTGGCGATGAACGAGAGGCCAGCAAGATCGATGACGAGGTGGCGTGGGCGGCGGACCTTGATGAGTCGCACGGCACGCTCAAGGTCGTCGGCGGCGCTGATGCCCGCCGAGCCGGAGATGCGCACCACAAGGGTGCTGCGTTGCTGCTCGCCGATGTCTACGCGGAGGTCGTCCATGGGTGGGGGGGGTGGGTCTCGGGGCCGTCGCGTCCTTGCAACGGGAAACGGGAACGGGTCGAAAATCAGCGCGGCTCGGGCAGCGCGGGTTCATCGACGAGCGGGAGGATGTCATCAAGCCGCGCGTGGCGGATGACCTCGGCAATCTGGGACGAGGCACCATGCACCTCGGCAATGCCGCCGTCGGCGCGGATTCCTCGGCACAGGTGCGCGAGCAGGGCCAGCGCGGTGCTAGCGACGAACGAGATGCCGGAGAGGTCGACAACAAGCCGACGCGGACGGATGACCAGGATTTCCCGAACCTTGCGGTCGAGGGCCTGCGAATCGATAGCGCGGGCGCTGCCTTGGACGGTGAGGGTGGTGAGATCTTCAGTGGACTGGATGGAAATGGTCAAATCGTTCATGGAGCGTGGGGATGTGCTTGGAGGTGGGGAGGGTCAAACCCTCAAGGAAATTGCCCGGGGAGGACGAAGCAGAGCCGATGGCAGCATACCCCGTCCGCTGGCGCGGGACGGGTGTTCATTGGGAATAGACGTTTCGGAAGCGGGTGGGAATGCGTTTTTCGGGGTTTGGGTCACCAGAATTGGGAATGTGCCCGACGAATCCGTAATCCAACCTACAATCAACCCATGGCCGCACGCGGTACCCCTCAACAGGCTGCTTTGCCCTCCCGCACATACCAGACGGTCGTCATGTCCGAAGAGGGCACGACGATGACGGGGATCGAGGTTCCGTTTGACCCTAAGCCGGTGTTTGGGAAGGTGCGTGCGCCGGTGCGTGTGACGGTCAACGGCGGGTACACGTTTCGATCCACAATCGCGGCGATGGGCGGGCCCTGCTGCTTTATCCCGCTCAGGCGGTCAAACCGCGAAGCGGCGGGGGTAAGTGGCGGGGAGATGGTGACGGTGACGCTGACGCTGGATACGCAGCCGCGGGTGGTGAAGCCGCCAGCGGCACTGATGGCCGCGCTCAAGGGGGCGGGGCCAGACGTGGTCGAGGCGTGGAAGGGGATGTCGTTTACGCATCAGCGTGAGCACGCGGAGGCGGTCGTGGAGGCGAAGAAGCCGGAGACGCGCGCTCGGCGGATCGCGGGGTGTGTGGGGGCGATGAAGGAACGGGTGAAAGCGCGAGCCGCGAAGGCGAAGGCGCGGGTATCGAAGGGCAAGAAGTAGCCGATCCGGTCAGGCGCACTTCACACGGGCGAGGTCGATTTCGATACCGGAGATCGCTGCGCGCACCACACGGCGCGCTCGATGGCGTAGCGACCATCGGCGAGTTCGATGTCGCATAGTCCAGCAGAAAGTTCTGCAGCGTCGTATTCAGCATGGCCTCGCCTCCATGGATCGGATCTGGTGTGGCGCGTCACTCCGGATTGGTTTCCACCCACCGGGTGATGTGCGGCACGGCTTGCGTGGCGGGGTTGTCGGTGAGGGCGAACTGTTCGGTGCCGTCGCTGCCGGAGAGGTTGGAATCGAGGAGTGTGGCCGACGAGAGTTTGGAGCCGTTCCACGTCACGCCGAACAACTTACGGCCCTTGGTGGAGGCGACGACGTAAATGGTCGAGCCGACCGTGGCGGGATACAGCGCGATGACGTCGGGAACGTCGCTCAGTTCTGGACCTGTGGCCTCGGTTGACCAGCCGCCGGTGGTGGTCCAGGTGCGGTAGTAGAGGCGATCCTGGTTCTTGTGCGAATAGACGATCAGTGCGCGGCTACCCGACACTTCAAAGGCCACATCAAAGCAGCGGCGGTTGTCGTGGCGGGCGTCGTTGGACAGCTCGAAGTTGGCACCCCAGGTGCTGGTGGAGCCTGACCAGAGGTTGCCGTTGATGTCCTTGTCTTTGTCGAGGCAGACCATGAGGATGTCGTCTGTGCCCGGGCGCGGGGCCAGGCGGATCCAGCGTGGGGTTTTGCCGATCGACGGAGCGGACATCTCACTGGAGAACGAGGTGCCGTCGTAGGTGCGATAGCGCGGCTGGGCCTGGCTTTTTTCCGCGTAGACGACCAGCGCGCGGCCCGAGAGCGCCTCGTAGGCGGCGGCGTAGTTCTCGTTGGAGTCGCTCTCGCAGTTGGTTTCGAGCGTATTGACGCTGGCCCAGGCCGAGCCGGTCCACTCGACGGCGAGCAGGTCACGGTCATCGCGCATGGCCAGGAGCATCATGGTGTCGGAGTTGGGCTTGGGGGCGAGCGTGACGTAGCGGACCTTTTCTTCCTCATCGTCGTCGTCGCCGCCTTGTCCGCCATGGTCTGCACCCAGCGCGATCGTCGATTCGCCCGAGATCGCGCCGCCGCTGGCGGTGCGGTAGCCGAGGCGACCGGCGGACTTGTTCCAGTAGACGACGAGCAGATCACCCGACGTGCGCTCGTACGCGGCGTGGTAGCAGCGGTCACTCACGGTGGCGACGTTGGTGCACAGGGTGGTGGGCGCGGCCCAGGTGTTGTCGCGGAAGAAGGCGAGTCGGACGTCCTTGGATGTATCCAGCGTGACCAGGGCGAGTTCCTCGCGATTCGGGCAGGTGCGGGCGACGACCCAGCGGATGTTGTTGGAGAAGGCGGGCAGGGCGGTGCGAGGGCCCCAGCCGGCGACATAGGCCGAGGAGTAGGGCGTGTTCGTGTCCTTGCGGGCCCAGATGGCCATGGTGGGCGGGGCGGCACCGGCGGCGGTGGCGAGCGTGCAGGCGAGCAGGAATGCGGCAGTGATCTGGCGGTGGAAGGCCATGCCAAGGCATCGGCGGATTATTCGATACCAGCGCGTTGTGGGGCGGTTTTCGGACGCGCGACGGCGCGGCGGCGCGCGGTGGGCAAGCGGGGGTGTTGGCGGAGCGCGTGCGGAGTTGGTTCCAAACAGTCGCCCGCAGCGCGGGGATCACAGGCGGGACGCCTGTGCCGCCGCTGGCGCGTGTCATTCGGGGCTACTCGACCCGGGCCTGCACACGACGGCGCGAGTCACCCGCGCGGCCCTGGCTGGAGAGGGTGATGATGCCGTCGGTATCGGTGGCGCTGGAGACGCTGGCGCGGCCGCCGGAGAGGTTGGGGTCGTCGGACGCGAGGCCGTTGTTGGAGACGGTCCCGATGGTGCCGTCGCCGTCTTCGTCGGCGCCCTGCATCACCTCGCGCAGGGCCATGTTGATGCCTGCCTCGGCGGCGTAGAACGCGCGGGCGGTGTCCAATCGGCGGACGATGAGGTCCTGATCGCGCGCGCCGGACACCGCGACGCCCGCGACGACGAGTTGGAGCGCCACGAGGGCGATGATGATGGCGACGACGACGGTGCCGCGGCGGGTGAGCGAGCGTTTCGATGTCGGCGCGGTGCGCGGGTTCATGTGCCGGCTCCGGCGAGGGTGGCGCGGAGGAAGACGCGGGTGCGGAGCGTGTCGCTCCGACCGTCGCGGGTGACGGTGATGGTGATCTGGATGCGACGGATGGCGTCGCAGGCGTTGCCGGAGAGGGGAAGCGTGAGGGCGCTCCCGGCGTCGTTGTACGCGGCGACCGTGAAGGCGGAGACATCGTCGAGCAGGGCGACGGCGGAGTCGCCATCCTCAGCGAGGCGGAGTTGCGTGCCCGAGAGCGAGACCGAGCAGGTGCCGCCCGCGGTATCCCAGGTGATCGACGAAGCGGTGAGGGAATCGATATCGGGTCCGATGTCGGCGGCGTCAGGGTCGAGGCGGATCTCGCGAAGGTCACGATCGAGCCGGTCGATGGCGTTCGAGAGCGTGGCGTGCAGTTCGGCGCCGCGCGCCGCTTCAACGTAATCGCGCGAGGCGCGGAGCGTGAGTTGCGCGCCGATGGTCGCGACGAACCCGACGACGACCATCGCCGCGATGGACTCGACGAGGGTGAAAGCGCGGGCTGTTCGCGGGCGGCGTGGCATGGGCGGTGTGGATCGGTTCGGGTGCTAGTACGACGTCACGATGGTGGAGAGGGCGAGCGAGCGGTTTTGGCCGCGGGAATCGCGCCAGGTGACGGTGACGGTGGCGCGCTTGTAGCCGGTGCCCGTGCCAGAGAGCGACGCGCCGGTCTCGGCGATGGTCACCGCTCGCGCAAAGTTCGAGAAGCCGGAGACGGCCGATTCGGACGGGTAGTTGTTGGCCGTGACGTAGGTGTAGCCACGCACGGTGCTGTGGCGGTCGGCGATGATGTCCTCGAGTTTCTCGCCCGCGAGCCAGCGGGCGCGGTCGGCCATGATCGGGTCCACTCGCCGGACCGACGAATCCCGCACCGCGATGAGCATCGGCGGCGCGGCCACCGACACCACGACCACCGCGATGATCGCTTCGACCAGGGTGAGGGCTCGGCGTGTGTGGCGTGGTTGCATGGGTTCGATTGGGAAGGGGATAGTGGATTCACCACCGAGACCGAGGCACAGAGACGCACCGAGAAGGAAGGAGAGAGAGGGGGGGAGACGAAAAACGAGGGGGAACGGTGTCAAACGGAGCGAATGCGCTTGATCGTGTCTGGGCCAAGCCTTGCCTTATCTCATTCCGGTCTTGGTGTCTCAGTGTCTCGGTGGTTGGCCGTTCGTCTTGAGGCTCAATTGCCAGCGATGCGGCCCGTGGGCGTGGCGATGGTGACTTGTTTGGAGCCGGAGAGCGTGATGCTGCCATCGGACGAAAGCACGGTGCCGGCGCTGCCCAGCGGACGGCCTCGACGGTCGAAGCCGATGCGCGAGTTACTGGCAAAGGAGGCGGAGAGCAGGTCAGTGCCGGCGTACTCACCGGTGTTCAGGCGGATGACCATGGGCGTGCCGGTGGCGGGATCGGTGATGGTCGAGGCGTTCGAGAAGCCCGGATTCGACGGGTTCTCGGCGAGGACGGCGTACGAATCGGTGCTGACCGTGAACACGACCCAGGTGGTGGCACCCGTCGCCATGGCGCGGGCGCGGGCGTAGCCTAGGTCGCGGACGACCGCCCGCATCGCGGCGGCGTGTCGGCCGGTCGTCATCGTGAGCGATGCGGGGGTGACAACGGCTGCGAGGATCGCGAGGATGGCCATAACCGCGATGAGTTCGATCAGGGTGAAGGCGCGCGACACGCCCCGGGCGTTCTCACCCGGAGCGTGCGAAGGTCGAATGGCGGTCATGCGGTGCGTCATCTTCCGCCACGCTGCTCAGAGGTTGTTGGCGGTCTGCGCGGCACCGTTGGAGGTCGTCGTGGTGGTCGCGTTGCTGCTGTTGGTGTAGAAGCCGCAGACCGGCGGCGTGGTGGTGTTGTCCACGTAGTAGCGCCAGCCTGCGGTGCCGGTCACGGTGCGGCTCGTCCACTCGTTGGCGGTGGCCGCGGTGGCGGTGTTCAGGTTGTTGTAGGGGTTGGTGGGGAAGGCGTCGGTGAGCACGGTGCCCACGGTGGTGAGTTGCGCGAGCGTGGGATAGGCGGGCGTGCCGGCGATCGAGGCGTTGGCGTAGAAGTTCTGGAGCGCCGAACGCACGTTGCCCAGGGTGCCCTGCAGAGCGGCGGTCTTGGCACGGTCGGTGTAATCGAAGTACCGAGGGACCGCCACCCCGGCCAGGATGGCCAGAACCACGATCACCGCGATGAGTTCGATCAGCGTAAAGGCTGGGGCGAGGCGGGGGGAACGATTTCCACGGCGCATTCAAAACTCCTCGGTTCTATGGCTATCGGCGGGCGCTGAGCACCACGAGTGAATCCGGGGTAAAACGAATCCCCGGGACTTCCCTGATATCGCGCCGTTCGGGCGTCCGGTTGAGTGCGAATCGGGCAGAACAGACGTTCCAGGCGACGCAATCGTCACCACCTCTCCCCCTCCGCAAGCGTTGGGGTGGCATCCCTACCTTGAACGCGGGCAGGGTCGAGCGATGCCTCTTCAGTCTGGTGGCGTCGGAGGCGCAACCGGGCAACGATCGCCCGGCATGTCCACCCCACCTCCTCGGCCATCACCGCTGCCCACACCCGCCCCGCCTGCGGTGCTCTCGGCCTGGCGCGGCCGCTTCATCGTGCTCGAAGGGGCCGACGGCTCGGGCAAAAGCACGCAGTACCGCCGTCTTGCTGAGGCGTTTGCTGCCGCGGGCATCCCGGTGTGCCAAGTGCGTGAGCCCGGGGGCACCGTCACGGGCGAACGCATCCGCGAAGTCCTGCTCGACAAGGCCAATACGGGGATGACGGTGCGGTGCGAGATGCTCCTCTACATGGCCAGCCGGGCGGAGTTGATCGAGCAAAAGATCCTCCCGGCCCTGGGGCGAGGCGAACTCGTCCTCGCCGACCGCTTCGTGCCCTCAACGCTGGCGTACCAGGGCGCGGCGGGCGGCCTGCCCGCGGCCGACATCGCTGCGGCGGCCCGCGTCGCAACCCGTGCCGTGCAGCCCGAGTTGATCCTGCTCTTCGATGTCGACACCGAAACCGCTGGCCGGCGCATGGGCGGCGGAGCCACTGGCCTTGATCGCATGGAAGCCAAAGGCGCGGCGTATCACGCCAAGGTCCGCCAGGGTTATCTGGACCAAGCCAAGGCCGACCCGCGCCGATACGCGGTGGTCGATGCCCGGTGTGACGCCGAAGGGGTGTGGGCACAGGTGGTGCGGACGCTTGATGAGAGGCGACCCGGGCAGCCCATTGATGTCGGACACTTAGCCAGGTGAAGGGGCCTGATCGTGGCCGCTCGTTGACGCCACTTTCATCACTTCCTGCATCACGACCGTCGCGAACGAGCCGGCGGGCAGGTCGAAGGCGCAGCGGATGTAGTGGCCGTGCTCGTCGGCACCACCCTCGATGGAGGGCAGGCCGAGGTCGATGCGGAGCGGGCGGCGTTCGCCTTTGAGTTGTTCGCCGGTGGCGCGGGCGAGTCGTTCGAAGTCCTCAGGTGACACGCCGGTGCTCGAGAGAGTGTGCAGGTCGAGATCGGCCGGCGCCCCGGTGGCGCGCGGCATCGCGAGGCCCCACATCGGGCCGGTCGGCGAGATCGCGTGCGAGGCGAGACGCGCGGCGGTGTCCGGATGCGCCAGTGTTGCGTCGTCCACGGCAAAGACCGCCCCGCTGTCGTGCTTAAACGCCAGGTCGCCCGGCACCAGCGCGTTCCATGTGCCTTGTTCCAGCCGCGCATCGAGCACGGCATTGAATACCGCGGACTGGAAACTCGAAAGGAAAAACGAGCGGGCCGTGTGGGGCATGGCGCGGATCGCCTGCGCAGGCGTGCGTTCTTGGGCCAGCGCGCGCAGGACCGTTGACTCGGCCTCCGCCCCCTCGGGCAGAAGGTCCGCGGCTTCCGCATAGCGACCGGCGAGAAACAGTTCGCGCCCCGCCTGGTGCTCAGGCCGCGTGTCCCCAGGCGAAGCCAGCAGTTCCTGCACCGCCCCTGCCGCATCGCCCAGGATGATCGATCGACCGATCAGGTGGTTGTTCAGATTCCGTCCGAATCGCTGCGTGCCGAAGCGATTGGGCACGCCCAGTGCCAGCAGGCGTTCGAGCGTGCGCTTGGCGTAGACGACCCGCGTGGGCTCGACGTTGCGCACGCGGATGGAAAAGCGATTGCCCTTCAGGTGCCCGCGGCGGAGTTTGTTTCCGTGCAGGTCCATCCAGACGACATCGATTTTCGGATGCCGCAGGCTGGGGATGTCCTCGATCTTGCGGCCGGGCAGTTGCACGGACACGACCTGGCGCGTGACGGCATGCTTGTCTTTGAGCCCCGCGAAGCCGACCGAACCGATCGGCACGCGGAAGTGCCTGGCCACGATGCCCACCATTTGCATGGTGGAGAGGCCGACCTTCTGCAGCATGAGGTACAGATGCTCCCCCTGCCCGGAGGGGTTGTAGGCGGGGAGTTCTTCGACGAAGAAGTCTTCGGGGCGGGCGCGGAGTATGCCGCCGGTGCCCGGGATGTCGTGAGAGAGGTAGCGAGGGGCGCTGGCGCGGTGGTCAAACGGCGGCAGCGCGGCCGCGTGGGGGGGGGGGGGGGGTGGCGGGGATGCGGGCTGGGGCGGCGAGGCGTTCACGAGGAAGGGTACGACCGAGCGGCCAAGCGGTGGGGGGCGGGGAGTGGTGGGATCAGGATTGGCCGGCGGGCGGAGGTCGTGCCGATAGATAGCGTGGGGTAGGGCGACGGAGGTATCGGTCTGCGCACAGCGACAAACCAAGCCGAGCACGCGAGCGGGAGGCCCGCCAGCCGCGCGCCGGTGGTGAGCGTGATCGTGCCGGCGTGCCAGGGCGAAGATCTGTCGCGCGCGATTCATGCGCTACGGGCCCAGAGTCTGACGGATTGGCAGGCGGTGATTGCCGGGGGCCCCTGCACGGCGGAAACGCAGCGTCTGACGGCCCGCGACGAGCGCTTCACCTTCGCGATGACCGACGAGGGTGCGCCTTGGGCGGCGCGCGTGAACGCGGGCATGGAGCGCGCGACGGGCGTGTATGTGATGGTGCTGGAGGGGCGGGATTACCTTTCGCCACAGGCGTTGGAAGCGCTCGTGAGCGCGGCCCAGGCGGGGGCGACTGACGCACGGGCTGGCACGCGCGCGGGCGCGGCCGTGGCAGGCGCATTTGGCGGGTATGCGTTTGCGGGGCCGCTGGGGGTGATGCCGATCGATCCGCTGACGGGCCAACTGCGGCAAGACCCCCGCGCGGGCGGTGTGGACCGGCACGGGCACGAACCCTTCCCCAACCCCCTCCCTCTGGGCGGGGGCGAGTTGGCGCGATGCAAGTTGATTCCGCTGCACGCGCAGATCGTTCGGCGTGAACTCGCGAGCCGCGTGCGATTCGAGGCGAGCCCCGAAGCGGCGGGGGATCATCGATGGTTGCTGTCGCTCGCGGGGCTGGGCGCGAGGTGGGCGTGGGCGGGCGGGCGGGTTGCGGTGTGCGCGATGGAACGCCCCGCGACCTCGGTAGAGATCGCCCGGCGGCTGACGGCCCATGCGCGGGTGATTGACGCGGCCCTAGCGGCGGGCGGGAGCAGCGCAACGGACCGCGCCGCGGCACTCGCCTCGCACGCTGAGGCCGGGATGATGCTCGAGGGCTTCGAGCGAATGCTTGCGCAGCAGCGCGAAGGCGCGGACACCGAGACGGCGCTCGCGACGCACACCGAGTTCGGCAATCTGTTCGCGCAGTGGTGGCAGCGGTCGCGGTTCTTTGGTCAGCCCCCTCGGCATGTGATGGCGGCCAGCGTGCACGCGGCGGTGCCGCGCGGTGCCCGCGCGGATTGGGGCGTCGCGACGCCGGAGACGATCGCGGCGCGGCTCATCGAGACGGCCGAGGATGGCCGGGCCGTCATTCTTCTGGGATTGGGTCGAAACGCTCGGCACATCGCGCGCATCCTGCACGCGCGGGGCCGTCGCGTGGTGGGCAGGGACGACGGGCTCGATACCCCGCCGGCGTGGGCGGATGAAGATCGCATCCCGGTGGTGCTGCTCCCCAGGGAAGAGCCGTGGGACGCCTCGGCACACTACTTGATGACGCCGACCGACGACGCGGGGTTCATGGCGCGCGTGCCCAGCGGGGCGGCCGGAGTTGGGATGCGCGTTTCGCGATGGGCGGCGACGCCCGCGCTTCTGCGGCAAGGGTGGATCGAGGGCGCACTCCCGCGGCTGCTGAACGGCGAAATGTTGAGCGGAGGCCCGCGAGTACGGGCGGATGACGACCTCGCGCCGTCGCGGGCCGTGAACGTGGTGCCTTCGGCGACCACCGTAGCGACGACTTCGCTCGCAGGAGGCCGCCGATGAGTGTTGCCACGCCCGAGTCCAGATCGCGCGAGCGTGCCGCGTCGCTTCCGGCACGCCGCACCATCGACATCTTCTGCGCCTCGTTCAAACGCCCCGAGAAACTCGCGGCCATGATCGAGAGCGTGCGCGCCGCCGCGTCTCGCCCGGGCAGCATGCACCCCGCCCGCGTCATCGTCGCCGCAGGGGACGAAGGCACCATTCAAACGTGCGAACTGTTCCGTCCAAAGGCATCGATCAAGCAGGTTCCCGATTCGCCCGACGCTTCGCGCTTCTCGGTCGAGTCGGTCTGGTGCTCCGCCGTGAACGATCGCCCCGGCTGCACCGCGCCGCTCAATCTCGCCTTTCGTAACGCGGTGCGTCACGACGCCCTCTTCTGCACCGACGATTGCGTCTTCGAGCCCGACGCCTTCGACATCGCCATGGCGACGCTCGACACCCACTTTCCCAATGGCGACGGCGTCGTCGGCCTCGCGCAAGAGAACATCACCGGGGCCTACGACCTGGCCTTTCCGCTCTTTGGCCGCGCGTTTCTCGACCGTTTTCGAAGCCTGCCCGACCACTTCACCAGCGGCATCGGTGCGGGCCAGAGCGGCGACCTTTTTTGGCCCGGCTACTTCCACCTCTTCAACGATGCCGAGATCGGCCTGACCATCAAGTGCATGAGCAACTGGGTCTTTGAGCCTCGGGCCCGCCTGCGGCACTACCACCCCGAGTTCGGCGGAGGCGACATGGACGCCACGCATGCCCACGGCCTGTCGCGCTGGAGCGAAGACGCCCAGGCCTGGACCGCCCGTCGGGCGCGGGGCGTGCTGTGGGGGCTGGACGAGAAGTAGGGCATAAACTGGGCCATGCCGCCCTCCGCGCCCCCCTCACCCCCGCGCGCCAGCGACCCGAGAGATACCCCCGCGATGCGGCAATACGCGCGCTTCAAGCAGCGCCATCCGGGCTGCCTGCTGCTGTTTCGCATCGGCGACTTCTACGAGATGTTTGACGACGACGCGGTCGCCGCAAGCAAGGCCATCGGCCTGACGCTCACCCAGCGCACGGCGGGCATCCCCATGGCGGGCGTGCCCTATCACCAACTTGAGAACTACCTGCGGAAGTTCCTGGCCGCGGGCTTCCGGGTGGCGGTGTGCGAGCAGATTCAGGACGCGGCGGAGGCCAAGGGCATCGTCGAGCGTGGCGTGACGCGCGTGCTCACGCCCGGCACGCTGGTGGACGAGAACCTGCTCGATGAGGACCGCGCCAACACCATCGCGGCAGTGGCCTTTCCACCCGAGCCGCACGCGCGGGCGAACGGAAGTGCGAGTGGGGTCAACGGGTCGCCCCTGGCAAATAGTTCCGCGAACGGGGCCAAGTCGTCGACCGTCTCGGCCCTCGCCATCGCGGAACTCTCGACCGGCGCGTTCACGCTCATCGCCTGCGACGCGGCATCGCTCGCGGATGAACTGGCCCGTCGTCAGGTCACCGAGTTGGTCTACGCCGAGACGGTCGACGCCAAGCCCCCGTCCCGCGTGGCCGCGGCCCTCGGCAGCGCGGGCAGCGCCATCCACGCGACGCCCCGCCCCCAATGGCAGTTCCGCCAGAGCGAAGCCGTCGAGGCCCTCCGCAAGCAGTTCGGCGTCTCCACGCTCGAAGGTTTCGGTTTCGCGATCGATGATCCACTCTTGACCGCGGCGGGGGCGCTGGTCGCCTATTTGCGCGCCACCCAATCGCCGGGCGAGGCCGACACCGAGGGGGCCGCGAGCCCGAGCACGGCTGCCAAGTCCGGCGATCCGCGTCGCACGCTCGCCCACCTGCGGCCACCCATCCGCGAAGCGTCTGGCGAGACCCTCCTGCTCGAAGCCTCCACGCTTCGCGCCCTGGAAGTCGATCGCACGATTCGTGCCGCGCCGGTGATGGCCAAGAACGCAGCGGGTTCCGTCGGCGATGGCTCGCTCCTGGGCGTCTTCTCTGCGGGTGTGGGCAAAGGTGGTTGCCGCACCGCGATGGGCAAGCGCCTGCTGCGCGAGTGGCTGTGCCGCCCGTCGTGCAGACTCGACGAGATCGGACGCCGTCACGGTGCCGTGGCGTGCCTGGTTGAAGATCGTCGCCTCGCCGACGAGATCGCGGCGGCCCTCGCGGGTGTGCAAGATGTTCCCCGTATCGCGGCCCGCGTGGCGCTGGGCCGGGCCACGCCCCGCGACCTTGTCGCGCTGGGTCTGTCGCTTTCGCGCTGTGCGTCGCTCGATGCCGCCACGGTGAATGTCGGCGCGCTGGCATGGGCCCGGTCGCGCCTTGCGGGTGTGCGTGATGCCCTTGAACCCATTGCCAAAGCCGTCATCGAAGCCTGCGTCGAATCGCCTCCCGGTCACCTGCGCGAGGGCGGGTTGTTTCGCGATGGGCACGACGCGACCCTCGATGACGCCCGCACCATGCAGGCCCGCGCCGGTGCCTGGTGCGCTGACTATCAGTCGAAACTCATCGCCGAGCACGACCTGCCCAGTCTGAAAGTCGGCTTCAACAAGATCTTCGGGTACTACATCGAGTTGCCCAAGGCCCAGGCTGCCCGCGCCCCCGCCGTGTTCTCGCGCCGCCAGACCCTGACCGGCGCGGAGCGGTACGTCACCCCCGAACTCAAGGCCTTTGAGGATGATGTCACCACGGCCACCGCGCGGGCGGTCGCGCGAGAGCAGGCCCTGTTCGCGGCGTTGTGTGCGCGGATTGTCGCGGCCCTCGCCCCCGTCGCCGCCTTTGCCGAGTCGGTCGCCGAACTCGACGTGCTGCTCGCTCTGGCCGACAAGGCCGCCACCCGCCGGTGGGTGCGCCCGGAGATGGTCGATGCCCCGGTGCTGAAGATCGTGCAAGGCCGTCACCCGGTGCTCGACGAAACGCTGGGCAACAACTTCGTGCCCAACGACGTGGACCTGGGCGCGATGGACCGCGCGGCAAGCGCCGACGGCGCACCAGCCAATGACTCAGCCAGCGCGCCCCTCGCCCTCATCACCGGCCCGAACATGGCCGGCAAGAGCACGTTCATTCGCCAAGCCGCGCTCCTCACGCTGCTGGCCCACGCTGGCTCGTTCATCCCCGCCGACTCAGCCACCATCGGCATCACCGACCGCATCTTCACACGCGTCGGCGCCGACGACGCGCTGCACGCCGGCCAATCCACCTTCATGGTGGAGATGACCGAGACCGCCAGCATCCTCCACCACGCCACGGCCCGGTCGCTCATCATCCTCGACGAGATCGGCCGCGGCACCAGCACCCTCGACGGCCTCTCCCTCGCGTGGGCCATCGCCGAAACCCTGGCCCAGATGGGCGAGTCAAACATCAAGCCGAAGCGAGCGAGCAGTGTGGTGGCTGCAAGTGGGCGTGGCGGACCCGGCGCACCCCGCACGCTCTTCGCCACGCACTACCACGAACTCACCAGACTTGAAGAACTGCTGCCCGGCCGCGCCAAGAACCTGCATGTCGCCGTGCGCGAGTGGGGCGACCAGATCGTGTTTCTCCATCGCATCCTTCCCGGTCGCACCGATCGCTCCTACGGCGTGCACGTCGCCAAACTCGCCGGGCTCCCCAAGGCCACCATCACCCGCGCCAACGAAATCCTCGCCGCCCTCTCCGTCGAACACGACGGCCTCGGCGCGGCATCCCCACCACGCGCCACCAAGCGTGCCGCGAGCATCGCCGCCCCCGGCCTCCCCCGCCCCGGCCCCGGCCCGGGCGACCAACTCGGCCTCTTCAAAGAGTTCCTGCCCCACCCCGCAGTCGATGCCCTTCGCGAAGTGAAGATCGAATCACTCTCACCCATCGAGGCCTTCGACGAACTCCGCCGCCTCAAGGCCCTGGCCGACGATCAGCCTCCAGGTGCTTGATGATCGCGCTGTCGGTGGCACAGGCGTCCCGCCGGTGTTCGATGCGCCGCGGCGACTGGTCGGGATTCGCGCGAGCGCCCAGTGTGGCTTCTCCACAACATAGGCGGGACGCCTGTGCCACCTCATTTTACTTTCCTTCCGCCCCCTCCGCGCCCTCCGCGTTCCTGCCTTCCCCGGTTCATTTCGGCACCCGCATCACCCGCTCCACCGGCAGCACCTTCCCCGCGTGCAGCCATGCGTCGAAGTAGTTCCACGTCGCCAGTCCATCCTCGCACGCGGGCTCCAGCAGGTAGCACGCCAGGTTTCCCAGCGCCTGCCCGGCGGGCACGAGGTAATCACCCGGCTCGGCACGCACGAGCGCCGCCTCAATGCGCGTGTCCACCCGCACCAGCACATGGTTCTGGAACTTCCGGCTCGCGGGCTCGGCACCCGTCACGATCAGCCGCTCCACATCCACCGATTCCTTCGGTGCCTGCACGCGATCAACCGCGATCCCGTGTTGCCGCAGTTTCGCCACCACGCGCTCGATCTCGGGCGACGCCCCCCCACCACCCCCACCCCCACCACGCAGCAGGTACCCCCAAGGCCTCGGCGTCGTCAGCGTCGCCTCAAACCGATCCCACAACTCCACGCGATATGTCTTCGCTCGACCCGTGTTCACCACCCGCCCGTCCTGTTCTTCTTCCTCAAACCCCAGCACGTCGACCTTTTCGGGCCACGGCGCGGCTTGGCTCCGCAGCGCGATCACGTCTTCGATATCCCCTGTCTTCCGACCCTTGGCTATCGTCCGCGCGTCGGCGTCCTTTAGCAGCGCGCGAATGCTCGCGCAGTTCTCCGCCGCCAGTTCCAGCGCGCAGCGCACAAACTCCCGCGTCGCGATCACCCGGTCGTGATACGGCGCGTACGAGTACCCCTCGCTCAACACACTCAGCCGATTCCGCAAGCCGACATACGTCGTGCCATAGCGCCCCTCGGCGGGAAACGTCTCCCAGCGCGTGTGTGCGTTGGTCTTCCGCTCACCTCCTTCACCAAACGCCCCCTCAAACGACCCGTACCAGAAACTCTGATACGGCGTCGACGCATCGAACATCGCCCCCAGCGCGGGCAAAAACGTTTCGCGCGAATAGGCATTGATCGCCGCGTCACCTGCCGGGGCCTTCGGCCCCGCGTACGTCAGCACATATTGATGAAACGACCCGTTGGTCGTGTGGCAATCGATGAACAGGTGCGGATCCCACTCCACAAAGAACCGAATAAGCGACGACCCCTCGGGCGACTCGGCCTTGATGAAATCGCGATTCAGATCAAGCCCGGCAACGTTTTCTCGAATGCCCATTCCCGCCTCGGGGCCCAACTGCCCCGGTCGGTGCTTTTCTGGCGGCCCGACGCGCTCGTTGCCGTCGGCGTTGTAGATCGGTGCCAGCACCACCACCACCTTCTTCAACAGCCCCCGCAGGTCTCGGCTCGGTGCCGGTTCCAGCCCCAGCAGTTGCCGGGCCAGCATCGGCAGTCCCTCCTTCCCATCCACCTCGCCCGCGTGAATGTTGCCAATCGCCAGCACGATCAGTCGCCCCTCTCGCTCCGCCAGCGCGCGCGCCTCGGCCGCAGTCGCCACCGGCGGATCGCTCAGAATCAGCGTGGGCAAATCGCGCCCCTCGCCCGAGGTGCCCAGCGACCCTCGCCGCGCCAGCGGCGAGGCCATCGCGAGCGCGTCCAGATTCGCCACCACCTCCGCGTGCAAGGCCGTGGCCTTCCAGCCCGATCGCTCCGCGACGGTGAGCAGCGCCGCATCCACCGCCGGGGTCGCCGGTGGAGGCCCCCCCGTGCCGATGCCGCCCGTCTGTGCGCGGGCCACGCCGCTCAACACACTGGCCATAATGAGCATCGAGCCCGCGGCACGTCGCGCCAGCAGCCACAGCGAAGAGATAGACATGGCGAAGATCGTACCGCCCGCGCGGCTCACCCCTGCGCCGGGGGCCGACGAACGCTCCGCAGGGCGGAGAGCGCGTGGGGCAGCAACCACACCGCGCCGCGCACCACCATGGGCCAACCCACCAGCGCCGCCCGCGCAGGCCCGGCACCTCCGGCCAAACTCCTTCGCATGGGCATGACCGCCCGGGCCAGGGCCATCCCCCCCAATACCGCCAGCGCCCCACCCGTGACGATCGCGCCCCCGCTCGATCGTGCCTTGAGCGTGCGGGCATCCATCGCCTCGGCCCACGCCAGCAGCCGTGCCCGTGCCGCGTCGGCATCACCAGTCGGTCGAGGTGCCGTCATGGCACCCTCTTCCGTGCCAGGACCGCACCGCACCCGACCAAGGCTCCCGCCACGCACAACGCCGCGAGGCCGGTGATCCCGGCGGCCAGCGGGCGGCTCATCTCGCTCTCAAGCCACCACATGAGCCCGGCGCCGATGAGCCAGAGGCCAGACAGTGCGAGCGGAATCGCCATGAGAAGTACCACGGCCGCCATGGCCAGCGTCAGCCCGACGGCATGCAAGCGGTGCCCTTCGCCTCGTACCACCGCGCGCAGCGTTCGGCCCTCGGCTTCGAGCAACTCCGAAGCGTGAACCACGAACTCGGAAATAGCCTTCACGCTCAACTCCTGCGCATCAACGCCATGCCGATCAGGAAACCCACGCCGAGGCCGACACCGATGCTCGCCATCGGATGCCGCGCGATCGTCCCCTTGAGCGACTCGGCGGCGTCACCCGCCGCGTGCTTGGCATCGCTGAGGGCGGACTTGCCTTTCTCCATCGCGTTGTGCGCGCCCTGCTTCACCTCCGCGGCACCCGATCGGGCCGCATCGATGGCCCCGTGAGCGAGGTTGCTCACGTCTTCGCCGATGGCGTTGACGCCCTGCGCGAGGCCCTGAACGTCTTTGCGGAATCCGGTGCCGCTGGATTCGAGTGTGTTGCTGATCGCCATGATCTGTTCTCCGCTCGAGTCGGTCTGCGGGCAGGCCGCTCGAGTTGGTGAGGGGTGCTGGTCGTGGGTGTGAACACGCGGGCGGCCCCGAAGCGCTGCCCGATGGGAAGCCTGGCACTTCCGATTTCCGGAAATGCCGAGCGGTGCTGAGGCACATTGTTCATCGAATCGTGCGGCCGCTCATATCGACAGGGTCCCGGCGAGGGGTGTGGATGTCGGGTGTGCCGGCCGGTGCCTTGATGCCCGGGGCGCTGGCCTCCGAGCCTGACGAGATATCCGTGGCCTTGGCGTCCTCGAAGATCTTCTTCGCCCGCGCCACCTCGTCGGACGATTCGGTGTGCACCGAGATCAGGATGTTGCCATCCTTCACCTTGCCCTCGTAGCGCTTGGCCTCGATTTCGGGAATGCCCATCCCGATCAGCGCCCCGGCAATCCCGCCCACCGCCGCCCCCACCGCGATCCCGCTCAGCGCCGCCATGATCGGGCCGGCCGCGATGAACGGTCCGACACCGGGAATCGCCAGAAGGCCGATACCCGCGAGCAGGCCGAGCGTCCCGCCCACGACGCCGCCGGCACCCGCGCCCGCGGTCGCACCCTCGGGGGCCTTGGTGTTCTTCTCGTGCGCAAAGTCGCGCGTGCTCGATTTATCCGGGAACAGCACCGAGATGTCGTTGTGCGAGAAGCCGGCGCCCTTGAGGCGATCCACAATGTCATTGGCGCCAGACTGTGACGACGCGATGCAGAAAACAGAGGTACTCATGCGAAACTCCTGAACGTGGGTGAAGTGGGCGTTGAACGGGTCGGGAAGAAGTGGTTTGAATATGGGGGACGGGTGGGGGTGTGGAGTCAGTGCCGCGAAGCACCGGCATACTCACCCGGGCTTGATCTCCAACTGGTTGTCGATGCGAGTCACCCCCGCGACCGCTCGGGCCTTGGCCTCGATCGCGTCGCGCTCGCCCTGGTTGGTGATCACGCCGCGAAGCGTCACCACGCCCGTGTCTTCGGCGATGATCGTGCAGTTCTGGGCGGCCACCGACATGTTCTTGTCGTCCATGATCGCCCGGCGAATCGCCGCCGTGATCCGGATCGCGCTGCTGGTCTCCGACTGATCCATCGCCGTCTTCACCGGCGGCGTGGTCGACGGATTGACCGCCGGGGTCGGCGCGGCAGGCCGGGGCAGGTTGCTGCCCGTCACCGGCTTGGGCTCGTTGCGCTGCTCGCACGCGCCCGCAGCCAGAACCATCGCCAACGCCATCGACAACATACAGATAACGTGTTTCATGACAAACTCGATTCTGCCGTCATCCCGGTGGCGGCGTATGGGTAAGCACACTTGAAACGCACCAATCGCGGCGGCCACACGGGCCTCCGCGAACATCTCCGATCACGCCACGGCCTCGGCATTCACCACGCTCATGGCCAGCACCGTCAGCGCGTCGTTGGCGTGCCGCTCGTCGGCCAGCGTGCGATCCAGCAGTTTCACATCCGCGCCGCGCCCCAGTTGGGCCGCGAACGTCCGCAGGCACCCATACGACGCGATCTCGTAGTGCTCGATCTTCTGCGCCGCGCAGATCAGCCCCGCGTCGCGCACCTGCTCGTCGGCCGCGTCGGTGATCAGGTCCGCGCCCTCCTGGATCAGCCCCACCGTCGCCACGCAGATCGTCCGCCCCGGCCCCTTTTCCAATCCGGTCAGCAGGCGATCCAACCGCTCGAGGTGCTCCTTGGTCTGGGCCAGGTGCGCCACGAACGCCGCCTTCAACTCCGGATGCGTCGCCGCCTTGGCCATCTTCGGCAGGGCCTTGATGATCTGCCGCTCGCAACTGTGCATGTCCTGGAGCATGTTCAGGTAGAGGTCAATGAGGGACGTGATCTTCATGCGTTGGCTTTCGTGGGTTGGGCACGCGACAGGAACATCATGACTCCGGCGGTGCATTCGTCTACGGGGCACACTTCCCCCATCGCGTCTTCCGGGTGGTCCGCAGCGCTGTTCGCGACCGATCAGCGCAGTCAGTTTTTCGCTGCCCGGCTAGAATCGTGGCCGGGCCTTATCGCCCGGCTTGTCCCCGCTTCGTTCCTCGTTCCCACGCTTCTTTCGAGCACCCATGAACACCGCCCTCTCGGCCCAAACCCCCGCCATCAACGGCTGGAATGCCGACTATCTCGAATCCCAATACGCCGCCTTCAAGGCCGACCCGGCTTCGGTCCCCGCCGACCTCCGCGCGTACCTCCAGGGCTTCGATCTCGCCCTGGCCAAAGCGCCTTCCACCAGCGGCAAACCTGGCGTTTCCGCCTCCTCCGCCGCGCCCGCCATCGGCGACGACCTCCGCGTGTTCGGTGCCGTGCGGGCCCTCATCGACGCCTTCCGCCGCGTCGGTCACCTCAGCGCCGCGCTCGACCCCTTCGGCCGCGCTCGCCCCGCGCCCGCTGAACTCGACCCCATCCACTGGGGCCTCAGCGCCAGCGACCTTGCTCGCCCCGCTACGGCTCACGGCTTACCGCTTGTGCCCAAGGCCACCGTCGGTGCCGTCCTCGACTACCTCCGCGCCACCTACGCCGGCACCACCGGCTATCAGTTCGCCCACATCAGCGATGCCGCGCAGCGGGCCTGGTTCATTCAGCGCATCGAAGCCGCCGGTGCCGCGCCGGCCGGCGGCGAGACCTCGCACGATGACCGCCTCGAAATCCTCCGCCTGCTGGCCCAATCCGAACTGATGGAGACCTTCCTTCAGAAGCGCTATCAGGGCCAGAAGCGCTTCAGCCTCGAAGGCGGCGAGTCGCTCATCCCGCTGATGGACTGGGTCATCCGCGCCGCCGCCGAGCAGGGCGCCCAGGAAATCGCCATCGGCATGCCCCACCGCGGGCGCGTCAACGTCCTCAACAACATCGTGGGCAAGACCTACGAGCAGATCTTCACCGAGTTCGAGCACAACTACCGCGAGGACTTCATCGACGGCGGCGGCGACGTCAAGTATCACCGCGGCTACTCCGGCGAGCGCCGCCTCAAAGACGGCCGGGCCATTCACCTCTCCCTCGCCAGCAACCCCAGTCACCTCGAATCCGTCAACGCGGTGGTCTGCGGCCGCGCCCGCGCCAAGCAGCGCCTGCGGGGCGACACCGAACGCCGCAAGAGCGTTCTTCCCCTGCTCGTGCACGGCGATGCCGCGGTCATCGGCCAGGGCGTCGTCGCCGAGGGCCTGAACATGAGCCGCCTGGAGGGCTACACCGCCGGCGGTGCCGTCCATGCCATCGTCAACAACCTCGTGGGCTTCACCACCGACCCCGAAGACGCCCGCTCAGGCCCCTATTGCACCGACATCGGCCTGATGATCGAAACGCCCGTTCTGCATGTGAACGGCGACGATCCCGAAGCCGTCGTGCGGGCGGCGCGCCTCGCCGTCGAGTTCCGCCAGACCTTCGCCAAAGACATCTTCATCGACATGTGGTGCTATCGCAAATACGGCCACAATGAACAGGACAACGCCAGTTTCACCCAGCCCATCCTCGCCGAACTCATCAAGAACGACACCGGCGTGCTCGCCCACTACAGCCAGCGCCTGATCGAGAAGGGCCTTGTCAGCGCCGCGGAGTTTGCCGCGATCCGCGAGAGCCTGGAAACCGCGCTCGATCGTGCCCAGAACGCCGCGAAAAAAAACCCGCATCCGCCCGTCATCGACCCCGCTGGCAAGCGCTGGAAGGGCATGGTGCACGACTACAGCCACGACGCGGTGAAGACCGGCGTGTCGCCCGAGGTCATCCGCGAGGTGTGCGCCGCCCTGGGCCGCGTGCCCGCAAACTTTGAACTCAACCCGGGCCTGAAACGCCTGCTCGCCTCCCGCGCTGCCCTCGCCGACGATCTGGGCAAGGACGCCGCCGTCACGCTCAGTTACGCCGATGCCGAGAGCCTCGCCTACGGCTCGCTCCTGCTCGAAGGCATCGCCGTTCGCGTCAGCGGCCAGGACGCACGCCGCGGCACGTTCAGCCACCGCCACGCGGTCCTCCGCGACGCCAAGACCGGTGCCAAGTTCACGCCACTGAATGCCATGCGCCCCATCGCGGCCCTCCCCGACGACGCTGGCAAGCAAGGGCCCGACGGCCTGACCACCCAGGCCCGCTTCTGTGTCTACGACAGCCCGCTCAGCGAATACAGCGTCATGGGCTTCGACTACGGCTACTCCATGGCCGACCCCCACATGCTCGTCTGCTGGGAGGCCCAGTTCGGCGACTTCTGCAACACCGCCCAGGTGATGATCGACCAGTACCTCGCCTCCGCCGAGATCAAGTGGGACCGCTGGTCGGGCCTGGTCCTTTTGCTGCCCCACGGCTACGAAGGCGCCGGCCCCGAGCACTCCTCAGCGCGAATGGAGCGCTTCCTCCAACTCTGCGCGGGCGACAACATGCAGGTCGTTTATCCCACCACCGGCGCGCAGATCTTCCACCTCCTGCGCCGCCAGGTGAAACGCACCTTCCGCAAGCCCTTGATCGTGATGACGCCTAAGAGCATGCTCCGCCCCGCGACCAGCCGCGTGGATGAACTCGTGCACGGCCGGTTCGAGGACGTGCTCGACGATCCGTGGTTCGAGGCCCACAAGGACCAGCGCAAGAGCGTGACCCGCGTCATCCTGTGCTCGGGCAAGGTCTATCACGAACTGGCGGCCCGCCGGGAAGAAGCGGGCAAGCACGACACCGCCATCATCCGCATCGAGCAGTTATACCCGCTTCACGCGGCCATGCTCACCGAGATCAACAGCCGCTACCCGGCCCGGGCCGAGCGCGTGTGGGTACAGGAAGAGCCCCGAAACGCCGGCGCGTATCTGTTCATCGACGACCTGTGGCGCAATCAACTCGGCCAGAAAGCCCTGCCCTATATCGGCCGCGACCCGAGTCCTACGCCCGCCGTGGGCGATACCCACATCAGCGACGAGCAGCGTGAAGTGTTCATGACCAAGGCCATCGGCCCCGCCCCCGCCAAGGCCAAGGCCGCCGCAAAGCACTGATATGAAAGCCGAAACCCTTCTCGCCGAACTCGACCGCCTCCGCAAGGACGCCCCCAAAGACGCGGGCGACCTCGAATGGCTCACGCTGCACCACGTCTTCTGCTTCGTGTCGTACAAGATGACCGACTTCCGCGCGTATGTGGAGGCCGAGACAAAGAAGGGTGCGTTTGCGGACGTGGACGAGGGCTGAGGCCCTGCCACCTGCCACCCCCCTGCCACTCTGACGCCAAACCCCCGTTCGCCCGAACGCCTGTTCACCGCCCCTGGCACCCCGCCAGGGGCGTTTTCGCATGGAACCGCATCCGGCACGCTGATTGCCTTATCACCTCCGCCGCCCGTTTCACCCAGGCGTACCCGCAGCGCCTTTCGCACGAGCATCTATAAGGAGATCACCCATGGCGTTCCTCATCCGTCACTTCCCCCCGACCCCCGCCCCGGCACTCGCCGCGTTCCTTGAAAGCGCCCTCGGCAGCACCGCGTGCGCGTGCGAGCCCGCCCGTGCCGAGGCCTCGGCTGACGTCCGCGCCTTGCCCATCGACCTGGCTGAAGACGACGCGGCCTTCACCGTCCGGGCCTCGCTCCCGGGCTTCCAGAAGGACGACGTCGATGTGTCGTTCGAGGATGGCGTGCTCAGCATCCTCGCCAAGCACGTCGAGCAGACCAGCGAAACCGGCCCGCGATTCTTACGCCAGGAACGCACTATCACGTCGCTGGGCCGGCGCATCACCCTCCCCGCACCCATCGCCGAGCAGGACGTGACCGCCGAACTGAAAGACGGCATCCTGACCCTGCGCCTGCCCAAGGTGCAGAAGCCCCAGCCGCAGCGCATTCAGGTCCGACAGAATTGATTGTCGGCCAGAGATTTCACGATTCGCGACTCTTGAGCGAGCCACCCGGGCCAGCACCCGGGTGGCTTCGTTGATTGATCATCTATGGCTTCCCCTGCTCGTGGGATTGCGATAAGCAAGATTCCGATTTGCGATTTCCGGCATCGGAAGCACTTGAGTTAGGACCATGTTTGGGCTATTCTCGTGCGCCGGGCGGTGGCCCGGTACACCAAGAAACCCAAACCGAATCAGGAGCGTTTCATGTCCACTCGTCGCCTCGCGTTCGTCTGCGCCATCGCCCTCTGTTCCGCCGCCGGTCTGGCTCAGAGCTCGGCCCCGGCCAAGCCTGCTGACAAGCAGCCCGCGCCCCCGGCCGCCAAGCCCGAGGCGAAACCCACAACGACTCCAGCCGTGCCTGCCGCGAAGCCCGGCGACAAGCCCGCCGCGCCGGCTGCGGGGGGTATGCCCGGCCAGCCCAGCGCCGAGATGGCCCAGTACATGGAGAAGTGCATGGCCGCGGGCATCCCGGGCCCCATGCATGAGTGGCTGGCTAAGAGCGCCGGCACCTGGGATGGTCAGTGCACCTTCTACATGCCCGGCATGCCCGAGACCAAGAGCACCTGCACCACCACCATCACCTCCTTCCTCGATGGCCGCTTCGTCAAGGGCGAGACCAAGGGCATGATGGAAATGGCCCCCGGCCAGCAGATGCCCTTCCACGGGTTCATGGTCACCGGCTACAACAACACCACCAAGAAGTTCGAGCAGACCTGGATCGACTCGATGGGCACCATGATGATGAACTCGCTCGGCACCCTCTCGGCCGACACCAAGACCCTCACCTGGACCTCGAACTACACCTGCCCCGCCAGCGAGAAGGTCGTCACCAGCCGCATGGTCGAGACCCACGCTGGTCCCAACGCCATGACGCTCGAAATGTGGGGCCCGAACCCCATGGACGGCAAGGACATGAAGATGATGGAGATCAAGTACACCCGCGGTGCGGCCAAGCCCGCCGAGACGAAGGCCGACCCCAAGGCGACCGCGCCCGCGATTGTTCCCGGGAAGTAACTCGCTTCTCAACCCGTACCCGGCCGCCTGTGCGGCTGGTTTGTGAGTGATTTTTCCGCGGCCGGGGCCTCGTCCCCGGCCGCGGCCTTTTTTGGGGGCCCTATGCTCGGGCCGTCGATTTCCTGCTGAGAGATTTCGCGCCCGCGTGCGCCAAGGAGGGCTCATGTCCGCGCTCGCCACTGAAGAGAATGCCTTGACTGCCAATCAGCGACCCCGAGCCCTGCGCGCCACCGCCGAGACCATGGCGGCCAAGCAGCGGGATATCTCCGTTTCCGAGTTCTTTGCCAAGAACCGCCACTTGCTGGGATTCGACAATCCGCGCAAGGCGCTGCTCACGACGGTGAAGGAGGCGGTTGACAACTCCCTCGACGCGTGCGAAGAGGCGGGCATCCTGCCGGACATCACCGTGGTGATCGAGGATCTCGACGAAGCCAAGGCGGCCAAAGACAAGCCCGCCAAGGGCGGCGACGAAAACGGGGCCGGATCGAAGAAGAAATCCACGCAGGCCTCGCGCTATCGCGTCACCGTCGTCGACAACGGTCCGGGCATTGTGCGGGCGCAGGTCGAGAACGTGTTCGGGCGACTGCTCTTCGGGAGCAAGTTCCACCGGCTCAAAATGAGCCGCGGGCAGCAAGGGATCGGCATCTCGGCGGCGGGCATGTACGGGCTCATCACGACGGGCAAGCCCATGCTCATCCAGACGCGCCCGAAGAAGAACAAGCCGGCCCATCACATCGAACTGGCGATGAACACCAAGACCAACCGGGCCGAGGTCACGGTGGACGAGGAAACCGAGGACTTCCCGCTGGCCCGGCTTCGCAGCCTTTCGCCAGCCGTGCGCGACGTGGCCGAGCGTGGCGAGTTTCTCTCGGCCGAGGCATACCCGACGGGCACGAGCGTGTCGATCGAACTCGAAGGCAAGTATCAGCGCGGCCGCGGGTCGGTGGACGAGTTCCTCGAACTGACGGCCATCGCCAACCCGCACGCGCGGATCACCCTCGTGCGCCCCACACGCACCGTGGATGATGAAGAGGAGCCCGTGCTGCTGAAACGCGGTGCCGCGAAGGCTCCCATCGCGAGCGGGGACGCGAAGGGCGAGAACCCGGAAGGCACCGAGGCACGGGGCATCGAGGCATCAAGTGCCGCACCGGCTGCGCCGGTCATGACCGAAGATCTGGGCGACCTGGTCTTGTTCCCCCGCGCGGTGCACGAACTGCCGCCGGAGACCAAGGAGATTCAGCCGCACCCGCGTGGCGTGGAACTCGGCACGCTCTTGCAGATGCTCAAGGACTTCCAGGAATCGACCAAGAACAGCGGCTCGGCCACGCTCTGCACCTTCCTGCAGGAAAAGTTCTCTCGCGTCTCGGCGGGCACGGCCTCCGATTTCTGCCAGGAGATTGGCGTCACCAGCCGAACGAAGGTCTCCGACATCGAGCCCGCGCAAGCCGAGGCGCTCTACAAGGTTTTTCAGACCGCCAAACTCGCGCCGCCACCAACCGATTGCCTCGCGCCCATCGGGGTGCAGCAGTTGCTCAAGGGCATGTTCAAGGGCGTGCGCGCGGAGTTTTATGCCGCGAGCAGCCGCGAGGCGGATGTCTACCGCGGCCGACCCTTCCTGATCGAGACCGCGATCGCCTTTGGTGGCGAACTCGCGGCCGATGATTCGGCCCGCGTGATTCGCTTTGCCAATCGGGTGCCGCTGCTGTTTCAGCAGAGCGCGTGCTCGAGTTTCAAGGCGGTGGGCGAGACCAACTGGCGGAACTATGACCTGCAGCACCCGCGCAACGCGATGCCGGTGGGGCCGCTGGTGATCATGATCCACATGGCCAGCGTGTGGGTGCCCTTTACCAGCGAAAGCAAGGAAGCGATCGCGGACTACGACGAAATCCGCAAGGAGATGAAACTCGCGCTGATGGAGTGCGGGCGGAAACTCGGGGCGTATCTGCGCAAGCGCGCCAAGATGAAGCGCGAGGGCGAACGCCGCGATGTGTTCGAGCGCTACATCGGCGAGATCAGCCAGGCCATCCACGCCATCAGCGGCGCGGATGCCAAGAAGTTGTACGAGGCGCTGCAGACGCAGGCCAAGCGCCGCACGGCCATCGCCGACCAGCAACTCGATGACGAAGGCCGCAAGGTGAAGGACGAAGACCCGGCGGATCAGGAAGGCGTGATCATCGTGGGCGAGGCCTTGCCGGCGGCACCCATCACCACCGCGTCCGCAGCCGGCAAACACGCCGGCAAGGGCGATGAATCGCCCGCGCGGCGCCGCGGCAGCAAGCCCGCCGCGGCGAGCGATGAGACCATCTTCTCGCAGACCAAGAGCGAAAAGGCGATGCTGGAGGTGGCCTCACGCTCGAAGTCCGAAGCGACCACCAAGCCGGCCCTGACAAAGCCGGGCAAGGGTCCGGCCTCTTCGTCGCCTGTTGCCGCTGCGCCGGCGGGAAAACCCAAGCCCAAGATGCGGTTGGTGAACGGGAAACTGGTGCCGGTGGATGAGGGGCCAGGGTTGTTCTAAGCCCTCCTCGCGCCCACGAGTCAGCCGTCGCTCGGTGAGTCTCCGCTTTCCGCACCTACGCTCTACCGCATGATCGATGTCCGCGAGGTCAGCAAGCACTATGGGCACGTCCGCGCCGTCTGCGGCGTGAGCCTTCAAGCGCCACCGGGGTGCGTCACCGGTCTGCTCGGGCCGAATGGCGCGGGCAAGACCACGCTCATCCGCATGATCACCGGCTATCTCACGCCCAGCGCCGGGCGCGTGACGGTGTGCGGGCATGACACGGTGGACGACGCGGATGCCGCTCGGCGGCATGTGGGCTATTTGCCCGAAGCCGCGCCGCTATATCCGGAAATGAGCGTTGAAGGTTACTTGCGATATCGGGGCGGGCTGTTCGGCCTGGGTGGGCGGGCCCGCGCTGAAGCCGTGGGTCGCGCCATCGAGCGCTGCTGGCTGCCGGAGATGCGGACACGTCGCATTGGCGCGCTGAGCAAGGGCTATCGCCAGCGTGTCGGGCTCGCTGCGGCGCTGCTTCACGGGCCGGATGTGCTGGTGCTTGACGAACCGACCAGCGGGCTCGACCCGACGCAGATTCGCGAGATGCGGGCGCTCATCCGCGAACTGGCGCAGGGCCGCACCGTGCTGCTCTCGTCGCACATCCTGCCCGAGGTGGAGCAGACGTGCGATCGCGTGGTCATCATCGCGAGTGGCGAGAAACGCGCCGACGGCACGCCTTCTTCGTTGCTCGCGCCGTTGCGCGCGGCTGCGCCGTACGTCGTGGAGTTCGCGCCCGGCACCGACCCCGCCCGAGTCGAAGCGACGCTGCGTGCCATCCCCGGGGTCGCGGGCGTATCGACCGCACGGGACGACGCGACCACGGCCCCCGCACGCTGGCACGTCACGCCTGCCGCGCACGCTGGCGACCTGCGCGAAGCGATTGCCCGCGCCACATCTAGCGCCGGCCTGTTGACGATCGAACTCACCCGCGCGGCCCCCACGCTCGAGCAGTTCTTCATGCACGCCATCGCAGGCGGCAACCCGGCGGAATCGCTGGCCAACCAGGTTCCACAAGGAGCCGCCGCGTGACGCGCTGGTGGGCCATCTCGTCACGTGAATACGCCTCGTTCTTCCGCACACCCGCGGGGTGGGTGCTGATCGCGCTCTTTCTCTTCCTCTCCGGCGTCTTCTTCACCTATCGCGTGCTCGACCCCGGCCAGCCCGCCACCATGCGTGGTTTCTTCGAAGCCTGGTGGAGTCTGCTCGCCATCATCGTGCCGGCCGTCTCCATGCGGCTGCTGAGCGAGGAACTCCGCACCGGTACGATCGAGCCGCTGCTGACAAGCCCGGCGGCGGAGATCACCATCGTGTCGGGCAAGTTTGCTGGCGCGGCGGGCTTTCTGCTCACGGCACTCCTGCCCACGCTCGTGTACCCGCTCATTCTCGCGGGCCTCTCGAAGGTTGACGCCGGTCCGATCGCGGCCGGGTATCTGGGTGTGTCGCTGGTGGGCATGTTGTATCTGGCCGTGGGTACGTTGCTTTCGGCAGTGACGGCCAGCCAGACGCTGGCGTTTCTGGCCACGCTCTTTGCGTTGCTCGTGATTGAAGTGGGTGCGTCGCAGGGGGCGGTGAGGCTGCCCGAGCCGTGGGACACGGCCGCGGCGGCGCTCTCACCCAGCATGCGCCTGGCGGACTTCGCCAAGGGCGTGATCGACTCCGGCCATGTGGTGTTCTTTGTCGTCGCGAGCGCCTGGTTCCTGGTGGTCGCGGCGGTGCTGCTGCGAATGCGGAGGTGGCGATGAGCACTTCCCATGCATCCGGCGATGTTGCCGTGACGACGCGCCGGCCTCGTGCCCGCTTCGCGCTCGCCGCGGTCGTGCTGCTGCTGGCCGTTACGGCTTCGTGCGTCATGCTGGGCATCATCGGCAGCCGGTGGTCGGCGCGGCTTGATGTCACCGCGTCGCGCGAGCACGAACTGGCACCCCGTACGCAAGCCGTGCTCGATTCGATCGCTACTCCGCTGCGGCTCATCGTGGCGGCCGATCTGGGTTCGCTGGAACCTGATGGCTGGAAGCGCACGCTCGATGTGCTTGCGAAGTTCCAGGGGGCCTCGCCGCGCCTCACGATTACTACGATCGACACCGGCGCGCCCGAAGGCCTCGCGGCGTATGACGGCTTGCTCGCCGACCTCGCGACGGCACACAAGCCGGCGCTCGAGCGGCACACCGCGGTCGTCGCGAATGCCAGCGATCAGGCGGAGGCATCGATCGGCGCATTGAGCGAGATTTCCACCGGCCTGATGTCGATCCGTGATGATCTCGCCGCCGCGCCCCTCAGCGACCAGGCCAAGGAGGCCTTGCGGCGGTACTTTGACGGCGAAGCGGCCAAGTGTCGGGGCTATGGCGATGATCTGAAAAAGGCTGCGGGCGAATCGCGCCAGCGCCTGGCCGAGCTGCCCAGCGCGTTCCCGGTACCGCCAGTGGATTCCATCGCGCGCGGACTGGCGGTGCCGCTCGGGCAGTTGGCCTCGGGCTTGGGCGTGCTGGGCAGTTCGCTCGATCGCTTCACGCGCACCGAGGGCGTGCCCGCGTCGGCACGCGACCGCGCCGAAACGCTCATTCGCACGCTCAGCGCGCTTCGTGATCGCCTGGCGCGTGCCGCGAGCGAACTGGAGGGCCTGGGCACGCTGCCGATCATCACGGTGGCACGGACGATTCAGCGTTCCCGCGCGGTGTTGCTGGTGGCCGAGCCTTCCGCGAACGACGCGAGCGATGCCAACGCCATCGGCGCAGGCCGAAGGCCAACGGTCTCAGCGATCGATGCCGAGGCATTCCTTCCCCGTCCCCGCGGCACGGCCGGTCCCGCGATCGATCGCCGCGCCCGCGTTGAAGAGATGATCACCGCGGGTGTGGCCAGTTTCTCAGCGCAACCCCGGCCGCTCGCGGTGTTCGTGCACGCCGGGCCGGCGCGGTTCGGTCCCTCGCTCGGCCCGTGGGCCCGCGTGTCGGCGCGGCTCGGTCTTCGCGGCATCGAGTGCATCGAATGGGCCGCCGCAATTGACGACCAGCCCCCGGCCGCGGCGATCGAAGCACGCGGCGTCAGCGGTGCGACGGCTCGCCCGATCGTGTTTGCGGTCTTTGGCATGGAAATCCGCCGACCCGAAGACGCCGCGCGGCTTTCGCGCGTCACCTCGGCCCTTCGTCAACTGGTGGAAACAGGCCGCAACGTGCTGGTGTGCCCGGCACCTTCCAACCTGCCAGCCAGCGGCGAGCACGACCCCTTCGTCGAGCCCCTCGCGGCCCTCGGCATCGCCTGCGATACCGGTCGCCTGCTGATGGACGAGGCCCGCGTCATGGGCCCGCAGGGTGCGCAGCGCATGGTCCTCACCGGTGTCGAACTGCTCGAACCGGGCGCGACACATCCGATCTCCGGCGCGGTGATGGGCCTGCGGACCACGCTGCCACTTGCCGCCATGCCTTTGAGCGCGCTCGCCGAGCCGCCCACGGGCGTCACCGTGTCGCCCGTGCTGGTGCTGCCAGGGCGAGACACGCTCTGGGCGGAATCGGAATGGCTGGCGTTTCATCAGACGCCTCCCGACCAGCGCGGCGCGTTCACGTCGCTGCCCTCGCCCGATTCCGCACGCGATGTCAAGAGCGGGCCAGCAGGGAGCAGTGGCTGGCTCCTCGCCGCCGCGATCGAGCGTTCGTCGCCTTCGCTCCCCGCCCGGCAACGAGCCGTGGTGGTCGGTTCCCTTCCCTGGTCGTTTGACGTGTTTGCCGATGCCGCGGTGGCCAGCGAGGGTCGCGCAGGCCTCGCCGCCCCCGGCAACGTCGAACTGCTTCATGCCAGCATCGCCTGGCTCGCCGGTCGCGAAGACCTCATCGCACGCGGGGCGGAGGCGGCATCGCTCCCGACGATACCGGCACTGTCCGTCGCGCGCGTAAGCGTGCTGCGCTGGGCGTTGGTTGGCGGGTTGCCGCTTGCTGTGTTGCTGCTCGGTGCTCTATGGCGGATGGCGCGGGGGTAGATACACGTCCCTACGCTCGGCCTCATGTCCTTCACGCCCGGGCCCAAACTGACGTTGGCCACGCATGTGGCTTCGGTCGTGCTCTGCCAATCCACGGCCGCCGCGATGATGTTCGTGCTGCCGGTGCTGGCGCGGCGTGAGTTCGGCGCGGGCGACTGGCAGACGCTGCTGATCACCGCCGCGCCGAACATGCTGTATGTGATGTCGATCTTCTGGCAGCATGTGGCCGCGCGGGCCCGGCCGGGGCCGTTCATGCTCGGGTTCTGGGCGTGCGCGTATCTGCCCTGGGGGCTGATCGGGTTCGCGAGCGAGTACTGGCACCTGGCGCTGCTGCACCTCATCGCCTCAACCGGCAGCGCGGCATGGGCGCCGGTCTCCGCCGATCTGCTCAGGAGGCTGTACCCCGATTCCAAACGCGGGCAGGCGTATGGCATCATCTCCACCGTCGCGCTCATCGGCGGCGCGGGCGCGGGATATGCCGTGGGGAAGTGGCTGGAAGCCGATTCGCAGTCGTTCCGCTTCGTGCTGCCGATCTCGGCGACGTTGCAACTGCTGGGCGTCGCGGGGTTGTGGTGGATCGACCACGCGCACCGTGGGAGCAGGGCCCAGCGCGTGGAGATGGCCCAGGGCGTATCGATGTCGCCCGGGGCGCTCTTCCGTGCTGCGGTGGCCCCGCTGCACGGTGCCCGCCGCGTGCTGCGCGAAGACCGCCTGTTTCTGAAGTACGAAGCGGCGTTCATGACTTACGGCATCGGGTGGATGATCAGTTACGCGCTGCTGCCGCTCATCGGCACCAAGAAACTCAACCTGCCTTACGACACCTACACGCAGGCGACGATGGTGCCGTTGCAGATCGCGATGGTGCTCACGTCGCTGCCGTGCGGGTGGCTGAACGACCGCATCGGCCCGGCCCGGACCAGCGCGCTGGCGTTCGGCCTCTACACACTGTTCCCGCTCGGGCTCCTCTTCGCGAATACGCCCGGACAACTGGGCATGACCTGCGCGCTCTGGGGCATCTGCTCGGCCGGCGTGAACGTCGGGTGGATGCTCGGGCCGGTGTCACTGGCACCCACGGCGGGCCAGGTGCCGCAATATGTGGCGATCCACGCGACCATGGTCGGGCTGCGGGGCACGCTCTTCCAACTGCTGGGCATGGGGCTGTACAAAGCGACGGGCTCGTTTGCGCTCTCATTGCTGGTGGGCGCGATCGGCTTCGCGTGGGCCGCGTGGCAGATGTGGCGGCTGCGGGGCGAGTTCGCTGAGCGCGTGGCGAGCAAAGCGGGCACCTGTGCCACATGCGGATACGCACTGGTCGGATTACCTCCAAACGCGCCCTGTCCGGAATGCGGACGAGCGATTCCACGCGGTTGATCACGGCCAACGCCAGCGTTGTTTTCTGCGGCCTTGACCGACCGCATCGAACTGCTGGCGTCCGACCGACGAACAGTCGTCCATGCTTCCTCTGCTCGCGCAGACTTCGCCGACACGCCGCGATCCCACGCCCCCGGCCATTCCCGATCCACCCCTGATCGAGCACTACCTGTTCGAGTCCTCCTGGGGGCTGGCGATCGGCCTGGTCGCCATCGCCCTGGCGTTGTGGTTCACGCTGCGCCGGGCGGGAAAGGACAAGCCAGCGTTCGCCGCGGGCCTTGGCGGCGTCCTCTGTGCCGGCGGGGTGTTGGCCCTCGCGTCGGCCATCACCACCGCACGCGAGGAGGTCGCGGCCAGAACCCGTGAACTGATCGCCGCCGTTGCCCGTGCCGATGCCGATGCCGTGGATCGGATGCTGGGCGACCGCCTCTCGGTGCGCCTCGGCAGCGCCATGATGCCCTGGGACCGTGATGCGGTGCTCCTGCGCGTCCGCCGCGACCTCGGCGGCATCTACAAACTCAAAGACGGTGTCGCCACCATCCGCAGCCTGCGCGCTTCAGGCGAGGCCAGCCCGCTGGTGACCCAGTGCCGCGTTACCGTCACCCCCGAAGCCACGGCGTTCCCCACCGGCTCCTGGTGGAAGATCACCTGGCGCCGCGATGGCCCGTCAGGCCCGTGGCTGGTGAGCGAAATCGATCTCCAGCAGATCGACGGCGTGGGACCGAACTTCACGCCGCAGTAGACGATTTGAATCCCGTTCCCCGTGCCACTGACGTCGCCTGCTCTGAGGCGACATCAGTGCTCCCGTGCAGCACTTACTTTCACGGCCACCCGCACACCCCCATCCGCACTTGCATACTCCCGTGCCAGCCGCAGCAACTCCGCCCGCGCATCCTCCACAAACGCCTCCCGATCCGCCTCACTCGCAAACGCGACATCAACAAGGTCTTCAACCAAGCCCGGGCGTGAGCGAGAGGATGATTCAGCCGATTGGCCCGCACCTTCCGCCCCCACCGTCCCCAGAATCTCCGGATCGATCTCATACCGTTCTGCTGTCGCTGCCATCACCCGTGTCGTCGCCGATCCGCGTCGTGTCTCCGCCACGGCCGCGACCAGCCCGGCCACTTCCAACTCGCGCAGGTGATAGTTCACCAGTTGCCGCTTGATCCCAAGGCGCCGCGAAAGGTCTGCCGCCGACGCCCCGGCTTCTCCCCGCACCCGACCGGCGACCAGTTCGGTCAGCAGCCGCAGGCGCGTTTCGTCCAGCAAGGCCTGGGCTTGTTTCAGCGTCCCAACCGCCATCGACTTCGTGTCGCTCATCTCCCGACAGTACCGAAACGCCCAACTTTCGGCAAACCGACACATCATTCTGTCGGTCAGATCGTCAGTGGATCGACGCGCGGCTTGGCACGGCCGTGGGCCGTGATGATCTCCACCGCGGCTTTCCAGAAGTGCCGGGCGCTCGCCCGCTCCCACCGTGCAAACCCGTCTTCCGCATCTTCTTTCTCCGCACCCCATGTCGCCTCGGGCGACGCCGCCCACGATGCCGTCAGAATCGCCCGCATCACCCGTCGCCGCAGAGTACGGCGAACCGAAATCCCACACCCTGTCGGCTCGATCACCAGCGACGCCAGCATCCGCGCGAGGCCGCGCCCGCCGTCCGCGCCTTGCCGTCGGATCGCTACCGCATCAATCACCGCCACCCGCGGCACCCCGTCCGACTCACTCGACCCATCAACCACGATGAAGTTGCTGGGCTTGCCATCGCGGTTCCAATAACCCAGCGCGTGCAGTCCTCCGATCGTCCGGGCCAGCCCATTCACCAGTTGCCGCTCGTGAAGCGGACTCAGCGGCACCCGCTGGGCATCATTCATCACCCGAAGCAGCGTCGGGCCTGAAAGGGCTTGCAGTACCAGCAACTCAGCACCGGGCGACGATCGGGTAGCCAGCACAAGCGCCGATGCGGTGGGAATACCCACCGATTCGAGAATCTGCGTGCCCTGCCATTGCCGCCACCCGCGCGACTGGCCCATCCAAGCCTTCACCCGCCCCCAAAGCGAAAGCGGTATCACCTTCACCACCACGTCTTTCCCCGCCAACCGAGCCAGAAAAACCCCTCCCGAGTTTCCCTCACTTCCACGATCCTCCTGTTTCAGCGCGCGCGTGGTTTCTGGGTTGAACGTCCGAAGGGCATCCGCCCATTCCGGCACTCGACTGGCTTCGCTCGGCGCGATCTGCCGAACACGAATCGCCGAACCGGTACCGCTGTGATTGGGTAAGGAATGAAGGGAACTCACTCAGGCAGGCTAGCCGGTCTGCTCCCGCACGGTTCGCCATACGACCGATATCCGGAGAATCCCCGATCGGACCCGGGTTGGCCGACGGAACCCGCCCCCGTGCGCATCTGTTGGTTGGGACATGGCTGAGGACTTTGCCCAATCCCCCGGCACCAGTCTGGTCGAATCCGCGATGGCGGGCGACCACGCCGCGTTGCGCGCGCTGTGGGCCCAGCACCGCCGATGGGTTACCGCGGTCATCCTCGCCCACAAACCGTCGTCCGCCGATGTCGAAGACCTGCTTCAGGATGTCGCGATTACGCTGCTGGCCAAGGTGAAGACGCTTGACGAGCCCGCCGCGTTCGTGCCCTGGCTGCGGATGGTCGCGCTGAACACGGCACGATTGGCCGGGCGGCGTCATGCCGCCGCGCCGCGTTCGGTGTCGCTGGATTCGAGTTCGTCAGGCACTGATTCTGGGGGTGGGGGTGGGGGTGGGGGAGAACGCGGGTGGGAGGTTGACCGGAACGCGCGGGTTCCCGGGCTGGCCGATGGGGCCGGTCCGACACCCGTGGCCGCCGTGTCAAAGCACGAGGAATCTGGGCGACTTATGCGCCTGGCGGCTGAACTTCCTCAGGAATATCGGGAGCCGTTGCTCCTGCGCTGCGTACAGGAACTGTCCTATCGCCAAATCTCGGCGATCATGGATTTGCCCGAGACCACGATTGAGACTCGGATTGCCAGGGCCCGTCGCATGCTCCGCGAACGGGCCACCGCGGGTCAGGCCGCCGAACCGTCGGCAGCCGGTGCCCGCTCTGAAGTGCCTTTTTTTCCTTCGCACCCTCACCCGGACGGTGGAGTTCGGGTGAGGGTCCTTTTTGATCCTGACAAGCCCCGGACCTAGGGAAGTCGCCCACCCCCCCAACCCCTCGGGTGGGTTTTCCGACGGGACCGACGGCTTTGCGCATCTCTGAAGGGTGAGTTCACACATGACCGTAACCGCCAGCCAACCCGAATCCGTCAGCGACCGCGAGGTGCTGGTTTCGCGCTTGGTCGACGCCCGCGCATCGGACCAGGACTGGGCCACGCTGCGAGCGCTGGCGCGTGTGGATGAAACAATCTGGACGGAGATCATCGACACGCGGCGTGGTTGCGAAGCGCTCGTGCGGGAAGTGGCCCCGATTGTGGATTGTGCCGAGCGGGTGGATGTGCCTCATCTGCGGCTCACTCGCGCGGTGCCCGGCGGGGCTGGGCGTTCGGCTCGATCACATCTGGTGGGCTGGGCGGTCGCGGCGGTGCTGGCACTGGGCTTTGTGGCGCAGCAGACCGGGCTGATTCAGACGGGCATGGAGCACCGCCCGGGCGCACAGGGCACGCTGATGAACGTTCCCCCCGCCACGCCCCAATCGGCGTGGGACAGTTACCTCAGCGCTGGCCGCGAGGCCGGGCTGGTGGTGGGCGAACTGCCCGAGCGGATGGTGGTAGACGTCCGTCCTTCGCCCACGGGCGAGGGGTACGAGGCGTTCTATGTGCGCCAGGTGCTGGAGCGTGCGTGGGTGAGCGATCTGTACAAGATCGGCGTCAACGAGAGCGGCAAGAAAGTGCTCATTCCCACCTCGGCCCCGGTCGAGGGCGGGTCGAGTTTCTGATCGCGCGTCGGATCGCGCGGAGTGTGTGTTCGTCTTCCTGATGATCGCGACCGATTCCGCCTTGGCGGCCCGGTCGCTCGTCGATGAAAGGGTCCATCATGCGTCGCACTGACCTGCATCGTCTCGTGTTTGCCGCCGGGCTGGCTTGTGTTTCGGGCACGGCGATGGCGTGCCCCCCCTTACCCCCCGAAGACTCAGCATCCGCTGGTCAGCAGCGGGTGATCATCAAGCAACAGGCTCAGTCGGGTGGCGGGAACTGCGAAGCCTTGCCGCTGGTCGCGCAGCACGCTGTCACGGCGTTCGGCGGGCTGGATGACACGGTCTCCTTCGTGACCAAGAGCGAAGATGGCCGGAGCATTGCGATTGAGATGGTGGATGGCAAGGTGCAGAGCGCCAAGGTGGATGGCAAGGCGGTGCCGTCGGAGCGCGTGAAGGTGGATGGCAGCCACATCATCGTGCTCGATGGCGACGGCAAGGAACTGACGCGACTCAAGAACATCTCCAGCACCAAGGGCGCGACCTGGAACGCGAAAGCGGCCAAGGAAAAAGCGGCCATCGCGACCAGCCGCGCGCCGCTCGCCAAGGCGTATACCTTTTCCGAACCGCCGGTGCAGCCCAAGGTGATGGTGGGCGTGATTCTCGATGATCTGACCGGCCCGCTGGCCGAGCACTTCGGCCTGACCGAAGAAGAAGCGACCCTGCTGACCGCGGTGGACAGCGACCTGCCCGCCGGCAAGGGCGGCTTGAAGCCCTACGACATCATCGTCTCGATCGACGGCAAGTCGCCCTGCGGCGTGACGGCCTTCCGCGAAGGCATGTCGAAGAAGAACCCGGGCGACACGGTGACGTTCGGCGTCATCAGCAAGGGCGTGAAGCGCAATGTGACCATCACGCTGGAGAAGTTCGACGCGGATCGTCTGAAGGCGAAACTGCCGGTGCCCGCGATGGCTCCGGAAGCACCCGAAGCGCCCGAGCCGCCCGCGGGGGCCGATCTGCCGGGCATGAACACGCTCCGCGATCGACTCAAGGGCCTCGAGCAACTGCGCGGCGGTGGCATGGGGCAGATATTCGAAGGCCCCGAGGGCAACAGTTTCATGGTGCTGCCCGAACACCAGCGCGAACTTGACAAGAAACTCACGAAGCTCTCTGAGCGTCTTGAAAAGATGGAGGAACTGCTTCGCAAGGTGCTTGCCGAGAAGGCTGAGAAGAAGCCGTAAGGAAGAATCCTGATTCGATCCGCCCGAGCCACGCGGGCGCGGCGAAGCGACGCTGAAAATCGTGGACTTTGCGACGGCGGGAACCGCCGGGCGCATCTGACGAATGGGCGAGCGAAGCGCGGGCGAACACGAAGCCTGCCCGATTCACACGCCCCCAACAAAGCCTCAGCACCGCGCCCTTTTTCCCAGAGGGCGCCACCGCCCCGCCGACAGGTGGGGCGGTGATGTTTTGGGGCGCGTTTTCTTGGGAGTTTTCGGACGAAGGCAGGAACGCGGAGGTCATGGAGGAGGACGCCGAGGAACGCAGAGAGGGAAGGCGGGATGGAAAGAAAATGGCGTGACTTCATGCGTTGACACATTTCCTCACTCTGCGTTCATCCTGCCTTTCTCTCTGCGCCTTCCGCGTTCATTCCGGCGAAAGGCTTCAATCAGTCATGCCAGAGTTACCGGAAGTGGAGCGCGTGGGGCGGACGGTGGCGCCATCGGTGGTGGGGCGGGTGCTGCAGCGTGTGGAGTTGAAGCGGCGCGACGTGGTTGAGGGGGATGCTTCGCCACGGGCGTTGTTGGCGGATGCCGAGATCGCCAGCGTTCGTCGGCACGGCAAGCAGTTAGCGCTGGTGGCCTGCGATGGGCGGTGCCTGGTGGTGCAACTGGGGATGACCGGTCAGTTGCTGGTGACGACTGAGGCCGAATTGGCGCGGCTGACCCACATGCACGTCTCGTGGACGATCGGGGGCACGACTGCTGCGGTCGGCGCGTCCGACGTGCGATTGGTCTTTCGCGACCCGCGGCGGTTCGGTGGGTTGACGCCCTGCGCGACGATTGAGGTACTGGAGGCGCGGTGGGCGTCCTTGGGACCTGATGCGCTGACGATCGAGCCGAGCGAACTGGCTGCAGGGCTCGCGGGATCGCGTCGCCCGATCAAGAGCGCGCTGCTCGATCAGAACGTGCTGGCGGGGGTGGGGAACATCTATGCGGATGAGGCGTTGTTCGGGGCGGGCCTTTCGCCCAGGCGGCTGGCCGGCCGCCTGACCATGGTGGAGGTGGCTCGCCTCTCGCGGCGCGTGCGGGAGGTGCTGAGTGCGTCGATCGAGGCCGGGGGCTCGACGTTGCGTGACTTTGTGGATGGAGACGGCAAGCCCGGGACGTATCGCGATCGGCACCAGGTGTATGGGCGTGGCGGCGACGCGTGCATGCGGTGTGGCAAGACCTTGGCGAAGGCGGTGATCGCGCAGCGGACGACGGTGTGGTGCCGGGGGTGTCAGCGGTGATGGTTGGGTTGTGCGGTCGCGGGAAAGCGCGATCAAGGAATCTCAGGCTCGACGAGTTGGGCGAGCATGGAAAGGGATTCCTGCCAGCCGAGGTAGCAGAACTCGGTAGGGATGGCGGCGGGGATGCCTTCTTGAACGATCGAGAGTTCGGTGCCGCAGGCGACGGGGCGGAGGTGGTGACGGACATTTCGCCGGGGAGGTTGGGGTCGTCGAACCGGTCGGTGTAACGGAGGCGCTGGCCGGGGACGAGTTCGACATAGATGCCGCCGAAGGCGTGGGCGTGGCCGGTGCGGAAGTTGGTGAAGGACATTTTGTAACCGCCGCCGACGCGGGCATCCATGTGCTGCACCTGGCCGGTGAAGCCGTGGGGGGGGAGCCACTTGCCCATCGCGGCAGGGTCGATGAAGGCCTTGAAGACGCGGTCGGCGGGGGCGCGGAGGACGCGGTGGAGGCGGACAGTGCCGGGGGTGGGTGTGGTGGTCATGGATGGATCCCTTGGGGATGGATGGGATGAGGATAGAGGGAGCGATGTCTCGTGTGAGGCCTGAGCGAGTGCTCATCGTGGGCTTGGCGAAGTAGACTGGCGGGGGAATGGGGCGGGAGGAGCGATTGGCGCATTCGGATATGCTGCCTGTATGAGACCTTCACTGCGTGCGAGCGTGCTTCTGGCGATGGCGGGTGTGACGGTGTTGGGTGTGTGCCGGGCGGGTTCCAGTGGCGGTGCCTCGACCGCGTCCCGGCCAGCAGCGCCGATTGCCGATCGATCGAGCACGGTGCGCAACCCCGAGTTCCTCGCGCAGTTTGCCGCGACGCGGGGTTTCAGCCACGGCACGCCCAAGAGCATCACGATCACGCCCGATGGGTCGGCGGTGCTGTTCCTGCGGTCGGGGCCGCGGTCGTTTGTGCAGGACCTCTTCACGCTGGACACGGCGACCGGTGCCGAGCGCGTGCTGCTGACGGCCGACCAGATCCTGGGCGGAGGCGAAGAGAAGTTGACCGCCGAGGAACTGGCCCGGCGTGAGCGGATGCGGATGGCGAGCCGGGGGATCGCGTCGTACCAGTTGAGCACCGACGGGAAGCAGATTCTGGTGCCGCTGAGCGGGCGGCTGTTTGTGTTTGACCGGGCGGGCGGGGTGAAGAAGGAGGTGGTGTCGAAGGGTGGCTTTCCGATCGATCCACGGTTTTCGCCCGACGGGACGAAAGTCGCCTGCGTGCGCGATGGTGACCTGTATGTGACCAGTCTCGCCGACGGCAGCGAAACGCGCCTGACCACCAAGACGGGCGACACGATCACGAACGGTCTAGCGGAGTTTGTTGCCCAGGAAGAGATGGACCGCTTCCAAGGGTTCTGGTGGTCGCCGGATTCCAACTGGATCGCGTATCAGCAGACCGACACTGCGGGGATGGAGACCTTTCACATTGCCGATGGCGTGAACCCGGGGAAGGAACCCGACGCGTGGCCTTATCCGCGCCCGGGCAAGGCCAACGCGAAGGTGAAACTGGGTGTGATCGCGGTCAGCGGCGGCGGAACAACGTGGGTGCAATGGGATAGCACCAAGCATGAGTATCTGGCACGGGTGACGTGGTCGAAGAACGCGCCGCTGTGCTTGCTGGTGCAGAATCGTGCGCAAACCGAGCAGGTGCTGATGGCGGTGAGCAACGACGGCTCGACGCGTGAACTGCTGAGGGAGCGCGATGCCGCGTGGCTGAACCTGGAAGGCAAGTTCCCCAAGTGGCTTAAGGACGGCTCTGGGTTTCTGTGGATGACCGAATCGCGCGGCTTCTGGCAACTGGAGCGGCGCAAGGGCGACGGGACGTTCGATGCGGTGTTGACGCCGCCGGAGATGGGGCTGGAGGGGTTGGTGCACTTCGACGAAGCCGCGCAGGATCTGTACCTGTCGGCCAGCACGGATACGACCGAGTCGCATGTGTGGATGTCGCCCTTGCGGAAGCGGATGGCACCGCACGCGATCACGCACGGCGCGGGACGGCACAGCGTGATCGTGGCGGAGGAATCGGATTGGTGTGTGGAGACGAGCGTCGCAGCCGACGGCACGACGCGGTGGACGGCGCGGCGGCTGGGTGGCGGAGACGGGAAGGCGTGGCCGATGCGCGCCACGCGCGAGACGCCGCCCTGGACGCCCAATCTGAAACTGGACACGGTGGATGCCGGGCGCACGCGCGGGATGCGGGCGGCGATCATCCGCCCGCGCGATTTCAAGTCTGGGAGTACCTACCCGGTGATCGTGAACGTCTACGGCGGACCGCACGCCAAGACGGTGCACAGCACGCCGCAGAGTTACTACCTGCAGCAGTGGATTGCCGATCAGGGGTTCATCGTGGTCACGCTGGATGGCCGCGGCACACCCGGGCGAGGGCGAGATTGGGAGCGTGCGATTCACATGGACCTGATCGGCCCGGCGCTCGACGATCAGGCGGCTGGACTGAAGGCGCTCGCGGCCAAGCACCCGGAGATGGACCTTTCGCGGGTGGGCATCTATGGCTGGTCGTTCGGTGGGTATTTCTCGGCGCATGCCGCGATGCAGCGGCCGGACGTGTATCACGCCGGGTGTGCTGGCGCACCGGTGGCGGACTGGATGGACTACGACACGCACTACACCGAGCGGTATATGGGCGTGCCGGGGGGGGTGGGGGCGGGGATGGGTGACGACAGGCTGAGGGCACAAATTGCCGCGGCCTACGACAAGTCCAACGTGCTGACGTACTGCAAGGATCTGCGCGTGCCGATGCTCATCATCCACGGCACCAGCGACGACAACGTGTACTTCATGCACAGTTTGAAGATGTCGCAGGCGCTCTTCCGTGCGGGCAAGCACTTTGAGTTCCTGCCGCTGGCCGGGTTCACCCACATGGTGCCCGATCCGGAAGTGACAACACGGCTGTACACGCGGATCGCGGAGTTTTTTCTGAAGAATGTGGCGCAGCGCAACGACACGCGACCGTAAGGGCGATACCGAGTTGCGCTCGCCCTCGCCACATGCAGCCCGAACGTGAGGGAGGGCTCGGTTTGCGTGCATCCAAAGAGGCCTTCCCTGACGGTTAGGCTGCATGCTGCGCGCGGGGCAGCAAGCCCGCTCCCTGACGGTCGCGTTTCGTTGATACCCTTGCCTGTGGAACCCTCCCCCCGCGCCATCGACCTGAAGAAAGACCGCGGCCTCACCGTGCGATGGGCCGACGGGGCGTCTTCGTACTACAGCATTGCGTATTTGCGCCGCTTCTCGCCCTCGGCCGATGCCAGGCAACTGCGCGAGGACCTGGCCAAGAACCCGCTGACGATCCTGCCCGCAGCAGCGGCGAATGCCGGGCCGCTGGTGGCGACGAAGGCTGAACTGGTGGGCAACTACGCGATCCGCATCACGTTTTCTGACGGGCACGATACGGGCATCTATTCGTGGGACTACTTGCGGGAGATCGACCCGGCAGCAGTGGGGGAGCGAGGCGGGCCGCCCGAGCCCCTGAAGCGCGATCGCGTGGTGTGATCAACTGGGGAGGTTGCCGTGGATGCCGGGATCACGCCCATTCGCGCTTCAAGCGCGGCGAGCAGGCGCTGGGCGCAGCGCTCCCAAGTGAACTCGGCGCGGGCTCGAGCCAGCGTGGCTTCGGCCAGGCGGGTGTAGCGTGCCGAGGCGCGACAGAGGGAATCGATGGCGCGGGCGTAGTCGAGGGCGGTGCTGGCCATTGGCAGGACTAGGCCGGTGTGGTTGTGGAGGACGACTTCGGGCAGGCCGCCGGCGTCCGAGACGATGCTGGGCTTGGCGAAGTGCGCGGCTTCGGCCGGGGCGATGCCCCACGCCTCGGCGGCGGAGGGAAGCAGCATGAGGTGCGAAGAAGCCAGGATGGCTTGGTGGCGAGCGCGATCACGCGGGCACGCGAGGCTGAGCGGGCCAGCGTGATCGACGAAGCGTGCGCGCGGAATCGAGGGGTGGTCGCGCCCAATGATGGTGAGGCGAGCGTTCCAGCCCATGCGGACGAGGTGCTCAGTGCATTCGACAGCGAGGCCGGCGCGCTTGCGGACGGGATCGGCGGCGACGATGCAGAGGCGGAGGTCGCGGGTGGACGGTGGCAACGGGCGCATGGCGGCGGGGTCGGGGGGAAGCACCGTGGCCCCCATGGGGGCCACGATGGCGCGGCGTGGCTCGACGGCGTAGTGCTCGATGGCGGATTGGCGAGCGGTGGTGGAGGCGAGGGCCACGATGGAGGCGCGAGCGAGGGCGCGGCGTTCGATTTCGTGGGCGGCGTGCCAGAAGCCGGGGCCGCGGCCTGGTTGATAGCCGAGGGGGCCGGTGTTCAAGAGTTCGGGGGTGCTGTCGGAGAAGTGGAGGATTGGCAGGGTCGTCTGCAAGCCGCTGAGGGGCTCGGAACCGAAAACGCTCAGGACGGCATCGAGGGATGTGGGGTGTCTGGCCAGTCGGGCGGAGAGAAGCAGACCGCGTTCGGCAGCGCGCGTGGTGAGGCGTCGCTCGACCCAATCGGGTGCCCAGCGGTCGAGCAGGCGCGGGGTGCCGTCGGGCCAGCAGGCGGCGTGGCGAAGGCGATCAGCGAAACGGGCGTGGAACGACCGGCGAGCACCGATGGCTCGGTCAGGCTCCGAACCGTCAATCGCGATGAACTCGACGGTATCAACCAGTGGCCTCAGGGCGTTAACGAGCGAATAGGGGATTCCCGAAAGAACACTCGGATCGAGCCGATCACTCGCGGTGATGACGCCGAGTCTAAGGCGGCGCGCGGGAACCTCTCCCACGAAACCCGCGTCCACATCGTCAAGCTCACACCGATCGTTTTCCAACCTTCTCACGCTCCTCGGCCCGTGGGCACGGGCCGGGCAGGGTCGGCCCGCAAAGGGCTGACTGCCGCCTGAGAATAGCCTATCCTTTGCCCCCATTTTCCGGTTCGGTCTTCGATTCCATTCGGCCCATTACGAGAAGCCCACCATGGCATCCAGCGGCACCATCACCCAGGTCATCGGCTCCACCTTCGACGCCCAGTTTCCCGAGGACCGGCTCCCCGAAATCTACAACGCTCTGAAGATGGAGGCTGACACCCCCGTGGGCAAACTGCACCTCACCGGTGAAGTTCAGCAGCACCTCGGCGGCGGCAAGGTTCGCGCCGTCGCCCTCGGCACCACCGACGGCCTCCGCCGCGGGATGTCCTGCACCGACACCGGTGCCGCCGTCTCCGTCCCCGTTGGCGAGCGCGTGCTCGGTCGCGTGTTCAACCTGCTGGGCGAGCCGATCGACAAGGGTGCGCCGATGGGCCCGGGCAAGACCAGCCCCATTCACAAGCAGCCGCCCGAGTTCAGCCAGTTGAACCCCAAGACCGAGATTCTGCCCACGGGCATCAAGGTCATCGACCTGCTCTGCCCCTTCGTCCGCGGCGGCAAGATCGGCCTGTTCGGCGGTGCCGGCGTCGGCAAGACCGTCATCATCCAGGAAATCATCGCCCGCGTGGCGCGGAACTTCGGTGGCTACTCGGTGTTTGCGGGCGTCGGCGAGCGCACCCGCGAGGGCAACGACCTGTGGCGCGAAATGAAGGAAGCCGAGTACATCGATAGCACGGGCAAGAAGTGCCATGTGCTCGATAAGGTGGCGATGGTGTTCGGCCAGATGAACGAGCCTCCCGGCGCGCGTCTGCGCGTGGCCCTTTCGGCCCTGACCATGGCCGAGGACTTCCGCGATGCGTCGGGCAAAGAGACCCTGATGTTCGTGGACAACATCTTCCGTTTCACGCAGGCGGGTTCGGAAGTGTCGGCGTTGCTCGGTCGTATGCCCAGTGCCGTGGGTTACCAGCCGACGCTCTCGACGGAGATGGGTGAGTTGCAGGAACGCATTACCTCGACCGACAAGGGCGCCATCACCTCGGTGCAGGCCATCTATGTGCCCGCCGACGACTACACCGATCCCGCCCCCGCCACGGCCTTCGCCCACCTCGACGCGTCGGTCGTGCTGCAGCGCGGCATCGCCGAGAAGGGCATCTTCCCCGCCGTCGATCCGCTGGGTTCGAGCAGCCGCATCCTGTCGGCCGACATCGTGGGCGAGCGGCACTATCGCGTGAGCCGTCGCGTGCAGATCATCCTGCAGCGGTACAAGGACCTGCAGGACATCATCGCCATCCTCGGCGTCGACGAACTGTCGGAAGAAGACAAGTTGACGGTGTCTCGCGCCCGCAAGATCGAGCGCTTCCTCAGCCAGCCGTTCTATGTGGCCGAGGTGTTCACGGGCTTCCCGGGCGTCACCACCAACCTCGACGAGTGCCTCGATTCCTTCGAACGCCTGTGCAACGGCGAAGGCGACGACCTGCCCGAAGGCGCGTTCATGTATGTGGGCACGCTGGACGATGCGCGGAAGAAGGCGGAGAAGATGAAGGGGTAAGGAGGCACTAGGCATCGGGCACTAGGCACTAGCAGAAGTAAGAGAGCCCCTGGCGCGAGCCGGGGGTTTTTGTCGAAGCAATTACCAGGGTGTCCCCTTGCGCGTAACCTCGGCCATGCCTGCGGTGCTGTTGCCCATCTTCACCGACCCCACCCTCCTCGATCTGCCCGCTATCCACGCGTTCCTCACGCGCTCCTACTGGTCACCCGGCATCGGCCTCGGGCGGGTGGAGCGGGCCATCCGCAACTCGCTCTGCTTTGCCGCGTATGACCATGCCGTGGCGCGGGCCGATGGCAGGCCCAACCTGCCCGGCCTTGTCGGGTTTGCCCGCGTCGTTACTGATCGCGCCACCTTCGCGTATCTGTGCGATGTCTTCGTCATCGACTCGCACCGAGGGCGTGGGATATCCAAGCAACTTGTGCAGGCCGTGGTGGACCATCCCGATCTCGCCGGGCTGCGCCGCTTCGCCCTCTTCACCAAGGACGCCCACACGCTGTATACGCGGTTTGGGTTTACGCCGACGCCTGATCCGAGCCGGTATCTGGAGCGCGTGGATCGGGAGGGGTACTTGCGCGACGCGGATGCGGCGAGGGCGCAGGGCTGATGTCCGGGTGCAGCCGGCATACATCGTGCGGCCCACACCGATGAATGCCGGCGGTGTCCCGCGCATGTCGATCGTGCATGCGCTGGTGGTTGGCCTTGTGTGCAATCAGCCAATCGGAATCCTCGCCGTCTCTTCCGCCAGCGATCCCCGCATCCACTGGTTCCGCGATCGCGCCATCCGCGTTCGCACCATCGACGAACTTCCCCGCGCCCAGTGCCGATGCGCCGGTGCGTGAGGACGAGGACTTCTCCGATCTCATGCCGCTCAAGGCCCTCATTGGATCGGCCCGGGTCGTCGCGCTCGGCGAGCAATCCCACGGCGACGGCTCCACCTTCAAGGCCAAGTGCCGCCTGGTGCGGTTCCTGCACCAGGAGATGAACTTCGACGTGCTCGCGTGGGAGTCGGGGCTGTTTGATTGTCGGCGCGTGGACGAGATGTTCGCCAAGGGCGTCGAGCCTGCCGATGTCGCGAAGATCGCGCATGAACATGGCGTCTCGGCATCTGGGCCCAGAGCGCCCAGGCCAGGCCGGTTCTGGAGTACGCCGCGCGGACGGTGAAGACGCATCCGACGCGCCGGCTCATCATCGCGGGGTTTGACAACCAGTACACCTCGACGCACTCACGCCGGGCGCACGCGACGTGGCTCGAGGGCTGGTTCGAGAAGCACGCGCCGGCGGATGTGCCGAATCCTCTCTCTTCTGGCGCGATTCGCGAGGGTGTCGAAGCGGTGCGAAGGATGGCTTCGCGACTGCGTGAAGACGGGTCGCCGCCGGGCGGCTCGGAGGAGCGACCGGCCGAGGCTCGGGCGCAGGTTCAAGCGCTCATGGCGTTGGTCGAGGCGCGCCGCGATGAACTGGCCAAGCACGCCGAGCCGCGGGAGGTCGAGTTTCTGCGCCGGACGCTGCTGAACCTGCTGGCGCACGACCTGGGGATGCGTGGCGTGAACCGCGCCGACGTGCATGCGACGCCCATGCCCATCCTGCAAGCGCGCGACGAGCGGATGGGCTCCAACCTGGCGTTCCTGGCGAACGAGTACTACCCGGGCAAGAAGATCATCGCGTGGGCGGCGAGTTCGCACTTGCTCAAGAACCCCGAGGTGTGCGAGAGTTTGTATGGCCGCAATCGAGCCCTTGGCGAAGACCACTTCAAGCCCATGGGCCATTACGCCGCGGCGGAACTCGGAGCTGATTACTTCACGATCACGTTCACCGCGCACACGGGTCAGATCGGTCGCCCGTGGTCGGTGCCGACGGCCATTCCGCCCAGCGAGCCGGGCGACCTGGAAACGCTGATGGCGGAAGCGGGGCTTTCGCTGGCGATCGTGCCGCTGAAACCGCCCAAGGACGACGCGGGCGCGGCGTGGCTGCGCAACCCGCAAGTCATGCGGCCGATGGGCTACGGACGCGAGCGCGCGGTGTGGGGGCAGTGCTTTGATGCGGTGATGTTCACGCGCGAGATGACGCCGAGCACGAAGTGAATGGTCTTGGCGCGGCGTGGAAGCCGACGAACCGCAGGATTCGATGGGGGTGTGTCTCTCGAATCAGCGTGCCGCAGGCGATGCGCGAAGGGTCAGTATCTCGAATGGCCGGAGTGTCAGGCGCGTCTCGGCGCGGGCCCCGCGCGATGTGTGCTGGAAATCGCTCGCGGGCCGTGCCGCACGCGGGCGTTCGAGCAGGTCGGTTTCGACGACCGTGCGTGCCGGGATGTTCCAGCGGACAACGATGTCGTCGCCCGCGCCAGCGGTTTCGACGAGGCGGAGAATGGTGCCGCGGCCGTCCTCGGCAAACTTGAGGGCGCTGATCTGCACATACGACGGCTGGCTGGATTCGATCTCGACCGGGGCCCACTCGGTGGGGGCTTCGGGCGACCGCCGCGACCGTTTCACTGATCGTGCCGGCATGGGCATGGCGATGAGTGGTCGATGCATCGCCTCCGCCTCTTCATCGACGTTTGCCCATGCGAGCGGCCCTTCGTGGGGCAGGATGGCGAAGCGGAACGTGTGGATGCCGCGGTCGGCGGTGGGGTCGGGCCACATCGGCGCGCGAAGGAGGGAGAGCGCGACGATCGTGCCGGGGTATGCGGGACCGACTTGGCGTGCCGAACCGCCGAACGTTCGGTCGTTGAGGATGGCGACGCCGTGGCGGGGGTCGCTGACATCGATCCAGCGTTGAATAGGCACCTCAAACGCGGCGTGCTCGGCGGACGTGTTCGGGCGCGTGGGGCGGGTGTGGCGGCCAAACTGCGTCTGAAACGTCGCGTGCTCGGCTTCCACCGCCAGCGGGAACTCGACGCGCAGCAGGCGGCGCTGCTCGTGCCAATCGACGCGATGGGCGATCTCCAGTCGGCGCGCCCCGCGGGAAAGGCTGAAGGTGGTGATGACGCGGCTGGCCCTGCCGATCGGGCGAGTCACCTCGATGGCACAGCGGTCGGCAGACTTGGCCGTGATTCGCCAGCGGCTCGCGGGCGCACGCTGGAACTCGATGGTCCAGGCGTGGCTGTCGTCGATATCCCACGCGTCCCACGCGCGGGGGCGATCGTCGTGCAGCACGAGGGCGTTGAGCGGTGTCGCGGCCAGTTCGGGGCCGAGCGTGCCGTCGTCGTCGGGCACGCGGAGGCTGGTGACCTGGCCCAGCGCGTCGATCGTGGCCGAGAGATGGTCGTTGGCGAGTGTGGCAGAGCGCGAGCCGTGCTGGCGAAGGGTGACGCCCGCGCCGTGGGTCGACGCGTGCTGCGCATTTCTGGCGGCCGCCGCATCGATGACGCGCGCACCGAAACCCGGCGCGGAAGCGATGAGACGATTGGCGCGATCGCGCGTGGCCGATGCGCGCCCTTGCTCCGTGCTGAAGGCCACTTCTCCCACAGTGCGAGTACTGACCGGGTTGAAGATCATGACGGGCCTTGTCCCGCCGCCGTCGCCCATCGCGCGGGCCCAGCGTGCCAGGCCATCGTCGATCAGATCGCGCGTGATGGCCGTGATGCGCGCGTGGTCGCGGCGTGCGTCGGCATACACCGCCGCGATCGATGAGCCGGGCAGAATGTCGTGAAACTGGTTGAGCAGCAGTAGTTCCCACGCTTCATCGAGGTTTGCCATGGCACCGGCGCGTTCGCGCGGCTTCAAGGGGGTCGGGCTTCCAGCCAGCAGGCCCTCGGCAAGCCGCAAGTCGTCCTCGGCCTGGCGGTTGGCCTGCTTGATCCAGGCCTGCGTGGTGAGCGTGCCGCGATGGCGTTCGAGATATAACTCGCCAGACCATTCAGGGACGGTCGTACCGTTGCCGTATGCCCCGCCGATGTCGGCGTGAAGGGCCCCGCAAAACTCGTCAACCCGGTCCATGCGCACGCGTGGCAGGCCCTCGCAAGGGTCGGCACGGATCGCGTTCTCGATCATGCCCGCCGTGGGCCCGCCGCCGCCATCGCCAAAGCCGAAAGGCTGGAGCCAGCGTGCGCCGCCTTCGACTGTTCCCGTGCGAGGTTCGCGGGCCGCGACCGCGAGCGACCGGTGATTGGCTTCACCCCGCCGCAACTCGCGCGGCGAGTTGGTGGCGTTGTAGTCGTTTCCGGGCGTGAAGTGCGTGACCACCTTTGAGCCATCCAACCCGCGCCACAGGAACGTCGTGTGCGGGAAGGGCGTCGATTCGTTCCAGGAGATCTTGTTGGTGATGAACGTGGTCAGACCGGCCCGCATCATGATGCCGGGCAGGCAGGGCGGGAAGCCGAAGGTGTCGGGCAGGTAGAGGTAGGTCTGCGCGCCGCGGGTGCCGAAGCGAGAGGACCAGTAGCGCGTGCCTTGCACGATCTGGCGGACCTGTGATTCGCCGCTCGGGATGTGGCAATCGGGCTCGATCCACATGCCGCCGCCGGGCTCCCAGCGACCCTCGGCAACGCGCTCGGCGATGCGGCGAAAGAGGTCGGGTGCATCCTGTTCAACCCACGCGTACTGCTGCGCCTGACTGGCCACGAAGCGGAAATCCGGGTAGCGATCCATGAGCGCGAGAACGGTTGCGAACGTGCGCTGGCACTTGCGGCGGGTCTCGCGGATGGGCCAGAGCCACGCGGTATCGATGTGCGCGTGGCCCACAGCGTGGCAGGTGGTGGCCGACCCGCGGGGCGGTTGGGCGAGGGCAGATTCGAGCACGCGCAAGGCGGCTCGGGCAATCGTGTGAACGCGCAGACCACCGTCCACCGCTCCCAGTGGGGGGGGCGGGGGAGGTGCCGAGCGCGGCAAGGCGGAGGGGGTTCTCGTTGGGGTGAGGCGCGCGTGGTGGGGATTGCCGGTGCCCGCGATCAACCGATGCGCCTCTCGCAATCCCGTCAGCAGCGCCTCGCACCGCGAATCCTGCCACGGCAGGTTCGCCGGGAAACGCTCGCTGTGCGTCGTGATCGGCGGCGGCGGCGGCAGAAGTTCCCGCGCCAGGTCGATCGCCAGCGACCACGCATGCCACAGGCGCTCGACCTCGTCACTTACCAGCACCAGTTCGGCCGCATCCAACCGGCCGGGCTTGGCGCTCGCCCAGCGCCGCTTGGTTTCGTCGTCGCCCCAAGGCGAGCCGTCGGCACCCAGCGGGTGATTGCACGCGGCTTCAAGAAGCAAACTCACAACGCCTTTTCTCGCACCACCCCGCGACATGCCGCGCGTGGGCACCGCGAGCGAAAGCAGCGCCCGATCGCGGTTGGCGTCAAACCCGTGAGCGGGGCCTTGCGGGCCCCAGAGCAGAGCTTCGGTGCCGCTGCTGAATCGCACGTGGGTGGCCTTTGGATCCCACCCCCCACCTGCTGGCACGCGCCCGGAAAGGCGAAACCAGCAGGTGGACCACGCGGGCCCCCACGTCCAGCCCAGGGCGACCCGACGGAACCGCGCCCGTCGCGCGGCTTCCACGGGCACGATCTCGCGCGATTGAAACGCCTCCACGCTCAGCGGCACGCGGGCCTGGATGATGGCGGGCTCGATCACCTGACGGCCGAAGACGTCGAGCGAGGCCAGGTGCATCTCCGCGGGCATGGGCATGGGGGCAGTGTACTACGGCAATCGCTTCACCCACGCCAGAGGAACGGTTCGGAGTTCGGTGCCATCAGCCCGCAGAAGGGCGACTTTGGCGATGCCGTTATCGGGAAGGGCGACGGGGAGTGCTTCGATCTCGACGGTGGTCGCTCGGTCTGTCGTGCCGGGGATGACCTTCAGGTGCACGGAGGGGAGCGCGAGCGGGTTCCCCTTCTCGTCGCGGAGTTCCGCTCGGGCTGCTGGGGCAGGGGTGCCGTCCCGCGAGAAGACTCGGAGGGCGCGACGGATAGGCGAAACGTCCCCCGGTGAAATGATGATCGCAAATCCCGCAGGCTCGGCCACCCAAAACTCGCGGACGCGTACCTGAATCGGAACGCGAACAATTGGAAACTTGGGCTCGCTGGTCTCGAAAACAAGCGTGATGTCGAAAAGCCCAGCTGCGGCAGGCGTACCTCGCAAGATGATCGGCAGCGCCGCTTCGCCCGGGTTTACTTCAGACTGGTACTCGATATGTGGTCCGAGCGAAGCCGAGAAGAGTGCCGGCTCGACGCGCAGATCGCGAACGTTCAAGGCATCCAGGGCGAGGCCGCGAACGTACACGCGCCGTTCGATCGCCACGCCTCGGATGCCGGTGATCCATAGACGCGAAGGCTCGACCACGAAAGTCAGGTCGGCTTCGTATCGGACTCCGATGTCGAACCGGGCGCTGCTGATGGTGCCGTCGGTGGCGGTAACGCTGGCTTCAAAGGTTGCCCAATGGCCCTGCTCACCGGGCGTTCCCACAACGGGGGCCGTAACTCGCACCGTGCCCCGATCTCCGGCGGGAATCAACTTGTCGAAATCGAGTTTCAAGCACGCGCAGGTGGATTTGATCACGCGGAGCGAAATGGGCCCAGCGCTCGTGTTGCGAACCGTGCGCACATGAGTTGCCGTGCTGTCGGGAGGAAGTTTCCCGGCGTGGCCGATTTCCACACCGTCGAGTTCGATGATGACTGGCTTGGTTGCATGGGTCGATGGCTGAAATGATGAGCCCGCCCGCACGCTGTCGGCAATCGCGCCGAGTTGAGTGAGCGACAGCAGAAGCGCCGCGATGATCATGCGGGCCATCACGGGTTGCTCCGTTTGGGCATGTCCTTCACAGGCGGCGTGTCAGTTTTAGCGGGTGCGGGCACGCTGGAATCCGTGTCGCGACCTTCCGGGTGCGGGTGGTCGATCGGTGCCTCCAGGAACGCACTCATGAACCGCGCACCTTCGGGCCGCTCAGGCCGGTGGATGACGATCGGTCGGTTGACTCGCTGAACGGCGATTCGCGATTCCTGTCTCGGGCCCGCGAGTCGGATCGGGATTTCCGGTCCGAGCACTCGATCGCGGACGGCTTCCCAGTCGGCATAGCGAGGATGCTCCGGCCATTGTGCCTCCGGCGGGATTCCCGAAGTCTGGCGTTCGCGTTGGACGGCGGAACGCTGCTCAGGGGTAAGGTCCGGTTCCCACATCTGATAGACCATGAACCGCGGCACTCGCGCGCCGTCGATCTCGTGCCAGTCGCGCATCTGCCAGTCGGTGACCACGGTTTTCCACATGGGCGTAGTGGTTCGATGCCTCAGAACGTCGCCTGATTGAGCGTCGATCTCGATAATGTGCCCGTACCGCGAGCTCCACATCGGGCCGTTGCCCTGAAGAGTGACATGCCGGCTGTCTTCTTTTAACACATCGAGGTCAGCGCAGGCGGAAAGGCGTTCGGACCGCGTCTCAAAGTGCAGCGGACACAGCGAGCGCCCGAGTGCATTCCAGAGTCCGGGGGTACTCGTCATCATGAGCCGATCAGGATTAAACGGGCGAACGGTAAACCAGTCACTCTCGCCAGCGCGTCCGATCGTAATGCCATCGCTCGCAAACACTTGAATGGAGTTCTCCATCTGTCTTGGTACTTGGTTTTGCCCCTCCGGTGGAAGAAGGGCTCGGGTGATTTCGTCAAGCCTGAACGTGCCGAGGTCGTCACATTGCACCGTTCGCGACGCCAAATCGTGCCAGCCAAACTTGTTGTGATTGCTCCGCACCTCGTCGCCCCATTCGACTGTGCGCACGGATTCCTCGTGAATGGCCAGAATCGCATTCCAAGCCCGAGCCCGAAGCGGAGTCGATCCCGACGCTTCCGCGACCATCAAGAGCAATAATGCCACCGCGCTCACTGCTGGCAATCCTGAATCATGCAGGGATTGCCCGTGTTCACGAACGGTGAATCGGTCCGGCAAAAGCAGCCATTTGGGGTAGAAGGGACACCCGTGGGCTGATTGGCCGTGCATCCTGACTCGTGCTTCCGGATCATGCCGCACTGGAAAATGCGCCCAATGGTGGGGTCATTCACGCATGTATTGCCGGAAGAGGCGGTGCAGACTTTGGGGTTGCCCTCATTGCCTCCGCAAGTGAAGCAATCGCCGACGCATGTCGGTGCATGACCGGATACTGAGCACCCGTTGTGATCACCATTGTTTTCGCCCAGCACGATGCCTTCCGGACAGTTAGAACGCACCACGCACTTGTACCCACTGAACGACGCCGTCAGGCTGTTGGCCCCAATGAAGGGCCCATCGGCAGTCGCGCGTGTACCCAACATCGCCAGGGATGCCGCCAATAAAAGCCCGAATCCAAGTCGTGTCCGCGTGGTCATGCGTGACTCCTTGTCGTGAGCAGAATACAGGCGGAATGGCCTGTTGGTTGTGAGTATGCCGTCTTTTTTTTTTTTTTCGCAACTGGGCAGTCGCCGATTTTTGCGAGTTCAGCCTCAGAGGCCGAAAGAAAGCTGGCATCGTCACGCTGTCACGCCGTCGCGTCGTGCTTCCGCGCCACCACATGAAACACATGCCACTGCCGCGGCCTGCCGAACGCGTCGTACCCCGGGCGCTCGACTTCTTCGAGGTGTTCGGCCGTGAACCCGGCCAACAGCGATTCGACCTCGGCACGAGTATGAAAGGTGCGGGCCAGGCCGTCGGGCTCCAAGTTCCACTGGTCGCGGGTGCCGAAGAACTGGCCCGCGAAGCGCCCGCCGGGACGGATCGAATACGCCAGGCGCGTCCACATAGGCGGGAAGACTTCTGGCGGCACATGGGGAATCGCGAACGACGCGTTGACGAGGTCGAAAGCGGCTGGCGCGGGGGCCATGTTTTCGAATCGCTCGACGCTGGTGGTGAGCCAGTCCGCGCCTTGAGCGCTGCATGAATCCCCGCTGACGCGCGCCAACAGAATCGCAATCCCCTCGGCGTGGCAATCCGTCGCGTGCACCCGCCAGCCGCGCCGGAGCATCTCCAGCGCGTCGCGGCCTTCGCCGCAGCCGATATCAAGGGCCACGCGCTCGTGCCCGGGCTCGCCATCGTGAGCAGACCTCTCGGCGTCGAACAAATCGAGCGCCTTCAGCAGCGTGTCACGCGGCGGGTGCCCCGCCACGGCCCGAAAAAACGCGGGCCAGTACTCGGGGCTGGTTGGCGCGGGAATGTCCTCGTCTCGCCAGCGCGGCGGCACGCCAGCAGGGCGTACTGGCTCGGCGGGCAGCGTGCCTTGAGGCCGACTCGGGCTGGGCGAAGTGGAGTGGGGGTCCACGCGCCGGAGCATACGCTCGGTGGAATGTTCCGCAGCGTGCGCGAATTCGTGGGGGCCCTGGACGCCGCGGGCGAACTGCGCCGCGTGCGCGACCGCGTAGACCCGATCCTGGAGATCGCGGCCATCGCCGATCGTGCCAGCAAGAGCCCCGCGCCGATCCTGCCCAGCGCCAGCGCCCGCGCCAACGACCCGCGCTTTCACCACCTCGGTGGGCAAGCCTTGCTCTTTGAAAACGTCGAAGGCTCGGACGTGCCCGTGCTCATCAACGCGTATGGGTCTTACCGGCGAATGGAGATGGCGCTGGGCTGCGCGCAAGGCGGCTTCGACGCCCTCGCCGCGCGCCTGGGCGACCTGGTCAAGCCCGAACCGCCGCGCTCGCTGCGCGAAGCGCTCGGCAAACTCCGCCAGTTCGCGCCGCTGCTGCGCATTCCGCCCAAGCGCCGCGCGCGCGCCGGCATCTGCCAGCAGGTGGTGCTGACCGGCGACCAGATCGACCTGCGCCGCTGGCCCCTGATCCGCTGCTGGCCCCTCGATGGCGACTTCGCCGCGCTCGGCTACCCCGCCAACACCAACGAGGGCATCCCCGGCATCGAATCCGGCCCCGACTGGAGCGCTCGCTTCCGGGGCCGCTACATCACCCTCGCGGGTATCCACACCATCCACGCCGATGATCTTGGCGACCCCAAGCCGCGCTCGCACAACATCGGCATGTATCGCGTGCAGATGCTCGGCCCGCACCACATGGCCATGCACTGGCACATGCACCACGACGGCGCCCGTCACTGGCGCTCGTGGAAGGCCCGTGGACAGCGCATGCCCGTCGCCATCGTGCTGGGCGGCGAGAGCGTGCTGCCCTATGCCGCCACCGCGCCGCTGCCACCGGGGATGAGCGAACTGTTGCTGGCCGGTTATCTAAACGGACGAGGGGGCGGCATCGAAATGTGCCCGTGCAAGACCGTGCCGCTGCATGTGCCCGCGAATGCCGAGATCGTGATCGAGGGGTATGTGAGCCACGAGGCCGGCATGCCGGGGTGGGACCCGAGGGGGGGCGGGGACGTCAGACGTCAGGCGTCAGACGTCAGTCAAGACAGAAGTCACGCTTCAGGTGTCCCCACTGACGTCTCACGTCTGACGTCTCACGTCTCTCCGGGTCCCGGTGCCGTCTTCGAGGGCCCCTTCGGCGACCACACCGGCTTCTACTCGCTCCCCGATCGCTACCCGATTCTCGAAATCACCGCCATCACGCACCGGCGTGACCCGATCTATCCGACCACCGTCGTCGGCCTGCCGCCGCAGGAAGATTACTTCCTGGGCAAGGCGACCGAGCGGCTCTTCCTGCCGCTGCTGAAAGTGCTGATCCCGGATATCGAGGATTACGACCTGCCCATGTTCGGCGCGTTTCACAACTGCGCCGTCGTGAAGGTGAAGAAGCACTACCCCCTGCACGCGCGGCGGGTGATGCACTCCATCTGGGGGGCGGGGCAGATGGCCTGGACCAAGACCATCGTGGTGGTCGATGACGACGTGAACGTGCATGACACCGCCGCCGTCTTGCGGGCCGTGGGCGAGCAGTGCGTGCCCGCGCGAGATACCGAACTAGTGCGTGGCCCGCTCGACATTCTCGATCATGCCGCGCCGTTCCTGGGAGCCGGTGGCAAACTCGGGCTCGATGCGACGCGAAAAGTGGGCGAGGCGGAGACGCACCGCGCGCTCTCGCCCATCGCCGCCGAGGCCTGCGCACTCGGGCCGATCGAGCCGGTGCTGGGTGCCGCGGCCCGCGCCGCCGAGCAGCACCTGCGCACGCTCCCGAGCGTGCTCGACGCCCGCGTGCCCGATGAACTGGGCGGGTGGTGGCTGCTCCTGAAACTCGACAAGTGTTCCGCCGGTGAAGGCGCGGCCATGGTCAAAACACTCGGCGGCCTGACCCTGGCCATCGCCCTCCCACGCTGGATCGTCCTCGTCGGCCCTGATGCCACGCTCGATCCATTCGACGACGCGCTGTTTCACTGGCTGGCCCATGCCGCGCCGGATCGCGACCGCTTCATGAGCGTCTGCGGCCGCCGCGTGGCCTTTGACGCCACGCCGAAGATGCCGGGCGACGAGCGCGAAGGGCTGCCTGTGCGGCATTGGCCGCCGGTGCTCAGCATGCCGGCGGCGGTGGTGGCGCGGGTGAAGGCCGTGATCCCGTAGCCAGATCGGTGCCTCTCAAGACGCAGCGTCGCGGCTCCTATCATGGCCTCGATGGATTACACCAAGTTCATCACCATCGAACCCGACAAACGCGGCGGCAAGCCGTGCATTCGTGGTTTGCGGATCACGGTGTATGACGTGCTGGATTACCTCGCGTCAGGCATGACCGTTCAGGAAGTGCTTGCCGATTTCCCCGACCTGACCGCCGACGACATTCGGGCCTGTCTGGCCTTCGCGGCCGATCGTGAACGCCGAGTGATGAGCCGTTCCGCGTGAATCGTCGCCCCCAAAGGTGATCGGCATGCTCGTGGGCAACTGCCCCACGGCACGCGCGGCCGCCCTCATCCGCAGTTCCGAAGACCTGATTCGACGATTCGAAGCCGATCCGACGGCCACATTTCTCGAGTTGCCCTGAACAGCGATCGCACGAACGCGGGCACGCGCAGCCGCGTAGTGACGCCCTCCAAGGGTTCTTCGATTCGTTTGGCACGTCAAGTAGTGCCTCAGCCCCAAGTCTCTCCGATTGCGCGCCGATTCTCACCTGCCCATGTCGCCTCCCCCCGCCCCATCCCGCTTTCCCTTGCGCCTCCCCTCGCGGCTCCGTCGCGCCACCCTCTGGCTCTCTTCGTGGCTCATCCTCACCACCTGCGGCGCGGCCCTGCACTGGGGCACCTGGATCGCCCCCGCCGAAGACCCGCCCGTCGCCACCTTCCTCGGTGCGGGCGTCTTCAAGCACCTGGGTAACCTCACCACCGTCCCTGCCACGCCGGGGTGGATCGTCATCACCCGCGCCGGCGCGTTTCTGGGCTATGACCTGTGGGATACCGGCCACGCTATCACCGGCGCGGTTCTCGCCCACGGGTTCTCCTGGGCGTTCTGGCTGGGCATCGTCGCATGGTGCCTGCTCATGCGAAGACGCATCCTGTCATGGAGCCAGCCGAAACGCGTAACCGGTCATGCCGCCGCGGCTGCTCAATTGACGTCCTCCGCCGCGCCAGCCGCACCAACGAACCCCGCCCGCCGGCGCTTCCTCACCGATGCCACGCTCGCCACCGCCGCGCTCGGCTCGTCCGCCACCACCGCGTACGCGACTCTCGCCGAGCCATGGGACTTGCGCGTCGCGCGATACACCGTCCCCATCCGCGATCTCCCCGCCTCCCTCCGCGGCCTGCGCATCGCCTTCATCGCCGATACTCACCACGGCCCGCGCGTCCCCGCCGACTTTGTCCGCCGCGCCTTCCGCACCGCCCTCGACCTGAAGCCCGACATCCTCGCCCTCGGCGGCGACTACGTCCACAACGGGCTCTACCAAATCGCCCCCGCCGCGGCGCTCATCGGCGAGTGCACACGCACGCTCACCATCCCCATCATCGGCGTGCTGGGTAATCACGATTGGTACGCCAGCGGCCCGGCCATGAGCCGCGAACTGAAAGCCGTGGGCGTGCGGATGCTCGACAACCGCTTCGTCTACCTCGACGCGGCGACGCGTCGCTTGGTAGAAGAGCCGACTAAAGAGTGCCTCTGCTTCGCCGGACTGGGCGACTTCTACGAAGACCAGACCGACCCCCACGCGGCCCTCATGCCCGTGCCCCGCGCCATCCCCCGTATCGTCCTTGCTCACAACCCCGATTCGTCAGAGCACCACAACACCCTCGCCCCCGCCGCCGACGGCCTTCCCCACCGCATCGACCTGATGCTCTCAGGTCACACCCACGGCGGGCAGGTCAAACTGCCCCTGATCGGCCCGCCCATCGTCCCCAGCCAACACGGCCAGAAATACGCTCACGGCCTCAACTATTCGCCACTCAGTCCCGTTATCACCACCGCCGGCGTTGGCCTATCGCTGGTGCCCGTGAGGCTGGGCGTGCCGCCGGAAATCGTCGAAGTCACGCTCGCGTGACGCGACACGCTCGCGTGACGCGGCAGGATCAAGCCTTGGCCTGGGCCCAAGTACCGTCACGCCTTCGCCCAACTGTCCTTCAGCGTTACCGTGCGGTTGAGCACCAGTTTGCCCGGTGCGGTGTCGCTATCCACGCAGAAATAGCCCAGACGCTCGAACTGGACCACCGTGCCCGCCGCGGCGTCTCGCAGGCTTGGCTCGCACATCGCCGTCACGACTTCGAGCGAGTTGGGGTTCAGGTCGTCCAGCAGTTCGCCCGTGCGTTTGCCGGGTTCCTCGGCGTTGAACAGGCGGTCGAAGAGGCGCACCTCGGCGGGCACGGCGTGTGCCGCGCTCACCCAGTGGATGGTGCCCTTCACTTTTCGACCCGGCGTCGGCTGGCCATCGGGGCCGGGGGGGCCGTGCGGGGCGTCGCCGCCGCGGGTGGCGGGGTCGATGGTGGCGCGGAGTTCGGTCACCTCGCCCGCAGCGTTCTTCACCACGCCCGTGCAGCGGAGGAAATACGCCCAGCGGAGGCGGACTTCCTGGCCTGGTGAGCCGTCGGCAGGAGGCGGACCAAGGCGGAAGAACTTCTTGGGCGGGTTCTCCATGAAGTCGTCGCGCTCGATGTAGATCTCGCGGCCAAACGGGATGCTGCGTGTGCCGGCGGAGGGGTCCTCGGGGTTGACGAGGAACTCGAGGTTGTCGACCTTGCCCTCGGGCCAGTTCTCGATGACGACCTTGAGCGGACGCAGCACGGCCATCACGCGCGGCGCGGTCGCGTTGAGTTCATCGCGGATGGTGTGCTCAAGGCGGCCGATATCGAGCACGCTTTCCATGCGGGTGACGCCGGCTTCCTCCCAGAAGCGCCGGAGCGCGGCAGGGGGAATGCCGCGACGCCGCGCGGCGGCGAGCGTGGGCATGCGGGGGTCGTCCCACCCGCGCACTCGGCCTTCTTCAACCAGGCGCAGCAGGAACCGCTTGGACATGACGGTGTAGGTGAGGTTGCCGCGGGCGAACTCGATCTGCTGGGCGTGGTGGATGCGTTTGCCCCAGGGGCCAGAACCATCGGCAGTGCGGCCTTCGTTGATGGAGTTGATGAACCAGTCGTAGAGCGGGCGGTGGATCTCGAACTCGAGCGTGCAGATGGAGTGGGTGATGCCTTCGATGGAGTCTTCGAGCCCGTGGGCCCAGTCGTACATGGGATAGATGCACCACCTATCGCCCACATGCGGATGCGACTCGTGCAGGATGCGGTACATCACCGGGTCGCGCAGGTTGAAGTTGGGCGAAGCGAGGTCGATTTTGGCGCGGAGGGTCTTCGAGCCGTTGGGGTGCTTGCCGGCGCGCATCTCGCGGAAGAGGCGGAGGGAGTCATCGGGCGGGCGGTCGCGATGCGGGCTGGTGGCGGGGATGGAGGGCGTGCCGCGGCGTGTAGAGACTTCGTCGGCGCTCAGGTCGCAGACGTACGCCTTCCCCTTCCTGATGAGTTCCTCGGCATAGAGGTACATCTGCTCGAAGTAATCGGAGGAGAAGAAGAGGCCGCCGCCGATGCCGCCCTTATCGGGAGGGGTCTCGAAGTCGCCGCCGATCCATTTCACATCGCGGATGATGGAGTCGATGTACTCGCGTTCTTCCTTGGCGGGGTTGGTGTCGTCGAAGCGCAGGTTGAACTTGCCGCCGAAGGCCTTGGCGAGGCCGAAGTTGACGGAGATGCTCTTGGCATGGCCGAGGTGGAGGTAGCCGTTGGGCTCGGGGGGGAAGCGCGTGTGCCCGCGGGGGGTGGTCGAACCCGGCCAGGTACCCCACTTGCCCGCCGCGTTGTCGGCCTGCACGATCTCGTGCAAGAAGTTCGGCGGTGGTGGGGGTGGCGTCGGTGCGGGGTTTGTGGGGGTGCTGGAAGACATAAGGGGAGGATGGTAGAAGGGATGGGGCAACCCACACAGGGATTCCGCCGAACAGAGCGGTGAATCGGGGAAGCACGCCCGCTCCGGGGTGGGCTGGATGGGCGAGCGCGTGTAAGGTCAGGGGAGGAGGGGGCACTAGGCATTAGGCTTCGGGCATCAGCAATCGGACGGGGTCGGGGCGACATGGGTAGTGGTACTGAGGCGATAAGCCGGAGGTAGCGGAATCATGGCGACCACCTCGTGCGGGTGCGGTATTGGATCATGGCGGCGTTCGGTTTCGGCGCGTGCCGCGATGGCGTTGACGCTGACTTGGCTGGCTGGCGCGACAACCGTCGGAAAGCAACCGCTCGGACCTGGTGCCGGCGCGCCTTTGCCCGCGCAAGGCCCCCTCGCCATGAGCGATCCGGGTGAAGCGCTGGGGCTCGGTGGCCTGGCCGATGGCTGGGCGCGTTTGAGCGCTATGCCCGAGGGCGTGCTCGCGCGGCCGGAGTGGATTCGTGCCGAGCGGGGTCAGGCCCTCGCCCTGGATGAAGGCGTGCTGCGGGCGCTACTCGCGACCGCGCCGCTCGAAGGAACACCCGCCGCGGCCAACCCGCTCGTGCTGTCGATTCCCGATCCCACTGGTCGGATGCAGCGGTTTGCGGTGGTGGAGTCGCCGATCATGGAGCCGGGCCTGGCGGCCCAGATTCCCGACGTGAAGACCTATGCCGGTCAGGGTTTGGATGAGCCGGGCTCGACGGTGCGGTTTGATATCACCACCACGGGCTTTCACGCGCAGGTGCTGACGCCCCGGCGTGCGGCGGCCGAGCGCGGTCGTATGCTGGGCGGTGGCGCGGGGGAGGGGGCAGGCCGCGGCGTGTGGCTGGGCGGCGCGTGGTACATCGACCCGGTGAGCCGGGGCGACTCGATGCACCACCTGTCGTACTTCAAGCGCGACCTGGTGAACCGCCATCGCGAGGCGTGGCGCTGCGCCACGCTCGATCCGCTCGACGGCCTCGAAGAACTCACGGGCGAAGTGGGCATCCAGCGGGCCGGGCCGACGCTCCGCACCTATCGCGCGGCGTTCGCCTGCACGGGCGAATACGCCGCGTTTCATGGCGCGAGCGTCGCGACCGCCCAGGCCGCGATCGTCACGGCCATCAACCGCGTGAACCAGATTTACGAAGTCGAAATCGCGGTGCGCCTCGTGCTGGTGGCCAACAACACGGCCATCGTGTTCACCAACGGCGCCAGCGACCCGTTCACCAACGGCAACCCCGGCGAACTCATCGGCGAGAGCCAGGAAGTCATCACGCAGATCATCGGCAGCGCCAACTTCGACATCGGCCATGTGCTCAACACCGGTGGCGGCGGGGTCGCGGGCCTGGGTGTGGTGTGCCGCACGAATAGCAAGGCCCAAGGTGTCACGGGCTTGGGCGTGCCCGTGGGCGACCCGTTCGTGATCGATTACATCTGCCACGAGGTCGGGCACCAGTTCGGCGCGAGCCACACGTTCAACTCCAGCCTCGGCGCGTGCGCCAGCAATCGCTCCAGCCAGTCGGCCTACGAGCCGGGCAGCGGCTCGACGATCATGGGCTATACGGGCATCTGCGACAGCGACGACCTGCAGCGCGACAGCGACCCCATGTTCCACTCGCGCTCGTTTGACCAGATGCTGACCTACACCACCACCGGCCAGGGTGGGAGTTGCGACGCGACTTCCGCGACGGGCAACACCGCGCCCACCGTCGCCTCCGGCGGCAACCGCACGATTCCCTCGCGCACACCGTTCACGCTCACCGCGACTGCCAGCGATGCCGAGGGCGACGCGCTGAGTTTCTCCTGGGAAGAGCGCGACCTCGGCCCCGCCGCGACGCTCACCACACCCGACGATGGCGAGATTCCGCTGGTGCGCGTCCGCAACCCGGTCGATTCGCCCAGCCGGATGGTCCCGCCGCTCTCCACGATCATCTCCGGCAGCACCAACAGCGCCGAGCGCCTGCCGCAGATCAGCCGCTCCATGGCCTGGCGTGTGACCGCCCGCGACCACCGCATGGGCGGCGGGGGCGTGAACACCGCGAATCTCACGCTCACCGTGGTCGGGGCCGCCGGGCCCTTCCAGATCACCAGCCCCAGCGTGCCCGTCACGTGGCCCGGCACCACCACGCAGACCGTGACGTGGGATGTCGCAGGCACCACCGCCAATGGCATCAACTGTGCCAACGTGAACATCCTCTTTTCCGCCGACGGCGGGCTGACCTTTCCGACCGTGCTCGCCGCCAATACCCCCAACGATGGCAGCGAGATCATCGCGGTGCCCGAAACGCTCACGATCAACGGGCGCGTCAAGGTCGAAGCGGTTGGCAACATCTTCTTCGATATCAGCGGCGGACCCATCACCGTGACCAGCGCCCCGCCCCCCGCGCCGACGAACCTCTTGGCGACCCCCAGCCCGGCCTGCCCGGGCGACATGGTGACCTTCACCGCCGAGGCCGCGCCGGGCTTGCAGATTCAGTGGTTCAACGTCGCCTGCGGCAACGGGTTTGTGGGCATCGGACCGAGCATCTCCCTCACCATGCCCGAGGGTGAGTTCACGGTGTTCTGCCGCGCACGCGACACCGCCGCGGGCGTCAACAGTGCCTGCGCCTCGATCACCGTCGCGGTGGGTGCCGCACGCCCAGGCGACTTCAACGGCGACGGCAACACCGACCCCGACGACCTCAGCGATTACATCGCCTGCTACTTCTCGGGCGGTTGCCCCGAAGCCGACTTCAACCACGACGGGAGCACCGACCCCGACGACCTGAGCGACTACATCGGCGTGTACTTCAGTGGAGGCGGCGGGGGCTGTTGACGAGAACGCACTGCAGGGGAAAGGGGCGGGCGAACGGCGAACGACGATGGGTTTGGCCAGTGCCTGGCGCCTAGCCCCGAGTGCCTCCCCCTCCCTATAGTCGGCCCCGAATCGGAGACCTCCCAGTGGCCGGCAAAACCTTCCAGTTCCGCTTGATCACGCCCCAGGGCAAGTTGCTGGATACCAAGGCGTCTTACGCCTCGCTTCCGGCCCACGACGGCCTCATGGGCATCCTGCCCGACCGGGCCGCCATGGTCGTGAAACTCGGCATCGGCGAACTCTCCGTGAACTGCGAAGGCGACAAGGGTGCTGGCGGCGACCGGGCCTTTGTCGTCGAAGAAGGCTTCGCCCAGATGGTGAACAACCGCCTGACCATCCTCACCAGCCGTGCGACGGCAGCAGAAAACCTGACCGAGTCCGAGGCTGGGGCAGAACTGGCCGAGGCGAACGCCCGCAAGCCCGGCACCAGCGACGCCGCCAAGGTGCAACGCGATCGCCAGGTGGCCCAAGCCAAAGTCCGCACAGCACGCTCCCGCGCGGGCAAGGGCATCTGAGAATCAACCTCGGTTCTTCGATGTGCCACTGACGTGACCGGATCTGCGGTCTCGTCAGTGCGAAACACCCAATTCACACGAGCCGCGTGGCCACCGCGGGTATCTCAATCGCGTTCGTGGCCGTTCGCGCCAGGTCGTGCGCGTCTCCGGCAGACGCCGCTATTACAAACAGTGTGCTCCCGCTCCCCGTCATGTGCACCGGTCTGTCGAGCGCCCGCTCGGCATGGCGCATCAACTCGGCCAGACACGGCTCGACCGCGCAGGCCGCGGCGGTCAAGTCGTTGAACAACCCGCGCGGGCCGCGCTCAACGGGGGGCCAGGCGCTTCTCGCCAAGGCCCGCACCGAATCCTCGCGCACCGGGCCGGGTTTCAACGCGTCAAACGCCCGATATACCGCGCCGGTCGCACAGCCGAACGGCGGCAGCAGCAGAACCAGCCACGCGCCGGTGCCCGCCTGGCCATCCAACCGGGGTGTGCGCTCGATCCGCTCGCCCAGACCCGTCACAATTGCCGGTCGAGGCGCGCTGGCTGCCACGCGCTCGGCCGAGGCCGATTCCGCTTCATCGTCCAGGAAGAACGCCACATCGCTGCCCAGCGTCTGGCCGATAGCGCTGAGTTTCGCGTGCCCCAGCCGCAGATCAAACGCCCGATCCACCGCCACCAGCATCGCCGCGGCATCCGACGAACCGCCACCCAGCCCGCCGCCCACGGGAATCCGCTTGGTCACCCGCGCATGAACCGGCAGCGACCGCCCAATAGCCGCCTCCAGTGCAGCGTGGGCCCGAAAAGCCAGGTCGCGCTCGACGGGCCAGTCGATAGGGCTTGGCCGGGGCGCATCGGCTGCCCAGGCGATCTCGAATCGGCTCGGGCCGTCCTTCGAGTGCCCCGAACCGAGCGGCTGCACGTCGATGTCATCGCACAGATCGAGCGCCACAAACCACGACGCGATCGGATGAAACCCCGCCTTGACCTCGGCCAACGCCGGCATTGGCGCCCCGACGGATAGGGCCAGATTCACCTTGGCATGAGCGTGGGAGACATCAGACATCAGACTTCAGTGAAGACTCAAAGGCATCAGGCATCAGGCATCAGGCATCAGGACATCAGGATATCAGGACATCAGGACTTCAGGGTCTTTACTCACGTCTGAGGTCTGACGTCTCACTAAACGTTAAACAGGAAGTGGCACACATCCGCGTCCTGCATGATGTACGACTTGCCTTCCTGACGCAACTTGCCGGCATCGCGGATCGCCTTTTCGTTGCCAAACTTCTCCAGGTCGGCCACCGAGTAGATCTCGGCCCGGATGAACCCGCGCTCGAAATCCGTGTGGATCACGCCCGCGGCCTGCGGTGCCGTCGCCCCGACGGGCACCGTCCAGGCCCGAATCTCCTTGGGCCCGGCGGTGTAGAAACTCTGGAGCCCGAGCAAGGCATAGGCCGCGCGAGAGAGCGACGCTAAAGCCGGCTCGGTCATGCCCAAACTGCCCAGCAGTTCGAGCCGATCCGCCTCGGGCAACTCCGCCAGTTCGGCCTCGATCTTGGCGCACACCGGCACCACCTGCATCCCCTCGCTCTTGGCGATGGCGCGAACCTGCTGCGCCAGCGGGCCCTGGCCCAGCACGTCGCGCTCGTCCACGTTGGCGACATACAGCACCCGCTTGGCGCTGAGCATGCCCAAGGGCTTGAGTTGCTTCACCTCTTCCGGATCGGTGAACTCGCCCAGCACCGCCCTCGCCGGACGCCCCGCGTCCAGCACCGGCCGCAGTTTCTTCAGCACGTTGAACCGCGCGATGTCTTCCTTCTTCATCGCCTTCGCGGCCCGCTCGGCCTTGGGCAGCGCGCCATCGATCGTCTGCAAATCCGCCAGAATCAGTTCGGTCTCGATCGTCTCGATGTCGCGCTTCGGATCGACCGTCCCTTCGACGTGCGTCACGTCCTCGCCGCCGGGAGACTTGTCAAAGCACCGCACGACATGCAGAATCGCGTCCACCTCGCGGATGTGCGAGAGGAACTTGTTCCCGAGCCCTTCGCCCTCGCTGGCACCACGCACGATGCCCGCGATATCCACAAGGCGCAGCGCGGCGTTGATGACCTTCTGGCTCTCGATGTGCTTGCGGATGACCTCCAGCCGAGGATCGGGAATGGGCACGATGCCGACGTTGGGCTCGATGGTCGCAAACGGATAGTTGGCCGCCAACGCGCCGGCATTGGTAAGGGCGTTGAACAGGGTGGACTTGCCAACATTGGGCAAGCCGACAATCCCGGCTTCCATGACGATGCTCCGAGCGAAAGAGTGGGGGGGAGGGTCGAAGGGGGTCATTATTGACGACCCGCGCTCAGCACACCACCTTCCCGCTCCCAGCGGGGTGCATCACGCCTTCGCTGCCGCGGCCTTCTCGCCCGAAGGCGTGCGCATCGAGCGGATCAGCGACTCGGCCTTGCCCGGGCTGATCGTTCCCCAGGCTACGGCATCGGCAATCGTGGCTTCCGCGTGGCTCGGCTCGGTGGCCATCAACTTGGCCGCGTCATCCGCGCCGATCGAGCCCTCGGCGACATACGCCGCGATCTCGCGCCGGGTGGCCTCGCGGGCCCGGGTCTGCACGATCTCTTGAATGCTGTAGATCGCGTAGAACATCAGGCACGAGCCCAGCACCATCGCGATCAGCGTCAGCGTTTCGCCATTCAGGGCGGCAAGCGTGCCGGGCAGCGAAGGTGAGACGGCGGGGAGCGCGTTCATGGGGCGGCCTCCTGATTCGGGGTTATTCCGAACCGGAACCACGGGGTTTCAGAGTTTCAGCCCTTGCCACCAACAAACTACCCATATTCCCACGACTCAGGCTGGTTACCGCATGATCCAGCGCTGCTCGGCCGCGCCCAGGGGCTTGTCGCCCCGGCCGCCCATATCGCCGCCGGTGTCGTAACGCACCATCAGGCTTTTCCGCAGCACCGTCTTGGTTTTGGAGTCGGGCAGTATGACGGTGGCCGTCTCGCCGCTGAAGCCGGCGGCGTACATGGTCAGTTTCTCTGGGGCCAGGCTCTCGGCCGACCAGATCACGATCCCGTCGCGGGCGTTTTCTTCGCCCTGCAGCAGTTGCCCGATGATGGCAATCTGATCCTGCAGAAACGGGTTCTGCATCTTGGTGAGCAGGGTCTTGGTGACATCCGATGGCACATCGCGGCCGCTGCGGATGGGCTTGCCGTTGCCGAAGGCCAGTTCAAACGATGGGGCAAAGAGCACGTCATTGCCCGAGCGGTTCGTCACGCGGTAGGTCGTGTAGAAAAACGACCGGTTCTCGGTTCCCCCGGCCATCTGCACGGGCAGCGTGGTGACTCGCATCGGGCCAAGTTCGACCTTCAGTTCCCACCGCCGCGCCACCGGATCGGGCTCAGGGGCCAGGCCCGCCATCGGGGCGGCCAGCAGGGCCAAGCCAGCGGCACCAGCCAAAGCGAAGCAGGATCGACGAGAAAGCGTGCGCATGCGGATGAGCCTCAAAATCGGTCCGAAACGGAATCGGGCGACGCCGCGCCCGGGTGGGTAGTGTACCACTCTGGCAACCTCGCCCTGCCCCCTCCCTTCGAGATTCCGCCAACCCCGGTTCCGCCCCCAACCTATCCCCAACTCAGAACACCTTCTACCCCCCGTGGCCATCTTCAACCCGCCCAAATCGTCCACCAGCCTGCCCGACCCGGGCGCGGTGGTTGTGCGAGTCACCGGCGATGATCGGCGCGGTGCCGTCGCTCGGCTGCTGAACGCTGGCCCAAAGGAAACCCAGTTGGTCAGCGACTACCTCGCGCGGGCAGACGCCGAGGGGACCGACTTTTCGCACCTGTGGGCGACACGACGAACCGGCGGCGTGGGTGAAAGCGCGTTCACGCAGGCGTGCCTGGCGATGATCGGCGCGGGTCGCACGGCAGTGGTCATCGTCTCACCAGGGCTACCCCCAATAGCCGATGGCCGGGGTGCCCACGCACTGGCCCGGCGTGAGCGGGCCATGCTGCTCACGAGCGCCTGCGCGGGGCTGGCGGATTCGGCGGAGCCGGTGGTGCTGGCGCAGGCTCTGCTTGAACCTGATGACGTGGACATGATCGGGGCGTATCAGGATGCCGGGTTCAGCGTGCTGGCCAGGTTGGGGTACCTGCGGCGCGCGATACCGCGTGAGGGGCGAGGAACACCACCCGGGCCGATCGGTCCGGGCCTGCGCGTGGTTGCACTGGCCGACATTCCACCGGCCAAGCGCGACGCGCTTTTGCGTGAAGTCCTCGCCAAGACGTACGAGCAAACCCTCGATTGTCCTGACTTGTGCGGATTGCGCACCGTGGACGATGTGATCGATTCGCACGTCGCGGTGGGCGAGTTTGATCCCCGATTGTGGTTGCTGGTGATGGCGGATGGGCAAGCCGAGGGCTGCCTGTTGCTCAGCGGTGGCGCGAGCGAGGACACGGTGGAACTGGTGTATCTGGGGCTTTCGCCCGCCCTGCGCGGGCGGGGCATCAGCGATGCGATGCTGCGCGAGGGGCTGTGGCGTCTGAGGGGTCGCCCTGAGACCACCCTGGCGTGCGCGGTGGACCTGGCCAACGCGCCAGCGCTCGACCTGTACCGGCGCGGCGGGTTCAGCCGCTTCACGGAGCGGGTCGCGCTGGTGAGGCCAATCGGTGGGGGCACGGAAAATCGCTGAAACCACTGGAAATGCTGAACGAAATGCGCGATCGGTACGGCGGGACATTTTTGTGCACAGGTGTTTCGCACACCGTGTGAGAGGTCGTGGAGAAAAAAACTTTGGCGTGCGCGCGGAGCGAGAAAAGTCGGCGCGGCGAGCGCTGTGGAGTGTCGTGAACGGTGCGCATATGAGTCGACGAACGTCAAGAGCGTGTTATGCTCCGGGCGGTCATGGACGGACCCACCGTCGCGGGCAGCATCGTGGTGAGACGGGCGTGCGAGCGAGTGCTTGCGTGCCTGGCCGCGGGAGCCTGTAGCGGGCGTCGCAAGGACTGAGCACATTGTTCCGAGGTCTCACCGGGAACGGGCCCGCGCCGTGAGCGCGATCGGGCCGCCCGGTGGAGAAGTGAGGGTGTGACCGTGGAATCACGACCCGCGGCGCGATGGGTACGCGCCGCCAGCCTCGACAACCCGACGACGAACGGCCTGGATGCGACCGGTGCGGCGGGGACCGCGACCGTGATCGACGGCAGGCCAGCGGCCAAGGACGGCGGCGGAGCCGACGCTATCGCCCGGTGCCTGCAGCAGCGATTCGGCGCGGCCCGCTTCGAGCGGTATTTCGGCGTGGCTCCGGCAGTGCGGATCGCGGCGGTCGATGCCGAGGGGGCTCCGGCGGCGCTTGAAATCGAAGTCCCCACGGGTTTCCTGGCGACGCTGCTTGATCGGCGGTTCAAGGCCGAGGTGCTGGCGGCGGCGTGCGAGGCCACGGGTGCCGCGCCGAGCGATGTGCGATTCATCGCGGTTGCGGGGCACGGCCCGGAAACACCGGCCAGCGCGGTGCCCACCCCCGAATCGAAGCCATCAGCACGCCCGGCAACAGCACCTCGCGCCAAGGCCCGCGCCCAGCGCCTCGCGGTTGCCGACCGATACAACCTGGCCCACTTTCATCCGGGCGAGGCCAGCGGCACGCGCCTGGCGTATGAGGCGGCGGCGCGGTTGGCGGCGGAGGAAGCCGCGCCCATGGGGCTGGTGTATCTGCACGGCGCGTGCGGCACGGGCAAGACGCACCTGATGCAGGGCGGGGCGCTGCGGTTCTCGCAGGTGCGTGCGAGCGCGACGGTGCGGGTGGTCAGCGCTGATCAGTTCACGACGGATTACGTTGCGGCGGTGCGGACTGGAAAGGTCGAGTCGTTCCGCGCTTCCCTGCGCGGGGCCGACCTGCTGTGCGTGGATGACGTGGGCGTGCTGGCGGGGCGGCCTTCGACGCAGAAGGAACTGGTCTATCTGCTGGATGCGGTCGCGGCCCGTGGGGGACGGGTGTGCGTGACGGGGCATGCCCTGCCGCGGGGGCTGGTGGGGCTGAATGACGCGCTGGTTTCGCGCCTGGCGGGGGGCGTGGTGGCGGAAGTGAGCGCCCCGGGCGTCGAGACGCGGGTGTTGATCGCTTCGGGCGTGGCCCGCCGGCGCGGGATCGAACTGGACCCGGCGGCGGCGCGGGTGCTGGCGGAATCGCTGCCCGCATCGGCCTCGGTGCGCGATCTGGAGGGCCTGGTGGTGAAGGTGGAAGCGATCCACCGGTTGCTTGATGGGCTGACGGGCAGCGGGCGCGTCGGGGTGATGACGGTCAAACGGGCCCTGGGAAGCGCGTTGGACGAGATGGGCCGCGGGTGGGGCCGCGCTGGCACGGGTGCCAACAGCGCGGGAACGTTCGCGCCGGCCGGCAGGCCGGTGCGGTTTGGGGCGATTCTGGAAGCCGCGTGTGCACAGATCGGCGTGGCCGAGGCGGAGGTGATGGCCTCCGGGCGTCATGCGCTGGTGGTGATGGCGCGGTCGCTGTCGGCCTATGTGGCTCGGCAGGCGACGACGATGAGTTTCCCCGAGATCGCGCGGGCTCTGGGCCGTCCGAATCACTCGACGGTGATCACGGCGTGCCAGCGCGTGGCCAAGCAGATTGCCTCGGGTACACGGGTGCTGGCTGGTCCTGAGCGGGTGGAGATCGGGCTGGCGGAACTGGCGGAGCGGATTCTGGGGGCGGTGCGTGGAGGAAGGATTAACGCGGAGGGGACGCCCGCGATTGCGGTCCCCGCAGGCGGGGGGATTGTTATGATGCCCGCGTGGACCCGCACGCCCAATCCACTCCCTCTCCCGGCTCATCCTCAACCGAGCCCAATCCCCTCCACGAACGCCTGATCGCGATCGCGGGGTCGCTCACCTACCGCGACCTCGCGGAGCGCACCGATACGCACCCGGAATCGGTGCGGCGGTACATGCAGGGTCAGGCACCCAGCGTGGAGTTTCTGTGCACGTTGTGTGCGCAACTGGGGATCAGTGGCGAGTGGTTGCTGACGGGGCGCGGACCGATGCGGATCCGCGATATCCGCCCGGCCGCGTTGCGAGAGGCCAACGCTTCGGAACTGCTGAGCGCGATGGCGGAAACCTTGGAACGCTTGCGGGAGCGGGTTGAACGGCTGGAAGTCTTCGTTCACACGATGGAGACGCGGCTGCGGGCGGCGGGAACGGGGACGGCGGGATGGGCGGGTGCAGGTTCGAGCGGCGGGAATGGGACGACTGAAGTGAAGGGGGGCGGCGGGGGTGGAGGTCACGCGGGAGGAACGCATGAACAGGCAGCCGCTGGTCAAGCCGCCGGAGGTACAGGGGCCGGGGGGGGCCGGGGGGGTGGCGAGCGCGCCCGGCGGATCGCCGACGCTCTCCCCAAACCAGCACGTTCGGACGATCGTTGAACTGCTCAAGCCCGCGGGGCCGGACTTGGCGCGGCGGTGGCTGGCGGCCCTGCTGCTGGTGCCCGTGGAAGAGCGCGGGGCGGTGGTGGCGTCGATCGAAGCGGCGGTGGTGCGGCAGTATCCGCTGAAAGGGTCGGGGAAGGCCGCGGCGGGACCGGGCGGCGGAGAATCGGCTGAAGCGCCGACGATCGCTGGGCCGACCGACGAGCGCGATCAGGAGTTCATCGTGGTGTACCCGGCGACGCAACGCCAGGGGTTTGTGGAGCAGATCGAGCGGGCGTACGGACCGGCGGGCGGAGCGGAAGAGCGCAGGAAAGGCAAGAAGCGGCGGCGGGCGTAGGGCGGACAGACGCAGCACACAGCACACAGCACACAGTTCACAGACCAAGGGTGGAATCGGACTTCAGGCCCGAAGGGCCGCGAGTCCATAGCCGGGGGCGTGAGCCCTCACCTTTATACACAGTTGGGCTTAGACGAGCGGGGTGGTCGATAAGTCAGGGATGTCGGGCGTGAGCCCCCGGCTACGGACTTTCGGCCCTCCGGGCCTCGTGCCTCGTAGTGCGTCTGGGCGCGTTGTCTGGCCTGCATGCTGCGGCGGTCTGAAGCCGATATTCATTCCATGCGCGATCCGGGTGATGTGGTGGACTTTTCGTGGCAGGGCGGAACGCCTGCGGACGGGCGCGAGTCGGTCGTGCGCGACCTGGGCGGCGAATCGATGCCGGGCGGGGAACAGGGCGAGCACGCGGCGCGCGGGCGCTATCTGCGGCTGTGGTTTTCGTGCTCGGGTGAGTATGGGCGGGCGTATATGAACGCGGCGGGTGATGGCTATCACGCGCGATGCCCGCGGTGCGGGAAACAGGTTCGGTTTCAGATCGGGCCGGGGGGGAGCAGCGAGCGGTTCTTTGAGGTGCGGTGCGGGTGAGGCGCGTGACGCAGCAGGCACCGAGCGCTTAGGCTTTCGCGGGCGATGCCCGCTGGCGCGCAACGGCTCACTGGGATCCCCTCCGCCTCGCCCCCCCAACTGCGTTCGGCACCTCCCTCGCTGGGAGCGGGGGAGGGTGGTTGGTTGCAAGGAGGGGCCGCTAGAAACCAGTGAACCGATGGAGCGATTGAGGCCACGCACGAATTACAAACCGCTCAGCGCGATCGTTGTGGGGCTTGCGCTCACATTGAACGGTCAAGCCCAACCGAACGCTGCGCCGCCGCGCTCGTTTGCCGAGTTCCGCCCGTCCGAACACGGCTTTGCGTTTCGCAACTCGTTCCAGGGCTCGCCTTTGCCCAGCGGCCTTGGGGCGTTAGGCGGATTGGGCTCGCGCGTGGGCGCGCCGAGCCAGTTTGGGCTGTGCGGTGGGATGTCGAGTGCGGCGGCGGATTTGTTTGTGGCGCGGAAGCAGCCGCCGCTGATCACCACGCCCCCGGCGAGCGGGTCGGTGTGGTACGAGTATCTCTATAAGCGACAGATCGATTCGCTGGGTCCGGGTCTCGGGATGGCGTTGCGCTTTGTCGAATGGATGCGCCGGCCTGTGGATGGCCCGATGGGCACGCGGCACCTCACGCTCGTGGGGCTCGCGCCCTCGCTGGAGGCGCTGGACGCGGGCAAGCCCGTGGCGATCGGCCTGGTGCTTGTCGCGGCGGGCGATGGCCGCCCGGTGTGGTCGAACCACCAGGTGCTGGGCTATGGGTTCGCGGCGGGATCACGCAGCGCGGACGCGAAGCACCCGTGGCGGCGCACCATCGCGATCTATGACCCCAACTTCCCGAAGAACGACGGCGTGGTGCTCAACGTCGAGCCCGTGATCGCGGGGTCGTTTGTCATTCCCGGCGCGGTGAACGTTGTCATGCCTGTGCTGGGCGTGAAGACGACGCTCAACGCGCCGGCCTTGGCGGAGCGCCCGGCGCGGACGATCCGCGTGCGCGGATGGTTCGCGATGCCGTACGAGCCGAGCGCGCCGCCAGTTGATTGAGCCAGACGCTTCAGTGGCCCTGAAGGTCCTGGAAGAACATGCTGGGGTTGTCGTCGGGGTCGAAGAAGGTGGCGAGTTTGACCATGCCCGGGATGGTGATGGTGGGCCCGTCGAAGCGGACGCCCTTCTTTTCGAGGAGGGCGCGGGCGGCGTCGATGTCTTTGACGCCGAAGGTGAGTTTGCAGTTGCCGCGGGCGGTGACGGTTTCGACCTGGCCCAGCCCGAGGTTGACGTTGGCGACCTCGGTGGCCATTTCGGCCCAGGCGATGTCGGGGACTTTGTAGAGGAGTTTGAAGCCCAGGTGGTCGCCGTACCAGGCGATGGCGCGGTCGAGGTTGGTAACCTGCATGGAGCAGGTGAGGCCGCCGTTGAAGTTGAGGGGCGAGGGCATGGGTGCAGACTCCTTGGGGGGAAAAAACGAGAACGGCGCGCCGGCGGTGGCCGAGCGGCAGTCTGGTTTGTATACTACTGGAACGAGGATGCGCGTCAAGCGACATTCCGCCAGATTTGTGAAATTCCATGGGCGAGGACACGGAGAGACAGGCTGAGATCACGGCCGCGCGGCTCGCGACGCTCGCGGCACTCACGCACCACCGGTGGGCGATCCCGCTCGTGGCGCTCTGTCATCGCGCGCCGCTCGGGGGCCAGAAGCACGCGGGGTTTCTGCATGGGCTGGGGATCAGCCGCGATTCGCTCGGACGCACGCTCGCGGCGGTCATCGCCCAGGGCTGGCTCACGCGGAACACGGGCGTGCAGCACGCGCTGCGGCCCGAATATGTGTTGACCGCGGCGGGGGCGCGGATCGGGCCGGCGTGCGCGGGCGTGATGAAGGCGCTGCGCGGGCTGGATGTGGAAGATGTGGGGTTGCAGAAGTGGTCGCTGCCGGTGCTGCTGGCGGTTGGTGCGACGGGCCGTAAGGATGGACGGCGATTCGGCGAGGTCAGGGCGCTGCTGCCGGGCGCGACGCCTCGGGCCATCGCGATGGGCTTGCGCGATCTGCGCGAGGCGGGCTTGATCGCGGTGGAGGGCGAAGCGCCGGGTACCCGCTACGGCCTGGCGCGGCGTGCCCTGCGGCTGGCGGGCAGCACGCGCCGGCTGGTGCGCGAGGCCGGGGTGCGGATTTCGCCGGGTGATGGGCCGGATGTGCACGGGGCCGGTGCGGGCGGTGCCGGCGGGGCCCGCACCGGGCGTGCCGCGGCTGCTGGCTGAGTCCGCGTGGAGATAAGACTGCGGAACATGGTGTGCCGAGTCACCTATCCTGACCGCCATGACTTTGCCCGCTGATACGAATGCGACTGAACAGCCCAAGGAATCGGTGAAGGAGACGCTGATCTCGATCGTGATCGCGTTTGTGCTGGCGTTTGTGTTTCGCGGGTTTGTCATCGAGGCGTTTGTGATTCCCACCGGCTCGATGGCACCGACGCTCATGGGCGCGCACATGCGGTTCCGCTCGGCCCAGACCGGGCACACCTGGCCGGTTGGGCCGTGGTCGTATCGCGGCGGGAATAACCAGGATCCAACGCCCCTGCAGGGTGATCTCGACAACCCGGTTATCGTGCACGACCCGATCACGGGCGCGCGGCTGGAAGAGCGGCAGGTGCCGATCCGGTCGGGCGATCGCATTCTGGTGCTGAAGTATCTCTACGGCCTGCGCGAGCCCGCGCGGTTCGACGTGGTCGTTTTCAAGAACCCGTCGAACACGGGCGAGAACTACATCAAGCGGCTGGTGGGCCTGCCGGGCGAGCAACTGGCGATCGTGGACGGGGACGTGTTTTCGCGCCGGCCGCAGGCGGGGGAGCCGCCGGTGCCTGCGGACCCTGTGGCGGCTTCGGAACTGTGGGCCATGCCCGACTGGAAAATTGCCCGCAAGCCTGCCGACGCGGCCCGGGCGGTGTGGCAGAACGTGTTTGACAGCGCGCTCACACCCGTGACCAAGAGCGATGTCCGGCCATTCAGGGGGCCGTGGGTGGGTGTGGATGAGGCGGGCGCGGTGACGAGCCGGGCATGGTCTATCGAAGGGAAGGCGTCGTACGCGTATGCCGGCACGGGTGCCGCGCGGCTGCGTTGGAACACGCGGGGCGAGTTCATCCGCGAGTTGCGCGGGGGGCAGGGAAGCATGGCATTCCCCTGGGCGATCACGGATCGCTACCCGTATGACGAGGCACCGTTCGAGTCGCTCGCGTTTTTCCCGGTGTCGGACGTGCGGCTGCGGGCGGGGATTGAGGTGCCTGTCTCAGGCGGCGTGCCGGAGATTGTCGCGCTCGTGACGGCGCGGGGGCACGAGTTCCGCGGACGGATCATGCCCAGCGGCGAATGTGCGATCGAGTGGCGTCCGGTGGGTGCGCCGCAATGGTTGACCATGGCCAAAGGCCAGAGCGAAGCGAAACTGACACCCGGCACCATCACGGATGTCGAGTTCTGGCACCTCGACCAGTCGCTTTCCCTTTATGTGGGTGGCGCGCGGGTGGCCTATGGCGAGTATGACTGGACGCCGGCGCAGCGGGTGAAGCAGGTGATGGGGGCTGACCTGGCGTCGGTGGTGGGGCCCAACGAGCCGGCGTTCTCGAATGGCAAGGGGCTGATCAACCCGCAGTACACGCCCGGGCCGTCGCTGGAGTGGCAGATCAGCGGCGGGCCGGTGACGTTCCATCGCGTGGCGGTTGATCGCGACCTGCACTATCGCGCGTCGCTGTTTCAATCCGGCGCGGCGGCATGGGGCACCGCGCCCCAGACGACCATCACCCTTTCGCTTGACGAGTTTTTCGTCTGCGGCGACAACAGCCCCCAGAGCCAGGACAGCCGTCTGTGGGCCAGCCCGGAGGATTGGGTGGAGACGCTCATCGACCCGAAGGCGGGCGTGGTGCCCCGGCGGCTGATGCTGGGGAAGGCGTTCTTTGTGTATTTCCCGGCGCTGGCGGGGTCGAGCCCGATCCCGATGCCGGATTTCGGGCGGCTGCGGTTCATCCGATAAACTGGGGAACACCGGCGCTCGGATCAGAATCGGCCATGCGAGGCATCCGCTAAGATCGGGGGCGTAATAGAACGTGGGCATGACCGAGTCCGGCGGGGACCGCCGGACCACCCTAAGGAGCGGACCGTTGGCGATCTTCGGCTGGAAGAAAACGGAGGGCGGCAAGGACGGGGCAGCCGCGGGCGCTGGGGGTGCGGGTGGAGGAGGCGCGGTTGGCGCGCCCGGAGCAGGCGCGGCCACCGGAAACGAGATGGAGTTTTCGCCCGAGAAGGCCGAGCGATGGTTTCACTATGCCCGGACCAGCCACGACACGAGCAACTACGAGTACGCGGCGGTGTGCTGGCTTTCGGGGTTGAGGTTTCAGCCCAACAACCTGGACGGGATCAAGGGGTTCTTCGGGTCGGCCTCGGCCTCGGCCCAGAACGGCGGGACGGTCACCAAGGCGCTTCACGAAGCGGTCGCGGGAAAGAGTGATGTGCACCGGTTCCTGGCCGCGCTGCTGGCGTTTGCGTTCAAGACGGGCGAAGCCGACGCGGCGGTTCGCGCGGTGGCGGCGGCGGGGCATATCGCGCTGACCGACGTGGTGAACTTTCTCGCGCCGGTCGCGCTCAAGATCGCCTTGAACGACAAACGCGTCAAGAAAGATCATTTCGTGAAACTGATGGAAGCGTGCAAGGCGGCGGGGAGTTTTGAACTGGCGGTTCGGGCGGGCGAGGAGGCGGTGCGCTTGGCACCTGAAGACAACCGCCTTTCAGCGGAGGTGCGCAATCTGGCCGCCCAGGGCACGATGACGCGGGGCGGGTATGACCAGACCGGCCAGGAGGGGGGCTTCCGCGCCAACATCCGCGATGCCGAGAAGCAGCGGCAACTCGACGAGGGCGAGCGCACGGGGCGGAGCGAGAACGTGCTTGATCGCCAGGTGACGCAGGCGAAAGAGGAGTACGAGGCGCGGCCGACGGATCGGCCGGCGATCAAGAAGTATGCGGCGGCCCTTGTGAACCGGAAGAAGGCCGAGGACTTGCAACTGGCGTACGACATCCTGATGAAGGGGTATCAGGAAACACAGGAGTTCCGCTTCCGGCAGGACGCGGGGGCGATTCGGATCGCGCAGGCGATGGCCAAGATGAAGCCGTTGCGCGAAGCGGCGGCGGCGAGTCCGGCGGATGCCGCGGCCCAGGCGACGCTGATGGAAGCGCAGAAGCAGTTGCTGGCGCTGGAGATTTCGGAGTTCGAAGCCCGCACCGCGGCCTATCCGACGGAACTGGCGATCAAGTTCGAACTCGGGCGGCGGTACTTTGATGTCGGGCGGTTTGACGACGCGATCGACCTCTTGCAGCAGGCCAAGGACGAGGCCAAGAACCGGGCGTCGGCCCTGAGTTACCTGGGTCGGGCGTTCGCGGCCAAGGGCTGGCACGAGGAGGCGATCGGCACGTTCCGCCTGGCGCTGGAAGGCCACCCGGACCTGAACGACGCGGGCGGGATGGAACTGCGCTACGGGCTGATGTGCTCGCTGCAGCAGCACGCCGAAGAGAACAAGGACCTGCCCTCGGCGGAAGAGGCGGGCAAGATCGCCGGCGACATCGTGGTGCGTCAGATCAGTTTCAAGGACGTGCGCGGGCGGCGCGATTCGATCAAGGCACTGATCGCGAAACTCAAGAGCGGGGGTTGAGGGCGGTGGGGCACAGGAGTCCCGCCTGTGCCACCCGAGGCATTTGCTAGTTCGCCGCCTTCTTGCCGATCATCTTGTGCACACCCGCGCCGGCGAGCGTGGCGGCGAGCAGGCCGATGCCGCCCCAGAGCGTGTCGAACCAGTCGAACTGCTTGAGGAACAGGGCTTGCCGGTCCTTGGCGAAGGTCTCATCGGCCGTGAACTGGAGCGTTTCGCTCTGGGCCCGCTTGTAGTCGTTCTGCCAGCCGGGGCCGTTCTTCTCCCACTGGCGCATGGCTTCCTGCCAGACCTCGGGCGGGAAGTGGTCGGGCTGCTTGGCGGTCTGGGGCGTGTAGCCCGCGGGCCAGTAGAGTTGCTTGCCTTCGTCGGTCATTTTCTTGGCCACGTCGTTGGCGATGAGCATCTGCGCCAGCGAGTCGTTCACGGTCACCGGTTGCGGGCGCGTTGGCCCGTGGGCCAGCACGATGGCCGCGGCCGCGCCGGACTTCGCGATGACCATCCACAGCAGCGCCAGGCCCGCAGCGATGCCCGCGGCACGCGGGCCGCAGTGCTCACGGGCAATGGCGGCCAGCGACAGGCCCACACACAAGCCGACCGCGGCGGAGAGGTACGCCGTTGCGTCTCCACCGAAGTAGACGAGCGCGAACCACGCGCTGGCGGCGAGCAACCCGCCGACGCATGCCGCGATGCTCCACACTTTGGGCTTCGAGCGGCGTTTGGACGAGGCTTCGAGCGACGCGGCCTGGGAGGGATCGAGTTTCCCGAGTTTGGTCTTGACGGCTTTGCCCGCGCGAAGGTTGTAACCGCAGGCGACGCAGATCTCCGCGTCGGGGGGCATGGGCTTGTCGCATTGCGGACAGGGGCGGCCCTGGGGGCGCTCATAGATGGATTCGATCGACGGTTCGGCGGCCTTGGCACCCCCGACCCCACCACCGGCTTTATCGTGGCACGGCTTGCAGGTGTAGCGGCCCTGCACGTCTTTTATGCGGTCGATGGCGGAGCAGTCTTTGCCGCAGACGGTGCAGATTTTGGCAGGGGCCGGGGCGTTCGGTGCCGAGGGGGTGGGCATGGATGAGCGTATGCGGTCAGGCTTCGAGCGCCCGATCGCGGCGTTTCAACTGGGAAGGCGGACTTCCTCCCAGTGTCCTTCCATGTGCCGCACGATCGTGCCCGTTGCGGCATACATCACCTGCTCGGCGATATTCGTGCAATGGTCGGCCATCACCAGGCACAGCGCGGCGGTCTCACCCAGCGCCAGCGCGAAATCGAGCGTCATGCGCCCGCGCGACAGTTGCTCCTGCGCATCGCGCACCAGGGCCTTCTTGAACTGTCCCACGGCTTCTTCTGAGAGCAATACCACCCGCGCCAGTTCCGGATCGGCGCGGTCCAGGCAGGTGGTGGCATCGCGGATGATGCCCACGGCCGAGTTCGCCAGCACGCGGAACGTGACGGGCAGTTCCGTGCCCGCGCCCTGGAAGAGCCGGGCTTCCTCGGCGATGCTCACGCCCACGTCGGCGATGCGTTCGAGTTCGTTGTTGACCTTGACGAGCGTGAGGACCAGCCGCAGGCGGGCGGGATCGAGGGTGCAGCCGGTGCCGCAGGCGTCAGTGAGCAGGGCGACGCAGGTTTTTTCGATATCGACATCGACGCGATCGATCTGCTCGTCGAGCGCGATGACCCGAGCCGCGGCGACGGGGTCGCGAGCAAAGATCGAATCAAACGCGGCTTCCGCAAGGGCCTGAACGCGGCGACCCTGCGCGACCAGTTCCACCTGCACGGCGGCCAATCGCTCCTGAAATCCTTCGGGGGTGGTGGGCATGGGGTTCGCCGGGTGACGCGCAATGCTACGCGTCAGGGGTGCCGAGCGCATGTGCGTGCGACGCGCATCACCACCCTCCCCCCTCCCCCAGCGGAGGATGGTGGTGCGGAGCGCGGCCGACACTTCTACCCTCTGCCCATGACCGCACCCGCCGCCGCTGCTCCTGCTACACCCTCGACCATCGCCCGGGGCGTGCTCGAAGAGATCGTGCCCGCTTCCGCGACCAAGCCCGGGTACATCGTGCTGAGCATTCCGGGCAGCCAGTATCGCCTTCATCTGCGGCCATCGCGCGCGGTGGATGCCGGTCGCGTGGGCAAGCGATTGCTGGGCACGATCAACGCCGAGGCGCGCCGGGTGGACACCGTGACCACCGGCGGCCGACTGGTTGAGCCGCTGGTTGGACGGCCGCGGCGCGTGCACGGCACGGTGCTCGCCACCGATCCCGCGGCAGGCACGATCACCGTGAACGCCGGGGGTTCATCCGCGGTGGACGGCGTGGACATCCCCGTAGTCGCCAAGTTGCTCGACGCGCGACAGCGGCCCGATCAGTTTGCTATCGGCGCGCTCGTGGCCTTTGACGTGCTCGATGGGGCCACGATTACGCCGAGTGTGTGAGTGTCGAACGGTTACGCCGGTTGCGCCAATGCCGCGCCCACGCGCACCACTTCGCCCGTCAGTTCATCGATGCGGCGCACGATGTCCTGATCGGTCACGCCCGCAGCGGTGACGCCCTCGCCGCCACCAGCGTACACATAGCGCGGAAGGACAACGCACCGGAAATCGAGCATCAGCGAGTTGGCGATGCCCAGCGGGCCCATGAAGGCGTTGTTGCCGCCTGCCGCGGCGAGCAAGCCGACGACCTTGCCCGTCCACGCCTTGCCCGTGAGTTCGATCACGTTCTTGGCCGAAGCCCCCGCGTCGTAGTTGTAGATCGGGAACGCGAGGAGAATCGCCGGGGCGGCGGCGACCTTGGCGGCGAGGGGCGCGACGGCGGGATGGGTGTACGCCGCGCCGCCATCGCACAAGGGGAGTGCAAGCGAAGCGACATCGACGAACTCGGCGGCGTGACCACGCGCGGCGAGCCGCGCGGCGGCCTCGCGAGCGAGCGATCGCGAGCGACTCTGCGGGTTCAGGCTGCACGAGATGACGAGAGGTTTCATGGGTGGCTCCGAAGGCTACAGAGGTTAGTCCGCGGGCTGGTCGGCATCCTCGGGCAGCAGCGCGTTCACCGCTTCGAGCGTGGTGTCTTCATCGAACCCGCGCCGCGCGAGCACGCCTATCAGCCGGCGACGACGCGCGACCAGCGCGAGCCCTAGCGGGTGCTTGGCGGCCAAAGTACCGGCGAGTTCGCGGGCTTGCTCAACCGGCGAACGCATGCCGAGGGCTGCGTCGGCGGCGTGCTGGGCCACCTGCGGCGAGATGCCGTGGTCGGCGAGGGCTTGCAGGAGCCACGCGCGGCTGACTTCGCGCCGCGCGAGCATCGCCCGGCAGAAAGCGTCCGCAGCCCGCGCGTCGTCGAGCCCGCCGGTTGTCGTGAACTGCTTCACGAGGCGCGCGGCCTGAGGCGCATCGGCACCCCAGGCGAGCAGCCGCGCGCGGGCTTCACGCACGCTCAGTTCACGCTTGGCGAGCAGCCGTCCGAGTCGCTTGGTCAGCGTTTCGTCGCTTGGCGTCGTGGTGGACGGTCGCTTGGCGCTCACGATTGTTCGAGTTCCATCACCAGCGCACCGAGTTCATTGGCTGCTTTCGCGTCGCCCGCGCGGGTGGCCGCGGTCAGACCGGCCTCGGCGATCGCGATGGCCTCGGCGCGACGGCCCAGCGCCACCAGGCACTTGGCCTTGAAAAAGTACGCATAGAACGTGGTCGGATCGGCTTCGAGCGCGCGATCAAACATCGCGATGGCCTCGGCATGGCTGCCCGCCTTCGCGTGCTCCTGACCAAGGCCGTACAGCACGAACGCGTCACGCGGTTCGCGCTCCAGAAGGCGAGTCAGTTGCACCATCCGCGGAGTCATGGGGCATCGTATTCACAAGCATGCAACGCACAGCACCAACATCCAGCCTATTTCACCTGCCGGGCGCGGCGTCCCGGCAGCGTGATCGGACACGTGTCGTTGTGATACGCCGTGATCCACGCCACGGTGCCCGCTTCCACCAGCGTCGCGAGCGTGTCGACCGACGCGGCACAATACCACTGGCCGCGCCGAGATCGCAGGTCGGCCAGCGCGCGGGCGGTCGCGTCGGGGCCCACGTCGCATCGATACGGGCGCACGCTGGTCATTGCGTCGAATGCGTCGATCACGGCGAAGTAGCGGGCCGCGAGGGGGATGGCGTCGCCCGAGAGGCGGTCGGGATAGCCCGTGCCGTCGTGCCGTTCGTGGTGATGGCGGACCAGATCGAGCACCAGCGGGTCGTCCTCGCCCGCAGCGATGAGCATCGCGTGCCCGTCGGCGGCGTGACGCTCCATGATCGCCCGCTCCGCGGGCGTGAGCGGGCCGGGCTTCTGAAGAACCTCGTCCGGGATCGTGAGTTTGCCCACATCATGCAGCGCGGCGGCGCGGGTCAGCCGCTCGACCATCTCGTGCGCCAGCCCGGCCCGCTCGGCCATGGCGCGGGCATAGAGCGCCACGCGCCAGGTGTGCGCGGCGGTCGCCATGTCCTTGCGGGCGATGGCTTCGACCAGGGTGGCGGTGTCGGCGAGGTCCAGATGGAGGCTCCGCGTGGAGGCCGCGACGTGCTGATGGAGAGTACCCCATCAGCCGCGGGGCCACCACCATCCTCGGTTCCGCAGCGCAAATAGAGCGTCCGATAGCGCGCGAGCGCCAATCATCCGTGTTCAATCGCGTAGCGGGTCACCGGCGGCTTCTGCAGCCCGCTCACCGTGCGCCACAGGGGCTCTTCGCCATCCTCGCTGAGCCAGCGTTGGAACGGGCCGTCGGGATCTTCAGCCGCGAGGTCGAGCGACGGCCCGCCGACGAACACGGCACGGTGGATGAGTAGCCGATCTTCGCTGGCGTACTCGGCTTCGGCGGCCACGCCCGTCAGGGCATCGACCAATTGCGCGAACAGGTCGGGGTCAGCCCGAAGCAGCATGTCGGCATCGCGCCAGACGTAATAGCGGTGCTTGACGATGTCCGCGTCCCCGCGGATCGTCCACTCGCGCGGGCGACGGCGGAGACGCTCGATCACCCCGCCGGGGCCGTCGATGATGCGGGCGATCGGCCCAGCACCGGGCAGGGCGCGCTCGACGGCGCGGCAGAAGCCGTCAAGATCGCGGATCAGGCCCCCGGAAATCACGCACGTCTGAGCCTGGGGCATGCGCTGCAGGTACCAGGCCATTTCCAGCCCAAACCGCTCACGCAGCCCAAGGTTTCGTGACCAGCAGACCAGGTGGGCCTCTTCCAGCGCGGCGGCGGCGCTCGCGAGCCAGTCGCCCGATCCACGTTGCGTATGCGTGCTGCGAACGGCATTCATGAGAAAGCCCTCATTTCGCTGGCGTGCCTCAAGTAGGCATACCTCAAGTCCCAGCCTTCCGCCAGCGATCCCCAGCACGCATTCAGTGTGATCTACGCTGGGCAGAACGCCAGTGTTCCCGCCGGTTTTTCGGGTGGATCACTCTGTGAAAACGTGCCATTGGAGGCGGAGGGCTTTGACGCCGTCCCTCGTGTGGGTCAACGAAATGCACATAGACCTGCACTGGCGACGCCACCAGATCCCGGCGATGCCAGTGGCACCGAGACCTCGACTCAACCCGTGCCGGCCACGCGCTCGGCTTCATCCAGTGAGGTCGCCCCGCGGGACGACAGCAGCCAGCCGCTTTGCAGGAGGGTCGTGAACAGGCCCTTCTCCGCGATGCGCCGCATGTTGGCGATCGAGGGATCCTTCACCACCATGTCGCGCAGTTCGTCGGTGAAGTCGAGCAGTTCAAAGATCGCGCGGCGGCCGCGATAGCCCGTGCGCAGGCACGCCGCGCATCCGTCGGCCTTGAACGTCTCGGTCTTGCCTTCCAGCCACTTGCCCATGCGCGTCGCCAGGCCGGGCGGCACGCGCACGGGAATCTTGCAGTTCTCGCAGAGCGTGCGGCACAGGCGCTGGCCCAGCACCAGGTCCAGCGCGTTCGCGACCAGGAAGGGCTCGACTTTCAGGTCCAGCAGGCGGAAGGTGGCCGTGAACGTGTCTTTCGCGTGGACGGTGCTGAACACGACATGGCCGGTGATGGCGGCCTGCATGGCTGTGCGGGCCGTCTCCTCGTCGCGGATTTCGCCGACCAGGATCACGTCGGGATCTTGGCGGAGCACCGATCGCAACAGGCCGCCGAAGGAGTTGCCCTTGGCCTCGTCAACAGGGATCTGCGTGACGCCGTCGAGTTGGTATTCGACCGGGTCTTCGATCGTGACCACGTTGCTGGTCTCGCGATCGACTTCCTTCAGGGCGTTATACAGCGTGGTGGTCTTGCCCGAACCGGTGGGCCCGCAGACCAGAAGCAGGCCCTGCTCTTTTTCCGTCGTGCGGCGGATGCGTTCGAGCATATAGGGCGGCATGCCCAGTTCGGTGAGGGTCTTGGGCGCGTTGGCGTTATCAAGCACGCGGATCACGACCTTCTGGCCGTGCACCGAGGGCGTGAACGACACGCGGTATTCGACGCGCCGTGCTTTGAACCGGCTGGAGAAGTGCCCGTCCTGCACCGCGTCGCGACCGGCCTGCTGCATGGCACAGGCCGCTTTCAGCAGGCCCTGCACCAGTTCGCCCACTTTCTTGGGCGTGTCGCTGATCTGCACCATCTGCCCGTCCACGCGCATGCGGATGGAGGTGTGCTCCATCTTGGGCTCGATGTGAATATCCGTCGCGCGGCTCTTGCCCGCCAGCAGCAGCAGGAGGCGGGTGGCCGCAGGGCCTTCCGCCTCGCCCGTGAGCGCGCCCGAGGGCTGCCCACGCGCGTCGATGATGCCCACCGGCTCGTCGGCACCCTCGCCCTTGGGGGGCAGGTTCTCGATCATGGAGCGCAGTTCGGCCTTCCACTGGGACGTGGCATCGATGGTCTTCCCACGGGCTTCTTCGCGGACTTCGCCCAGGCTCTGCTCCATCTCGATGCCGAAGGAGTGGCCGCCGATCTTGATGACGTCGCCCGGGCTGAGGGGGATGGAGCCGGTGACCTTGGCCTGGTTGACGCGGGTGCCGTTGCGCGAGCCGAGGTCTTTGAGGATGTACCCGCCGTTGCCATCGGGCTCGATGACGGCGTGATAGCGACTGGCCATCTCGTCGGGCAGCGGCAGCACGTTGTCGGCGTTGCGGCCGATGGTGATGGGTCGCTGCCCGAGCGTGATCAGGTGGCCCCGCCCGTCATTGGATGTCAGCGTGAACGTCGCCATAAGGGCACGATCCCCAAGGGTTCCCACACGAAAAGCAACTCAGCACCATCGTAGACCTTTGTTCCCGCCTCGACAGGCTACCCACCTGAATGTATGCGTCCGCGCGATGACCCACTGTGGATTCCCCCTTGACGAAGGGAGCCGCACAGGTAATCTGGTATGGATTCCCTAACTCAGGAGGTTCGCATGGATCGAACGATTCTGAATCGATTTTCGCACGTCCGGGCAATCGCGGTGGCACTCACCTGCGTGTGCATTGCACAAGCCGCCCCAGTCTTGCCACGAGCTCAGCAGCCCGGAATGGGTACGATCCCCGCGCCAGCGGAGTTCGATCCCGTTGAAACACCTGTTTCGGTACCCCTCCAAGTGAATCAGTATACATTGTCCCCGCTGGCGAAGTTCGCGCCTTCGATCGGGATCTCATCGTTCATTCGTATGGCGACATCATCATCGACGGCAGTCTCATCGGGCTTGACGGCGCGGCGGGTCGGCACGATGGCGTTTCTATCACTCTCGTAGCCAACGGAAGGGTCATCATCAATGGTAAGGTCACAGTCGGACGAGGTGCCGACGGTGTACACCCCTTCGTGTCCGGCACGAAGGGAGGGAGCATCACGATCTCGGCACCCAGAGTTGTCGTCGCGCCTTGCACTCTCCGTGCTGGAAATGGCGGTCACGGTGGCCCTGCGGCTTCAGGTGGTGACGGCGGCTCAGTGATCATTCGTGGAGCCGTGATCCATGCTGCCGAGTGTGCACCGGCTGTGCATGCGGGCCGCGGTGGCAACGGAGGTAACGCGAGTCGTCTACCAGTTGGCACGCAGGTGGGTATTGCAGGCGGCGCAGGCGGTGCAGGTGGAGATGCCATTGTCAATGGCGAGCCAACACTGATTGTGAATCCAATAGCGGCCAACGGTTCGCCCGATACAAATGGTGCCGCTGGCACCAACACCACCACCACTAATGGCGCAAATGGCGCTCACGGCACTCCATGCTCACCAGGTGGTGCCGGTTCGCACGCGACAGCGGCAAGTGCGGGCGATGGTGGCCATGGTGGCGTTGGCGGCAATGCGACCCCTGATCTTGGCGCTGGAGGAGTGGGTGGTGCGGGCGGCGCTGGCGGCGTCGCCATTGCGGGAAATGGTGGGGTCGGAGGGATTGGTGGTGACTGTTGCGATCCACCGAGCGGGCCCGGTCCAGGTGGAAACGGCGGAATCGGCGGAAATGGTGCCAACGCTCGGGGAGGGAAGGGCGGAAATGGCGGTACGGGCGGGTATAGCTATGCGACTGTCGGAGCCGCTGGCGGTGCTGGCGGCGCTGGTGGACCAGCCAGCGGTGGCAATGCTGGGCACGGTGGTAATGGTGGCCGAGGAGTACCGGGTGGTTTGGGCGGCGTCAAGGGTTCACCCGGGACCGCAACCGCTGGGATTGGCGGAACCGGTGGCGCTGGGGGCGGATCAAACCTCGGCTCCTCATGGAGTGGCGCAACAGGTGCCAATGGAACCAACGGCGCGGCAACGAACGGAGCCGTAGGTGTTGATGGCACCAAAGGCACTGACTGTACAGGCTCAGGCGGCGGTGGGAGCCCAGACGGCGGCGGTGGCCCCGGCAAGTAATGCTCTATTTCGCGTTGCGACCGTACACTCGCAACGCCCACCTTCCCCGCGAGGCCGAATCTTCACCGAGTACGGCCCAAGGCGTTCCTTCGCCTTGGGCTGTTTTCATGACCTCATCCTCAGCGCTCCCCCGGATCACCACCACCACCCGCACCCCCTCCCGTACCAGCCCGTCCGCCCAAGTCGCAGCCTCGGCCTGCCCCCACGGCTTCCCCCCATCGCTCGTCAGTGGGTCGAAGCCCTCCGTCCACCATCCTGGCCACGCTCGGGCTGGGCGGTGATGGACGCGGTAGGTGTACCCGGCGTCGGTCATCAGCACGCTGGGCGTCGGGGTCGCGTGCACGACCGCGTCACCCGGGCGGGCGGCGCGGCGGATGGCCTCGCGCGTGGCGGGTGAGGCCCACACGGGCGTGAAGTCGTGCCGATCGGCCGCGTGTCGGCTGGCGTGATCGTGCCACCACGCGACCGAGTCGGGCAAGTTGGCGAGCGTGCGCTCGATGGTGGTGCTGGCGTAACGGGCGAACATCGCACCGCCGCCGATGGAGAGAGTGAGGGTGAGGGCGGCGAGGGCCGAGCGGGCTGGCCCGGGTGCGTGCGAAAACACGAGCCCCGCGACCGCGGCCGTCCCCGGCAGCAGCCACACGCTGTATCGCGGCCAGTGCATGAGCGGCACGGCCACCACCACGAGCAGGAGTGCCGCGATGACGACGAGGCCCTGTGGGCCAGCATCCCGGCGGAACGCGCGACCGGGCTGGATAAGTGCTGCGCCGAGGGCGATGGGGAGCAGAATGAGCGCGAAAACCGGCCCGAGGGAGCCCGGGGTCTCGGGGCCGATAGGGGAGAGGAAATCGAGCCAGTAGCGGACGAAGCGCGAAGCCCAGGGGCCTTGTGCGGACGCGCCGATGGTGTCGGGGTCCATCGGGCCGGGGAAGAGAACCCACTGGCCTAGGCGGAGTTGCAAGGGGAAGACGGGGGAGCCGTGGTCGCGCCAGGTGAGCAGGTAGGGAATGCTGGCAAGGAGGGCGAAGGTGGTGAAGATGATCAGGGTCGAGCCGATCCGGCGGGGACCGCCGGACCACGCGAGGGACAGCGTCGCGACGCCGATCGCGGCCGCCGGCGGTGCGGGTTGGAATTTGCCCCAGAGGGCGAGCATCAGACCAAGGCCGGCGAGGGCGATGCGGAAGCGTGGGGCGTCGTGTGCGACCTCGCCTTTGCGTGAATCGGGCATGGCGAACACAGCGGCGGCCGCGATGAACGCGCCGAGGGGCAGATCGGTGTAGCACAGACCCGTGAGATACCCGACAATCGGCGCGGGCAACACGGCGGCCGCGGCGAGCCCGGCTCCGGCGCGGTCGGCACCCAGGCGGCGTGCGCCGACGGCGGCCGCGAGTGCCAGCATCAGCCCCGCGGCCCCGTTCACCAGATGCATGCCCGCGTCGTGGCCCGTGAGTACGAGCGTCCACGACCACAGCAGCGCTACCCCACGCGGGAAGGAGTCCGCCCACACCACGCCCGCGTGTACGAGCCCGAGCCGGCCATCGACAAAGGGCTGCACGGCCTGGGGCAGGTGATAGCGCAGGTCGTCCATCTCCGCCGACCAGTGCCACATGCCCAGCAGCGTGGCGAGCGCGTGCCAGACGAGCGCGCCCGCGGCCAGGATGCGCAGGGGCAGTGGTGCGGCGTCGCGGGCACTGCGGAGGCCCGCGAGGGTGCGGGCCCACAGGCCCCGAACACGCCCACGCTCGTGCCAGGCGAACCACAAGCACGCGGCCCACACAAGCCCATGCGCCCAGGCGAGCGCATCGAGCGGGCGCGAAGCGATGGTGTTCGGGATCGAACCCAGGGCCGCAAGTTCGATCATCAGCGCCAGCGGCGTGAGCAGGCTCGCCGCGAGCCAGGTTTCACCCGCACGCGCGCCGGGCCAGGCACGACGAACCAGCGCGGCCGACGCGATCACGACCGGCAAGGTCGCGGCAAGCAGCACGAGCGTGACGAGGGCGATGGCGAGCATGGCCGGGTCAGGCTCCGGTACACGGGTGCGAGCGGCTTCCCACGACCCATCATCATTGCCGGCTGAGCGCCACCGACCCGCTTGACGCCCGCGGACAAAGAACGGTATTCTGCGAAGATCAGTAGGAGGGTCTGGCACCGAGGCATGACAATCCTCGCGCTGTTGGTGGCGTGGTGGGGAGCGTGCGATGTACAGCCTCGCCAGGGGCGAGGATGTCAGTTCAGTTGCTCGCTGGGTTGCGTGGCGCACGGCATCGTTCATTCCCATCGGACCCGATGCTCCCAGTGCAACCCCGGGCACTCGATACATTTGGCCGCCAGGTCCGCTGGCACCGCTCCTCCAGCCCATGGGAGGCGTGGGCGCTGATTCCCGATGGCGCGAAGCCAACCGCGCCGTGGATCAGTACATGCATCGGCTGCGGTTACCCGGCCGCAGCCGATGGTCGTTGCCCCGAATGCAGCCACGCGCGTCCCCGCGCGGTGGGTGGCATCTATTGGCACCGCCTTCACGCACGCGTGGCACGAGGCCGCCGGATCGATCTTGTGCGATGGGTGTTCGCAGGCCTGGTGTGCGCGATGTTCGCGTGGCTGCTGTTGGCGGGCGTGGCGAAGCGGGTGCTTTGAGTCAACCAGCCTGCCGGGACGGGTGGATCGCCTCGCGCGAGTGTGTGTGCGTGGACGTGAAGCGTGAGATCAGGCGGCGGACGTGGGGGCGGGGGATGACAGGCGCGGCCCTGTGCTCGGGCCTTCACCAAGACAGCCCGACTTGGCCACTGCGTACAACTCATCGAGCACGGCGAGCCAATCGGCGGTGGAGTTCACGGCAACCATCCGGGCTTTGACGGCATCGGGCGTGGTGTGGTGCTGGGCAAACTTGATCCCGAACTTGCGCATCATTCGGCCGGCGTGCTTCTCACCATGCAACGCGACGGAGAGATCGAAGTGGTCCTTGAGGGCTCGGCGCTGCTCTATGAGCGTCGGGGCCGAAGGCGGTCGCCCGGCCATCATTTCGCGGGCTTGGCGAAAGATCCACGGGTTGCCGATCGCGCCACGGGCCACCGAGACCGCCGCGACGCCCGTGTAGGCGATCATGCGGAAGATATCGCGCACGTCCCACACGTCGCCCGAGCCGAAGACCACCGCACCGGGCTTGCGGGCGCACAGGTCGCGGAGAAACGTCCACCGGCTGGGCCCGATGTACCGCTGCTCGACGGTGCGCGCGTGCACGGTGGCCCACGCGTACCCGGCCTCGAACGCGCCGTCAAAGACCTGCTCGAAGCTGCGGGCCATGTCGGGTGTGTCGTCGTAGGCACGCCGCAGTTTCACGCTGCACGGGATCTCGGCCGGCACCGCGGCCCGCACGGCTTTCAGAATCGCGATCGCGCCCTTGGGCTCGGTCAGCCAGTGCCCGCCACGCGACTTGCGGTCGATCTTTTTCACCGGACAAGCGAGGTTGACGTCGATGGCGGCGAAGGAGAGGGAAGTGGCGGAGTGACGGAGTGACGAAGTGGCGGAGTGTTCGCCACCCTCCCCCGGTCCTCCTGAGGGGATTCGGGTGACTGATGGCTCACGGGAACCACCACCGCCTTCGCCCCCCCAACTTCGCTCGGCACCTCCCCCGCTGGGAGCGGGGGAGGGGGGTAAAGCCCACTTTGTGTTGGCGTAATCCGGCAACCCGCCCTCTCCATACGCCAGGTCGCGGTACTCGCGCGGCGAGCGCCTTCCCTGCTCGATCATCTTCACCGCCGACGCCGCCATCTCATCAGGATCGCTTCCGATGATCTGCCCAACCAGCGGGTGATCCTCGCGGCCACAGGGCAGGTTTTCCGCGAGCAATTCGGCATCGCGTTTGGCCAGGTCGGCCTTGTCGAACCCGCGTCCGCCGCCGAGCAACATGCGGTCGAGCAGGGCCTCGGTGACACACAGGGGCGCGCCGTGGCGCCTGGCAACGATCCGCATCGCGGCATCGGAGTATCCCGCAAGCCCGGCCTGAAAGAACGGCGCATCAAACCCCGGGTGCAGGCGGAGCAGGCGAGGGTCGGGATCACGCGCACCGATGGACCGCGCCACCGCTGCGGGGTCGATCCCTTCGGCCCCCGGGGCCTCGGCTGGGCTGGGGGGTGTCGCGTTGTTCCCGTGGCAGGACATACCCGGGTACTCTACGCCCATGCGCCCGTTGCCCCTGACGTTTGGGTTGTCTCTTGGTTCCCTGACCGCGCGTGTCGCGGCCGTGATGCTTGTCGCGCTCGCGGTGCCATTGGCGACCGGCTGCATGAGCGGTGGCGGGGCGGGGGGGGGCGATGGCGAGGTGATCAAGGGTCCGGCGTATCCGGCCGATCGCCCGCAAGCCCGCGTGCTGGATATTCAGGTCACCCGCGCTGATACCGACATCACCTTCACCAATACCACCGCCACGAATCTGCCCGCGTGCACGCTGTGGATCAACCGCCGCTTTGGGTTGCCCATCGAGCCCCTGGCGATCGGGGCTACGCGACGCATTGACCTGCGAGACTGCAAAGACCACTTCGGCGATTCCTTCCGCGGCGGCGGGTTCTTTGCGATCGAGGCGCCCGACCGCGTGGTGCTGGCACAACTGGACCTGGGAACCGAAATGGTCGGCCTTGTCGTCATCAGCGGACAGCCCTAAGCCGTTTGCTTCCTCGGCACACTCGCTGGTGTGTCGCGTATTGATCCCCTATGGCCATTCTTCTCGATCGCAACTCGCGCGTGCTTGTCCAGGGGATCACCGGGCGCGAGGGCCAGGCCCGTACGCGGCTCATGCTCGACTACGGCACCACCGTGGTCGGGGGCGTAACGCCCGGCAAGGGCGGTACGAGCGTGCTCGGGCTGCCGGTCTTTGATTCGTGCGCGGAGGCCGTCACGGCGCTTGGACCGATCGACATCTCCGTGCTGTTCGTGCCCGCGCTCGGAATAAAGGCTGCGGCACTCGATGCGATCAGCGCCGGCGTGGGGCTGGTGGTGCTCGTCGCCGATCGCGTGCCGGTGTGGGACGCGATGGCGATTGCCGCGGCGGCGAAAGAGAAGGGCGCGAAGTTTCTGGGGCCCAACACGCTGGGCATCGCGAGCCCGGGCCGCGCGGTCGTGGGCATGATCGGCGGAAGGGCCGAGTCGGCGCGGGAGTGGTTCAAGCCGCCGGCTGGAGTCGGGTGGGGGGGCGGTGGAACGGGCGTGGGCATCATCTCGCGGTCTGGAGGCATGTCATCAAGCACGGCCTATTACTGCGGGCAGGCGGGGGTGCGGATTTCCAGTATCGTGCACATCGGGGGCGACGCGGTGCTGGGCCTGCGGATTCCGGATGTGGCCGCGCTGTTTCAGAAAGACCCTGAGACCGATGCCATCGTCGTGTTCGGCGAGATCGGCGGCGCGCAGGAAGAGGAACTGGCCGAGCTGCTCGCCGATGGGCGCGTCACCAAGCCGGTGATTGCGTATATCGGCGGTAAGGCGGCGAAGGCGGGCACGCGGTTCAGCCACGCCGGCGCGATCATCGAAGGCAGCCGCGGCACCCACGCGGGCAAGGTCGCGGCCCTGCGCGAGGCGGGGGCGACGGTGGTCGATGCCTTTGGTGAGTTGCCCGAGGCAGTCGTCGGCGTGCTGCGGGCGCGGCAATCAACGAGTTTGATGACCGAGGCGGAAAAGAAAGCGGTGTGGACGAGTGCTGTGACGCGGATCCGGCCGAACCAGGTGGCCGTGCGCGGGCACGACATTGCGGACCTGATGGGGAAGGTGAGTTTCGGCGCGGCGGTGCACCTGATCCTCACTGGGAAACTGCCCACCGATCCCGTAGCTCGGCTCATGGACGCGATTCTCGTCAGCAGCATCGACCACGGCGCCACCCCCCCCAGTTGCCTTGCTGCCCGCACTGTCGCCAGCACCGGCGCGAGCCTTTCGCAGAGCGTCGCGGCGGGCATCTTGTCCATCAACCGGCATCACGGCGGGGCGATTGAGGATGCCGCGCGGTATCTGGGTGGGTTGCTGGAGAAGGCGGCGGCGCGCGAGAGCACAGCGGCCATCGATGCCAAGGACCGATCCGAGGCGGACGCCCTTCTGGTCCTTGCACGGGAGGAAGTCGCCCGAATCAAGTCGTCCGGTGAGCGGATTTCAGGCTTCGGCCATCGCATCCACACCAAAGATCCGCGCACGTCACGCCTGCTCGAACTGGCCGCTGCCGCGCAGGTCGGCCTGGGCGAGAGGTCGCATGTCGCGGCAGCCCGGGCGGTGGAGAAGGCGTTTGCCGAGATCGGTAAGCCTCTGCCCATCAACGTGGATGGTGCCCTCGGCGCGATCCTGGCCGACCTGGGCCTCGACCCCCGCGTGTTCAACGGCATCTTCATGATCGCCCGCACGCCCGGCCTGGTCGCCCACGTCGTGGAAGAACAGACGCGCGAAAAGCCCATGCGCCGGATCGATCCGGTGAACCACGCGTATGACGGGCCGGTGAGGGGATGAGCCTTTGTCCGAGAGGATTAGGCTTTTTTCCCCAGCGCCTTATGGACCTCTTCGATCAGCCGCTCGGCCTGGAAAGGCTTGAAGAGGACGCACGACAGGCCTTCCTGCGAGGCCCGGACGATCGAGTGGTGGGGGTCGTAGCCGAAACCGGTCATGAGGATGACCGGGAGGGTGGGGTTCACCTGGCGGGCGGCGGCGAAGATGTCGTAGCCGGTCTTGTCGGGGAGTTTGATGTCGGAGATCAGCAGGTCGAAAGCGCGGGCGTCGTGTGTGTCGGGGCCGCGGAGGCGTTCGCTGCCAGGGCCGCTGGGCGTTGCTGGCGCGCCGGTGGTGAGGATGGCGATGGCCCCGGCCCCGTCCTCGGCCGTCGCCACGTCGGCTCCGCGGGCGCGGAGCACGTCGCGCACCACCTGGCGGATGCGGGGCTCGTCGTCGACCACCAGCACGCGCTTGTCCTTCAGGGCCGGGTCGATGGCGACGTCGGTCAGGGCCCGCTCGGCACCCAGCACGTTGCGCGGGCCGGAGGCGACGTCTTTTACGCGGCGACGGATCGAATCGACATCGGCCACGATCCGCTCGACAAGGCGCTGGGTGCTGGGGTCGGTCCCCAGCACGGCCTTGAGTTTCGCGGCCAGATCGGAGAGGTCGTCGAGGGGCTCGTTGAGTTCGCCCTCCATCGTGCCGGTGACTGTTTGGCCGGTGGCGATGCGCTCGACCACGAGCAGGTTGAGCAGGTGCAGGGCGAGGGCGATGTGGTTGGCGAAGGTCTCGGCGAACTGGCGGTCTTCCTCGGTGTAGGCCGCGGTCTGCTGGGACTCGACATTGAAGATGCCGATGACCTTGTCGTGCATCTTGAGGGGGACGGTGAGGGACGATCGAGCCTTGACGATGCCCACGACGTAGCGCGGGTCCTTGGTGGTATCGGCGCAGATGTAGGAGCGGCCCGTGGCGGCGACAAAGCCCGAGATGCCGTTGCCTTCGCGGCGGGCGAAGAGTTCGACCTCCATCGCCTCGGGCGGCAGGCCCTTGGACATGACCAGTTCGAGTTTGCCCGAGCGGTCGTCGACCAGGCGGACGGCGAAATGGTCGAAGTGCAGCAGGTCGTGCGCGAATCGGACGATTTTCTCTTCGACCACGCGCAGGCGCTCGCCGGTGTGCAGTTTGCGGATGGTCTCGGCATCCATTCGCAGGAGTTCGGTCCCCGCGGCCTCGATGGCGGCCTGCTTTTTCTGGTGCCGTCGCATCGCGGTGACGTCCCAGACGACGGCGGCGACGTGGCGGGGAATCAGGCGGCCCGATTCGTCGCGCGTCGCGCCTTCGAGCACGGGCGAAACGAGCACTTCGTAGAAGCGGGATTCATCGGCGGAGGCCACGTCGTAGCGGCGTCGCCAGGCGTCCGGGTTGCCCGGCTCGGTCTGCTCGCCCGGCGCGCCCTCGGCCATCCACCGGGCCGACTGGCGACAGACCGTCGCGATGCGGGCCCGGGTGGCCTCGTCGTACTCGCCGAAGCGGTGATTGCCCCAGACCAGCCGGCCCTCGGCATCCGCGAGACAGACGCCCCCGCCCAGCGCGTTGAGCAGCACGCCCGCCTGCTGCGCGACCAGTTCGCGTTCGAGGGCGAGATAATCGCCCGCGCCGGCCCACACGGCATCGAAGCGACCGGCGCGAAGGGCTTCAAGCACGCCGGTGCTGGTGACGATGGTGATATCGAACGAGGCGGCGAAGGCGTCGGGCAGTTTGGGCGTGACCGTGCCGCCACTTGAAGGCCCACCCCCGGGGCGAGAATCCTCGACAATCAGCACTCGTGGACGACCATCCGGCACGTCGGCGACGCTCCTGGCAGAAGGGGGGAAGACGGCAACTCTAGCCGATTGGCGTGTCAGCACTGGGTGGCCGCCTTCGGGCCGATAATCCCGATCATTCGGCCGGTCAGGCCCGCATCGCGACGATGCGAGAAGAAACGCGACTCGCGCGCGGTGCACCAGTCGGGGGCGTCGATAGCCGTGGGGGGTACGCCGGCGGCGAGCAACTGCCGAACGAGGGCGTGACGCAGGCTGACGCGGAACTTGCCCGGGGCGGAGGCGTCGGGTGCGACGACGTTGGTCGCTGGATCAAGACCGGGCGCTGGCAGGCGTGAGATCGGTGCGAACGCCTCGGCTACCTCGGGGCCCACTTGGAAGTGGTCCATGTCGATGCACGGCCCGATCGCGGCGTGGACCGTCGATGGATCGACACCCAACTCGCGGCGCATCGCGTCGATCGTGGCTGGCACCACGCCCCCGACGGCACCCCGCCAACCGGCGTGCGCGGCGGCCACGACGCGGCCGTCGCCAGAGGCCAGCAGCACTGGCGCGCAGTCGGCTACGCGGACGGCGATGAGCCGATCGGGGTCGTCGGTGACCAGGGCATCGGCCTGGGTGTCGCGCGGGGTTGCATGGTCGGGCGCGCCGCGGCGGGCGATGTGAACGGCGGTGCCGTGAACCTGATGGACTTCCACCACGCGGCGGTTAGGGGTGTTCAGCCAAGCGAGCACGCGCCGGAAGTTTTCAGCGATGTTGGCGGGCGGGTCGCGGCGCTCGGGCGGAAGGTCGCCGGGATTGCCAAAGTTGAGCGAGGCGAAGGGCCCCTGCGACACGCCGCCGTGGTTGGTGGTGAAGGCGTGGGGGACGGCAAGGGCGGAGAGTTGTGGCGCGTGCAGAAGCGGGTCGCTCACGCTTACCACCCCGCTCGCATCTCGGCCACGATGCCCCGCGCCAGTTCCTGCACCGCGGCGTGCTGGCCGATCTCGATGCGCTCGCCCACGCCTCGCGCCGGGGCGAAGGCCTCGGTGGAGGTGAATGCGCGGCGCGAAACCAGCACCCGGCCGGTGCGGTTGTCCTTCCACTCGAAATCGACGGTGAGGCTGACGCCCAGTTCCTCGACCAGGCCGCTCTCGCGGGCGGTGGAGAGTTTGCGGAGTTCGCTGCCGGTGAGGGTGCCGCGGAGCGTGGTCTGAGCGGTTTCTTCCTGCACGATGGTGTAGCGGGTCTGGCGGCGGAGTTCGGAGGCGATGGCCTCGGTGAGTTCGACTTCGAGTCCGTGGGCGAAGGTGGTGTTGCGGAAGATGGGCAGGCTGATGGACTCGACGTCTTGCCTAAAGGTGGTGGAGAACGAGTAGCCCTGGCGCGGGTCGCTGGCGCAGCCGGAGGTGGCGCTCATCACGCATGGCCCAAACGCGAGCGCGAGCAGTAGATGTTGGCAGGTGCTCACGGCGTAGTTCCAGTGGCAGGCGTCTCGGACGCTGGCGTGGCGGGCGAGTCTGTCGGCGCGTCAGGCGCTGCGGGTTTCTCGGCCGGTTTCAGCCAGCCGCGGGCGGTGCAGATATCCATCGCGCGGGCCGCGGCGTTGGTCTGCGGGTGGCGGGCGATGAGGCGCAGCAGCGTGTATCGCGCGCTCACGGCATTGCCCTTCCCGAGATACCAGTCGGCGGTTTGAAGCAAACTCTGGGCCCCGGATTCATCCACGCGCACGAGCAGGGCTTCGTCGAGGCCGGTCTGCTGGGCTTGAGCAGGATATTGCACCATGAAGCGGCGGATGAGCACCTGCGCGTCGGCCAGCGGCTTGCTGTCGTAGCGCGGGCCCTTGTACCGGGCGATGCTGGCGTAGATGCGGCGCTGCATGGCCCGCATGCGGTATTCGCTTCGCGGGTAGTTCTGCAGGAACAGGTCGTACGCCTCGCTGGCGAGAGCCATGTCGCGATCGCGATAGTAGTAATCGGCGAGTTCGATGCCCGCGCGCTCGGCCAGGCGGCTGCCGGGCAGGCGCTCTTGCACGCGGATGAGCAGTTCGGTGCCGATCTCGGAGGCATCGACGAAGCGCACGCCCAGGAACTTGCGGTCGAGGCCGTTGACATAGCGGACCGCGATCTCGAGTTCGCGTTCGATGGCCAGGGCGTATTCGGGTGCCTGGGGGAAGGAGCGGACGACCGTTTCGTAGTCGTAGAGCGCGTTGAACTCGTTGCCGATGGCGCTCGTGGCATCGCCCCGATACAGGTACGCCTGCGGCAGCCACACGTTGCTGGTCTTTTCGTGCCGATCGATGAAGGCATCGAGGGCGGTTCGGGCGTCGGAGGGGCGATCCTCGGCAATGGCCTTGCGGGCGCGGGCGATCACGGCTTCGTCGCTGCCAGGCTCGGGGGCGCGATCGACGGCCCACTGGCCATCGGGGCCGAGGCCGTAGCGGGTGGGTGGGGTGGCCGAGGGGCGCGCGGGAGGCGGCGCATCGGCGGCGGGCGCGGTTGGAACCGCAGGATCAGCGGGCGGTTGCCCGACAAGGATGACAACGGCCGCAGTCAGAATGAAGGCGATGCCCGACATGGCCGACAGCATAGCGGCTGTCGGTGACCGAAAACGACTGCCGAAGTACGACGTACGACGTGCCACCAACCACGGCTTGGCGTGGTTGGTGCTCCGGGCTCCGGCACAAAGCACCAACCGTGCCGAGCCACGGTTGGGGCACGAACGGATCGGACCTAGGCCTTACGGCCGAATCGGAAGAGCCAGGGGAATCGCAATCGATCGGTCAACCACCAAAGCACCAGCGGCCCGGCCATGCCAGCGAGGATTCCCGCGGAGAGCAGGGTGCCCGGTTCAGTGATGTGCAGGAAGCGGGCGAGGAGGATGCGGGCGGCGACCATGCCGAAGCCGCTGACGAGGTAGATTTCGAGGGAGCGTTCACCCAGGAAGGCGAGGCCGCGCGTCATCCAGCCGAGCGCGGGGCCTTGGAATCGCCCGATGATGGCGGCGATCGCGAAGAGCATGATGATCCCGAGCGGCGCGCCCAGCAGCCGGGGCGGCTGGCGCGGATCGGTCGGGGCGAGCGTCGCGGTGAGCGCCACACAGGAGACAATCGCCAGCAGGACGAGGACTGCGGTGGGCGTCCGCTCGGCCGATTCGCGGATGGTCCTGGCGCATGCGGCCCCGAAGGCCAGCCATGTTCCAAACCACGCCAGGTGCAGCATCACGGCTCGAAACTCGTCAACCTTGGGCTGCGGCATCGGCCAGCACAGCACCACACCCGCTACGGCGACCATCAGGAACACGAGCGCCGGCACGCGCACACGCCGGACCAGCGCATACGCCACCGAGAGCATGAACAGCGTCATCAAAAACCACAGGCCCTCGCGCGGGTGATAAAAGTACCAGTGCGGGAAGACCTCGGACGACTTGGTGTTCACGAGGCTGACATTGAACTGCTGGGCCAGATAGCCCGGCAGCCAGTACGCGAAACTCCACAGCACGCCCGGGTAGTAGAGCGATTTCAGGCGTTCGAGAACGAAGGGTCCGGTGCCGCGGCGGAGGGAGCCCTCAAGGAACAGGCCCGAGAGGACCAGGAACGCGGGCATGTGGAAGGCGTAGGTCCAGTCGTAGAAGCGCTGCGGCAGGCCGCCTTTTTCGACGTAGCCCGAGGCCGCGAGACCGCCGATGACGTGACCGGCCACCATGAGGGTGATGGCGATCCCGCGGGCGACATCGACCCAGGCGGAGCGTGATGGCGGCGCGGCAGGCGACCGCGCGGCCGATTCTGGACGGCGATGGCCCGATCCCGCATCCCGAAGAGGGTTGTTGCTGGCGTGCGTGGATTGGCCTGTTGGGGGGGTCATCGCGAGGATTTCAGTGTAGCGATTGCCCTCGCTACGCTAGCGACCACCTTTTCTGACTCGGAGCCCTCATGAACACCGATCTGCTCAAGCGTCTGTGCGAGACCCCCGGCGTCCCCGGTCGTGAGGAGCGCGTCCGCGCCCTGATCGAGCGCGAGATCGACGGGCTGTTTGACGACGTGCAGACCGACCCGATGGGCAACCTGATCTGCCGCCGATCGCCTCGCGCGGGGAAGAAGAAGGCCGCGGGCAAGCGGGGGTCGGGGGGGTCACGCCCAACCCGCGTGCTGCTGCTGTGCCACATGGACCAGATCGGCTTTTATGTGCGGCACATCGACGACAAGGGCTTCATCCGCGTGAACAATGCGGGCGGCTTCGACACGCGGAACCTCTTTTCGCGCCGCATGACGCTCGTCACCGATTCGGGCGACCTGAACTGCGTGATGAACCCGGGCGGGCGGCCCGTGCACATCGCCAGCGAAGAGGACAAGAAGAAGATCCCCGACATCAAGGAACTGATGCTCGACACGGGCCTGAGCGCCGAGCAGGTGAAGAAAAAGGTCAAGATCGGCGACTACGCCGTGTACGCCGATGGGTTCCTGCAGATCGGCGACAAACTGGTGTGCGAAGCGATGGACAATCGCGTCGCCTGCTGGCTGGGCATCGAGGCGGTGCGGAAACTCGATGAGTCCTCAGACGGGCACGCCTGCGAGGTGGTCGTGGCGTTCACGACGCAGGAGGAAGTCGGCCTGCGCGGGGCCAAGACCAGCAGCCACAGCGTGGAGTGCGACATCGGCATCGGGATCGACGTCACGCTCGCCTGTGATACGCCCGGGGTGCCCACCGACGAAGCCGTCACCGAGCACGGCAAGGGCTTCGGCCTGCACGTGATGGACGGCTCGTTCATCGCCGACCACCGCCTGATCAACGACATCGAGGCGTGCGCGAAAAAGAACCGCATTCCCTATCAGCGCACGATCCTGATGCGGGGCGGGCAGGACGGTGCTGCGGCCCAGCAGACGGGCAGGGGCGCGCGGGCCGTCGGCATCGTGGTCGGCACGCGCTACATCCACACCACCACCGAGATGATCGACAAGCGCGACCTGGGCGCGGCTCGCGACATCCTCGCGGCGTACTTGCCCACGATCGACTGAAAGCCGCTCCGGTGCCCACTGGCGATGCGCAAGCCCTGAAGCGGAACACCCTCATCGGGTTTGCCGTCAGCATCGCGCTCGCGGGGATGAAACTCGCGGCGGGCATCGTCGGGCATTCCAGCGCGCTGGTGGCCGATGCCGTCGAATCCCTGGCGGATACGGCCGGCTCCATCATCGTGTGGCAGGCCCTGCGCGTCGCCGATCGACCGCCCGATGAGGCACACCCGTACGGCTATGGCAAGGCCGAGGCGGTGGCCGCCCTGCTCGTGGGCGTGCTGCTGATCCTCGCGGCGGTGTGGATCGCGATTCGGGCCGTGGAGGAGATCATCACGCCTCATCGCGCCCCGGCATCATGGACGCTGCTGGTGCTGCTGGCGACCATCGGGGTGAAGGAGGGGTTGTTTCGCTTCGTGCTGCGGGGGGCGAAGCAGTTTGAGTCGGAGGCTGCGCGGGCGGATGCGTGGCACCACCGGGCCGACGCGATTACGTCGGCCGTGGCGGTGGTGGGGGTCGCGGCGGCGGTGTGGGGGCCGCCGCTCTTGAGCATGCCGCGGTTGGTGCTGGCCGACGAAGTCGCGGCCATCCTCGCGGCGGGCATCATCCTGGTGACGGCCCTGCGGCTGAGCCGATCGCCGCTGAGCGAACTGCTCGATGCCGCGGCACCTGACCTGGTGCGCGCCGTGCGCGAGACGGCGTCATGCGTCGAAGGCGTGCGCTTGGTGGAGAAAGTGCACGCCCGCAAGAGCGGGCGCGGGTACCACATCGACATGCACCTGCATGTGCCCGCGGGTATGACCGTGCGCGATGCCCACGCGCTCTCGGGCAAGGTGAAGGCGATCATCCGTGCCGACCAGCCCGGGGTGATCGATGTGCTGATTCATATCGAACCCGATGAAGGTGACGTCGGTACGGTGAAGATCTGACCGGTGGGAAGCGCGTTCATGAAAGGCTGGCTCATCATCACGGTGCTGGCCCTCGCCCTCCTGCTCGGCGGCGAACCCCTCGCCCGCCTCGCGCGTTGGCCATACCCCTGGCCCCTGATCTTGCTCGCTGTGGTGGTGCTCGGCATCGTCCCCGGCCGTCGCCCGTTTGACGAGCGTCGCTGGCTCAGCGTTGCCGTGATCTTGACCACGACCGCTTTCGCTGTCACGGCGGCTTACTTGAGCGACGACACCTTTGTGCCCCGGGCCTGGCTGCTGCTCATCTGTATCGCCTACTGCGTGCCGCTGGTCTTCGCGGCCCACACCCTCGGCCAAATCATCGGCGCGTTCGCCTTTCGCGAAAGGCCCAACCCCTACGGCCCGCTTCTGTGCCGGGGATGCCGCTATCCGCTTAAGGGCATCAAAGGCAGCCGCTGCCCGGAATGTGGCCTCGACCCCGCCGGGCCAGAGGGGCTCTACACGGGCGAATTTCGCGCGGCAGAGGTTCCCGCGAAGCGAACTCTTTGAACGATTTGCGTGCTTGGCCCGCCGCGTATCCGGCGCTCGGCCCCGCGATCCGGGTAACGCGACCGCAACCCTCAATACCACCAACCGCCCGGCTCGGGGGGACTGCACTCAACTTCTCGGATCGGGGCTCAGGGGCTTTCCGGAGTAGCCGATCAACGAGCAGGGGGAGCCACCGAATCGGAGGCGAGACATGCTGCGGCTGCGGTCGATTCAATCGAAGTTCCTCGTGCCCGCCCTGATCGTCGCGGCGGTGTCCGTCGGTGGGTGCTTTGTGGTGTTTGCCAAGTTGCGCGACCGCACGGTCGTCGAGACCGGCCTTACCACCGCCAAGTCTCTCGCGGACGAAACGGTGACGCTCCGCAAGTTCTACACCGCTGAAATCGTGCCCAGGGCCAAGCAGGCGGGCATGAAGGTGAATCACGACTACGCGAGCGCGCAGGGCACGCTGCCGCTGCCTGCCACGCTCGTCAAGGTGATCGGGAAGCACCTGGCCGAGGAGCACCCGGGCACGAACATCCGGCTGTTCAGCCGTTTCCCGTTCCCGCACGCCAAGGCCGAGTCCACACTCGATGACTTCGAGCAGGAAGCGATTGCGCGTATAGAAGCCGATCCGCGTGCGCCGTTCCATCGCGTCGAAGCGGTCGGGGGTCGGCTCTCGATCCGGTATGCCACGGCGGACATCATGGGTGCCAACTGCGTCTCGTGCCATAACAATCACCCGGAGTCGCCCAAAAAGGACTGGAAAGAAGGGGACGTGCGCGGCGTGCTGGCCGTCACGGTGCCGATCGACAATGCGCGGGCCGCGTTGAGCACGGGCATGTGGATCAGCGCCGGCGTGACGTGCGTGGGGTTTGGCGCGCTGGCGCTCCTGAGCTACGCCATGCTTCGCCGGTTGATCACCGGTCCGGTGCGCACGCTCGAGCGGGCCGCCGAGCGGCTCGCGTCGAACGATCTGCGTGCGGACGAAGCCCTTCAGGGGCTCGCGTCCGAGGATGAGTTGGGCCGGCTCGCCAAGCGGGTTGCCAACTTCGCCCAGAGCATGCGCGGGGCCATTGGCCAGGTTGCCGCGGCGACAACGGACGTCGCCGGTGCGGCGACGCTCATCGCGTCGACCAACCGCGAGATATCTGACCGGTTGAGCACGCAGCAGAGTCAGGTCGACCAGATCGCCGCGGCAGTCAGCGAGATGTCCGCGACCTCAGCCGACGTGGCCAAAAAATCCGCCGGCGCATCGGACTCGGCGCGCCAGTCAGGCGACGCCGCCAAGGAGGGCGGTCGCGTCGTGGCCGAGACCATCTCGGGCATGCAGAGCATCGCCGATTCGGTCAAGAACACCAGCGCCTCGGTCTCGGCCCTGGGCGAGCGCGGCAAGAAGATCGGCGAAGTCGTCGGCGTCATCAACGACATCGCGGAGCAGACCAATCTCCTCGCGCTCAACGCGGCCATCGAAGCCGCTCGCGCCGGCGAGCACGGGCGCGGGTTCGCGGTGGTCGCTGACGAGGTGCGAAAACTCGCCGAGCGCACTACCCGCGCCACCGAAGAGGTCGCGTCCAGCATCAAGGCCATTCAGAACGAGACCACCGAAGCCGTCGACCGCATGTCGGCGGGTGCCGGCTGCGTCGACGGCGGCGTGAAACTGGCGACGCAGGCGGGCGATCGCCTCGCCCAGATTGTGCAGAGCAGCGACGGCGTCACGAGCATGATCGCCTCGATCGCCGCCGCCGCCGAAGAGCAGGCGTCCGCGGCGGGCCAGATTGCGCAGTCGGTCGAGAGTGTGTCCACCGCCAGCCGCGAGGCTGCGGAGGGCTCGGCGCGGGCGTCCGATGCCGCGGGTCAATTGTCATCGAAGGCCGATGTGCTTCGCGAACTCGTCGGCCGCTTCCAACTCTGACCGCTCAGCCGCGTTGTTCACGCCGGTTCGATCGTCGCCGTCAGGCCAGCACTCTCAAGCCCCTCGGCGTACAACTCGGCCAACTCCCGGTGCGTCGTCGCCACCAGGGCCACGCCCGAGCGATGGGCTTCCAGCATCACGTTCACCGCCGGCTCAAATCGCAGCGAGACCACCGTGATCAGTGATCGCACAACGTGATCCATTTCCACGGCTTCGTCGTTGTGCAACAGCACGCGATAGGGAGGCAGTCGCCCGGGCTTCAGGATGGGTGTTGCGGGCGTTGGCTTAGCCGCAGCCCTGGCGGGTTCAGCGGGCACCGTTGAGGGTGCATTCGGCGCGGCCGCCGGGGGCGTCCGTGTTGGCGTAGTAATCGGCTCTTCGGCCAGCGGCATGCGCGAACTCCGGGGGCCTGCGATGATAGGTGCTTCGAAGCCCACCCGACACCGATCGGCGCGGTCGTCCGACTCCCTTCACCAGACCCTTACCCCGTCGCCTTCACGCCCAAAATGATGTTCACGATCACGCTCACCACCAGCAGCACCAGCATCGCGATAAACGGCCAGGTGAAGATCGTGACCTTCGCCGTCGTCTTCGAGCGGTCCTCGGGCATCTCGCCCACCGGTGCCGCGGCTTCGGCCTTCAGCAGATCCGCCACCGACGCCCCGCCCAGGTCGCGATGCGCAATCGGCGGCGACTTGCCGTGCCGCACCGCCCGCAGGTCGAGCAGCAGGTCCTTGCACGACTGATGCCGCGCCTTGGGATCCTTGGCCATCATCGTTTCGATGACTTCCGCGATCCCCGCGCTCAGTTTCTGGTTGACGTGGTCCGGCGCGACCAGTTCCGCCTTCAGATGCTTGTGCATCACCGCCGAGGGGTTCTTGCCCTCGAACGGCACCGCCCCCGTCACCATGTGATAGAGCGTCGCGCCCAGCGAATAGATGTCCGACGCCGGGCCCACGTTCACCTCGCCCCGAATCTGCTCGGGTGAGATGTAGTACGGCGTGCCGAACGCCTTGCCCTGCTCCGCCTCCGCCGCTTCCTTGTCGCTGATCGCCCGCGCCAGGCCCATATCCGCCAGTTTCGCGACGCCCTCCCGGGTGATCATCATGTTCTTGGGCTTCACGTCGCGGTGGATCAGCCCCTTGCTGTGCGCATGCCCCAAGGCCTCGGCGATCTGCATCACGATGTCGAGCGCTTCCGCCTCGGCATACTTCTTGTGCTTCACAATGTCGTCGTACACCGTGCGCCCATCCACATACTCCATCACGAAGTAGTGGTACTCGCCCGCCTTGCCCACGTCGTACGCCTGCACGATGTTGGGGTGGTTCAGTTGCGCCGCGGCACGCCCCTCGGCATAAAACCGCTCGATGAAACTCGCGCTCCCCGTGAACTTCTTGGGCAGCACCTTGATCGCCACCAGCCGATCGAGGCTCAACTGCTTGGCCTTGAACACCGTCGCCATCGCGCCCGCGCCCAGTTTCCCCAGCAGTTTGTACCCCGGGATCTGCTGACCGCTCCGCTCGGCCTCGGCGATCTGCCTCAGGCGGTCGCGCTGCTTGCGGGTGATCACCTCGTTCTTTACCAGCGCATCGGTCAGCGAAGCGTCGTTGGGGTCCTGGGCTGAGCGAACGCGCTCAAAGACGGATTGCACCTCTTCCGACGTCGCCAGCCCCTGGTCAACCACCAGGCGACCGATGATCGTGTCGATATTGGTGTTGCCCTTGTCCTTTTTGCCGTCGCCGTGGTCGTCGTCGTCGGGGGCCGCGAGCGCCACCGGTGGTGCCGTGGGCGGCGAGCCGCCGCCCGCACCCTGCGTCGTCGGCGCACCGCCCTCCGCCCCGCTGGGCGGGTTGGACGACGGGTCCAAGGGTGAGGTCTCCGTCAGGTCAGGTTTCCGCGGCGTCGTGCTCATTCAAACTCAGGGCGGCTCCGTCCGCCAGCGAAACGCTCCGTTTTTCGGTGCCTGTTTGTGCCCAGCCCTCAAATCGGCTTCCCGGGTGAGCCCCTTCAGATGAGGCACCGTATCTCTCTCTATCTTACCCAAACAGGGGCCGCCGGTTCGACCGGAACCTCGCTTCTGAGCAACCGCTTGCACGATCGGCTCGAATCGGTTCCTGTACGGCGACTGGACAGCAGCCCGTATTTGTGCGATAGTTCCCCTCAGAGGTCGTTCGACCGAGGCCCTATCTGGGCCATGTGCTGAGTGGTTCGAGACATCCCGCCGTCTGCGAATCTGCCGCGTCGCGGCTTGTGGACATTGCTATGATCATGCCGCCCGCTGCGCCTGCTGTCGCTGGTCCCTCAAAGGGAAACGTGATCAAGATCACGGTGGCCAGTCTCGCGCTCGTCGCGGCGGCATCGCTGATCGTCTGGAACATGATTCCCGAACCGCTCGCTGTTGGCGGCGCGCCAGCGGTCGAGGCCCCTGCCGAGCCCGCACCTCAGAAAGTGGCTGAAAAGGCCCCGGGCACCCCGGGCGCACCGGGTGCGTCCGGCGGCCCGACGGCCCAAACCCCAGGTTCCAACCCAACCCAACTTCCCGCCCGAGGCAACTACCGCATCGCGCCCGAAAAATGATCCGTTCGCCGTCCACCGGAGGCACCATGAAGACTCACCGTTCAGGCTTCACGCTCATCGAACTGCTGGTCGTCATCGCCATCATCGCGTTGCTCGTCGCGATTCTCTTGCCCTCTTTGGGCAAGGCCAAGAACGTTGCCAAACTGGCGATTTCGATGAGCAACAACCGGCAACTCCTGGCCGCCGCGTCGTCGTATCGCACGGACTTCAAGAACTTCCTCCCGCTGGTCATCTCGGGCACTCCGGGCGGTGCCGTCGGCTGGTGCACCTGGTCGTTCGGCGGCAAGTTCGCCAACTCCCGCTGGATCGGCTCCCTCTTTGACCAGCACCCCCGCCGCCGTCCCATGAACGCCTACGTCTATCCCGAGATGCAGGCCGACGATCCCATCGGCCCGACCTCGCGCCAGACGCTCGAACTGCCCCTCTTCCGCTCGCCGGGCGACAAGGCCTCCTTCCAGTTCCTGAACCCCTACCCGACGCCCGACTTCCGCTTCAACTCCTATGACGATGTCGGCACGTCCTACCACAACAACATGAAGTGGTGGGAGCAGATGCAGAGCACCTATCCGATCCGCGCCGGTGAAGACAACTGGCGCTGGTGGAACCGCCTGCTCCGCATCGGCGTACTGCGCATGGACCAGTCCGCAGGCTTCAATTCCTCTCAGTTCGTGTGGATTCACGACCAGATCGGCGACATCGTCGCCCACGACCCCCAGCGCCGCAACTGGCTGGGCGAGTATGGCGACCGCAACAAGTCCGTCATGTCGTTCATGGACGGGCACACCGACTATGTCTCGGTCGTACCCGGCCAGACCGCTGGCCCCGGCTACACCTTCACGTTCCCGCGATTCTGATTCCTTGCTCGGCCCTGTCCTCAGAAGCGGAGATTTCCATGTCAGCCCGTCGCGATCTTCCAGCCAACCGCCGCGCCTTCACGCTCATCGAACTCCTCGTCGTCATCGCGATCATCGCGCTGCTGGTCTCCATCCTGCTCCCCTCGCTGGGCAAGGCCCGCAACCTCGCCAAACTGACGCAGTCGATCGCCAACCTCAAGAACATCGCCGCCGCCAACGAGACCTATCGCACCGACCACAAGGGCATCCTGCCCTACATGGTGCCCCCCACCAAGGTCGCGGCCACCTGGAGTTTCGGCGGGAAGAACTGCAATATCTTCTGGATCGGCATGTACGACTTCCCGGGCAAGACCCGCCCACTCAACCCTTACGTCATGCCCGAGATTCTCTTTGAAGACACCTTCACCGCCGAAAACCGCAACGTGGTGCAGATGGCCGTCTTCCGCTCCCCCGGGGATAAGGCCAGTTTCCAGCGGGCACCCTTCCCCACCGCGCACCCGCAACTCACCAGTTATCAGGATGTCGGCACCTCCTACCACTACAACGGCCGCTGGTACGACCTCGTCCCTTCGACCTCCGCCGACCGCTGGTATCAGTATTCCATCCAGATCAGCAAGGCCTTCGGCCGCGCGGTTGACTCGGCACTCGTCAACACGTCCACCTTCGTCATGTTCCATGACCAAGCCGCCGACGTGGTGACCAACGACCCGGCAGGCCGCAACTGGACCACCGAGTTCGGCGACCGCAACAAGTCGGTCATGGCCTTTCTCGACGCCCACGTGGACTATGTGCTCCTCACGCCCCGCGCTCACGAAGGCCCGGGCTACACCTTCCGATTCCCCCGCATGGCCAACATCCTGCAGGGTCTCCGCCCGTGATGTGATACGCTTGGTCACCTTCACGGAGCACGCCCAATGCCCTCTCCCGCCGCTGACGGTGCCAAGGCCACGCGCATCAAGATCATCGTCGCCGCTGCTGCGCTTGTGCTCGCGGGCGTCTTTACCACGATGAACCTGATGGGCGGGCCCCAACCGGGCACCCCCGAACCCGGCTCAGGCATGTTGCCCGCCGAGCCGCCCGCGGGCCCTGCCGCGCAGAAGGTGGCCGAGGCCCCCAAGCCCGCCGACGCGCCCGCCGCCGTGAAGCCCGGCCAGACCCCGCCCGACCGCCGCTTCGGCCAATCCGACGGCAACCGCATGATCCCCACCGACGCCCCAAAAGACGCCAAGCCGGGCAACTGAGCGATGCGTAATCGCCAACCTCCCCCGCGCTTAGCGGGTGTGGCGGATGGGGGCTTCGTGCAGGTCTCTGGCGAAGGCCGCCGCGTGTGACAAGCGAACGATCGCCGATACATTGAAGATCATGGCCCTTCCACGCCGCACTGCGATCCTCACCACGCTCGCGCTTTCAGGCGCGGCCTTCGCCGCCGCGCCCGCCGGCCAGCCGCTCGCCCCCCGTGCCGACGACGGGCTGCTCCGCCCCGTGTCCCTGGCACGCGACCTTCGCCGTGTCGAGCCGGGCGTCTCGGACACCGGACCACTCTCTACCAGCCTACGAACATATTCCGCCGAACTGGGCGTGCCCGACGCCTTCCGCGATGTCTATCGCCTGCAATCCGGTCCCCGGGCGGGCCAGTTTGCCCGCGTCTCGGGGAGCGGTGGCGTGGTGGCTGTCTATCCCCGTGGTCAGTACACGCTCACCGGCGATGGCCTCCGCGCGGACATTCCCAACGACACGGTGTTTTATATCGATGGCGTGCCAGGGGGTGGGGGGAATGGGGGGGGAAGTGGCGGAGAGGGTGGACTGTCCGCGCGCATCGACCCGCGCGTGGGTGGCCTCATCGCGACCGGGCCCGACGCGTCGTGTGCACCGCACGCGCAGCCGCTCGACCCGCGCACCGAGGTGAATCGACCCCATTCGGTGCCGAGCGTCACGCCGTTCAACAACCCCGACGACGACGCCCGATCCCGCGCCACGGCCCGCGAGCAGGCGATTCAGGAACGCGAAGCCGAGTACTTCGACCGTGGCACCCGCCTCTTCACCGACTCTGAGTTCCGCGCCCAGCGCGTGTCGGGCATGCTGCGCGGGCGGTGAGCAACCCACCAGCGAAACGAATGAAAAGCCCCCGACGGCATGCCGTCGGGGGCTTTGTTGAACTTCAAACTACACCACGACCGCCATTCAGCGGCGGCGGCGGAGCGAGGCGAGGGCGGCAAGGCCCAGGAGGGCACCAGCGCCGGGGGTGGGGATGACGGTGATGTCGCGGACGCCCAAGCCTTCACCGACCGAGCCGATGAGGGTGGCGGCGCCGGTCGTGAGGTTGACCGAGTAGAAGCCGGTGTTGCCACCGACGTTGAAGGACGAGAGGAAGGCCGACTGGGTGGGCCCGAAGATGTCGAAGCCGGTGTCGGCGGTGAGGATGATGCCCAGGTCGCCGACGGGGGTGACGACGCCGCCGTTGAACGAGGCGTTGCCGCCGGCCTGCGAGCCGGTCTCGCCCAGGATGTTGCGGGTGGCGTCAACAACGAACTGGCGGACCGAGCCGACGGGGGCGTTGAAGCCGAACTGGAAGGCGTTGTACGCCGCGCCGACGATGTTGGGGACGCCCGAGTCGGAGAAGGTGATGGCGGTATCGACGGCGACGCCCGCGCCGGTGCCCGGGTGCAGGCGGCGGTTCACGCCATCGCTGTTGATGACGCGGATGCGGTCAACGGTGGGGTTGAAGTCGATGCCGAAAGCCGAGGTCGAGAGGGCAGGGGCAAAGCCCGCACCGATGACGGTGGCGGTGCCGTCGAAGCCGAGGCTCATCAGGCGGTTGCTGCTGGTGACGATGACCAGTGCGCCCGTGACGGTGGCGGGGCGGGCGTCGATGCCCAGGACGGTTTCGCCCAGGTCGAGGCCGGCGATGGCCACGTTACCGGTGACGGTGCCGGGGGTGGAGGTGTCGAAGGACACGAGGCGGTTATCGAAGGTGATGCCATAGGCGGTGAGTTGGGCCGAGGCGGCGGACGCAAGGCCGGCGACGGCGAGGACGGATACGAGTGCGCGGTTCATTCCCTATCTCCTGTATGTGTGCCGGTTGAGCAGCGCGACGGTCGCCAACTGGCGGCGGAGCGCTTCGGCACGGTACAAATAAGAGGGAACACACTCCGCGCCTCAATGAGGGCGTTGCGGGCTCCTTCTTCCCAGTTTCAATATAGCCCGAGAATGCAATCCGACAAGGAATCTCGGACCACTATTCCATTGAAACCCTCGTGTTCTACTAGGTATTTGCCCTGATGCGCAACCCAAAGCATTCGGCGCGGTGGCTCCCGCCGGGACCGACTCCAAGGGGCCCTCGATCCGGCCGATAGCGAAGTGTTCGACCGATCGCGGAGACGCTGCGCCATGAGCAAACAGAATCCCCATTCCCCGGCCTCCAACCAGCCCGGCATGACGACTACCCCTGTTCAGGGGTTTGGCGCTGCGGGCTCGAACGGTGGTTGGAGGGGCGGTGCGCGCGGATTCGGGCTTCCCATGATCGCCCGTGGCGAATCAACCGCTGCACGGATCGGCCTGGTTGGCTCATTTCTGGTGGTGGCAATGCTCATGGCGACTGGTTGGTGGACTCTTCACACGGCCTCCGTCACCCGGGCCGAAGAACGGCGCGAGCGAATGGCCGTGGTGGCTGGGCTGCTCGGCGCGAGCGCGGAGAACCTGCTGGCCGGGGCTGGTCGGGCGGATTTGTCTGGTCTGCGCCGGCTCGTGATGGAAGCGTCGTTGAACTACCGGCTGTCGGCGTGCCGGGTGAAGTTGCCTGATGGGCGGGTGCTGGCGTCGGCGAATCCGCGCGAGGTGACGGCGCAGGTACTGCCCGAGCCGTGGCCGGCGGCGAAAGCGAACGTGGGAGTGGGTGAGGGTGAAACGGCGATCGACGGACAGGCGCGGACGGTCATCGCGATTCCTGGCAAGGGCGAGGCGGTGCTGGAACTGACGAGCGCGGAAGTTGGGGGAACGGGCCTGATGGGCGGCTTCGCACCGATGTGGGAAGCGCTTGCCGGGGTGGGGGCGATCGGTGTGGTCTCGATGGGGGCGATGCTGGTGTGCTATCGCCTGCTGCGGTCGCGGCTGCGCACGCTGGGGGCGATTCAGGAAGCGCTTTCGGCATCCGCCGGCGGGGAGACCGAAGCGGCGGCGCTGGTCGTCGCGCCGGACCTGGGGCCGGAGGCCAGCGCGTGGAACGCGATCCTGCACGAGCGGGAAGCGCTGCGGCAGCGCGTGGTGGCGGAGAAGGTTGAGCCGCGGCTGGCGAGCAAAGGGCGGGGCGATGGCGACCTGGCCAGCGTGTGCGACGCGCTGTGGCACGGGCTGGTGCTGGTGGATGAGAACCTGAAAGTGAAGTACGCCAACGGTGCCGCGGCGATCTTCCTGGCCTTGAAGCGGGAAGAGATGCCCGGGATGGAACTGTCGCGCGTGGTGGAGGATGCCGCGTTGCAGACGGCGGTGCGGAGCGTGGTGGATGGGAAGGCGCGGGGGCGTCAGGTGGTGGAGATTCGTCGCGATCAGGATTCGCGGAGCGCGGCGGGGACGGCGGCTGGCAGCGCGGGTGGAGAGGGATCGGATGGCGCTGCGGATCGGCGCGGCGGCCGCGCGGGCTGGGGCGGCGGGGTGCTGAGGCTGTCGATTCGCCCGGTGCGGCGCGAGGACTCGGCGGCGGTGATGATCCTGATCGAGGATGTCACGCAGCAACGCGTGGCTGATGAGGCACGCAACGGCTTTGTGGCCCAGGCGACCCACGAACTGCGCACGCCGCTGACGACCATGCGGCTGTACATCGAGCAGGTGCAGGAAGACGACGCGCTGCCCGCGGCCGAGCGGGCGAAGGCGATCAACGTGATCAACCAGGAATGCCGACGGCTGGAGCGCATCGTGGCCGACATGCTCAGCGTGTCGGAGATCGAGGCGGGCTCGCTGCGGCTGCACGAGGGCGACGTGCGGCTGGCGCAGTTGATCGCGGACCTGAAGCAGGACTTTGAGCCCCAGGCCAAGAGCAAGTCGATCACGCTGCGGTTCGACATCCCGCCCAAGTTGCCCGTGCTGAAGGGCGACCGCGACAAGATCATGCTCGCGGCCCACAACCTGCTGGGCAATGCGGTGAAGTACACGCCCGAGGGCGGGCAGGTATCGATGCGAGTGGAGGAATCGGCCGGGCAACTGGCGATGGAGTTTGTCGACAACGGGATTGGCATCCGCGAGGACGAGCACGAGAAGATCTTCGACAAGTTTTATCGCGCCAAGGACAAGCGGATCGCCAACATCACCGGCTCGGGTCTGGGGCTGGCGCTCGCGCGTGAAGTCGCGCGGCTGCACGGCGGCGACATCGTGGTGCGCTCGCAGATGGACAAGGGGAGCACGTTCATCCTGACGCTGCCGCTGGGGAAAGCCGGGGGAGCCTCGGGGAATGGTGGGGGGAGCGGGGGGGCACAGGTTGTGGCGAAGGCGGCATGACGGATGAGGCACTGGGCATTGGGCACTAGGCACTAGGGAAGGCAAGGACGGGAACGGGAACGGGATCGGGAACGGAGTGATGGATGGAGATCACTGAGAATCGACATGGCGCGGTGACGGTGGTGAAGCCGGCGGGCCCCTTGGTGGGGCCGGAGGGTGAGCGGCTGAAGGCGCACCTGACGGATGTGATGGCGCGCAGCCTGGGTCGATTTGTGGTGGATGCGAGCGCGATTCCGCTGGTGGATAGCCGGGGGCTGGAGGTGCTGGCCGAGGCGGCTCAGGACCTGGGCGAGAGCGGGCAGACGCTTCGGCTGTGCGGCGCGGGCGAGACACTTCGCGAGGTGCTGGAACTGACCGACCTGGCCAGTTTGTTTGAGCACTACGCGGATGTGAACACGGCGGTGAGGAGTTTCCTGTGAGTGATGGGCCGGGCAACCCGGGCACACCCAAGGCCGCGGCGGCGACGCCGGCGGGGCCTGCGACTGCGCCGCCTGAGGCCAGCCGAACCGGTGGCGGTGCGCCCGCGCGACCCGGCGGCCCCGGCGCGAAGATCCGCGTGGGCGAGGCCCTCGTGCAGGATGGCGCGATCTCGCAGGACCAGTTGGACTCGGCCCTCGCCGAGCAGGCCCGTACCAAGGCGAAACTGGGCGAGTTGCTTGTCACCCGCGGCGTGATCAACAGCGGCACGCTGGCGCGGGCGCTGGCCCGCACGCTGGGCCTGAAGGGCGTCGCGCTCCGACACGGATTGACCGACCCGGCGCTCATGCAGTTCATGACGGTCGAAGACTGGCAGAAACTGCGGTGCATGCCGATGTTCAAGGTGCACGGCGTGCTCACCGTCGCGATGGCCGACCCGATGAGTCTGCCCACGATCGATCGGCTGAAGTCGATCTCAGGCTGCAAGATCAGGCCGGTGCTGGCGCTCGACGGGAACATCAGCGAGTTCCTCGGGAAACTCTCGGGCAGCGACCTGGGCAACACCGGCGCGCCCGATGTGCAGGCGTTCCTCACGAGTTTGTCCGAGTCGGATGTCGAGGTGGTGGAGCGCGAGCGTGTCGACGAGGGGCCGAGCACGGACCTCGACCGCATCGTCGCGGGCTCGCCGATCGTCAACCTCGTGAACATCGCGTTTCTGACCGCGGTGAAGGACCGGGCCAGCGATATCCACATCGAGCCTGAGAAGAAGGGCACGCGCGTGCGGTATCGCATCGATGGCGTGCTGCGCGAACTGATGAGGCCACCAGCGGGGATGCACGCGGCGGTGGTGTCGCGCGTGAAGGTGATCGGGAAGATGGATATTGCCGAGAAGCGATTGCCCCAGGAGGGTCGCGTGCGGATCGTGGCCGAGGGGCGCGATATCGACCTGCGCGTCAGCAGCATGCCCACGCTGCTGGGCGAGAAGATCGTGGTGCGCATCCTCGACAAGGCGAACCTGAAGGTGCGCCTGGAAGACCTAGGCTTTCGGCCGGAGAGTTTGGAGACGTTCAACCGTGTGCTGCGCCAGCCGCACGGCCTGGTGCTGGTGACGGGTCCGACCGGCAGCGGCAAGACGACCACGCTGTACTCGGCGCTCGACCTGCTGCGCTCGCCCGAGGTGAACCTGCTGACGGTTGAAGACCCGGTGGAGTATCAACTCGACCTGGTGAACCAGATCCAGGTGAACGAAGGGATCGGCCTGACGTTTGCGCGGGCGCTCCGCAGCATTCTGCGGCAGGACCCCGACGTCATCATGGTCGGCGAGATCCGCGACGAGGAGACGGCCCGAGTCGCGGTGCAGGCGGCGCTTACGGGTCACCTGGTGCTGGCGACCTTGCACGCCAACGACGCGCCGGGCTCGGTGGCACGGCTGTCGGACATGGGGATCGAGTCGTACCTGCTGAGCAGCGCACTCAACGGCGCGGTGGCGCAGCGGCTGGCGCGGACGATCTGCGCCAGTTGCGCGACCAAGTACTATCCGAGTGCAGAGGCCTTGGCGGATGCGGGGCTCGAGGATCATATGGGCCGCTCGTTCCGCAAGGGCGCGGGATGCGTGAGTTGCCACGACAGCGGGTTCCAGGGCCGGTTGGGCGTGTATGAAGTGATGGAGGTGACGCCCGAGTTGCGGCGGTTGATCCATCGGGGCTCGCCCACGCACGAGTTGCGAGAACGCATCAAGCGGTCCGGCGGACTGAATCTGCGTGAGGAGGGCGTGCTCGTCGCGCTCGAAGGGCGTACGAGCCTGGAAGAAATCCTGCGCGTGACGCAGGATGAAGGCGAAGACCTCGACAAGCCCGAGGGTGAGGTAGCGGCTGGCACGGCGGCTGGTGGGGGCACAGCCGGACGCATCGTGCCAGCCGCGAAGGCGCCTGCCCAAGGCGCAAACGCGGCGGAGCACGCGAAGCCTGACGGGAGGGCGGCTGCGTGAAACTTACCTATCAGGGCTTTGACAACGCGGGCAAGGGCGTCAGCGGCACGCTCGAAGCGGACAACGCCGAGGCGGGCAAGGAGCAGTTGCGCCGCAACGGCGTCTTCGTCGTGCGGATTGATGGAGCCAGTGGCGCAGGTGGCGGTGGTGGCGGCGGCGCGGTGAAGAAGTCGGCCCGCGGGTTCAGGCCGCGATTCGGTTCGTCGCCGCTGAAGGTGGTGTCGGGTTTTCTGCGCCAGTTGGCGGTGCTGGTGAGCACGGGCACGACGGTGGCGGATGCCATCACTGTGCTGGAAAAGCAATCGGCCCAGGGTGCCTGGCGAAACGTGCTGGGCGATCTACGGCGTCGGATCGAAGAAGGCGCGCAGTTGTCCGAAGCGATGAGCCATCACCCGGCGTGGTTTGATCAGGTGGCGCGTAGCCTGGTGGCGGCGGGAGAAAGCCGGGGCAAACTGGGCGAGATGCTCGAACGGCTCGCGCTGCTGGTGCGGCAACAGGTGAAAATCCGCGCGGCACTCGTGGGCGCGATGGTGTACCCGTGCCTGCTGCTCTTCGTGGCGGTGGGCGTGGTGACGGCGATGATCGGGTTCGTGCTCCCGCGGTTCGAGGGGCTGTTCGAGTCGCTCAATGCGCCGCTGCCGCCTTCGACGGCGATGCTCATGGCCATCAGCAAGTGGCTCAGCACCTGGTGGCCGGCGGTGCTGGGCACGCTGATCGCCACAGGCATCGGCGGGTGGCAATGGCTCCGCACGGCTCATGGGCAACGCACGCGCGATCGCGCCATGGTCAGCCTGCCCCAGATCGGCAAGATCACCCGCGCGTTTGCGACGGCCCGAATCGCTCGACTGCTGGGCGTACTGGCGGAGGGCCGTGTGGGTCTGCTCGAAGCCCTGGAACTGACGCGAGCGGCAACGGTGAACAGTTTGTACTGCGACCTGCTGTTGCAGGCCGAGCAGGTGGTGACCAAAGGGCAGCCCATCAGCGAAGCGTTCGCGTCGAGCGATCTGATCAACCCCTCGGTGTGCGAAGCGCTGCGGAGCGGCGAGCGCACCGGGCGTGTGGGCGCGGTGCTGCTGAGCCTCGCTGACTACCTGGACGAAGACAACGAGGTGGTGGTGAAGTCGCTCACGACGATTCTTGAGCCCCTCATCCTGATCGTGCTGGGCCTGGTGGTGGGGGCGATGGCCATGAGCATGTTCCTGCCCTTGTTTGACCTGTCCGCGACGGCGGGCGGAGCCGGAGGTGCGCCGTGATGTTCCCATGGACCCTGGGCGGACGAAGCCCGATCGGGCTGGAGATCGGCAACCGCTGGGTGAAGGCGGTGCAGTTGCGTGGAGGGGGGGGCGGCGGCGCGTCGGGCCGTTGGACCATCGCGGCGGCGGCGCGCTTCGAGCGGCCCGTTGCCGCGCGGAGCGCCATCGAAGCGACGGAAGCCCAGCGCCTCGCGGCGATTCTCGATCGTCAGGGTTTCTCAGGCCGGCGCGTCACGCTGGTGATGCCCGCGACGATGGAGATCACCGCGGCGCTCACACTGCCTTCACGAAACTCGGGCGCGCCGCTCGATCAGATGGCCCTTTCGCAGTTGGCCGAGACGGCGAGGTGCGAGCCATCGAGCCTGACCGGCGCGTGGTGGCCACGCGGCGTGGCGGGCGAGAACGGCGCGTTCCCGGCGATGGCGGCCGGCGTCCGCACGCGCGATGCCGACACGCTCGCCGAAGCGATCGAAGCGGGGGGGTTGGAAGTGGTTGCTGTCGACGTGCGCGGGTGTGCGCTGGCCCGTGCGTGTGCGCCGGCTCTTGACGGCGGCGCGACGGTGACCGCGATCGTCAGCATCGGGCACTCGGCCGCGATGGTGGTCGCGGTGCTCGGGGGCGTGCCGGTCTATGAGCGCGTGCTGCCCGAATCAGGCTTGAAGGAACTGCACGAGCGACTGCACAAGAACCTGGATATGGAGCCCGACGCGATCGAATACGCCTTGGCCCGCGCGGCCGGGGACCAGCCCTCCGCGCGCGAGGACGCCAATGCCGAGACGCTTGGCGAAGTGCGAACCGTTCTTGACGAGTATGCGCAGGCCCTGGCGCGAGAGGTGCAGGTGTCGCTCTCGTATGCCGCCTCGACGTCGCCCGGTACGACCACCGGCTCGGCGATCCTGGTGGGCGACGGGGCCGAGATTCCGGGGTTGTGCGCCATGTTCGGCGCGGCCCTTGGTCAGCCAGCGCGGGTGGTTATGCCAACCCAGATCGTCACGTGTCCGACCATGCTGCACGGTGCCGCGGGCCACTCGTCGCTGGTGCTCGCGTGCGGGCTGGCGATGAACGATCCGCGGGCGACGGGCGCGGGAAGCGCGGAGGCACGCCCATGAGCACGCGGCTGTCGATCAACGTCTTGCCGGCGCACCGACGGGTTAAAGCCGCGCAGCGGGCGCGGGCCAGGTTGTGGTGCGCGACGTGCGTCCTGTCGGCGTGCGGGCTGGCATTCTCGGTCGGCGTGTACCGATTCACCGAGGGTGCCGTGCCCCCACCGACCCGCGGCAGCGACCCCGCCGAACTGGCCCGCCGCATCGAGGAAGCCAACACCGCTCTTCGCACCGTGCGTGTGCAGTTGCAATCGGCTCAGGCGCAGGCGAGTGCGGCCGAGGCGATCGAAGATCATCCGGACTGGAGTGCCCTGCTGGCGCTGCTTGGATCGATGCGGGGCGAGTCGATCCAACTGCGGTCGGTGGAGATTCAGCAAGAGGTGCCACCCGACGCGAAGCCCGCGGCCAAGCCGGCGGCCGCGGCGACTCCCGGCAAGCCCCCCCCGCCACCGCCCCGCGTGCCCGAGCGTTACGTCGTGCGCATGGCGGGCCTGGCGCAGAGCACGGAAGGTGCCACCGCGTTTGTGCTGGCGCTCGAACAACTCAGCCTCTTCAAGAGCGTGCGACTGGTGGAAACAGCCCCCAGAGACTACTTCGGCCTGCCCATGGCCGGCTTCAAGATCGAGTGCACGCTCGCCGAGCGCGAGGTGGCCCCAGATCGCGTTCCCCCCGCTGCTCGACGCGGCAAGATGGGTCCGCCATCGCCAGACTTGACGGCAACCGTGCCGACCGACGCGCCTCACACCGGGAGCGAGCGATGAACGCGCCCAGATTGTCCAAGATTGACGCGATGGGCGTCCTTTGCCTGGCGCTGCTGGGCGGGGCGGCGTGGTGGCTGGGCGTGCAGCCGGTGCACCAAGCCCGCGCGGCCGCCATGGCCGCACGCCAGAGCGCCGCCGACGCCGATGCCGAGGCTACCGGACAGGAGAAAGGCGTGGCCCAACTCCGGCTCGACCTGGCCGAGGCCCAGGTGCGGGTGGCGTCGAGCCGCGTGCGCTTGTTGAGCGTGGACGAGTTGAACCAGCGCGTGGGGATGCTTACTCGGGCCGCCTCCGGCGCGGGCCTGACGATCGAGCAGATCACGCCCGGCCAAGCCGAGGGCAAGGGAAGGGTCGTGCATGTGCCCATCAAACTGATGGCCAAAGCGACCTATAGCGCCACGTCCGAGTTCCTCGCCCACCTGCACGAAGCGTTTCCGGACGTCAGCGTGACGGCTCTGAAACTCGAATCCGGCCCGGAGAACGCGCCGGGTCGCACCGCGCCCGGGGCCCTGGAACTCCGCATCGTTTGGCACGCCTCGGCAGGCTCGGCGGGTGGGGCCGACAAGGCAAAGCCGCGCGGCACCGCCTCTGCTCAAACGCCTTGACGCCCGCCCGCGCGTATCGCCTAATGAACGCGTGAACTGGAGCAGGGAACGAACCATCTACGCGTCGATCTTCGGCCTCGCCCTGGCAGGGCTGGCGGTGGATCGATGCTTCCTGGACGCACCACTTACAGGCCCGGACGCCGCTGCGGCCAGCGTGCCCGAGGGCGAGTCGGCCCCTGCGGACCAATCGGTGTCCGGTGGATCGGCGACACCGAACGGCCTGCGATTGGCGAGAATCAGCGTGGGCGCGCAGGTGCTTGAAGCGCGTTTCCAGCACGACCCCACGCTTGTCGAAGCCCGCACGGATGCCTTCTCCCCGCCCAGCCAATGGCCCGTGGCGGTGGCGAGTATGGTGAAGGCCGTCGAACCTACCGAGCAGCCCAAGACCCAGGTTATCTCCTTCGATGCCAAACTCACCGCCATCTTCGCGATGAACGGCGCGGAACCCACCGCCCTCGTCGACGGCAAAGCGATGAAGGTGGGCATGACCCACAAGGACTTCACGCTCGCCGAACTGACCTCGGAGGCCGCGATCTTTGTGAAGGGCAATCAGCGGGTCGAACTGACTCTGCCCCGGGCGAAGAACTCGCGGTAGGCGATACCTCGCCTTCTCGGTGCCTCCGTGCCTCGATAATGAATTCTCACGCCTGATCGAGCAGCCCCACCGTGGTAAACGGCTTGCCCGAGAGCATTTCCAAACTGGCGCCGCCGCCGGTGGAGACGTGGGTGAACTTGTCGGCCAGGCCGAAGGCGTCGGCGGCTGCCGCGGAGTCGCCGCCGCCCACGATGCTGGTGGCGCCGTTTTTCTGGGTGGCTTCGACGATGGCGTCGGCGACGACCTTGGTGCCGATCTTGAAGGGCATCCACTCGAAGACGCCCATGGGGCCGTTCCACACGATGGTCTTGGCCTTGCGGAGCACGAGCATGTAGTTGGTCTGGGTCTTGGGGCCGATGTCGAGGCCCATGAAGCCGTCTTTGATGTTGTCGGCAAACACTTCGATGTCGCCGCCGCGCTCGGCGAACATGGTGGAGCAGACGTGGTCGACGGGCAGGTGCAGTTCGCACTTGAGTTTGGCGGCCATGTCGAGCAGGCGCTTGGCCTCGGGGAGTTTTTCCTGCTCGACCTTGCTGGTGCCGACCTTGCGGCCGAGGGCCGCGAGGAAGGTGTAGGCCATGGCCCCGCCGATGATGAGGGCGTCGGCCTTGGGCAGCAGGTTTTCAATCACGCCGATCTTGTCCGACACTTTCGCCCCGCCCAGCACGACAACGAACGGCTTGGCGGGCGCACGGAGGGCCTCGGCCAGGTAGCGGAGTTCCTTTTCCAGCAGCAGGCCCGCGACGCAGGACTTGCCCGCAGATTTCATGGCCTTGGGCACGGCGTACATCGAGCCGTCTTCGCGGTGGGCGGTGCCGAAGGCGTCGTTGACGTAGATATCGCCATAGGACGCGAGTTTGGCGGCATAGGTCGCCTCGCCCTTCTTCTCGCCCTTGGCAAAGCGGACGTTTTCGAGGAGCAGGGTTTCGCCCTTCTTCAGGGCCTTCACGGCGGCCTCGGCGGCGGCGTCGGTGCAGTCGGTTGAAGGGAACTGCACGGGCGCGCCGAGCAGTTCGCTGAGCCGCGTGGCGACGGGCTTGAGCGAGTGCTCGGCCTCGTAGCCGGTGCCCTCGGGGCGGCCCAGGTGCGACATGAGGATGAGTGACCCGCCCCGGGTGAGGACCGAGCGCAGGGTGGGCAGGGCTTCGCGGATGCGGCGATCGTCGGAGATGGTGCCGTCGTCGATGGGGACGTTGAAATCGACGCGCACGAGGACGCGCTGGCCGTCGACGGGGATGTGGGCGATGGTGCGGGTGGGCATGGAATCAGGCTCCGGGTGACAAGACGCGGATGGTATCCGCGGCCTGAACGAGGTTCGCTTGTGCGTGCGCCCATCCGATGCGGCTTCACGGCCACCACAGAGCGCGTGCATTACCAGGCCGGCCTCAACCGCCGCGTGTCGGGTGAGCGCCTCCTGTACCGGAGGGCGTCAGACTCGGCCCGCTCCCCCGCAAGGCCACCCATGCTGTGCACATCCACACCATTCCATCGAGAACCGAAGAACTGGCTTGTGCTCGGATCAGGTCAGAGAAGGGGCTCTTCCTACTACAAAGGCGATTCACAACGAGGGTCCGGAGATTGGGGGTTGGTACCCTCAAGGTTCGACTATTGGAACCTCTGACCAATTGCCGCGTGCGAGGGGGTAGCGACTGCTCACCCGTAACGAAACTCAATCGGCGCATGCACGTCCGCGTGCAGGCTCGCGTGCACCGGGCAGGTGTGGCCGGCGCGTTCCAGCCGCTCCCGCATTTCGGCGGGCACGCTGGCTGGCAGCGTGACGATCACCGGCAGCCGGCCGATCCGCCGCGGCGCGGGGGGTTGGGTCATGTGCTTTTCAACTGTGGCCGAGGCACCGGTCAGGTCGAGCCCGTGGCGCTGCGCGAACATGGCCATCGTCGTCAGGATGCACGACGCGAGGCCCGCAGCCACCAGATCCGTCGGCGAAAACGCCGAGGCGTCGCCACCGATGTCCTTGGGCGCGTCGGTGCGGAGTGCCGCGCCCTCGGGGTGCGACAGGTCGCACTTGTTCTTGCCCGCGTATTTCACGTTGATGGTCAGGGCCATGCGCGAGCGTACGCCCTGAACGGGCGTTACGCCCGTTGCGTCGCCTGCGAGCCCGACGGCCGCCTCAGCCAGCGCGCCATCGCTTCATCACCCGCGAAGTCGCCCATCGAGCCGCCCTCGGCCACATGCTTGCGGGCGATGGCGGCGGCGATCAGGCCCATGAAGAGCGGCTGCGGGCGGAGCGGGCGGCTGGTGAGTTCGGGGTGGAACTGGCCGGCGATGAAGTACGGGTGCATGCCCTGGTCGAGTTCAAGCACCTGCATGATCGGCTGCGTCGGGTGGCGACCGGAGAAGACCAGGCCCCCGGCTTCCAGTTGCGGCACATACGACGGATCGACTTCGTAGCGGTGGCGGAAGCGTTCGCGGACGGGCTGGACGGCCACGCCACCACTGCCGCCGAGGGTGTAGAGAAACTGCGCGAGAGACCCGGGGCGGATGAGCAGGTCTTGCGCGCCGAGTCGCATGGAACCGCCGAGGCCCTCGATCTGCTTCTGCTCGGGCAGTTCGCTGATGACAGGGTGCGGGGTCTTGTGGTCAAACTCGGTGCTCGTGGCTTCGCTCAGGCCCAGCACGTTTCGGGCGTATTCGATGACGGCTACCTGGAAGCCCAGGCAGATGCCCAGGTAAGGCAGATTCCGCTCGCGGCAATGCTTCACGCAGGCGATCTTGCCCTCGACGCCTCGGCTGCCGAAGCCGCCGGGGACGATGACCGCGTCGAGGCCCGCGAGTTTGCTCGCGATCATCGGCTCGGTCAGGTCGGTGGTGTCGATCCACTTGATGGCGACATCCGCACCCAGGTGCGCCCCGCAATGCTCGATGGCCTTGTCGATCGAGGCGTAGGCGTCGCGCAGGTGCGCGTACTTGCCCGTGATGCCCAAACTGATGGCGCGGGTCTTGGGCGTCGTCAGTTTGCGTACAAAGCCCGACCAGCGCTCGCGGGCCCGATCCTCCTGCCCGGCGTCCACGCGCTCATGCAGGCGCAGCATGGAGAGAATCTCGCGATCCAGGCCCGTCTCGCGCATCTCGTCAGGGATCGTGTAGATGCTCGGTCGATCGTGCATGCTGAAACACCGCTTCAGCGGCACGTTGCTGAACATCGCGATCTTCTCGCGGACGGTGTCGGAGACCGGATCGGTCGCGCGGCAGGCGATCAGGTCGGGCTGGATGCCCGCCTCCATCAGCCGCTTGATGCCCAGTTGCGCGGGCTTGGACTTCTGCTCGCCCAGCGTCTCGGGCTTGATGACATAGGTCAGCGCGACAAAGCAGCAGGAATGCTCGCCTTCCTCAAAGGCCAGTTCGCGGAGGGCTTCGATGTAGAAGGCGTTCTCGTAGTCGCCCACGGTGCCGCCGACTTCGACGAAGACCACGTCCGCCGGGCGGCCACCCTTGCCCTCGCCCGTCATCGCCAGTTCGCGGATCTTCCGCTTCACCTCGCCCGTGACGTGCGGAATCATCTGCACATCACGCCCCAAGTACGAGCCCCGGCGTTCGCGGTCGAGAATCTCTGAATAGACCTGGCCCGACGTGGTGAAGTTGCGCTTGGTCAGGTCCTGATCGAGCATCCGCTCGTAGGTGCCCAGGTCCATGTCGCACTCGGTGCCGTCGTCGAGGACGAACACCTCGCCGTGGCGATAGGGGTTGAGCGTGCCCGCGTCGATGTTGAGGTAGCCCTCGAGTTTGATCGGCGCGACAACCAGACCCTTGTCTTTGAGCAGTTTGGCCACCGACGCGGCAAAGATGCCCTTGCCCAGGCCGGACATCACGGTGCCGAACACGATGACATACTTCGGATACCCCCGCCGATACCCCGGCGGCACCGGCGAATAGAACTCAGTGGCCGAAGTGGAAGCGGCCCCGGACAGCAGTTTGCCCGCCGCGGCCGAACCGCTGGCGACGGGCCCGCTCCGGGCACCGGTGCCGGTGTCGTCATCGAAGGTGGGATCGTCGAAATCGGGCGGAACGCGGGTGCCGCTGGCGACGGTGAACCGGCCGGGAATCACGGTGCGCTGGTCGGGCATGGGAGAGTGTATGCAGGGGAACATGTAGCCCGACCGTCAGGGAGGGCTCCCTTTCCGGTCAGATCGCCTGTGCATCCAGCGTGCCCCCCACCCCAGCAACCCCACCCGCGTGCTTCACCCGCATCACGACCATGGTCACGTCGTCATTCGCCGCCTTCAGCCCGCAGAAGTTGCGGAGGGCGCGATTCAGATGCTCCACCACCGCCGCGGCATCCGCGTCGGGCCGCTCGGTCAGCAGTTCAAGCACCGCCGCCGATATCCGCTCCTTGCCGAACTTGCGGTTCTCGAAGTTGGCCGCTTCCGACAAACCATCGGTGTACGCCAGCATGATGTCGCCCGGCTGCAGGTCGAACTGCCCCAGTTGATAGCGCTGGCTGGGGTCGATCCCGAGCACCATGCCGCCGGCGGAGAGTTCGTCCACGTCGGCCCCATTCGGCGCGCGATGCCGCGGCACGCGGAAGATCAGCGGTGGGTCGTGCCCCGCGCCGCAATACGTCAGGCGGAGCGTCAGCGGGTCGGCCATGCCCAGCCACAGCGTGGCAAACTCGCTCTCGAGCGTGTCGCGCACCAGGGCACGGTTCACGCGGCTCATCACGTCATCAAGTTGGTCAAGGTCCAGCGTGTGGGCCCGCAGGCTGGCGCGAACGGCCGACATCAGCAGAGCCGCGGGCACGCCTTTGCCCACCACATCGCAGACAGCCAGGGCCAGTTGCCCGCGCCGCACAAAGACGTCGTAGAAGTCACCGCCCAGGTGAAACGACGGGGCGTACAGCGCCGCGAGGTCGAAGGGATCGACGGCCGGCATGGTCTGGGGCAACATGCGCCGCTGCACGTCGGCCGCGATGCGCACCTGCCGCTTAATCTGCTGGTCTTCTTCACGCAAAACGCGGAGGCGGCCATGAGCGAGCACCATCGCGACGTGGTCGGCGATCGACCGCAGCAGGCCCTGGTCCTGCGCGGTGAACTGGCGTGGGGTGCGGCTATACAGGCGAATCAGCCCGCTGGCGCGGCCCTGAAATACCAGGCCCGTCGTGATGAGACTGAGCAGACCCTCGCCTTTCGGCCGGGCGGCGTCGGCGATGCGCGGATCGTGCTGCAGGTCTTCCACGCACACGACCTCGCCTTGCAGGGCCAGCGCCCGGAGGGCACCGCCTTCGGAAAGCGGTGCCGAGCGCGCCAGCCACGCGGCACTCAAACCCCTGGAGGCACGATGACGGAGTTGCTCGCCCTCCTCGGCTCCCGGGCCGTCGTCGCCCTCGAACACCGAGATGCTCCCAGCATCGCACCGCAGCACCTCGAGCGCCAGATCGAGCGCCGCATCCAACAGTTTGCCCGCGTCGCCCGCCCGCACCAGCAGCGACGAGAGCCGAAACAGCGCGTGCAGTTCGTGCGCCTGCCGGCGGAGTGACAGTTGCTCCTCGCATGATTCAACCGCCGTGCTCGCCAGAAGCGTGACGGCCCGTTCCAGCGCCCGACGGCTGACCGGGTCGTCAACCCCCCAGTCAGCGGTCATCACAATCGCGCCGATCTCGCCGGCGGATAGCCGGAGCGGCGCGACAAAGAGGTCCGCCTGGCCCGGATGCATCCGGCCAACCAGTTCAAACGCCCGAACCGCGCCGGCATGGCCATCCACGCTCCGCCACGAGCGACCGGCCGCATCGGGCTCAGCCGGAATGATCACGCGCCCGTCGCCATCGCGCAGCCAAATAGGCACACTCGTCAGCCGAGCAAACTCGTCGCACAGGCGCGCGATCGAGCCGTCGGTGATGAAGGACGAGAGCGTGACTGGGCCAGTCCCCGCCCCCACGTTCGCCCCCTTGTTCGAGGTGCCTGTCTGCCCCGATCCATGCGCACCATCACCCGCACCGCCAAGCAGCGGCACGCGCACGACTGATCCAGTGGAGAGTGGTGTGGTGGACATTGGAGAGAGCCGGTTTCGACCGGAGAAGTCTAGTCGGGAGGCGCGCAAAGGCCGCCCAGTTCCGCGCGGATTGAAAGAAGTTTGAGCACCCCGTAGTTATCGGATTCGAGGATCACACCGGAAGTAACTGTTCCCCCCCGCGGCTTACCATCCCCCATGACCTACACCGTCCTGGCCCGGCGCTATCGCTCGCAGTCGTTCGAGGCCGTCGTCGGGCAGAAGGCCATTGCCGACACCCTTCGCAACGCCATCGCCCAGAACCGCGTGGCGCATGCGTATCTCTTCTGCGGCACCCGCGGCGTGGGCAAGACCTCCATGGCCCGCATCTTCGCCCGTGCCCTCAATGTGCCCGAAGGTGAAAAGGGCGGCAGCACGGAAGAAGTCGCGGCGGCGATCATGGCGGGGCGCGATACCGACGTGATCGAGATCGACGCCGCGAGCAACAACTCGGTGGACGACGCCCGCGAACTGATCGCCAACTGCGTCTATCGCCCCATGCGCGGCGGGCGCAAGGTCTACATCATCGACGAAGTGCACATGCTCTCGACCGCGGCGTTCAACGCGCTGCTCAAGACCATGGAGGAGCCACCCAGCCACGTCGTCTTCATCCTGTGCACCACCGAGACGCACAAGGTACCCGCCACGATCCTGAGCCGCTGCCAGCGGTTTGATTTCCGCAACATCCCCACGCGGCAGATCGCCGACCATCTGCGCGAGGTGCTTAAACAGGAAAAGGTGGCCGCCGACGATGAACTGGCCTTCATGGTCGCGCGCCTGGGCAACGGGTCGATGCGCGATGCCCTCTCCCTCATGGAGCGGCTGATCGCCTCGGCGGGCAAGGGTCAGGCCCTCACGCCCGAACTGCTCGAGAATCTGCTGGGCCTGCCCGATCGCGCGATCGTGAGCGAACTGATCGACGCCCTGGCCGACGGCAACCCCTCGGCCGCGCTCGAACGGGCCGATCAACTGCTGGGCCGAGGCATCTCCATCGACCAGGCCCTGACGACCTTTGCCCAGCGCCTGCGCGATCTGATGGTGCTCTCGGCCTGCGGACCCAAGACCGAACTGGTCGACCTCGCCGATGACGCCCGCGCCGCTGCCGCCGAGCAGGCCGGCCGGTTTGACGCGGCAGGCCTGGTGCACATGATCGCGCTGTGCGAAAGCGTGGCGCGATCGGCCAAAAGCAGCGCGTTCCCCCGGGCTATCTTTGATGCCCTGGTGGTGCGGCTGGCTCTCACGGAGAAACTGGCCGACGTGTCGGCCTTGGTTGCCGCGGGTGGTGGGTACGAGAACCCCACCCCGACCTCGCAATCTGGAACCACCGGAAAAAAAACCTGACGGCGGCGACCGGCGCAACCCTGTCCCTAGGCCGCGCCGACCGACCGCCGGATACCAGTTCCCCGCAGACCGCGCCCGGGCGCGTCGCCAGCACTGCTCCCCGGCCGGTAATCGCACCGACCGCGCCGGCAGACATGCCACCGCAGGTACCCTCCGCACCTGTGGTGGCCTTGCCCCCCATGCCCGCACCGGGCGATGCCAGCGCTTTGTGGGCCCGGGTTTCCGCATTCGTGGCCGACAAACCAGCGCGTCGGGCGATGGTGTCGCCCATGCGTGCGGTGGAGTTTGATGGCAGCCGCGCGGTGCTGGGGTGTCCGCCTCGGGCGTTGGAGACGGCGCGGGCCCAAACGCGGGCGCTGGCCGAGTTGCTGCAGGCTGTGCTCGAACGGCCTGTGCAGGTGACGATCCGCCCGTTGGACGATGCCGAGTTGCTAGCCGAGCCTGCGGGCCCGCCTGCAGTTTCGGTGGTAGCCCCGATGGCCAATCGCCCAGCGGCACCCGCTCGCCCTGGCCCTTCGCAGCGCGGCCCCGACCCCGAACTTCTGGCGCTCGTGCAGGATCATCCGCTCGTGAGGCGTGCCGCGGACCTATTCTCAGCACGGATCAGGGATGTCCGCCCAACTTCAGGGGGAAGCGAAGAGACGCCTGTGGCCTAGGGTGTGGGGGTGTGGGGGTGTGGGGTTGGGGTGGTTCAGGGGAAGGGTCGATTCGGCACGGAGCCAGATATGTTGGAAGCATTCAAAGCCGCAGGCGCGTTTGCGAACCTGCTGCGGAACAAAGAGACGACCTTGGAAGCGGTTTCGCGCTTGCGCGGGCTGCTCGACAAGAAGCGGATCACCGCCGAGGGCGGCGGCGGCGTGGTGCGCGTGACCATCGACGGCTGGATGTGCGTGCAGGACATCCACATCGACCCCAAAGCCCTGACCGAGGGTGATGATGCGGGGCTTTCGATGTCGCGCCAGATCATCGCCGACGCGGTGAACAAGGCGGTGACCAAGGCGCGGGACTTTGCGGGTAAAGAAATCGCCCGCGAAATGGAAGCGCTGGGGATCCCCATGATCCCGGGCCTGGAAGGGCTGCGGGGCGTGTGAGACGCCCGCCGCAACCCCATCGAGTGCGCGAGAGCCGTCCGACCCGGCCCCGGGGCCGCCCGGCCGATTCCGCCACCGCTGGCGCGAACTCGGGCTTCAAGCGGCTGACCGCCGACGCCCCACGCGACGCGGCCTGCGCCTTCATCGCGCAGCACGCGGCCAAGTTTCCGATGCTCGATCTCGCGCCGCTCGACGAAACCGAACTCGGGCTCGAAGGGCGCGACGCGGCCTTTGCGCACGCGATCGTCGATGCCGTGCTGCGGCGGTGGCTCACGCTTCGGCACATCATCCAGACGCGCCTCACGCAGCCGTTCGAGTCGGTCGAAGCGCCGCTGCAGGCGGCGCTGTTGGTCGGGGCCGCGCAGGTGGTGCTGCTCGATCGCGTGCCCGCGTATGCCGCGATTGACCACGCGGTGGAATGGTCGAAACGGCGCGTGCGGCCTGGCGCGGGCGGCATGGCCAATGCCGTGCTGCGCAAGGTGGCGACGCTCGCGGCGGCGGGCGTCGAGCCGCGTCCGATGAGCGAGCGGTACTCGGATCGCCCCGACGAGTTGCCCCTGCCCGATGGCCGCTCGATTCGTTTGGCTGAGCCGGTGATGGGCGAAGACCCGCTCGATCGGTTGGCGTGTTCGACCGGCCATCCGCGCGCGCTGCTCGATATCTGGGCCAAGGCCCACGGCCAGCCCGCGGCCCGCGCGCTGGCGCTCCACGGCGTGTTGCACGCGCCCACAATCGTGCGCGTTGCGGAGAATGTGCTGAAGGCAGGGCTCGACCCGGCGCTCTTCACGCCGCACGATCGGCCCGGGTTTGCGGTGTTCTCGGGCTCGCGGGCGACGCTGGTGGAATGGCTCGGGCAGCATCACGACTGCTGGGTGCAGGACCCGGCCAGCACCCTCGCGGTGGAATCGATCGCGGATCTTCGCCCGCGGCTGATCATCGATGCCTGCGCCGGTCAGGGCACCAAGACGCGGCAACTCGCCCGCACCTTTCCCGAGGCCCAGATCATCGCGACTGACACCGACGACGCGCGCCGCAAGACGTTGCTCGACGTCTTCGAGGGGCACCCCCGCGTGCGCGTGATCCGGCACGAAAAACTGATCCAGCACGCCGGGCAGGCGGATATGGTCTTGCTCGATGTGCCATGCTCGAACACGGGCGTGCTGGCGCGAAGGCCCGAGGCGAAGTACCGCTTCGTGAAGCACCAGATCGAAGAACTCGAAGGCATCCAGCGGCAAATCCTGGCCGACGCGATCCCGCTGCTCAGCGAAGAGGGCCCGGGGCTGGTAGGCGGCAAGAGTGGGGGTAGTGGTAAAGGTGGAAAGCGTGGCGGGTTGATCTTGTACTCGACGTGCAGTCTGCAGCCGTCGGAGAATGCGGGTCACATCGCATGGGCGAAGAAGTGGCACAACTTCGAGGCGTCGCGCGAGCGGGTGACGCTGCCGAAGGGGGCACCCGGGGCGCAAGCGTGCACCTATCAGGATGGGAGTTACAGCGTGGTGCTGGGGCGGTGGGCATTGCCGGGTGCGAAGTAGGTTGAGTCTGAGTGCGGCTGGGTGACCTTGGTCGACGCCGCACCCGCCCTCCTGCGGGAACGAGCTTGATCTTTGATGCAGTTCTCGTTAGCCTATTGAGATGAGGTCGTCTCAGGCAAAAATGTAAACCGGTGTCATCGCAACGTATGCATGCATTTCATCGTGCGCGAGCGATCAAGCGAGTCGGTATTTTCTTGCAGAAAACTAGCGGCGAGATCGGTGGACAGGTCGAGGTTCTGAATGTGCCTCCCAAGCGATCCTACGAGATCATCGCGGAGTTTCAGGCTCGGGGAAGTTCGCCTGCCAGTATGAGGGCTAAGGCCGCAGAGGTCGGTGCTGACGCTGTGATCATTGTGATTGCGGGAGGCTATCGATCATCGTCGGCGGAGTGGGCTTCCGACAAGTCCTACTCCGACTACTACACTCGAATCATCGGGACAGCGATCCGTTACAAGGAGTAACCCATGATCCGTGCCACCAAGCTGCTTGCGCCGTTGTATTCTCAGTCACACTGCTCGGCGGGTGCCAAGTTGTCGATGTGACCAAGACCGCGAAAGAGGTTTACGCACCGACTGTACCTGACGATGTCGAGATTCTGACGATTGTACCGAAGGACCGTGCGTTCGTGGAAGTCGCAACGATTTCCACAAGCGCATGGACACCGAGCGACACGGCAAAGATGCACAATGCTCTCCGTGCCAAGGCGGCGCCGCTTGGCGCGAGCGCGGTAATTCTCAACTCCAGTGGGATCGACTACAACGGGTACCTTGGGCCACCGGGACCGCGATTCGGTTCAAGTGATATCACCGCTACGCCGACGCCGTGACCAGCCCGCCGCCGCCCCGGCGTGTGGCCAGCATGTAGCGCTGGAGCGCGCTGCCCGGGCAGGCGGTGGAGTCGAGTTCCTGGTGGGTGTAGACGCGATTGAGCCGCACGTGATACCGGCGCATCTGGTCGGCCACGAACGCGTCGAGCGCCGCGATCTGGGCGCGGTTGGGCGATTGGCGGTCGTAGTTGCCCAGCATCACGATGCCGAGGTTCTGCTCGTTCTGCTGATCGACGTGCGCGCCCTGGTACTGCAGCGAGCGGCCTTCCCACACGCGCCCACCCGGGTCGATCGCGTAGTGATAGCCGATGTCGGCCCACGGCTGGCCCGTGCGCTTGGCCTTGCGTTGCAGGTGGCTGGCGCGGATGGAGGCGAGGCGGCGGGCGACATCTTCCTGTGCCGTGGCGGTGAAGACCGTCGAGCCTTCGTGGTGGATGGTGATGCGGGTGACGGTGCCGAGCGGGTTGGTGTATTGCGTGCGGGCGCCTTCGCGCGTCCACGCGGAGCGGGGGACGACGGCGATGGCGGTGGGCACGGGCGAGGGTGATACCCCCCCGGGCGTTGGCCGGAGTTCCGGCATCGGCTTGAGGGGCTCTTGCCCGATGGGCGTTGGCAGCGGCTCGGCCTGGGCGCGAGTGTTCCCGGTGCTCTGACAACCGCCCGCGAGCCATGCGGCAGCGAGCGCGCCGCCGCTCAGCACCGCCGTGCGGCGCGACAGGAACCACTCGCCACTCTTGTGCTGGTTGCCGCTGGTCATAGTGCAAAGCCCAATCGGGTCGGGCCCGCGATCGGGCCCGCACCACAGATCATAGATCGTCTCGCCGGCCCTTCCGGTGCGAGAAATTGGGGCGATTTCCGCTGGTTTTGGTTCGTTGGCGCGGGCCAGTGCGGGCATCGGACCTCCCCTCGCCCCTCTGCCCACGCGGACCGCGACGGGTGTCCTCGCGTCCACCGCCAAACGGCCCACGAACTGGTCGCGCGCCGGGCCCGGCGGCAGGTCCGCCTGGGCCGATGCGGTCACCTCGGCCTCCGCCCGAGACTCTGGCCCCTCTGTCGCGCCGTTGGCGCGACCGCGTACCCGCGCGATTGGGTTTGTCGGCACGTGCCGGGCCGAGCGGGCGAGCGTCCCCACCGTCGGCGGCGCGCCGAAGGGCCTGCACCTCGCGGCGGTCGAGTTCGCGCCATTGGCCCAGCGCGACTTCGCGCAGGGAGACCGGTCCGATGGCCGTGCGCACGACCTTGGCCACTTTCACACCCGCTTCCCCCAGCATTTCCGTCAGTGAACGCGGCCCGCGCTCGCGCAGCGTGATCTCGACGACGGTCTTGCCACCCTCGATGCGCGGCGTGCCCAGCGTGATGGCCTCTCCACCGCCACCCCCACCCCCGCTTGCACGGCCACCCAAGCCCTCACGCTTGGCTTCGCCGGTTACGGCCCGCTTGTGCTTGATGTTCAGGCCACGCTCAAGATCGGCGATGAACTCGGCCGGCAGCATTCCCCGTGCCCACACGGCATAGGTCTTGGGCACGCTGAAGCGCGGGTGGGTCAGGCGATTGGCCAGCACGCCGTCGTTGGTCAGCAGCACCAGGCCGGAGGTATGAAAATCGAGTCGCCCAACGGGATACACGCGGGCGCCGAGGCCCCCGGTTTCGCCTGCCGCGGCGTTGCCCCGGGCCATGGCGGGGTGATCGACCAGATCGAGCACGGTGGTCCGCCCGGCTTCGTCGCGCGTGGTGCTGAGCACCCGCTCGGGCTTGTAGACCATGAGGTAGAGGAACCGCTGGCCGGTGACCGATGAGCCGGGGCGGGGGCGGTGGGGGTGCGCGTGGCCGCTGTCATCAGCGTTGGCCTGGTTACGGTCGTCGCCCGCCGCATCTCCGTCGGCCCTGTCGTCGGTTGCTGGCGCTGGGTGGCCACGCGCAGGGCGTGAAGCGCGCTCCGGCTTGGCCCGGGGCAGCACGCGTCCATCGACCGTGATGCGATCGCGGGCGGGGTCCACAAAGATCGGCAGCACGCGCGTGACGGTGCCGTTGACCTCAACCCGCCCGGCTTCGATCATCTCCTCGCACACGCGCCGCGCGGCGACGCCCGCCGCGGCCAGCACGCGCTGCAGCCGCACGCCGGGGGGAGTCGGGGGGGTGGGTGAAGTTGAAGAGGAAGAAACAGAAGGACGATTTCCACGGGCGCGGCGGATCATCGGGGATCGTATTCGTGCCGGACAAGGCGACGGGCATCGGTTCCGGGTGTCGCTCGGCGCAGGAAAAACCCGGCCGCGCGGGTGAGCGCGGCCGGGCGATTCTCGCTCAACTCAGTTGGGTGCTCGGCCCGGGCTCAGGCGGCCTTGCGGGTGAAGCGGGTGTTCGACTTGAAGGTGCGGCCGGCGCTCTTGAACGCGCGCTTGAAGGCCTTGAAGTTGAAGTTGGGGTTCTTGTTGGCCTTGGCGCTCTTCGGCGCGTTGCGCTTCGCCGCGGGGCGCTTGGCCTTGGCCGTCTTGTTGAACTTCGCGGCGCGGCGGGTGTTCTTCTTATTGAACTTCGGCGCGTTCTTGTTCGTTCGCTTCGCGGGGCGACGGCCGGACGCCTTGGGCGAACGGCGGGCCTTGCTGGTGCGACGGCTCGTGCGACGGTTGCTGCTGGTGCGGGCCATAAATCGGGCTCCTTCTGAAAGGGGCCGATTCTGGCCCCGGGCCTGGTGTACCGGATTCCGTTCCGGCGTCCTCGGGCCGGCGCGACACGCGCCGGCCAAGGTGATGCGAGGGGATCGGCGGAATCCCGAGGCTGGTTAAGCGCGTGTGCCGGTTTTTTCGTTTGTGCGGGTTGTGGCGCGCCGAGGGCGGGTGGAACGCGGATCGCTCCTCGCACGCTCCCAGCAGCGCGGGGCCGTACCATGACACGATGGCGAATCGACCGTCGTCCAACCCATCGCTCATGCACAACCTCGGCGCGTTCTTCGGCCACGTCGCGCGGGCGGTGCGTCAGCCGGTGGCGGGTGCCGACGCGGCCCCGACCGAAGTCGGGCGGCACAGCGCCGAACGCACCGTGAACGGGCCCGCAGGCACGATCACGCTGCGCCGCACGACCATCGACGAGGTCGAGATTCGCCCAGGGGAGGCTTCACATGCACGTGCAGATGAAAATCGCGGCTCGGTCGCTCCGTAGGGTGCTCGCGAGCATGATGCTGGCGGGGGTCGGGCTGGCCGCAGGGTTTGCGGGAGGCTGCCGCGGCGGCGAGCAACTGGTGCTCGTGAACGAATCGTCGGTCGCGGTGGAAGTGACGCCCAGCCAGGTTGCGACAGGCGTAGGCGGCGCATCGGAGGCGGCACCCCCGCAAGGCCAGGCTTCAGTGGTCAGCCGTTTCACCTTGCCCGCGGGGAGCGCCAAAACGCTTGATCGCGGGCTGTCTGGTGATTCCGGCGCGTCGGGTGCCGCCCGGCTGACGCGCTTTGGCGTTCGGGCCTTGCCGGCTGGCTCGGTGCAGTGGTTTGAGGTGCCCTCGCTCGGGTCGTTTCTGGTGCGTTTTTCTGCGCCACCAGGAGGGGTCGGTAGCGAGCAGGCCGTGCTGATTGCGATCGATGAGCGTTCCGGCCCCGCGCAGCGTGACGCTCAGGATCGGCAGGTTCGGGAAATCCTCGACCGCCCACGGTTTGATGGACCGGGGCGCTGAATCCCTGGCGGGTTTGTCTGGTGAGTCTGGTTCTCAACTGAAAACCCACGACGCCGGCCCCGCTGAGCACCGCGGCCGAATCTGCTACGCTGCGCAGGCATCGGAAACTCGCACGCGGCCATCGCGCGCCGCGTCCATACCGCACGAACCACTATCCCCCGACCCCGGAGCAGCCGCCCATGGAACTGTACATCGATACCGCCAATCTCGACGAGATCAAAGAAGCCAACGACCTGGGCGTGCTCGACGGCGTCACCACCAACCCCTCCCTCATCGCCAAGGAAAAAGGCACCACCTATCACAAGCGCCTGGGCGAAATCTGCGACCTGGTGAAGGGCCCGGTGAGCGGCGAGGTCGTGTCGATCGAGTACAAGGGCATGATGAAGGAAGCCGCGGACCTGGTGAAGATTGCCAAGAACATCGTGGTGAAACTGCCCATCACCGAAGACGGCCTGAAGGCCTGCAAGGCCCTGAGCGACAAAGGCACCAAAACGAACCTGACGTTGTGCTTCCAGCCGCTGCAGGCGTGGATGGTCGCCAAGGCCGGGGCGTATCTGGTCAGCCCGTTCCTGGGCCGCCTCGACGACATCGGCGACGACGGCATGGACCTGATCCAGAACATCCGCACGATCTACGACAACTACGGCTACAAGACCAAGATCCTGGCCGCGTCGATCCGCCACCCGCTGCATATGGTGCAGTGCGCCCTGACGGGTGCCGACGTGGCGACGGTGCCGCTGCCGGTGATCAAGCAGTTCCTGAAGCACCCGCTGACGCAGATCGGCCTGGATAAGTTCGTGGCGGATTACAAGAAGGCGTTCGGGGGATAAGTACTACTTGACCCACGATATTCTGCTGTCCAGTCGTGTTAAGGCTCTACCCGTAGCAGCACAAACTCAAACTTATGCGCCGTCGCGCGGGCTACTTCCGTCAGTTCACCGCGCTCGATCGCCTCGCGATAGCGTGGCATTTCTTCGCTCGCCGCGTCGCCGCGCAGCAGCAGATATGCGCCGGGTGTGGGGAGCGCGCCTGCCAGCACCAGGGCGCGGTCCCAGCGCACGACGCCCGCGCAGGCGCGGCGCAGGGCGTGGCCGACTTCAGGCCGCGCGTCGACCGCGCCGTTGGAGAAGACCAGTGCGTCCTTCGGTAGTGCTGCGCCGAGCGATTCACCCGCGCCGCGGGCCGAGTTGCGTGCCCGGCTGCGCTCTTGCAGGGGCACGCTGACTGCCGCGGCTACCACCAGCACGCACACGAGCACGACCGGATGCCCGATGCACAGGATGCGGGCCAGACTGCGACGAGTGCTGTTGAAAGGGCCGGCTCCCGACACCCCCCCCGCGGCACCTCGCGCCGCATAGGCCGCCAGCGGCGGCAGCAGGCCCATCGCCGGCAGCAGGTAGCGATGATTCGACACGCCCGCGAGCACATACATGGCGATGCACGCCAGAAACGCGAACGCGAGCGCGCGGGCGATGGTCGCGCCTTCGCGCGTGGCAGGGGGAAGCGCGGGGTCGTGTCGCTCGCGGCGGCTATCCGCGCCCCACACGAGCAGGCACGCGAGCGACCCCGGCAGGGCCGCGGCCAGCGCAGTGGGCGCGAGCAGCGCGATGCTCGAGAGCCGGGTGGTGTCCCACAGGAATCCGCCGGCGTCCTGGGTGATGGCGTCGGTGCCGGCGTTGGCCCGGGCGAAGAGCCACGCCCCGGGGATGGTGATCGCAAGCGCGACCAGCACGCCCAACGCCAGCACTGACGAGCGCACCACGCGCCATGATCGCCAGGCGATGACCGCGCCGACGAGTGCGGCCGCGAGCACGGGCAGGCCCGATGGTCCCTTGAGCGCGACCATCGCCGTCATGGCGAGGCCCAGTGCCAAGCCGGGCACAAGCACCGGACGGCTGGCCTCGGACTCCGTGCCGTTGTGCGTGGCAATCGAAGTCGATCCCGTTGAGCCGCGCAGCATCCCCGGTCGGCACAGGTCAATCACGACAAGTGCCGCGATCTGCGTCATCGCGGCATGCAAGCCCTCGATCTCCGCCGAGCGCGCCCAGGGCCACATCGCAGGAGTGAGTGCCTGCGCCAAGCCAGCCGCCAGGCCCGCCGGGTGGCCTGTTTCGCCACCACCAAACCATCTTCGCCCGAACCACCAAGCGACCAAGGCCATGCCAATGAACCCGAGCGCCGAAGGCAGCCGCGCGGCCAACTCCGTTTCGCCCAGCACCGCCGAGGTGGCCGTGATCGCCCAGGCCATGCCCGGGGGCTTGCGGATGTATGTGGCTTCAAAGAGTTCCACCCGCAGAAAGTCGCCACGCTCCAGCATCGCCCACGCCGGGATCG
>CAZPPX010000004.1:0-202983 GCA_964588585.1 uncultured Phycisphaeraceae bacterium
GCGTTAGTTCTCGGACTTGGTATGCTCCTGTCGTCATCTAGACGAAGGAGACTTCCATGTCATGGCGATTGCTCAAGATCCTCGGCCTGTTCTTGACTCTGGCATCTCCTGCTGTGGCGCAAACGATCAGGGTCACGATCAGCGACGGCAGCACAGGTGCTGACGTGCAGGTGGGCACGTTCGCCTCGGGCGCGGCGATTCTCATCACCACCAGCCAACTGAACACGGTCACGAGCAACAATCCAGGCGAGTTCCTGCGTATCTACGACACTTCGACCGACAACAACGGCGCGCCGACGCTCGACATCGGGCCGGTCACGATTCGGGTGGATACCGGCCTCGGCTTCAGGCCGCAACAACTCCGCGTGCTCGTGGCGGCGGCGTCGGAACCCGACATAGCCCTGAATCTGACCGACCCGGAACAACCATTCGCAGATTCTGGTGCCCGCAACTTCCGCTCACTTGTTGTCGACGCAACATCAGGGATCATCGCTCAAGAGCCGACGGTCGTCGAAGACTTCCAGAGGAATCTCAGTCTGGCGATCGCCATTCAGGGCGATCTCGGCCAGGCCCTCGCCCAGCCCACCGACCCGCGCGACCAGGTCAAGGTTGGTTCCATCTTCCGCGCCCAGGTCAACCGCCAACCCGGCAGCACCACGCTCGGCGGCAACATTCACGCCGACATCACCGCGACCGGCGCGGACAATATCGTGGGCTTCTGGTATTTCACGATCGCCCAGATGCGTGTCGCCAACAGCATCACCGGCTCGATCAACGCCACCGGGCACCAGTTCTCGACGTCATTTCCGCCCTCGCCCGGCTCGATCAACAAGGTGGTCGTGGGTCCGAACCCCAGCACCGGGAGCGTGGGGCTCGCGGGCGACGTGAAGGCCGAGGCGGGGGAGATCAACGAGGTGTATTCCGCCGCGCCCATCGGGTCGGCATCCAAGCCCGTGAAGATCTGGGCGGGCAATCGGATCAAGGCGATCCGCGTGGCGCAGGAGGGGAGTTCGGCGGCGAACGCGACGGTGCTGAGTCACGACATCCACGCGGACATCCGGAGCAATCTCGCGTCATCGCTGAGTGGCGACCCGGGCGCCAACGGGGCGCTGCACCTCGTGCAGACCGACGGTGGCCTGATGGGCGAAGTGAAGGCCGGGAACCTAAGCCCGGGCTATTTCAACATCTTCAGTGGCGGCGGGCCGGGATGCCAGACCGGGCTTCGCCAGGAGGGCCTGCTCGTGCGAGGCGCGATCGACGCGCCGATCACGATCGATTTCAATCAGGAGAACACGGACATCGTCGCGGATCGCATCCTCAAGCCGGTGAAGATCGGGATCAAGTCCAAGGGGCTGATCGTGGCGTACGGCACGCCGACGACCAGCGACCCCGATGCCGGGTTCATTCACTCGATCAACATCGGGTTCGGCAGCGTGCCCACGGAATATGAGGCGTACCCGACCGGTATGTGCGGACACGATTGTGTTCCGCTCGACATGAGCGGAACTGACCCGTGGTTCTCGGCGGGTACTTTGGACGTAGCATCGAAGAACTCGCTGATTCGGGCGGATCACATCGGGACGATCCGGATCAACAAGATGACCTTGCTGTTCGATGGCGACACGCAGACCAAGCAGCACAAGCCGCGGATCGAGGCGAAGCGCATCGAGTCGCTCTCGATCGCGGAGATGGGCGCGGGCGTGGTGTGGTCGGGCGTGCTGGACGGGAACGCCGCGTCGAGCAACGTTCGATCGAACGACTACGCGAGCATCGGCGATCTGCGCATCGGCTGCATGAGCCCGCTTGCCGACGTGTGGGCGACCGAATGCCCGGCCATCGTGATCGGGGAGTATTTCACGACCGTCATCAACCGAGAGCCCCGTCACGGGCATTGGCGACATGCTCGGCGAACTGCGGATGCCCAAGATTTTGTCTGGGAACTCGGTGCGTATTCAAGGGCGACTGGGGAACATCGATCGGCTTTCGTGCGGAACCGTGCAGGATGAATACCCGGCCTACGGCACCAATCCGGAACAGTCGCCACGCGGCCAGCAGACCACCGAGTTCGGCGAAGCCTCGGACGGCCGCGCAGCCTTGGGCCTTGTGGATACCGGCGGGCTGCGACAGATGAGCGGTCAGGTCGTCATCAACGCGAAGTCGGAGAATGTCGACACCCCCACGACGCTGGCACCGTTCTGGGCGGGAAGAGTGAGCGTGCTGCTCAAGGCATCGACGAACCCTGAGTTACGAAAGTTCGCGTGGTTGTCGGCGGACTCCGCTGCCACGGGATCGCCGTCGTCGATTCCCGCGAGTATCGCCCCGGACTATTACTGGAACTCAATGGAGTTGGGCGGGGGCGCGGCGGGGCTGGTGCCGTATCGCTATTACCAGAACGATTCGCAGCCCAACGTGGCTTCGGGACAGACGGGTGCCGTGCGGCTGACGAACTTCCGCAATGGAGGTCCGGTGCGGATCCGGTTCTACGGCCCGCTCAAACTCAACAGCAGCGTTACGCCCAGTCAGGCCATCACGATCACGCGCAACGGCACCGACGTGACCAGCCAGTTTTCCGTGTCGCTGGAGAGCCTCAACGGGTTCAATCGCGGGCTGGTGCTCGGGCCAACCAGCGGCACGGTTCCCGGTTCAGGCGTCTACATCGTTACCCCGATCCGCACGGGCACAAACGCGCTCCTGTGCAACCGCCTGACCGATCAGGGGTCGGATACACCCGTCGCCGATTTCACCTATCGATTCGAGATCATCGACGGCGGCTCGTTCCTGCCCGAGTGCGACTTCAACGGCGACACCAACCTCGATCCCGACGATCTCTCCGACTTCATCGCCTGCTACTTCGGCGGCGACTACTCCTATTCCCCCTGCGACGGCACCGACTTCAACGGGGACTCAGTCGTCGACCCCGACGATCTCAGCGACTACATCTCGGCGTACTTCCTGACCTGCTGGCAGTAGGGCTTGAGGGGGCAACCCGACCTTCGCAAGGCCTCAGGTCACGGCGTCGAAGTTCATGGCACCCACCTGGTCGTGTTGGTTTGTCCCATCGCGCCTCCTCGCCTAATATCTCGACCCACCCCCCACTCAACTGGCCCTTCGGGGTTAAAGCGTCGGGATTGTCCCGACCCCTCTTGGGAGGCTGTTTTCTGATTCGGAGTTTTCCCCATGTCCGCGATTGCTGAACTCGGTGACAAGTTGGCCGCCCTGTCTCTTAAGGATGCGGTTGAACTTGGCAAGTACATGAAGGACACCTACGGCATCGAAGCCGCGGCGGGTGGTGGCATGATGATGGCGGCGCCGGCTGCGGCGGCGGCTGCTCCGGCCGAAGAGAAGAGCACGTTCGACGTGGTTCTCAAGGCGGTGGACGCGGCCAAGAAGATCGCGGTCATCAAGGTCGTGCGCGAGGCTTCGGGTCTGGGCCTGGCCGAGGCGAAGGCCTTCGTCGAGGCGCCGGGCAAGCCCGTCAAGCAGGGCATCAGCAAGGCCGACGCCGAGAAGTTGAAGAAGCAGTTGGAAGAGGCCGGCGCGACGATCGAACTCGCCTGATTTCGGTTTTTAACCTGAATACGGGATAAAATGGAACAAAACCAGGGTTCGCCCGCAGGGGCGGACCCTGTTTTTTCTCTCAAGTTTTGGTTGACAGTGCACTTGCACGGCGTTTGCTGGGCGGGTACACTCCTCGACTCGACTTGACTCGACTCCGGACGTTCGAAGCAGCAGCACGCGGGCGCATGAGCAGGCACGGCATTTTGTAAATCACCCAACACCGACCGGCGGCAGACCACGGCCCGCGCGGTCGCTGTCCATCCATCGCAGGGGCACCACCGATGGCCGATACGAAACTGCGCGATTACTCCAAGCGCGGCGACGGAACACTTGTTCCCGACCTGACCAAGATTCAGTCGGACGGATACGAGCGGTTCCTCCAGAACCGCAAGGGTCCGCTCGAGCGGGACACGGGTCTTGGCCTTGAGTCGCTTTTGCGCGAGGTCTTCCCGATCGAGTCGTACGACGGGACGATGTCGCTCGAGTACTTGCACTATGTGCTGGAGGCCCCGCGCTACACCCCGGATGAATGCCGGGAGTTGCGGCTGACGTTCGGCGCGCCATTCAAGGTGGGTGTGCGGTTCCGCCGCGAGAACACCAGCGAGGTGGCGGAAGAGGAAATCTACCTCGGTGAGTTCCCGATCATGATGGGTGGCGGCGAGTTCATCGTGAACGGTGCCGAGCGGGTGATCGTGAGCCAGTTGCACCGTTCGCCGGGCGTCGATTTCTCGATCGTCTCGGCGGAGGCGGATCGGCCGCTGCACAGCGCCCGCATCATCCCGGAGCGTGGCTCGTGGATCGAACTGGAAGTGACCAAGAAGGATGTTCTGGCGATGAAGATCGACCAGAGCACCAAGATGGCCGCGACGACGTTCCTGCGCTGCCTGGATGAATCGGTGAGCACGACCGAGGGCGTGCTGAGCCTGTTCTACGAGATCAGCGACATCAAGCCCGAAGCGGTGCGGCCCGGCCATTATGCCGCGGCGAGCATCATCGATACCGAGACGGGCGAAGAGTTGGTGCACGTCGGCCGGCGGATTGATGAAGAGCATGTGGCCGCGATTGTCAAGAGCAATCTCAAAGCGGTGAAGGTGATCCAGAATCCGGCGGACACGCTGATTCTGAACACGGTGGCGGAAGAGAAACTCGAGGCGTTCGAGGCCGAGAGCGAGTATGAGCGCGCGTTGCTGAAGATCTACAGCAAGTTGCGCCCGGGCAACCCGCCGCAGGTAGACAAGGCCAAGGCCCTGTTCATCGAGAAGTTCCTGGACGAGAACCGCTATCGCCTGGGCAAGGTCGGTCGCTTCCGCATCAACCGCAAGTTCGATCTGAACACGCCCGAGGACATGATGTTCATCGGCGCGGCGGACTTCCTGAAGGTCATCACCTATCTGCTCGACCTTCGCTCCAAGCGCATGGACCCGAAGACGGGTTTCCTGGCGGCGCAGGTGGACGACATCGATCACCTGGGCAATCGCCGCCTGCGCACGCTGGATGAACTGGCTGTCGAGGAACTCCGCAAGGGCTTCCTGAAACTGCGCCGCACGGTGCAGGAACGCATGAGCGTGAAGGATCCCAGCGAGATCATGAAGATCTCCGATCTGGTCAACAGCAAGAGCATCAGCAGCGCGATCGACTTCTTCTTCGGCCGCAGCGAACTGAGCCAGGTGGTCGACCAGACCAACCCCTTGAGCAGCCTGGTCCACGAGCGTCGTCTGTCGGCCCTCGGACCTGGCGGTTTGAACCGCAAGCGCGCGGGCTTTGAAGTCCGCGACGTGCACATCAGCCACTATGGGCGCATCTGCCCGATCGAGACGCCCGAAGGCACCAACATCGGTCTGATCGCGAGCCTCGGCATCTACGCCAACATTGATGACTACGGCTTCCTCCGCACGCCTTATCGCGTGGTGAAGGACGGCAAGGTGACCGACAAGATCGTGCACCTGCGTGCCGACGAAGAGATGAAGGCCGTGCTCGCGCCGACGGATTCGATCACGCCCGACGGCAAGATCCGCAGCGGCACGATCCTGGCCCGCGTGAACGGCGAACTCGCCGAGGTCGCGCATGAGAACGTGCAGTTCCTCGATATCGCCCCCAAGCAGATCGTGGGCGTGTCGGCGGCACTCATCCCGTTCCTTGAGCACGACGACGCCAACCGCGCGCTCATGGGCTCGAACATGCAGCGCCAGGCGGTGCCCCTGATCAAGATCGAGCCCCCGCTCATCGCGACGGGCATGGAGAAGGACGTCGGCAAGAACTCGGGCATGGTGATCAAGGCGAAGAACGCCGGCACCGTGACGTATGTGGATAGCCGCCGGATCATCATCGACAACGCCGATGAGTATGAACTGCGGAAGTTCGCTGGCCTGAACGAGCGCACCTGCCTGAACCAGCGGCCCATCGTGAAGATGGGCCAGAAGGTCAAGAAGGGCGAGATTCTCGCTGACGGCCCGAGCACCCGCCTGGGTGAACTGGCGATCGGTAAGAACGCGCTGGTCGCGTTCAACACCTTCGACGGGTACAACTTCGAGGACGCCATCGTCATCAATGAGCGCCTGGTGAAGGACGACGTCTTCACGTCGATCCACATCGACGCGTTCGAGGTGGAGATCCGCGAGACCAAACTCGGTCGCGAGGAGTTCACGCGCGACATCCCGAACGTCAGCGAGAAGATGCTCCGCAACCTCGACGAGCACGGCGTGATCTGCCTGGGCGCGCGCGTGGGCCCCGGCGACATCCTCGTGGGCAAGGTGAGCCCGAAGAGCAAGACGGAACTGACGCCGGAAGAGAAACTGCTGCACGCCATCTTCGGTCGCGCGGGCGAGGACGTGAAGAACGACTCGCTCGAAGTGCCCGCGGGCTGCGAGGGCATCGTCATCGGCGCGTCGCGGTTCTCGCGGCGCATGCACATGAACGAGGAGCAGAAGAAGCAGTTGAAGGAGCAGTTGGAGGCCTACTCCGCCGAGATGGATGGCAAGGCCATCGCGCTCTTCAAGGACATGGTCAATCAGATCAATGAAATCCTCGGGACGCCGATGGTTGACCCGAGCACCCGCCAGAAGGTCGGTGCCAGCGACATCCCCGAGGTCGTGCTCGAGCAGATCGGCAACTTCGACGCCAAGTGGATCAAGGGCTCGAAGGAAGCCAAGGAGAAGGCCGACACGGTGAAGGGCCAGTTCTGGCCCCGCATCGAGGCGATCAAGCGCGAGAAGGACCGCAAGATCGGCCACATGAAGCGGGGCGACGAACTGCCCAGCGGCGTGCTGGAAATGGTCAAGGTCTATCTCGCCACCAAGCGGGCCTTGTCGGTCGGTGACAAGATGGCCGGTCGTCACGGCAACAAGGGTGTGATTGCCCGCATCGTGGCGGAAGAGGACATGCCGTTCATGGAGGACGGGTCGCCGGTGGACGTGCTGCTCAATCCGCTGGGCGTGCCCAGCCGCATGAACGTGGGGCAGATTCTGGAGACGCACCTGGGCTGGGCGATGAACATCCTGGGAATGCAGGCCGTGACGCCCGTGTTCGACGGGGCCACCGAGGATGAGGTGCACAAGGCGGTGGAAGACGCCAACGAGTTCCTCGAGGCGAAGGCCAAGGAATACGAGCGTTCGGGCAAGTGGCCCGGTCCGCGCGAGTTGATGGTGCGTATGCCGCAGGGTGGCAAGATTCAGTTGCACGACGGTCGCACGGGCGAGCCGTTCAAGCAGAAGACCACGGTGGGTGTGATGTACATCCTGAAACTCCACCACTTGGTGGACGACAAGATCCACGCCCGCGCGACAGGCCCCTACTCGCTCATCACGCAGCAGCCGCTGGGCGGCAAGGCTCGCACCGGCGGCCAGCGCTTCGGCGAAATGGAAGTGTGGGCGCTGGAGGCGTACGGCGCGGCGTACATCCTGCAGGAACTGCTGACGGTGAAGTCCGACGACGTGGAAGGCCGCACCAAGATCTACGAGAGCATGGTGAAGGGCACCAACACGCTGGAGGCGGGCATGCCCGTCGCGTTCGACGTGCTGTGCTCGGAACTCAAGGGCCTTGGGATGAACATCACGTTCGGCAAGAAGAAGACGGAGGCGGCGAGCCTGCTGTAATCTGGATTCGCTCGTTCTGCCCGTGGCCTACCGGCCTTGTTCTGTTGAATCGTCCCCGTCCTCCTGATCGACCTGGTTCCCCCGTCTCGGAGAAACCATCATGGCTACTGAAACCGTGTACGACCGGATCAATGACTACGCGAGCGTGAAGGTCACCCTTGCGTCGCCCAACGACATCCGCTCGTGGTCTTATGGCGAGGTCAAGAAGCCCGAGACCATCAACTACCGCACCTACCGCCCTGAGAAGGACGGTCTGTTCTGCGAGCGCATCTTCGGGCCGGAGCGCGACTACGAGTGTGCCTGCGGCAAGTACCGCGGGACCAAGTACAAGGGCATCATCTGCGAGCGTTGCGGCGTGAAGGTGACGCACTCGCGCGTCCGCCGCAAGCGCTTCGGGCACATCAACCTGGCCGCGCCGACGGTGCACATCTGGTTCTTCAAGGCGGTGCCGAGCCGCCTGGGCAACTTGCTCGCGATGAAGACCAGCGACATGGAGAAGGTGGTCTACTTCCAGGACTACGTCGTTGTCGATCCGGGCGACACGGAACTGAAGTTCAAGCAGATGCTGACGGAGGACGAGTATCGCACCAACGTGGAGAAGTATGGCAGCGCCTTCCGGGCCCTGATGGGTGCTGATGCCGTGCGCGAACTGCTGGAGCGGACCGATCTGGCGTCGCTGGCCGAGCAGATCCGCAAGGACCTGAAGGAAACCAAGAGCAAGCAGAAGATCAAGGACTTCGCCAAGCGGCTGAAGATCGTCGAGCAACTGCGCGGCAGCGAGAACAACGCCACGTGGCTGGTTCAGGACGTGATCCCCGTGATCCCGCCCGACCTGCGTCCGCTGGTGCTTCTGGAGAGCGGCAACTTCGCCACCAGCGACCTGAACGACCTGTACCGCCGCATCATCAACCGCAACAACCGCCTCAAGAAGTTGATGGACCTGAACGCCCCCGAGGTCATCATCCGCAACGAGAAGCGGATGCTGCAGCAGGCGGTGGATGCGCTCTACGACAACAACCGTTGCCGTCGCCCGGTGCTGGGCAGCAGCAACCGCCCGCTCAAGTCGATCACCGACATGATCAAGGGCAAGCAGGGCCGCTTCCGCGAGAACCTGCTGGGTAAGCGCGTCGATTACTCCGCGCGGTCGGTCATCGTCGTCGGCCCCGAGATCAAACTGCACCAGTGCGGCTTGCCCAAGAAGATCGCGCTGGAACTCTACCAGCCGTTCATCATCCGCAAGTTGAAGGAGCACGGGCTGGCCGACACGATCAAGAGCGCCAAGCGCATGCTCGAGCGGCGCGATGCCGAGGTGTGGGACATCCTCGAAGAGGTGATCTATCAGCACCCCGTGATGCTCAACCGCGCCCCGACGCTGCACCGCATGGGTATCCAGGCATTCGAGCCGGTGCTGGTGGAAGGCAACGCGATCCGTCTGCACCCGCTGGTGTGCACGGGCTTCAATGCCGACTTCGACGGCGACCAGATGGCCGTGCACCTGCCGCTGAGCGTGGAGGCGCAGGCCGAGGCGCACGTGCTGATGATGAGCACGCACAACATCTTCTCGCCCGCGAGCGGCAAGCCGATCATCTCGCCCTCGCAAGACATCGTCATGGGCGTGTACTTCATCACGTTCATGCCCGCGCACGAGTTCGAGCGTGAAGAGAAGACCTGCAAGGCCTTCCGCGGCGCCAAGGAAGCCATCCTCGCCTACGAGCACGGCAAGGTCGGCGTGCACGAGAAGATCCTCGTCCGCCTGGAGGGTTTTGCCAGCGTCGCCAGCGAGCAGGGCAAGGCTGCCGGGGCGATTGCGGCCAATGGTCGCGTCGCGACCACGGTGGGCCGCATCCTGTTCTCGGAGATCCTCGCGCCGGGCATGCCCTTCTACAACTGTGCCCTGGGCAAGAAGGGCGCGAGCCGCGTGATCGACGATTGCTACGCCATCCGCGGTCGTGCCGCGACCATCGACCTGCTCGACCGTCTCAAGGAGATCGGTTTCAAGCAGTCGACCCTCGCAGGCCTGTCGTTCGGCATCACCGATCTGCGTGTGCCCAAGGAGAAGACCGAACTCCTCGCCGACAGCCAGAAGAAGGCCGACCGGGTCGAGAAGAACTACGAGCGTGGCATCATCACCGAGCGCGAGCGGTACAACCAGTTGCTCGACATCTGGGCCCACTGCCGCGAGCAGGTGCAGAAGAAACTGGTCGACACGCTCAAGAACGACCGCCGCGACGAGGACGGGAATGAGACGCCGCTGGACGACAAGAAGACCGGCAAGCCCTACCTCAACCCTGTGTACCTGATGTCCGACTCGGGCGCCCGCGGCAACGTCAGCCAGTTGCAGCAGTTGGCCGGTATGCGCGGCCTGATGGCCAAGCCCGACGGCACCATCATCGAGACCCCCATCCGCTCGAACTTCCGCGAAGGCCTCACGGTGCTCGAGTACTTCAGCAGCACCCACGGCGCCCGCAAGGGTCTGGCCGATACGGCGCTCAAGACCGCCGACTCCGGCTACCTCACCCGCAAGTTGTGCGACGTGGCCCAGTCGGTGATCATCACCGAGCACGATTGCCACAGCAAGCGTGGCATCATGAAGCGGGCCATCTACAAGGGCGAGCAGATCGACGTGCCGCTGCGTGACCATATCGTGGGCCGCATCAATCGCAACAACATCGCCGACCCGCGCACCGACGAGGTCATCGTGCGCGAGAACGAGATCATCACCCTCGAGATCGCCAAGAAGATCGAGGAACTTAAGATCGACTCGGTCATGGTCCGCTCGCCCCTCACCAGCGAAAGCCGCACGGGCTGCTCGGTGCTGGATTACGGGCTGGACATGAGCACGGGCAAACTGGTCGAGCCGGGCATGGCGGTGGGCATCATCGCCGCTCAGTCGATCGGCGAGCCGGGCACGCAGCTCACCATGCGGACCTTCCACACCGGCGGCATCGGCTCGCTCTCGATCACCGAGAGCGAAGTGAAGGCCAGCCAGGCGGGCACCATCCAGTTGCGCGACTGCAACGCCGTGCCGACCAAGGACGACGAAGGTCACGAGTCGCTGGTGGCGCTGAAGCGCAACGGCGAGATCGCGATCGTCGACGCCAAGGGTCGGGAACTCGAGAAGCACAAGGTGCCCTACGGCGCGTACATCCTCTTCAAGGAGGGTGACGATGTGAAGAAGGGCGACAAGTTCGTCCGCTGGGACCCGCACCGCGTGCCGATTCTGGCCGAGAAAGCCGGTATCGTGAAGTACGTCGATATCGAGATCGGTGAAACCGTGCGCGAAGAGGATGCGGGCCAGGGGAAGAAGGCCCTCGTGGTGATCGAGCACAAGGGCGAGAAGCACCCGCAGATCACGATCGTCGATGCCCAGGACAACATCCTCGACTTCCACTTCCTGCCCGCCAAGGCGCGCCTGGAAGTGAAGGAAGGTCAGACGATCGCGGCGGGCCATATGCTCGCCCGCCAGCCGCGGCAGGCGTCGTCGTCGCAGGACATCGTCGGTGGTCTGCCCCGCGTGACGGAGATCTTCGAGGCCCGCAAGCCCAAGGACCCGGCCATCATGGCCGAGATCTCGGGCCGGGTCGAGATCCACTCCGACAAGCGCAAGGGCAAGATGACGATCCGCATCATCTCCGACGCGGGGATCGAGAAGGATCACCATGTGCCGCAGGACAAGCACCTGCTGGTGCACACGGGCGACTATGTGGAGGCCGGTCAGCCGCTGATCGACGGGCCGCTGGTGCCGCACGACATCCTGCGGATCAAGGGTGAAGAGGCGCTGTGGACGTACATGCTCGACGAAGTGCAGAGCGTGTACCGTGCGCAGGGCGTCGTGATCAACGACAAGCACATCGAGGTGATCCTCGCCCAGATGCTCCGCAAGGTGCGCATCGAGGATCCGGGCGACACCGACCTGCTCCCCTTCGACGTGGTCGACAAGTTCGAGTACAAGCGCAAGAACGCGGAGGTCGGCGAGAAGGTGGTCATCACCGACGTCGGCAGTACCGATCTGCCCATGGGGGCGCTGGTGCTCAAGGCCGAGGTCCGCGAGGCCAACGCGAAGGCGGAGGCGGCGGGCAAGGAAGGGGCCAAGACCAAGAAGGCCCGCCCGGCCCGTGGTCGTACGCTGCTGCTGGGCATCACCAAGGCCTCTCTGCAGAGCGAGTCGTTCCTCTCCGGTGCGTCGTTCCAGGAGACGACCAAGGTGCTCACCGAGGCGTCGATGCGCGGCGCGTCCGACGACCTCATCGGCCTGAAGGAGAACGTGCTGCTGGGTCACCTGATCCCTGCGGGCACGGGCTTCCGTCCCTACCAGTCGATGAAGGTGGCGATCAACGGCGAGCCGGTGGATGGCGACGACGAAGCCGAGCAGCGCATGATGGCCGAGGCGGCCGAGCGTGCCGAGGCGCTGGGCGCATCGCGCAGCGAATCGCTGGGGATGCCGCAGGTGCAGGTGCCGGGCCTGGGCAGCGGCCAGACGACCTGAACGGCTGACGTTGGTGTTTCAGGTGATCTCCTAGATAGGCCCCGTCTTTCTCGGACGGGGCCTTTTTCATTCCCCGCCCGCATAATTCCGCGAACTTGTCAATCTATCAAGTAGTAGGTATACTTGTATGGTGACGACCGTCGATTCCACCCGCGATGCCTTGCTGGATGCCGCCCGGGACCTGGCGCAGACGCAGGGGTACAACGCGTTCAGTTTCCGCGATTTGGCCGATCGCGTGGGGATCACCACGGCCAGCATTCATTATCACTTCCCGACCAAGGCCCACCTGGGGCGCGAACTGGTGATCCGGTACCGCGAGCGGCTGTTGGAAGGGTGCCGTCAGATCGACGCCCGCACCGACGACCCTGCCCAGCGGCTTGACAGGTTCGTCGCGCTGATGCGGGCGTCGATCGCCAAGGGCACACGCATGTGCCTTTGCGGCATGTTTGGTGCAGAGTTCGCGACTCTTCCCGGCCCGGTGCGCGATGAGGTGCGTCAAATGTTCCGCCAGGCGGAGGGGTGGCTGGCCGAGGTGTTGCAGGCTGGCCGAGCGTCGGGCGTGTTCGGGTTCAAGGGCCAGCCCGAGCGTGCCGCGTCCCGCGCGTTTGCCACGCTTCAAGGCGGCATGATGACGGCCTGCGCCTTCGAGGACGAAGATCGCTTCGTCGATGTCGCCGAGGGCCTGGTCGAATCACTGTCAGGAAAGAAATGACTCACCCGTCGGCCTGGTCGATACGTTTTCATTGTCTGTGCATCTATCGAGTAGTAGATAGATTTGGTGATCCGGATATTCAGCAACCCGTTCTCACGCAAGGAGTTTTCAATGGCGCGTATTCAACCGGTGGACGTGGCTTCGGTTCAGGGCAGCGTGAAGGAGGCGTTCGGGCAGATCGATCGGGCCCTGGGCCGCGTGCCCGCGATGTTCAAGACGCTCGGCCAGTCGCGAGCGGCTCTGGGCGCGATGTGGGGGTTCTTCGGCGCGATGGGCCTATCGAGGCTGCCCGCCAAACTGCGCGAGCAGATCGCGCTGGCGGTCGGTGAGACCAACGGCTGCACATACTGTGTCAATGCCCATGCCGCGCTCGGGAAGCACGCGGGCCTGACCGATGGCGACGTGCTCGCGGCGCGACACTGGCAGGCGGGCACCAGCCGCGACGCGGCGGCGCTGACATTCGCCTCGGCGGTGCTGGAGAAGAAGGGCCATGTGAGCGATGGCGATGTGTCCGCGGTGAAGGCCGCGGGGTTTGATGACGCGGAGGTGCTCGAGATCGTTGCCGTGGTGGTGCAGAACGTGTTCACCAACTGGGTGAACCATGTGGCGGGAACGGTGTCGGACTTCCCCGCAGCACCGGCGTTGCGCTAGAGACCACGTTTGGGCGCGGGTGTGATGGCGCGATGCAGACGAGCCCTGAATGGGCTCGTTTGCGCGCGCGGCGTGGGGGGCGAAGGCGCGGGATCGCTCGCTAGGATGCGCGCATGGCGACCAACGCAGAGATCGCGGCCGCGCTGGGGCAGATCGCGCGATACCTGGAACTGCTGGGCGAGGACAAGTTCCGCGTCATCAGCCACCAGAAGGCGGCGCGGATCGTCGAGGGTCTGAGCACGGAACTTGCGCCGGTGGTGCGCGGCGGCCCGGATGCGCGGAAGACGCTAATGGATATCGAGGGCATCGGCCCGAAGATCGCTGACAAGATCATCGAACTGGTGAAGACCGGGCGATTGGCGGAGTTGGAGGCGCTCAAGGGCCGCGTGCCCGCTGGGCTTGGCGAACTGATGCAGATCGGCGGCATGGGGCCCAAGACGGTGGCGATGGTGTGGACCGACGCGGGCGTCGAAGACCTGGCGGGGTTGAAGCGGATCATTGCCGACGGCACGATTCTGAAACTGCCCCGGATGGGCGAGAAGGCGGTCGAGAAGTTGAAGGCCGCGATCGCGCTGCACGCCGAGGGGCAATCGCGACTGCGGCTGGGCATGGCGCTGCCACTGGCGGAGCGCGTGGCCGAGGCGATGCTGAAGGTGAAGGGCGTGTCGCGATCAGCCTTTGCGGGGTCGCTGCGGCGCGGGAGGGAAACAGTGGGGGATATTGACGTGCTCGTTGCCACCAGCGACGCGTGGGGCGCGGCGGAGGCGTTCTGTGCGCTGTCGGGCGTACGCACGGTGCTGGTGAAGGGTGAGACTCGCTGCTCGGTGCGCATGGTGGTGGATGCCGACGCGGGCCGCTGGGCTGGCGCGGGTGAGCAGGAAGAGGGCGCGGCAGAAGGCGGCGAGAAAGAGGTGAAGGCTGGTCCGAGCGTGCAGGTCGATCTGCGCGTGGTGCCCGCGGATTCGTGGGGCTCAGCCCTGATGTATTTCACAGGATCGAAGGATCACAACGTGCGTCTGCGCGAGCGGGCCCAGAAGATGGGCATGACGCTCAACGACTACGGCCTATTCAAGGAGGACGGCCACGATGTGCCGCCGCAGGACCGGGGAATCAAGCCCATCGTGTCCAAGACAGAAGATGAAGTCTTCAAGGCACTGGGACTGGTGTATGTGCCGCCGGAACTGCGGGAGGACCGGGGCGAGGTGGCCCTGACGGCCACGCCCAAACTCGTCGAGGTCGCGCAGATCGTTTCGGAACTGCACGCGCACACGACGGCCTCTGACGGCGACTTGAGCATCGAGGAACTGGCCAAGGAAGCCAAGAATCGCGGTTTCCACACCATCGCGGTCACCGATCACTCGAAGAGTTCGGTGATCGCCAACGGCCTGAGCGTCGAGCGTCTCAATGCGCACATCGAAGCGGTTCACGCGATTGGCAAGAAGATGAAAGGCATCCGTCTGCTCGCGGGCAGCGAGGTGGACATTCTCGCTGACGGCACGCTCGACTATGCCGATGATGTGCTGGCGCTGCTGGATGTGGTGGTGGCGTCTCCCCACACGGCGCTCAGCCAGCCGCCCGAAGCCGCGACCAGGCGGCTGATCCGCGCCATCGAACACCCGGCCACGCGCATCTTGGGGCATCCGACGGGCCGGTTGATCCTGCGACGCACGGGGCTGACGCCCGACATGGGCGCGGTGATGGCCGCGGCGGCACGTTGCGGCGTGGCGCTGGAGATCAACGCCCACTGGATGCGGCTCGACCTGCGCGACACGCATGTGAAAGCCGCGGTGGAGGCGGGGTGTTTGATCGCGATCAACTGCGACGTGCACGCCACCTCGGACTTTGACAACCTGCGGTTCGGCGTCACGACTGGCCGGCGCGGCTGGCTGCCGCCGGCGCGGTGCGTGAATACATGGCCGTCGGATCGGCTGGGGGCGTGGTTGAAGGATCGGAAAACAGAAGCGAAGGCATAAGGACATGCAGCCCGACCGTCTGGGAGGGCTCCTGCTGGGTTGCGACGCCAAGCCCTCCCTGTCGGTCGGGCTGATGTTACAGCGTGGCCCACCGCGACCCGATCACCCCCCACGCCCGCCGGAACCGCTCGGCCATCACCTCCAGCGAGGCCGGGATCACGCGCGTGCGTGGCACCACGGTCATGAAGTTCACATCCCCCGCCCAGCGTGGAACCAGGTGTACATGCAGGTGGCCCGGCACGCCCGCGCCCGCGGCACGCCCCTGGTTCACGCCGATGTTAATGCCCTGGGGTTGCAGCGCCGCGTCGAGCAGGTCGGCGGCGGCGTCGGTCAGCCGCCACAGCGCGGCACGCTGTGTGGGGTCGTAATCCACCAGACGCGCACGGCCTTCGCCCAGGGCTACGAGCAAATGCCCGTTCGAGTAGGGATAGGCGTTGAGCAGGATCATCCCCACGCCCATACGGACGATGACATGATTCGCGGCATCCAGGTGCGGGGCCAGCCAGTAATCGCGAAGGAACGACGCGGCACCGGGGTCTGAGACTGGCGATGCGTTGCCGGTCGGCGCGGGCTTGGCTGGCGCTGGGTCGCTGCCCATCGATTCGAGATATTGCATACGCCACGGGGCCTGAATCGCGGGGCTGTGGAGCGGCGAATCGAGCGGGTTGGCTGCGGGCGGAGTGGGGGGGTTGGGCGTTGGGGGAGTGGGGTCGGGCACGGGGGACATTAGGGGCGAGCGCACACGTTCGGGCGTGCATGTGGACGAGCACTGGACGGGTACCCCCTCCGTCACTCGCCAAGCCTCGTGACACCTCCCCCGCTGGGAGCGGGGGAGGGTGGTCTGCTGTCACATATTCGAGGACTCGGCCTTTGCTACAGTGGTGGCCTTCTTTCCAGGAGTCTTTCGATGCTCAAGTCCGTCCGCGTCGGCAGCGTGAAAAAGCCCGGTGTGCTGGTATTCGGGAAGTTCGAGGACGGCCCGCTGCCTCGGGGCGCGAAGGCGGTGGATGAGGGTGGGCAGGTTTCCGCAGCGATCGGTCGTGGCGAGTTCACCGGCAGCGTCGGGTCGCTGGCCGAGGCGCATGTGGGCAAGACGCGCGTGATCGTCGTGGGCCTCGGGAAGGCGAAGGCCTTCAAGGCGTCTTCCGCACGCGATGCGGCGGCGGCCGTGGCGCGGCGGCTGGCCGTGACGAAAGACGAGACCGTCGAGTTGGACTTCGCCTCCGCGCTGGATGCGGCGGGCAAGGGCGACCTCATCGGCGATGCGGGCCGGGGCGCGGGCGAGGCCTTCGGCCTGCTCGCGTGGGATCACCTGGCGTTCAAGGGGAAGGGAACCGACAAGAAGCCCCGCGCGGCGGTCACCGTGTCGTGCACTGGTCGCGCGTTTGGCGGGGGTTTTGAGGCGGGCCTGGCGCTGGCGGAATCAGCCAACTTCGCCCGCACGCTGAGCGAAACGCCCCCGAACATCGCGACGCCTGACTGGATGGCGAGCCAGGCCGAGAAGATGGCGAAGGCGTCGGGCCTTTCGTGCACGGTGATGCGTGGCAAGACGCTGGAGCGCGAGGAGTTGGTCGGCCACATCAATGTGGGCAAGGCTTCGGAGAACAAGCCGTGCATGATCCGGCTGGAATGGAAGCCTAAGAAGGCGCGCAAGGGGGCCAAAGCGCTCGTGCTGATCGGCAAGACGATGACCTACGACACCGGCGGCCTGTCGCTCAAGGTGAACAACGGCATGGTGGGCATGAAGCGCGATAAGGATGGCGGATGCGCGGTGCTGGGCGCGATGCACGCGATTGCCACGCAGGTGAAGCCTGATTTCCCGGTCGTGGCTCTGCTCTGCGCGGCGGAGAACTCCATCAGCGACGAGGCGTACCGACCCGACGACGTGCTGACCTATCGCAACGGCGTGACGGTGGAGATTACGAACACCGATGCCGAGGGGCGGCTGGTGCTGGCCGACGCGCTCTGCTGGGCGTGCGAAAAGGAAGACCCCGCGGCGATCATTGATCTGGCGACGCTCACCGGCGGCGTGGTGGTGGCGCTGGGCGGAACCTACTGCGGCATGTTCTGCGAGGATGAAGCGCTCCGCGGCAAGGTGGAGGCCGCAGCGGATACGAGCGGCGAGCGCGTCTGGCGGCTGCCCATGCATAGCGAGTACCGCGAGATGATGCGGTCGCCGATCGCGGACATCCTGAACTCGAACCCCAACCGCAAGGCGCACCCGATTCAAGGGGCGGCATTCCTGTCGTACTTTGTCGATGGGTATGCCGACAACAAGACCCCGTGGTGCCATCTCGATATCGCGGGTGTGCACGCCAGCGAGAGCGATTCGGGCTGCTTCGTGAAGGGCCCCACAGGCTGGGGCGTTCGGCTGCTGGCGGGGCTGGTTGGGGCGATGTAGCGGTTTCGAGGCGGGTTTGGGGTCAATGTGCTGGCTGGTCGAGCGCGTCGCGACGCACTGGATGGCGGAGCGACCCCCATGACCGATGCACTGACCATTCTGACCGGCCGCGACGAGATGACCCTGTGGCACGCGGTGCTGTGGGTCGATTTCGGCCTGTTTGTGACCCGACCGCTCTGGCGGCTTGGTCGCATGGCCCGCACCTACCCCATTGGCGTCAGCAACTGGCCGGTGTTTTCGAGCACCAGCCTGATTGCGGGCTACATGGGTGCTGCGGTGATGGTGAACGCCCTGCTGCTCGGGCGCGTGCTGGAACCGGGGCGTGCGGGGGGAATGTTGCTCGCGTGCTTGCTCGGGCTTGCCGCAGCACTCTGGGTGTTCTGGTCGGTCGCCCGCCTCTGTCAGCGCGGGGGCAACTGGTCGCTCGCCTGGACCCTGGGCGTCTGCGGGGCTCTGCACATGGGTTGCCTGTGTGCCGCGTGGCTCGGCACCAACCACCGCGAGGGCGCGATTGATCCCGGGCCGCTGGCGCTGCCTCTGTCGGTGCTGCTCGCGGTGATCGCTGCGGCGCTTATTGGGTTGGTTATGCGGGACGGGCACCGAGTTCGGGCTCAGTAGGGTCCGTGTGGGATCGGGGGATCGTGACGGTGGCGCGGGGGGAGTCCGTCGGGACACCTGCGCAGGTGGGGCATTGTCCGTCAAGGGGCGGCGAGGGTGACTCGATGTACCCGTGTGCTGCCATCTCCAAAATCAGATGACGTGCGGGTGCTGATCGTGGACGACTCGGCGTTCATGCGCCGGGCCCTGCGCCAGATGCTCGAGAAGCCGGGGCTGAAGGTGGTTGGCACGGCTTCCAACGGCGAAGAGGGCGTCAAGGAAGCACTGCGGCTGCGGCCGGACGTGGTGACCTTGGATATCGAAATGCCCGTGATGGATGGCCTCACGGCACTCAAGGCCATTCGCACGCAGATCACGCCCATGCCCGCGGTGCTGATGTGTTCGAGCCTGACCAGCGAAGGAAGCCATGAGGCGCTCAAGGCGATGCGGCTCGGCGCATCGGACGTGATCGCGAAGGGATCGAGCACGTTCTGTCTGGGTGCCGAGTCGATCGCGGATGAACTGGTGGCCAAGGTGCGGGCGGTGGCGCTGGGGCGTCGCGCCAAGCAGAACGTCGCGGGACGACTGCCTGGATTGGTTGCGACGGGCGTGGGGGGGGCGGGCAAGCCGCGGGTGGAGGCGAACCACCGGCTGAGCGCGAGCACCGATCTGGTGCTGATCGGATCGAGCACGGGCGGGCCGCCGGTGCTGGAGACGGTGATCGGAGCGCTGCCGGCGGGTTATCGGGCACCGGTGGTGGTGGCGCAGCACATGCCCTTGATGTTCACCAAGTCACTCGCGGAGCGATTGGATGCCGAGTGTGCAGTGAACGTGGAACACGCGACCAATGGCGTGGCGATCGAGGCGGGGCGCGTGTACATCGCGCCGGGCGGAAGCCACACGCGCGTCGTGCGGAACCGGCTTGGCCGGATAGTGCTGGAGATTTCGGGTGAACCAGCCAGCGCGTTGTACAAGCCATCCGTGAACGAACTGTTTGCCTCTGGCGCGAAGGCGACACAGGGACAGGGTCGCGTGGTCGCGGTGGTGCTCACGGGAATGGGTGAGGATGGGCTCGAAGGTGCGAGGTTGCTGAAGCCCAAGGGCGCGACGATTCTCGCCCAGGACGTGCAGAGTTGCGTGGTGTATGGCATGCCCAAGGCCGTGGCGCAAGCGGGATTGGCGGATGGCAGTCTGTCGCCTGACGAGATTGGCACGGTGCTTTCCACGCTGGGTGGCCAAGCGGAATCCCCTCGACAGGTGGCCTGAGGCGTGGAGGGTTGGAGGGGTCGCGCGGGCGCGGATGGGTGGATTTGGGCTCGTGAGCCAGAGGCACCGTGATTGGGGAATCAAGGTTTGTGAAACAGGGTTCGATAGCGACGTAGGGGCGGGGAAAACCGGAGGCAGTTCCATGACGACAACAACCATGCAGGAAGTGGCGGGCGGGCAGGGCGCGGCGGAGACGGGCGAGCGTCAACTGCAACTGGTGACGTTCGGCCTTGGGGAAGAAGAGTTTGCGGTGGACATTCTCGCGGTGCAGGAGATCAACCGCATGATGGCGCTCACGCGGGTGCCGCAGAGCCCCGCCGAGGTTGAGGGTGTCATCAACCTGCGCGGGAAGATCATCCCGGTGATGGACCTGCGCAAGCGGTTCGGCCTGGCCGCGGCGGCGCGGAGCGAGCAGAGCCGCATCGTGGTCGTCGAGGTGCACGGCCGCGTGCTGGGTTTCATTGTTGATCGCGTGAGCGAGGTGCTCCGCATCAGCAGCAGGATCGTCGAGGCGGCGCCGCAGATGGTGTGCTCGGTCGACTCGGACTTCATCGCGGGCGTGGGCAAGTTGGAAGACCGGCTGCTCATCCTGCTCGACCTGGGCCGTCTGTTCTCGGTGGCCGAGGTTGGTGCGATGACCGGCGCGGCAAGCCAGGCCGAGCCGATGGCTGCGGCAGCCTGAGCGAGAGCGCATCGCGCGAGCACAAGCCCCTGGGGATGAGACGAGCGTGCGGATCGGACACGTCCGAGTGCGTGAGGAGCGATCATGTCGGCGACGAAGGAACTGGTGATGTCGGCGGCGCAGTTTGACCGGCTGCGCAAGATCATCTATGACCGCTCGGGGATTCACTTTCCCGAGAACAAGAAGTACGTCCTCGAGTCGCGGCTCTCGCGTCGGCTGATGGACCTGGAGATCGACGACTACGACCAGTACACGTCGTTCCTGACCATGGGTCCGTACAAGGACGACGAGTTCCAGGAGATGTTCAACTTCATCACCATCAACGAGACGAGTTTCTTCCGAAACGAACCTCAGTTGGAGGTGTTCGAGAAGCGGGCCCTGCCCGCGCTGCTCGAGGCGCGGAGCGCCACCAAGCGTCTGCGCATCTGGTCGGCCGCGTGCAGCACCGGCGAAGAGCCCTTCACGATCGCCATCATGCTGCACCGCACGCTGGGCATCCGCCTGGCGGACTGGACCATCGAAATCCTTGGCTCGGACATCAGCGAGAAAGCCCTGGGCGTGGCGGCGGAGGGCAAGTACACCGATTACGCGATGCGTTCGACGGCGCCCCTGATCGCGCAGCGCTACTTCCGCAAGGAAGGGCTCTACTGGATCATCGACCCGGGCGTGCGATCCATGGCCCGCTTCGAGGTGCACAACCTGAAGGACCGCCTCGCCGCGAAGCGGCACGGCAAGTGGGACGCCATCTTCTGTCGAAACGTGATGATCTACTTCGATGATCCCATGAAGAAGCAGGTGGTCGGCACGTTTGCGGAGCAACTGGCCGATGACGGCTGGCTGTTCATCGGGCACAGCGAAACGCTCCGCGGCGTGAGCGAGGCCTTTGAGCAGGTGAACGTGCCCCAGGGCTTCTGCTATCGCAAGACCAAGGCCGCGGGCCCGTCGGCCAACGCGGGTATCAAACTGGCGGCGTGAAACGGATCGGGAATCGAGACTCGGATCAATCAGTGGGCAAGACTGGAACCGGAGGCGAAGCGTGGCGATGCCGAACATTGATCCCGAGTTGATGCAGGACTTCCTGACCGAGTCGGGGGAGTTGCTCGAGCAACTCGACCAGGACCTGGTGGCATTGGAAGGCCAGCCGTGCGATCCGGAGATGCTCAATCAGGTCTTCCGCGCGCTGCACACGATCAAGGGTTCCGCGTCGTTTCTCGCGCTGACGAATCTCGTGGGCGTGGCCCATGTGGCCGAGGGCGCGCTCAACGCGGCCCGGAATCGGGTTGTCACGCTCGATCGCGGCGCGATGGATTTGCTTCTGGCGGCGGTGGACACGATCAAGCGGCAGTTCGTGCAACTGCGGGCGGGTGATCCGCTCGAAGAGGCGGATGCCAAGGTGGTCGCCGGGTTGTCCCGTATTGCCGACGGCAAGGCTGGCGGCGCGGAGGCTGCAGGTCACGCTTCACCGGCGCCCATTGGCCAGAGTCCCATCGTGGCTCCGCCTGGGCCCAGTGCGGCGGCGTCGACCGCGAGCGCGCTGGCCTCGCCCGCTGTGGTGGGCACCGTCGAAAAACCACTCAACCTGCCGGAGGGCAAGGCCGACCTGCTCGACTACTTGGTGAGCGACCTGGAGCAGACGCTGGACCAGGTGGAGGCGCAGTTCGGCGCGCTGAAGGCCGCGAACTCGCGCCGCACCGCTGCCGACAGCCTTGCGGAACTGAGCGAGTCGCTGCGGAAGGCGGTTGATTTCTTCGACTTCGATTCAATGGGCCGGCTTGCGCGGCTCATCAGCGCGTTGGCGGAGAAGGCCCCGGGCCTGCCACAGAGCGTGGTGGACGCGGCGGTTGCGGATGCGATGAGCGTGATCGGCCTTCTTCGCACGCAATCGAAGGGTCTTGCACGGGGGGCACAGGTGATCCCGCCGATCGAGGCGCTCGTCCAGCGGTTCGAGACGCTGCTGCGTCAGGACAACACGATGGTGGAGGTGAACGAGCCCAGCACCGATTCGGTATCTGCGGTTGCTGAACAGGCGGCGGACCAGGGCGATGATCCAGCCTCCGCGACCGCCGTGAGCGCGACCAAGAATGACGTTTTGCGATCAGGCGGAAGCACGGACAGGGCCGCTGTGGCGGGGGAGAGCGCTCAATCGAAGTCGTCTGCCGGACATGGCTCAGCCGGCGGCGAAGCGACCATCCGAGTCGAGGTCGGGCGGCTCGAAACGCTGCTGAATCTCGTCGGCGAACTGGTGCTCCAGAAGAACCGCATGGGCGCGCTGGCCCGTAAGTTGTCGCACGAGGCGTGGGGCGATCAGGATTATCGCGAGGCCGTGCAGCAGTCGTCGGGCAGCCTCGATCGCGTGACCAGCGACCTGCAGACGGCCGTGATGCGTACCCGGATGCAGCCTTTGGAGAAGATATTCGGGAAGTACCCGCGCCTGGTGCGAGACCTGGCCCGCAAGTTGAACAAGCATATCAGCCTGGAGATCGAGGGCGGCCAGACGGAAGTGGACAAGAGCGTCATCGAGGAACTGGGCGACCCGCTCATCCACCTCATGCGCAACTCCGCCGACCACGGCATCGAGTCCCCCGAGGCGCGAAAGGCCGCGGGCAAGCCCGAGACGGGCACGATCAAACTCTCCGCCAGCAACACCGGCGGGCATGTCGAGATCCGCATCAGCGACGATGGCAAGGGGCTTGATCCCGCGATGCTGGCGCGCAAGGCCGTCGAGAAGGGCGTGGCCACCGCGGCGGAAGTCGAGGCCATGAACGACCGCGAGCGTCTGCGGCTCATCTTTCTGCCCGGATTCAGCACGGCCGAGAAGTTGAGCGATGTGTCAGGCCGCGGCGTGGGGATGGATGTCGTCCGCACGAACATCGAGAAGATCAAGGGCACCATCGATCTTCAGAGCGTGCCCGGCAAGGGCACAACGGTGATCATCTCGATTCCGCTTACCGTCGCGATCATGAGCGCGATGATGGTGGGCATCGGGTCCGAGATCTACGCGGTGCCCCTGAGCCATGTGATCGAGATCGTGAAACCCACGATCGAGCAGCGTGCGAGCATCAATCAGCAGCCGGTCATGCGCCTGCGCGACAGCGTGCTTCCCCTGCTGCGGGGGAGCGACGAGTTCGGCGTGCCCGAGATTCCGGACGGTGCCGAGGCCCTGCCGTTTGTCGTCGTGCTGTCGCATAACGAGAAGCGGGTGGGTCTGGAAGTGTCGCGACTGATCGGTCAGCAGGAAGTTGTCATCAAGCCGCTCGATGGGTGCATCGATAAAGGTGGACCGGTCAGCGGCGCGACGGTGCGCGACGATGGCGGCGTGAGCCTCATCATCGATGTGCCCAGGCTCGCCGCCAACGCCGAGGCGCGACAGCGCGCCGCCTGAGTCCTACGCGGAAGTGTTCGAGCGTCGGCGTGTGTGGAACGTGAGGATTGATCAAGCAAGTCACCCGGAGCAGGCAGCAACCCATGGACCCAGCATTCATCACGCCGTTCATCGCGAGCATCCAGAACGTCTTTTCGACGATGCTGCAACTGCCGGTGCGCATCGGCGACCCGGCCATCAAGGAAACACCCAACACCACCTTCGACGTGTCGGGCATCATTGGGATGAGCGGCGAGGTGGCCGGTTCGGTCGTCCTCTCGTTCCCCAAGGCCTCGGCCGAGCGGATTGTGTCGCTCTTCACGGGCTCCACGCTCACGGCCGACAACCCCGATTTCGCCGACGCCATCGGCGAACTCACGAACATGATCTCGGGCAACGCCAAGGGCATGTTCGGCAAACGCAAGGTCTCGATCTCCTGCCCCAGCGTCATCATCGGGGCCAACCACTCGGTCGCACGCCCCAAGGACGTGCCCTGTGTCGCCATCCCCTGCGATACCGATTGCGGGAACCTCGTCATCGAGGTGGCGATCCAGGATCGCTCAGCCACCAACGCCAGCACGCCCGGCGCCGCCGCAGGAGTCGGCGGTCAGGCCTAATCAACATGAACGGTGCGGACGGGCACACAGGCGAGACGCCTGGGCCACGGTGCGGGGAACTCAGGAATCTCTCGAGGAAGCGCGTATGAAGATCATGCTGGTCGACGATTCAAAGACGATGCGGAACATCCAGAAGTCCGTGCTCTCGCAACTGGGCTACACCCAGATCGAAGAAGCCTGCGACGGCCAGGATGCGCTGTCCAGGGTCACCGCTTATCAGCCCGACCTGCTGCTGGTCGACTGGAACATGCCCACCATGGACGGCCTCTCGTTCGTGAAGGCGTATCGCCAGTCCAACAAGTCCACGCCGATCATCATGGTGACCACCGAGAGCGAGAAGTCGCGCGTCATCGAGGCCATCAAGGCCGGCGTCAACAACTACGTCATCAAGCCCTTCACGCCCGACCTGCTCAGCCAGCGGATCAACGAGACGCTCGCCAAGAAGGCCGCGTGATCGAAGGATTTCATTTCGCGTAACCGCCGCTCAGTTCCCGCCGGGGGGGGGTGGCGTGTTGCCCGACGCCAGGTACGGCGGGGCCTGATCGAACACCTGGCGCAGCCGCGCGAGGTACGGCAGTTCCTCGCCCGTCGCCACCGCCGGCTTGAAGGCCGAGGGCGAGAACGCGAGCCGCACACCAACGTCCGACCACCCGCGCCCGAGCATGGTGCGCTGGGCCGGGGTGATCGTCGGCCGCCTGAGATCGGCGGTGATCGCCGCAGCGTCACGAGCCTCACCCAGCGCCGATTCACCCACGATCGCAAACGCCTGCGTGTTGGCCTTGTCCTTGGCGAAGGCTTCCGCCGCGGGCATCGAGCGCGGCTCGACCGCTTCCAACTCGCGCGGCTTGTCGCACGTCACTTCCGCCACATTGCCCACCAGGTGCTTGAACGTGCGGTTGGCCCGATCCTGTTCAACGGGCGCGAAAAACACCACGCCGTCGTCGCCCGGGTGCGTGCGGTTCTTGTCGGCGCGGGCGGCCCAATACACGTCCTTATCGGGATCGGTGCAGCCGGGCGAGCGGCCCCGGGCCGCCGTGGCTTGATCCAGGAAGCGCTTGTACGACGCATCCCGCAGGTTGCGTGATGCCAAGTCACCCACGCCGCCATCGGTGGCCAGGGCCGCGGCCCACTCGGCCGCGGTGGGCAGGCGGCAACCCAGTTGCCGCGCCAGGAAGACCGCCGTGGGGAACGACACATACTGGAACGGGACATCCGCATCGAGCGCCGGAGGCGCGTTCGCGCCGAAATACTCACCTGCGGACAGGCCGCCACCCAGTTTCACCCAGCCGCCGCGCGTGTTCGCGCCGGTTTCGCCCTCAAAGCCCAGCAACATGCGGCCAGACGCGAAGCCCCAGGTGAACGGCCCTTCGCGTTGCCCGCTGGCAATGAGCGTGTACACCGCGCCATCCAGCCCCAAGGCCCGGAGCGATTCGATCACCACCCGCACCGAGACTTCGCTCGTCGCGAGGTACGTCGTCTCCCCCCCGGCATTCACGGCCTGGAACGTCAGTTTCGGCGCGCCCTTGCCCGGAATGACCCACCCGGCCGCGGGCTGTTTCATCTGATAGACCAGCCGATCGCCCCGGGATTCGCCGGGCACAAACTCCCAGCCCTCGCGCCCCGGGCCCATCATGGATGGCGGCGCACTCCCGGCGGCCACTGGTGCCGCACCGCCACCGCCACCGAGCGAGCCGAGCCCTGACAGGAACGCCGACGCGGGTGCGGCCTGTGCCAGCGCATCGCGTAGACCCTTGTCGCCCTCCAGTTCGGCGACTGCGGCACGCGTCGCGTCCTCGGCATCGGTCCGGCGGGCACGGTCGATCTTCCATACCCGAACGTTCCACCGCACCGATACCGGCGCGGCCGCCAGCACCGCATCGGTCACGGCGAAGTTCTCGCGATCGGCCATCGCCCGGTCGAACTGGTCGAATGTCGCGAGCCGCCGCGCGTGCATCATCCAGCGCTTGGCCTTGTCCTGCGCCAGGAACGTCCGGAAGGCGTTGGCCCGCGCCTCGGGCAGGCGGTTCAGGTCGTTCTCCACGCGGCGGAACACGCGCTTGTGCGATTCCAGCCACTCGCGCGAATCCGCGAATGCCTCGAACTCCATCGCGTTCCACACCGCCACGCGGGTCTCGATCTCCGCATCCTGGTCGTCGATCAGCCCCACCAGTTGCTCGAACGCCGCTTTCTGGGCCCGATCAAGCACCGCGATCCGCTTCAGCAGATTCGCCCGCGCCACCAGCGACTTCAGCGCCTCTTGCACGCCCGCGTCCGCCGTCCGCCCGTCGAGCAGCGGATGCTTCAGCAGCGGCGTCACCACCTGCTCCACCGTCTTGTTTTCGAGCGTCGGAATCTTCGTCGCCAGTTGCCCCGCCTCGGCAAACACGTCTTCGATCGCCGCCCACTGGGTCACAAAGGCCGTGGCCGATTGCACGAGTGACGCGTACTCGGTCCGCTTCTGGTCGGCCTCCGCGCCGGGCTTGCTCACTGCGGCCTCAATCGCCCCGGCGCGACGCGCCTTGAGCGCATCAACCACCGCGCCGGTCCACCGCCGATTGAGCGAAAACGATGGACTCGGCAGGCCGGCGATCAGGGAGGTGATCGACGCCTTGGTCTGCTGCAAACTGGCCTTCGCCGCGTCAACCTCGGCGCTCGAGCCCGTGCGGGCGTCCAGCGCCTTCCGCCGCGCGGCTTCCCATGCCCGGAACGCCTCGGGCTCGTCTGCCGCCGTCACGGGCGAGGTCTCGGCCACCTTGTCCAGTTCGCGGCGTGCCCGATCGATTGCATCGCGCTGGCCCCACAACGTGGCCGCCTCGCGCAGGGCCTTCTCCACCGGGCCGTCCTTCGCGAGCGACTTCACCAGCAAATCGGCCCGGGCTGTGAGGTAGTCACGGTTCTTCTCGATCCACGGGTAATCCGTCTTGGCGATACTCAGCAACGTCGCCTGAGCATCCCGGAACGAGCGTGGCAACTCCGTCTCGGGCAACTTGCCATCGCTGGTGCCCACCAGTTCAGTCCGCAACTCGGCCAGTCGCTTCTCCGCCGCGTCGCGAGGGTCGGGTGTGCCGATCCGGGCGTATGCGCCAAGCCGCGCCAGCCACACATCCAGCGTTCCCGCCGTCGGTTCGCCCAGCACCGCGCGATCGGCGGCCAGCGCGCCGGTGTCAAGCGTGGCCCGCTTTTCCGTCAGTGTCTTCAGTTGCTTCAGCACGGGCTCGAGGGTCGCCTTCGCATCGGCTGGCGAGCGCCGCAAGCGCCGCGATTCAGCCCAGGCTTCGTCCAGCAGCGATCGCACCGTCGTGCCGATCGCCTTGATCGTGGCATCCCCGTCGCCTGCCAGCGCATTCGCCTGCGCCGCTACATCATCGGGCAACGGGCCGAGTTCCGCCACCACCACCGTCGCCGCCGCACCCAGTTTCTTGTTCTCGTCCTCGATCGCCTTGGCCAGCGTCGCAAACCGCTTCTCGACGGCCTCCCGTTCCCGCGTCACCTCTTGTTGGCGTCGCACGATCCACGGCAAGTCCGCTTCCTTCGGAAACTCCTCGATCGCCTTGGCCACCTCGGCCTCGGCCTTGGCCACACCCTCGGGCACCTTGGCTTTCAGCCGCGCGTCGAGCAACCCGATCTCGCTCTTCAGTCGCCTGGGCCACTCGGTATTCACCACGCTCCCGCGTCGATCGGGCAGCAACCGATAGGGCTTCAGGCCCTCGGTGAACAGGGGGCCAAACTGATCCAGCGTCACCGCCGCGGCGTCCGGAACCTGCTCCCGTGCAAACAACGCCGTGTCGTACTCCGCCTGATCCTTCAGCGCCGCGCGAATCGGCTTGATCAAATCCGTCAGTGTCCGCTCGATCTGGTCTTCGGCCATCGACTGTCCGGCCAACGCCTTGTGCCGCTGGCGGATCGCATTCACAAAGGCCCGCACCACCGGCTGCAGGTCGTAATCCGCGTCGCTCGACAGCCCGCCCAGTTCCTGGCTCACCGACAGCGGCAGCCGCGGACCGGAGTTCGTTCCGGCGTTGGCTGCTTCCATCGCCGCGTTGATCTTCGAGCCCAACTCAATATTCGCGGCCTTGGCCTTTGCCACCGCCGCCCTGATCTTCTCCCCATTCCCGGCCACCCAGCGCAGGGCCATGATCTCCTTGGGCAGCATCCCCGCGATGGCATCCGCCTCGGCCACCAGCGCTGCCGACGCCGCACCAGCACCGCGCGCCTCGTCGCGTAGTTCGTTGGTGCGACCCATTACGCCCTCGCGCTCATCCGTGCCCAGCGTCGGCTTCTGCGTCTCCGCCGTCGCCTTGGTCAGCCACTGCAGCAGGCCCACGCCGTCGTTCACCTGGGTCAGCGCCGGAGCGTGCACCTGCGCCAGTTCCTCGAGGTTGTATTGCCGCTCGTCCACCGGACGGGACACGTCAATGAGCACATCGCGCACGCCCGCGACCGCCCGCTGCGTGTTGGGTGAGACCTCGCGCTCCTTGATCGTGATCGCCACGACCTTTTCATCCAGTGCCTTGCTGAGCGGTCCGAATGCCGCGTCCACCGACTTCAGTTTCTTTACCTCGGCGGCAAACTCGTCGTACACCAGCGTAAACGGCCGCGTCTCCCCGATGCCGCCCCCTCCACCCCCGCCCCCGTTCCCGCCACCCATGATCATCGGCACCGCTACCCCGCCGCCGATCAGCACCACTGCCGCAGCACCCATCGCCGCGTACCGCTGCACCGGCGACATCTTTTCCCAGAATCCCTGCGACCGCGTCAGCAGTTCGAAGCCTTCGACCGCCACGTCGTCCACCGACGGCACATCCACCTTCGACCAGCGCACCACCGACTCGGGCAGGTGCCGTGCCACCGCTTCCTTCAATTCCCGGCTCACCAGGGTCGAGCCCATCTCGCACGCCTTGGTCAGGCACTTGATGCCATCAACCGGGCTGCCTTTCAGGTCCTTACGCTGTCCGTCTTCGCTGGTCATCCGCACCGCGCCGGTGTGCAGCGCGATCTTCAGCGGGTGCCACCCCTTCCCGCGGGCCTGGAACAGCGTTCCCCAGTTCTCCGCCACGGCCTGGGCCCGCAGGTCCAGCGCCGCCTGCACCGCTTCAACGGGGTCGCGAAACGCCGCGACCCGCGCGGCATCCGTCGAAAGCGTCCACGCCTCCTCCGCGCGACGCGCCAGCGCGTCGGTCAGCATCTGATCCAGCCGCGCAACGCACTTGATGTACACATCCCGCCGACTCTTCAGGTCATCGCGGATATGCACCAGGTCGATCCAGAGGACCGTGCGGTCCTCCCGCTTCACCTGCACGTCCTGAAAGTCCCACAGTTCAACCGGCTCGGGCTCGCCCGGCACCGCCTTGCGCCCGATGCACACCCACTTGAACTCATCCCGCTCGGGCATGTTCGCGAAGGCATCCTCGCGAACCGGTCGAGTCAGAATGAACTGCCAGGGCGCCGTCAGGCCGGTCTTGGCGACCTTCGCCGCCATGTTCACCGGTTGATCGCGCACGTCGTTGGCGCGGTTGTTGTCGTAACTGAACGTGACCAGGCCGCAGTCGAGGGCGGTCTTTGGCTCCAGGCGGTGCAGCGCCGTGCGCATCTCCGCCTTCCACATCCGACGGAAATCCCGCGCCGCGCGTACGGCGTCAATCGCGTTCCGGAACGCCGCCAGTGACCCATCGGGCAGCCGCTTGACAAACGTGTCCTTGCTGTGCGCGTCGACGGCTTTCTGCAGCGTGATGTCCCACGCGTCCTTCAGCGCCTCAAACCCCGGCCCAGCCTGCTCCACGATCGTCGAGTAATCGTGGATCACGGCAAAGATGATCACCCGGTGTTCCGGGTCTTGCACTGGCGCCGCGCCCACGCCCAACTCGGATTCGCCCAGCCCCCAGATTTCAACGGTGTCGGCAACCTCGCGCAGTTTGTACTCGCCGAACCGCTTCCACTCCACCTCGCCATTGCGGCGAAAGTTCAACTGCCCCTGGTCGCGCACCTGGCGCGACACCAGCACCTGGTTCCCCTGGGCCTTGGACATCACCTTCTCAGCGATGTTCCGTGGGGCACCGTCGAAATCGACGCCGATGCCGTCTTCATACTGCATCCGCACCGAGCCGCTGTGAATGCCCACGCGCGAGCGGATGTGGTTGTCCGCCGTGCGCTTGGCCTCGGGAAGTAAGCGGTTCCAATCCTCGTGCGCCAGCGCCCGCCGGAACCCCAGCGCGATCTCGATCGCGTCGTCCACGCTATCGGTCGCGGCATAGAACCCGTCGCCCGACCCTTTCACCACCGCGTTGTCGCCATGGGCCCGCACGGCCAGCCGGAACAGTTCGTCGTGCCGCTCGCGGATGGGCTTGAACGCGATCCCCAGCCGCCCGAGCATCTTGGTGTGCCCGACGATGTCGGTGTAGACAATGAACTTGTTTTCCTGGCGGCGTTCAGTGCTCACGCGGGCACCCCCCGCGCACGCGCAGCCAGCGAACGCAGAGACCAACGCGCGGCCAGCCACTCAGGCCGATTCCCATCGCGACCGGTTCTCAATGCCCGCGAGCCCGCGCGCACCCCATGCGTTGGGGATTGCTCACACGAACAAACCGGGGATGTAGCCGTGGGCGTCGGCACCGACCGTGGGCTCCTGAAACCACCCGAAACGAGCGCGTCTGACAGACCGATCCCCGGCCTGCCACCGCCCCGGCCAATGGAGAGGGCGCGAGCGCGCACAACAGGCCGGTCACCGAGTCTACCGGATTCCAAACGGTAGGTTCTGGTCTGGGCAAGTGGTAGCAAGGGGATGCCCCGGATTGCCCCAAAAGACATCTGGCAACTTCTTCGCGGTGCCGTCGGGCCAACCGTCCGGACACGCCCCGGGTGTATCGATTTCAGGCCAGCCGTCGCACCCGCCATTGCCAAGGAGCCGCACCCGCGCTATCCTGCCTCCAGATTGCGGGGTAGAGCAGCCTGGTAGCTCGTCGGGCTCATAACCCGGAGGTCGCTGGTTCAAATCCAGCCCCCGCTATTGCCAGGGTCGGCCAGAAACTGACCGACCCACCCGTTAGAAGTGAACGCCCCGACCGCAAGGCCGGGGTGTTTGCGTTTCCGGGGCCGCGTTTTGCCGAGTCGTTCGACATGCCCGCCCGTCGAGAAGTCTCGCCATCTGAGGCGGTGAGACCTGAGGGTCGCGGCCGCAAGCTCCGCGGGACGCGCCGAAACCCGAAAAGTCTCAGAGTCTCTGCGTCTCACCCGGCACGCCGTTATACCTCCCGCCCTCCGGCTGGCGAGCAGGCAACACGGCACACGGTCGGCGGAGAGCATGGCATTGACGAGCGCAGTTCGGCCGGGGTTGGTGGGGCCATCGCTACCGCCCCCTCCGCCCGGATCGGACAAGCTTCCCATTAGCGGTCCAAAACCCGAGGATCACGTCAGCGGCATCGTCATCGACAACCGGGCCGCCACGAGGACGGCTCACCGCGAGTCTCGGTACGGCGGACGCCACGCGCCGTTGGAATCGTGACCAGGGCATCTCCTCGGATGACGAGAGCGACTCGAGGAGCACCCGGTGATAGACCTTACCTCGCGCCGATTTTACTGTGTCGAACCCGAGCACCTGCTGCGGGGGCTCGACATATGCGGGTTGACCATTCTCGATCGTGCGGCACAGCAACCAGTCGCCGGGTTGAATGCTCTTCCAAAAAGCAGGTGGCGTGCCGAAGCGGACCCAGGTCAACTCTGTCTCGGATTTCAACCGCAAGCGCTTTCTGGCCTGCTCGTCCGCTTTCTCCAGTATGCGCTCTTCAGCATCTGACGGTTCGAGTGTCACGACGCGGCCTACAAACCACAACTTGGCGCGCAAGTCGGGTGTTCCACCACGCTTGGCGGGGGATCGCCCAGCCTTGAAAACCGGTGGCCGGTACTCCTTTATGCACTGCGCGAGGTACTTCGGCCTCACGGGCTCAGTGCACATCTTCGCAAATGCGGCGAGAGCTTGCCGCACAGCGGCTGGGCTAGTCGTGAGAAGCCCCGCTTCATCCAGGCGTTCATACGCGTTCCGTGAGATGTTCGCGGAGCCTGCGAGCACCGCGTTGCCCATGACGAAGAACTTGGCGTGTAGGGACTCCCTCGTCCAGACGCGGACGCCGCGCCGAATCAGCTTCCGGATCTCCTTCGGGTCGGTCGCACCGTGACGGACGGTCGGAAGGCTCATGTCGACAATCAGCTCATCGTCTGCCTTCAACGGCAACAGCTTGGCACCACCGGTCCCGATGTAGGCGACGGCGGCTCGGACGCGCGCAGGAGCTCGGACGCGGGCCTGGAGCTCGCTCCACAACGCTTCACGGAAGACAAAGCGAGTCGAGGTCATGGTGTCACTCGTACCAGATTGCGCCTGCTGGAACCGCCAGTCTACCGCCGACATCCGAGCGCCGTGCTCGAGCAATTTGCGTGCAGGTCGAGGATCGCGGGCATTGGGAACCAGTGTCGGTGCCTCGCGTCACGGGCAGCGACGGGCTGGAGCTCGCCGCGTGGACTCATCCCGCAACCCGGAGACGATGACGCCAGCGGAACGTGACGCTCAGGTGGTACTGCGCCGCCGCACACTTCGAAACCGATCGTCACTCGCATGCCCAGCGCGGACAGCCCGACTCTCGGCGGCGTAGGTAGCCGGGTGAGAAGACACCGCTTGCCTTCTCGCCCTCATGCTGCCTCACTCGTCCGACGTAGAAGGAGCGCCGCGATGGTCGCCAAAGACGATGATGCCAACCTGTCCGCCGACGAGCGCCGCCGCGAGGTGATCGCCATCCTTGCCACGGGGGCGAGGCGTTGGCATCGTCGCGCGAAGGCGACCGGCCTGGTCGCCGGGACGGGCACATTGGCCCCGACGGCGGAGCATCAAGAAGAGGACCACAGCGAACTTGAACTGGGCGAGCAGGCGGGCCTCAGTGTGTCCGACCGTACCGCGCGTTAGCGGTGCGGGGATACGGAGACCATGCCGATGACGACCAACTTATCGAAGGAACTCGCAGCGCTGGAGAAGATGACGATCGGCGACCTGCACAACCGCTACGCCGAACTCTTCGGCGAGCGGATTCAAAGCCGCCACCGCGTCTACCTCGTCCGCCGGATCGCCTGGCGCATCCAGGCCAACGCCGAGGGCGGCCTATCCGAGCGTGCCCGCGTGCGGGCAGGTCAACTGGCCAACCCCACCGACGTGCGGCGGACGCCGCCCAAGTGGGCCGCGCTCGGGGAGCCCCCCAAGGACGCCAAGAGGGTCGCCCTCGCCGCCACGGCGGACCCACGGGTACCCCCGTCGGGCACGGCGCTCGTCCGCGACTACAAGGGCCGGGTCGTCCGCGTGGTGGTGCTGGCGGACGGATTTGAGTACGAGGGGGAGCGGTTCCGATCGCTGTCGGCGATCGCCAAGCGGGTCACGGGATCGCACATCAACGGCTTCCGGTTCTTCAACCTGGAGAGGCGATGATGAGCCGCGCAACGCTCAACGGGAAGCACGCCGCGCCGGCGGTGGCGCTGTCGCGGTGCGCGATCTACACCCGCAAGTCCAGCGAGGAGGGGCTGAAGCAGGAGTTCAACTCCCTCGACGCGCAGCGCGAGGCGGCCGAGGCGTACATCGCCAGCCAGAAGAACGAGGGGTGGACGACCCTCCCGGATCGATACGACGATGGCGGGTTCTCCGGCGGCAACGTCGAGCGCCCCGGCCTCAAGAGCCTGATAGCCGACATCGAGGCCGGCAAGATCGACTGCGTCGTGGTCTACAAGGTGGACCGCCTGTCCCGGTCCCTCATGGACTTCGCGCGGCTCATGGAGGTCTTCGATCGGCACAAGGTGTCGTTCGTCTCCGTGACCCAGCACTTCAATACCACGCACTCGATGGGGCGGCTGACGCTCAACATCCTGCTGTCGTTCGCGCAGTTCGAGCGCGAGATCATCGGTGAGCGAATCCGCGACAAGATCGCCGCCGCGAAGAAGCGCGGCAAATGGGGCGGTGGGCCGCCGCCCTTCGGGTACGACGTGGACCGCTCGAACGGAAGCCCGCGGCTGGTCGTCAACCCGGCCGAGGCGTCCCGCGTGCGCCAGATCTTCGAGCGATATCTGGAGTTGGGCTCGCTCCTGTCGGTCGGCGAGGAACTCTGCAAGCGCGGCTGGCGAACGAAGAGCTGGCGGACGAAGGCCGGGGTGGTGCGCGGCGGCGTGGAGTGGGACCGCCACTCGGTGTACTGCACACTGACGAACCCGATCTACATGGGCAAGGTTGTCCACAAGGGCGAGACGTACCAGGGGCAGCACGAGGCCATCGTGGACGAGGACGTGTTCCGGCGGGTCCATGTGCTGATGCAGAAGAACTCGCGCACGCGGGGCAACGAGCAGCGGAACCAGTTCGGGGCCTTGCTGCGCAAGCTGCTCTTCTGCAAGGGGTGCGGCAGCGCGATGGTTCACACCTTCACGCGGCGCGGGAACAAGGCATACAGGTACTACGTCTGCTGCAACGCCATCAAGAAGGGCCGCGATCGGTGCCAGACGGGATCGCTCCCGGCCCTTGAGATCGAGAAGGCGGTGGTCGGGCAGATTCGGTGCGTCGGCCAGGACCATGACGTGCTTGCCGAGACGCTGGCGGCGTCACGGGGGCAGGCGGAGGCCGCGATCGGTCAACTGGAGGCGGAGGAGCGGATCGTCAACCGGGGGCTTGGGCGCAACCACGCCGAGATTCGGCGACTGGCGACCACGGAGCCAGCGTCCTCGGCCTCCGCCGGTCGGATCACGGACCTCAACGACCAGATTCGGGAGGCCGAACAGCGGGCGGGCGAGATCGCCGCCACCATTGAGCGGCACCGCGCGGAAATCCTCTCCGCAGACGACCTGCACGCCGCCTTCGCCGACTTCGACAACGTCTGGACGGCCCTGGCTCCGCGCGAGCAGGTCCGGATGCTGCAGCTGCTCATCAACAAGGTCGTCTTCGACGCCCTGGACAGCAGCATCGAGGTCTCGTTCTACCCGTCCGGCGTCAAGGCCCTGGCGGCGGGCGCGGCGGGCGCGAAGGAGGAGTCGGCATGATCACCGTGAAGACAAGGGTCTACTTCAACCGGGCGGCGCACGGGCGCAAGACCATCGACACCCAGCCCGACGCGAGGACCGCCGTGGACCCCGGCCGCGTGCCCCGAATCTCCCGTCTGATGGCGCTGGCGATTCACTTTGACGAGATGATCCGCGCGGGCAAGGTCGCCAACATCTCGGAGATCGCCCGCCTGACCCACGTCACCCAGCCCCGGATCACGCAGCTGATGAACCTCTGCCACCTCGCACCGGACATCCAGGAAGAGATCCTGTTCCTGCCCCTGGTCATGCGCGGGCGCGACCCGATCCACGAGCACATGCTGCGTGCCGCGACCAGCGTGGCCGACTGGACGCTCCAGCGGCGGTGCTGGTCGGAGCTGCGGACGCGGGCGTCGGCTGTTCAATCCTGAACGCCCGGCGGTCGGGGTGCCCGAATCCGCAGGCCATGCCCCAAACCGAGATTCTGTCCGCTTGGCATGCCTGGGCGCTGCAAGCCTGCCTGTCCCCGGTTACACTCCGCGTGCAGCGTTTACTACACGCCGCACGCCCGACCCCCCGCCGCCCAATCCAGCCACCCCAGAACGCCGCCATCCGCCACCGCCATGCACAACTTCAGCGACAAAGTCTCCCTGATCTGGCAGGTCGCGGATCTGCTCCGCGGCCCATACCGCCCCAACCAGTACGGGAAGGTCATCCTCCCTCTCACGGTCCTGCGCCGGCTGGACTGCGTGCTCGAGCCCACGCGCGAGAAGGTGCGGGCGAAGGCGGAGGACCTGAAGCGGAAGGGCACGCCGATCAAGAACTTGGAGCCGGTGCTCAACCGCGCGGCGATGCCGCCCGAGTGGCCGAAGGACGGACCCTTCCCGCTGCACAACACGAGCAAGTTCGACTTCCGCTCGCTCGCCGGCGACCCGAACAACATCGCCAAGAACCTGACCCACTACATCAAGTGCTTCTCCTCCAAGGCCCGCGAGATCATCGAGTACTTCGGGTTCGCCGAGCACATCGAGAAGCTGGAGAAGGCCAACCGCCTCTACCTTCTCGTCTCGAAGTTCGCCACCATCGACCTGCACCCGGGCACGGTGACGAACGTCGAGATGGGCTACATCTTCGAGGAGCTCATCCGGAAGTTCAGCGAAGCCGCGAACGAGACGGCGGGCGACCACTTCACGCCGCGCGAGGTCATCCGCCTCATAGTGGACCTCCTGTTCACCGGCGACGGGGCCGAACTGGGTAAGCGCGGTATCGTCAAAACCATCTTTGATCCGGCGTGCGGCACGGGAGGCATGCTCTCCGTTGCCGAGGAGTACGTCGCCGGCCTCTATCCCGACGCGCGGCTCGAGGTCTTCGGCCAGGACTACAACCAAGAGGCCTACGCGATCTGTGGCTCGGACATGCTCATCAAGGGCCAGAACATCGACCACATCAAGTTCGGCGACTCGTTCACCGACGACGGGTTCCCGAGCGAGCGGTACGACTACATGCTGGCGAATCCTCCGTTCGGTGTCGAGTGGAAGCCCGAAGAGGACGAGATCCGGAAGGAGCACGAGACGCTGAAAATGTCCGGCCGTTTCGGCGCCGGCCTGCCCCGCATCAACGACGGCTCGCTCCTTTTCTTGCAGCACATGATCTCGAAAATGAAGTCGGCGAAAGACGGCGGAACGCGTCTCGGTATCGTCTTCAACGGCTCCCCGCTTTTCACCGGCGATGCCGGATCGGGGGAGAGCGAGATCCGCCGCTGGATCATCGAGAATGATTGGCTAGAGGCGATCGTCGCGCTGCCGGGCGAACTGTTTTACAACACGGGCATCTTTACCTACGTCTGGATCGTCTCCAACCGCAAGGAGCCGCGCCGGCGCGGCAAGATTCAACTCATCAACGCCGTCTCCTTCGCCCAGAAAATGCGGAAGTCGCTGGGCAACAAGCGGCAGGAGATCACGCCCGAGCACATCGGCACGATCACCCGCCTGTACGGCGACTTTGCCGTCGGCCAGCACTCCAAGGTGTTCGACAACGGCGACTTCGGCTACCGTCAGATCACCGTCGAGCGGCCCCTCCGTCTACGGTTCGCATTGACGCCCGAGGGCATCGTGGCGCTCCGGGGCTCGGGAGCATTCCAGAAGCTTGCCGAATTCGGCGACCACGCCCCCAAGAGGCGCGGCCGCCCTCCCGCCAAGGCCAAAGACGCCCCCGCCCCTGCCGTCCCCGCCACGGACGCCCCCGCGGCCGCTACGTCCCCCCCCAACCCCGCTGGCGACGCGATCGTCGGCGTCCTGGACGGTTTGCCAGCCGGCAAAGTCTGGATGGACCGCGCCCAGTTCCTGGCGGACCTGGAGGCCGCGTTCGACGCTGCGGAGTCAAAGTTGTCCGCGCCGCTCCGCAAGGCGATCGTCGCGGCGATGGGCACGCGCGATGAACATGCGGCGATCTGCCGTGACGAGGATGGCAACCCTGAGCCCGACCCCGAACTCCGAGACTACGAGAACGTCCCGCTCAAGGAGGACATCCTCGTCTACTTCGATCGCGAGGTGAAACCTCACGTCCCCGACGCCTGGATTGCCACGGGCGAGAAGAACCGCGACAAGAAAGATGGGAAGGTCGGGATCGTCGGGTATGAGATCCCGGTCACGCGCCACTTCTACGTGTACCAGCCGCCCCGCGACCTGACCGCCATCGCCGCCGACATCACGGGGCTCGAGAAGAACATCGTGCGGATGCTCGCGGAGGTGACCAAGTGACCCGCACCTCCCCACGCGCCAGCGAGCGCGCCCGGCACCACACCCCCGTCCGTTGGGGGCGTGCGCGGGGGGCGGCCCATGCCTGACGCGACTCTGTTTTCGGCTCCGCCCACCGCGACCGCCGCGAGCGCGGGCGCAGAGGGTGCCCCCGGGCGTTATGCGGACACGCGCGAGAGCGGCATCGAGGGCGTGGGGCATTTGCCGCGCCATTGGCGGATCACGCCACTGAAGTACGTTGCATCGCTGAATCCTGATGAACTGGCCGAGACGACCGACCCGGATCATGTGATTCGCTACGCGGACATTGGCAACGTCACGATGCTCGGCGGGATCGAGACCACAGAGGAATATCGGTTTGAGGATGCCCCGAGCCGCGCGCGGCGGCGAGTTTGTGATGGCGACACCATCATCTCGACGGTCCGAACCTACTTGCGGGCGGTGGCGCAGATCGACGATCCGCCACCGAACCTGATCGTGTCCACTGGATTCGCGGTTCTCAGGCCCCGCCCCGGCCTCCATCCGTCCTTCCTCTACCGCTTGCTACAGGCCGAGGAATTCGTTGGGCGCGTTGTCGCTCGCTCGACGGGCGTGAGCTACCCCGCAATTGCTCCCACCACGCTCGCGCGACTCGAAGCCTGGCTGCCCCCTCTCCCCGAGCAGGAAGCGATCGCGGCGTGGCTGGATGAGCGGACGCGGCGGATCGATGAGTTGGTCGCGGCCAAGCGGCGGCTGATCGACCTGCTCGCCGAGCAACGCACCGCCCTCATCACCCATGCAGTCATCAAAGGCCTTAATCCTACAGCCCCAATGAAGCCATCCGGCATTGACGTGCTCGGAGATGTGCCGCGACATTGGGAGGTCAAGCGGCTCGCGCACTTGACCGCATACGGCCATCGAATCATGTACGGCATCGTGTTGCCCGGCCCTCACTTTGAAGGCGGCGTTCCAATCGTGAAGGCGGGCGATGTTGCGACGCCGCTCCGACGTGCGGAACTGCGCTGCACGGATCCAGACATTGAGGCGGGCTACGAACGGTCGCGTCTACGTGAAGGCGATGTGGTCTATGCCATTCGCGGAAGCATTGGGGCTTGCCAGCATGTCCCGGATGACTGCGCGGGGGTGAATATTACACAAGACACGGCCAAGATCGCGCCGCGCAAGGGCGTGAACGGGCGCTGGCTTCTGCACACGATGCGGTCGGCGGGCGTCTTTGCGTCCCTCGAAGCCGGGGCGGTCGGCGCGACGATTCGCGGCATCAACATTCGAGACCTGAAGCGGGTAAAGGTCCCTGTACCCCCGCCAGTAGAGCAGGACCTCATTGCTGCGCATCTCGACGATGTTGCCATTCGGTTCGATTCTCTCATCGCTGCCGCTGAAACTGCGATCAGCCGCCTGACCGAATACCGTCAAGCCCTTATCTCCGCCGCCGTGACGGGGAAGATCTGCGTGTGCGATGTGACCGGTGTTGTCTCCGAAGCGCCCGCCGCGGAGCCGTACGCTGAACTGCCAATTGAAACACGCGCGATCGCGGGGCGGATCGGGACCAACGTAGCAACTCGCACCGCGAACAAGCATTTCCAACGCAGCGTGCTCGCCGCCGAGATCATCGCCCGCATCGGGAAGGACCGCACGTTCGGGCGCGTGAAGCTGCAGAAGGCGCTAATCCTCGCCGAGGGGCATCTTCAGTTAGCGGAGATCGAGAGCCAGCCGGTGCGGGCCGCCGCGGGGCCGTTCGACAACGCGATGATGCGTTCGATCCAGTCGCAGCTCCAGAAGTCGCAGTGGTACGAGTACATCAAGGACGGGAAGCCGCTGAAGTTCGTGCCGCTGGCCAAGGCGGGCGGGCACAAGGTGTACTTCGACCGGTACCGGGGGACGAAAGAGGCCGGGTTCGCCGCGCTGATGGCCCTGCTCGCGCGGCTGGACACGCGGCGTTCGGAGATCGTGGCGACGCTGTACTCGGCCTGGAACGACTTCCTGATCGACGGCAAGAGCGTGACGGACGATGCGCTCGTCGCCGAGGTCCTGACGAGATGGGACCCGGCGAAGATGGCGATCCCCGAGGCGAAGTGGCGGGCGGCGCTGCCGTGGATGCGTGCGCAGGGACTGGTGCCGAGGGGGTATGGAGCACACACACGCTTGGCCAGCCGCGAACGGAGCAAGGAGTAATGCATGAACCTCGCCGCCAAGCTTGATGTCATCTATGGCAGCACGGCCCTCCCGCAGGCGCTGCTGGCAACGATCGTGCGCAGCCTTGAACAGGCCAACATCGAGGGCACGTTCTACATCGGCTATCCGGTCATGGCATCGGCAGACTCGAATACGACGATCGACGCGCTTCTCGTCGCCCAGAAACCGGGCCTGGTCGCCTTTCACTTCGCCGAGAAAGGCGAGGACTACAAGGCCTCGCAAGACAAGCTGTACTACGTGCTGGAGTCGAACCTCGGCCGGCACGAGTCATTGCGGCGCGGGCGGACACTCGGCATCGCTGTGAACATGCTCTCCGTCTATCCGGAGGGTGAGGTCCCTACACCCGCGGATGCCACGTATCCGGCCGCCTCGCCGTCCACACTGGTCGCGGCGCTGGGCGCCATGAAGCCGATTGACGACGCCACGCTCTTCCGCAGCGTGGCGGCAGCGATCCAACGTGTGACGACCATCAAGCCAGTCAAGAAGCGACAGAACATCGTCAAGGCCGGTTCCAAGGGAGCGATCCTCCGATCGATCGAGAAGGAGATTGCCAACCTCGACCGTTGGCAGAAGTCCGCTGCGATCGAGACTCCCGAGGGACCGCAACGAATTCGAGGCTTGGCGGGGTCGGGCAAGACCGTCGTACTCGCCCTGAAGGCCGCGTACCTGCACACCCAGCACCCAGACTGGCAGATCGCGGTCACCTTCCACACGCGCTCGCTGTACCAGCAGTTCAAGGACCTGATCGAGCGATTCACGCTTGAACACCTCGGGGACAAACCGGACTGGGAGAAGTTGCGCATCGTCCACTCGTGGGGCTCCTCCGCTACGGACGGCATGTATTCGCTCGCATGCGCTGCGGCCAACATGATCCCGACCAACTACCTGAGCGCGAAGTCGCGCTTCGGGGTTATGCGGGCGTTTGAGGGAGTCTGCGACGAGCTCGCCGCCGCGATGAAGGGCCGCGAGTTTGGCCTCTTCGACGCGGTTCTCATCGATGAGGCTCAGGACCTACCCCGATCGTTCTTCCGGATCATTGATGCCATCACTAAAGCGCCCAAGCGGATCGTGTGGGCCTACGACGAACTCCAGAACCTCTCCGACGCGGGCATGGCGTCGACGGCGGAACTGTTCGGACGCGATGTGCAGCTGACGAACACGGCGGGCGCGCCGCAACAGGACATCATCCTCCCAGTCTGCTACCGGAACACGCCCTGGGCGCTGACGCTGGCCCATGCGCTGGGATTCGGGCTGTTCCGCGAGCGCGGGATGATCCAGCACTTCGACGTGCCCGGCCTGTGGGCAGAGATCGGATACATGGTCGAGAAGGGGATTCTCGACGACGGCCAGGACGTCGTCCTGGCCCGCGGGCCACGGTCGTACCCGAAGTTCTTCGAAGATCTGCTGAATCCGGCCGACGCCGTTCAGTCTCAAGGATTCAACACAAAGGACGAGCAGTACGCCTGGATCGCGGAGCAGGTCGCCAAGAATCTCAAGGAAGACGAGCTCGATGCGGATGACATCCTGATCGTGCTGCCGGAGCCGATCACCCAGCGGGACGAGTACTACTCGCTGCGCCGACATCTGGACAGCCGGAGCATCCCATCGTCGCTCGCGGGCGTGACGAACGATCGCGATCAGTTTTCGCAGTCGGGCATCGTCACCGTGTCCGGCATCTACCGCGCCAAGGGCAACGAGGCGCCGATGGTCTACATCGCCAACTCGGACTTCTGCGTGGTGGGCCACGAGCTGATCCGGCTCCGGAACATCCTGTTCACAGCGATCACGCGATCTCGGGGGTGGGTGCGACTCTGCGGCACGGGCCTCAGCATGGCGACGCTTCAGAAGGAGATCGACGGTGTCGTGAGCGCGGGCTACAAGCTGGCGTTTCGCATCCCGACGCAGCAGCAGTTGGAGGCGATGCGCCGGATCAACCGCGACCGCACGGCGGAGGAGAAGAGTCAGATCCGAAAGGCCGAGAAGAGCCTGGAGGAAGTGCTCGATCTCGTCAAGCGCGGCGTGATCTCCCCGGATGCCATGCCGCAACTCAAGGAGATTCTGAAAGCCATGCAGGACAAGGGAGGAAAGGCGTGAACGCCCGCCAAGTCGCCACGATGATCGCCAGCACGTGCCAGGACCTTCGGAGCCTGGGGCTTGTGGCATTCGACAACTCCCCGTGCCAACGGCAGGAGGGTCCATTCCATCGCGTGTCCTGGCCCACGACCGGCACTTCGTCCGCGCGGGCCTTGCCATTCGGCTCGTTGGATCAATACCTGTCGCTCATCCGCGAAGGGGCATTTACATGCCTACTGAACGACTACTCGATTCTCCAGGCAAGTTACGACTGCGACGGGACGAGCGTTGTGGCGCACAGCCTCCTGTACTGGCCTGCGCCCGTCGCCACTCAGGAGCCTGTTGAGGACCTCGGGGACCTGTGCGCCGCCGTGGCAATGTGCATGGAGTCGCCCGCCCGGGCCGCCCCGCTGTGCGAGCTTTACCTGCGATCTCCGATGCGTTTCGACTTCGATCCTGACCGGGCGGGCGAAGATCACCCTGAGGTCCACCTTCACACCCAGTTTAACGACACCCGCATCCACGTCGACCGGCCGATGTCTTTCACGACCTTCGTGAAGATGGTGTTCAGGACATTCTACAGGGAGACGTGGAACTCGTGCCCCGATCTGGCTCGCTTGCACGAGCAGCGAGTTCCGTTGGTTAAGGACGAGTTCGCGCCGATCGCCCATTCTCTCTGTTTGTCGTGGTCGGCGGGGCGTGATGAGTGAGGACAACGCATGTCAGCCATGAAGATCCACGGCAGCGAGTACACGATCAACAAGGTCTTTAGTGATGACTTCGCTTTTGAGATACCGCATTATCAGCGGCCCTACTCGTGGTCGATCGAGCACGCGAGCGAGCTGCTAAGCGATCTGCTCGCCACGCTTGGCACCGACGATGCGCCCATTGAGGAGACGCCGCCGTACTTCCTGGGCTGCATCGTCCTGATCAAGCCGGACGGCACCGTCGATTCCAAGGTCGTGGACGGTCAGCAGCGGCTGACGACCTTGACCATCCTGATGGCGGCGCTGCGGGAGGCGATCGAGGACAAGTCCGCGGCGGGCGACCTCACGCAGTTCCTGTACGCCAAGGGGAACAAGATGCTCAAGACCAGCGACCGATACCGGTTGCTGGTCCGCGATCGAGACCGCGAATTCTTCCAGAAGTACGTGCAGCAGGACGGTGGCTTGCAGCGGCTGATGAAGGTGGACCCCAAACAACTGGAGAGCACAAGCCAGTTGAACACATGGGGCAATGGCGTGTTTCTGCTTGACAAGGCCAAGAAGTTGCCCGAGGCGACGCGGCAGCGGCTGGCGATGTTCCTGCTCAACCGCTGCGTACTGGTCGTCGTGTCGTCCCCGGACCTGGACTCGGCCTACCGCATCTTCTCGATCCTGAACAACCGCGGCCTGGACCTGTCGCACACGGACATCCTGAAGGCCGAGATCATCGGCAACTTGCCGGAAGGGGAGAGCGAGGAGTATTCCGAAAAGTGGGAGGACGCGGAGAACGACCTCGGTGTCGAGGACTTCAAGGAGCTCTTTGCCCACATCCGCATGATCTACCGCAAGCAGAAGATGCGGGAGACGGTGCTCAAGGAGTTCCGGGAGTTCGTAATCCCCACCCACAAGGCGGCGGCGCTCATCGACGAGGTCATCATCCCGTTCTCCCAGGCCTTCGCGGAGATCAAGCGGGCGAACTACGAGAGCACGAGCAAGGCCGAGGAGATCAACGGCCTGTTCGGGTGGCTCAACCAGATCGACAACTTCGACTGGATGCCGCCTGCGATACGGTTTCTCACGGACCACCACGACGAGCCCGCCGCGCTGCTGAAGTTCTTCACTCATTTGGAGCGACTGGCGGCGGCGATGATGGTCCTGCGCGTGGACATCACCAAGCGCATCGAGCGGTATGGCAAGCTGCTGACGTGGATGTCCAGCAAGGACCCCTATGGCACGGACTCCCCGCTGCTGCTCACCGACGATGAACGCACGCGGGCGTTGACGGCGCTCAACGGACCCATCTACACGTTGAAGAGCGTTCCGAACTACGTGCTGCTGCGGCTGGACGGGCTGCTCTCGGAGGGCGAGGCGTCCTACGCCCACAAGATCATCTCGATCGAGCACGTCCTCCCGCAGACTCCGGAGGAGGACAGCGATTGGGCGATGAACTTTCCGGATGATGACGAGCGCGAGGCCTGGGTCCACCGGCTCGGGAATCTCGTCCTGCTGTCGCGCAAAAAGAACAGCTCGGCGCGGAACTACGACTTCGAGAAAAAGAAGACCAAGTACTTCACGACCGGCGGGAAGGCGTCTCCGTTCGCGCTGACGAGCCAAGTAATCCATGAAGAGGAGTGGACGCCGGAGGTTCTGGAGGCCAGGCAGAAGGACCTGCTCGGGAAGTTGAAGAAGCTCTGGTGGTTGTGATCGCCCTGTTCTGATGGAGACGCTTCATGCCCGCTGACCACAAAGAGAAGGCCTTCGAGGCCGCCATCGAGGACCACCTCCTCGCCAACGGTTACGCCAAGGGTGACAACTGTGACTACGACGCCGCCACGGCCCCAGAGGGGTACGACCGGGCGCGGGGCATGTTCCCCGGCGTGTTTGTGGCATTCGTGAAGGCGACGCAGCCGCAGGCGTGGTCGGCGCTGGAGAAGCTGCACGCGGGCAGCACGGGCGACGTCCTGGTTGACGCTCTCTGCAAGGCGATCGCCGCGAGCGATCGGGGGTCGCTGGAGATCATCCGGCACGGCTTCAAGTGTTACGGTCGGCAGATCGACGTGGCGTTCTTCAAGCCGTCGAGTGGGCTGAATCCTGAGACGCTCAGGTCGTATGGGATGAACGTCCTCACGGTGACGCGGCAGGTGTGCTATTCGGGGACGTGCGAGAAGAGCATCGATGTAGTGCTGGCGCTCAATGGGCTCCCGATCGTCACGGCGGAGCTGAAGAACCCGATGAGCGGGCAAACGGCCGAGCACGCGAAGACCCAGTACCGGCTCGACCGTGATGAGCGGGAGTTGCTCTTCGCGTTCAAGCAACGGGCGATCGTCCACTTCGCCGTCGATCCCGACGTGGTGTGGATGACGACGCGCCTGCGGGGGAAGGAGACGTTCTTCCTGCCCTTCAATAAGGGCAACGGCACCGGCGCGGGGAATCCGGAGAACCCGGCTGGGCATCGGACCTCGTACCTGTGGGAGCAGGCGTGGCAGCGGGATTCGCTGCTGGACATCGTCGCCCGATTCCTCCATCTGCAGGTCGAGGAGAAACGGTTTACCTCGGGCACAGCGGGGCGGAAGGTGCGGAAGGAGACGATGATCTTCCCGCGCTTCCACCAGCTGGATGTGGTGCGGCGGATGGAAGCGGACGCCAGGGCGCTCGGTGCGGGCCACAACTACCTGGTGCAGCACTCGGCCGGCAGCGGGAAGAGCAACTCCATAGGCTGGCTGGCCCATCGCCTTGCCAGTCTGCACGATGACAAGGACGGCCGGGTGTTCGACTCCGTCATCGTCGTCACCGATCGCGTCGTGCTCGACCAGCAGCTTCAGGACACGATCTACCAGTTCGAACACAAGCACGGCGTAGTGCAGAAGATTGACGAGAACTCGGCCCAGCTCGCGGAGGCGATCAAGACCGGCGTGCCGATCATCATCACCACCCTGCAGAAGTTCCCGTTTGTCACCGAGAAGGTCGGCGGCCTCCCGGATCGTCGGTACGCCGTGATCGTCGATGAGGCCCACAGCAGTCAGTCGGGAGAAACGGCCACGGAGTTGAAGGGGGTCCTCGCGGCGGACCACATCAAGCAGGAGGCCCGGAAGCAGGCGGAAGCGCAGGGGATCAAAGAGGGCGAGGATGGCGCGGACGGGGAGGAGGAGATCCTCCGCACGATGCTGAAGCGCGGCCGCCAGCCGAACATCTCGTTCTTCGCGTTCACGGCGACGCCGAAGTACAAGACTCTGGAAGTGTTCGGGCGAATTGGCACCGATGGTCGGCCGGCGCCCTTCCATCTATACAGCATGCGCCAGGCGATCGAGGAGGGCTTCATCCTCGACGTGCTGAAGAACTACACGACATACAAGACATACTTCGGCCTGATCAAGTCGATTGAGGACGACCCCAATGTCTCGAAGCGCAAAGCCGCCAAGGCGCTCGCCCGCTTCATGACGCTGCATCCGCACAACCTCGAGCAGAAGACGGAAATCATGGTCGAGCACTTCCGCGCCTCCACGCGGCACAAAATCGGCGGCAAGGCAAAGGCAATGGTCGTCACCGCCAGCCGGATGCACGCGGTCCGGTACAAACAGGCTTTCGACAAGTACATCAAGGACAACGGATACACCGACGTGAAGACGCTCGTCGCGTTCTCCGGCGTGGTCGTGGATGATCTCGACCCGAACAAGCACTACACCGAGGGCGGGATGAACGCGGGGATCGACGGGAAGGAACTGCCGCAGAAGTTTGCCACCGAAGAGTTCCAGATCCTGCTCGTTGCCGAGAAGTATCAGACGGGGTTCGACCAGCCGCTACTGCACACGATGTACGTGGACAAGCGCCTCGCGGGTATCCAGGCGGTGCAGACGCTGTCGCGCCTGAACCGCACGCACGCGGGCAAGGACGATACGTTCGTGTTGGACTTCTACAACGAGCGGTCGGAGATCCTCGAGGCGTTCAAGCCGTACTACGAGCAGCCGATCGTTGGAGAACGATCCGATCCGCAGCAGCTCTACACGCTGCAGGCCCGGCTGGCCGAGTTCGGCGTGTATCACTCCGACGAGGTCGAGCAGTTCTGCGCGGTCTTCTTCCGGGGCAAGGCCAACCAGACGCCAACGGACCATGCGAAGATGAACGCTGCCATCGACCCGGCGGTCGAGCGGTTCAAGGCACTGCGCGATGATGTGCGCGCCACGATGCCTGAGAAGGAGTGGGCCAAGGCGAAGGAGGAGGCACAGGAGGAGTTCCGGAGCCTCCTATTCGCGTTTCGGGGCCTTTACGCCTTCCTGTCGCAGATCATCCCGTTCGCCGACAGCGATCTGGAGAAGCTCTACACGTTCGCTCGATTCCTGGCGGCCAAGCTCCCGCGCCGTGCGTTTGGCCCGCAATACAACTTCGACGACGAGGTGGCCCTGAAGTACTACCGCCTTCAGAAGATCAGCGAGGGTTCGATCGTGCTGGAGCCGGGCGCCGGCGGCGAACTGAAGGGCCCGACAGCGGTCGGCACCGGCATGTCAGGTGACGAGGAGGTTGAGCTCTCGGAGCTCATCGACATCCTCAACGAGCGGTTTGGCACCGACTTCAAGCCCGCCGACCAGTTGTTTCTGGATTCCGTTCGGGAAGACGCCGTCGCCAATGAGGCGCTGCGGCAGGCAGCGTCGGCGAACTCGATCGACAACTTCAAGTACGTGTTCGGCAAGGCGTTAGAAGGGCTGTTCATTGATCGGATGGAGCAAAACGAGGAGATCTTCGCGCGGTTCATGAACGAGCCCAACTTCCAGAGGCTCGTGGAGGAGCATCTGCGCCGGCAGGTGTACGAGCAGATCCGTGCTGAACAGCAGGACGGTGGGAAACCTGTCGGTTGACGTGCGGTGTGTAGTAAACACTGGACAGCAGCATTGGGCGTCGATACGCTCGCGGAGTTGGAAACCATGTCGTCCAAGAAGAAGCACTTCGGGGAGCTGATCCGCGAGAAGCGGACGGAGAAGAAGCTCACGCTGCGCAAGTTCGCCGATCGGGTTGGCCTGAGCCCGACCTACGTGTCGCAGATCGAGCAGGGAAACTTCGTGCCGCCGCCCGTGGACCGAATCCGCAAGATGGCGGAGATCCTCGAGACCGACGCGGATGAGCTGATCGTCGCCGCCGGCCGGATGGCGGAGGACGTCGCGGGGCTGATCGAGAAGCGGCCAATCGAAATGGCGTCCTTCCTGCGTCACGCCAAGGGCCTTACGCCGCAACAAATCGAACAACTGACCAAAATGGCCGAGGACATGAGCAAGAAACCCAAGAAGGACTGAATCCGCATGGGGTCCAAGACCACGACCACCCGACCGAACGAGCCAAAGTTCCTGCCCGACAAACACATTGAGGAGCACGCCGATGCGCTCCTCGGGCAGTTCGCCCAGCACAGCGGGGAGTCGCTCGCGCCCGGGATTCCGGTCGACGACATCGCGGAGGTCGTCCTCGGTCTCACGGTCGAGATGATGGACCTGCAGGCTCTGTTCGGCGACCCCGACGTCAACGGCGCGATCTGGATTCCGCAGAAGAAGATCGGGATCGACCAGAGCCTTGATACCCAGGCGAACAAGCGGAAAGAGGGGCGGTACCACTACACGCTCGCCCATGAAATCGGGCACTGGTGGCTGCACCGCCATCTCTACACGCCGGACACAGCGCAGGGCTTGCTGCATGCCGGCGCCTCGGCGGCACAGCCGACGTATGTATGCCGAGATGGGTCAAAGGCACCGGTCGAGATCCAGGCAAACAAGTTTGCGGCGTACCTGCTGATGCCCGCCAAGCTCGTCCTCACGTCCTGGCGCGAGATCCACGGGCTCGACGCGATCACTCTCGATTCTCTGCGCCCGAGGCAGCAGAAGATCATCGCCGCGGAGGTGCTCCACCGGGGCGGGTTGGCGATGGATCAACGGTCCATTGACAACGCCATGCTCGAGCATGTTGCCCGCCCCGTGGCGGAGGAATTCAAGGTGTCGGCGGAGGCGATGATGTACCGCCTGGAGGCCCTGGGGCTCTTGCTGCGCAAGGCTGAGCCCATGCTCTTCTGAGCGGGCTTTTTTTTTTCTTCTTGTCGTTTAGTGTGTAATACACACTGTCGATCCACTCTCTCAACCCGTCGGAGACGAATCCCATGAGCAAGCCGTTTGATCCCCGCAAAATCCTCAAGCACATCCGCAACGACCTGTTGCGCCCCTTCTTCGACCTGCATGGCGGGCTCGAGGGCGTGGCGTGGAACGGGCTCGGCGACACCGACATGGGACCGGTGTTCGCCGCGTGGCAGAAGATGCCCGACGAGAAGCGGGAGGTCGTACAGGTCGTCCTCCAGGACATCAACGAACTCGCCGACGATCGGGGCGTCAAGGTGCTGGTGGAGGAGATCCAGCGGAGCGCCCCCGAGCGCCTCGCCGAATGCCATGCTCTCCCCGGCAAGGCCGACAGGGCCATGTGGACCTACCTCAACGCCCGCACCGCGTTCAACTGGGCCGCCCACTTCGCCCGCGCCGACGCGCTGGCTACTGGCCGTTACTGGATCAAACGCAACACGCTGCCGAAGCAGCCGATCGCCGTGACGGACGCGCACAAGGCGGCGCTTCAGCAAGCGCTGACCGGATTCTACTGGAGCACCCAGATGCGCGGCCGGTTCTGCGTGGTGGAGCACTACCAGCGCACGAACGGGAGCGACTATTTCTTCGCATACCTAGAGGACTACCCCGATGCGCCCGCCGTGTTCGAGAACGACGGCCAGGTCGTGCGCCGCGAGGAGCGGCGGGCGTTTGACAACGTCTTCGTCTTCAATCCCGACGATGGTTCGCTGGAGATGTTCGCGCCGGGGGGGAAGGCCGTGTACGAGCCGCTCCAGAAGGCGTTCTGCAAGGCTGTCATGGGCCTGGACGTTGGCCCGGCCGACCCGCTGCGTCCGGCGTACTCCCTGGACCATCTCCTCAAACCGGGCCGCGCGATGCCCACCGACCCGCGTGACCGCATCGCCGAGGTGAAAATCACCCGCGCCCGGCTGCAGGTGGTGGATCGCCCGGCGGAGTATGTCGAGCTGGGCATCGATCGTCGCGGGGGCGGGGGCCTCGACCGGGCGATTCAGGAGTACCTGAACACGTCGCGGCTCCCTCTTGATCGCCTTCGTGTCAAGCAGATGTCGTTTCAGCTGGTGTTTGCCGGCAATGCGCGGGCGCGCAGCGTGAGCTTTAGCGTGAGCTGCCCGAACTCGTGCGATCTCAAGAGCCGGCCCGACGCGCAGCGCGCCATCGGCGAACGCTGCCTCCGCCTCTGGGAGGTGACCAAGTGAACCACACCCTCTCGATCCTTTGGGCGTGCTTCGACACGACCGAACCCGAGTTCTCTGCCTCCGAGTTGGCCTCCTGGCCTGCTGCCGATCGCAAGTGGTTGCTTGAGGCGGGAGTTCTCAAGGAGACCAGCGCGGCGACCTCGATCGCATGCCCGTCGTGCGAGGACGGTCACGTCGAAGAGGTGCTGGAACTGCCCGAGTCCGCCCCGCGACGGTTCTTCATCCCGTGCCCCGACGCAGTCAGGGTCGAGATCGATCTCGAGGGTCTCCGCCGGTGGACGGTCGATGTGGACACAGTGGCGGAACTGATCGCGGGTGGACTCGCCCTGACCGGTCCTGTGAAGCCGGTCGAGCCGGGCCGCCTCTGGCGGTTGGGTACGACGCGGATGGGTCAGTCGTCGCGCGAGGTTGTCCTGTTCCGGCAACCGGACGCAGAAGACGGCGCGAGAATTGCCGCGCACATCGGCCAGACCGGCCGGCCGATCGTCCTCTTTGCGGGAGGAGAACCTCCCCCATCTGTATGGCCGGGACGCACGCCGGCATGCGTGGCGCTGTCCCGCGTGCTCTCGCACAACGGCACAGGGCTGCAGGTCGATCGCTTTCTCCTTCACGACCTCGTGAGCCGTGCGGATGATCTGCAGTCTCAGACGCACGCGATCCCTATCGATCCGAAAAGCAGGAAGCTCGTTGTGCGCCGCCAGTTGAAGGCAGAGTTGACATCGCATCTGGAGGACAGCAATCTCGTGGCGGCGTACCGCCAGCACGGCTCGATGCGTGAGGCCGCCACGGCGCTGACCAAGGAGAGAGGCAAGCCGGTCACCAAAGACATGGTCCAACGCGCGGTCACTCGCGCCGGCGGGGCCAAGGCGGTGCTGAACTCCGAGGACAGCGAGTCGGTCACGCGGACTGTCGCGTCGCACCGACGCGACAAAGGCGGAAGATTCTGAAGATCGTGCAGGTGCCGTGAAAACAGGCCTCTGCGCGTTGTTCGACAACTCATGTGCGCGCCGCGGGATGTTCAGAACCGCGACACCGGCGGGTGGGTCCGAGGGCCACGAGGGCCATAACCCGCCGGTCGCTTCAAGCTCGTGAGTGTCCGTGGCGTGCGCCGCGGCGCGAGGTTGGCACAGGCGGGTGATGACTCCGGCCCCGGAGGTCACCCGTGACCAACGGCGCATCACTGAACGACTCGTACATCCGCACGCTCATCCTGATCAAGGCCCGCCGCCTCTTGGCGTCCCCCGCGTTCCGCGGCGTGGAGCGGGAAGACATCCTGCATGACCTCACGCTGATCCTCGCCACCCGTATCGACCAGTTCGATCCCGCACGAAGTCAGTTTCGCACGTTCGTGTCCCGTGTTCTGGACTCCGCCGCCATCACGCTCTTGCGTGCTCGCCGCCGGGCCAAGCGGGCCGGCGGCCTCAACCTGCGGTCAATCGAGACCCTCCGCGAGCAGGCGTCCACGGACCCGGTGACCGGGTCGGCAGCTCTGCGCGAGGCCGACGCCGCACGCCGGCTTGGGCTCGATGTGCCGTCGCCCGCCGAGGAGTTCATCGTCCGCGAGTCGATCCGCGAGATCGTCGCGGCGCTGCCCCCGGATCTGGCCGAGCTCTGCCGCTTCCTCCGGGAGGGCTCCGAGGTGGCAGCAGCGCGCGATCTGGGCATCTCTCGCCGCCAGGTCCGCAACCGCATCGCCGAGTTGCGGAAGCGGTTCGCGGCGGGGGGCTTCGGCGCGGAGTGAGGCGGGCGGACAGCGGCACGCCGGATGGCGTAGGTAGCCGGGGAGAGCCGCCCGAGTGCGGACTCGGGAGCCTCCAATGACCACCGGCGTGTACCGCTTCACATTCGACAAGGGCGTCGCGCTCTCCGACGCGGAGGCGACTTTGCACCTGGCGATGATCGCCGCAGAAGGGCTCTTTAGCAGTGCTCTGGTTCGCATGGATGTGAGCTTCGCGGTGGACGAGCCGCGTCGCAGTCTCAGCGTCGATGGGAGCACGCCTGTCGGCTCAGCAGTCGTCCGCATGTTCACCTCGCTCCTGCTGCGTGAGTTCGGCGAGGACGCCTTCACCGTCCGTCGCGTGGAGGCGCCCTCGCCCGGACGGTCAGTAGCGAGCGCGGCGTGACCATCGCCCTGCCCCTCGTCCGCCTCGGCCAGGGCGACTTCGTCCGCGACATCTTTCCCGAAGACCTCGATCCATCTGGAGACCGCATGACCGCCACCAGTTTGATGACCCAGATCAAGAAGGGCCGCAACCCCAAGCCCCGCCGCGTGATGCTGTACGGCACGCACGGCATCGGAAAGTCCACATTCGGCGCTATGGCCGAGAATCCGATCTTCATCCCGACCGAGGACGGACTCGGTGACATCGAGTGCGAGTCGTTCCCGCTCGCCAAGAGCTTGGGCGACGTGATGGCGGTGCTGGAATCGCTGTATTCCGGTGAGCACGGGTACAGGACCGTCGTCATCGACTCGCTCGACTGGCTCGAGCGCCTCATCTGGAACGAGGTCTGCGAAGACGAGCAGGTCGAGAGCATCGAGAAGATCGGGTACGCCAAGGGCTACACGTTCGCCATCGAGAAGTGGCGGATGGTGCTCGGGGCGCTCGACGCCCTCCGCGGCGACCGCGGCATGACCGTGGTCGTCATCGCCCACGCCAAGATCGAGAAGTTCGAGAACCCCGAGACGGTCCCCTACGACCGCTACTCCCCGCGTCTGCACAAGCTGGCCAGCGCGCTGGTGCAGGAGTGGGCCGATGAGGTGCTCTTCGCCACCTACAAGGTGCTCACCGTCAAGGTGGACGAGGGCTTCAATAAGGCCAAGCACAACGGCGTGGGCACCGGCGAGCGGATCATCCGCACCGTCGAGCGGCCGGCACACGTCGCCAAGAACCGCCTGAACCTGCCCGAGGAACTGCCCCTCGACTACCGCGTCTTCGCCGCGCACGTCGCCGGCACGCGCGGCGATGCCGCTCCGATCCCCACGACCACCCAGACCACCGACTCCGCGCCCGCCCCGGGCGAGGCCGCGGCCCCCGCATCCGCCACGAACTGAAAGGACTCTGACCAATGGCGAACCTGAACAACTTCGACGCGAACAACGTGGACCCCTCCGTCGCCCTCGACCCGATCCCCGTGGGCAAGTACATCGCCGTCATCACCGAGACGGAGATGAAGCCGACGAAGACCGGCGGCGGGAAGTACCTTCAGCTCACGTTCCAGGTGCTCGACGGCGAGTACAAGGGCCGCCTCGTGTGGGCGCGCCTGAACCTGGAGAACAAGAGCGAGATGACGGTCAAGATCGCGCGCGGCGAACTGTCCGCGATCTGCCGCGCCGTCGGCGTGATGGCCCCGAAGGACTCCGTTGAACTCCACAACATCCCGATCGAGATCAACGTCGGCCTGAAGAAGCGCGACGACAACGGTGAGTTCACCAACGTCATCAAGGGCTACACCAAGAAGGGCGGCAACGGGGGCGGCGGCGCAGCCGGCGCTCGCGTGCCCGCGGGCGTCGGCCCAGGGAGCACGCCGCCCTGGAAGCGATAAGCCCATCTGGTCGTGTCCTCGAGCTCCCGTACCCGCCGAGTGTGAACCACATCTGGCGGCACATGGGGCACAGGACCGTCATCAGCCGCGAGGGTCGGCGCTACCGCACGGACGTGTGCGCCGCCCTCGCGGCGATGCGGGTAGAGCGGATGGATGGACGCCTGGCGGTGCGCGTCACCGTCTGCCCTCCCGATCACCGCCGGCGCGACCTGGACAACGTGCAGAAGGCGCTGCTTGACGCGCTGGCGAAGGGCGGGGCGTACCGCGACGACTCACAGATCGATCGGCTGGAAGTGGAGCGAGGCCCGGTGACGCCGGGCGGCAAAGTGCTGGTGGAACTGACCCAGATCACAACGCAAGGAACCAACCCGTGAACCAGAACCCCGGACGTTGGCACCGAGTCGCCATTGAGTGGTCGGACGGCGCGAGCATCTCGACCGGCTCGATCCAGATGGCATACGAGGCGAACAGCGAGCTCAATTGCACCGTGGCCATGTCCCTCGGGTGCGTGCTGCGGCAACTCGGAATGTCCGACGTGATCGTTGCCGCCGAGATCCTGAGCCACTCGGAACCAAACGACGCCAACGGGGAGGTGCTCGCCGAAGCCGCAGGGCGGTTTCTGCGCCGTCGAGAGGACTCTCTCAAGCAATGAACCTGCGTCCCTACCAATCCGAAGCCGTCGCCGCGGTGTACGAGCACCTGCGGACCCGCGACGACAACCCCTGCGTGGTCATCCCGACCGGCGGGGGCAAGACGCCGGTGATCGCGACGATCTGCCGCGACTCGGTCGGGCCGTGGAACGGGCGCGTCGTCATCCTGGCCCACGTCAAGGAACTCCTCGAGCAGGCGGCGGACAAGCTCCGGCACATCGCGCCGGACGTGCCCGTGGGCATCTACTCGGCGGGGCTGAAGCGCAAGGACCTCGGGTACGCCGTCACCATCGCGGGCATCCAGTCCATCTACCAGCGGGCGTGCGACCTGGGGCCGGTGGACCTGCTCATCGTGGATGAGGCGCACCTGATCCCGCCCGACGGCGAGGGGATGTACCGCCAGTTCATCGCCGACGCCAAGGTCGTGAACCCGCTGGCGCGGGTGGTCGGGCTGACGGCGACGCCGTTCCGCATGAAGTCCGGCCCGATCTGCGAGCCCAGCAACATCCTCAACCACGTCTGCTTCGAGGTGGGCGTGCGTGAACTGATCGTGCAGGGCTTCCTCTCCCCGCTGCGGACGAAGGCTGGGCTCCAGAAGGTGAGCACCGACGACCTGCACGTCCGCGCCGGCGAGTTCGTCGCCAGCGAGGTCGAGGACCTGATGGACAAGGACGCCCTTGTCGAGGGGGCGTGCGCCGAGATCGTCGAGCACACCAAGGACCGCAGCGCCACGCTGATCTTCTCGTCGGGCATCCGGCACGGGCAGCACATCGTGGAGGTGCTGAAGTCCAAGCACGGCGTCGAGTGCGGGTTCGTGTCCGGCGACACGCCCGCGGGCGTGCGGAGCGGCATCCTCGACCGGTTCCGTTCGGGCTCGCTCAAGTACCTCTGCAACGTGAACGTCCTCACGACCGGCTTCGACGCCCCGCACATCGACTGCGTCGCACTCGTGAGACCGACCATGTCGCCTGGCCTGTACTACCAGATGGTCGGGCGTGGCTTCCGCCTGCATCCTGGCAAGGCCGACTGCCTCGTGCTGGACTTTGGCGGCAACGTCCTCCGGCACGGGCCGGTGGATGCCATCCGCGTCACCACGGACGACCGCGGCGAGGGCGAGGCCCCGGCAAAGGAATGCCCGCAGTGCCACGCGCTCATCGCGGCGGGCTACCAGACCTGCCCGCAGTGCGGGCACCAGTTCCCCGAGCCCAACAAGCAGAAGCACGAGGCGCAGGCCAGCACGGAGGGCATCCTCAGCGGCCAGAGCACGCGCGAGGAGCACAATGTCAGCGAGACGACGTACCACGTCCACATGAAGCGGAACGACCCGGCCGCGCCGCTCACGGTGCGCGTCGAGTACCGGGTCGGCTTCAACCACTACTTCCGCGAGTGGGTCTGCTTCGACCACACCGGGTACGCCCGCACCAAGGCCGAGGCGTGGTGGCGGGCGCGGTCCGTCGAGCCCGTGCCCGGCGGCACCGAGGAGGCGGTCGAGCTCGCGCGGGCGGGGGCGCTCGCGCCGGCGCTCCACATCACGGTCGAGAAGAAGGCTGGCGAGCAGTTCGAGCGGGTGGTCGCGCACCGGCTGGGGGACAAGCCGCCGCGGCTCGAGGGCGATGAAGGTCTCCCCGAGCGACTGCCCGAGCCGGTCGGCACCACGTACGGCATCCCCGACGACGAAATCCCCTTCTGAACAGGAGCACACGATGATCACGATCACCATCGAAGAGACAGACAAGGACGGCCGCGTGCTGGGCCGGCACGTCGCCTCGGCCCCCATCGACAAGAACGACGCCAAGGGCGTCGGATCACTGTTGGCCCGAAGCGTCGGCGGGTTGATGTACCACGGCCAGACGCGGGCCGAGGTGCCGCTGCTGATCGCGGCGGCGGGAACGCACCGCTCCAGCCGCTGCACCCAGGCGATCGCGCACGCCCTGGGGCTGGCCGGGAGCGAGCACAGCTTCGAGTACGCGGTGAAGCCGGTCGTGGACCTCGACCGCCTGCTCGACTACCGCGCGAGCAAGAAGGACCGCGAGCACGCGGCGCAGATGCTCAAGATCATGGGCGCCGGCGTCAAGACAAAGGGGGACGACGAATAAGCGATGAGCGACGGCCCGTCCAACCTGCTCGGTGCGGCGCGGTGGTACCTCGCGCGCGGCTACGCGCCGATCCCGGTGCCCGCGGGGACGAAGGTGCCCGTGCTCAAGGGGTGGACGGACCTGCGCCTGGCGGACGCCGACCTGCCGCAGCACTTCAACGGCACGGGGAACATCGGCGTGCTGCTGGGCGAGCCCAGCGGCTGGCTCGTGGACGTGGATCTCGATTGCGAGGAGGCGGTGGCGCTCGCGCCGGCGTTCCTGCCGCCGACGGGCGCGAAGTCGGGACGGCCCGGCAAGCCGTCGTCGCACTGGTGGTATGTCTGCGAGGGGGCGAAGACCCGCAAGCACCAGGACCCGGCCACCAAGAAGATGATCGTCGAGCTCCGGAGCACCGGGGCGCAGACCGTCGTCGGCCCGAGCATGCATCCCTGCGGGGAGCCGTACGACCCGCTCGAAGGCGAGCCCGCCGTTGTGGATGTCGAGACGCTCGGCGCGGCGGTCGCGGCGCTGGCCGAGGCGGTGAGGAAACAACGGCATGGTGATGAGCCCTCGTCGGCGCGACCGCTCTCCACGCCGGCGGTGTCGAAATCGGGCTCCGCGCAGGACGCCGTCCTGCGCCGGGCCGAGGCGTACCTCGACCGCATCCCGCCTGCGATCTCCGGCTCGGGCGGGCACAGCCAGACGTATACAGCCGCGACCGCGATGGTGCATGGGTTCGGGCTGGACCCGGAAACGGCGCTCGGCCTGCTGCTCGAACGGTACAACCCTCGGTGCCAGCCGCCGTGGTCGGAGAAGGAGCTGCGGCACAAGGTCAGCGACGCGGGGAGCAAGCCGCACGAGCGCCCGCACGGGTGGTTGCGCGATGCCGAGAAACCCGAGGACATGGGCGGCGTGGACCTCTCCGGTTTCGATCCCGAGCGCCGGCGCTCCGCGAGCGAGCGGCCCCGCTCGGAGCGTCCACCCGACCCGGGGCCGTTCCCCGATCATCTGCTACGCGTGCCGGGCTTCATCGAGCAGGTCGTGGCGTACAACCTGGCGACGGCCACGCGGCCGCAGCCCGTGTTGGCGCTGGCGGCGGGGATCTGCCTCCAGGCCGTGCTCGCGGCCCGCAAGGTGCGCGACGAGCGCGGCAACCGCACGAACGTCTACTGCGTCGGCGTCGCCCCCTCCGGCGCGGGCAAGGACAACGCCCGCAAGGTGAACAAGAACATCCTCTTCGCCGCCGACATGGTCGAGCACGAGGGGAACGAAGACTTGGCGTCCGACGCGGGGCTGGTCACCGCGGTGGAGGCAGAGCCGGCGATCCTGTTCCAGATCGACGAGTTCGGGCGCTTCCTACGCACTATCGGCGATCCCAAGAAGGCCCCGCACCTGTTCAACGTGCTCACGGCGCTCATGAAGCTCTACAGCAGCGCCGACACGGTTTTCCGGGGCAAAGCCTACGCCGACAAGAAGCGGAACAAGGTCGTCGATCAGCCGTGCGTGAGCGTCTACGGCACGACCGTCCCCGAGCACTTCTTCGAGTCCCTCACCGCCGACAGCCTGAGCGACGGGTTCATCGCCCGCTTGCTCGTATTCGAGTCGGCCGACACGCCAGCGCGGCAGCGCGCCAAGGCGACGGGCGTTCCCGAACCCCTGAAGCAGGCCGCCGAGTGGTGGGGATCGTTCAAGCCCGGCGGCAACCTCGCCCCCGAGCACCCCCAGCCGATCGTGGTCGAGGCCATGCCGGAGGCGGGCGCGGTGTTCGACTCGCTCGCGGCGATGGTGGACGCCGAGCTCGGCAAGCCCGACGAGGCGGGGCGGTCGCTGTGGGCGCGGGCCGAGGAGAAGGCCTGCCGCCTGGCGCTGATCTACGCCTGCTCCGCCAACGCCCAGAAGCCGGTGATCGACGAGGACGCCGCCCGCTGGGCGTGCGACCTGTCGTCGTACCTGACGCGGCGCATGCTCTACATCGCCCACGAGTGGGTCGCCGACGGCGTGTTCGACGCCCGGCAGAAGCGTGTGGTCCGGGTGGTGCGCAAGGCGGGTGGAAAGATCTCCCGCAGTGAACTCTGCCGCAAGACGCAGTGGCTGACTCAGCGGGAGCGGCAGGAAGTCATCGACAACCTCCTGGAAACGCAGCAGTTGCGGCAGGAGGAGGAAACGTCCGCGACGCGGCCAAAGGTGGTGTATGCGCTGGCCTGAACCGAATCTTTCAATCTTTCACCTATTCACCGCGCGCGCACGCGGGGCGCAGGTGCATGGGCGTAAGGGAGGTATTGAAAGATTGAAAGATCTCTCTCTTTCATCATGTACTTCCCCCCTCCCGATCCGCCGCGCCCATGCAGGTCGCGTGCCAGGCCGCGCCTACCACGAGCCCAACAGCCGGAAGCCTAACGGCGGGGGTGAGGGGGTCGGTAGGTACTTCCCCGCCCGCGTCGCGTTGCTACGCCCGCGGGAACAGCCGCGCTTGGCGACAGAGTTTATTTCGCCCGTCCGGGGGCGGGGACGCCCGTTGGCGGGGTTGGTACGCCCCGCCGCCAGGAACGCGCCGTGGGCCAACGTGGGCGGACCCGTGGCGAAAAGGCGCGGCCCGTAGCGGGCGGAAATCGGGGCGGTTTGCCGCCCCCGGACGGGCCTGACGCCCGAGCAATTCAGCAAACCAGCCAACCAGCGATCCAGCGAGCCATGACCTGCCGCGTGTGCGGCGGGCCACCACGACGCCCATGCGCCGCGCCCTCGCCGGTGCCCACGACGGAGATCGCTGTGAACATCGAGATGCTTCCCATCGGCGCGGTCAAGGAGTACGACCGCAACCCTCGCACCATCAACGACGCCGCGATCGATGCGGTTGCCAAGTCGATCGAGACCTTCGGCTTCAAGATCCCGATCCTGATCGACGGTGACGGCGTGATCATCGCCGGGCACACGCGGCTGCGCGCCGCGCGGAAGCTCGGGCTGACGGAGGTGCCGACGATCCGCGCGTCGGACCTGACGCCGGACCAGGTCAAGGCGCTGCGCATCGCCGACAACAAGGTCGCGTCCCTGACCTCGTGGGACATGGAACTGCTCCCCATCGAGCTGGCCGACCTCAAGGGCGTGGACTTCGACCTCGCGCTGCTCGGCTTCAGCGCCGAGGACCTCAGTGCCATCATGGCCCCCGCCGGCAATGAGGGCCTCACCGATCCCAACGACATTCCTGGGCAGCCCGACGCCGCGACCACCGTTCCCGGCGACATCTGGGTGCTCGGCAACCACCGCCTGATGTGCGGCGACTCATCGAAGCCCGAAGACCTGGACCGGCTGCTGGATGGCCAGCCGATCCATCTGGTGAACACGGACCCGCCGTACAACGTGAAGGTCGAGCCGCGTTCGAACAACGCGATCGTCGCTGGCCTGAGTTCGTTCGCGCTTCCTGGCAAGGCAGACCAGCACGACCAGCAGAGCGCCGACCTCAACCGCTACCCCGAGAAGAGCCGCGCGACGCACAAGAAGCTCCGGGCCAAGGACCGCCCGCTCGCCAACGACTTCGTGTCCGACGATGAGTTCGACCGGCTGCTCGCGGCGTGGTTCGGGAACATCACCCGCGTGCTGATCCCCGGCGGCACGTTCTACATCTGGGGCGGCTACGCCAACTGCGGCAACTACCCCCCCGTGCTCAAGCGCTGCGAGCTGTACTTCGCGCAAGCGATCATCTGGATCAAGGAGCACCCGGTCCTGACCCGCAAAGACTTCATGGGCAACCACGAGTGGTGCTTCTACGGCTGGAAGGAGGGCGCGGCCCACCGCTTCTTCGGCCCCGCGAACGTGCCGGACACGTGGTCGATCAAGAAGGTCAACCCGCAGAGCATGGTCCACCTCACCGAGAAGCCCGTCGAGCTCGCGCGGCGGGCGATCGAGTTCTCGTCGCGGCCCGGCGAGAACGTGCTCGACTTGTTCGGCGGCTCCGGCTCCACGCTCATCGCCGCGGAGATGACCGGGCGGCGGGCGTTCCTCATGGAGCTCGACGCGCTTTACTGCGATGTAATCGTGCAGCGATGGGAGAAGTTCACGGGTCGCAAGGCCGAGCGCCTTCCCGCGAAGGGCGTGGCCGAAGAGAAAGCCGCGACCCGGAAGAAGGTCGCGGCGGGGAGCGGCGCGTGATGGCCGCTTCAGTCGTCTTCGAGCGTGGGGAGAGATCCGTCGGTCGCCGCGTCCCATTCGAGGGCGTAGCGCTCGGCGATGTCCTCGAGGTCGTGCTCGGTGAGGTAGTCGGCCGTCTTGCGCTCTTGGCATGCTGCGACGGCCCGCGCGAGGTCCGTCCACTCTTCGATGGTGAGCATCTGGTCTTGGCGTGCGCCAAGGAGATAGAGAGCGGCTTGAAGGACGGCCTCGAGTTGCGCTTCGCGGGCGGCGGCCATGGGTCAGGCCCCCTTCCCGGCCACGAACACGCCGCGCTCGTGCTTCTTGAATCGGGCCGCAGTCCCTTTGGCGGCGATCTCTCGGATGATGGCGGCGTAGAGCGTGGCCTCGGGCGTCTTGCCGCCGGGGCTCTTCCAGAGGCCCTTCGCCTCCATCTGGGCGATCATCTCCTTGGACCGCATGGGCACCTCGGACGCGGCGAGCACCTGCGCGGCGGCATCGAGGGCGCTGACGCGCTTGGGCTTGGCTGCCTTCGCGGGCTTCGGGGGCTTGGCCTGCTTCGCGGCCTTCTCGCCCTTGCCCGTCACCGGGGTTGCGGGCTTCCCGTCCAAGCGGTTCTTGATGTCGGCGATCGCGGCCTTGCGAAGGCGATCCGTCTTGGCGGCTCCCTCGGCGCGGGCAGCGCTCTTGGACAATTTGGGGGTGCGGGGCTTCGCGGCCTTCTTGGTCTTCGTATTCATGATCATCTCCGAAACGGTGGTGCGGAATCCCACCGCACATCGCGGCGGGGAAGCGTGGCTGGCGCGGTATCCCGCGCCGCCGCGCGGCGGTCAGCAACCGGCGACGCGCTCGATCTCGTTGAGCACGTCGTGGATCATCGAGTTGGTCCCGGCGGGGCGGCCGCGGCGGTCGGTCCCCATGACGACCTTGGCAACCTCGCAGGCCTTGGCGTACCTGGCCTCGCGGTCCTCGTCGCGCCGCATTTCGCAGAGCACCCGGTTGCCCGCGGTGACCAGCGCCCCCGCGTCGGTGCGGGCGATCTCGACGTTCTCCTCGACCCCCTCGATCACGATCGACTTGATGAACATGCGTCTGCTCCTTGTGGTTGGCGTGGATCACTCGGCCAAGAACCGCTCGACCTCTTCGCGCTCCATCCCGCTCATGAACCCGACCATGTCGATCAGGTCGCTGCGGACCTTGCCCAGGTCCCCGACGCGGCCCCAGTTGGACGGGTCGGCCTTCGCGCCCTCGGCGTGCTTGGCGAGCTCCATGTCGAGCACGTCGAGCAGCCGAGCGATTTCGCCGCGGCGCTGGGCGTAGGTCTCGGGGGCGGAGGGCTGGACGGGGGCGGGCTTCGTCGTCTTGGGCTTCTTCGCGTTCATGCTCATGGTCTCCGTCGCGGGCGTGGTTGCCGCTCGCGTGGGTCACATGAAGCCATGACACTCGCGGACCGGCAAGGCCAATGCGCGAGGATTCGCCGTGAATATCGCTGTTGTGGGCAACTACGCGGGACATGTGGGCAAGTGGCGGAACGGCCAGATCCGGGAGGTGCGGCGTGACTCCCGAACACGCGCCTAGTTCCGGGCCGGGGGCGGGAGGACAGGGGATGTCCCGGCTGAACCCCGCGGCCTTGCCCGTGGCCGATGCGGCCCGCGTGCTCACGCGCCTTGGCGGCAAGCCGGTCACCGAAGCGATGCTGCACGCGGACATCGACGCCGGCGCGCCGACCAACGCAGACAGGAGCATCAACCTTGTGCACTACGCCGCGTGGCTGGTGAAGGAGATGTCCGCAGGTGGCGATTGACCCGCGCAACCTCAAGCCGGGCGAACTGGCGCGGCTGCTCAATAGCACTCCGCTGGGCGAGGTGGTGAGCGAGCGACAGCTCCACCGCCATCGCACGCGCGCGGGCTTCCGCGTCGCGGCGGATGGCGACGCGGGGAAGGTCGATCTGTTCCGATACGTCGCGTGGCTCGTGGCGACGCGGCACGAAGCGATTGCCGCGGCCGCCGCCGAACCCGCTGGCCTCACCGGCTACGAAGCGATGAAGGAGCGGGCTCGCCTCCGCAACGCCATTCTCTCGCTCTCGGGACGGGACATCGGCGAACTGCCGCCCATCGCTGACCCGGCGCGGAAGGAGAGGGCCGCTCGGGACTTTCGGTACTTCTGCGACGCATACTTCGCGCAGACGTTCCATCTCCCGTGGTCCCCCGACCACCTGCGGGTCGTTGCCAAGATCGAGCAGGCGGTCCTGGAGGGCGGGCTGTTTGCGATGGCGATGCCGCGCGGCAGCGGCAAGACCAGCCTCTGCGAGGTCGCCTGTCTCTGGGCGATGCTCTATGGGCACCGGGACTTCGTGGCGCTCATCGGCGCGGACGAGGAGCACGCGGCCGGGATGCTGGAGAGTATCAAGGCGGAGCTGGAGAACAGCGAGCTGCTCGCCGGCGACTTTCCCGAGGCCTGCCACCCTATTCGGTCCCTCGAAGGAATCCACCAGCGGGCGTCGGGCCAGCTGTTCCAGGGCAAGCAGACGCACATCGGATGGACCGCGAAGGAAATCGTGTTGCCGACGATCCCGGGCTCGCCGGCGGCGGGCGCGATCATCCGCGTGGCGGGCATCACCGGGCGCATTCGAGGCATGAAGCACAAGCGGGCCGACGGCACCTCGGCGCGTCCGTCGCTGGTGCTGATCGATGATCCGCAGACCGATGAGAGCGCCAGGTCGCCGTCGCAATGCGCCAACCGCGAACGCATCCTCGCCGGCGCGATCCTCGGCCTGGCGGGACCGGGAAAGAAGATCGCGGGGCTGATGACGCTGACGGTGGTTCGTCCCGACGACTTGGCCGACCGCATCCTTGACCGCGATAAGCACCCCCAGTGGCAGGGCGAACGGACGAAGATGGTGTACGCCTTCCCCGCGCGCGAAGCGCTGTGGCAGCGGTATGCCGAACTCCGGGCTGAGGGCCTGCGACACGATCGGGGTCTCGCCGACGCCACGGGGTTCTACGGCCAGCATCGCACGGCGATGGACGAGGGCGCGAGGATCGCATGGCCGGAGCGGTTCAACCACGATGAGTTGTCCGCCATCCAGCACGCGATGAATCTGAAACTCCAGGACGAAGCGGCGTTCTTCGCGGAGTACCAGAACGAGCCGCTGCCGGAGGTCCAGGCCGCGGACGACCTGCTCACCGCCGACCAGATCGCCGCGAAGGCCAACGGGCAGGCACGGGCCGAGGTGCCCATCGGTTGTACGAGGCTGACGATGTTCGTGGACGTGCAGGGCAAGGCCCTGTTCTACCTCATCGCCGCGTGGGAGGACGACTTCACGGGCTACGTGATCGACTATGGCACCGAGCCGGACCAGAAGGCGCCGGGGGGGTACTTCACGCTGCGAGACCTGCGCCGGACGCTGGCGGCCGCCGCGCCACGCGCCGGCGTCGAGGGCGCGATCTATGCGGGGCTGGAGCGCCTCGCTATTTCGCATCTGGCCCGCGAATGGCGGCGCGATGACGGCGCGATGGTGCGGATCGACCGCTGCCTGATCGATGCCAACTGGGGATCGTCCACAGACGTGGTCTACCAGTTCTGCCGCCAGAGCCCGCACGCGGGCGTGCTCATGCCGAGCCACGGTCGGTACGTCGGGGCGTCGAGCATCCCGTTCAGCGACTACAAGCGCAAGCGCGGTGATCGCGTCGGGCTCAACTGGCGCATTCCCGTCGTCACCGGCAAGCGGGCCGTTCGGCACGTTGTGTTCGACACGAACTACTGGAAGTCGTTCGCCCACGCCCGGCTCGCCGTGCCGATGGGTGACCCCGGGTGTCTCTCGCTCTTCGGGCAGAAAGCCGAGCAGCACCGGCTGCTGTCCGAACACCTGACTAGCGAGTACCGGGTGAAGACGGAGGGTCGCGGCCGCACGGTGGACGAGTGGAAACTGCGGGTCGAAGGGCTGGACAACCACTGGCTTGACTGCCTCGTCGGGTCTGCGGTCGCCGCATCCATGCAAGGCGCCGTGCTCTTCGGAACGGACGCCAAGGTGACCGTCCGACCTCGCATTCGCCTCTCTGCAATGAAAGGCGAGCGACGCTGATGCCGCGGATCAGGAAACCACAACCGGAAGACAGAGGCCCATCGCTCGGGCTGGTGTGTCGCGTCTGCGGCTGCCAGCACTTTCGCGTGGTGTACCTCAAACGGCTCGCGGGCGCGGTCTTGCGCCGGCGCGAATGTCGCCATTGCGGACGCCGTGTTACGACGCGGGAAGCCCAGGCGTAGCCGTTCGATCTATCGAACGAATGTGCGTGGAGCCCGCTCACTGCGGACAGCCCGCATGTCGTTGGCGTAGGTAGCCAGGGGACGGCTCGCGTTGTCGAGTCCTGGAGCCCTCCGTGCCCGATCCCGCCCCTGACATTGAGCAGGCACTCCGCGACAACGCGGCCGGTCCCGCCAAGGCGGCGGGTGACTCCGGCAGCGTCGAGCAGCACCCGCTGAAGGACCAGATCGAGGCCGACCGCTACCTCGCGTCCAAGGACGCCGCGAGGAAGCCCGGCCTCGGGATCAAGTTCGCCAAGATCGTCCCGCCCGGGATCCGTCTGACCTGCACCCCCGATGCTCAAGACCATTGCCAACCTGCTGAATCGAAACGGCCGTACCGCCGAGCGGAGCACGGACGCTCCGCGCGGCGGCCGGGAGCGACGGCTCGTGGTGGCGAAGTTCGACTCGGCGCAGACGACCTCCGACAACCGGAAGCACTGGGCGAACGCGGACGGCCTCTCGCCCAACGCCGCGGTGAATCCTGAAGTTCGGCGCATCCTCCGTAACCGCGCCCGGTACGAGGTCGCCAACAACTCCTACGCCAAAGGGATCGCCCTCACCCTCGCCAACGACACCATCGGGACCGGTCCCCGGCTGCAGATGCTCACCGATGACGCCGATGCCAACGCCCGGATCGAGGACGCGTTCGAGACGTGGTCCCGGGCGGTGGACCTAGCCGGCAAGCTCCGAACCATGCGGCTGGCCCGGGCCGAGAGCGGCGAGGCGTTCGCCCTCCTGGTCAACAACCCCGCGATCGCTTCGTGGGGGTCGCCCGTATCGCTTGACCTCAAGCTCATCGAGGCGGACCAGGTCTGCACGCCGGTCCTGCGGCGCGGCCGCACCGACGAGATCGACGGCATCGTGCTCGACCAGTGGGGCAACCCGTCCGCATACCGAGTGCTGAAGCGGCATCCCGGTGACAGCGGGCTTCTCCGCGCCCCCATCGACGACCTAACCGCCTACGACACGTTCGCAGCGTCAGCCGTCGTGCACTATTTCCGCTCCGATCGGCCCGGGCAGCTCCGCGGCATCCCGGACATCACACCGGCGCTCCCTCTGTTCGCGCAGCTCCGCCGGTACACGCTCGCGACTATCGCCGCCGCCGAGACCGCCGCCAACTTCGCCGCCGTCATCTACACCGACGCCCCTCCCAACGGCGAGGCCGACCCGCTGGAGCCGATGGACGAGGTCGAGCTCGAGCAGCGCCTGGCGACGGTGCTCCCCGGCGGCTGGAAGCTTGGGCAGGTCCACGCCGAGCAACCGACGACCACCTTCGGCGAGTTCAAGCGCGAGATCCTCAACGAGATCGCCCGCTGCCTGAACATGCCGTTCAACGTCGCGGCAGGGAACTCCTCGGGTTACAACTACGCCAGCGGTCGCCTCGACCACCAGGTGTACTTCAAGAGCATCCGCGTCGAGCAGCACCACCTGCAGCTCGCGGTGCTCGACCGACTCCTCAAGGCGTGGCTCAACGAGGCCGTGCTCGTCGAGGGGCTGCTTCCGCAGTCGCTCCGTGGGCGCGGGGTGGCGCTGCCCGCGCACGCATGGTTTTGGGACGGCGTCGAGCACGTCGATCCCGCCAAGGAAGCGACCGCCCAGGCCACGCGACTGGCCAACCACACGACCACGCTCGCCGCCGAGTACGCCCGCCAGGGACGCGACTGGGAGCAGGAGCTCCGCCAGCGCGCCAAAGAGCTCGTGCTCATGGATTCACTCGGATTGACCCCCGCCCCCCAGACCACCGCGGCTCCCGCGGGCAACGCGCCCGCACCCACAGAGGACGACACCGATGGCAACGACGACTCCGACCGCTCCCGCTCCGAAGACTCGGCTCGCGCCCAAGCGTCTGTGGCTTGAGGCCGCCGCTGCGCCCGCGGGCACCTCTCCGCTCACGCTGACCGGCACGGCGGAGATCACGGCCATCGCCGCCGGCGCTGGCGGGGCCGATACCGAGAAGGCACTGCCTCGCTTCAAGATGCTGGCGTACACCGGCGGTGCCATGCGCGTCGCCGGCTGGCGTCATCCCGTGGTGCTCGATCTCGCCGGGCTGTCGGTCCCGTCGCAGAACCGCCCGATCCGGTTCGCCCATGACCCGGCCGCTGGCGTCGGCCACACCGACGCGATCAAGGTCGAAGGCGGGCAGCTCGTGGCGACCGGCGTGATCTCGCGCGACACCGCGACCGCCCGCGAGGTGGTCGCGTCCTCCCGGAACGGGTTCCCGTGGCAGGCTTCGGTGGGCGCGAGCGTCGAGGAGTTCGAGTTCATCCGCGAGTCGCAGAAGGCGATCGTGAACGGCCAGGAGTTCGCCGGCCCCGTCAACGTGGTCCGCAAGGCCACGCTGGGCGAGATCAGCTTCGTAGACCTGGGGGCCGACGGGCGCACCAGCGCCTCCATCGCCGCCCAGCAGGGAGGGGGTGGCAGTCCGGCCGGCGGAGATACCGACCCCGCGCCCGGGGCGGGCGCTGCCGCGCTCCGTGCCGAAGCCCTCGCGGAGACCAGCCGAATCGCGGCGGTGCGGAAGATCTGCGCCGGCAAGCACCTCGACATCGAGGCCCAGGCCATCCGCGACGGCTGGGACGCGACCCGCACCGAGCTGGAAGTTCTCCGCGCCAGCCGCCCCAAGGCCCCGGCCATCCACGCCCCCGACACGTGCATCACCGGCGACGTCCTGGAGGCCGCGTGCTTCCAGAGCGCCAAGCTCGAGGGTCTCGACAAGGTCTGCTCGGCCCAGGCACTGGAGGTCGCATCAAAGCGGTTCCAAAGCGGGCTGGGCCTGCAGGAGTTGCTCATCGAGGCCGCGATCGCCAATGGGTACACCGGCCGCACCTTCCGGGATAGCCGCCGCGTGCTGGAAGCCGCCTTCGGCCGGGGCATCGAGGCGGGGATGACCATCATCGACGTGGGCGGCATCCTCTCCAACGTCGCCAACAAGTTCCTGCTGGAGGGCTTCTTCAGCGTCGAGCGTGTGTGGCGGAGCATCTGCGCCGTCCGCAATGTCAGCGACTTCAAGACCGTCACGAGTTACCGCTTGGTCGGCAAGGACCAGTACGAGCAGGTCGCCCCCGGCGGCGAGCTCAAGCACGGCACCCTGGGCGAGGAGACCTACAGCAACAAGGCCGACACCTACGGCCTGATGCTGTCGATCGACCGCCGCGACATCATCAACGACGATCTGGGCGCCATCACGACGGTGCCCCGCAAGCTCGGCCGCGGCTCGGGCCTCAAGATCAACGACGTGTTCTGGACGGCGTTCATGAACAACGCCGCGTTCTTCGCGGTCGGCAACAAGAACTTCATCTCGGGCGCGGACACGGCGCTGGGCATCGACGGCCTCACCAAGGGCGAGGTCACGTTCATGGACCTCGTGGATTCGGACGGCAAGCCCACGGGCGTCATGCCGTCGATCCTGCTCGTCCCCACGGCGCTCTCGGCGGTGGGCACGCAGCTCTACAAGAGCGTGGAGATGCGCGACACCACGGCGAACACCAAGTTCCCCGTCGCCAACCCGCACCAGGGCAAGTTCCGCATCGAGGTCAGCCGCTACCTGTCCAACGCGCTCTACACCGGCAATTCGGCCAAGGCGTGGTACCTCCTCGCCGACCCGAGCGACCTGCCCGTCATCGAGATGGCGTTCCTCAATGGACAAGAGGCTCCGACCATCGAGACCTCCGACGCGGACTTCAGCCAGCTCGGCGTGCGGATGCGCGGGTACCACGACTTCGGCGTCGCGCTGCAGGACCCCCGCGGCGGCGTGAAGAGCAAGGGCGAGGTGTAAGCCCATGGGTGAAGGCGCAGAGATCGGCGGAGGCATTGGTGAAGACGGCCCCGGTGTCATTCCGGGCCAAGGAGAAGGCAGCATGGCAGCAGGACCGGCAAAGTTTGTGCATGAAGGCGAATCGATCGACTACACCCCGGGCGTCGATGTGCTCACCGGCGCTGTGGTCGTCCAAGCGGAACTCGTGGGCGTGGCGCAGGGCCCCATCAAGGCGAACCAGCTTGGCTCGCTCGCGGTGTCCGGGGTGTTCGACTTCCCCAAGGCGCTGGGCGCGGGTAGCGGGATGCCCGCCGGCACCAACGCCTACTGGGACGCGGGGGCGCAGAACGCGACCAAGAACGCCGCGGCGGGCGCCAACAAGCTCATCGGCAAGACCGTCAAGACCACCGTCGATGCCGACACCTCAGTCCGCATCCGCCTCCTGCAGTGACCGTCGGAGGCATACATGGGCGACCTGCTCGATCGCGGCTCGGCGTTCCTGGATGACCAGCGGCACAAGCACATGAGCCGCACCGTGGTGTACCAGCGCGGGGCCGAAGCCAAAGAGGTCCTGGCGACCATCGGCAGGACCGAGTTCGAGCAGGCAGACGACGCCGGACTGATTCACCGCGTCGAGTCACGGGACTTCCTTGTGCGGGCGGCGGACCTTGACCTCGGGGCAGGCCCGATCCTCCCGCGAGCCGGCGACCAGGTGCGTGAGACGGTCGGAACGCAGGTGTTCGTGTACGAGGTCAACGCGCCGGGCGGGCAACCGCCGTTCCGGTACAGCGACCCGTATCGCAGGGTTCTTCGGATTCACACCAAGCACATCGGTACGGAGACGTGATGGCGGACGGCAACGGACAGAACGGAACGAAGGCTCGCTGGGCAGGCGTGCTCGTCACGATCATCCTCGCCGCCGGCGCGATGACCGTCCAGTGGGGCGTGGTCACCACCAAGCTCCAGCAGGTCGAGAAGCGGCTTGACGAGTTCATCGGCGAGGCCCGCTCCATCCGCGCGGACTACCAGGCGATGGAACGGCGTGTGTCCTACCTCGAGGGCAAGGTAGCGGGCCTGAGCGCCGCGGCGGAAGCTGCAAGGGGGGGACGTCCGTGAGCACCATCGCCCTTATCGCCGACGCCGTCGCCGCGCATATCAACGCGGGCACATTCTCCCAACCGGTGAATGCGGTGCGGATGTACCAGCCCGCCTTCACGCTGGAGGACCTGGCAGAACTGCGGGTATCGGTCGTGCCGCGCAACGTCGGCATCGCGACCGCGAGCCGCGACAGCAGCACGTTCGAGTGCGTGGTGGATGTTGGCGTGCAAAGGAAGCTGCCTGCCGAGGGTGAACAGGCCGAGATCGACGGTCTGCTCGATCTCGTCGAGGCCATCGCCGACCACGTCCGGCTGAAGCGCCTGCCCGATGCGCCCGACGCGGCGTGGGTCGGCATCGCGCACGAGCCAGTCGTGTCGAGCGAGGCGTTGGAGCAGCACCGGGTGTTCACGAGCGTCTTGAGCGTCACATACCGGGTGCGGAGGTAGCAGTGCGGAACGTCGTGTTCATCAAGGTGGAGCTCGACGGAGGGGACAAGCCCCTCTCGGATGCGCCGCTCGTGGCGACGTTCACGCTCATGGCGGCGCACACGAACACGCAGGCCATGACGCTCTCCGACGGCAAGGGCGTCGAGATCCCGGTCCCGGCGGGGGTGCAGCTCGCGTTCGAACAAGTCAACCTGGCGGACATCTTCGTGCGGAGCAAGGCGGGTGAGGTGGCGTACGTGGTCGGCCACACGGCCGGATAGAGCAGGAGAACGACGATGGCGATCAAACTCGGCATGGAAGCCAAGCTGCTCTACAAGGTCGGCGGTCAGGCCGGCGGCGGGGCATGGGTGGTCTTGGGCAACACCCGGGACGTGACGCTCAACCTGGAAGCGGGCGAGGCCGATGTGACGACCCGCGCCAACAGCGGCTGGCGGGCCACCGTCGCCACGCTCAAAGAGGCCAGCGTTGAGTTCGAGATGGTGTGGGACACGGCGGACGCCGGGTTCACCGCGATCAAGAACGCGTTCTTCGGCAACGACCCGATCGGCTTCCAAATCCTCGACGAGACCAGTGGGCAGGGCCTGCAGGCGGACTTCTCCATCACCAACTTCTCGCGGAACGAGGCGCTCGAGGAGGCGATCACCGTTTCGGTCACTGCGAAGGTGACGTACTCGGCGACGGCGCCCTCGTGGATCGGTGGCTGAGCCTGTCGGATCACTGTCGGGGTGGCGTCGGATTCCTGTCGGGTCCTGATTCACGGAGGCACGGATGCGGTCATTCAAGGACAACCAGGGGCGGCAGTGGTCGGTCGAGATCAACGTCACCGCCATCAAGCGCGTGCGCGGCCTCACCGGCGAGGACCTCATGCAGGTCATCGAAGGCACGCTGATCGAGAAACTCATCCGCGACCCCGTCCTGCTCTGCGACGTGGTTTACGCGATCTGCAAGCCCGAGGCGGACGCACGCACCGTTTCCGACGAAGAGTTCGGCAAGGCGATGGCCGGCGACGCGATCGAAGCAGCGACGACGGCGGTGCTGGAGGAGCTCGTGGGTTTCTGCCCGAGCCCGAGGGACCGGGCCAACCTCGGGCGGGTGCTCCAGGCCACGCGGAAGGTGATGGACCGGGCGCGGGACCTGGTGGAGAAGAAGCTCGACAGCGGGGAACTGGATCGGCTGGCGGACCGGCTGCTCTCCGAGGGATCGGGGGGAGCGACTGCTGGAAGCTCGTCCATCAGTGCGCCGGAATCCTCGGCATCGACCCCGGCCCCCTGACCCTCCGTGATCTGGTGGCGATGCTCGACGGCAGGCAGCGTCACGACTGGTCGATCGCCTCCGCCGTCATGGCGCTCATCGCCAACATCCACCGCGACCCCAAGCGATCCCGCCGACTCAGCCCCAGCGACTTCGACCCCTTCGCCAAGCGCCAGCGACCCATCAAGGTCGGCGTCTCGGTCCTCAAGGACGTGTTCATCGACGGCAAGTTCCCCCCCATGCCGCAGGAGGCTCACGGATGAAGTTCCTCAGCTCGCTTTCCACCCGCCATTACGTCTACATCGTCGGCCTGATGCTCATGGCGCTTGTGCTGGCGTCGTGCGCGGGCTTCGACCTGGGCGACCTCGTGAAGGTCAAGACGCCGAACAACATTCAGCAGACCACGGGGCTGCCGTCCACGCTCAGCCTGAACGAGGCCGAGGTCGAGTACCAGAACTGGTTCAACCAGACGCAGACGACCGGTGCGCAGTGGAAGGGCAACATCGAGAAGGCCGGCGAGCTCCGCGGCCTGTTCAGCCAGCTCACGCTGTCGGCCCTCGACACCGTAGGCCCCACCGTGGCGGGCCTTCCGGTCCTCGGCCCGGCGCTGCCGGCGCTCACCGGCATCGTCGGCCTGTTCATCGGCTCGGGCCGGCTCCGCAAGGAGAAGGAGGCGTCGTTCAACAAGGGCCTGGAGAAGGGCAGCGGCCTCGCTGGAGGCACGCCCGCGGGCGGGAGCGGCGTGTGATCACCATGCGGATCAAGGACATGTTCTTCGACCGCGCGGCGGTGGTCCGCGCGGTCGATGGGGCCAAGCGGAAGGTGCTCAGCAAGGCCGGCGCGTTCATCCGCACGGCGGCCCGGACCAGCATCCGCAAGCGCAAGGGCTCCGCGCCGGCGGGCAAGCCTCCCCACTCGCACGAAGGGAGCCTGCGACGGCTCATTCTCTTCGGGTACGACAAAGCGGCGGACTCCGTAGTCGTCGGCCCCGTGGGGTTCAAGAAAAGCGTCGCTCCCAACGTGCTGGAATACGGCGGCGACACGGTCGTGCTGCGGCGTAGGGGCGGGAAGCTCACATCGCGGAGAGTCAAGATCGCCGCGCGGCCATACATGGCCCCGGCGCTGGAGCAGGAGCGGCCGAAGTTGCCGCTGTTGTGGCGGAACTCCATTCGGAAGGGAGCCTGAACAGTGGCCGACACGCGGGGCATCCGGGCTGGACGGGCGTTCGTTGAACTCGGCGTGAGCGACAAGCTCACGGCCGGGCTTCGCCGCGCCCAGAAGCAGCTCGAGGCCTTCGGGGCTGGCCTCAGGTCGGTGGGCACCCGGCTCGCCGGGATCGGCGCGACAGCGGTCGCGGCGCTGCTCGGCACGGCGAAGGCCTTCTCTGACACGGGCGACATGCTGGACAAGATGAGTCAGCGGACCGGCGTGAGCGTGGAGGCCCTGTCCGAGTTGGGCTTTGCGGCCGACCTCTCTGGCACCGACCTGGAAACCCTGGAGGCCGGGCTCCGCAACATGCAGCGGACGCTCACAGGAGCGGCGCAGGGGTCGGCGTCCGCGGGCGACGCCCTCGGGCGGCTTGGCCTGACGGCCGCACAGCTGGCGGTCCTCGCTCCGGACGAGCAGTTCAAGGTCCTCGCGGAGCGCATCTCGCAGGTGCGCGACCCCGCCCTCCGCGCTGCGCTGGCGATGGAGGTCTTCGGCAAGGCCGGGACCAAGCTCCTGCCGCTCATGGCGGACGGCGCGGCTGGCATCGAGGCGATGCAGGAAGAGGCTCGGCGCCTCGGCCTCACCGTAAGCACCGAGACCGCCCGCGACGCCGCCGCCCTCAACGACGCGCTCGGCACCCTTTGGAAGGTGCTCAAGCAGGGCGTGTTCACCATCGGCGGCGCGCTCGCGCCGACGCTCAAGGACCTCGCCGAGCGGATCACCCGCATCATCGTGAGCGTCACCACCTGGATCAAGGCGAATCGCGAGACCGTTGTGTGGGCGCTCAAGGTCGCGGCGGCCATCGCCGTGACGGGCGTCGCCATCATCGCCTTGGGGTACATCGTCTCAGGCGTTGGCGCGACCCTCGGCATCGTCGCGGGTGTGATCGGCGGCGTCGGTGCAGCATTCAGCCTGATCGGGGCCGCCATCGCGGCAATCCTGTCGCCGGTCGGGCTGGCGATCGCCGCGATCGTGGCGCTCGGCGGCGTGCTCATCGTCACCACCGGCGTCGGTGGCGAGGCCCTCGCCTGGCTCGGTGAACAGCTCACGCGCCTGCGCGACTGGGTGACCAAGGTCGTGGGCGGCATCTCCGACGCCCTCGCGGCGGGCGACATCGCCCTGGCTGCCGAGATCCTGTGGCTCTCCTTGAAGGTGGTCTGGCAGCAGGGCGTGGCCGCGCTGAACAAGGTCTGGCTGGAGGCCAAAGAGTTCTTCGTCTCTACCGCCTACGGCATGTGGTACGGGGCGCTGGCCGCCGCTGAGATCGTCTTCCACGCCCTTGAGATCGCGTGGATAGAGACCACGTCGTTCCTGTCCAAGACATGGACCAACTTCACCACCGGCTTCCAGCAGGTCTGGGAGTCGGCCTCGTCCTGGGTCGCCAAGCGCATGCTGGAGATCCAGGGCCTGTTCGACTCCGGGCTCGACGTGGATGCCGCGAAGAGGGCCGTCGATGATCAACTCGAATCTCGCCTCGCGGAACTGGAGAGCGCGGCCCAGCGGCGGGTGGCCGAGCGCGAGGGACAGCGCACCGCCGATCGCGAGCAGGCCGCCGCCCTGCACGAGGCAACCCTCGCGGGCATTGGCCGCGACTTTGAAGAGGCCCAGGCCGCGCTCAAGGCGAACACGGAGGCGGGGCTCGCGGAGTCGCAAGCGGCGCTGGATGCCGCGAAGCAGAAGCTCGCCGACGCCATCGAGCAGGCCCGCCAGAAGCGCGAGGCGGCGGACGCCGAGCGCGGGGCTGCTCGCACACCGCGCGACCTGATGACCGAGTTCGAGGACCGCCTCGCGGGGCTCGGCGAGGTCATCGGCAAGGGAATCAGCGTTCGGGGCACCTTCAACGCCCGCGCCGCGCAGGGGCTGGAGTCCGACGGCGGGGCCGCCGAGCGCACCGCCCGCGCGACCGAGCAGACCGCCAAGCACACCAAGCGTCTGGCCGACGCCGCGCAGAGCGGCGGCCTGACGTTCGCCTAGGGAGAAGCGTTCGTGCCGATCACGGTGACGGAGAAGTTCGAGAGCCGCAAGTCCACCAAGGGTGACAACCCTTCGGTGGAACTGGTCTACACCGTGCGCGGGACCAACGACGACCTCGCTGCCCGCAACGCCGCCGAGACAACCAGCCCCGCGACCTATGACGGCCAGCCCCGGCAATCCACCTCCGTCGAGCCCGTCGGCGATGAGCTGTGGGAGGCGGTGGTCCGCTACGGGAAAGCCCAGGGCGGCTCGCTCCCCGAGCCCGGCGAGAGCATCTTTTCCTTCGACACCGGTGGCGGCACGCAGCACATCACCCAGAGCAAGGACACCGTTTCCTCGCACGCGCCCTCGGGTTCCTCCGCCCCGGACTTCGGCGGCGCGATCGGTGTGACCGCCGACGGCGTCGAGGGTGTGGACATCACCGTCCCGGTTTTCCAGTTCTCCGAGACGCACTACTTCACCAACGACCAGGTGACGCCGTCGTACAAGGGCACGCTCTTCACGCTCACCGGCAAAGTGAACTCCGGCGCGTTCAAGGGATTTCAGGCGGGCGAGGTCCTGTTCCTGGGCGCATCGGGTGCACGGCGCGGCACTGATCCGGACGACGACTGGGAGATCACCTTCCGGTTCGCGGCCAGCCCGAACGCGAGCGGCATCTCCGTCGGCGACATCGGCGGCATCAGCAAGAAGGGGTGGGAGTACCTGTGGGTGCGGTACGCCGACCAGGAAGACACCGGGTCGCACGCGATCGTGAAGCGCCCGGTCGCGGCGTATGTAGAGCGCGTGTACGACGAGGGCAGCTTCGCAGGACTTGGGATCTGAACGATGGGTGACGTGTTCCGCAAAGTCCGGTCGGGCCAACCGCTCCGCATCCCCGCGGCGGCGTACAACGCCTTCGTCGATGCGGCGGTCGATCTGCGCCGGCGCGAGCGCAACGCCAACGCCGGGCCGGCGCTGGAACCCGCGCAGCGCGGCATCGTGCTGGTCCGCAACGACTCCGACGACGACATCGAGCCGTACCACGCGCTGGCCATCACCGGCGTGCTCGTGCAGCCCGACAACGAGGACCAGGAGCGGACATTCCACAGCCGAACGCCGTTGACCGGGGAGATTGCCACTGAGGAATCGCCGTCGCTCTCGTTCGTGCTGGCCCTGCAACCGATCAAGTCTGGCGACCTCGGACGGTGCGTGCTCACGGGTGTGACGCCTGCGCGGGTCTTCATCACCAACGAGACGGACACGACCTGCGAGCTCGCTCCCGAGGAGACCGTGCTTGCCAGCACGCCCATGGGCGGCATCCCGATCCTGTGGAAGGAAGAGGGCACCGGCGAGAAGTGGGCGGTCATCGAGATGGGTCAGCCTTCGCCCGGCCGCGTCACGGCGATCCTCGGGGCAGCGCAGCCCATCCCCACCGAGAACAACCGCTGGCGCTACCCGTGGGTGGAAGCCAGGATCGACGGGGACCCCGGCAGCGACACCTACCTGCGGTACGTGCCCGTGCCGGAGGGGTTGTCATCCCAGCTCTCGGGCGGTGGCGAGGACCCGACGCGGCTGGCGATCAACCGCTTCGAAGCCCACCATATGAACGACTTCGACCCCGGCTCGGGCTTCGGCGGCCTGCTGGGGTTGGGTCCGATCTGCGAGTTGCCGGGCGTGCTCCCCAAGTGCCCGCCCGCACGCTCGCTGAAGCCCAAGCTCGTTCCGATTCCCGAGGGTGTCTGTGTGCAGCTCACCTGCGAGCGCAACAGCAAGGGCAGGCCGGTGTGGGTGTTCGAGGCGATGAGCCTGATCGAGATCGCCGACCCGGCCGACGAGAACCGCAAGTTCAACATCTACATCGAGGGGGGCGCATGACCACGACCTCCCGGACCAAGCCCCTACTCGACGCACGCCGCGAGCACGAGCGGAAGAAGTACGTCGCGCTCGCTTCGCGTCCTGCCGCGCCGGGAGCCGGGTACGGCTCAACCAACCACGGGGCGGGCGCGATCCCGCTCGTGCAGCGCCTCAAGCCCCGGTTGGTGGTGGACTTCGGGTGCGGTCGGAACGACTTCATCGGCGCGCTGCGTCGGCTCGGCATGGATGGGCTTGGCGTCGACTTCGCTTTCCCCGAGGCGGACATCCCGCGGGCGATGCACAAGACCGGGCTGCTTGACGGCGTTGCCGATGTCGTGACGAGCTTTGATGCCCTAGAGCACCTGCTTCCCGAGGACGTGGACGCGGTGCTCGCGGAGATGCGGCGGGTCGGTCGCCTGCGGGCGCATTTCGTGTTCTCGATCTGCACGCGCCCGAGCCGGACCACCGTCGCAGGCGAGGGTCTGCACCCGACGGTGCGGCCGCTGGCGTGGTGGCTGGATCGCATCGGCCAAGTTGGCACGGTGACGGCACCGAAGGCCGAAGGGCGGTACATCGTCGGACGCTTCGCTGCCAAGGAGGGCTGCGGCTGTGCGTGAGAACCAGTCAGACATCGCGGCGCTTCAGGCGGGGCTGAAGGCGAGAAAGCCCGCGCGGGATGGCCTGCGCCTCTACACCGCCGACTTCGACTCGGTGTCCCTCGCAGGATTCTACAGGGGCCGGTCGGCATTCCTGATCTTGTCGGGACCGTCACTTACGCAGGTGGACCTCACCCAGCTCAACAAGCGCGGCATCGTCACAATGGGAGTGAACAACTCCTGGTCCGTGCATCGCCCCACGCTCTGGACCTGCGTGGACGATCCGGGCCGCTTCATCGACACCGGTTGGAAGGACCCGGGCATCCTGAAGTTCGTGCCGACGTGCTGCTGGGACAAGCGGCTCCGAATCCAGAACCCCGACGGCACCATGCGCAACAGCGCGTTCCGCGTCCGGCAAATGCCCAGCGTTCTGTTCTTCCGCCGCGCCGACCACTTCGACCATGAGCGGTTCCTGACGGGCGATTCGGTCCCGTGGGGAAACGACGGCAAGCACGCGGACTCGCTTGGGATCACCGGCAAGCGAAGCGTCATGCTGGTCGCGCTCCGGCTGCTGCACCACCTTGGGTTCGGCACGGTGTATCTGCTCGGCTGCGACTTCAAGATGGCCGCCGACCGCAGGTACGCCTTCGAGGAGCACCGGGCACCCAATGCCATCCGGCACAACAACGTTCTGTACGACTCGCTGGCCCGCCGCTTCGAGGCGCTGCGGCCGCACTTCGACAAGCACCGCTTCCGGGTTATCAACTGCTCGCCGGGAAGCGAACTCCAGGCGTTCGACCGCATGGACTTCGACGCTGCTGTGAAGGCCACGTCCGCCGAGTGCGGCAAGCCAGTGAGCACGCAAGGCTGGTACGAACCGAACCCGAAGCCCCAGGAGGCCGCCCGATGAGCGACGGCCCGACCCGATACTACTTATACATCCCCGTATGGGCGACGGGCCGCCCGCCCACGGGTGGCGGGTCGAGCAACTACTCCACGCCCTCGGGTTCGACGCCCGAGAGTACCTACTCGACACCAACCAGCACGCCGAGCATGCCGTCGAGCTATTCGACGACCGGTGACATCATCTACACGACCGGCTCGGGGGGCACGCCGACGCTGACGTTCTACACCACCGGCGCCTTCACGAACAACACGTCGGGCACAACGCACACACCGTCCAGCAGCGGGTCGAGCGATTCCATGTCCTCGGGATCGTCGGGGTCGAGCAGCGGCTCGCCCTCCTCGTCCGCGGGTAGCTCGTCATCGGGCTCGATATCCTCCAGCGGATCGTCTTCGTCGGGATCATCCTCGAGCGGGTCGTCCAGCAGTGGTTCCGGGTCTGGCTCTTCGAGCGGCTCCGGGTCATCGAGCGGATCGGGTTCGTCCGGATCGGGCAGCAGCGGAATGTCGAGCGGCGCGTCGTCAAGCGCGAGCAGCGGCATGAGTTCCGGAGCCTCGTCCGGCGCTTCCTCCGGAGGCTCATCCGGAGGCGGGTCGTCAGGCGGCGGCTCTTCCGGCGGTGGTGGGTCGAGCGGCGGTGGCTCCGGCCCCGGTGGGTCCGGTCCAGGCGGCTCGGGGCCGGGCGGGAGCGGTCCAGGTGGCTCTGGTCCGGGCAGCAACTGCCTCCTCTTCGGAACGCTCGTGCGCCTCGAGGATGGCCGCATGACGCCGATCGAGAACCTCAAGCCCGGCGACCGCGTGGCGTCCATCCAGGTACCCGGCCTCGAAGTCGATGTGCCCCATCGCGCCCAGTACAACTGGCTCTCGCACCACGGCCTGCACGGCGCGACGCCCGTCGCCGCCCGCGTGGCCAGCATCCGCCTCGGTGAGCACCACGGCTTCATGGTCATCAACCGCCGTCTCAAGGCCACGCCCGAGCATCCGTTCATGATCCGCCGCGGCGACGAGTGGGGATTCGCGTCGGCCGAGTTCGTTCAGCCCGGAGATTACCTGATCGACGAGCACATGAACGAGGAAGAGGTCGAGTCGGTCGTCCGCATCGACGCGCCAACCCGCACCGTCGCCATCCACATCCCGGGCACCAACACGCTCCTGGCCGAGGGGGTCTGGGTCCACAACGACATGCCCGCCACCGCCCAGAGCTCTGGGTCGGGCAGCGCCTCCGGTTCGGGCTCTGGCTCGGGGTCCGGGAGCGGATCGGGCTCCGGTTCCGGTTCGGGCTCTGGGTCGGGATCGGGCAGCGGATCATCGAGCGGCAGCGGGTCGTCCGGCAGCAAGTCCAGCGGCTCATCGTCGTTCTCGTCGGGCTCGTCTTCGGGCTCCGGCAGCGGCTCGGGGAGCATGAGCGGGTCGAGTTCGAGCGGTGGAGGAACGGGAACATTTTCGATCTAGCTGAGGGCAAATCTCCTACGCTCGCCGGTATGGACAGTCCGGTCCGTGTCGTGCTAGACCTCGAGATCAGCGTCTCGGAGCAGCGGCTCGCTGACCTCTTGGCATTCCTGCGCCGAGCGGTTCCCTTCTACGAGCAACCGGGCGGTATCCGCGTCACGCTACTCCGAGACGATCAACGGCCCGGCCGGTACATCGAGCGTGTTGAGTACGCGGATGAATCTGCCTTTGAACTCGACCAGCGCCGGGTCGCCGAGGACGAGCAGATGAAGGCATTGCTGGCGGAATGGCGCGGCCTGCTCCATGAGCCGCCAATCGTCCGAGTGTACCGCACGGTTTGTTGGGCGTGATGGCGGGCGAAGTGGCGGTCGTCGCGGGGGGCGTATCGGCCTTGTCGGCTGCCGGGCGGAGCCGGCCCAACCCCGCCTCCTTCGAGGAGTCCCGCACAACCACCGAGCGGGTGCAGCGCGCGTCCTCACCGTCCGGCTTACACTCCGACATTCATGGATGTCGGCTTGGGGCCAATCAGGATACGAGGTGACGATGCCATCCTTGAGTCGAGAAACAGTTCGGGCCGGCACACGAGGGGTGGTCGCCACGCTTTTGGTGGCGGCCCTGATCGCCATAGGCTCGCGGAACCTGGCCCACTTTGACGCGGCGCTTGTCGGGTACACCTTCGCCACGCTGTTTGCGGTCTTCGCGATCACCTACCGCTATTCGATGTGGCTGCAGCGCCCGCCGACGGCCCTCTACTGGCGGAGGGGATGGCAGGTGTTCTTCTCGCGCGACCGGCTCATCGCCAATCTCGCCGCCTGGCCCAAGCGCGTCGTCGGGGTGTTCGCGCTCAACAATTTCATCTTCCGGCGCGGTAAGACCCGGTGGGCGGCCCACTGGCTCATCATGTGGGGCTGCCTGCTGGCGGCGGCGATCACGTTCCCGCTTGTGTTTGGGTGGATTCACTTCCAGACGCCCGTAGACGATTTCGAGCGCTACCGCGTGTACGTCTTTGGATTCCCGACGTTCAGCTTCAGGATCGAGAGCATGATCGGCGGGTTGATCTTCCACGGCCTGGTGTGGGCTTCGTTCTTGGTGATCGCGGGGGTGATGATCGCGATGCGCCGGCGGATGCGTGATCGCGGGGCCGAGGCGGTCCAGCAGTTCGGCGAGGATTTCCTCCCGCTCATCCTGCTTTTCGCGGTGAGCATCACCGGGTTGATGCTAACGGCGAGCTACACGTGGATGAAGGGGTACGCCTACGACTTCCTGGCGATCATCCACGCGGCGACCGTGATCTTCACGCTGCTGTGGCTGCCCTTCGGCAAGTTCTTTCACATCTTCCAGCGGCCGGCGCAGCTGGGGGTGGCCTTCTACAAGGACGCGGGCAAGACCGGTGAGCAGGCGGTGTGCCGGAAGTGCGCCCAGCCGTTTGCCTCGAAGATGCACGTCGAAGACCTCATCCAGGTCGAGCGTGAGCTGGGGTACTCCTACGAGATGCCCGCACATCCCGCGGGCCATTACCAGTACATCTGCCCGCGCTGCCGCCGCCTCAGCATGGCGCTGGCGCAAGGCCGCTTGTGGCAGGCTGGCCGGGGCCGCGAGGTGACGGATCGCCCCGGGATCGTGGACGTTGCTGCGATGATGGAGGCCGCATCGGCCCCGCCGACGACGACCGAGCGTGCTTGATCGACCAGAAGGATTCTCATGTCCAACCCTCCTTCAAACCTCCTGCCGATCCTGGACCGCTTCGGGCCGCACCTGAACCGCGCCAGCCCCGTGCGCCTGGCCACCGACGCCGAGCCGGACCGGCTCGTCAAGACGCACTGCTGCTTCTGCGGCCAGCAGTGCGGCATCCAGCTCAAGGTAAAGGACAACGTCGTCACCGGCTTCGAGCCGTGGTACGACTTCCCATTCAACCGCGGCATGCTCTGCCCCAAGGGCGTCAAGCGCTATCTCCAGGGGGCTCATCCGGATCGGCTGCTCACCGCGTTTAAGCGCGACACCTCGGTCCCCGAGGGCTTTAGCCCGATGGGCTATCAAGAGGCGATCACGCGCGTCGCCTCCGAGATCGCCCGCATCCAGAAGACTTACGGCGACTCGGCGATGGGCGTGCTGAGCGGTGCGAGTCTCACCGTCGAAAAGGCGTACCTGATGGGCAAGTTTGCCCGGGTCTGTCTGAAGACTCCCTACATCGACTACAACGGCCGACTGTGCATGGTGAGCGCCGGCGCTGGGAACAAGAAGGCGTTCGGCATCGACCGGGCCGCGAACCCGTGGAGCGACATCCCCAAGGCCGAGCTGATCTGGATCAGCGGGGCCAACGTCGCCGAGTGCGCCCCGATCACGACCGAGTACGTCTGGCAGGCCCGCGAGAACGGTGCGCGGATCATCGTCGTGGACCCTCGCATCACGCCTCTGGCCCGCACTTGCGACCTCTTCCTGCCCGTGAAGCCCGGCCGCGACATCGCGCTGTTCAACGGTGTGCTGCACCTGATGATCGAGAAGGGGTGGATCGATCGGCCCTTTATCGAGCAGTTCACCGTGGGCTTCGACAAGGTCGCCGAGCACGTGGCCTCGTGGAACCCCGCCAAGACTGCCGAGGTGACCGGCATCCCCGAGCGGCTGATCCGTCAGGCGGCCGAATGGTGGGGCACGGCGAAATCCAGCTTCCTCATGCACGCCCGCGGGATCGAGCACCATTCGCACGGCGTGCAGAACGTGCTGGGCTCCATCAACATGGTCCTGGCCTCCGGGCGCATTGGGCGCGAGGGGTGCGGCTACGGGACGATTACCGGTCAGGCCAACGGTCAGGGCGGGCGCGAGCACGGGCAGAAGTGCGACCAGCTCCCTGGCTGGCGCGACATCTCGAACCCGGTTGACCGCGCCCACATTGCAAAGATCTGGGGCATCGCCGAACCGGACATGCCCGGTCCCGGCGTCGATTGCTACGAGATGTTCCGCAAAATCGACAAGGGCGAGATCAAGGGCCTGATCTCGCTCTGCTTCAACCCCATCGTCTCCCTCCCGGACAACAACTTCATCGCGCGAGCCCTGGGCAAGCTCGAGTTCTACGTCGCAATCGACTTCTTCATGAACGAGACGGCGCGGCACGCGGACATCGTGCTGCCCGGCTCGCTGCAGGAGGAGGACGAGGGCGTGGTCACGCAGATCGAGGGCAAGGTCATCAAGATCAACAAGGCCGTGGACTGCCCGGGCGATGCCAAGCAGGACTGGCGGATCGTCCAGGACATCGCCGCCGCCCTGGAGCGCCCCGCCGGGTTCACGTTCACCGAGCCTCGGGCCATGTTCGATGAGCTCCGCGTCGCCAGCAAGGGCGGCGTCGCCGATTACTCCGGCATCACCTACGAGAAGATCGAGCGGCAGTACGGCGTCTGCTGGCCGTGTTACAGCGAGGACCCCAGCGGCAAGCCCATCGACCATGCAGGCACGCCGCGGCTCTTCGAGCCCGGCTCGTGGAACGTGGTCGCCAAAGGCGCGGGCCCGTTCTACTTCCCAGACGGCAAGGCCCGTTTCAACGTCGCCCCGTACACGCCGCCCGCGGAGGACGTGGACGCGGAGTACCCGCTCATGCTCACGACGGGGCGCGTCATCAGTCAGTTCCTCTCCGGCACGCAGACCCGGCGTATCGGCCCGCTGGTGGACCAGTACCCCGAGCCGCGGATCGAGATGCACCCGCAGCTTGCCGAGAGAATGGGGATCAAAGACGGGGACTGGGTAACGACCGAGTCCCGCCGCGGCGACTGCACGCTGCAGGCAATGGTGGTGACGACGATCCGCCCGGACACCATCTTCATTCCCTACCACTGGCCGGGCCGCAAGAGCGCCAACCAGCTCACGATCTCGGCGCAGGACCCGATCTCCAAGATCCCCGAGTACAAAGTGTGCGCGGCCCGCGTCCGCAAGGCCGACGGGCCGCCGGAGTGGGCGGGGCGTTTGGAGCCGCAGCAGGGTTAAACGATCGGAGTCCTTATGAGCGTTCCCGGCCACTTCAACTTCTATATCGACCCTGCCCGCTGCATCGGTTGCCAGGCGTGCGTACAGGCGTGCACCGAGTGCGACACGCACAAGGGGATTTCCATGATCCACCTTGAAACCGTGGACCGTGCACACTCGACACAGACGATCCCGGTCGTATGCATGCACTGCGACTCGCCGACCTGCGCCGAGGTCTGCCCCGCCGACGCCATCAAGCGCACGCCCGACGGGGTGGTGCAGTCGGCCCGCAAGCCGCGTTGCATCGCCTGCAACAACTGCGTGCTGGCGTGCCCCTTCGGCGTTCCCAAGATGAAGGTCGAGTTCGAGCTGATGATGAAGTGCGACATGTGCTACGACCGCTCGTCGGTCGGCCTCAAGCCCATGTGCGCCAGCGTGTGCCCGAGCCAGGCTCTCTTCTTCGGAACACGAGAGGAGATCGAGGCGGCGCGACCGCAGTCGACCCCGATCGACCGCTTCCAGTTCGGCAACCAGACTATCACCACCAAGGTCAAGATGATGGGACCGCGGAGGGTTGGCGGCGAGCTGCCCGAACATCTGGATGTCACCGCCGCGCTCGATCCCAATCCGCCCGCCCGTTCTATCTCGCTCGGCGTTCTCAACGGTTCGCACTGATTGGCTTGGATGTCTCGCCTCTACTGCCCCGGAGTCTCTGCATGGCACGTGACAAACAACTCCGCGTCCTCACTCCCGACGGCCGCCCGCCCGAGGACCAGCCGAAGTGGCGCAAGGACTTTCCCATCGACACCGCCCAGGACAACTACGTCGCGCGCCGCGATTTCACCAAGTTCATGGTCCTGATCAGCGGCTCCTTCGTCGCGGGCCAGGCGTGGATCGCGCTCAAGACGCTCGGGGGCAAGGAGACCGGGACGGGGCCGCGGGCGATCGCCCGAGTGAGCGACATCGCGGTCGGTCAGGCCGCCGTCTTCGCCTACCCCGGTGAGCACGACACGTGCCTTCTGGTCCGAGCGGGCGACGACGAGTTCCTGGCCTACAGCAACAAGTGCTCGCACCTCTCGTGCGCCGTGACGCCCGACGTGAGTTCCGGTCGGTTGCTCTGCCCATGCCATCACGGATCGTTCGACCTGGCAACCGGGCGTCCGCTTGCGGGGCCACCACGACGGCCGCTGGCGCGGATCGTGCTCGAAGTGCGCGACGGCACGATCTACGCGACCGGCGTGGAGGAGAGGACGGTATGAACCAGCTGCTCTCGCAGGGTCCTCCGTCCCCACCCTCGCTGCCTCGGGCGCCCGGGACCGCGCGGGGCCGCATCACCCGTGAAACTCGCACCGGCATCGTCTCCGGGATCCTGAGCATCGTCCTCATCATCGGGCTGATGCAGCTCTGGCTCTTGACCGCGACGATGAACGCGTACCTCGGCGGCGACCACGCCGTGGCATGGCCCGCGCTTGGGGCCAGCCTCGTCTGCCTCCTTCTCAATGTTGGCTTGCTCCGCTACCTCTACCTTCTTGAGAGGCCGCGATGAGCGACGATCGCGGTTCGACCGTCCCATCACCACCAGGGGCGGGCGGCGGTGCGCCCGGGCCGGCGAGCGGAGCGGGGGGGACGGTCATCGACCGCGCCGCCGCAGGTCTGCACCCCGCGTACTTCGCGCTGGTCATGGCGACGGGCATCGTGTCGCTCGCGGCGTCGGTCCAAGGATTCGCCGCGATCGCCCGCGGCCTGTTCTGGCTGAATCTCGTGTTCTTCGCGGCCTTGTGGGGCCTGACACTTGTCCGCATCGTGCGGCACCGTGCCCGGATTGTCGCGGACTTGAAGGATCACAACCGAAGCGTTGGGTTCTTTACGGCCGTCCCGGGCACGTGTGTGCTCGGGTCGCAGGCCCTGCTGATCGAAGGCGCAACGGGCTTCGCCTGGGTGCTTTGGATAGTCGGCGCTGTGCTCTGGCTGCTCCTGACGTACACCATTTTCACCACCCTCACCGTCAAGGCGATCAAGCCCGCCTTGGCGGATGGTCTCAACGGAGGCTGGCTGGTTTCAATTGTGGCCACACAGTCCGTCTCAGTGCTGGCGGCTCAGCTAGCGGGGACGGGTGGGGGAAGGGAAGGTCTGCTGTTCGTTGCCCTGACCATGTGGCTTGGCGGGGCCATGCTCTACGTGTGGATTATCTCACTGATCTTCTACCGGTACACGTTCTTTCCCTTCAAGCCGTCGGACCTCGCCCCGCCATACTGGATCAACATGGGCGCGATGGCCATCTCAACTCTCGCCGGAGCGACTCTTCTTCTTGCTGGCAAGGAAAGCCCGCTCCTCCGGGACCTATTCCCGTTTATCAAGGGCGCGACGCTGCTTTTCTGGGCCACAGCGACCTGGTGGATACCGATGCTCGTCATCCTGGGAGTCTGGCGGCACGTGGTGAAGAAGTTCCCGCTGCGCTACGACCCCCTGTACTGGGGCGCGGTGTTTCCCTTGGGGATGTACTCGGTCGCCACCGCACGGATGGCGGGCGCGATCGACATCCCGTTCCTCAGCGCGGTTCCGCCTGCGTTCTTTTACATCGCGGCGGGAGCCTGGACGTTGGCCTTGATCGGGTTGCTGCACCGCCTCGTCACAGGCGGCAAGCAGATAACCCGTACTTGATCCCAGAGGCAAGGTCCGCTTGTTCCTCGGTCACCCTATGATCGCGGCTGGGTACTGAATGAAAGCGTGGAATGGCCAAGATCCTGATTGCAGCGTCCCCCGAGCCGCGGGCAGTCCTGGAGAGGATCCTCGGCGGCCATGACTTGGTCTGCGCGGAGACGATATCGCAGGCGGTCGCGTTCCTCGCGGACGGGCGAGTCGATCTGATCGTTTGCACGATTGTCTTCGATGAGTCGAAGATGTTCGACCTGCTGCGATTGATAAAGGCCGCGCCCGAATGGGAGGCGATTCCCTTTCTATGTGCCCGGGTCCGACCCCACATTCTCCGCTCGCAGACGTCCTTGGAAGCCGCAGCACTGACCTGCCGGATGTTGGAAGCTGAAGCCTTCTTGGACATCGCCGACTACCAGGTCGATCCGGAACGGGAGATGCGCCTCGCGATAGAGCGGTTCCTGCAAGGGAACACCTGAGCGTTCGCCGGTTTCCCTTCACTCCGGCGCGGCCAACCCGCGCCTCGCCCGCATCTCTGAGCCCACCGCCGAGAGGTCCGACGGCGAGAGCAGCGAACCGGCGAGGGGGAACACCTCGGCCTCCTCGACATGGATGTGCTCGCGGTACAGCTCCCGAAGAGTCGCGAGGATCAAGCCGAGCTCGGCGAACTGCTCGGGTGACAACGCGCCATCACGCAGCCACGCCTCCAGCAGCCCATCAACCTGTGCGTGGAGCCGATCCGCCCGCTCGTGGTCGCCTTCGAGCCGCGTGATCGCGGTGCAGTCCTTGCCCTGCGTCGCTGCAGCGGCTTTGAGCCGCGGGAACAGCGACTCCTCCTCGTCGGCGGTGTGCTTGGGGGCGGCTTTGGCGAAGTACCGCTGGGCGTTGCGGATCGCGTCTGCCGCAGGGGTATTGAGCGGAGCACCGGCGTGCTCCCGGACCGCGCGTTGGAGCAGTTCAAGGAACATCTCGATCCGTCGGTGGCAATCCGTGAGCAGGCCGAGGGGTTCGTCAAAGCCGTGATCGGGGGTCCGGCCGAGGATATTCAGCGAGGCGCACATGCTGAATACTATCACTCGATGTCGCACAACAGCTCCGCGGAACCACTCCCGCCGACCCCGCCGCTGAAGCGTCACGCAACGCTCCAGCCGTTGTCGCGCGAGCACATGGGCGGGCTGATCCAAGCCCGGAGTCTGCGACAGGCGGCTGACCGGGAACGGCCGAAGCGACTGCTCGCGATCGCCGGCTTCCTGGAGGCGTGGCGTTCGGAAATCCGGGCCCACTTCGATGATGAAGAGCGGTTGTTGCTCCCCTTCGTCAACTCGCCGGGGTTACGGGAGCGCCTGCTGGACGAGCACGGGACGCTCAGGCGATTGGCGGAGGAGTGCGAGCGCGATCCGGAAGCAACCGCGAACGACACCGAACTCCTGCGGCAGATCGGCGTCCGGTTGCACGACCACATCCGCTGGGAAGAGAGAGAGTTCTTCGAGGCGGTGCAGCGCGACCACCCGGAGGCGCTGGCTGCATTGGCGTCCGAGGCGGCCTCCATCGAAGAGCATCGCCCAGGCTCTCGTGCGAGGTACAGGCTGTCGGTGGATGATCACGATGCGGGGCGAAATGAGGCAGAACCATGAGCGACGACCGACCACGCGCGGCGCCGGCTGAGCGATTCGCGGCAGAACACCTCGCGTTCGACCTGCACGCGGAGGCCGCGGCGCTTGAGGCCGAGCAGACGCCAAAGCCGCACGGGCATCGGCAGAAGACGCTCTTCAAGAACTCGGGCCGGACGGTCGCGCTCTTCGTGCTGGACGCTGGCGCAAGCCTCGCCGAGCACGCCACGAGCGGCATCGTCACGGTGCAGGCGATCGAGGGCGAGCTTGAGATCACGGCCGGAGGGACCGGGTACCACTTGCAACCGGGCAGGTTGCTGGTCATGGCCCCCGGCGTCCGGCACGATGTACGGGCGGCGTCGCGCGCGGTGTTCCTGTTGCAGGTCTCTCTCGTGCCCAAACCCCCCGCACCACAGAACCCGTGAATCTCTGCGCCTTTCATGACCAGGAGGCATTGTGGCGGAACGCAGCGAAACCGACAGGGACGGCTCAGACCCAGGCAAGGTTCCCGGCACGTACAAGGAGTTCGTGAAGAGATTCCCCGCCCTCGGGCGTGCCCACGAGAGCATTGCCAAGGCGGTGGAGGACGCAGGGCCGCTGGATGCCAAGACGTTGGCGCTGATCAAGATCGGCATCTGCGTCGGCGCCGGTCTGGAATCCGCCCTCCGGAGTCATGTACGTCGCGCGATGCAGCACGGGGCAACGGCCGCCGAAGTCGAGCAGGCGATCCTGCTGGGCATGAACACGGTTGGGTTCCCGCGAACCGTTGCCGCGTGGAGCTGGGCGACGAAGCAGCTGGAGCGCGGCGTCTAACGGAGATCGGAGCGGAGCGCGTGCGGACCCCTATGCAGGACAGCAGAACCGTGCCCGTGCCCCGGCCTGCCGGGACAGGTGGCGCGATTGCTCTCCCGCAGTTTGCCGGCCAAGCGCTCCGTTCCCAGGATCGTGCGCTACCGGCTGCCCCGGCGCACGTGCGTGCTGGCCGCCGCATGGTCGATTCCCACGGCCGGACCATCCGCGACCTGCGCATCAGCATCACCGACCGCTGCAACTTCCGCTGCGTCTACTGCATGGAGCCGGATGTTCGATTCGCCCCGCCGGAAACGCTGCTGACCGTGGATGAGATCGTCCGCGTTGCCTCGATCGCCGAGTCGCTCGGCGTGCGCAAGGTCCGTCTCACCGGCGGCGAGCCGACCTTGCATCCCCGGCTGGCCGACATCATCGCTGGCCTCGCTGGCGCGACTGATGTCGAGGTCGCCCTGATCACTAACGCGTCTCTCCTCAGCCGCGATTCGCTGCGAGCATGGAAGAACGTGGGCCTCGCTCGCCTGACCATCAGCATCGACTCGCTCCGCCCCGATCGCTTTGCTCGCCTGACGCGTTCGACTTCATCGCCCGCCGAGGTGATCGAGGGCGTGCAGATGTCTCTGGACGAGGACCTCGCGCCCGTCAAGCTCAACGCCGTGCTGATTCGGGGATTCAACGACGACGAGGCCGTCGAACTCGCGGCGTTGGCCCGCACATTTGGCGTCGAGATGCGGTTCATCGAGTACATGCCTCTTGATTCGGCACACGCGTGGGACTGCTCCAAGTGGGTCTCGGCCGCCGAGACCCGCGCCGCCATCGAGCGTGCCTTTCCGCTCATCGCTTGCGACGACGACGAGCCGTCCAGCACCGCCCGTACATTCCGGTTCGCCGACCTGCCCAACGACTCGCCGGCGCGTGTCGGGTTCATCGCTCCCGTCAGCACCCCATTCTGCGGCGCGTGCAGCCGCCTGCGGATCACCGCCGACGGCAAGGTCAGGCCTTGCCTGTTCAGCACCACCGAATGGGACCTGCGCTCGCCGCTGCGACGTGGTGCGACGGACAATGAACTGGCCGACTTCCTGATCGACGCCACCTGGACCAAGCAGCCCGGCCACGGGATCACTTCACCCAGCTTTGTCCAGCCCGAGCGGCCGATGTCGGCCATCGGCGGGTAGCAACCCTGAAAGTCACCGATGCCGGCGGACACTCTCGCCATCCTCGCCGTGTTGTTCCTCGTCGTGGGTGCGCTGTACGCCTCGGTCGGTCACGCCGGCGCTTCGGGGTACCTCGCAGTCATGGCACTCGTTGGTGTCGAGGCCGCCGTGATGCGGCCGACGGCACTCTCGATCAATGTCCTGGTGGCCGCCATCGCCTTTATCCAGTTCGCCCGCGCAGGGCACTTCTCTTGGGCGTTGTTCTGGCCTTTCGCGGTTGCATCGGTCCCAGCGGCATACTTGGGCGGTCTCATCCAACTCCCGCAGCACGCGCTCAAGATCGCCATCGGCGTCGTGCTTGTACTGACGGCCGCGCGCATGGCGTTCGTCGCTTGGCGCCCATCCAAGGCCTCGCTCCAGCCACGCCCTCCTTCGATTTCCGTGGCATTGGCGGTCGGCTCGGGGCTGGGCTTTCTGGCGGGGCTGACGGGAACGGGTGGGGGTATCTTCCTGAGCCCCGTAATTCTGCTGATGGGCTGGGCCGACCCCAAACGCACTGCCGCGACGTCGTCGCTCTTTATTCTCGTGAACTCCGTCGCGGGGCTTGGCGGCTTGGCGACCCGGGGCTGGACGCCGCCGAGCTCGCTGTGGTTGCTGGCGGCTTGCGCGGGGGCCGGAGGCATCACCGGTGCGACGCTCGGCAGCCGGCGGGCGACGCCCCGCACTCTCAACGTCCTGCTCGCGATCGTCCTGCTCATCGCGGGAGCGAAGCTGGTGTTCTCATGAGACCCCGCTATCTGTCCACACCGGCTTCTTCCAAATCGGCACGTCCTGCTTGAGCCGGTCGATGAACTGTGACATTGCCGCGAGAGCCTCAGCGCGATGCGGACTTTCCACGATCAACGCGAACGACACCTCGCCCACCGCCACACGCCCCCGGCTGTGCAGCGTTACGAGCGACGAGAGCCGGTGCTGATCGGCGATCCTCTCGGCCAGCGAGTGAAGCTCACGCTCGGCCATCGGGTCGTAGGTCTGGTAGTCAAGCGCCAGCAGGTCCCGTTCCTCGCCGCCGTGGACTTCGCTGCGCTCGCCACGGCGCACAATTCCTTCAAATCGAAGGGCGGCGCCGACAACGCCGGGTGGGGAGCCGGAAGCATCACGAGCGGGTTTCCAGCCTCCTCTGAGTAGGGCGTCCTGCTCGACCGCTGGAGTCACAGGCCCGTCTACTACCCGGGAGACGACGACAGAGGGTGAACGGGGGAGCTCCATCACCCGCCTCCAACGAGCGTGACAAGGGCAACCTCGTCGCCCGGTCTGATGGGGTGTTCCCCTCTGGCGAAAGACTGGTTCACCGCTAGGCGGCCCGTTTCTGCGGACGGCAGGGCGAAACGAAGGTCAGGATGCTGCTCGTGAAGGGCGGCCAGAACGTCCCGCACGGTCGGTTCGGCCCCAACGACCACGGTAACCCGGTCGGAATTCTCGCGGGTGGCGGCGGCACCGAAGAGGAGCACCTCGACTTCCATCGGGGGAGTGTATGGTTTGGCGGTGGCGGCGATGCCAGGAGCGTACATGGGCTTTCGAGGTCAGGCATTCGCGTTCGACTCACCCGGGGCTGCTGTAGCGGCCCTAGTCGCACGCGCGTGCCCGCCACCTGCGGTTCGATCGAGCGACGGGGTGGGGTTGAACGAGGCCGCAGGCCGGATCCTTGTCGAAGAGATCCGTGCCGACCGAGATAGCCCGTCCTTTGACTACTCGGCGATGGACGGGTATGCAGTCTGCGCCGGTGATTTGGCCGCCCACTCACAGGCGGGTCCGACCGAGGCCGCCCAAACGATCATACTGCCGGTTGTGGGCGAGTCTCGCATTGGCGAGCCGCCGCCCGCGTCTTTCGACGGGGATCGTCGGCCGGTCGCCGTGCGGATCGCTACTGGCGCACCCATTCCCCCCGGAGCCGACACCGTTGTCCGGCGGGAGGACGTCCTTGAACACGCGGCGGGACGGGCGGCGGAGGTCACTTCCATTTCAGTGACGCCAGTGGCGGTTGCCCGCGTCAGGCGGGGAGACCACATCCGTCGCCGAGGCGAGAACGCGCCGGCGGGGACGGTTATCCTGCACGCGGGCGAAGTGATCACGGCTGCAGGACTGGCAACGCTCGCAGCGGTAGGGAGCACGCGGCCGGCGGTCTTCGCACGCGTCCGCATCGCCCTCATCACCACGGGTGATGAACTCGTCGAGTCGCATCACACTCCGTCAACCTTTCAGATCCGCAACAGCAACGCCCCGGCCGTGAAGGCAATCCTGGCGTCGCACGCCTGGGCGGAGGTCGCGAGCGTTTCACACATTCGTGATGACGGGCATCTCGGCGGGGCGTTGGAGCATGCGTGCCAAGACGCCGACGCGGTGGTCCTCACCGGCGGCGTCTCTATGGGGCACCGTGATCCAGTTCGGGCCGCGGTCGAGCAGCTGGGGGCCGAGATTGTGTTTCATGGCCTACCCCAGCGGCCGGGCAAGCCAATGCTCGGGGCCATTCTGCGGCAACCGACGCCGCGCGCCGCAAAGGCAGTTCCAATCTTCGGACTCCCCGGTAACCCGGTCTCTGCTCTTGTCACCTGTGTCCGGGTCGTCCTCCCCGTTCTTGCCGCCTGCGCCGGAGCGAAACGGACCCCGCCGCAGTGCCTCCCCAGGCTCATTGAGGTCCGAAATCCCGACGGCCGGGTACTCGATCTGTGGTGGCATCGCTTGGTGCGATTGGTTGTGGATGCCGACGGCCTTCCTCAGGCGGAGCTGATCGATGGCCGCGGCTCGGGTGACATCGTCGCGGCGAGCATGAGCGACGGCTTTGTGGAAGTACCCCCGGGCACATCGAGTGCGATCCTGCCCTTTTACTCTTGGCCGGCGGGGGCGGGCTAGCCGGTCAACGATGTGTGTGCTGCGGAAACGAGGTAGGCCATGAACGAGGGAACCCCAGCGACGAATCCGGACAGCCTTTCGCACATCGGCGCAGACGGTGCAGCTCGGATGGTGGATATCGGTGGCAAGCCGGTTACCGCGAGGACCGCGACCGCCGAGGGGTTCGTGCGTATTTCGCCGGAACTTGAACGTGCCATCCGCGAAAACTCGATCAAGAAGGGTTCAGTGCTCGATGTTGCCCGGCTCGCCGCAATCCTCGCCGCGAAGCGCACCGACGAACTCATCCCACTTTGCCACACGCTGCCGCTCGAAGCGGTTGACGTGAAGGCTGTACTCGAGTCCGGCCGCGTCAGGGTGACCGTCAGCGTCCGGACGCAGGCCCGCACCGGCGTTGAGATGGAGGCGCTCACAGCTGTAGCGGTCGCTTGTCTCACCGTGATCGACATGGGGAAGGCGATCGACAAAGCGATAGTCATCGAAGAGATTCGCGTCACCGAGAAACGCGGTGGCCGCCACGGCGACTACACCGCAGCACCTCGTGAGGTGGGGCGATGAGCGAGAGCGATCGTCCCATCCGCGCCGCTGTCCTGACCGTGAGCGATCGCTGCTCGCGCGGCACAGCCACAGATACCTCGGGGCCGGCGCTCGCCGAGATGCTCCGAACTCGCCTCGGTGCTGAAGTGGTCGAGGCGCGATGCCTGCCCGACGAGCAAGACCAGCTCGCCGCGTGCTTTGTCACCTGGTCCAGCCCCGAGCGTCGCATCGATCTGATCCTGAGCGCCGGCGGCACTGGCTTGGCGCCCCGTGATGTCACTCCGGAAGCAGCCAGGAGCGTCTTTGAGCGTGAGCATCCCGGACTTATGGAGCTCGCTCGACTCCGATGCATGGCGAAGACACCGCGGACTTTTCTGTCGCGCGGCGTTGCGGGCACGATCGGCAAGACGCTGATCTTGACGCTCCCCGGTTCGCTCAAAGGAAGTACGGAGAACCTCGAAGCACTCCTCGACATCCTGCCACACGCCATCGAGACGCTGCGCGGGGAGGTGCAAGACGACGGGCGACCGGACGCGACGGCGGTGAGCGGAAAGGTCGTTCACCATGACGCCTGAGCGTCCGATCGTTTCTCCCGGATACCTTGCGAGCGTCCAGCCGATCGTTCTGGTGGGTGGCAAGAGTCGGCGATTTGGACGGGACAAGCTGCGGGAGCCCTGGGGAAGCGAGGGACGAGTTCTCGTTCAATACCCCATTGACGCCCTGCGGCGGGTGTTCGGTCGCCGCGTGAAGCTGGTGGGGGCATGTGATCCCGCCATCATTCAGTTAGCGGATGGCGTCATTCCAGATCTCCACCCGGGAGTTGGCCCCATCGGCGGGATCGTCTCCGCCCTCGACCATTGGTCGGGGCCGATCTTCGTGCTGGCAGGAGATATGCCATCCTTTCGGAACGCGGAGGTCATAGATCTTCTCGTGGCGGCGGAGCGGAATCCGACCGCTCATGCGGCCTGGGCCTGTACCGATCGGCTTCATCCATGCGCAGGTGTCTACACCCAACACGCCCGGCCGGCACTCGAATCGCGCCTCTCCTGCGGTGACTACCACCTCGTCAAAGCGTTGGATTCAACCGCAATCTGCCGGGTGCCCGTGTGCATTGAAGCTGCCGCCAACGTGAACCGTCCCGACAACCTGCATCACGTCCCTGAGTGACCGGAACCGGCACGATAACGCAAAACCTGGATTCCGAGGTGCCCCGTCAAATGACGCCCAACTCGCCACATGCACTTGCCGTGGACGCCCAGAGAGACCCGTCCGTCCCTCCGATTGCGGCGGCGAGGGGCGTGAGCGTCGGAGCCCCGTTCGATCCGGGCTATTCATCCTCTATTGCCGGGGTCGTCCAGAAACTGGGCGACCCACCCGTTAGAAGTGAACGCCCCGACCGCAAGGCCGGGGCGTTTGCGTTTCCGGGCCGCGTTTTGCCGAGTCTTTCGACATGCCCCCCGTCGGGAAGTCTCGCCATCTGGCCCGGTGAGACTCGGGACGAGCGCGTTCTGGCCCGCGGGCACGCACCCGATCCGAGAAAGTCTCAGAGTCTCGGCGTCTCTCCGGGCACGCCGTTATACCTCCCGCCCCCTGGCTGGCGAGCAGACAACACGGCACGGGGTCGGCGGAGAGCACGGCATTGACGAGCGCGGTCCAGGGAAATGGATCACGGCCGCGGCGCGGGTTGAGCCAGGCGTTCCAAGACCGGGAGCAGATCTGGGGTGCGGAACTCCTGCACGAACCCGTTCTCCCCGACGTAGAACCGCACGCGCCCGCCTCCCATCAGGGTCTTGCCCAGGACCTTCAGATCGCTGTGGAAGCTCACCAGTGTCCGCCGGTCCGTCCCCGACGGCAGCGGCGTGTTGTCAAAGACGACATTGATCGGGTTCCGGGGATGATTGTGAAAGAGCAGCACCTCGTTCGCGTGCTCCTTCTGCACGTACTGCCGGATCGCGGCGGCGACGTGGTCAGGAATGCTCACTGCCCCCTCAGTGCCGATCGCATGAGCCATGCTTTCGACGACCGTCGTTGACCCATGCTGAAAACCGAAGCCGACGATCAGGTGCTCGACGGGCGCCTCGGTCGTGAAGGCATGGCATCCGCACAGGAACGCGTTGCGATTGAGTTGCCGTCGGAAGGGATGGAGGGTGCCTACAGGCTTCTGGCATCCCGTCCGCACCGGAGCAAGCCCCGCCTCGTCCGCGCGCTTGAAGCTGACCGGATTCGGGTCGAGTGCCTTCGAGAGGATTGAGCCGACAACTTCTCGCACGACGGAGTCAATATTCATCCTGGCCTCCATGCCTCCGAGCGGGATCGTCCCGGACGACCAGCATGGTACTGCGCCGCCGCACCCTTCGAAACCGATCGTCACTCGCATACCCAGCGCGGACAGCCCGACTCTCAGCGGCGTAGGTAGCCGGGTGAGAAGACACCGCTTGCCTTCTCGCCCTCATGCTGCCTCACTCGTCCGACGTAGACGGAGCGCCGCGATGGTCGCCAAAGACGATGACGCCAACCTGTCCGCCGACGAGCGCCGCCGCGAGGTGGTCGCCATCCTTGCCACGGGGGCGAGGCGTTGGCATCGCCGCGCGAAGGCGACCGGTCTCGTCGCGCGGACAGGCACATTGGCCCCGCCGGCGGAGCATCAAGAAGAGAACCGCAGCGGACTTGAACTGGGCGAGCAGGCAGGCCTCAGTGTGTCTGACCGTACCGCGCGTTAGCGGTGCGGGGATACGGAGACCATGCCGATGACGACCAACTTATCGAAGGAACTCGCAGCGCTGGAGAAGATGACGATCGGCGACCTGCACAACCGCTACGCCGAACTCTTCGGCGAGCGGATTCAAAGCCGCCACCGCGTCTACCTCGTCCGCCGGATCGCCTGGCGCATCCAGGCCAACGCCGAGGGCGGCCTATCCGAGCGTGCCCGCGTGCGGGCAGGTCAACTGGCCAACCCCACCGACGTGCGGCGGACGCCGCCCAAGTGGGCCGCGCTCGGGGAGCCCCCCAAGGACGCCAAGAGGGTCGCCCTCGCCGCCACGGCGGACCCACGGGTACCCCCGTCGGGCACGGCGCTCGTCCGCGACTACAAGGGCCGGGTCGTCCGCGTGGTGGTGCTGGCGGACGGATTTGAGTACGAGGGGGAGCGGTTCCGATCGCTGTCGGCGATCGCCAAGCGGGTCACGGGATCGCACATCAACGGCTTCCGGTTCTTCAACCTGGAGAGGCGATGATGAGCCGCGCAACGCTCAACGGGAAGCACGCCGCGCCGGCGGTGGCGCTGTCGCGGTGCGCGATCTACACCCGCAAGTCCAGCGAGGAGGGGCTGAAGCAGGAGTTCAACTCCCTCGACGCGCAGCGCGAGGCGGCCGAGGCGTACATCGCCAGCCAGAAGAACGAGGGGTGGACGACCCTCCCGGATCGATACGACGATGGCGGGTTCTCCGGCGGCAACGTCGAGCGCCCCGGCCTCAAGAGCCTGATAGCCGACATCGAGGCCGGCAAGATCGACTGCGTCGTGGTCTACAAGGTGGACCGCCTGTCCCGGTCCCTCATGGATTTCGCGCGGCTCATGGAGGTCTTCGATCGGCACAAGGTCTCGTTCGTCTCGGTGACCCAGCACTTCAACACCACGCACTCGATGGGGCGGCTGACGCTCAACATCCTGCTCTCGTTCGCGCAGTTCGAGCGTGAGATCATCGGGGAGCGCATCCGGGACAAGATCGCGGCAGCGAAGAAACGCGGCAAGTGGGGTGGCGGACCGCCGCCGTTCGGGTACGACGTGGACCGTTCAAACGGCAGCCCGCGGCTCGTCGTCAACCCGGCCGAGGCATCTCGCGTGCGTCAGATCTTCGAGCGGTATCTGGAGTTGGGCTCGCTGTTGTCGGTCGGCGAGGAACTTTGCAAGCGAGGTTGGCGGACGAAGAGCTGGCGCACGAAGGCCGGGGTGGTGCGCGGCGGCGTGGAGTGGGACCGCCACTCGGTGTACTGCACACTGACGAACCCGATCTACATGGGCAAGGTTGTCCACAAGGGCGAGACGTACCAGGGGCAGCACGAGGCCATCGTGGACGAGGACGTGTTCCGGCGGGTCCACATGCTGATGCAGAAGAACTCCCGCACGCGCGGGAACGAGCAGCGGAACCAGTTCGGGGCGCTGCTCCGCAAGTTGCTCTTCTGCAAGGGGTGCGGCAGCGCGATGGTCCACACCTTCACGCGGCGCGGGAACAAGGCGTACAGGTACTACGTCTGCTGCAACGCCATCAAGAAGGGCCGCGACCGGTGCCAGACGGGATCGCTCCCCGCGCTCGAGATCGAAAAGGCTGTCGTCGGGCAGATTCGGTGCGTCGGCGAGGACCAGGACGTGCTTGCGGAGACGCTGGCGGCGTCGCGGGCGCAGGCGGAGGCCGCGATCGGCCAACTGGAGGCGGAGGAACGGATCGTCAACCGGGGGCTTGGGCGCAACCACGCCGAGATTCGGCGACTGGCGACCACGGAGCCAGCGTCCTCGGCCTCCGCCGGTCGGATCACGGACCTCAACGACCAGATTCGGGAGGCCGAACAGCGGGCGGGCGAGATCGCCGCCACCATTGAGCGGCACCGCGCGGAAATCCTCTCCGCAGACGACCTGCACGCCGCCTTCGCCGACTTCGACAACGTCTGGACGGCCCTGGCTCCGCGCGAGCAGGTCCGGATGCTGCAGCTGCTCATCAACAAGGTCGTCTTCGACGCCCTGGACAGCAGCATCGAGGTCTCGTTCTACCCGTCCGGCGTCAAGGCCCTGGCGGCGGGCGCGGCGGGCGCGAAGGAGGAGTCGGCATGATCACCGTGAAGACAAGGGTCTACTTCAACCGGGCGGCGCACGGGCGCAAGACCATCGACACCCAGCCCGACGCGAGGACCGCCGTGGACCCCGGCCGCGTGCCCCGAATCTCCCGTCTGATGGCGCTGGCGATTCACTTTGACGAGATGATCCGCGCGGGCAAGGTCGCCAACATCTCGGAGATCGCCCGCCTGACCCACGTCACCCAGCCCCGGATCACGCAGCTGATGAACCTCTGCCACCTCGCACCGGACATCCAGGAAGAGATCCTGTTCCTGCCCCTGGTCATGCGCGGGCGCGACCCGATCCACGAGCACATGCTGCGTGCCGCGACCAGCGTGGCCGACTGGACGCTCCAGCGGCGGTGCTGGTCGGAGCTGCGGACGCGGGCGTCGGCTGTTCAATCCTGAACGCCCGGCGGTCGGGGTGCCCGAATCCGCAGGCCATGCCCCAAACCGAGATTCTGTCCGCTTGGCATGCCTGGGCGCTGCAAGCCTGCCTGTCCCCGGTTACACTCCGCGTGCAGCGTTTACTACACGCCGCACGCCCGACCCCCCGCCGCCCAATCCAGCCACCCCAGAACGCCGCCATCCGCCACCGCCATGCACAACTTCAGCGACAAAGTCTCCCTGATCTGGCAGGTCGCGGATCTGCTCCGCGGCCCATACCGCCCCAACCAGTACGGGAAGGTCATCCTCCCCCTCACGGTCCTGCGCCGGCTTGACTGCGTGCTCGAACCCACGCGCGAGAAGGTGCGGGCGAAGGCGGAAGACCTGAAGCGGAAGGGCACTCCGATCAACAACCTGGAGCCGGTGCTCAACCGCGCGGCCATGCCGCCGGAGTGGCCCAAGGACCGCCCGTTCCCGCTGCACAACACAAGCAAGTTCGACTTCCGCTCGCTCGCGGGCGATCCGAACAACATCGCCAAGAACCTGACGCACTACATCAAGTGCTTCTCCTCCAAGGCCCGTGAGATCATCGAGTACTTCGGCTTCGCCGAGCACATCGAAAAGCTGGACAAGGCCAACCGTCTGTACCTGATCGTCTCGAAGTTCGCGGCCATCGATCTCCACCCGCAGACGGTGACGAACGTCGAGATGGGCTACATCTTCGAGGAGCTCATCCGGAAGTTCAGCGAAGCGGCGAACGAGACCGCCGGCGACCACTTCACACCGCGCGAGGTCATCCGGCTCATCGTGAATCTGCTGTTCACGCCCGACGGCGAGATCCTGACCCGCAAGGGCATCGTGAAGACCCTGTTTGACCCGGCGTGCGGCACGGGCGGCATGCTCTCCGTCGCCGAGGAGTATCTCGCGGAACTGAATCCCGACGCCCGTCTCGAGGTCTTCGGCCAGGACTACAACCCCGAGTCCTACGCGATCTGCGGTTCGGACATGCTGATCAAGGGCCAGAATATCGATCACATCAAGTTCGGGGACTCGTTCACTGACGACGGGTTCGAGCACGAGCGGTACGACTACATGCTGGCCAACCCGCCATTTGGTGTCGAGTGGAAACCCGAAGAGGATGAGATCCGCAAGGAGCATGAGACGCTGAAGATGTCTGGTCGGTTCGGCGCGGGGCTTCCCCGCATCAACGATGGCTCGCTCCTCTTCCTGCAGCACATGATCTCGAAGATGAAGCCCGTGGACAAAGCGGGCGCGAACGGCACGCGCCTGGGCATCGTCTTCAACGGCTCCCCGCTGTTCACTGGCGACGCGGGCTCGGGCGAGAGCGAGATCCGTCGGTGGATCATCGAGAACGACTGGCTCGAGACCATTGTCGCTCTCCCCGATGAACTCTTCTACAACACGGGCATCTACACCTATGTGTGGATCGTCACCAACCGCAAGGCCCCCACGCGCCGCGGCAAGGTCCAGCTCATCAACGCCGTCTCCTTCGCCCAGAAGATGCGCAAGTCGCTGGGCAACAAGCGGCAGGAGATCGGCGACGGCAGGGACGGCAGGCCCGACCACGTCGGCGCGATCACGCGCCTGTACGGCGACTTCGCCGTCGGCGAGCACTCGAAGGTGTTCGACAACGCCGACTTCGGCTACCGCAAGATCACCGTCGAGCGCCCGCTCCGCCTGCGGTTCGAGGTGACGCCGGACGGGATCGGGGCGCTCCGCGCATCGTCGGCGTTCGTCAAACTCGCCGAGGATGCCGAGGCGACGCCGAAGAAGCGCGGCAGGAAGGCAAAGGGCGAGGCCGCCTCCGCAGCCGATGCCTCCGCGACCCCATCCGCGCCCAACCCCGCCGGTGATGCCGTGGTCGCCGTGCTCGAAGCCCTGCCCGCGGCCAAGGTCTGGATGGACCGCGCAGCGTTTCTGGCCGACCTCGACGCCGCGTTCGACGCCGCCGACGCGAAGATCGCCGCGCCCGTCCGCAAGGCGATCGTCGCGGCCCTGGGCAAGCGTGACGAGAACGCCGCGATCTGCGTCGATGAGGACGGTAACCCCGAACCCGATCCCGAACTCCGCGACAACGAGAACGTCCCCCTGAAGGAGGACATCCTCGTCTACTTCGACCGCGAGGTGAAGCCGCACGTCCCGGATGCGTGGATCGCCACGGGCGAGAAGCACCGCGACAAGAAGGATGGGCAGGTCGGGATCGTGGGCTACGAACTCCCCGTCACCCGGCACTTCTACGTCTACCAGCCGCCGCGTCCGCTCGATGCCATCGAGTCGGAGATCACCGGCCTGGAGCAGAGCATCATGCGCATGCTCGCGGAGGTGACCAAGTGAACGGCCTTCGCTCCGAAGGAGCGACGGGGTGTAGCCACGGGTGGAGCGGGCGCTTCGCCCGCGCCACCCGTGGCAACGGTGTCTCTCGCGCGTTCCGCCCCGGAGGGGCGGGGGAAACTCTCGCCCTTCGTTCATGCCCGCGCATCCAACACCTCCTCCGCCCCCGCCGGGGCGGGTTCCTTCCCGCGCCTGCTTCCACGGGTTCCACGATGCTGCGCATCGCTCCACCCGTGGCTACACCCCCCGGCCCCGGTGGGGCCGGGAGGCCCAAAGCCCGGCCCCAAGCGCCGGGCCACCCAAGGCGGGCCTCCGTGGGCGGGGTACGGGCGGGAATGGCGGCGCTTCGCCGGGGAGGGGCGGCGCGCCGGGACCGTCCGGGTCGGTTGGACGGTCGTCCGGGTCTTGCGGACGGCATTCCAAGGCAGTCGGACGGTCATCCGGCCCGCCCGGACTGCTCTCCGGGTCGGTCGGACGGTCCTCCGGGCCGTCTGGAGGGTCGTCCGGATGAGCCGGACTCCCGTCCGGGTGAGTTGGAGGGGAGCGGCGCAGCGAGCCGGGAGGGAATGGCGGCGCGCCGGAGGCTCGGGGACGCGCCGCGGAGGCCCGGCGTTGCGCCGCGGAAGGGAGTACACGGCGCATGGGGGCGCGGGATGTGCGCACTGGCCCGCGGCCTCTTCGTCCCGGAGGGACGACGGGGTGTAGCCACGGGTGGAGCCCGCGCTTCGCGGGCGCAACCCGTGGGAAGGATGCGCGTGAATGTCTCCTGCCCCGGAGGGGCAGAGGAAGTGATCGGCGCGCGGGGCGGGCGTTCGCACGCGAACGGACGATTCCTCCGCGCCTGCCGGGGCGGGATTCATACGCTCAACGCCCTCCACGGGTTGCGCTCGCTCGAAGACTCGCTCACTCCACCCGTGGCTACAACCCGCGACCCCTCCGGGGTCGAAGGCGGTGCGCATGGCTGACGCGACCCTGTTTTCAGGCCGGGCATCGGCGCCAGGGTCGGCGCGGACGGATGGCGCGGGCGCCGCGACCGCGCCGGGGATGGGCGCGGCGTACCCGTCGTACCGGCCCAGCGGCGTCGCGTGGCTGGGGGACGTGCCGGAGCATTGGATCGTCAGTCGCTTGAAATACTGCGTCTCCAACATGTACTCGGGCGGCACGCCCGAGAGCGGGAACGAGGAGTATTGGGCGTGGAACGACGACGATGGGATCGCGTGGGTCGCCATCGGCGACATGACCCGAGCATCGATCGTCACGACGACCGACAAACGAATCACGGCGTCTGGACTCGCGTCAAAGCGACTGATGGTGCTGCCGACCGGCACGCTCCTTTACTCGATGTACGCGAGTCTCGGCAAGGTTGCAACGCTCGGCATGCCCGCGACGATCAATCAGGCCATCTTGGGTATCGTGCCGGATGTTCGACGCACCGATCAGGGGTTCCTGCGCTACTGGCTCCTGAACATGGAGCGGCATCTCGATCAGTTCAGCAGTAGCAACACGCAAGACAACTTGAATGCGGCGAAGGTGCAGTCGATGCCGCTGTTTGTTCCCCCCCTCCCCGAGCAGCAAGCGATCGCGGCCTGGCTGGACGATCGCGCACGGCGAATCGATGAGTTGGTCGCGTCCAAGCAACGGTTGGTCGGACTACTGGTCGAGCAGCGCACCACGCTCATCACCCACGCCGTCACCAAGGGCCTGAACCCCGCGGCCCCTATGAAGCCCTCTGGCATCGACTGGCTCGGCGAACTGCCGAGGCACTGGGAGGTCAAGCGGATTAAGTTCATCGCACGGGTCGGCAATGGGTCCACACCAAGCCGGGAGAACGCGGAATACTGGGGCGGTGAGTATCCGTGGCTCAACAGCGGCGTCGTCAATCTGCGCGAGGTCACAGAGGCTTCGGACTTCGTGACCGACCTTGCGCTCGCCGAATGCCACCTGCCGATCGTCCATCCGCCTGCCGTGCTCGTCGGCATCACTGGCGAGGGCAAGACCCGCGGCATGGCCACGGTGCTGCGAATCGAGGCGACGATCAATCAGCACCTCTCGTTCGTGAAGCCCACTCGCGCGGATTGCGATACCGAGTACATGCGGTACGTCTTGCACGCGGCGTATCAGTTCCTGCGCGACGAGAGCGGTGGTGGCGGAAGCACTAAGGGCGCACTGACGTGCGAGCAGTTGGGCAACGTGTCGATGCCACTCCCTCCGCACCCCGAACAACGCGCCATCGTTGTTCACCTCGACGCAGCGTCCGCGAAACTCGACGCCCTCATCGCAGCTACCGAGACCGCGATCGCGCGGTTGACCGAATACCGACAGGCCCTCATCTCCGCCGCCATCACGGGGAAGATCAACGTCTGCGGGGTCGTCAGCGCCGCGGCGAGTATGGCCTGGCCCGTCGCAGCCCTCGAAGCGCCGGCCCCGATCACCCACCACCTGCCGGCGCGGGCCGCACAGGCGCATGTCGTCGCTGGACGCATCACGAGCCAGCCCCGCGGCGCGAACAAGCATTTCCGGCGCACGGTCCTCGCCGCCCAGATCATCGCCACGATCGGCGACAAGCTGACCTTCGGTCGGGTCAAACTCCAGAAGGCGATGATCCTCGCCGAGTACCACCTGCGGATCGACGAGATCCAGAGCGAGCCCGTCCGTGCCGCTGCCGGGCCGTTCGACAATCAGATGATGCAGTCGGTCCATGCGCAGTTGAAGCGCTCGCAGTGGTACGCCTACGACCAGGCGCGACACGGGGCCAAGTATTGCGCACTGGCCAAGGCGGGAGGGCACGCCGAGTACTTCGACCGCTATTGGTCCGACCGGCGCGCCGGCTTCGACGCGCTGATGAAGATGTTCGACCCCATGACCACGGAGCAGGCCGAAATCGTCGCCACGCTGTACGCGGCGTGGAACGACTTCATCATCGACGGCGTCGCCGCCAGCGACGATGCCGTGGTGGCGGAGGTCTCGAAGAACTGGCACCCGGAGAAGGCCAAGATCACCGAGGACCGATGGCGGAAGGCGCTGCCCTGGATGAGAGATCACGGACTGGTCCCGACGGGATACGGGGTGCACACGCGGCCCGCGGCGAACGCGAGAAATGCCGTAGACGGGGGAGACCAGGTATGAAACCACTCGTCGCCCGCGCCAGCAACGCGTGCATTCGTATCGCCCCGACGAAAGCTCGCCGACAAGGGTATAGGAGACCGCATGGTGCGGCTCCCCGATTCAAGGAGATACCCATGTCAGGCAACTTCGAGGAAATGAAGGCGATCTTTGAAAAGGTCAATCAGGTTGGAGCGGGCTTGTTCGTCGCTCGCCGCAAGGACGGCTCGGTGGACTGGTCCCGGTTCGAGCGAGACCCCATCGACGGCTGGTACTACGACTCCGCGGCAGGCGAATGGATCGCTCAGGACGGCGGAGACGCCGAGAGCCAGCCGATGGAGTTGCTCTTCCCGCTGCCGGCCGAGTTCTGCACCAGGTAGTTGTGGCCCGCGCCGAGCGCCCTGGCGTCCGCTTCCATCCGTCGCACCACATCGAGCTGGTGGTAGCGCGGGAAGATCATCGTCTCCTTCCGCACCTTTCGCCCCGCTGTGCCCGAGGTGAACCTCTTCTCTTCCACCTGCAAATGGAGGAATCGGGAGATGATGTCCAACAACGAGCGACACGACCAGTTCCGTGTCTTCGAGCGCTTCAGGCTCGAGCATGACGTCCAGCATGAGCAGTTCCAGCGGTGGCAGTTCCTCGGGCATGAGTTCGTCGGGCGCGTCCTCGGGCATGAGTTCCGGGGCGTCCAGCGGCATGTCGTCAGGCGCGAGTTCCGGCATGTCCTCGGTCGGGTCCTCTGGTGGTTCCTCGGGAGGATCGTCCGGAGGGGGCAGTTCCGGCGGCGGTTCGTCGGGCGGGGGCGGGTCCAGTGGCGGCGGGAGCGGCCCGGGCGGCTCGGGTCCCGGAGGTTCCGGTCCTGGCGGTTCTGGGCCGGGAGGGTCGGGCCCTGGGGGAAGCGGGCCGGGTGGCTCGGGCCCGGGCGGGTCAAACTGTGTGTTGGCCGGGACGCCGGTGCGGCTGGCCTCTGGTCAGACCGTTCCGATCGAGCGATTGCAGCCCGGCGACCGAATCGCCGCGCTGGACGTGGCTGGGCTCGATCGAGATGTGCCGTGGCAGGCGCAGTACCAGTGGCTGCGTCAGCGGGCCGAGGCGGTCCTCACGCCCGTCACCGGTTCCGTGGCCAGCGTCAAAGTCGGCACGCACAACGGGTTCATCACCATCAACGGTCGCCTGCGGCTCACGCCCGAGCACCCCGTGCTCCTGCGCCGCGGAGATGAGGTCGGGTTCGTGTCGGCGGAGTTCGTGCTCGTCGGCGACTACCTCGTGCGGCACGACCTCAGCGAGGAGCGCGTCGAGACGGTCATCCGCGCCGGCGATCGTGTAACCACGGTCGCGGTCCATGTGCCCGGGCTCAACGTGTTCCTGGCCGACGGCGTGTGGGTCCACAACGACATGCCTGCGACGCAAGCGACCGCGTCGGGGTCATCGTCTGGATCAGGTTCCAGTTCTGGATCGGGATCAGGCTCCTCGAGCGGCAGCGGATCGAGCTCCGGCAGCGGCAAGTCCAGCGGCTCGTCCATGTCGAGTTCTGGAAGCTCGTCTGGGTCTGGCAGTTCGTCTGGTTCCTCGAGCGGAAGCGGGAGCGAAAGTGGCTCGGGCCCGCCCGGTTCTGGCTCAGGCTCCGGCAGCGCCCAGCAGTCGGTGGCGCTCGGCGAGGGCGCGTCGTCGTTCATTGAGGGCGGCATGGAGGGCGTGCCTCCCGCGAAGTGGCAGCAGAGCGGTTTGAGCAGCGAAGAAGAGGTGAAGGCATGATCCCGAAGGTCATCTACACGGCCGACTTGTCCGAGTCTCCCGACCGTCAACGGCTCGCCGCGTGGAAGCACGCGTGGCAGACGCTGCATCCCGAGTGGGACGTCGTCACGTTCACGCTCGAGACCAGGCCGCCGATCCTGAACCAAGAACAGTGGCAGCAGACGCTCGACCTCAGCGAGCCCGCGGCGTCGGCGGTGCGGCTTAACCTGCTGCGGTACGAGGTGCTCGCACGCGAGGGCGGCGTATTCGTCGATCCCGATCGCCTGCCGCTCCGCCAACTGGATGAACTCGTCGCCGGCGTGGGCGCGTTCTGCTCGACGATCGCCAGCCACGGCGCGAGCCGTCCGCACATGCTCTCACCGTCGGTGCTCGGCGCAACGCGGAACCATCCGATGCTCTGGCACGCGATCCGCGACCTGCCGCACTCGGTGCTGGTCTATCGCGGTGTGTGGGACCAGAGTGGGCCGGGGTTCCTCACCCGTGTGGTCCGCGATCACGGACACTTCCGCGACGTTGTGCCGTTCCACTGGGCGATCTTCCGAACAGGGCGAAGAAGCGGCCAAGGCTCACGGCGGGGCGTTCGGGTTCGTGACCGGCAAGACGGCGGAGGTCGCGGCTTGAGCACCACCGCAACCGCCACCCCAATCCCGCGGGTCCTGCACCAGATCTGGCTGGGCAGGGGCGAGATGCCCCTGCACCAGCGGCGCTGGCGTCGCCGCTTCGCAGAGATGAACCCGCACTGGGAGATGCGGCTGTGGACCGACGACAAACTGCCGCCGATCCTCAACCGCCACGCCTGGGCGGCGTGCGGCAACGTCGGAGGCACACCCGGCTGCGTGATGCGCTCGGACATCCTGCGGCTGGAACTCCTGGCCCGCTTCGGCGGCGTCTACCTCGACACCGACGTGAAGCCGATCCGTCCACTCGACGAGATGTGCCCGCCTGAAGTACGGGCGTGGGCCGCCTGCGAACAACTCGACATCGTCTCCAACGCGGCGATGGGCTTTCCGGCCAACCACCCGGCGATGTGGCACATGGTGGCGATGATCGAAGAGTCGTTCTTCGAGCGCCGTTACGTTGGCGACCAAGCCGGACCGGGACTCCTCGCTCGCGTGGTCACCCAGTACGACGACGTGGCTCTCTACCCGCCCGCGTACTTCCACCCGACGGTCGGGGAGTCGAAGTCGAATCCCGACGGGAAGGGATTTCTCTTGGGCGCACATCTCTTTGCTGGGACATGGGTTGAAGAAGCCAAGGATCGGCATCGCGCGCTCTGGCGAGCCAATTCGGCCTGACCGCATTAAGTCATTGACGGCCGGTCCGCAGCAGTTGGTCTCTCGCCCAAGATCGCCACGTTGAATCGGTTCCCTGAACGGCGATCGTCTTTAGCCGATCCGTGGTCTGTGCTGTCGATTTGCCGTATCGGATCTCCAGGCTGGTTAATGCCTGGACGGCACCGATATGCGATGGTGCCGACTCAACCGCGGACGCATAGGCTGCCAATGCATCATGGAACCTGCCGGCCCGCTCCATGACCAGACCGAGATTGACCCGGGGATCTGCCCTTCCCGGCAAGAGCCTGGCCGCCGTCTGGAAACTCTCGGCCGCCCCATACAGGTCAGGGCCGGTCGCGGACACTCGGCCGTCGAGTTGCAGCGTGCCAAGGTTGTTGTACGCAATACCGCAGTGCGGGTCGAGCGCAATCGCCTTGCGCAAAAACGATTCGGCCGCACTGGGGTCGGACTCAAGTAGCCGGCCCGCCTCGACGGCGAGCCGCTCCGCCTCGACCGGATCCGACGCCGCGAGGTCAGACCCGGACGAACGGGGATGAGATGCACATCCGGCGCAGACGAGCAGCGCGGCGAGCGCCGCGGCTGCGAAGCTGAAGGTTGCGAGCGTTGCCGACAACCGAGGTGTAAACCAGGTACTGAGCATGCAGGGAGGTTATCGCGTGCCGGGAGCGGGAACCGGAGTCGATGTTTGCGGGAGCGGCGCATACGCCGCGAACGTAAGAGACACACGGAACTGGGGTGGATCGGTGACGTTCGTCTCCTTGTTCAGTGCGATCTGCTCGATCCGAACGGGCGGCAGGCTCACCCGAAGCGTGTTCAGAACTCGGCCGAGTTGCGGCAACGTAAGGCCCACGCAGTTCGCACGCCCGGAGCGTCTGGAAAGCCCCATACCAACGGGTCCGGATCGGTCGTCCGTCCGAGGGTCGATCGCTAGTTCGCGGATACTCGCCGACGGGACACCTGCCGCGGCGAAGGCCTCTTGTATGTCGCGCAGCAGGCTCGCGTCGGAAGTGCCCGGAGCAAGAGCGGTTGCCGGCAGCTTCGCCAGCCGATCAATCTCCAGAACGATCTGCTCCGCGGCCTGAAGATCCGTTAGCAACCTCGCGGACGACGCGCGGAGAGAGACAAGCGCAGCTCCGCGCCAGACGCACATCGAGGCGGCGCACACGAGGGCAACTACCACGATCTCGCGGGAGTGCTTCATGGCGAGATCCCCTTGCCACTGGGCACTGTGCCGCCAGACATGCGTATGAATCGAAACGTTGCTCGGAAGCTCGGCTGCCCCGAGGGGCCGTTCACGGACGTGATCTGCGGCTGTCCCAGCGTCCACTCGGTGCCGATCGTGTCACCGTGCGATTCGTCCGGGAAGTGTGACAGACTCTGGGCGAGCGAGGTGGCGCTCTGCCGATCGAAGAACGCTGCCTGCATGGAGATCACGTCGCCGCTTACAGCCACAGACTCTGTCTGCGTGATGGGCGCGGTATCGCCGTTCGGCCAGGCCGCCAGCAGCGCAGCGATCGCCGCGGCGGCATCTCGGTGATGAGTGCCGGCGCGGTCAAGCCGCTGCCGCGTGACGCTGAGCCGATCGCGACGTAGCGACAGCTCCACCACGCTACCGACTCGGTTCTCGCGGAGCAGCGCATTCAACTGACCCTGACGTTCGGCAACGACCGCTGCGTCGGCGATTCTTCGTCGCTCGATTCCGAGCAGCATCGATGCGGCCACGGCCACGCCCAGCGCGCCGACGGCCAGCCACCGCCGAGCGCGGACCCTGCTGAGCGGCTTGGGCGTCAGCTCGCCGCAGAGCAGATTGATCGAAGAAGGCTCGTTCGAGACTTCCAGTGAATCAGGAATCTGCCGTGGGCCATAGTGGATGGCACCAGAAGTCCAAACGTCGACTGCTCGCTGGCGGTCTTGGATGCAGAACAGCAGTCGGCGCTGCGGGGTTGCCGATCCGGAGCGGTTAGCAGCCTCGCAAACGGCCCAGACCAGCGAGTCCATTGATGGCAGCAAGACGCCCTGCAAGAGATCCTCGTGTATCGAGCGGCTTGAAGGGCTCACGATCCGGCGGAGATCGGGTCCTTCATCGGGCAAGTCCACCAGCGCCCAATAGAACTGGCTCGCCTCGTCCTTCACCACGCGCTCGTCAAAGCCAATCTGATCCGATTGAATCATCGCGGATCCCTCGCGGCGGGTCCAGCGGTAGCGTCGAGCAACAGTGTCGTCGAGTGGCCGCCGGCGTCTGATACGCCCACGACCACACGGTCCTTGAACACGGCGATGGCGTATCCGCGGTATGTCGCACCGCCGGCCAGCCTGGACACCACATCGCGTTCTTGATCATAGAGGATGGCGACCGCCGGCTGGCCCGGTGGAGAGTCGATCGCCAGCAACTGGAGACGAAGCGCCGGTGGCGGTGGTGGAAGGGCGACATCAAGCATGGGCTTGGATGGCGTGCGCCAGATCACCGACGCAAACGCGGCTTCGTTCAGTGTGCTCACTGAAGATCCGAATGCGGGCTCGGCAGTCCGCTGGAGACGCTTGTGTTCATCCTTTGCGGCCGGGTCGTCGGGCTGCTCCCAGACCGCCCATGTGATGCTTGCCAGAAGCAGCGCACCGCCCGACCAGCACCATCTTCGTGTCGATCGTCGTACGCGCTGGATCACTTGGTGCGAAGGCGACTCGCTTGATGGCGACTGAGCGGAATCCGCTGGGGATGGGATGATCATCAATCGACCCCCAGCGTGACACGTTGAACTTCAGCCGACGTCGTGATCCCGGCCTGCACGAGTCGCACACCCTCATCAGAGAGCGATCGCGTGCCTCGCCTCAGAACCGACTGACGAATCTCCGTGCTGCTCGCGCCGCGTGCGATCAGTGCACGAACGGCGTCGTCCATCAGGAGCAGCTCGAAGAGCCCGCGGCGACCGCGGTAGCCGGTGCCGAGGCAACTCGTACAGCCTCGGCCGGTGCACTCCGCGTGAAGCAGACGAACCAACCGCTGGGCCAGCACAGCCGAAAGGGTCGAGCAGATCAGGAACGGCTCTACCTCCAGGTCGATGAGACGGGAGATTGCGCTCGGCGCGTCGTTTGTGTGGAGCGTCGAAAAGACCATGTGCCCGGTTAGGCTCGCTTGGATGGCGATCCGCGCCGTCTCCCCGTCGCGGATCTCGCCGACCATAATGACATCGGGGTCTTGACGCAGGATGTGGCGGAGGCCGCTCGCGAACGTCAAGCCCTTCTTGGTATCGACCTGCGTCTGGCTGATCGGCAAAGACGGGCGAGGAAGCCCTCCCGATGTCGAAGCGCTCCCGCCGACAGCCGCGTCGGCGGCGCTTAGGTCGTACTCGATCGGATCCTCGATGGTCATCACGTTGACGTCGGCAATCCGATCCGCAGTTCCGCCTGTTGCGGAGCGGCCGATGATCCATCGGAGCGTCGCATAGAGCGTCGTCGTCTTGCCCGAACCGGTCGGACCTGTAACGAGCACGATCCCGGATGTACGGCCTGCTCTGTCTAGGAACGCGGCTTCGACATCCGGCGGCATTGAAAGGGAAGCAATCGATGCCCGCGTGCTGCTCTGTTCAGCGTAAAGCATCCGGATCACCACTCGCTCCCCGAACGCGGTCGGAAGTGTGCTGATGCGGAGATCAATGGTCTTAGCCGGGTCGCGGCCCCGATTGCCGCCGATCGCGACCGTAGCGCGACCATCTTGCGGGGTCCGACGCTCGGCGACGTCCATCCGGGCCATCACCTTGATCCGAGTCACGATCGCCGGCCCGAGGCGTACTGGTACGGTCCGTGCCGTTGCGAGCACGCCGTCGATGCGGTAGCGGATAAGGACTTCACTCGCAAGCGGCTGGACGTGAATGTCGCTGGCTCCCTGGCCGATCGCCTCGAACAGCAGCGCGTCGACTAGGCGGACGACCGGACCCTTTTGATCGGTATTCAGAAGATCAGCGTCAGCGCCCGCGGCGGCACGGGCGAGGTCAGCCTCCAGGTCGGCGTAATCAGCATCGCCCGGCCCAAGCGTGATCCGCGGCGAGTCGTCGTCGGAACGACCGTCCGGCGGTTGCCGGAGCGCCGCGTACCTCGAATAGGCCACGTCGATCTCGCGCGCGATCAACTCCGGATCGAACTGCTCCGAGCACACAGGCACGCCGCACCACCGGGCAACGTTTTCGATCGCCCAGGCCGGGACCCCGGGCGCATGCCGGACGAGCATCAGGCCGTTGCGTTCGGCGTGGCCGAAGATCAGGTGGCGACGGGCGACCTCGTGCGGCACGGTCTCGAGGAAGCGTGTGCTTGGCACGAGCGGGAGAACGGGTTCTTCGGTAGCGTCGGGCTCCATGTCACGTCGGTCTCACTTGATGATCTGCACCTTTGTGGTCGGCCAGTCCGGCGGAAGTCCAGCCTGTTCGATGGCGGGTGCTGAAAGACCCCGCAACGCCTCCAGGGATTGCCCTCGCATCACGATCGGGCGAATCAAAACGTAGAAGCGCGAACGGCTCTTGGACTGGGACCGATTCTTGAATGCCTCACCCAGCAGCGGAATGTCGCCCAGCAGCGGGATCTGATCCGTGCTCGTGCTGTCGTTGGCCGTTTCCAACCCACCCACGACCACGGTGTGACCATCCGGCACCGTGGCGAGGCTTTGCAGCCCGTTCACCTGCCGCGAAGGAGGGAGATTACCCGCCCGACCTTGTTCGCCAAACGAACTGATGGAAATGGAGTAGTCCAGCAGAAGTGTGTCACCCTCGCTGATCTGCGGCTTAATCGCAAGCTTGACGCCCGCATCGAGCGTGCCGCCGAAGGTCACGTTGGTCGCATTCGAGTTACCCTGCGTGAACGAGACCCCATAAGGCTCCTGAACGAGCGAGTCGAACTGGGCCTTCTGGTTGTTGGCGACAAGCACCTTGGGGAGAGAAACGGCACGCCCGCTGCCCAGCGACTGGAGCGCCTTGACCACGACCGAGAAGTCCCCAGGCCTGATCACCGCACCGGTGAACCCGGCTGCGGTCGACGGACTCAGAGCCTGGGTCGCGCCGGCCCCGGTGACTGTCGAGAGGCCGAATAGGGACGAGAGGGCGATGGCTGTGTTGCCGTCCCGGATCAGTTGCTGGACTTCAACACCAAGCGATAACGAGTCGCGCTCGCTGAGAGTCACCAGCACGACTTCAAGCATGACCTGCGGTTGCCGCACGTCGAGGGTCTTCAGAAGCGTCTCCAGTTGGGCGAGCAACCTTGCTTCGCCGACGGCGATGATGGTGTTGGTTGCCTCGTCGGCGGTCAGCGTCAGCGGGAGGTCCGTTCCGCGCGAAGGACGCGACCCGGGCTGGGACGGCGTTGAGGACAAAAAGCCTCCAGCGGGTGCGGGTGCGATCGCGTTCGCGGTTGGCGTGGCCGATTGGCCACCAGGGTTGGGGAGCGCCACCGGCGAGAGTCCAGTCGTTGTGTCGCTAGGTCCGCGTCCGGTGGAACGGTCGCTCTCGGCCATCAGCGCTCCAGCGGCGATCATCCGCTGGAGCACGTCCATGAGTTCGGTGACCGAGCGGTTGCGCACGGCAAATGCACGCATCGGGCGACGGGCCTCGCCGGGCACGGCGTCGAGGCGGTCCATCAGTTCGCGGATGCGTCCATGCTGGGCCGACGTTGCGGTCACAAGGATCGTGCCGGTCGGTTCCTCCACCACGATTCGAAGCCGGTCGTCAACCGATCCGTTCCCGCCAACTCCGACGGCGATTTGCTGGATGAGCGAAGCGACATCGCGCACGGCGAACACCCGCGGCGTGTAGGCCACGATCTCGACCGTCTCGCGCCGATCTGCCTGGCGAACCATCGCCTCCCACACGGGCAGGCTTTTTGCCGGAGCGATGACCAGCACCGATCGGTTGCTCGACGAAGCCATGATCTCGCCCGGGAGCCTCTCGCTCCCTACTGACTCTCGCTTCGTCACCAGTTGCGCCACCGTTGCCGCAACCTGGGCCGGCGTAAGGTTTTCAACGGGCATCTCGACGGTCGTCATCGCCCGATCGGAAATGTCAATCCGGCGTAGCACCCCGATCGCCTCGTCGATACGCGCCGAGGTTTCGCTGACCAACAGAAGCCTCTGATCGTTGCCGAGTGGCGCGACCGTCCCCGGTCCAGCGGTTGTCTTTCCATCGCCGCCTCTGGACAACGCCGCCCGGACGATCTCGGCGGCTTCGCGGGAACTGATGTGGTTCAGAATGAACACCGCGTTGCGGAAGCCCGGTTGCCCGAGAGCCGTTCCTCGAGCGGCCTCGATCGACGATGGTTCTTCGAGCCGAGCGGTTCGCGCTGCATCCTCGACCTTCACCACCGAGAGACCTGGGAATTCCGGCGTGGCCACCGTCGTGAACCCACGTTGAAGTAACGCACGGTTTGTCATGAGCCAGAGCGTCCGATCGTCAAGAGGTCCGGTCGGACGAAGGGTCATCGACTGCTGGCGGAGCAACGCGGCGTCGTAGTCGATCTGGAGTTTGAGCTGGGTGGCAGCGAGATCCACCAGCCGGGCCAGATCCAGTTGACCGCTGAGTTCGAGAGATGCGACGGAAGTCAGCGGGGCTGACGCGACCTGTGCTGGAGCACTCAGACCATTGGCCAGAATGCTACAAACAAGGATGGCACGCAGGTATGGAGCACGCAGACGTTTCACGGCTGACCGCCACCAGCGGGCGTCGAGAGCAATAGGCGCAGCGATGTCCATTCTCCATTGAGCCGGGTCGCCGCCGAGTTGACCTGCGGCTGGGCCCGGGCATCGGCCAGCAACTGCAGGTAGTCGGGGTCGATCTCCTCGCCGAGCCGCTGGCTCCGCGATTCGGCCTGGAGTGCCACTGCGAGCTGTCGATGTTGGGCCTCAGTTGAAGCAGCCAAGGCCAGGGCTCCGTCGATGCCGATCTTGGCCCCGGCCAACGCGCGTCCGAGCAGCGCCTGCTGCTCCGGCGACGCGTCGGCCAGGACAATCGCCCGCAATGCTGACCGAAGCGTCGCGACCTGGCCTTCGATCGTTTGCACGGCAGCCCGCGCAGCGGCAAGGGCTTGCGCGGTGGACTCATTCGATCCGCCGCCAGCGGCCTCGGCCTCGAACGCGCGAACTTGTGACTGCGCGGTTGCCAACTGACGCAGCGCGGCATCAAGACTTTCCAGCTGTGCCGCGGCATCACGGAGTCGCTGAGCGGCCGCGAGGATCTGCGGCGAAGAGAGACCGGACGCGAGCAAACGATCTGCCGGAAGCCCGACGAACGAGAGCTGCGCAAGACTCGTCTGGGCTGAGACGCCGGAAGGAGGATCGTCGGCTCGGACCAAGTGGGCGGTCCAGAGCCCGAACATGATCACGACGCATGTAAACAAACGCGGATGGCTGGTGTGCATGGATCGCTCCGGCAAAGGGATCACGACTGGCGTCATTGCGGACTGCAGAATGATAACCGATGTAGTCCGCTGGGGGTGCTTCAGTAGACGGTCGGGTATGTGGGCTTCGTGTGGGAATCCTGTCGACTCCATCGGACTGGACTTGTTTGTCGGAGACTTCATGGTTTCGGGCCGCAAGTCCCCGCTGGCCAAGCAACCCATCTGGCTCATCCTCTGGTATACTGCGCCACCCCTGCGGAGTGCCATCGATGACCTCTTTTCTCCGACTTGTCGCTCTGGCCTTTGGCTGCCTTGTCGTGTGTTGCTCGGCGGCACACGCACAAGCACCCTCCAAGCTCTTCGTCCAGGAGTGCCTGACAGGCAAGACTCCGACGTCTTGTGATGCTGCTGGCCTGCAGGCGTGGTTGGCAGCCGCGTGCGAGTGCGCGAAGAAGCGTCACGGCGGTATTTCGTCTCCGGTAAGCGTTCCAAGCGGAGGCGGTACCTGCCAGATGGATCTTTCCGAGTTTGCCGCGGCGGTGTGCGCGTTCTTCCAAGCTTGTCCAAACCCTGCCGGACTGCCAGCCAACCCCTCGTGCGAGGACTACGTCCGGTTCGTCGAGTGCTCGATCGGGCGGAGCCTTTCGCCAGCAGAGATTGAGGCGATCCTCCGATGCCTCAACTGCAACCCCTCCAAGTGCAACGCGGCACCCGACGGCGGGTTCCAGGCGACATGCCCCAGCCCGAATGGCGGCTGCGGGGGCGGAGCACTTTCACCATGCGACGCACTCAAGAAGACACTGAGCGATGCGGCCGTCTGCTTCTTCAAGAACCCCCAGCTGCTGCCCGGTGAGTCCACTCAGCAAGCGCTCGATCGGGCCCTTGGGGACGCGGTATGCCGCTTCCTTACCCAGTGCGCCAGCGGGGGCGCGCCGCCGATGTCCTGCCGGCAGGTCATTCAATGCCTCGCTCAGGACGCCAACCTGAGGGAATTGCTGACATCTGATTTCCTTTGCAAGTTCCTTCAATGTGCGCCGGCGTGTCAGGCCGACCTGTGCGGATTCAACGGTCTGCCCGGAACCGACCCGGCCCAGAACTGCGACATCGACGGTAATGGACAGATCAACTGCGAAGACCTGAAGCTCATGATAGAGCTGCTCAAGGCGTGCCGGTGTGCCGCCGGACTCCCTCCTCCGACCGAGGACGACCTTGTAAACCTGGCTTGCCAGTTTTACAGCGCGAGCGGGTGCGGCCGATCCGCGCAGGGCGGCGACCCGCAGATCAAGTGCACCAAGATCGCCGCGTGCCTCGAGAGTATTGACGGGATTCCCAGGAGCCGGTACTGCCAAATCCTTTCGGGTCAGTGTTCCGGCGGGGGCGGTGGAGGGCTGGCCTGCGCGACGACGCTCTGCGCAATCCTAACCGATCAGAACGCCACCGTCGATTGCTCCGAACTTGATCCAAACGGTGACGGCAAGGTGACCGCTGAGGAACTCCAGGCGGCGATGGCGGTGCTGAAGTGCTGTCCAGGCGGCGGAAATCTGACCGATGATCAATGGGCCACCGTCTTGTGCAAGCTCGCCGCCTGCCTCGGTACGGACAAGTGCGCCGTGTTGACCGAGGCCGCCGTCGAGATGCTCGGCCTCGAACGAGCCACGACAATCCTCGAAAAGGTACGAACCCAATGTGCCTCGGATTGCAACTTCGCCGATGAACTCAAGAAGCTGGCGGATCGCAAACGCGGGAAGTGCAATACGAAGGGGACAATGCCCGTCGACTTTGCGACGGGCGAGAAGCTCGAAACTGTTACCGATCTGGTCGTCCGGCTTCCTGGCGGTGACTTCTCAATAGATCGCTCGTATTCCAGCCATATCAGCGGAGCATCTGACCGCTCAGCGTCGATCGTCGGCCCGGGCTGGTCCATGTCGACCCAGCAGTTTATTCACATGGTGCGAGGGGCATCTCCGCAGCCGGACTTCAGCGATGTGACGGCGATCCAGATCCACGGCGAGTCTAGCAACGAGTATCGGGAGTTCCCCTGGGACGCCGCATCCGGCGTGTTCAGGGCTGACCGCGCCGACCTGACGGTGGTTCGTCGGGTCGTGGGCGATGTGCCCAAGGACGAGACCACGTCGGCCCGCGCGTGGCTCTGGCAGTTGGAGACTCCTGGCGAGGGAACCCGACACTATGTCGCCGGGCCAGTCGATGCGGCCGGCGATCCCGTTGGTGGCGGCACAACCGTTGATGATGCACCCTACGTCGCGGCGCGCGCGGGCCTTCTCGTGCGCGACACCACGGTACACGGGCGAAGGAACGAGTTCACCTATGCAGACTACGGTCAATCCGGCTGGCCCGCACTTCGGCCTGGCGTCGTTTATCTGTCCATGTTTGGTGCCGAAGTCCGAACCCAGGCTCGGGCGCGTTTGCAGCACGAGTGGTTCCAGTCGTTCGGCGCGGAGAGAGGTCGCCTGAAGAGCCTCTCGTTGTTTCGGGGGCCCGTCGAATCTGCCGTCTTGACCGACGTCATTGAGTACCGCTACAAGCAGCAAGGCCAAGACGAACTCTCGGACGACACGGGCGTCGCAGGCGACCTCATCCAAGTTGTATCGAAGCAACTGACCGACACGATGGGCGACGACGGCAAACCCGTGTTCTACAACCGGGTCACCCAGTACCGCTACCACCGCTCGTCGCGGGTTCCGACCGGTCCGCCCAATGAAGCCCTTGCGGACGTGGTCGGTGCCGACCACCAGCTCAAGGCGATCATCCTGCCCGAGCAGATTGAGTTCTATGCACAGAAGCGGTTCGGTCAGTCGAGCATCGGCGGTACCGCCGACACGGTCGTTCTTGCCGCCGAGGAGCTTCTCCGGCGTGATGACGGCGACGAGGCGTTCGTCGATTCCGGCACGAGCCGCAAAGTGACGGATCTGGCGGCGAAGATCATCGGCTACGGCGATGCCGATTCGCAAACCGGAATGCTGCGAGTCGTGGTTGAGTTCTTGCAGTCCGCGTGTGGCTGCACTGGCTCTGCGCAGGGGATCAAGGAGACGTACGAGTATCTCTCCGATCCGGCGGATCCGAGCCGTCAGACCGCGATCGTCAGGCAATACACACAGTCTGGCGGCGGCTACGAGCCGGTCGCCTACCGCGTCACTCGCCACGACCTGAAGGCCATCGACGGTGTGCCGTACCTCGTCAGCCGCGCCGTGAGCGCCGTGGTTGACCCCCAGACCAATGACGGCACGACTTGGTGGGTGTGGGGCTACACGCTCGACGCGTCGGGGCGGCAGACACATGCGTTCATGCCGTCGGCCATCGCGTCGTACACGCCCGCCACCACCACGACGCCCGCGGTGTTCTCTGTGAACGCGACAGGTCTGGTTGAGCGGCTCACGTACAACGCCGACCCAAAGGACCACCGCGTGCTGGACCGGCGGATCGGTTCGGGTAGCTCCGTCAACCCCGCAGATTACACGCTCTTTGAACGCACGGAGTACCTGAGCGACCCGCTCCGCTCGTACCTGCCAACTAAAGTCGAGCGATTCCGCTGGGCCGGCTCGACGGCCGCGGAGGACGTTGAGACCATCAACTACGAGTACGGATTCCGAGGCGGGAGCGGCTCGACAGATCTTGCCTGGGTGAAGGTCGTCACCGAGGCTGAATCGGCGGCGGAGAACGGCTCCGGCGGCTCGCCGGTCTCCGTTCAACTCGTCGATACGCGCGGCCAGACCGCGGCCACACGCTCGCCTGACGGAGCAGTCCGCCGCTGGGCGTATCACGACGCCACGGGATCTCTTGCATCGGCAACGAGCAACGCGCTGACAACCGGTCTCGCCACCTCTGACTACCCCGGCCTGCAGGCCGCAACCGGATGGGATCTAGCGAACAGTACGCCGTTATCAGGTGGCCAGCTCACGACGACGTACGCCGTCGATCAGCTCGGCCGGGTGACCGCTGTGACGCGTCCTCCCGGCACCGCTACTGCGGTGACGACGCGGACTCTTCGCCAGATACTCCCGTCGCCCGAGCGGCCGGGCGTGCTCTACTTAGCCGACGTGACACTTCCCCACAAGCTGACCGACGGGACCTATGCAGGCCCGGCGGAGATCACGCTGCTGAACGCCGGTGACAAGGCGATCCGCCGCAGCGAGTGGACGGTTTCCTTTAACCCGGCGCAGCCCCAGGCGTACACAATCTCATCCGAAATCGCCAAGGCGACTGCGGATCACGCGTTCACGGGCGTCGTTAAAGAGAACCGTCGCTGGCAGTCGGTTGCCATGAACGTTGTTGATGTCACGCGCGTCGAGTACGACGCGGTCGGCCGAGTTGCAGAGAAGCACACCCCCAACGGCAGCGTGGAGCGGTTCACATACGATCGGCTGGATCGCATCATCGCCGTCGACACGGGGATCACCTCGGATACCAACAGTTTCCGCCGCATCGCCGAGTACTATTACGACTCTGCTGGCCAGCCGACCCAGGGGATCGGCGACGGCAACGTCACGCTCGTGCGTCAGTTCTTCGGCAACGGGGCGTCCGACTACCGCGACAGCGTCCGCGTCTACGACCGGCGCAACCGTCTTGCACAGGTCTTCGGCCCCGCGAGCGGTGGCCAGTCCACCCCACCTCACGAGGTTCGTGCCTACGACAACCTTGACCGCCTCGTGGAGCGAGCGCTCTACAGCCAACTTCCCGCTCCCACCTTCGGCGGCGACCACGATGACGACATTGTCGCCGGAGCGTCGAACCGGCTCCTGTACGCCCGCACGTTCTTCTCGCAACGCGGCCTGCCCTTCCGTACCCAGGTGGCCGTGACGCCGACGCTCACGCTCGGCACCGGCATCGCCACGCGGAACAAGGCCGCCTTCACATCGCTCTCCAAAGATCAGTGGTACGACGTCAACGCTCGCGTCGTCGGTGCGACGAGCCCCGGAGCGTCGGCATTCAAGCGTGTCTATGACGGGCATGGCCGGGTGGTTCAGTCGTTCGTCACCGACCGGGGCGGGGCAACGGTTAGCAACAATGCCAGCACCGGTGACCAGGTTATCGAGCAGACAGCTTATGCCTACGACGACCGCGACCGTATCTCAGTCGTGTCGCACCTGCGTCGACGTCACGACGACACGGCCACGCGCGGCACACTCGACACCACCACCAGCGGGGCGGTCCGCACCTTTGCGGGCACGATCTACGACGACGCCGACCGCGTCGTCAAGACCGTCAACCTTGGCACCAACGTCGCGCTCAACCCGAGTGATCCGCTCAGCGGCGTCTTCCGCACCGGCGGCGCGGCTCCAGCGGCGTGGCCCCCGGCTCAGATCCCTGCCGAAGCGATCGTCGAGCAGATCGGTTACGACACCCGCGGCCTCGCCGCCCTGCGGCTTGATCCGCTGGGCCGCAAGACCCTCTCCAAGTTCGATGACCTCGGCCGCCAAGTGGCCTCCGTCGAGAACGCTTCCGCGACGTTCAGCACCACCCAGGACATCACCTGGAACGGATCGGCCGGCCGCTGGTCGGTGAACCCGAGCCAGTTGTCCCCTTCAGCAGCTGACGTCAACCGCGTCACCAGTTACGTTTACGACGGCTCCGGCAACGTGCGTCGCCTTGTTGCGCACACCCCTGGCACCTCCGGCGGCGAGCAGGTGCAGGTCACCGAGTACGTCTATGGCACCACCGCCCCGGCCAGCCCGGGGCCGATGGACTCGCTCGTCGCCAGCAACGACCTGCTCGTCGAGGTCCGGTACCCCGATGAGTCGACCGGTCTTCCTGGCACCACTGACGCCTTCAAAGTCCGCTACGCCTACAACCGCCTCGGCGAGCTTCGCGCCACCACCGACCAGAATGGCACGCGCCACGAATACGCACGCGACGCAGCCGGTCGTGTGACGCTCGACGCCGTCACCGCGTTCGGCACTAACATCGACAACACCGTGCAGGCCATCGCGGTGTCGTACGACGCCGCCGGTCGCTTGAAGGAGATCCTCTCCGCCCGCGACACCGCCGCCACGGTCATCGACAGCGGCGTCGGGTTCACGTACACGCCGCTCTGGCAGGTCGCCTCAGTGGTGCAGAACCCCACCGCCGCCGCGTTCAACGGCTCTGGGCAGCCCGCGGCGGGCTCACGCAGCGTCCAGTACGCCTACACCACCCAGGCCTTCAACACCAACGCGACGCTGGGCGACAACTACACCCGTTTGAACACCCTGACGTACCCGAGCGGCAGCACCGTGCTGCAGTCCACGTTCACATCCGGCATCGACAACCGTGTCAGCCGGGTTTCGGGCCTGAAGATGACCTCGCCCGCGGGCGACAAGTATGTGCTCGCCGGGTACAAACGTGTGGGCCAGGATGTCTTCGCGGTTGTGGACTACCCCACGATCGACATCCAGCTCGACCGCACGTGGAGCGCCGGAGACCGCAACCGCCGCACCAATGGCTGGACCAGCCAGGCGGCGGGTGTGTACCCGGGTCTTGACCGCTTCGGTCGCGTCATCCGCCAGACTTGGCTTGACGGCGTGACCGGCAACTCAGCCGACGGCTACCGGCCCGCGATCGTCGATCAAACCCACACATACGACGCCGCGAGCAACCGGCTCAGCAAGCGCGACGGCCGCGAGGGTGCCTCGTGGGCCAACCGCGACTGGGAGTACTCCTATGACGGCCTGAACCGGCTTGCCGAAGCGCGGCAGGGTTCCCGCGCAGGCCAGACCTGGACGCCCTCCACCGGCAGCCAGCAGTGGGTGCTCGACATGCTGGGCAACTGGGCTGGCCAGCGGACCGATCTTTCTGGCAACGGGCTGTTCACGGACGCTTTGGACCGGCTGGACGAACGTGCCCACAACCAGGCCAACGAGCTTTCGACGCGCGTGCTGAAGAAGGGCGATGGCAGCACTACCACGGCGACCCTGCCCTTGTCCTACGACGCCGCGGGGCAGATGCGTCAGGAGCAGCAAAGCACCAACGGTGCCCGCCGGTACACGCATGATGCGTGGGGGCGGCTGGTGAAGGTCGAGAGTGTAAACACCGCGACGCAGGTGGTGACACCGATCAGCATCCACCGCTTTAACGGCCTGCACTGGCGCATCGCCAAGGCGTGGCACGCCGTGGCCGACACCCAGAACAAGCCCGATCGCAAGACGACCTTCTGGTACGACGCAGCGTGGCGGGTGATCCAGGAAAACCAGGTCGATCAGGTCAACGAGTCCGGCACGCTGCAGGAAGCGGTGATCCAGCAGTTCTGGGGCGTGCGATACATCGACGACGCCGTGGCGCGGCTGCGCCTGACCGGTGACGGGACGGGCAACGTCCAGGCCGGCTCAGCCGAAGATGTTGCCTTGCAGCTCACCGACGCCCAGTTCAGCGTGATCGCGGTGGCGACGCCGGGCAAGCCCAGCGTGGTGATCGACCGCGTCGCCTACACACCCTACGGCGAGCCCACGCGCACGCTGCGTAGCGATGTGAACGGCGACGGCGTGGTCAACAAGGACGACTACAACACGATCATCCAGCCGCTGATCGGCACGGCGATCGGCAGCAGCGGCTACGTCGTCGAGGCCGACCTTGACCGCGACGGCAAGATCTCCAGCGACGACTACGACGTTTGCATCGCCGATGATGGGCAGAAGTCCGGCGGCGGCGTGGGCGAGGCGGGGCTGTTCAGCGCGGGCGTGCGCAGCAGCGTCGGCTACTGCGGCTACATCCACAACGAAGACACCGGGCTGTACACGGTGCGGTACAGGACGTACTCGGCGGTGCTGGGGAGGTGGCTGAGGAGAGACCCGGCGGGGTATGTTGATGGCGTTAACCTATATGGTTACTTGAGCTCATCGCCTGTAGGTGCTGTCGATCCCACGGGCCTTTTCGATCCGGCCGGGCACTACTACGGCACGTACATCGCCGCCATTTGTGCGGGTAAGTCAATCAACGACGCGCTCAATCTGGCGTACTACGCCCAGTATCCCGACCAAGTGCCGCAGTTTGATGCCTACGAACTTTGGGAGAGCTGGTTCATTTGGGATTTCGGCCTGCTCCGCCCTGGATACAACGATTGGATGTACCGCATCATGGAGATCGTACATTCACTCGACGGTGGTGATCCGACGGCACGGCGTGTATGTTTGTCGGCGATGATCCGGAACGGTAAGCTTACGGCTCAGGAAGCGGGAACTATTCTGCACGCGTACGGAGACGCATTTGCACACACGTATCGTCGCTGGGATGGCGTCGAAGTAAGCTATGATGCACCCTGGGGGCACGGATGGGATTCAGCCACGGGGTCTTGCCCTGATAATGCGTGTGGCAATCCTGGCAGACTTACGGGCTACATGCTATCGCTCTGTCAGACACTTGGTGGCTCAATGCTCCGCTGCTCAAGTTGTGTCGGTCGAATGAACCTGGCTCAAATTCCGTCGAAGAAGCCAGAGGAATATTTGCCGTGGTTCAAGAAGCAGGCCATCGATTCCTACGGGTTCCCGAAGGATGGGTGGACTCCCGGTAAACACACAACCAACCCGTCTATGCCGCCAATCTCCCCGGCTCGAATGTCGCAGATCATGAAATTGATGCGTTGCGCCTGCCCCAAGGTGAACGCGCCGGCCGAGGCGCCGCGACCTCGCCAGCCGCGATGGAACCCAAGGGAGTAGCTAGGAGTTGTTACATCGTGCTGAACACGGATGAGGAACGAAGGTATGAATAAGCGGCTGCTGATTCGAGTCGGATTGCCTGCTGCTTGCCTATTGGTGTTTATGCCAGTGGGCCATGTGGGCTTGCCCATAGCTGTCGGGTTCTTGCGATTCACGAATCCACAGTATACAGCCGAACCGTTCGACTACTACATTTTATCCGGTTTCTTGCTGGGATCAGGACTAGCTATCGCCTCATATCGATACGCACACAGATTGCTAGTCGCATGCTCCATTGCCGTGTTCGTGGCAGTTTTGGTGATGGCGTATCATGCATGGGCGAGCCATGTATCGCTCGGACTACTTTTTGTCACATCACTCCCGTTCGTCGCGATATCCATATGGTCTCTAGTTCAGAAAAGCTCACCGACGCCCAGTTCAGCGTGATCGCGGTGGCGACGCCGGGCAAGCCCAGCGTGGTGATCGACCGCGTCGCCTACACACCCTACGGCGAGCCCACGCGCACGCTGCGTAGCGATGTGAACGGCGACGGCGTGGTCAACAAGGACGACTACAACACGATCATCCAGCCGCTGATCGGCACGGCGATCGGCAGCAGCGGCTACGTCGTCGAGGCCGACCTTGACCGCGACGGCAAGATCTCCAGCGACGACTACGACGTTTGCATCGCCGATGATGGGCAGAAGTCCGGCGGCGGCGTGGGCGAGGCGGGGCTGTTCAGCGCGGGCGTGCGCAGCAGCGTCGGCTACTGCGGCTACATCCACAACGAAGACACCGGGCTGTACACCGTCCGCTACCGCACTTACTCCGCCACCCTAGGAAGGTGGCTGACGAAAGACCCGGCGGGATATGTGGATGGGATGTCACTTTATCAGTTCGTGGGTGGGCAACCAACATTCTCCTTAGACCCGCTTGGCTGGTGCAAATGTGAACCACCGACTCAACCCGAAGTGACGCAAACGTCAGGCGTTGATCAGCCTTCACGCGACACGGTTTTTGATTTCGACACGGATTGGTTCACGCCTGTCGGAACAAAGAACGTCAAGACGTGGGCGGAACTTGTCAAGATACTCAAGCAACGCATCAATGATGGGAAAGCAGGAACGTGCTGGACTATTTCTGGGCATGGAAGTTCAGGCAACTTCAACCCTGCGGGAGCGGCCAACGACGGACGTACGCAAGTATCGATTGATCAGAACACTATTCAGTACATCAAGTCGCTGCTCGCCAATCAGGAGAAGTGTGCTCTTCTTGAAAACAACAATCCGGAAATGGTGGCCGAGTATCGAGCGCTTCTGGAGTTCATCGAACTTGCGCGAACTCACTTAGCCAACGGGGGTACGCTCGAGTTTGGTGGCTGCAACTCGGGTGCAGGCCAGTCCGGCAAGCGGCTCGGCGAGTCGCTTGCCCGCGAACTGCGCGGGGTTCGCATCCTGCTTTATGACAAGACGGTTGGTTGGTATCCCGGTCCGTTCTTCCTATGGAGACATCTGGTCAACATGGGTGGTAAGGACGGAAAGACAGCCAAAGATGTATACAAGAGCATCGGCGATTCTGCGAAGCCAACGGAATACCTCTGCAAGCCTGACAACTGCGACAAGAAGCAGGATGGCGCGAAGCAGGAGGGAAAAGATGGAAAATGAGGCTCGTAATGGCGAGACTCCGGCATCTACATCTCAATCTCAGGGAACCACGAAGCGATATGTGTGGTTGCTGGCCTTGGTTGTGCTTGTCTTCCTTTCCATCGGCATCGTAATCATGCTAAGACCGAGACCTTTGTCATCGGGCTCTTTGAAAGAGGATGTCATCACTGCCAAGAGTGCCATTTCGGCTATTGATCTTTGCCTGCTCGCGGGCCCGACGAATGTGGGCGCCTTTCCTAGTCCTGAAGAAATGGCCCGCTGTGTAGATTTAACCCTCAAAGAGAAGAAGCAGGCAATCAATACTGCGTATGTGTGGCATATCAATCCTCATCCATCTGCTTGGGCTCCGGGCCGCGACTCCTCTACGGAATGGCTGCTCGCCATTTGCGACCCGAATTCGGGTGAGCCATACGTGGTCATGCAGCGTGGCAGGACCGTCGAAGTCGTGAGGGAGATACCGAGCGAAGAAGCCCAGCAGATTATAACAGGCTGGATTCGAGTGAATCCATGATTGCTCGTCCTATGCAAATATTTCGTCGCTCGATCCATGCGGCATTTTCAGTGCCATTTCGCCTCACGCGGCCTTGCGGTAATAGTGCTTGATGACCGTCCTATGCAAATATCCCGTCCGCGCGTTTCGGCTGAGTTTTCAGGGGTGAATCGTGTCAAGCGGCCTTCCGGTAGTAGTGCTTGATCACGCCTACGACGCCGCCAGCAACCGGCTGAGCAGGCTCGACGGGCGCGAGGGTGCCTCGTGGGCCAACCGCGACTGGGAATACTCCTACGACGGCCTGAACCGGCTTACCGAAGCCCGGCAGGGTTCCCGTGGGGGGGCTGGCCAGACGTGGACGCCCTCCACCGGCAGCCAGCAGTGGGTGCTCGACATGCTCGGCAACTGGGCCGGCCAGCGGACCGATCTCTCCGGCAACGGCCTGTTCACCGATGCGCTCGACCGGCTCGACGAACGTGCCCACAACCAGGCCAACGAGCTTTCGACGCGCGTGCTCAAGAAGGGCGACGGCAGCGCCACCACCGCAACGCTCCCGCTCAGTTATGACGCCGCGGGTCAGATGCGCCAGGAGCAGCAGAGCAGCAACGGTGCCCGCCGGTACACGCACGATGCGTGGGGGCGGCTGGTGAAGGTCGAGAGCGTCAACACTTCCACCCAGGTGGTGACACCGATCAGCACCCACCGCTTCAACGGCTTGCACTGGCGCATCGCCAAGGCGTGGCACGCCGTGGCCGACGCCCAGAACAAGCCCGATCGCAAGACGACCTTCTGGTACGACGCAGCGTGGCGGGTGATCCAGGAAAACCAGGTCGATCAGGTCAACGAGTCCGGCACGCTGCAGGAAGCGGTGATCCAGCAGTTCTGGGGCGTGCGATACATCGACGACGCCGTGGCGCGGCTGCGCCTGACCGGTGACGGGACGGGCAACGTCCAGGCCGGCTCAGCCGAAGATGTTGCCTTGCAGCTCACCGACGCCCAGTTCAGCGTGATCGCGGTGGCGACGCCGGGCAAGCCCAGCGTGGTGATCGACCGCGTCGCCTACACACCCTACGGCGAGCCCACGCGCACGCTGCGTAGCGATGTGAACGGCGACGGCGTGGTCAACAAGGACGACTACAACACGATCATCCAGCCGCTGATCGGCACGGCGATCGGCAGCAGCGGCTACGTCGTCGAGGCCGACCTTGACCGCGACGGCAAGATCTCCAGCGACGACTACGACGTTTGCATCGCCGACGATGGGCAGAAGTCCGGCGGCGGCGTGGGCGAGACGGGGCTGTTCAGCGCGGGAGTCCGCAACAGCGTCGGCTATTGCGGCTACATCCACAACGAAGACACCGGGCTGTACACCGTGCGCTACCGCACGTACTCGGCCACGCTGGGGAGGTGGCTGACGAGAGACCCCGCGGGCTACGTGGATGGGATGAGTTTGTATCAGTACGCAGTAGGTGACCCCGTGACCTCCGTCGACCCCCTTGGTCTTGACGTGGGATGGGCGAAGCGACCCGGGAATGACCCGTACGGGGACTATCTCGGATGCGGGTGCTATGCGGTTTTGGATTGGAGAGGAACGTGGACACCCGCAGAGAAAACAAGGCTGCGTCTTGCGATTGAGCGAAGCAAGCATAGAGCCAAGCAGTTGATCGAGCAGATTGACGCCATCAAGGCGTCGCTCTCGCCATGCGTGTCAAAAGAACTCAATCCAGAACTCGACGAACTTCGGAAGCGCATGGCGGATCTCGTCGCCTTGCTAAACAACGCCGGAAAGACCATCAAGGTTTACCAAAGCGATCTCGGGCGCGACGTCGAAGCCCAGACAAAGGGTTACCGTGGGTTGTATAACGCATTCTGTGAACTGAATAATTCATCAGATCCAAAGAGTCCAAACTGGCTTCGCATGACTCTTGACACTCTCTCGGCCTTGTTGCTTCACGAGTTGTCGCACATTATGGAAGGATCGAAAGATCACGACGGGAGCGGCAAATTGTACGACTTGCACAATATCAACATGCCGGGCGGTTTCTTCTACAGGGATATCACCGACTCCGGTGTTTATCGAGCGCTTCTGATGAAGGCAAAGAAGAAGTGCAAGGAGGACGATTGTGACAAAAAAGATGAAGACAAGTGACGGTCGTTCAAATAGCGACTGCCCGACTTCCATCGGTCGTCCTCGATGGTGGAGCCGCGTGCTTCTCGTGGCTGTCGTCATCGTAGGGTTCGCCATCGCGGCCTACACGCTGATCTCCAAGGATAGCGTGCTCCGTCTCTCCGATGGTGTCGTTGAAGATCGCTACTTCTTCGCAGGCGTCCGCGCAGGTTCGAGGGACCGCGAATCAGTCATGGCTCCTCTGCGGGTCTCTCGAACCACGAATAATCCGAGCGGCGAAGTGGTCGTGATGCCGCGAGCACATCTCTTGAAGTCTGGACCGTCTCCAAGCACCTATGGGGGAAGGCTCGTGACTCAATGCAAGACTGTTCGCGACCTCCTTGTCATGCACAATCCTGGCGACTCAGAGATTGAGAATACTTGGCGACTGATCGCAGTACGAGCCGCAGCCGGTCAATCGATAGATGACATTATCGATGGTCTGTCCACGCGACCATGATACGCTGAAGAAACTCGCGGAGGATTCCCATCGAAGTTGAGGACGTGCAAGCCGCGATCGCCGCAGGGCAAAAGGCCTATCCGTGGCCGACGCAGGATGAAGTCGTGGACTTCCTTCGCAAGCTCAAGGGCCTGTTGGCGGAATGTGAAAGGCGGCCATGACGATTATCACGCCAAATCACTTTCATGCGCGAGCCGGTAGGTTTCTGCCGTTGGTTGGCATGGGCTGTATGGTCACGTCGCCATTTGTTCAGATTGTCGCAGCCGGTCACGGAGCGGGGACTGTCGCCCACAGCCTTGGCTACGTCGCTCGCGAGGGTATTCGCTCAACGCAAACTGGAGCATGGTATTTACTAACGGCCATTTCATCACTCATCGCATTCATTGCTCTGGGATGGCTGGCGATGGTCGGACGTATCCCAGGGGGTGTCAGGGTTGTCGGGACCGTTTCAGCCCTCGGCGCTTGGCTCACTCCGATGGTGCTCTCGGAGGAGTGGTTTCTGACCGGTGCCACAGGGGTTTTGGGGCTGATAGCAACCATTATCATCACATCGGGATTCCGCATTCGAGCGTCGACTCCCGGCAGTTCGTGCCCGTCTTGCGGGTATCCAAGGCCAGCCTCGGGCGTGGCAGTGTGCCCGGAGTGCGGGACGTCATACGATCAACAATGTGCGCCATGACCTCACGGAGGACCTCGCCTTCCAGCTCACCGACGCCCAGTTCAGCGTGATCGCGGTGGCGACGCCGGGCAAGCCCAGCGTGGTGATCGACCGCGTCGCCTACACACCCTACGGCGAGCCCACGCGCACGCTGCGCTCCGATGTCAACGGCGACGGCGTGGTGAACAAGGACGACTACGACGGCGTGATCCAGCCGCTCAAGGGCACGGTCATCGGCGATCCGGCGTACGTCGTCGAGGCCGACCTGGACCGCGACGGAAAGATCACCAGCGACGACTACGACGTCTGCATCGCCGACGATGGGCAGAAGTCGGGCGGCGGCGTGGGCGAGGCCGGCCTGTTCAGTGCGGGCGTGCGCAACAGCGTCGGCTACTGCGGCTACATCCACAACGAAGACACTGGGCTGTACACCGTGCGCTACCGCACCTACTCGGCCTTGCTCGGACGGTGGCTGACGAGGGATCCAATCGGGACGGAGATCGTCTCTCCAGATGTGCTCAGACAGATCAACCAGCCCTTTGAAAGTATGGATGCTGTCGTCCTTGGCATTGGCAGCCCGTTTCCGCTGATGAGATATCGTGACGGAGCTGCTCTCTATCAGTATGTACGAAGTGGGCCAGTAGACCGGCTTGATCCTTCTGGTCTCGGAGTCTTTGAGTGGATATTGACTGGCGACTGGGATCCCTCTCCCGAGGTGCTTGATGCCGCGAAGTGCGGATGGGTCCAAGGGTACGGGCAGATTCCATTCACAGATGCCAGTGTCGGCCAGTTGGCGTACACAGGGAGTTGGTGTGCGACCAAGCCCGAGATCGTCGCTGCTTGCGCGGCAGCGACACAAGTGACGGATTGCTGGAAAGATTGCATGGCGTCAGCGCACAAGCAACTCGCTGCGATCCTCGGTGGAGGTGGCGGGGCGGTGGGAGGTGCATTTGCACCCATCCCCAAGACATCCCTTGCTAGGTTGCTGCAAGCTATGGGCATGACGGAGCTAGCAAAGAGAATCGCCGCTAACGCAGCTGTTGTCGGAAACTCTCCCTACACGTGCGGGGCTCGAGGAGCCGCGACGGTGTGCCGTAGTGCCTTGGGTTCCAAGAGTTGGATGACCCAGCAACTGAGTAACTTGGCGGGCAGTTGGAAGCGGGCACCTGTCCGAACAGGTGCGAAGGTCGGAATCGTTGGCGTTGCATGGGGAGAAGCAATTCTCAGTATCTACTGCGGAGCCAAATGTCGGTGATGGTATGTCAGTTCAACCTTTGACTATCCCGTCGTTTCCACGAAGACCAGGTAGAGGCTGGCGATTGTTCTACTGGTGGATCTTCATCCGACCGGCAGACGCGCGCAAAGCGGATTTATCCATTGAAGCGCAGGTCGGTGTGCGGACCCCTGGTGAGGTATCAGCGGCTTGGGACGAAGCGGGTCTACGGCCGAACGAAGTGATCCTCAACATGTTGGCCCGGCATTGTCGACTAGACGCCAGCAAGCTTGTTCCGAACGATCCGCTCGACATAGCACTAAGGTGTTTTGTAGACGACATGAACAGTGTGGATTTCGCTACAGACTTCTGCCGAGTTTTCCAGGTCGAACTGCCTGCTGATATGTCTGAGATGACAGTGGGACGACTTCACAAAATGGCAGCTACCACATTCTAGCAACCACGAGCGACCGCACGGTTCACTGGGCGTAACCATTTAGATTGGGGCAGCTGGGTGTGCGCACGGGTTCAAACAGCAAGCGTGACTTACCGTCTCCCAGACCTTCACAACGGTGGAACCTCCGGGAGTAAACATGAACCTCTTTGAGTTACTCTTGCCGGTTGCACCCGCCGGCTCCACCTACCTTCTATTGCGGCTCCTCCCACAAGCAAGCGTGGGTGAACAACTAGTCGTCGGACTGATCGTGTTTGCCGTTGCTTGCCTCTGCACTATTCGTGCATGGAGTTTTGGAGGCAGAGTCGACCGGTGCCGCCAGCTCAAGGGCCTTGAGCCAGTTCGCTCACCAGTTTTGTGGCTTCCGACACTGGGCGTTGCCCTATGCTGGGTTGGACTGCCGTTCCTCGCGCGAGGGATTGCCACGTCGAACGGTTCGATTTGGCCAGGTTCGATAGCCGCGGTCGGCTTTTGGCTCTTGGCCGTCATCATCATTGAAATTGCGGCACGTTGGATTGCGAACCGATACGCCATCGCCAAATCGTCGCGACCACGAGATCTGTCGTAATTCGCACATTGACGGCACGCAGAATATTCTACTCAGCCGAGGAGCTTTCCTAGGAAGATACGATTCCATTATGCGTGCTCTGATAGCGACGTGCGTCTGAGTGACATCAACAGCCCTGTTCGATCAACGCTATCCATCCTCTATTGCCCGGGTCGTCCAGAAACTGGCCGACCCACCCGTTAGAAGTGAACGCCCCGACCGCAAGGCCGGGGCGTTTGCGTTTCCGGGCCGCGTTTTGCCGAGTCTCTCGACATGCCCCACCGCGGGAAGTCTCACTGACTTGCGCCGTGAGACTCACGGGGCGCGGCATCTGGCCTGCGGGGACGCGTCCAAACCCAAAAAGTCTCAGAGTCTCTGCGTCTCACCCGGCACGCCGTTATAGCCGTGACCCGACAGATCGTGGGTCGGCAACACATGGCGAGTTCGGCAGGGGCGACGGCGATTTCGAACGCAAACTCGGTTGGTGTGATGCCGACGCAGCGGCTCGCTTCGCGTGGGCGTTCCAGCGAGCGTGCTGGCGAAGGTGCCACACGAATCGAAACCAGTTGTGCGTTCACATGCCCAGTGCGGACAGCCCGCCTCCGCGTGGCGTATGTAGCCGGGGAGAAGACATGCCTTGCCTTCTCGCCCCCACGCCACCTCAATCGTCCGACGACGAGCCGGGAGCACCGCCGATGGTTGCCAAAGACGATGACGCCAATCTTTCCGCCGACCAGCGCCGCCGCGAGGTGATCGCCTTACTGGCGACGGGCGCGATGCGCTGGCACCGGCGTGCCAAGGCGACGGGCCTCGGCGTGGGATCGGCGGCAGCTGCCACACACGCCCCGACACCGCAGCATCAAGAAGAAGCGGACATCGAACTTGAACTGGGCGAGGAAGCCGGCCTCAGTGTGTCTGACCGTACCGCGCGTTAGCGGTGCGGGCATCTGGAGACTTGCCCATGACGACAACCGTTTCGAAGGACCTCGCGGCGCTGGAAAAGATGACGATCGGCGAATTGCACGATCGCTACGCCGAGCTCTTCGGCGAGCGGATTCAGAGCCGCCATCGCATCTACCTCGTCCGCCGCATCGCGTGGCGCATCCAGGCCAACGCCGAAGGCGGCTTGTCCGAACGAGCCCGCGTCCGAGCGGCCCAACTCGCAAACCCGACTGACGTGCGGCGTACGCCGCCCAAGTGGGCCACGCTTGGGGAGGCCCCCAAGGACGCCAAGAAGGTCGCCCTCGCCGCCACGGCGGACCCACGGCTACCACCCGCGGGAGCGGCGATCGTCCGGGACTACCGGGGCCGGACGGTGCGGGTCGTGGTGCTGGCGGACGGGTTCGAGTTCGAGGGTGAGCGCTACCGCTCCCTGTCGGCGATCGCCAAGGCGGTCACTGGCTCGCACGTCAACGGATTCCGGTTCTTCAACCTGGAGGGCCGTCGATGAGCAGAGGCACCCAGAACGGAAAGCACGCCGCCACTCCGCTTCCGCAATGTCGCTGCGCGATCTACACCCGAAAGTCGAGCGAGGAGGGGCTCAAGCAGGAGTTCAACTCCCTCGACGCCCAGCGTGAGGCGGCGGAGGCGTACGTCGCCAGCCAGCGGAACGAGGGATGGTCAGCGCTTCCTGATCGATACGACGACGGCGGATTCTCCGGCGGCAACATGGAGCGGCCGGCCCTCGAGTTGCTCTTGGCCGACATCGAGGCCGGACGGGTCGACTGCGTGGTGGTCTACAAGGTCGATCGGCTGAGCCGCTCCCTCATGGACTTCGCGCGGATCATGCAGGCGTTCGATGCCAAGGGCGTCTCGTTCGTCTCTGTCACGCAGCAGTTCAACACCACCAGTTCGATGGGGCGGCTGACGCTCAACATCCTCCTGTCGTTCGCCCAGTTCGAGCGCGAGATCATCGGCGAGCGCATCCGTGACAAGATCGCGGCGCAGAAGCGCAAGGGAAAGTGGGCCGGGGGCGCACCGGTCCTGGGTACGACGTGGACCGAACGAACGGCAACCCTCGTCTCGTGATCAACGCGAACGAGGCGTCCCGCGTCCGCGAGATCTTCGCGCTCTATCTGCACCGGGGATCGCTTCAGCCGGTGGTCGTCGAACTCCGTCGGCGTTGCTGGCCGAACAAGCGGCGCGTCACGGCGAAGGGAAAGACCAGGGCGGTCGCCCCTTCGACAAAGGGACACTGCATGTGCGTTGGGCCGGTGGGATTCAAGAAGAGCGAGGCACCGAGCGCTTTGGAGCATGGCGGCGAAGTCATCGTGCTTCGTAGGCGCGGCGGCAAGCTCACCTCGCAGAAGGTCAAGATCGCGCCGCGGCCGTACATGGCCCCGGCGCTGGAGAAGGAGCGGCCCAACCTGCCGCTCTTGTGGCGGAACTCGATCAAGAAAGGGTGAGTGAACGTGGCCGATACGCGGGGCATCCGAGCAGGCCGGGCCTTCATTGAGCTGGGCGTCAGCGACAAGCTGTCTGCTGGCCTGAAGGCGGCGCAGAAGAAGCTCGAAGCCTTCGGCGCTGGGCTGCGATCCATCGGCACGAAGATGGCGGGCATCGGTGTCGCCGAGCGACCGATCGAACTCCGCCATCCGCAATTCGCCCACACGCCCGCCGCGCTCGGGGGCCCGCCAGAATGCACGAAGCGCACGCGGCAGATGTGATCCATCGCGCTCGCGAAGTCTTCCGTTGGCCATTGTGCCCAACCGCGCACACGCCCACACCACAAATCGTGAACACCTCCCGCGCCAACTTCGGGGTTTTCGCGCGTTTTCATCACCCCTTCACCAGCCCCCTTGCCCCTCCCGCACGCCCGCCCCTAGCCTCCCCTCCGCTGCCCGTGACGCACTCGTGCGCACGCCAGCCCCCTCCATCCACCCCCCGGCCTCAACGCCGCAGGAATCCGCCCAATGTCCGAATCCAAGTGCCCCTTCCACCACGCCGCCCAAACCACCCCCACCACCCGCGAGTGGTGGCCCAACCAACTCAACCTCGCCATCCTCCATCAGCGCTCCGCCCTCTCCGATCCCATGGAGCCCTCCTTTGACTACGCCAAAGCCTTCAAATCTCTCGACCTCGCCTCGCTCAAGCGCGACCTCCACGCCCTCATGACCGATTCCCAGCCCTGGTGGCCTGCCGACTTCGGCCACTACGGGCCCCTCTTCATCCGCATGGCCTGGCACTCCGCCGGCACCTATCGCACCGGCGATGGCCGCGGCGGCGCGGGCAACGGCACCCAGCGCTTCGCGCCCCTCAACGCCTGGCCAGACAACGTCAACCTCGACAAGGCCCGCCGCCTCCTCTGGCCCATCAAGCAGAAGTACGGCAAGGCCATCTCCTGGGCCGACCTCATGATCCTCACCGGCAATGTCGCCCTCGAATCCATGGGCTTCAAGACCTTCGGCTTCGCCGGCGGCCGCAAAGATGTCTGGGAGCCCGAACTCGATATCTACTGGGGCTCCGAAACCACCTGGCTCGCCGACAAGCGCTACACCGGCGACCGCCAACTCGAAAAGCCCCTCGCCGCCGTGCAGATGGGCCTCATCTATGTCAACCCCGAAGGCCCCAACGGCAACCCCGACCCCCTCCTCGCCGCCCGCGACATCCGCGAGACCTTCGCCCGCATGGCCATGAACGACGAAGAAACCGTCGCCCTCATCGCCGGCGGCCACACCTTCGGCAAGACCCACGGCGCCGGCGACGCCAAACTCGTCGGCGCAGACCCCGAAGCCGCCCCCCTCGAAGAACAAGGCCTCGGCTGGAAGAGCGCCTTCAAGTCCGGCCAAGCCGGCGACACCATCACCAGCGGGCTCGAAGTCACCTGGACCTCCACCCCCACCAAGTGGTCCAACAACTTCTTCGAGAACCTCTTCAAATACGAGTGGGAACTTACCAAGTCCCCCGCCGGCGCGCACCAGTGGAAGCCAAAGGGCAGTGCTGGCACTGGCACCGTCCCCGACGCCCACGACGCCTCCAGGCACCACGCGCCCGCCATGCTCACCACCGATCTCTCCCTCCGCTTCGACCCGGCGTACGAGAATATCTCGCGCCGCTTCCTCGCCAACCCCGACCAGTTCGCCGACGCCTTCGCCCGCGCCTGGTTCAAACTCACCCATCGCGACATGGGCCCCCGCGCCCGCTACCTCGGGCCCGAAGTGCCCACCGAAGAACTCATCTGGCAAGACCCCATCCCCGCCCTCAACCACCCGCTGGTTGACGCCAAAGACATCGCCTCCCTCAAGCGCAGCATCCTCGCCTCCGGTCTCTCCGTCTCTGAACTTGTCGCCACCGCCTGGGCCTCCGCCTCCACCTTCCGCAACTCCGACAAACGCGGCGGGGCCAACGGCGCCCGCATCCGCCTCGCCCCACAATCGACCTGGGCCGTCAACCAGCCCGACCAACTCGCCAAAGTCCTCCGCACCCTCGAAGGCATCCAGGCCGCGTTCAACCAGTCTGCCACGGGTGGCAAGCGCATCTCCCTCGCCGATCTCATCGTCCTCGCCGGCAGCGCAGGCATCGAACAAGCCGCCAAGAACGCCAGCCACCTCGTCACGGTCCCGTTCACGCCCGGCCGCATGGATGCTTCCGCCGCGCAGACCGACGCCGAGTCCTTCAGCGTCCTCGAACCCCTCGCCGACGGCTTCCGCAACTACCTCAAAACCAAGTCCGCCGTGCCCGCCGAAGCGTTGCTCATCGATAAGGCCCAACTCCTCACCCTCACCGCCCCGGAACTGACCGTCCTCCTCGGCGGCCTCCGCGCCATCAACATCAACCACCACGCCACCAAGCACGGCATCCTCACCACCCGCCCGGGCACACTCTCCACCGACTTCTTCACCAATCTCCTCGACATGCGCACGCAGTGGACCCCCGCCACGCCCGAAGCCGACACCTTCGAAGGCCGCGACCGCGCGACGGGCCAACTCAAGTGGACCGCCACCCGCGTCGACCTCGTCTTCGGCTCCAACTCCCAACTCCGCGCCCTCGCCGAGGTCTATGCCAGCAGCGACGCGCAGCCACAGTTCATCGCCGACTTCGTCGCCGCCTGGACCAAAGTGATGAACCTCGACCGCTTCGACGTCGGATGAGGCCCAACGTGAATCACCACCGAGACACCGAGAAAGACACCGAGAAGAACGAAGAAAAGGGCTCGATCGGGAACGATTCGAGAATCGCCGAGGCAGCCGCGAGGCTACCCACCACCCTCCCCCGCTCCCTGTGGGGAGGTGTCGAGCGCAGCGAGACGGAGGGGGTTCCCGTTGGGCACCAGAGCACAGCCGGGCAGCGGGTATTGTTGGGTCAAGTGTTTTTCACACCCGCCTCTTGTCGCGCGTTGAGGGTCCGTCCCTTTTGGTGTCTCGTCATTTTCCGTTCCCGCTCTGACCCCTTTTCCCCCTCCGCGCCCTCCGCGTTCGCCTCCCCGTTCCCGTTCGAACTCTCTTCTCTCCTCGGTGCTCCCTCGGTGTCTCTGTGCCTCGGTGGTGAGTCCCCGCCCTCACCCCAGCCGCATCGTCACCGTCTCCCCCGCCAGATACCGCTCCGTCTCCGGCGTCACCTCCCGCTTCACTTCCACAAACCCGTTCCGCGCCAGCACCGCCAGGGATGCCGCGTTCTGCGCCTTCACGTTCGCCACCAGCGGCCTGGTGGTCACCTCCGTCACGATCAGCCTCACGGCGCGCGTCGCCACGCCACGCCCCCAGAAAGCCCGCGCGACCCAATACCCGAGGAAGTTGTCCGTGGAACCCTCGATCTGAAACACATTCACCGAGCCCGCCAAATCCCCATCCACCACGATCGACCGCATCGTCACCTTCGGGTCACGCAGCACGACTTCCCACCGCGTGCGAAACGTCTCCCAATCCCTGGGCTTCACCCCCGCCATCAGCCGCGCGCCCTCGTCCAACTGAAGGTCATACAGCGGCCGCATCTCCGCCACCACCGTCGGCCTCAGCCGCACGTCCGCCGCACGGGAGGAAAGGCCGAACGCAGAGGGCGCGGAGGCGGACGCCGAGGATCGCAGAGGGGAAGAAGGGTTCGGGCTTGAATCAGTTTGACACATCGCTCATTCCTCGCGCCGTTCCTGGTCGTCTGATGACGAAATCAAAGGCCGAACGCGGAGTGTGCGGAGGCGGACGCGGGGGAACGCAGAGGGGAAATGGGTCAGTGCAGGAACAGGAATGGTGTGCGCGGGGGGAGAGTCTTGCCGCCGCCATCGCGGAGAGAACAGAGCGTGACTGTGAAGACTGATCCGATTCCCAAACCTTTCTTCCACTCTGCGTTCTCCGCGTCCCCCTCTGCGCCCTCCGCGTTCATCCCTCTCCCCGTTCCCGCTCTGACCCGTCTCCCCCTCTGCGATCATCGAGGTCTGACTCCGCGACCTCTGCGTTCGTCTCCTCCCCGTTCCCGTCCGAATCCTCTTCTTCTCGGTGCTCCCTCGGTGTCTCTGTGCCTCGGTGGTGCATCCCCGTTGCGCCTTCAAGCAAACCACCACAGCCGCCAGTTCCCGTTCTCCATCACCACCCACAACTCCGTCAACTTCAGCCCCCGCGCTGATGTGCCCGTGATCGTCAGCCGCAGCGACTTGGGCCCCACCTTCACCAGTTGCACGCCCGGCGTCCTCTCCCCCGACGGCATCCGCGCCAGCAGGGCATAAATGTCCGTCCGATTCTCCTTCACAAACTCGCTCACCTCCGCGCGCGGGTCGCGCCCCTGCGCCTCGAAGTGCGCCTTGGTCTGCGCGCTCACCAGTTCGTCGTAGAGCAGCCGATCGTCCTCGCTCTCGAGCACCTTGCCCAGGTGCGCGATCAGGTGCCGCGTGACCTTGGCGACGAACGTCACGCCCCCGTCGGGCCGCTTCACCATCAACTGGTCCTGGCTCGCCCCGTGCGGATCATCGGGAATCACCGGCCTCTCGCCCACCGGCGGCTGCCCCCCCTCCGCGCCGGGCAAGCCCGCCAGAAACGGGTCATAGCGGATCACCTTCACGTCTTCCCCACACCCGGCGAGCATCACGCACGCCGCCACGCACACGGCCGCGATCGATGCCGCCCGCATCCGCTGCCCCGTCATGCCCGTGTGCATCCCGCTCATTCGATCGGCCTCACGATCACCTCCGCCCGCTCGCGCCGCCACAGGTCATGGGCCCGGAACTCGCGTTTCGCCTCGGGCACGTCCGCCCGCCAGTGGCACCCGCGTGATTCGGCCCGCCACGCCGCCGACCGCGCCATCAGCGCCGCCACCAGCAGCATGTTCTGAACCGTCCATCCTTCCACCGTGTCGAAGATCTTGTCGAGCGTGTACCGCGCCCAGAAATCAACCATGTCGATCGCGTCGTGCAGCCTCGGCCCCGTCCGCTCGATCCCCACGTTCCGCCACATCGAACTCCGCAGCGAACTCTGCACATCGGTCAGGTCCAGTTCCGCCTGTTCCGAGGGCCGGATGTCCGACACCACCGCGATCGGCGCGGGCCGCGGCGGGGCCGCCCATCCATTCGGCCCAGGAGGTCCACCTGTTCCATTTCCGCCCCCCGCACCCTTTCCATACTGCGTCAACTCCCGCGCCGCCCGACCCGCCACCGCCCCCATCACCAGGCCTTCCAGCAGCGAGTTGCTCGCCAGCCGGTTCGCCCCGTGCAGCCCGGTGCATGTGCATTCGCCCACCGCATACAGCCCGGGCACATCGGTCCGCCCCAGCGCATCGGTCCGCACGCCCCCGATCATGTAGTGCGCCGCTGGGTGCACCGGAATCAGGTCGGTCGTCGGATCAAGATCAAACTTGGCCAGCAACTGCGCGATCCCCGGGAAGCGCGTACCGAAGTCATCCAGATGCCGCACGTCCAGGAACACATGCGTCCCGCCGCGCTGCGCCAGCCGCCGCACGATCGTGCGCGTCACCACGTCGCGCGGGGCCAGTTCGGCCATCGGGTGCGCATCGACCATGAACCGGTCGCCCTGTTCATCCAGCAGGTGCGCCCCTTCGCCCCGCACCGCTTCCGTGATCAGCGCCCGCGAGGCCCCTGCCAGATACAGCGTCGTCGGGTGAAACTGCATGAATGCCATGTCCGCCAGCGTCGCCCCGGCGCGATACGCCATCGCCAGCCCATCACCCGTCGCTGACTTCGGATTCGTCGTCTCGCGAAAGAGCACCCCCGCGCCGCCCGAGGCCAGGATCGTCGCCTTGGCCCACACCATCTGTAAACCATGCTTGGGGTGATGCGTGATCGCGCCCATCACCGGCGCGCCCGGTGCGCCGCCTGCCGTGATCAAGTCGAGCGCGAAGCACTGCGTGAACACCCGCACCCCCGCGGTCGCCTTCACCTTCGCCCACAGGCACCGCATCAGTTCCCGACCCGTGGCATCGCCATCGGTGTGCACGATCCGCGCGTGCTGATGCCCGCCCTCGCGCCCCAGTGCCGGCCCTTCGCGCCCCGGCGCACCATCCAGCCTCATCCCCCAGTCCACCAGTTCCCGAATCCGCTCCGGCCCCGCTTCCACGATCGCCCGCACCGTCGCCGCGTCGCACAGATCCGCGCCCGCGACCAGTGTGTCTTCCACATGCGAAGCAAACGAATCGGCCTGATCCAGCACCACCGCGATCCCGCCCTGGGCCCAGGCGGTGTTGCTCGTCTCCGGGTTCTCCTTGCACAGCACGATCACCTCGCCGTGCTCGGCCGCCGCCACGGCCGCCCGCAGCCCGCCGACGCCCCCGCCGATCACCAGCGTGTCGGTGAAAATCTGCGGCAGCAGACTCGACCGAAACGGGATCAGGTATCGACGCGAATCAAACACCGGGTGCATGGCAGCGGATTCTACGGTCCGCACGTGATGCACCGTGTGCGAGTGCCCAGTGCCGAGTGCCCAGTGCCTTCGTGGTACGATTCCCGCATGATCTTCACCGCCGCCATCGTCTCCCTCAGCACCATGACCACCCAGCCCACAACCAGCGCCCCCGCGCCAATCCGCACGCTGGTCATCACGGGCCAGAACAACCACCACTGGCGCTACACCAGCCGCGTCCACGCCGACACGCTCGAAGCCACCGGCCGCTTTACCGTCGATATCACCGACGACCCGGCGATCGACCTGGCCAAGGACCACGCCCTCACCTATCAACTCTTTGTCCTCGACTACAACGACCACGGCAAGCCCTCGCCCCTGCCCGAAGCCGCGCAGAAGAACTTCGTGGCCGCCGTGAACGCCGGCACGGGTGTGCTGGTCATTCATGCCGCCAACAACGCGTTCAAAGGCTGGGCCGAGTACGAATCCATGATCGGCCTGCTGTGGCGCGAGAACGCTAGTCACGGGAAGATTCACGAGTTCACCGTCAACATCCTGCAACCCGAGCACCCGGTCTTCAAAGGCCTGTCAGATTTCACCACCACCGACGAACTCTACCACCGCCTCTCCAACCCGCGCAACGCCAAGTACTCCCTCCTCGCCCACGCGATGGACAAGACCGAGATCGGCGGCACCGGCAAGCACGAGCCCGTGGCCATCACGCTCGAATACGGCAAAGGCCGCGTGTTTGCCACCCCGCTGGGGCACGTCTGGGAAAACCAGGAAGCGACCAAGCCCATCATCCACGGCAACGCCTTCAAGACGCTCATCACCCGCGGCGGCGAATGGGCCGCCACCGGTGCCGTCTCACTGCCCACCACCTGGAAAGACGTGCGCACGCACAACTCGCTGACGGCCCAGGAAAGGGCCGCCGGTTGGCAATCGCTCTTTGACGGCCTCTCCGTCGCCCACTGGAAGGGCTGGAAGAACGCCGACTTCCCCGCCAAGGGCTGGTCAGTGCGCGACGGCACCCTTCACCACGCCACCCAGGGCAGCGGCGGCGACATCTGCACCCGCGAGGAATACGGCGACTTCGAGTTCTACGTCGAATGGCGCGTCGGCGAGGGCGGCAACAGCGGCATCATGTATCGCTGCACCGAGGACCGCAACTGGCCCTGGGAAACAGGCCGGGAGATGCAGATTCTTGACGACGCCCGCCACCAGGACGGCAAGATCCCCTCGCGCCGCGCGGGCACCATGTACGACCTCTACCCCTGCGCTGCCGACGTGTGCCGCCCGGCTGGTGAGTGGAACTCGGCCCTGGTCGTGTGCCAGGGGACGCGGATCGAGCACTACCTCAATGGCATTAAGGTGGTGGACGTGGACACCGCGTCGCCCGAGTACGCCGCCACGCTGGCGAAGAGCAAGTTCCCGGGAATCTCGAAGGTGTTCGGGGTTCCGATGAAGGGTCGCATCGCGCTGCAGGACCACGGCGACGACGTGTGGTTCCGTAACATCAAAATTCGCCCCCTGAACAAGTGAAGCCGCGAGGGTGCGAGTGCATAGGCATTGCGCGCTTCGCGTTAAACGCCATTACAGCCCGATACAGCGACCCTTCGCGGCACCCTCCGACCCCCCCGGGCACCGGCTCCGGACGCAACTGGAGCGATCGTGGCGTATCGACTAGTTCTGCGCGCAATCTGCGTGCACTAACATCAAGATTGCCGTGTTTTGAAGGGTTTTCTGCATCCGCCCCCACGATGCGAAATCACTCGCGTGCCGCGCCCTCTGCGCGCATCCTCTGTCCCGGTGATGGCCATCTACGATGGGGCCCATGTCTGATTCAGCGAACGTGAATGCGAAGGCCATTGATCCGGTGCAGATTCTGACGGCGCGGTTTGCCGCTGCGATCGGGGCAGCGTTTCCGGCCGTGCGCGAGGTTGATGCGGCGCTCACGGCCTCGAAGAACCCGCAGTTCGGCGATTTTCAGTGCAACGCGGCCATGGCGCTGGCCAAGCAGATCGGGCAGAAGCCGCGGGATGTGGCGGGGGCGATTGTCGCGAAACTGGACGTGGCGGCGATTGCCGAGCCCGTGACGGCGGCGAGCATCGCCGGGCCGGGGTTCATCAACATCACGCTGCGGACCGACGCGCTGGCGGGGCTGCTGGGTGCGCTGGATACGCCGGTGCTCGGGATCGAGCCGTTGGCCGCCGGTGAGAAGAAGACGATCGTGGTCGATCTGTGCGGCGTGAACCTGGCCAAGGAGATGCACGTCGGGCACCTGCGCGCGACGGTGATCGGCGACACGCTGGCACGGGTCTTCACGCGGCTGGGGCACACCGTCATCCGGCAGAACCATGTGGGCGACTGGGGCCTGCCCATCGCGATGGTGACGGCCCGGGTGCGTCGGCTGGTGGGCGAGGGGAAACTGAACCTCGCGACGCTGACGCTGGAGGATCTGGATGTTGCGTACAAGGCGGTGAAGCGAGAGGGTGAGGCCGAGAAGCAGGGCCTGGAGATGGCCAAGCGCTGGCACATGGGGCCGAAGGTGATCGCCGAACTCGAGGCGCAGGTAAGCGGCGCGCAGGAGGTGGAGGCCGACGCGAAGGCGACGCTGCTGCGGCTGCAGGCGCACGAGCCCGAGGTCTACAGCGTGTGGGAGCGGATCGCGGAGGTCACGATGACATCGTGCCTGGCGCTGTGCGCGCGGCTGAACGCGGTCGTGAAGGCCGAGCACAGCGCGGGGGAATCGTCGTACTCGGCGGCGCTGGCACCGATGGTGTCGGAACTGGTGAAGCGGGGGATTGCTGAGGAGTCGGAGGGGGCGCTGGTGATCCGGGTGGAGGGGATCGAGGAGCCGACGATCATCCGCAAGCGCGACGGCGGGTTTATCTATGCGACGACCGACATCGCGGGCGTGCGGCACCGGGTGCAGACGCTCGGGGCCGATCGGGTGATCTACGCGGTGGATGCGCGGCAGGCCCTGCACTTCCGGCAGATCTTCGGCGCGGCCAAGCGGGCGGGGTACACGCAGAAGCCGCCCGGAAGCGGGAACGAAGCGTCGATGGAGCACGCGGCGTTCGGCATGATGATGGGGCCCGACGGGCGGCCGTTCCGGACGCGGGCGGGCGCGAGCGCGCGGTTGGAAGACCTGCTCGATGATGCCGAGGCGAGGGCGTTTGATGAAGTGACGGCGAAGAACCCGGCGCTGGCGGAGACGGAACGGCGGTCGATCGCGCGGGCGGTGGCGACGGCGGCGATCCGGTATGCCGACCTTTCCAGCGAGCGGACGAAGGACTATGTGTTCACGTTGGAGCGGATGGTGGCGTTTGAGGGGAACACGGGGCCGTATTTGATGTATGCGATGGTGCGGTGCGGGAACATCCTGAAGAAGGCCGGGGAACGGGGGATTGCGCTGCCCGATGCGAAGAACCCGCCGGCGTTCGTGATCGCGTCCGCGCCGGAGAAGAACCTGGCGCTGTCACTCCTGCGGTATCCGGGCGTGGTGCGGAACGTTGGGGAGACGCTCTTGCCGCACCGGCTGTGCCAGTATCTGTACGAGTTGTCTGGCGCGTTCTCGGCGTTCTATGACGCGTGCCACATTCTCGACGAGGCGGACCATGCCAAGCGGGCGGGTTGGCTGAGGCTGTGCGGGTTGACGCAACGTGTGATTGCCGATGGGCTGACGTGCTTGGGGGTGCCGCTGGTGGAGCGGATGTAGAGTGGAATGGAATGGATATCCGTGGCGCTTACGGGGAAAGTGGAGTGGTCGTCGATGTTTTCGCACACTTGGGCTTGACTTTAGGGGGGGGGGGGGTAGGCTGCGCAGAGGCTTACGGCTGGCTCGGTCGTGGCCGCATGGAGCTCCTCATGAATAGCCAACTTCGGAAATGGTCTGGAAGCGCGTGTATGGTTGCGGGTTTGTCGCTTTCCGCGACGGCCCTGGCCAGTACATCCTGGGAGTGCAAGGGGTACTGCAGCGCCGCGGGGTCAATCACATGTCCGAAGGATGAGGCCTCGTGCTGCTGCAACACGGGTACGCCTGCGGCACCGGTGTGGACGTGCGTGTGTAAGCCGCCGCCGAACTGCGCGACTTCTTCGGGATGCCAGCAATAACGAGGTGCGTGTGAAGAATCCGGGCCTGGTGCCGTTGAGCGTGCTGGTGGTTGTGGCGGGTGTCATTGGCGTGTGGCGGCTCAATCCGATCGCGCGGGATGGTGGAGCGCACGTCCTGCCTGCGGGCGATCCTGTGGCGATTCAGGCGTCGTCGGAATGGCTCGAAACACGGGCGCGAGGGATGGTTCCGGTGAGCGATGTGGAAGCGCTCACTCGGGCCGTGTGTGTGGATAAGCGTCTGAATGCGTTCGGGTCGGTGGGGCTTTCGCGCGATTCCGCAGAGGCGGCCGTGGAGCACGCCGCGCAGGCGGTATGGCACCGGTTCATGGCGAAGCAGTTCGACGGATACACAGCCTGGCGAGAAGCACACGGGTATCGATTTTTTCCGGCCGATCGTTTGCGGCGCGACCGGGTGATGAGTGATGCGATTGCTGCGGGCGCTGGACGGGGGCTCGGCGCGGAAGAAGCGGATACCAGAGAGCTGTGGGGCTTGTATTGGAAGAACGTGATTGCGCCAACGGATCACGTTGTGAGCATTGATGGTTCGGCGGATGGCGTGATGTTTTTCGCTTGGCAGAACCGATCGAGCTTGAGCCGACCGGGATTGGTGCCGGCGAGGCGGGCTGTGAGCTCGCCGCTTCAAACGAAGGAGGGCGGTCCGGCCGACGTTCACTTGTGGCGTGGGGCTGGAGTGGGTCAAGGCTGGCCGGTGTGGTTCCCGCCCGACGATGTGGAGGCAAGACTCAACGCGCCCGGCGTGATGATAGTTGAGGTCGCGTGGGTGTTCGGCAGCAAAGGTGGAGAGGTGCAACCGTTCGCGATCGACCTCGGTCGAGACCCGAAGACGGGGCGTTGGTGGATCATGCAGTTTTATGTGCCGCACGTGGATCGAGGGGTGCGATTGAACACGGGAGGGTTGTAAGTGTCAAGGGCGGTGGATCAAGCCGCGGTGTGGGTGCCCAAGGTGATCGGGGCGGTGTTTGTGCTTGCGGTGGTGATGAAGTTGGCATCGCCGGGTGAAGTGGTCGGGGGAGTTATGCACGCGGTGTCCCCGCTGATGGATATAGACATCAGGACGGGACGGTGGGCGGCGCTAGGGCTTATTGTTTTGGAGGCGGCATTGGGCGGTGCGCTCCTCGTCAGGGATGGGCTGTTGATTCGAGCCACTGCGGCAGCGCTACTCGCCGCATTTGGTGTGGTGCTGATGGTGCGATTCACGGTTGCCGAGGCGCCGTCGTGCGGGTGCTTGGGGCGGCTGTCTGGTGTGCCTGCAGCGGCTGTTCCTTGGATCGATTCGTGCCGCAACATGTTGTTCGCGGCGGCCCTGCTGATCGTGCCGGTTCCGGTGGAGCGGCGTGAACCCGAAGGTCGGCAGCGGGGTCGGTCGTGCGTTCGACCGGGATTCTCGCTGGTTGAAGTAGTGGTGGTTGTCGTGGTGGTGGCGGTGGTGCTGGCCTTGACGTTGCCGACGCTGGGAAGGGCGAAACACCTTTCGGCGATCACGCGGAGTCTCGCGTTGCAGCAGCAGTTTGTGGCGAGGCTGTCGATGTATGCGCAGGATCATCGCGAGGCGTTTCCGCATTTCCGACCGCTTGGAAACCTATCAGGTGCGGTGGATATCCGGGGCATCCCCCTACAGACGAACGGATATCTGTGGGCGCACATGGCGTACTGGCTGTCGGCGGTTGGTCCGGACGATGAAGGATTGGTGGGGATGGCGAGATGGCCGCGGGTGGATGCCGTGCCGATCACGGCGGAGGAGCGAGAGAGAGGGGTTTATTACTCGGTGTTTTTTTTGACGGCGGCGGCGGCGATCGACCCCTCGTATTTTGAAGAGCCAGTGCCGACGGGCCCCGATGTGGGGCCGGGTGTGATGCGATGTGTGCGTTGGTCGGAGATGATCTTTCCGGCCAGCAAGGGGCTGTTCATCGATTTTGCGTTGATCGACGAGGGCAATGCCCGACATGCGGATGTGGCGTCGTTCGGGGACGGGAGTGCCGCGGATATCACGCGGATGGCCCCGCCGGAGCCGATCATCGACACGCCTGCCACCGGGGTGCGTTGGACGGTCATCAACACCCGTCACGGAATCCGAGGACGAGACCGCTGAGGAGTACGCGAGAGATGGCGTTTCGTGCTACGCTGGCGTCATGCGCAAGTGTGATCTGTGTGTCATTGGGTCGGGCCCGGGCGGGCAGAAGGCGGCCATTCAGGCGGCCAAACTGGGCAAGGACGTCGTCATCATCGAGCGGATGGACGTTGTCGGCGGGGTGGCCATCAACACCGGGACGATCCCGAGTAAAGCGCTGCGCGAAGCCGTGCTGGCGGTGATCGGCGCGGGGCAGCACATCAGCGCCGGGACCGAGGCGCTGCTGGGGCGCGAGGCGCGGCTGTCGCGCGTGGTGGAGTATTGCAACCGCGTGATCAAGGCCGAGGTTGACCTGGTGCGGAACCAGTTGGTCTCGAACGGGGTGGAGATTCTCAACGGCAACGGCTCGTTCAAGGACGCCAACACGGTGGTGTGCGACGGCGCGCGAGGCGTGGAGCAGGTGATTGCGGATCATGTGCTGATCGCGACGGGCACGACGCCGGCGAAGCCCGGGTCCATTCCGTTTGATCGGGTGAACATCATCACGTCCGATGAAGTGCTGAAGTTGCAGCAGTTGCCACGGACGATGATCGTGGTGGGCGGCGGGGTGATCGGTACGGAATATGCGTCGATGCTCGCGGCCCTGGGGGTGCGGGTGACGCTGATCGAGGGACGGCCGCGGCTGCTGGATTTCATCGATCAGGAGGTGGGCGAGGCGCTGCAGTATCACCTGCGGCAGATGGGGTGCACGCTCCGCATGGGCGAGAAGGTGGTCTCGATCGCGGCGGTGGCTCCACCAGCGGGATCGCGCTCGCAGGACAACCTGATTGTCGAGGCGACGCTCGAATCGGGCAAGTCGATCAAGGCCGATTCGCTGCTGTATGCCATCGGGCGTCAGGGCGCGACGGCATCGCTGAACCTGGCGGCGGCCGGGCTGGGGGTAGATGATCGCGGGCGGATCAAGGTGAACGAGAACTTCCAGACGGTGGTGCCGAATGTTTATGCGGTGGGCGATGTGATCGGGTTCCCGGCGCTGGCGTCAACATCCATGGAGCAGGGGCGCCTGGCGGCCAAGCACATGTACGGCGTGCCGTTTGATCGTTCGGATGACTTGATTCCGTATGGGATCTATTCGATTCCTGAGATTTCGCTGGTGGGGTGGACGGAGGAGCGGCTGACGAAGGAGGGGGTGCCGTACGAGGCGGGGATCGCCCAGTACAAGGAGATCGCGCGCGGCAAACTGCTGGGCGACGACATCGGGATGCTGAAACTGCTGATCCACCAGGAGACGCACGCGATCCTGGGTGTGCACGCGATCGGCACGCACGCGACGGAGATCATCCACATCGGGCAGGCGGTGATGGCGTTCAAGGGCACGGTGGAGTACTTCGTGAACGCCGTGTTCAACTACCCGACGCTGGCCGAGTGTTACAAGGTGGCGGCGTTGAACGGGTTGAACAAGTTGAAGCATGTTTGACGCGACACGCCGGCGGTGGCCCAGATTGCGCTAGACACAATGTAAATAGTCGCGATTGCGCGGCGATCCCCTTGACGAGGGGGAGGGGGTGGAGGTACCATGCATGGGCCAAGGCGTTGGGCCAAGTCTCATGGAGATTGGTCATGCATGTTTATCGCGTAACGGTGCTTGTTGCGTGTTTGGTGATCAGCGCCATGAGCGCTGTGGTGAGCGCTCAGAAGGGCATGGGCGGCCCGACAAGCCGCAACACGACGGGCATTGAATCAGAACGGTACTTGTACGAGGTGAAAGGCCTGGCGTATCCGTCGGGACCGCTCACGTATTCGTGTGCTCGTTCGATGGCGGGAGGCGTGGCGACGTATCAGGTTGCTGCGCATCGAAATCATGATGCCGATGGACCATGTATTTCGCTCTTTACGCTGACGGCCGATTACACAGCGGAAACGCCGCGCTGGTCGCAGGTGTCGATGAGCATGGCGGGGCGTAACATTGCGCCGCTGGTGTCGTCTCGGAGTTCCGCGATTGTCGCGGGCCGGATGACGGGCGAGGACGGGACCGTGTTCGTGGTCATGGAGGTGTTTTCATCGTTTCCGTATGAAGGAAATGGCTGGTTGCCCAAGCACCAGGTGACTGTTCTGGCGACCACCGAGACCCAAGCCACAGCCGCGCAACTGGCGCAGTCGAAGGCGGCGGAGCGGGAAGCCGAGGCGACGGCGTTCTGGGTGGCTAAAGAGTTTCCGATTGCCGAACTTCCGAATGCGAACATAACGAATCAACCGGTTCCTGCCACGGTCAATCGTGCGGCGCAGCGAGTCATTGGTCGCAACTTCGAGATGGTGCCTCGCCCTGTCATTGACGATTGCGCGCCACGATACGGCCGGTTTCCGAGCAACCCGGGCGTAATAGGCGATCCCGGGCCCGTGGATTGGAATCCATCTGCGGCATCGTCGGACTGGTTCGCGGTCGTTGACGTCATTTGCGAAGGGTGTCGGCTCAACCGATTGTGCGAGATCGGCCCGATGTGGCGAGTCGATTTCGAAGTCAAGGGCGTTTCCCGTCGAGGCAACTACTGGTTTGAGATCAAACTGGAGCCGCCGCACAACGAATGGCATGTGGACGGCGTGCCATATGGATCACTGGTTGGTGACCAATGGGGCATTATTGTGATGTGGTCAGCGCAACTCTGCGAGAGTTTCCCACTCAAACTCCCTTTCTGGGATCCCGGGCAACTTCCACCGAACCGGTATGACCGACAGCGATTTCGTTGCACGACTGCCGTGTCCTGCCCGAATGACTGACGAGCCGCCGAGCCGGGCAGGTGCCAGTGCTTCACGGCGTCAGCGCCCGCACGGCGTCCTCCAGCGGGCGGGCTTCTTCGGGCTTGCCAGCGGCGCTAAAGACGGCGGCGAGGATGTCGAGAATCTCGCGGTCCCATGTGCCGGTGTGCGCCTTGAGCACCTGGCGGGCCTGGGATAAGGCTTCGTCGTGGCGAGCGCGCTGCGAGAGCAGGAAGGCGTATTCGGCGCGAAGGCCCAGCGCGGCGGGGTTGTCGTTGAGGCCTTGCGCCAGAATCGCGAGGGCGTCGTCGGGCTTGCCGGTTTGCAGGTGGACAACCACGGCATCGCGGACGATGCCGGGGTCGTGCGCGTGGTCTTTGGCGGCCTGGGCGTAGAGGCGCTGCGCGTCGCCTTGGCGAGAGAAGGCGATGAGCACCTCGGCCAGGCGCGCCAGCGCGGTGCTTTCGGTGGGCGGGTGCTTCAGGGCGGAATCGACGTACAGGCGGGCCTCATCGGTGCGGCCCATGACGACCAGCACGCTGGCGAGGTCGGCCATGAGCGCGCCCGAGCGTGGCCGCGAAGAGAGGCCGGCGCGGAGCGCGTCGGCGGCCTTGGCGGGCTGCTGGAGGTTCATGTAGACGAGCGCGGCGTCGCGGGCGATGCGCACGTCGCTGGGGTCGGTTTTCTGGGCTTGGTCGTAGAGCGCGGCGGCTTGGTCGGGCTGGCCACGGGCGGCGAGCATGGAAGCAAGGTTGTAGCGGGTGCCGTGGAGGGTGGGGCGCTGGGCGAGGGCGGCGAGCAAGGCGTCATCGACACGCTCGCGCGTGGCTTGGTCGTCGGCGAAGATGGACGTGCCGTTCGGGCCATGGCCCGCGCCCGCGCGGAGGCGGATGACGCGCGAGAGGCCGATGGCGAGATCGTCGGTCGGTGGGCGAAGCGTGAGGGTTTCGCGAAGGGCGGCTTCGCTGCCGGCGAGGTCGCCGGCGACGGCTTTCAGCCAGCCGAGGCGCGTGCCGGCTTCCCACGGGCGATAGAGACCGACGCCGCCGCGCCACCACGGGGCGGCGCGTTCGTACCACGCAATGGCTTGCTGGGCGAGGGCTCTGGCTTCGGGCGTGGGCGTGTAACCGGGTGAGTAGACGACATCATGCCGCAGCGCGGGCTGCTTGGCGAGGCCTTTGCCGATGGTGAGGCGGTCGAGGCGCTGGGCGGCTTGGTCACCGGCGGTCATGACGACCCAGAGGGCGGTGCCCTGCACGCCGAGCGTGACGATGGCGAGCGTGGCGAGGGCGAAGGCGTAGCCGGCGAGGGTGATGCGGCCTTCGCGTTTGAGGGCGACGCGCGGGCCGCGCACGGCGGTATCGCGGAGGAGCCGCCAGGTTTTGTAGGCCATGAAGGTGCCGACGCCGGCGATGCCCACGGCCATGAGCATGGGAATCGCGTCACCGAGGAAGGGCATGCCGCGGAACCCGCGGAAGAGAATGAGGAAGACGAGGCCGCAGGCGAGTTCTTCGGGAAGGGTGAGGTCGTAGCGAGCCGCGCGTTTGGCCTGATGGGCGCGGACCTCGGCCTCGGGCGAGCGGGCTTTGGCGAGGATGGCGGGCTTGCCCAAGCCGACGTAGAGGGCGTCATTGGGGCAGACGCTGACGCAGTCGAGGCACTTGAAGCACCCGGGATCGACGACCATGCCGAAGTCGCGGACTTCTTCGGCGACGCGGACGTTGCTGGTGCAGACGGCGGTGCAGTGGCCGCACTGGTGGCAGGCGTCGGTGACGCGGATGCGGACGGGTGAGAGGCGATCGACGGGGCCGAAGATGCCGCCGTAAGGACAGCCGTAGGTGCAGAAGCCTTTTGAACCCAGGAAGTAGACGGTGGCAAACCCGACGATGAGGAGGTAGGGAATGGCAACATGGGGCGGGGCAAAGGTGGCCCAGAAGTCTTCGACGAAGAGGTCGCGGGTGAAGCCGTGGAGGGGGACGGGGATGCCGATCCACGTCGGGGCGTTGCCAGCGCCGAGCCAAAGTTCGAGGAGTGGCACGAGGAGTTCGCGGCGAAACGTGGGCCAGATGAACATGTAGGTGCCCAGCGCGATGGGCACCCAGGTGAGCAGGCGGGAACGCCAGGGCTTGGGATGGATGCCGACTTTGCGCATGAGCCAGGCACAGAGGTCTTGCAGGGCGACGATGTGGCAGCCCCAGCCGCAGAAGAAACGGCCGAAGAGAACGGTGGAGAGGATGGCGGCGGCAAAGAAGATGAACCCGGCGTTGAGTTTGCCGAGTTCGAGCGTGAACATGGATTCGGAGGGCTCAACGGGAGAGAGCGTGCGGCGCTCGCCGTCGCTCATGCCCGAGGTGATCCATTGGATGATGTGGATGGCGATGGCGAGGTGGACGGCGATGAGGACGCCGGCGCGCCAGAGGCCGGCGCGCGAGGCGCGGATGGTCTTGGACCCCATGTGGCCCTTGAAGACCGGGAGGGAGATGGGGCGGTCGGCGGAGCGGCTTTTTCGAGCGGCGACGGGGCCGCAGGAGGAGGTCACGGGTGAGCGTAGGGATCGGGAAGGGGGAATCACCACCGAGTCACCGAGACACCGAGGAAGCACCGAGGGGAGGGGAGGGATCGAACGGGGACGGGGAAGAACGCGGAGGGCGCGGAGAGGGACGCCGAGGGACGCGGAGAGAAACATGAGTTGGAGGCGTGATGGACGCACCGAGTCGAGAACGCAGACAACCCGCTGATCCGATTCCGAATCCATTCCCTCTCTGCGTTCCTCGACGTCCGCCTCTGCGCCCTCTGCGTTCGGTCTTTCTCTTCAGCCCACTAGCATCGCATCGCCAAACGAGAAGAACCGGTATCGGCTGGCGACGGCGTGCGCGTAGTGGGTGCGGAGTTGGGTGATGCCGCCGGGGAGGAGGGCGGCGACGAGGGCGAGGAGGGTGGTGCGAGGCAGGTGAAAGTTGGTCATGAGCGCATCAACGTTTTGCCAGGCGTGGCCGGGCGTGATGAGGAGGCGGGTCCAGCCTGAGGCACCGGAGTCGATGAGGGCGGTGGCGGGGCCGAAGGATTCGAGCGTGCGGGCAGAGGTGGTGCCGACGGCGATGACGCGGCCGCCCCGGGCGCGAGTCTCGACGATGGCGCGGGCGGTGGCCGTGGGGATCTCGCACCACTCGGCGTGCATCGGATGCTGTTCGACAAAGTCGGTTTCGATGGACTTGAATGTGCCGGTGCCGACGTGCAGGACGACCTCGGCCCGCGCGATGCCGCGGGCGGTGAGGGCGTCGAGGAGCGCCGGCGTGAAGTGCAGACCGGCGGTGGGTGCGGCGACCGAGCCGGCGCGATCGAGACCCGCGGCGTAGGTGGTCTGGTAGTCGGCGCGGTCGGTGTCTTCGGTGAGTTGGGGGCTGGTGGGCAGCGCGCCGCTCGTTCCGGAGGCCATCTCCCGCTTGCGAGCGGCCTGGATGTAGGGAGGAAGGGGCGTCAGGCCGATGCGCGAGAGGATGATGGGTGCGGGGTCGGTCGCGCCTTCGCCTTCGACGGCGCAGAGCCAGGCGCTGGTGTCGGCGTCTGGGTGATTGGTGTCGGTGACTTGATCGACGGGCGCGCGGTCGATGAGGCGGAGGCGCGTCGAGGTTGGTATGCCTGAGGCGGTAAGTGGCTGGAGGAGGATGCCGGGCTTGGGGCGCTTGGCCTTGAGCATGATGCGCCACGCTTCGGGCGTGGATGGATCGGTGGCCCGTGCGGGGCCGAGCGCGGGGCCGAGGTAAAGGCCCTCGAAGCGGCCGCCGGTGTCGGCGCGGATGCCGACGAGCCGGGCGGGGAGCACGCGGCTCACGTTGACGACCAGCAGATCGCCCGAGTGCAGCAGGCTGGGCAGGTCGGCAACTGTGTGGTCGGCGTGCTGGCCAGAGCCGCGATCGACGACGAGCAGGCGGGCGGCTTCGCGCGGGGACGCCGGGTGCGTGGCGACGAGGCCTTCGGGGAGGTGGTAATCGAGATCGGCGGTGAGGAGCACGGCGGATCATTGTCTGCCCTTTGCGGGCGGACACGCCCCGTGCTCCGGGAAGAGTCGGGGGGGCTGACGGCGACGCACCGCTGGTCGAATTGATCGCGCGCGGTGGTCCACTCTTCAACGCCCATCCCTACCCTCCCCCATGCCCTATTCCTTTCACACCGCCACGCTCCCCAACGGGCTCACGATCATCGCGGAGGTTGACCGTGCCGCGCTCACGGCCGCCGCGGGGTTCTTTGTGCGCACCGGTGCCCGCGACGAGGCTCCCGGCGTCATGGGCGTGAGCCATTTCCTTGAGCACATGATGTTCAAGGGCACCAATCGTCGCACCAGCGACGATGTCAACCGTGAGTTCGACGAGATCGGTGCGCGCTCCAACGCCTACACCAGCAACGAACTGACCGCCTTTTTCGCGCCCACGCTTCCCGAGCACCTCCCCAAGGCCCTCGACATTCTGGGCGACATCATGCGACCCGCCCTTCGCGAAGACGATTTCACCACCGAAAAGGGCGTGATCCTTGAAGAAATCGCGATGTACGACGACGACCCCGTCTGGGTGCTGTACGAACGCGCCATCGAAACCCATTACGGCGCCCACGGCCTTGCGCACCGCGTCCTCGGCACGCCCGACACGATCACCGCGCTCCAGGCCGCGCAGATGCGCACCTACTTCGAAGACCGCTATTCCGCCGACAATACCGTGCTCGCCTTCGCGGGCGACGTGGATTTTGACGCTGCCTGCAAGCAGGCCGAGTCGCTCTGCGGCCATTGGCAGCGCACCCAAGCCACCCGCAACGCGCGCGCGCCTGCACTCGTGCCGTCCACTTTCGAGATCCGAAGCGACAAGGTGGCTCGGGGCTACCTCATGCTCATTGCACCCGGGCCCGGCGCGGCTGACCCCGACCGCTACGCCGCGTTTGTCGCCGCACAGGCTCTGGGCGGGCCCGACAACAGCCGTCTGCACTGGGCCCTCATTGAGCCGGGCATCGCCGAGGAAGCCGACGCCAGTTTCGAGCCGCACGACGGGATCGGGGATTTCCGCATACTGCTCGCGAGCGAAACCGCCCGCCTTGATGAAGCCGCGGCCATTGCCGACCGCGAGATCGCGAATCTCGCGCGCACCATCACCGAGGACGATGCCGAGCGCATCCGCGCCAAGGTCGCCACCGGCATCACGCTCGCGGGCGAGCGCCCCGAAGGCCGCATGCACCGACTGGGCCGTCAGTGGATGGCCCTGCGCGAATACACCACGCTGGAAGAAGAACTGGCCCGTGTGAATGCCGTGACGCTGGCGGACGTTCGGCGCGTGCTGACGAAGTACCCCTGGCAGCCGCGGACGGTGGGGCGGATGGTGCCGACGGGGTAGCCGTCAAGCCGAAGTCGTGTCTTGGGTACCCCGATTCTCCGAATCGGGCGCAGATAGAAAGCGTGGGTGCTCGGGTGCCGTGGTGGTCGGCTTGGCGACCGCCACGAGAGGGGAACATGACGGAGCATGCGCACACCTGCGCCGCGCGTCACGATGACTCCTGGGCCTGGAATGTCACTGCACCCCTGCGTGGCGGCCGCCGAGCCGACCACCACGGCACCCAGCGAAGAGATCGGGCGCAGCAGTCGATACAACGGCGCGCTCACACCCCGCGGCATCGCCGACCCGCGACCAGCGCCGCCAGCAGCATCACGCCGCTCGCGCCGGGGCCGGGCACAAACGTGCTGACGGCAAACCCGCCGGTGAAGTCTTCGGGCACATCGCCCGCGCCCACCAGGCGCCCCATCGTGATCGCCCCAGTCCCCAGGTTCACGTCGTAGAGCAAGTACGATCCGGCCAGCGCGTTCGGCGGCGAGTTCGGGCGACGCAGCACGGCATAGCCGGCGTCCCCACCGATGGTCGGGTCAACGCTGCCCGTTTCAGTGAGAATGTCGAAACTGATGCCGGGCAGAGTGTTGTCGATCCCGAAACCGAAACTGCCCACGGCCGTCAACACACCAGCGTTGGGCGGGCTCTGGATCGCCAGTTGGTTGTTCACCGCGTCCATCACGAATAACTGCGTGGTGCCGCCGGCGGTTCCATTGGCGGAGTTGATGTACGCGGCCCCATCCACGCCCGGGACCGGATTGCCGCCGTATGACAGCGCGCCATCGATGGCCGCGAGCCCGCCGGTGCCGGAGTGAAGCCGCAGGTTGGCCCCGCCGCTGCTCACCATGCGGATGCGCATGCTGTTGTCCACCTGCAACGTGGTGGGGTTGAAATCAAAGCCAAAGGTCTGGCGTCCCGTCAGGTTGTATGCGCCGCTGGGGCTAGCGCTGGCAAAGCCCGCGCCGACGGCGGTGGCCGCGCCGGTTTCGATGTTGACGCGGTACAACTGCGTCGTTTCGGGTCCGACATCCACCGCGTACAGATCGGGCGTGCCGGGGCGGAAGTCGATCCCCTCGGGCACGAAGCCCAGGTTACCGATGGTCGTTGTGGGCACGGGCCCGGGTGCCAGCAGAGAGAACCTGAAGAGCCGCCCGTTGGCGTCGACGCCGTAACCGATGCTGGCCTGCGTGTTCGCGCACGTTCCCGCACACACGAGCCCTGCAGCCACCAGATGCTTCATGTGGATCACGAGCGTTCTCCCTGTCCTGAGTTGCTGGCGCGCAGCAGACGCGCCGGTCGTTCAGTGTGCCCGATATTCGCGCTTTGGCCATCGGGAAAGTGACAGTTTCACGCGGCTTGCACTCCCAGTCCAAGGAACAGACTCGCCCCCCAGAACCCCTAAGGGTCCAACCGTTGAACCGTCGCAACCCACCCTCCGATCGGCCCGAATACTCTCCAACCGATCGGGGCTAGCCACTTTGGCACCTCGCTCGCTTCTGCTGAGGATTGTGCTGAGGAGATCGCCCATGGGAATGCGTCCATACGCCGCGGCTGCCGCCGCCATCGCCGCGCTCGTCTCGGCGAGCGCCTCGGCTCAAACGGCGATCCCCCTCGCGCCGGTGCCTGCCGTGCCCATTGATGTTGCCGCGCTGCCGCCGTTCGTCCGGCCGGAACTGGGCGTGGTCTTTCGCATCGATTGGACCGCGCTCGAAGCCACCCTTGCCTGGGCCGCCACCGTGGCGGGCGGTGAAGCCGCGCCAGTTGATCGCCTGCCCATCATCGCCATCCCGTCGCCTGCTGGCGGCCATTCACGCTATCGCATCGTGCGCACGGCCATCATGGAGCCAGAACTCGCCGCGCGCTTCCCGCAGATGCGCACCTTCAAAATCTGGGGGATCGATGACCCCGCCGCCGTCGGCTGTCTCGACCTCACGCCCCACGGCCTCCGCGGCATGATCCGTACCAGCGCCGGCACCGTCTTCATCGACCCCTGGTCGGCGCCGAACCGCGATTACGCCTCGGCCTACTTCTTGAGAGACTTCACCGGCCGCGACGCGGCGTGGACCTGCCACACCGATCACGCGCACGGCGCAGGCCCCGATCCCGATGAGCCCGCTCAACCAATCGATCCGCTCGAAACACCCCAGGGCACCGCTGGCCTTCCTCTTCGCGCGTATCGCTTCGCGATGGCGTGTTCGGGCGAATACGGCGCGTATCAGGCCACCGTGCAAGGCCGCGCGCCCAACGCCGCCGATGCGCTGGCCGCGATCGTCACGGTCACCAACCGCTGCAATGTCGCCTTCGAAGCCGATCTGGGCGTGCGCTTCGTGCTGGTGGCCAATAGCGACCAACTCGCGTTCTTCGATCCGGCCACCGACCCCTATCCCGATCCCGACGCCACCTGCACCAGCAATCCTGCCGCCGATTGCTCCTCGCCTTACCTCAATCTCAACATCACCGTCCTCAACCAGATCATCGGCTCAGCCAACTTCGATATCGGCCACGTCCTCACCCGCGTCCGCGGCGGCGTCGCCTACCTCCGCGCCGCCTGCGGCAACAATAAAGGCGGTGGCGTCTCCGGCATCCCCCGTGGCGGCGAAAACGGGCCCGCCTCCGCCCTCGTTCCGCTTCACGAACTGGGCCACCAGTACGGTGCCAATCACACCTTCAACGGCGTCCTCGGTCGCTGCAACGCCAACATCAACGGCACCACCAACTGGGAACCCGGTGGCGGCTCCACCCTCCTCGCCTACCCCGGGGCCTGTCCCGTCGGCGGTCCCCTCGGCGGCACCGGCTCCGAGGAAACTGACAACCTCGTCCAGTTTGCCGACCCCTACTTCCACACCGGCAGCCTCATCGAGATGCGCACATTTCTCGCCATGCCCCGCGCGAGTTGCTCCACCGATGTGCCCACGGGAAACCTCGCCGCGCCGGTCATCACGGGGACCTCGCCCACGTCAATCATTCCGCCGCTCACGCCTTTCGCGCTCTCGGCCACCGTTTCCGACGACAGCACGTCCCTCGCCCACAACTGGGATGAACTCGATATCGGCCCCGCGCAGCGACTCACCGGACCCTCCGCCGTCGACAACGGCCTCTCCGCGCTCTTCCGCTCCTGGCCGCCTGACGCTTCGCCCACGCGCACCATTCCGCGCTTGCCCGACCTCCTCGCCGGCGTGCCCTACATCGGCGAGCGCATGCCCAGCGTGCCCGCGTCGATTCGCAAGTTCCGCGCCACCGTGCGCGACAACCAGGGCCGCTCAACCACATCGGACCTCGTGAATCTCACCATCTCCTCCGGCCCGCCACTGGTCGTCACCGCGCCCGAGGCCGCCGCGCGGGTGCGTGCCGACGCGCTCACCGTCCGCTGGAACGCTGCGGCCGTCAACGTCGCGCCCCTCAGCGTTTCCAACTGGACCATCGCCCTCTCCCTCGATGGCGGGCTCACCTTCCCTCACACGCTCACCACCTCCGCTACGAACGCTGGCGAAGCCATATTCTCGCTCCTCGGTTCATCCGCCGCGAGCGGCAGCGACAACGCCCGTGTCCGCGTCAGTGCCAACGGCCACGTCTTCTTCAACCTCAGCCCGTCATTCGTCCTCGTCGCGCCCTGCCCCGCTGACTTCGACCGCAACGCCACCGTGGACCCCGACGACCTGAGTGATTACATCTCCTGCTACTTCCAGACCCCGCCCTGCCCGAGCGCCGATTTCAACGCCGACAGCAACACCGATCCCGATGACCTCAGCGACTTCATCGCGGCGTTCTTCGGGGGCTGCTGAATCGATTGACTCCTGCTCAGGCAATGAACGCAGAGGGCGCTGAAGGGGACGCAGAGAGACGCGGAGAAGGAGGCGAGGAACGGTCGCGCTCGCGCGATCTCGCCTGTGCCTACCTCTGATGTCTCTGTGGTGAGTCCTGTCCCCGTTCAACCCGTTCCCACCCTCTGCGTCCCTCGGCGTCCCCTCCGCGCCCTCCGCGCCCTCCGCGTTCGTCCCCCCCCGTTCCGTTTGAACCCTCTTCCTTCTTCCTCTTCTCAGTGCTACCTCTGTGTCTCTGTGTCTCTGTGGTGAGTCCCCGATCGTGGGCTAAGCCTCAAACAGCCCAGCCATCTGCTCGCGCACCTGCGTCAGCCGCGCTCGGTCGCCGCCCCGCACCTCGGCCGTGGCCCAGTTCCCTTCTTTCGCGGTCGTGTAGCCCGTTTCGTCCAAGGCCGCCATCACCCGCGCCCACCCGGCATCGCCCGCGCCGAGTTCCACGTCAAACCCCTGCCACAGGCCCTGCTTGTCGCGCTTGGTACGGCTGAAGTCCTTGATGTGCAGTTTCACGATCCGCTTCCCGAGAATCCGCACCCAGTGCTCGGGCCAGCCGAAGTTCACCACGTTGCCGATGTCAAGGTGCCACGCCACGCGCGGACTCTTGAAGGCGTCAACATATTGCGCCGCCTCCAGCGGGCTGAGCAGAAAGTTGTTCCACACGTTCTCAATCGCGATGGTGACGTTCGCCGCCTCGGCCTCCGCCAGCACCTCGCCGATGGCGCTCTGCGATTTCTCCCATGCCTGGTCGTACGACAACTCCGCGTTCACCACCGCCGGCACAAGCAGGATGCTCGTGCTCCCCAGCCGCTTCGCATCGCTGATGCAGGTTCGCAAGGCCGCCAGCGCCCGGGCCCGTCCCTCCGGCCCCGGAGAGTTCAAGGGTGTCCGCCAGTGCACGCTGTTCACCAGGCCGTGCACCACGATCCCCGTCGCGTCCCGCGCGGCCAGCACTTCTTCAACGGGTATCTGCGAAGGTGAATCCATCTCCACCCCTTCAAACCCGCAGTCCTTGAGCAACTTGAACTTGTCCAGCGTCGTCTTCGCGCTCTCGTCGGCGATCATCCCATACATCACCGCCGCCCGAAGCGTCCGCCCCTTCTTCACGACCGGATCACCGGCGGGCTTCGGCCCGGGTGGGGCGGCTGGGGGAGTGGTGGCGTTCGCGCCATCCCCCGCGCCCGCGGCCATGCTGAAAGGAATCGCCGTCGCCGCCGACGCCAGAAGAAAGTCGCGCCTGTTCATGCGGGCATGATACCGAGCCGACCGATGCCGCCTGCCAACTCTCAGGCGGCGAGGCCCAGCGCGTGAAACGCGAGTGATCATCGAGCACAACCTCGACGTGATCAAGCACGCCGACTGGCTGATCGACCTTGGGCCCCGAAGGCGGCGACGGCGGCGGCCGGATCGTGCCGACGGGCTCGCCGGAGGAGGTGGCGCGGAATGGGAAGAGCTATACGGGGAGGTGATTGAAGGGGGTTTGAAGGTTTAACGGAGACAGAGAGGACGAAGAGAGGGGGATGCGGCTGAGGATAGGGGAGTGTTAAGGCTGTGGTACACTCTTGGCGCTCGTTGAGCGTGCCCCGAACATGTCAAAGCACCGGCGAGAAAACAAGAACGGTTCGAAGCAGGCACCAGTGAAGCCTGCTCCAGCTGTCCCCGTCCGGCCGATGTGTTCCATTTGTAAAGCCGAGTTCCCACATTGGGCTTCTTTCCCACTGCCGCTTGGTGCAGAACTTGGTGGCAAGGGATGGCTTTGATTTCAAGGCCCAAGGCGAGATGGCAAGTACACCAAATTTCTGATCGGGATGGTCTGCCCAGTGTGCCAGAAGAGGGTGGCGGACCTTCAAGCCAAGTACGAGGCCGAGCGTATTGCGGAAGAACAGAGGAAGGCGGCCGCGGCAACAATCGATCCGCGTCGACCGGCGGTTTCGAAGCCTAGAGCTGCCACTAACGGTTCGCGCTCTCGCGTTGTTTACAACGAGAAGAATCTGACCAAAGAGGCGCAAGCGCGAGCCGCAAACGTTGACGGGTGTGTATCGAAAGACCATGTCACGCCGTTCGAATTGTGAGGACGGCGGGTGTGCCACCAACCGCTGCTCCGCGCGGTTGGTGTCCGGCGAGCATTTCGAATAAGCACGGAAGCACCAACCGTCCCGAGCGACGGTTGGTGGCACGAGGCGTTTTTCGCTCCCTCTCCCGGTCCTCCGGGAGAGGCTAGGTGAGGGCTACGCCGTCTTCGGTTCTCCTACCGATCCTTCTCTTGCTTCGTCTTCCGATCGGAGCAGACCGTAGAAGATGTAGATGCGGTAGCCCTCACCCCAACCCTCCCCCGCCGAGCCGGGGGAGGGAGCCGAACACGACACGCAGCATCACCCGTGCCACCAACCGCTGCCCTGAGCGGTTGGTGGCTGGCGAGCATTCAGATCAGCACGGAAGCACCAACCGTCCAGAGCGACGGTTGGTGGCACGGGAGGCTACTTCCGCCACCGCGCCACAAAGGCCGCGTACTGCTCGGGCGTATCGATCCCCGCGTGTGCTGCTTTGACCAGGCCGACTCCGATCGTCCACCCGGCTTCCAGGGCCCGCAACTGTTCCAGTTGCTCGCACCGTTCCAGCGGCGACATCGGTATGGCCGCGTAGCGGGACAGCGTCTCGCATCGATACGCATACACGCCGACATGCCGCAGCGGCCAAGCCGCGTCGGTGGACCCGCGCTTCCCGTCACGATCAAACGGAATCGCCGCTCGCGAGAAGTACAGCCCGCGCCCCGCCGCGTCGCGCACCACCTTCACGACGTTCGGGTTCGCCGCCTCGGCCGGGTCCGGGAGCGGCGCCGCCACCGTCCCGATCACCGCGCCGGGCACGCTCACGAGCGCCACGACCGCCGCGTCGATCACCGCGCCCGCCATCTCCGGCTCATCCCCCTGGGCATTCACCACAATCGCCGACCCCATCAGCCCCAGCACCCGTGCCGCCTCGGCCAGTCGGCTCGTGCCGTTCTCGTGCGCAGGTGACGTCATCACCACCTCGGTGCCGAAGGGCACCAGCGCCGCCCGCACTTCGTCGCTGTCGGTTGCCACCACCACCCGTGCCGCGCATGTCGCCCGCTGCGCCGCTTCCACCACATGCTGCACCAGGGGCTTGCCCGTTTCCCGCGCCAGCACCTTGCCCGGAAACCGCGTCGAGCCGAGCCGCGCCGGCACAATCACCGTGGCGCGTTCGATCGCGCCCCGCTCCGCACCGTGACCTGTTGTCGCCGCCGTGCCCATGAGTGGCCTCACACCCCTCACACCCGCCCGAACCGCTTCTCCAGTTCCTTGATCGTCACCCGGATGCTCGTCGGACGCCCGTGCGGGCAGTTGCTCGACCGCTCGATCCGTTCGCGAAACGCCAGCAACTCGCCCAGTTCCGCGTCGCTCATCCGGTCGCCCGCCTTCACCGCCGCCTTGCAGGCCATCATGTCCAGCACCTCGTGCAGGGCCTCTTCGCTCCCGGGCACGAAGCCGCTGGCTTCCGCCTTTTCGAGCAGTTCGGTCATGAACGGCCCGGCCTCCACGCCCCGATCAAACAGAAACGTCGGGAACCCCTGCACGCCGATCGTCGTCGGGCTCATGGGTGCGGCCTCCACGCCGATCCGGCGGAGCAATGGCTCCAGCGCGTCGAGCGCATCCACCTGGTTCGGGCTCGCCGGCACTACCACCGGCGTCAGCAGCCGCTGCGATTCCAGCACGCCGCCCGCGGTTTTGGCGAGCCGCTCGAGCAACTTCTCGAACATCACCCGCTCGTGCAGCGCATGCTGATCGATCACCAGCATCCCCTGCTCATCCTGCGTCACCAGATACGAGTTGTGCACCTGCACCACCGACCGCACCGGCGCGGGGAGGGGCAACCCGTGCTCGTCGACTGCGGGTGTCATCATCGGGCCGAACGCCGTGGGTGCGCTGGTGTACGCCGCCCCCGCCCCAGCCCCGTTCGCGCCCTCCACCGCCGCCCGCAGCGCGTCGTAGGTCAACCGGGCATTCCCGCCCGCCTGCCCGAACTGCTTGAACTGCTCGGCAAACTGCCCCGCGCTCACACTCCCCACACCGCCTCCACCCCCCCCGCCCGGCAGAATCCCCACCGCGCCGACGGATCCGAACGCGTCGGTGGTCTTCATCACCGGCGTCAGATCCGCCTGCCGCAGCGCCTCACGCACCGCCCGCAGCACCAGCGAGTGCACCCGCGACGTGTCGCGAAACCGCACCTCGGTCTTCGTCGGGTGCACGTTCACATCCACCGCGCCCGGGTCCATCTCGATCAGGAGCGCCGCGGTCGCGTGCCGCCCGGGCTTGATCAAGCCCCGGTAGGCCTCCTTGATGGCGTGCATGATCGTGCGATCCCGAATCGGCCGCCCATTGAGAAACACATGCTGCGCCTGCGTCGTCACCCGCGCGATCGTGGGCAGACCCACCAAGCCCCAGATCGACATCGGCCCCATGCCACGCCCACCGAGTGCAATCGCGCCGCCCGACATCGCGCCGTTCGACGCGGTCAGCGCCGGCGGCGGCCCCTCATCCTCCCCGCTCACTTCGATCAACTGCTCCGCCAGTTCATTCCCCAGCACCGCAATCAACCTGGCCTTGGGCGATTGGCACCCGGGCAGGTCCAGCACCATCCGCCCGTCGCACACACACCGGAACGCGATCGCGCAGTGCGCCATCGCGGCATCACGCACCACGTCCACACACCGACCCTGCTCGGTCGCCGGAGTACGCAGAAACTTCCGCCGCGCGGGCGTGTTGAAAAACAGCGTCCGCACCGCCACGCTCGTGCCCACCGGGCCAGACGCCGGCCCCACCGCGCCGACCCGATCCCCCTCGGCCTCGATCACGCTCGCACCCGCTGAATCCGCGATCGCCGCCCCTTCCCCGCCCCCCCCGCTCACCCGCGTCCGCGACTTGATGCTCACCCGCGCCACCGACGCGATGCTCGCCAGCGCCTCGCCCCGGAACCCCATCGTCCCGATCCGCTCCAGGTCCTCCGCCGCCCTGATCTTGCTCGTCGCGTGCGCCGCCAGCGCCAGCGGCAACTCTCCCGGCGGAATCCCGCCCCCGTCATCGGTCACCCGGATCAGTTCGATCCCGCCCTGCTCGATCTCCACGGCTATCGCGTTCGCCCCGGCATCCAGGGCATTATCCACCAGTTCCTTCACCACGCTGGCCGGGCGCTCCACCACCTCACCCGCCGCGATCTGGTTCACCAGCAGCGAAGGCAACGCCTGGATGGTCCTTCTCGGCTCGCTCACGCGCCACTGTATTCACCACCCCTCCCCGGTCCTACTGCGTGGGGGGGCGGGGAGGGTGGCCGAGGCTCGGCGAGGCCGGGAGGGGGCTCCGAAACGCTTTCGGCCGCGCTGCGGTTCATCGTCACTCACCCCGGCACCACCGGCACAACCGGCGCGGGCACCGGCACCGGCGGTGCCGTGTTGACCTCCACCTTCCGCACCGTCACCCGCCCTGTAAATGGCTCCACCACCACCGCCCACGTCTGCCCGCTTCCCGAAATCGTCACCGTCCCGCCGCTCCCGGGCGTATCGCTCCCGGCATCCGCCATGGGCGTGCCCAGGTCATCAAACACCAGCGGGGCCGCGGTTGTAAACGTGCTGCTCGTCAGCCGCGCGCCGGCGTACCGATCCACATTCAGATTCACCACATACCGCCCACCCGTGCTGGCATCGCTATCAGGCTGGTACAGCGTGTTGGCTTCGTCGATCGTGCTCCCGGGCACGCTCACGAGTCGATACCGGTTGTTCTCGAGATCAAACACCACCGCGCGCCGCTGCTGAAACGCGATGGCGTCCGCCTGGGCGAAGGTCAAATCGCTCACCACCGTCTGCAGCGCCGCCTGCACCCGCAGCACCTGTACCGACCCCATCTGCGGGATCACCAGCGCCGCCGCCAGCCCTAGCACCGCCATCACCACGATCAACTCAATCAGCGTGAACCCGCCATCGCGTTGCCGAGCCATGCGCCGCTCCCTCGCCCCAAGCCGTTCACCGCGATCTTCACCCCGCCCGCCCTCGTCCGACCCGTCATTCCTTCTTCTCGGCCGCCGCGGGCACGTTCACCGTGATCGCCGGCATCTCCGAGACCTTCACCGTCAGCCCCTTCTCCAACTTCGCTTCGACCCGCGCCAGCCGGTCGTTCACCATCGTCAACTGCTCGATCATCCGCTTCCGCTGTTCCGCCGCGTTGAACGGCGGGTCGATCGAGGCCGGCTGCCCCCCCGTAGCCCCCGCCGTGCTCACCATCGGCACGCCCGATAGCCCCAGCAGCAGGTTCAGCCCCAGCAGCCCGGCACAGGCCCACAACGACACCGTCGCCCGCGTAGGACCACGCGACACAACAGTCGCCCCGTTCCCATTCCCCGTGTCAATGCGCATCGCATTCATCGGACGGCTCCTCAAAGTTCACTCCACCGCCATCGTTGATCGTCCATCCCACCACCCCACATCACCCCAACTCGCCCGCCATGGTCATGGCCTCGGGAAGGGCTCGTCATTGGCGTCAAAGCACGCCGCCCACACGTTGCCCGTTACCGGATCAAAGATCCACCCGTAGTTGGTGTGATAACTCGCATCCGGTGCGTTCCCGAACACGATCACATGGCTGTTGGCCCCGCCCACCCACTGGTTCACCGGCGGCGCGGTCAGATACTCCCCGCCGCCACCCACGATCTGGCCCCACGTCCCATCCCCCGCCGCCACGGCAGGCAACTGGTTGCTGTTGCGCGTCTTGAAGACCTGCACATGCCGCCGCAGTTTCTGCACCTCGGTGTACGTCGCATCCGCCTGGGCCGAGCCCGTCACCGAGTTGAACTGCGGAATCACGATCGCGGCCAGAATGCCCAGAATCACCACCACGATCAGAATCTCAATGAGCGTGAATCCCGTCGCTCGCGCTCGCCAACCCTGATTCACACGCATGGCAACACTCCGGGAGGGGGGGCCTCGGGTGTTCCTTCGGTCCGGCTGCTCATGGTCTGCACGTCCACAGCCGCACAGGGGGTGAACCCTCACCGACAAAACCATGTGGAGAATGCGGGCTCCATGGCATGGGAACCCCTGTATCCGATTCGAATCGCGCAGAAGATCAGCAGGGGCCGCGATCGAGGGGGTCACAATCGGAACTGTTTACCATTGCCGGGCTATCGGGGCCTATACTCCGTCACTCATTCAGCCCTGTTGCGGGGCCATCGGGTCGGGCTCGGATGCCTGCCCCGAACTCCGCGCCTGGCGATCAGCGTAGAAGTACCCGGCCTGCGGCAACGCGGGCCGTTTGTGTCAACAGCGGTCGAATCGGAGGTTCGTATGGCGAAGGGTAAGGGCGTTGCCCGGGAATACGTGTGGCTCGTCTGCTCGGAAACGGGTGACTTGAACTACCGCACCGAGATCCAGACCAAGGGTGGTATCTCGGAGAAGGTGAAGGCGGGGTTCAAGAAGTACTCGCCGCGGCTGCGCAAGCACACGCTGCACAAGATCAAGAGGAAGTAGGCACTGGGCATCGGGCATTAGGCACTAGCAGAGGCTGGTCCGACCCCCCGTGCGTGGTGCGTGCTTCTGAGGCTCTGAAACTAGTGCCCAGTGCTAGTGCCCAGTGCCTGCTTACGCCGGTAGCTCAACTGGTAGAGCAGCGGATTCCAAATCCGCAGGTTGCGGGTTCAAGTCCCTCCCGGCGTGCTTTTTGAAGTACTGAGTCGCGCGTACTGAGTACTGAGAAGTGGATGGAATGTGGCATCGCGGGGTCTGAGGGCTCGGCACTCAGCACCCAGCACTCGGAACTTTCGCATGGCCCTTGGCATTTACAAACCCGAGCAAGGCTACTGGGTGCGCGTGATGACGGCGTGTCTGGTTGCCGCGATCACGCTGGCGACCGCGGGGTGGTTGTGGAATCAGGCGTCGGTGATCGACGAGCGGATTTTGCCCCGCACCACGCACGCGATGGCGGTGAACGTAACGACGGGGATTCCCGCGCCAGCCCAGAAAATCGAGTTGCTCGGCCAGCCGCCGACGCCCGAAGCCCCGGCGCCGCTCATCGGCACCGCCGACGTGCTGACGTACTCCGCAGACGGCCGCGTGCTGCGGATCGGGAACCTGAAACTCAACGACAAGCATGTGGGGACGGAGATCACCGGCGTGCGCGCCGGCACGACGCTCGCGGCTGCCGTGGTGCCCAGCACGTTCAAGGACGAGCCCTTCATGGATCTGCTGTACATCCGGCTGATCCTGGTGGGCATTTCGATCCTGGTGGGGACGGCGATCGCGTATTACCTGGCGGCGCTGAGGCCGCAGACGGTGGATTTCCTCATCGCGACGGATTCGGAGATGAAGCGGGTGAACTGGTCGACGTGGCGGGAGATTCGCGGCTCGACGCTGGTGGTCGTGGCGGCGTGCTTCTCGATCGCGGGGGCGCTGTTCCTGTTTGACCTGTTCTTCCAGACCGTGTTCAAGGCGGGCGGGGTGCTCGCGCAGTGATCGTGCTGGTGTGTGTGTTGGGGCGGTGTCGGTAGACGGTTCTTTCTTTCCCTTTGCGTATCGAGAAGATCATGGCCGAGCACGAAACGCCCGCGACCCAGCCCACTGCTTCTGCTGCTGCCGCGCCCGTAGCCGAGGGTGCGGGTGGGGGGGTGCACCCGGTGGGACCGGATGGGATTCCCAACAGCGAGTTTCGGCCTGGCGACCCGATGGTGCGGCCGGGGATGAACTGGTTCGTGCTCCGCGTGGCGAGCAACAAGGAATCGAGCGTGCGTGACACGCTGCTCCGCAAGGTGCAGATCGAGCACATGAGCCACCTGGTGGGGCGCATCCTCGTGCCCACCGAAAAGACCAAGACGATCAAGGGCGGCAAGCAGAAGATCCAGGAGACGAAGTTGTACCCCGGGTACGTCTTTGTCGAGATGAAACTGGAAGACGACGGCCGCATCCCGCAGGATGTGTTCTTCCTCATCAAGGAAACCACCGGCGTGGGCGACTTCGTGGGCACCAAGGGCCGTCCCACGCCCATGAAGCAGCACGAGATCGAGAAGATGCTCGCGGCCAGCCTGAAGCCCGAGGATCAGCCCCAGATCAAGATGGTCTTCGAGAAGGGCGAAACGGTCCTCATCAAGGAAGGCCCGTTCCAGAGTTACGAAGGCACGGTCGACGAACTGCTGCCCGACAAGGGCAAGGTGCGCGTGCTGGTGACGATCTTCGGCCGACAGGCACCGGTGGAACTGGAAGAGTGGCAGATCGGGAAGGCCGACGAGACTTGAGAGCGGGCCATCAGCGTGCCCGACGGTGGGCGAGCGCAAAGAGCACCAGGTGAAGCGCTGCCAGCCCGCCGCTTCGAATCAGCGGATCGACCTGCTCGATGGCGTGGGCGGCGACGGACGACCCCATGCAGCCGCAGGCCTGCCCGGGGTTTGGGGGCCAGACGACCAGGGCCGTCGAGAAGATGCCAAGGGCGATGAGGCCGGCGATGACCAGCCCGCGCCAGCGGCCAAGCAGGCCCAAGATGCCAATGCCGATCTCCGCGCACGCCGCCGCACCGACCAGCGCGGCGGGAAATCGCTGTGCCCATGTCCCGGCGGTGCGTGCGTCGGAGAGTGCCAGATCGAAAAGTTTGCCTGCGCCGATCCATAGCCACAGGGCTGCGACACCAAGCCCGAAGACCATCAGGCTCGTCGAGGCGCGCCACAGGCGGGGGCGTTTTGGAGACGTGCTCATGCCGACCGCCGCCTCACTTGATAGATCGCGCCGGCGAGGATGAGGAAGGCCACGCCCGCGGTGATCGTGATGGTTCGAGCGCTCGGCCACGAACCAGCCGCCGCACCCCCGGTACCACCGCTCGGGGGCGGCCAGGCGCCGATGACCTTGCCCGCCTGCCTCATCTCGCCCCGGAGTTCGTCGAGGTAGATGGTGTCAGGGGGAAACGGCCTGAGCGGAGGAACTTCCGTGGCGCGCACAGGGGTCAGTTCGGTGAGGGTAATCTCGAGTGTGTCCACATGCCCCTCGGCCCGATAGCGCGATTCGACGGCGCGGCGAGGATGGCTGGTCCCGCCTTCCATGGGTGCCCAATCCAAGTAGTCCACTCTGAGGATCGCTTGGCCCTCGGGACCAACGACTGTCGCAGAGGTCAGGTGATGATCGTCATTGGTGGTCAGTTCGATGCGTTGACGGCCATCGCTGACGACGAGCCGACCATCGTTGATGTCGAGGGTTCGACCCGCGCGTTGCGCCGATCGAGCCGAGCGTATCCAGCCCCGAGGGGAGACCCATGGTTCCGATGCCGCCATAGCCACCCGATCGAACCCATACCCGACGATGGCCTTGCGGGAAGCGAAATCCAGCATGTGCCCGGAGTCTGATGTCAAGTGGTTGTAGACGCGGGGTATCCATCCGAAGTCGCCCTCTCGGAAGGACTGAAGCCCCTCGTACCAGGCTGGACCGTAGGCAAAGTCGATTTTCCAGCCAGCGACGGCTTCGCTCCGCGCGTACACCTTTCCGAGCGCCACGCCACGAAGCGCCGAGGGGATCGCGTGCTCCATCGCCTGAAGTTGGGATTCCGCATCCATTGTTTGCGCAACGGCTTGGCTCGCCAACCCGAGAAAGTACAAGGTCGGTGCGAACCAGAGGAGCACATGGCCAAGCCGGCTGTTCGATGTATGCACGGGCATAGATTGACCGTCCTTCAGAACGGCCAGATGGGGATAATCCAGCCGCAGCATGTGCCGCTGCTACCGCACACCTGAATCGTGCAGGTGCCCATGATCCGGCCTGTTGGGGTACCACCCAAGCAACAGCCGCTCCCGGCGGTCGGACCCCCGCCAGTGTACTCCAAGCCGAAGGCGTTTCCGCTCGTGCACGAACAGGCGGCATCGCCGCAGAACGCACCGAAATCGCACACCTGCCCGGCCGGGCAGTGCTTGTAGGAAAAACAGACACCCGTACACGGTGCGGCCTCCAGGGCGGGCACATACGTCGGATCGGTCATGACCTTGTAACACGCCATCGCCATGGGGGCGCAGGCCAGCAGGATCACCGTTGCGACAGACACGTCTATTCGGGAACTTCGCATGATTGCTTCCTCGTGTTGATGACAAGCACCCAACCGGCCCAAAGGCATTGACAGACTACCCCCCCCCCCCCGTAGACTGTCAAGCAGAATTATGCTGAGTTGCGTGATTTTCGTTCTCGACAGGTGAGTTCGCATCCGGATATCCGGAGGGCATGCGCCATGCTCCAGATTCATGGTTGTCGCTCGACTTCGTGCCGGGGATGGACGGTCGTCGAACTGCTCGTGGTGGTCGGCGTACTGCTGATCTTGGTGGGGCTGGCCTTGCCCATGATTGCGGGCGCTCGCGGGGTGGCGCGACGGACGGTCTGCCAGCAACAGATGAGTTCGCATCAGACCGTCATCGCGGCGTACGCCAACGATTATAAGGATCTATGGCCGTTCGCGCTTCCACGAGGCTTTGGCACGTCTGTTCAGCCGGACATGGCGGCCCCAACGGAACTGGGCTGGTACGACGCCACGCCAGCGTTCTGGTTCATGGCGTTGCAGGACGAGTACGGTGCCGGGGTGTTTGCCGAGCCGCTTATGTGCCCGGCCGATACCGAGAGTATCGAGGAGCGCGACCGGCTGGCGCGTGCGAGGGGCGTGTCGGTGGACCGGGTGCGTGCGCTTCCCAAGCGCGTGCTGTCGCTGGCGCTCTACCTCGATCCGTTGGCGCTTGATCCCGTCCGCCCGTCGTGGGACTCGCGGTACTTCCGCGTCACTCGCCGTGGCGAGGTGCTCTTTCCCGATCGCAAGGCGGCCCTGTTCGAGGTCGTGCCCTTCCACGACGAAACCTATGTGCCCCGGGCCCCGTTGCCGCGGCCGCAACGGCACCTGGTTGTCGGATCGGTCGACGGCTCGGTTCGCTATCGATGGAGCGAAGACTGGGTGCCCGGGATCGTTTTCGACAGCGCCGGGCCAGCGCCGCGGGAGGGCCTGGAAGCCGAGATGAACAAACTCATCCGGACGCCCGAGGGTGTCCGGGGCCGCGACTGGTGAGCGCGGCCGGTGGAACTGGAAGAGTGGCAGATCGGGAAGGCCGACGAGACGTAAGCCGCCCGATCTGGGTAAGAACTTCGCAAAGACCGGCATAATCCAGCAGCCTATCCCCCACTCGTGGCGTATATTGGGTGGTAAGGAGGGCTGCACCATGCCTGCGTCATTTTACGGTCAAATTCTCCGCCTTGCTCACGATTCTTGGGGGAATCGGTGTTCTGGCCGGCCCTGCCATTGGGCAATCCGGCATCCCGCTTACCCCCACGGCTCAGGCCAGCGGCACCCGTCTTTGGTCGGCCCAGGGCATTGATTTTGTCACTGTTGGATCACCCGGTAACGCCCCCTGGCCGGGCACTTCGCCACCCACCTCGGGCGACCGGGCCGTGGGGCGGGGGTCGGTCAGTTACGAGTTTTCCATCGGTCGCATGGAAGTGACGACGGCCCAGTGGGTCGAGTTTTTCAACGCCGCCTATGACCGCCCGGCGGATGATCGGCTGCCCCACCTGCTGCCCCCGAGCCGATGGGGCGCGGCACCCACGCCCGCCACCGTGCCGGGCGGCCTGCGGTGGACGGTGCCGGCGGGCAACGAACTGATGCCGGTGGGCAATATCTCGTGGCGGAATGCCGCGATGTATTGCAACTGGTTGCACAACAACAAGTCCACCGACCGGGCCGCGTTCCTCGATGGCGCGTACGACGTGAGCACGTTCTCGTACACGGCCTTCGGGGCCTTCAACGACCAGATCACCCGGCACACCACGGCCCGCTACTGGATTCCATCATGGGATGAATGGCTGAAGGCGGCTCACTTTGACCCCAACCGGCACGGCCCCGGGCAGGAAGGTTGGTGGTTCTACAGCCACGCCAGCGATTCGCCCGTGCTGCCCGGCCCGCCCGGAACCGTGGTGACGGGCGATGGGCGGATGGCGGAGGCCAACTTCGGCTGGAACGAACTGAGTTTCCCGGGGTTGAACCCGTTTGCCGTGCCGCTGGGGGCGTACCCGACGGTCCAGAGTCCGTGGGGGTTGTTTGATGTTGCTGGCGCAACGGGTGAATGGACGGAAGAGGCGTTTTTCAGAACTGACGGATTTCCGCGAGACCGGATTTGGGACGGCAGTTTCTGGGGCGGCGGCTCCGGCGCCGATCGCGTCCTCGCGCGCGGCGGCAGCTTCCCGAGTTTTTCGGGGTTCCAGCAGGGATTCCGGATCGCCACCACGGTTCCTGGTCCCGGCTCCCTTGTCGTCCTTGTTGTCGTTGCGGGTTGGCACACACTGCGCAGGAGAAGGCTCAATGAAGTTGCTCACGATGATTCTGGCGTCGCTGGCCCTCACCAGCGCGGCAACAGGGCAGGTCCGCTATCGCCTCGCGGGCGGGGCGGACACCAACCTGCCAACTGACCGGATCATCAACGTCGGAACACTGACGGTACCGACCCTGCTTCACATCTTTGACGCGACGGGTGCCGACGAGAGCATCGTCGGTCAGGTCGTGGTCAAGGGCAGCGTCTCCACAGGCGGGTCGTTGCTTGTCCAGATCGCCGCATCGAGTGCCGGAAACGTCTTCAACACCGCCGAGACGGTTCAGCCGTTCCTTGAGGGCCTTCGGGATTTCGGCGGCATTCGCTTCGAACACCCAAGCAATTCGAGCGACACCACGTTACGCGACAACGCTGTAGTTGCCGCGACCATGCTGGGCGACCTGACCGGCGAGGTGGCACAGAAACAACAGCAACCGTGGCACAGAAGTCGGCTTTGCGACTTCTGTGTCTCCAGGGCTTGATTGACACAAGCCGCACAGATGTCGCCGAGCCGACATCTGTGGCACGTCGGCGCTCAACATCTCAACTCACGAAATGAAAAACGCTCCCTGCCTGCGCGGGGAGCGTTTTCGTTACGCGGTGTTGGGTTGGCGCTGGATCAGTCGAACAGGCCGGCCGCCGTGGGCAGGTTGGCGTTCTGCAGGTTGATGGTCGTATCGATGCGGAAGTTGGATTGCGAGGTGTGGCGTTCGGCGAAGAAGAACTGGAGGCGGTACTCGCGGCCGTCGCTGAGCCAGTTGAGGCGGTCGAGTTCGATGGTCTGGCTGACGGCGGCGTGAACGCCGCCGATGTCGATCACGAGGCGGCCGTCGATGAAGACGAAGACGTCATCGTCGCCGGTGAAGGAGAAGACCTGGCCGGTGCCGCGGCGGTAGACGAAGTTGGTGTCGAGTTCGAAGGTGAAGCCGAAGTTTTTGGACTGACCTGAGGGGTTTCCGAGGAGTTCGCCGTTGATGGGGAAGAAGCCGCCTTTGGCCGAGTAGGAGGGATCGGTGCGGTCGTTGAAGGTGTAGATGTTGGTGTTGGCCTGGCGGACGAGGGTGAGGGGGAGCGTGCGGCCCATGTTGACGTTCTGGACGTCGCGAAACCACTGGGCGAAGTTGGTGGCGTTGGTGAGGGAGCCGCCGGAATGGGTTTCGTGCACGGCGGAGATATCGCCCGGTCGGCTGCTGATGTAGTCCTTGTTGACGGGCATGCGGTTGCGACCCGAGGAGTCGCGGGCCTGCGTCGTCACCTTGCGGCCCGTGCTGGCGAAGACGGGCTTGCCGTCGGCATCGGTGCGGTCGGCGGCGAGGCCTGAGTAGTGGGCGTAGCCGCGGGAGGGGACGAACTCGAAGTCGGCGTGGCCGCCGGTGGTGCCGGCCCACTTGAAGTCGCGGACGCGACCCTGGAGGGTGACGGAGGAGGGGAGGCCGGAGTAGGGGTCGCTGGACTGCTGGCCGAGGGAGTCGGCGGGCGAGGCGATGAAGGCCGCGCTGAGACCCAGGAGGCCGAGGCAGGCGGGCTTGACGAAGCGGTTCAGGCGCAGACGACGGTTCATACTCAACTCCCCGGAAGGCCTCGACTGGCGCCCGTTCGCGTCCGGGGTGACTCGCCCCGAACCTCGCGACCGCCTGCGTAACTTGACAATCCGATGCGATGCGCTGGTTGGCCAGCGGTTGGTGATGGGCGGGTGTGAACCTGTGCCGGGGCGAGCGCCCGGGCAGGATGGCGGGTTACCGGGCGTGGGCCAGGCTGCCCGAATCTGGTTCGAGGGGCATGGTGGTGCGGATATCCAGGTCGCTGCGACCGGCGCGGCGGTTGGCGACGAAGATGCGGACGGGCAGCGGTTGGCCATCGCGGAAGCCGACGCGGTCAGCGAGGTCATCGATGCTGATGCAGGCTTCGAGGCGCGGGTGGGTGCCGCCGAGGTCGATGGCGAGCGTGCCGCCGATGAAAACCCAGGCGTCGTCGGTGGCGGCGAGACTGATGGATTGATCGGTGCCGCGGCGGTAACGAAACTGGGCGGGGAGTTCAAGCGTGAAATAGGCGGGTTGGGTGGGGTTCAGGGGAAAGAAGCCTTCACGGGCGCGGGTGTCGGGGTCGTCGGAAGCGGCGAAGGCGAAGTGGCCCGTCGGGAGTTGTTTGAACGTGAGGGAGGTGGGGATGCCCGGGCCATCAAACCAGTCGGCGAACGACGACTTGGAATGCACAGCGTTGGTAGCCCCGCGCCGGCCTGACCCAGCGAGGAATCCACGCGGGTCGGCGAGATTGGGCTTACCAGAAGGACCGAGCGATGTGAGCACGAGGCCCTGTCGGAGGCCTGATGCGTACTGCTGAAAGTCGGGGTGGGCGGCGGGGTCGAGAGAATCGAAGCGGGCGAATGTGCGCAGGGTGCCTTGCAGAGTGAGCGCTTCGCCCGGTGCGGACGTGACTGGCAGGACGCGGGGTTCAGAGGTTGGGCGCGGGATGGCACCGAGGGCGTTTACGCCCGGCTCTCGGGGAACTGCGGCGACGATGACACCAGCCGAGGCGAGCGCGACGGCGGGCATCCACCAGGCGGTGCGGCCTGGTGCGAGAGGGATTGGTGTGTTGGCAAGGATCGAAGGCGAGGGCATGGGCATGGAAACCTCCAAACTCGGCGCGACGACGAAAACCCCATTCGCTGCGCCGGGCTACCCCCAAGGTGCCATGTTGGGGCATCGCGCGGCGCGGCGGTTTGGGCGGGTGAGCGTGGGTTGGTGCCGTATGTGCGGAGCGGGGCGGGCGCGGACCGACGTATAGAGTCTTTCCGGACCTGCGCGCGCTCCTCCCCCGATGGACCGACGCCACGCCGGACGCACCCGCACCCGCCCGGCCCAGACCGGGGGAGAGGATGACACGCGATGGATCGCTTCGAGATACGCGGCGGAGTCCGCCTGACTGGCCGCCTGACGGTGAAGGGCTCGAAGAATGCGGCGCTGCCGATGATGGCGGCGGGGCTGCTGACGGATCATCCGTTCACGCTGCGGGACGTGCCGGATTTGGCGGATATCGCCAACATGCGGCGCTTGCTCGGGGAACTGGGGTGCCATGTTGAATACACGCCGCCGGAGGACGTGCAATCGCCGGGCGGGGTGATGAACCTGCGGGTGATCGACCCGTCGGTGAATCACGCGCGGTACGACATCGTGCGGACGATGCGGGCGAGCATCTGTGCGCTGGGGCCGATGGTGGCCAAGCGCGGGATGGCGCGGGTGTCGATGCCGGGCGGGTGCTCGATCGGCGAGCGGCCGGTGGACCTGCACCTGCGCGGGCTGGCGGCGCTGGGGGCGGATGTGAAACTGGAGGGGGGCGACATCATCGCCAAGGTGCCCAGGAACGGGACGCGGCCGGGGCGGCTGAAGGGGAACCGGGTGTTCCTCGGCGGGCCGTTCGGCTCCACGGTGCTGGGCACGGCGAACGTGATGTCGGCCGCGACGCTGGCGGAAGGAACCACGATCATCGAGTGTGCGGCGTGCGAGCCGGAGATCGTGGACCTGGCGAAACTGCTCATCAGCATGGGGGCGAAGATCAGCGGCGCGGGGTCGCCGCGGATCACCATCGAGGGCGTGAGCGAACTGGGTCCGGCGGATTACCGCGTGATGGCGGACCGGATCGAGGCGGGGACGTATATGTGTGCCGCGGCGATCACCAATGGGGATATCACGCTGGACAACTGCCCGTCGGACGCGCTGATGGCGGCGGCGGATCGGCTGGAGTTCATGGGCGTGACGATGACCAATGACCGGGCGAAGGATCCGCTGCGGACGACGTGCCGCGTGACGGCGAGCCGGGTGGTGCAGCCGGTGGAGATCACGACGCAGCCGCATCCGGGCTTCGCGACGGACCTGCAGGCGCAGTTCATGGCGGTGCTGACGCTGGCGGACGGGAACAGCGTGATCACCGAGCGCATTTTCACCGAGCGATTCCTGCATGTGGCGGAACTGTCGCGCATGGGGGCCAAGGTGTTCCGGCAAGGGCCGACGGTAGTGGTGTCGGGGGTGCGCGGGCTGATCGGCGCGCCGGTGATGGCCAGCGACCTGCGGGCGTCGGCGTGCCTGGTGCTGGCGGGCCTGGCCGCCGAGGGGCTGACGACGATCCACCGCGTGTATCACTTGGACCGCGGCTATGACCGCATGGACGAGCGGCTACGACTTCTCGGGGCGCGCGTGGAGCGCGTGGCGGAGCGGGAGCCGGCGGGCGCGGGGGTTTGAGTTTGAAGGAAGGCGGGCTGGGGTGCGATCCGCGTGCGGGGGGGGCTGGGTTTACTTGCCGCGCTGCTGGCGGTACTTCTCGCGATACTTCTCGGCGAGTTCGGTCTGCTTGTTCGAGGGCGCGAGTTGGCGGCCCCGGATGAAGAGCGTTTCGACGGTGGTCGAGACCTCGAGGATGTCGCCCGAGGCGATGAAGAGCGTGGCCTCCTTGGCGACCTGGAGGGAGCCGACAGAGTCAGCGACGCCCAGAATCTGCGCGGGCGACAGAGTGATGCCCTTGAGCGCTGCGGCGTGATCGAGCCCGTGGGCGACGGCGAGGGCCGCGGCGTAGGGCAGGTTGCGTTCGTGGGCGGTTTCCTCGCCGCTGGCGATGCACCAGCGGACGCCCGCAGCTTCGAGGCGCGCGGGAAGGGTGTAAGCCTCGTCGATGGGCGAGTCGTCGCGCTTGGGCATGAGCAGGGGGGAGTTGATGATGACTGGGACGTCGTGCTTTTTGAGCAGCGCACCGGCGAGGTGGGCGTCGCGTCCTCCGACGATCACGGGGCGGAGTTTCTCTTCGATGGCCCAGACGACCGAAGCGGTGATCTGGTCGTAGTCGTTGGCGGAGATGAAGACGGGCGATTGCTTGTCGGCGGGGGTAGGGGGGGTCAGCACGCCGCGCATGGCTTCCCAGCGGAGGTCGGTGGGGGTGGGGGCGACTCCCGGCGGGAGCGTGGCGGAGTCTTTCTGGGCGATGTAGGACCGAGCGGTGCGGAACGTGTCCTTGATCTGGTCGAGGGCGCGCTGGGTGTTGCGGCGCTGCTCTTCTTCGTTCTGGTCCATCCACCAGGCGGAGACGGTGCGCATGACGGGCCAGTTGAGGACGAGGCCGGCATCGCGGCGGAGGGCGAGGTCTTCGTTGGTCCAGCCATCGAGGCGGATGACCGAGGCGCGACCGGGGACGGTGCCGCCGGTGGGGAAGACGCCGCAGAGCAGGACGCCGTTGGCGCGGGTGACGGGCATGAAGGTGGAATCGGGGTTGACGGCGACCGAGGCGATGGCTTCGGGCGAGAAGTCGCCGATCTCGTTGGTGTCGTTGCTCGGACGGATGGACTGGATTTCGATGAGGCCCATCTGGGTCCACGGGCTGATGAGGCCGGGGTAGACGTGCTTGCCCTTGGCGTCGATGACGCGGGTGGTAGCGGTAAAGGCCCTGCCACCGCTCATGGAGCCGACTTCGGTAATGGCGCCTTTGTCGAAGAGGATGAAGCCGTCGGCGATAGCGGGGCCGGAGATAGTGTGGATGGTCGCGTGGGTGATGGCGACGGGCATGTCCTGCGGGCCGGGACGGCGTTCGAGGTCTTGGGCTGAAGCGATGCCGGTGAACACGGCCGATGCGAGCAGGGCAGGTATTGTGTGTACGCGGGCGGGCATGGGTAGGTCCTTCGAACGGGAACGGGCGGGAACGGGAACGGGGATTCACCACCGAGACACCGAGACACAGAGGTAGCGCAGAGAAAAAAAAGAGGGGTTCGAATGGGAACGGGAACGGGAACGGGGAAGAGCAGAGGATGAGAAGAGCGGGAACGGGGGCGTGAGCGGGGACACAGGCGGGACGCCCGTGGCACGGAGGATTGGGCGGGTTTACCAGCCGAACTGCTGGCAGCCGCAGTCGCCGCTGCGGTGATCGGCGGGGTTGATGCCGCGGCGGATGAGTTCGAGGAAGTGTTTGCGGCGGGCCTCGACGGCGGAATCGGCCATGCGAGTGAGGAGGCTGGTGCGACCGCTTGTAGTAGTGCCGCTCATGTCATCTTCGTCGAAGGCCTCGTCGCCTTGCGGTGGACGTGGGCGACGCGGCCTGCCCCCGGGCCCGCCGGGGCCGTCGCCTGTACCAGCGTCGGTACCTACCGGGCGACGCTTGTTTTCGGTGAGGAGTTTCTGGATGAGGCGCTGGCGTTCGGTGCCGTCGCGTTCGCGAAGGGCCGCGTCTGAGGAGAGCGAGTACAACTCGCGCCCGTCCACATAGGTCGCCTCGCAGCGCGACAAACTGCTGGTGGGCTGGCCGGACCAGATGACCAGGTCGGCATCCTTGCCCGACGCGAGCGAACCCGTGCGGCCATCGACGCGGAGTTGCTTGGCCGGGTTGGCGGTGACCCAGCGGAGCGCCTCGGCATGCGACACTGAGCCGCCGGAGTACTTCACGGCCTTGCCTGCTTCCACGTTCATTCGCCGCGCGAGTTCGTCGGAGTCGGAGTTGAGCGACACGAGCACGCCCTGCTCGAACATGATCGGGAAGGCCTGGGGGATGGCGTCCTGCACTTCGACCTTGTATGCCCACCAGTCGGCGAAGCCCGATGCACCGCCGCTGTGCGCGCGGAGAATCTCAGCGACCTTGTAGCCTTCGAGGATGTGCTGATAGGTGCCGATCTTGAAGCCAAACTCCGCGGCCATGCGGCCCAGCATGAGGATTTCGTCCTGGCGGTAGGAGTGGCAGTGCACCAGGCGCGTGCCGGCGAGCACTTCGGCGAGGGCATCGAGTTCGAGGTCGCGGGCCGGGGGATTGGGGCCGGCTCGTGCGGCGGCGTATTCCTTGGCGGCCGTGAAACGGTCGCGGATGAGGGCTTCGACGCCCATGCGGGTCTGCGGATAGCGCCAGCCGCGACCTTCGGAGGAGTTGCCCCACTTGGGGTTCTCGCCCAGGGCGAACTTGATGCCCGGGATAGCGGTTTCGAAGTGCATCTGGTCGGGATGCGTGACGCCCCAGCGGATTTTGTTGGTTTGGGATTGACCGCCGATGGCGTTGGCGGAGCCGTGGAGGTTGGAGACGGCGGTGACGCCCCCGGCGAGTTGGCGGTACCAGTTGATGGCGTCGGGGTTGGTGACGTCCTGGATGCGGACTTCGGCGGTGACGGCCTGGCCGCCTTCGTTCACGCCACGGGAGATGCCGGTGTGAGAGTGGGCATCGATGATGCCGGGCGAGATGTGCTTGCCTTTGGCGTTGATGACGCGCGTAGTGGGGTCGAGTTTGTACGCGCCGGCTTGGGTACTGTCGGCGATCCAGACGATGGTGCCATCCTTGATTCGGATGGAGGCGTCGGTGAGCGGGCCGGTCGATTCGGGCGTGCACGTCCAGATGGTGGCGTGCTCGAAGACGATGTCGCCTTGCGGGGGGAGGGTTTCGCGGGCGCAGGGGCCGAAGGGGTAGCCCGGGAGTTTCTCGGGCGCGTCGGGCTTGGGCTCGTCGTCTTCGTCGGTGGTCTTGACGGCTTCGATGGGGTGGGTTGGGGTGGGGGGGGCGGGGGCATCGGCTTCGCCCGGAAGCGTGATGGTGCCGGTGAGGCGATCGGGCTGTCCGGTGGTGCCAGGGGGGGGCGGCGAACGCTTGAGCGTGATCTTGGCTATACCGGTGCCCCCGAAGGGGGTCATGTCGAGCGCGTAGGAGATGTCGTCGCCTTCGACTTTGACATCGGTGGCGGCAGCGGACTTGCCGCCACGTTCGACGGTGACGGACTTTTCGTCGATGGTGATGGTGGCGGTTTCGTCGGGATTTGCGGGTGCTGGCGCGGTGACGCGATAGCGGCCCAGCGTGGGGTTCTTGGGTGCTTCGGCTGGGCCGGTCCGCGTGGCCGACCAGCGATAGGGCGCGCCGTCGGAACGGCGGCCGTCGCCGCTGATCACGCGGGTTTCGGGTTTGGAGGCGGGATCGACGACGCCCGAGACGGCGAACGTGCCCGGCGCGCCGAAGGGCTCGTGATCGAAGATGAAAGAGAGGCGGTTGGCCTGGATGACGACGTTGCGGGCTTTGGAGGTTTGCTCGCGGGGTTTTCGTGCTGCCCCGCCGCTGCGTCCACCTTCGGCGGGTTTCGCGTCGGCAGGCTTGGCGTCATCGGGCTTGGTCGCATCAGGATTGCTTGCCGCGCCGTCGTTCTTGGGGACTTCGGGCTCGGCTGGCGGCGCGGGTTGTGCGGGTGGCTCGGCGGGCGCTTCCGCGCCGGGCGCTGGCGCGGCGGGCTGCTTCTTGATGGTGACGTTGCCGTCTTTGTCGATGACCATCGAGAGCGTGCCCGGCGCAGCGGGTGGCGGATCGATCGTGACCGAGTAGGTGCCTTCAAGGGAGATCGGCGCGGCATTGATCTCGTGGCGTTTGCCGTCAACCCAGACATCGCGGATTTTGGTCTTCTTGGCGAAGATCGGCCCATCGGCGACGATGAGGTGAGCGCGCTTGTTCATCTCCAGCGTGCCCAGTTCGCGCTCAAGCCCGAAGAGTTGGGCCGGCGCGGTGGTGAGGGCGGCGAGGGCGGACTTTTCCTCGAAGCCGTGGCGAATGGCGCTGCGCAGGTTTTCGCGGAACTGCCCCCGGTCCCGGAGTTTGGCGGTGGTGAGCACGACGGGGAAGCCGGCGGCGGCGAGGCGGCGCGGGTTGGTGGGGGCCTGCTCCCAGGTCATCAGGTCGCGCAGTTCGACCGACTCGGCCTCGCTGATCCCCGCGACATTGGGCTTGCGCGGGAAGTTCAGCGGCACGATGATCGGCTGGCCCTTGATCGACGAGGCGGCCAGGGCGTCAAGGCGGCGAAACTCGAAGCCCGAGCCCAGCAGGATGGCGGGGCGATTGAACTCGTCGGCGATCTTGATGGCGCGGAGGGCGTCGAGTTCGTCATCGACGGAGAAGACGAGGCGTGCGGGGGCGCTGCTGCCGGGGGAGATGAAATCGAGGGCGTTGGGCACTTCGTTTTCGAGCGATTTCTCGATCGACGCGCGGCGATGCTGCGCGTCGAAGAACGTCTGGCGGATCAGCGCGATCGAGCCCATGAGCGAGCCGGGGTAGCCATCCCAGCGCGAGTTGTCGCTCGCCCCACCGCCACCGCCACCACCACCACCACCGAAACCGCCGCCGATATCGAAGGCGAGCAGGCTGTAAGCGTCCTCGGCATAGACGGGCGGGCGCGGGTTGCTGGCTTCGGGGTCGGCGTCGCTGAGCGGGACGACCGATGCACGACCACGGAAGATGCCGCCGCGGGGCGCGATGGCGGCGGTGGTGAAGCCCAGGTTGCGGAGGGCGCGGGTGGTGCCGGTGTCGAGGCCTGCACCATCAAGGGCGCGGCGCTGCGGCATGACGCGGTTGCTCCAGTGCGCGCTGGCCTTGGCGCGGTCGGGCGCGGGCGCGTCAACCTCGGCGTAGGGCTCGATGAACCCCGCGTAGATGTGCAGGCCGGAACAATCCCAGATGGTGGCCCCGGCGGGTGGGGCTTCACCGGAGACGACGACTTTCTCAATGGTGGAGCCACGGATGATGACGTCGGCTTTGTCGAAGGTCTGCGTGGGCGAGGCGTGAACGGTCGCGCCCACGAGGGCGTGCAGGCTGGGATCGGCGCGGCGCGGGCTGTTAGCCGGGGGCTGGGGGGGGCCGGCGGGTTGCTGACCCGCGAGCGAGAGCGCGAGCGTGGGCACGCAGGCGATGGTGCCCAGGAGGGAGGCAAGGCCGAGCAGCGGGCGACGGAGGGCGAATGATGTCAGGGGCATGACAGCAGACTACCGGAAAACCGGGAGCGGGTTTCTGATCGGGGGCGATTTGGAGGGGGTGTTGACGCGAGCGGGCGCCGAGAGGCCGGCGGATCATGGCCGCAGGCGGCGCTGCTGGCGGAGCAGGTCGAGTTGTTCGCGCTGGCGGCGGATCTGTACGTCGAGCACATCGCGCTCGACGCGGATCATCTCGCGCTTGACGGCGACATCGCGGCGGACGTCAGGCCGCAGGTTCTTGTCGCGCAGGGCGCGGTCGAGTTCGTCGAGGTTGAGTTGCTTATCTTCGCGCTGGCGGGTGAGGGCGGAGACGACCTGAAGGAGGCGGGCTTCGTCGTCGACGGGCCGGGGCCGGGCGACGAATACGCCGTTGGCACCCCATTGGCCGCCGCCATCGAGCACGCCCAGTGTGAGGGTGGAATCGCCCTCGCGGGCCTGGCCCCCGGGCACGACGCCGGGCCAGTGGCCCTCGGCGGCACGCTCGCGGGCGCTCAGTTCGAGGAGCAGCGTCGAATCGTCGGCCGCGGCGATGGCTTCGGGCACGGGCACATGAATCGCGACGATTGGCTTTGGATTGGCCGTCACGCGCGTCACGCAGCGCAATTGCCAGGCGTCGCGCAGATCGGCCTCGCTCAAAATGTCGCGACCGCCCAGGCGGATGGCGGGCAGCGTGTCAAAACTGCCCAGTTCCACGGGCACGTCGAGCACCTGGTTGTCGCGCAGGATTTCCATGCGCACCACGCTGCCCGGCTCGCGGCAGATGATGTGTGGACGCACGGGGTTGCGCGTGGGCGTTTCGACATCGTGCCCGTCGATCTTCAGGATGACGTCGCCGACTTTCAGTTGGGCCTTGTCGCGGGCCGGAAAGCCGGGGTGCAGTTCGCTGATGACAAACGTGGGGCCGACGTTTTGCTGGCGGGGCAGGGGAAGTGCGATGGCACCGCCGAAACTCACGCCGATGGCGCCGCGCGGAGTCTTGCAGAATCGGCGCCACGCGATGGTGCGGAGGCGGGCCCGCTGCTCAGGTTCGTGGGCCGGATTATCGATCGCGGCTTCGAGTTCGGCGATGGTGAGGTCGTCGCGCTCGATCATTGCGGCGGTCGCCTGCTCGCGCGTGGTGTAGTCGGAGGCCGCGAGGTCGCTGATGAGTTGCGCGACTGTGGGCCGCGAGGCAGAGGAATCCAAACCAGCCACAGCTTCGTCGGCGCTCGGCTTGACCTCGGGCTGTATGCCCACGAGGCACGCCGCGAACACCAATGAGTGAACGAGGGGAAACACGGTTCCAGATCATACCGGGGCAAGCGGAACGGGTGTCAAGAAGCAGCCCGCACACGAGCCGAACAAAATATGATCGATTGCGGCCCGGGGCAACGTCGTGCGAGTTGTCGCAAATGCTTGCTGTTACTGGGTTTATGAGACTGATTGCCGCGCTCGTGGCATTCGAGTTTCGCGTCGTTTTCGCCTACAATGGCGATTCGGTCGGAGCGGCCATTTTTCACTGCCGGGGACGGAGCCACGTTTCATGCGTCACAGCCTTCACGCGATCTTCTGGGCGGATGAATCGGGCGGCGCGAGTGGGGCGGGCAGTGGGGGGGGCGGAAGCGCGGCGGGACCTGGCGCGAGCGGCGCGACACCCGACCAGCCCGGCAACATCGTGGAACTTCAGATCGAGCGCGAACTGAAGGACTCCTACCTCACCTACGCGATGTCCACGATCATGGACCGCGCGCTGCCCGACGTGCGCGACGGGCTCAAGCCTTCCCAGCGCCGCATCCTCGTCGCGATGAACGACCTGCGCCTCTACCCGGGCAAGAAGCACCTCAAGTGCGCCAAGATCTGCGGCGACACCTCGGGCAACTATCACCCGCACGGCGAGTCGGTCATCTATCCCACGCTCGTCATCATGGGCCAGAAGTGGCGCATGCGGCAGACGCTCATCGACCCCCAGGGCAACTTCGGCTCGATCACGCCCGACCCACCGGCGGCGATGCGCTATACCGAAGCGCGATTGACCGCCGCGGCGGTAGACATGCTCGACGACCTCGACTTGTCCACCGTCGACTTCCAGGCCAACTACGACGATCGGCTTAAAGAGCCGACGGTTTTGCCCGGGCGGTTCCCGAACCTTCTCATCAACGGCGGCGTGGGCATCGCGGTGGGCATGGCCACCAGCATGGCCCCGAACAACCCGGTCGAAGTATTCGACTCGATCATCCGCACCATCGAGAACCCCGCCATCACGCTGCTGGAACTGATGCAGGATGTGAAAGACTCCAGCGGCATGATCACGCGGCGCGGGATCAAGGGGCCGGACTTCCCGACCGCGGGCGTCATCATGGGCCGGCGCGGGATCATCGACGCGTACGACACGGGGCGCGGACGGGTGACGGTGCGCGCCAAGATGCACGCCGAGCCGGTCCCCGGTGCCAAGGACCGCGAGCAACTGGTGGTGGATGAGTTGCCTTACAACGTGGGGATCGACACGCTGACCGAGCAACTGGTGTCGGCCCGCGACCAGGACAAGATCACCGACGTGAGCGCGGTGCACAACGAGTGCAACGCCAAGAGCCCGGTGCGGATCGTGATCGAACTGAAGAAGGGTGCCGACGCGGGAGTCGTCGAAAAGCAGTTGTACGAGTTCACGAGTCTGCAGCAGAACTTCAGCATGAACAACATCGCGCTGGTGAACCGCCAGCCGCGGACGCTGTCGCTTCGGGAACTGCTCCGGCTCTACATCGAGCACCGGGCCGACGTGATCCGCCGGCGCACGCAGCACCTGCTGACGCAGGCCCGCCAGCGGGCTCACGTTTTGGAGGGCATGATCTTCGCTGTGTGCGAGATCGACGAGGTCATCCGCCTGATCCGCGATTCGCGGACTCGGCCGGAGGCGATCGAGAAACTCATGGCCCGGCAGTTCCGCATCCCATCGGACCACCCGGCGGCGGCGCGGCTGCCCCACCGGCTGCTCGACATTGTGCTGGCTTCCGGCGGGGGCGTGGCACTCTCGCGGATTCAGGCCGAGACCATCGGCGCGATGCGGCTCATCCAACTCGTAGGGCTGGAGATCGAGAAACTGGTGCAGGAGTATCGCGAGGTCTCCGACGAGATCGACCGCTACGAGCGCATCCTGGCGACGCCGCAACTGGTGCTCGACATGATCAAAGCCGATTGCGAGGCGATGAAAGGCCGCTTCAACACGCCTCGCCAGACGGAAATCCAGGAAGCCGAGGGCGAAGACCTGGACATGGCGAGTTTGATCGCGGTGCAGGACATGACCGTAACAATCAGCCATCAGGGCTATGCCAAGCGCGTGGTGGCCGACACCTTCCAGGCCCAGGGCCGTGGGGGCAAGGGCATCATCGGCGGCACAGCCAAGGACGACGACTTCATCGAGCACATGTTCGTGGCCAGCACGCACGACGACCTGCTCTGCTTCACCAACACCGGGCGCGTGTTCAAGTTGAAGGTCTTCGAGTTGCCCGAACTGCCCCGCACCAGCAAGGGCCGCCCGCTGGTGAACCTGCTCGACTTCCGTTCCAAAGACGTGCCTGCCGCTGAAGGCGCGGCGGGAAGTGAGGGCGCGGCAAGCCCGAGCAAGGTGCGCGAGAAGGCCATCGCGTTCCTCCCGGTGAAGAACTTCGAAGAGGGCTCGCACTACCTCACGTTTGTCTCGCGCAATGGCGTCGTGAAACGCACCCCCCTGAAGGATTATCGCAACGTGCACAAAGGCGGCTTGAACGCCGTCGATATCCGCGAGGGCGATGCGCTGCTCGATGTGATCCTCACCAGCGGCACCGACGACCTGCTGCTGGTCTGCGGCTCCGGGCAAGCCATCCGGTTCCCCGAAGACGACGTGCGCGTCATGGGTCGGCAAGCCGGCGGCGTGCGCGGCATGGACCTGGAAGACGGCGACGAAATCGTCGGCGTCATCACCATCCCCATGCAGCCCGATCCCGAGAACCCCGACGACGCCAACGGTCGCCTCACCATCGACCCCTCGCTCACGCTGCTCACCATCACCATCAACGGCTACGGCAAACGCACGCTCGTGGACGAGTATCGCGTGCAGCCCGAAGTCGGCAAGCCGCGATCCCAATCCCGAGGCGGCAAAGGCCGCAACGACATCCGCACCAGCGAACGCAACGGCCGGTCGGTGGCCGCGCTGGGCGTGCAAGACATCCACGACATCATGGTGGGCACCAAGGACGGCCAACTGGTGCGCATCCCGGCCCGCACGATCAACACCATCGGCCGCGGCACCCAGGGCGTACGCATCGTCCGCCTCAACGAGGGCGACACCGTGACCGCAGCGGCGCGGGTGGAGGCGGAGCCGGTCGAGGGGGGCGAGACGGGTGAGCCGTCGCCTGGTGGTTGATCTGCCCGGGTGACCGTATCCCATGCGGCTTGCTGTTGAGTGTTCCCAACGGGAGCACTGAGACCGCCGAGCCGATCTAGTGACCCGATGAGCCTGTGCCCAGCGCCCGCGCAATCAGCACCATCGGGTGCTCCGCCCTGCGCGAGCCGCCGCTCGCGTCACTCACCTGATGGCGGCACGACGTGCCTGTCGCCGCGACGTGCGCGGCGGGGCTGGCCTCCACCTGTGGCATCAGGCCGCCCTGCTCCGCAGGGAGCCGCGCGATGCGCATGGAGAGGTCGTACTTGTCGCGTGAGTAGCCGAAACTGCCGGCCATGCCGCAGCAGCCAGTTTCCAGAACACGGACGCGCGGGCCGAAGAAGCGGCGGAGCGCGCGGGCGGAGGTCTCGGCACCCCACAGGGCCTTCTGGTGGCAGTGCGCGTGCAGCAGCACGTCGGCCGCGGGCTCGTGCGGTGTGGCCGCGTTCAACGCCGTCAGGGGCTGCTCGATCGCGCTTCGCTGCGGGTGATCGGCCCACGCGCGGTCGACGAAGTCCTCGGCAAGGAAGCACTTGGCCGCGAGCAGGCGGCGCGATTCGAGCGGCGTGGCGCATTTCAGCGCCAGCCAGTCGTCCTTGATCGCGCTCAGGCACGATGGCTCGAGGAACAGGATCGCCTTCACGTTCGGGTCGCTCACCAGCGGCATGAGTCGCGCCAGCGTCGCGTCGGCGACGTTCGCCGCCTGCGCCACCATGCCCACCGAGAGCATCGAGCGCCCGCAGCACCCGGCGTCGGCGAGGACCACGCGGTAGCCAAGCCGGGCGAGCACGCGCCCCGCCGCGACGCCGATGTCGGATTCGTTGTAGGCCGTAAAGCAATCGCCGAAGAGCGCGACGGTCGGCGTGTGCGTGGCCAGCGGTGGCACACGCGTCCCGCCGGTGTCCCGTGCCGCATCAACTTCGTCCGCGCGTCGAAAAAGCGACTTCGAGAATCGGGGCAACGGTCGCGCCGGGTGCACGCCCATGGCCGCGTTGATGATCGCCCGCACCGGCCCGAAGCGCGATACCGCATTGGCTACGCCCGGCATGAGCGACCCCAGCCGGTTCAGCGCCCGCACATGCCCGGTGAGCAGCGATGCCAGCGGCACGCTGCCGCGCTCGCGGTCACGCTGCGCCACAAACTCCGCCTTCAACTTCGCCACATCGACGTTGCTCGGGCACTCGGTCTTGCACGCCTTGCACGAGAGACACAGGTCCAGCGTCCGCATCGTCTCGGCATCACGCCACGCGGGTGTCTCGGGCACCTCGCCCAACTGCCCGGTGATGGCCAGCCGCAGCGCGTTGGCGCGGCCGCGCGTGCTGTGCCGCTCGTCAAGAGTCGCGCGGTAACTCGGGCACATAGTCCCGCCCTGCGTCTTGCGGCACACACCCGAACCGTTGCACTGCTCCACCGCATGATCGAAGCCCCCCTCGCGGCCGTACTCGAAAAACGTAGCCGTCTCCGGCACGCGGACCTCGTGCGCGTGGGCTTGGAGTGGCGTCGATGAGTCTGCTCCGCGCGGCTCGCCGGGGCTCATCCGCGTGCGTTGCGTGATGCTCTCGATCGACCCGGCACCGACGATGTTGCCCGGGTTCAACAGCCCCGTGGGGTCGAAGAGCGTCTTGACCTCGGCGAACGCGCCCATCAGTTCATCGCCGAAGAAGCGGCGCAGTAGCGGCCCGCGCACGCGACCGTCGCCGTGCTCGCCGCTCATCACGCCCCCGCAGGCCTGCGCGAGATCGGCGACATCCACCGCCATGCTGTGCAGCCGCGCGATGTCCGCCGGCTCGTGCGGATCGAGCATGGGCCGCACATGCAGCACGCCCACGCTCGCGTGCGCCCAGAACGCGGCCCGCGTCCCCGCCTTCGCGACGAGCACCTTGAACTCGCGCACGAAGCGGGCAAGATGCTCGACAGGAACGGCATTGTCTTCGACAAACGTCAGCGGCTTGCGCGGCCCGGGCAGGCCGTGCAGAAGCGGCTCGCCCGCCTTACGCAGTTTCCAGGCGTCGGCCATCTCGGCGGCCGAGGCGCACGCGCGCAGCGTCGGGCCGGATCCGAGTACGCGCTTCAGCGCGTCCATCTTTGCGGGCAGTGCTGCCGCGTCCTCCTCCTGATACTCAACGTAAAGCACCGCCTTCGGATCGCCCGTCGAGCCGGCCACGCGCGGGAAGGCGTCGACGTAGGCCGAGCACTCGCGATTGCCCCGCGCGGCTTCGATCACCACATCATCCACCAGTTCCACCGCGCTTGGCCTGGTGGTCAGAATCGGCGCGACGGCATCGATCGCCCCCTCAAGCGTGGCAAAGGCGACCAGCGCGAGGCCCTTGCCCTTCGGAATCGGTCGCAAGCGCAATCGTGCCGCGAGCGTGAGGGCGAGCGTGCCTTCGCTACCGCAGACGAGTTGAGCGAGGTCAAGGGTCTCGTGCGTGGCCCCGGCATCGATCTGCGCGAGCATCCGATCGAGCCCGTAGCCCGCGTTCTGCCGCAACGTCTTCGGGAAGCGCGTGCGGATGAGGTCCGCGTGACGCCTGGTGATCTCGATGACGCCCGCCGCCAGCCAACTGGCCCGGGCATCGTTCCGCCCCGCGCCGCGCTCCAGCCGCACGCGCTCGCCAGACGACAGCACGCACTCCACGCTCAGCAGATTCTCCGACGTGCGGCCATACCGGATCGACCGCGCCCCCGCCGCGTTCGTGCCGATGTTCCCGCCGATGCTCGATTGCGCGGTCGTCGCGGGATCGGGCGCGAAGAACAGCCCGGTGCCACGCCGCGAAAGTTCCGCGTTCAGCACATCGATCGACACGCCCGGCTCGACTCGTACTGATGGCACGCGAGCCCCACTATCGGTCCAGTCCTCCACCGGCCCAATCGCGCGGCAGCGCGGCGAAAGATCAACCACCACGGCACGCCCAGTGGTCTGACCAGCCAGTGCTGTCCCCCCGCCTCGCGGCAGAATGGCGACCCCCGCCTTGCCGCACGCAGCGACGACCGCAGCCGCTTCATCGAGGCTCCCGGGCACCACCACGCCGATCGGCTCCACCTGATAGATGGACGCGTCGGTCGAATACAGCATCCGATCATGCCGACCGAAGCGCACCTCGCCGCTCGGCGCGGCTTCACGCAGCCTCCCCGCCAGTTCCCGCCGGGCGGCCTCGGTGTCGTTGGCCGCGTTGTTGAGAACAGACAGTTGCATGACGATGATGGCTGCGGGCGATGCGGCTCAGGCCCGCCTTCCTCTCGGTGTTCCTCGGTGCCTCAGTGCCTCGGTGGTCCTCAGTCGATCGGCTCACGCATCCGCGCGGGCCTCAACGACGTTCGTACGGCTCTTGTCGTACACATACAGTGTCCCCGGCTCCTCCGGGTTCGCCACGAGCGACTTGTGAGCCCCATCGCAATACGGGAGCCTCTTCGACAGCCCACACTGGCAGATCGCCACCTTCCCGCCTTCGGGAATGTCCTTCGCCTCGATCTTCAACGGGCCGGTCGCTTCCAATCGCACAAGTCGCGCCATGTCTTCCCTTTCAATCGAGCCATTCGTTCACCACCGAGTCACAGAGACACCGAGGACGCACCGAGAAGAAAGAGCGCAATGGGCTTGATGCCTCGATGCCGCGTGCCTCATGCCTTCTTGTTCCGCGACTTCTCCGTTCTCGTCACCTCGACCGCTCTCCTTCTCTCGGTGCCACCTCGGTGTCTCCGTGCCTCGGTGGTTCTTCCGACTCCGACCTCAATCCAACCAATCTCGCGCCTTCAAACGCTGGGGCACATATTCCTCGGTCACATAACTGATGTCCTTGGTGATGAGCGATTCGACTTCCATCTTGAAGCCGTTCTTCACCATCGCGTCGATCTCGCGCTGCCAGCCCTTGTGCCCTTCGAACCACGGATAGGCCGCGATTTCGCCGGCCCGCTTGCGGTCGGTGTCGGTCAGGTCGATCTTCACCGCATCGGGCAGTTTGCACTCCACATAGTCCTTGGCGCGAATCCCCAGAAACTTCGCCTCGGGAATCGCCAAACGCGAACTCTCAAACGCCAGCGAGATCGAGCCCTGCTTGATGACGCTGTAGATGTAGTGCCCCCAGGGGTCGCAATCGAGCAGGCAGATGATCGGCAGTTTCAGTTCCTGGTTCAGCCGTTGCAGCAGCCGCCGGCAACCCCGCGGCGGCTGCCCGGCGCCGTGCGTCAGGATGCAGTTGTTCTCTTCCCAGAACCGGTCCTCGTTGAAGCGGTTCCACACCGTGCCCTTTTCCACGTGCAGCACGAACTTCGCCTCGCACTTCTTGAACTGGATCACATCCGGCTCGACGATGCTCGGCATCGCGTAGCCGCCGCTGCCCATCCGCCGGCAATCGATGTCGTCGCCCTTGTCGGTCACCGTGATGTTGCCCACCATCGCGCCGCGGTTCTCGGCAAACACGTGCAGTTCTTCCCGAAGCGACCCCAGCGCCACTTCCAGGTCTTCCAGGATCGGGTCGCTCTCGTCCTGCGTGTCGAACGTGTTCTCTTTCGTCCCGGCGACGGTGTGCTTGGCCTTGTAGAACACGCCACGCAGGCTGCTGGTCTTGCCCGCGTCGATCAGATCCTTGATCGTGCTGGCGTGCAGCATCGTCTGCATGAACTGCTTCGCCTGGTTGAGGTTGAACAGTTCCCGCTCGGCCGTCGCGGCACCCATCTCCAGGATCCCACGCTTCTTGTTCCAGATCGTGTTGCTCTTCGTGCGCGTCGGAATCTCGATCCGCGGCTCACGCCCGGACAGCGCGGTCTTCGTCACCGCTTCCGCCAGCGACACCACCTTGCCCATCGTGCGCGCGTCGCGTTCCTTCACCGCGCTGCTTGTTCGCGATCCTCCCACCCCCGCCCCCCCAGACTTCGACTTCGCCATGCTGGCACTCCCTTGCCGCGAGGCGATTGTGCCGCGCGGCAGAGTGTAGATCGCCAACGAAACGCGAGCGTAAGCGAGCGCCGGTCCAGCCTTCTGACGCGGCGCGGGTCGAACCACGCCACGTCCCCCACTGCCCAGGCCACCGTGCAGAATGCTTCCTGCAACTCACTTGCATCTAGTCTCGCCCCCGCCAACAATCCCCCATGCGACTCCCCCGCCGCGCCCTCCTCGCTTCCACCCTCGCCCTGGGATTCACGCCCCTCGCGGCGTTCACTCAACCCACCACGCCCGCATCCACACCCGCCCCAGCAGTTCCACCCGAGCCCGCGCTCCGCGTCATCGTCTCCATCCCACCCCTCAAGGGCCTCGTCCAACCCCTCCTCCCCGCCAGCAGCACTATCGACGTCCTCATCCCCCCCGGCGTCAGCGAGCACGGCTACGAAATCCCTCTCCCCAAACTCGCCGAACTCAACAGCGCCCACATCGTCGTCACCGTCGGTCTCAATCTCGAACCGCAGATCGACAAGTTTCTCGCCCAGCACCCACGCCAACTCCGCCGCGAGGTGGTCTTCGCCAAAGTCGTAGAGGACGCCCTCAAAGGCCCCGCCGCACCCGCTCACGCCCACGACCACGGCGATCACGATCACCACGACCACAAACCCGCCGCACCCCCCCACGCATCCAACCCCGCTCCGTCCACGCCCCAACCCAAGCACGGCGAGACCGGCCACGTCCACGGTCCAGATTGCGACCACGCCCACGGCCCGTCCGACCCTCACCTCTGGCTCGACCCCGCACTCGCTATGCGCCTTGTCCCCGCGGTCTCTGCCGCCATTGACGACGCGCTTCGCGGCAGCGCTCCGTCGTCAACCGAACCCGTCACCCGCGCCGCCTGGTCTTCCGCGCTCGACCAGCGCAAAGAAGCCCTCCTCGATCGCCTCCGCGCCCTCGATGCCGAGTACGCCAAACGCCTCGCCCAATGCCCGAAGAAGAGCCTCATCGTCGCCCACGACGCCTGGGGCTGGCTCGCCAAGCGCTACGGCCTCACCACCATCCCCATCGCCGGCCTCACCGCCTCAGAGCCCACGCCCAAGGCCATCGCCGAGGTCGTCAAGGCCGCCCGCGAGCAGCAACTGCCCGCGATCTTCTTCGAGCCCCAGATCAGCCCCGCCGCCGCCCAGCGCGTCGCCAAAGCCACCAACCTCAAACTCCTCCGCCTCGATCCGCTCGGTAGCGGCGACTACTTCGCCCTCATGCACGCCAACCTCAAAGCCCTCATCGAAGGCCTGGGCGGTCGATAGTCCCTTCCCAAGTAGAGAACTCATTCACTCGATATTCTGCACCTGCTCCTTGATGCGGTCGATCGCGCCCTTGATCTCTACCACCGCGCGGCTCAGGGTCGTGTCCGATGACTTGCTCGCCATCGTGTTGGCCTCGCGGAGCATCTCCTGGGCCAGGAAGTCGAGCGTGCGGCCCACCGGCTTGCCCGCGTTCTGTGTGAGCAACTGGGTGTACTGCTCCATGTGGCCCGTCAGGCGTGTGATCTCTTCCGAGATATCCGACCGCTCGGCGTAGACCGCGATCTCGCGGATCACGTCCACCGTGTCCACCTTCAACTCCGCGTCCCTGAGCATCATCTCGATGCGGTTGCGGAGGCGCAGTTCGTAGTCCTGCAGCACCTGGGGCGAGCGGTCGCGCACCACCGACATGCGATCGAGGATCAGGTCGCGCTGCGCGAGCAGGTCTTCGAGCAGCGCGGCCCCCTCCTTGGCGCGCATGGCGTGCAGATTCGCGCAGGCCTTTTCCAGGAGCGCGCCAAACGCCGCGCGGGCCTTTTCCAGCCGGGCTTCTTCGTTGGCGGGCGGCTGCAACACGCCCGGAAGCGTCAGCAGCGGCGCGACATCGATCTTCACCTCGCCCGAGGCGATCTGGGGCGTCTTGCGCAACTGCTCGATGTAGCCCGCGAGCGCCTCGTGATTGATCGTGTGGGCTGCGGCACCCGAGGCCTCGGAACAGGTGCCGGTGAGCGTGACCGAGCCACGCGTCAGGCGGCGACGCAGGTCGGATTCGATCTCGGCTTCGAGGCCCTGGAACTCATCGGGGAGGCGGATGGTCGCCTTGAAGTAGCGGTTGTTGAGGGAGCGGATTTCGAGGAAGTAGTGCGCCCCGTCGGAGCCGTGGGATGCCGCTTCGCCAAAGCCGGTCATGCTGCGGATCAATGGAAAAACTCCTTCGGCGTGGGACACGCGCCGAAGGAGTGTAGGGTTCAACGGCGTATTTGTGTCGATCAGGCCCGGCGACGCCGCACGGTCGCGATCACGCCAACGAGCGCCAGCAGGCCCGCGCCCGTCGGCGTCGGGATCTGCACGACCACGGCATACGTCACATCGTAGTTCGAGACGTTCCGCACCTGCAGAAAGAACGAACGCACGTTGTTGGGCGGCTCGGCGAAGTAGCCGGGCAGGGTCGTGATATCGATGAACGGCACGATGAAGTCGAGCAGTTTGACGTTCTCGGTCAGCGTCGCGGTGGTGCGAGCCAGGAGGAAATCGAGTTCGTCCCAGCCCGGCTGGTTGTTGGCCGTCACGCCTTCGAGGTAGAGCGCCAGTTCGAGCGTGGCGGGGTCGGCGCGGGCGGATTCGCGGTCCCAGGTGAGCGTGCTGCGGAACTGGCCGGTGCCCAAGTCGCCGATGAGGTAATCGACCATGCCACGCTCGTCCGCGGCAGCGCCGGTCGTGGCGACGACGTTTTCCATGTCCCAAAATCCGGTGCGGCCGTACAACTGCCCGCGCCCGGGATTCGCGGCGGCATTGGTGAGGTGCGGCTGGGCGTCGATGATGAAGTGGCGCTCGGTGTTGTTGTCGGGTGCGCGCACCTCGCCGCTGGCGAGCGTGCGGAGCGCGTTGGCACCATCCACCATGCCTGCGCCGAGTTGCGGGTCGAGCGAGCGATTCACCAGGCGAGGCTGCGCGGGTGTGCCCGGCGCGTTGTTGGTGCCCTGAGCCCACGCATCGCCCGCGGCCCCTGCAGCAGTGGTGCGGGTGATGCCTCGCGTGTTCGCCGAGTTGGCGATGATCGCCCGCACGACGCGGCCATCGTCGGCGGAGGTATCAAAGCCCGGGCGCGTGTCGGAATACTCGCCCATCAGCGCCACCACGCCCGTCACATGCGGCGCGGCAAACGAGGTCCCGGTGATGTCGCCGGTGACGGCCCCGCCAGCCTTGTCGAAGTCGTTGCCCGTGAAGACGCGGGCGAAGAGGTTGGAGGCGTTGTCGCCCCGACCGCCGCCGACGGAGGCGGAGTTGATGTATTCACCCGGCGCGACCACCGTGACATAGGGCCCGCTGCCGGTGCCGTTGAACGATGAAAACTCGGCGCGGCGAGTGAAATCGCGGTTCATGGCCCCGACGTAGATCATGTTCCACGCGGTAGACGTCAACGTGTTTGCGTCGGCGGCCTGACCCCGGCCGTCGTTGCCCGCGGATTTTACGAGCGTCGTGCGCGGGCGGGCATTCACTTCCGCATCCACATCAACCCCCGCCAGGCCCGCGCCGATGTGCGTGAAGGACATGTTCACGACGCTGGTCTGACCCATGATGCTCTGCAGCGCCGCCAGCGTACTGGGCCCGACATTAATGCTGCCGGACACGATCGAGGAATCGGGGGCCACGCCCCTCGAGCCGGAATCCGCCGCGGCCGCGCCGATGATGCTGGCGACAGCCAGTGAGTGCTCGCGCCGGCGGTTGGCTTGCAGGCCGCCGTCCCACGTCACGCGGCCAGCGAGCGACCCGTGCTGGTCGTAGACGTGACCGGTCTCGAGCACGCCGACGTTCTGGAACGCGCCGGTGACGCCGAAATCGGTCTGGGCGCGGGGCGCGGTGATGGCGGTGCGCGAGTTGGTGTTCAGTCCTTGGGGAATGACGCCGAGGGAAGCCAGGAACCCACCGCGCGGGGCGCTGTCGGGCTCGCCAAAGGTAACCACGGTGCCCACCGCTGCGCCCGGGGGGGTATTAAGCGTGACCGAGGCGCTGACGTTCAGGTTGGTGATGATGCGGTACCGGCGGGCACCGCTGGTGATATCGAGGGAGTCCATGTCCCAGTTGGTCTGGAAGGTCTGATTGTTGAGGCCGCCGTTGGAGGACAGCGAGAAGAACTCGCCATTGGCAAAGCCGACATTGGCCCAGTCGCCGGTGCCGGCGGTGGCTTCGCGCTGCAGGATGGCCTCGCCGGTGAACGAGCCGCCGCAGAATCCGCCCGCGCCTCCGCGATTGGCGCCGATCACGCCGTTCAGCAACGTGGGGATGTAGACGGTGCCGTTCTCGTTGGCGATGGTGAAGATGCGCTGATAGGAAAGGGTGTAGCGATATTCGTTGGTGGTGCCGTCGGGGTTAAAGGTGCCCGAGCGAAGGCCCATGCGCTGCACGCCAAAGTTGTCGGTACTCACGTCGTACTGGCGTGTGGGTGGGCTGGTGCCCACGCCGATTCGCGTGTCGACGATGAGACGTTCGGGCTGGTTGACATACTCTGCGGCGGGCCGAAGCAGCCACCCGGAGTCCTGAGTGATCACACTCTGCCCCAGCGCAGCCGGGACAGCACAGGCCGTGCCGACAAGGATGAGCAGAAGGACAGGACGGCGTGGGGCAAAAGCGCGACGGTTCATCTCTGACCTCCGGTACGACCACCGCTCCCAACGCTTAGTGTGCCCGCGCCGAAGACCCGGAGACGAACGATTCGGTCGGTTTACTCGCGCCAATCGAAAATACTGCCGATTTCGCATCGACGCCCCATTCAGCCATCCCTAACACGACGCTACCATGCCCGCATGGCACAGCGCGAGCGAGAGGGCATGACTCGGGAAGCCGTCGAGGCTCCCGCGTCGGCCGTGTGGGAGGTCAAGATGACTGGCGTGCGAGAAGAGCGAGCGACGGACGGTCGGAGCAGCGCTGGTAGCGCGCCGGCGCGCGATGCCGCCCGTGTCATCCGCGTCCGCGGCGCTCGCGAGCACAACCTCAAAAACCTCTCGGTCGAGATTCCCCGCGATCGACTGGTCGTCATCACCGGCCTCTCGGGCTCAGGCAAATCCTCCCTCGCGTTCGACACCATCTTCGCCGAGGGCCAGCGCAAGTACATGGAGAGCCTCTCCGCGTACGCCCGGCAGTTCCTCGACCAACTCAAAAAACCAGACGTCGAAGAGGTCGAGGGCATCCCGCCCACCATCGCCATCGAGCAGCGCTCGGCTTCCGGCAACCCGCGCTCCACCGTCGCCACCACCACCGAAATCTACGACTATCTCCGCCTCCTCTTCGCCCGCTGCGGCACCGCCTATTCCTGGCGGCCCACCAAGGTGAAGAAAGACGGTGCCGTGCTCGAACGCTCGGGCAAACCCATCTCCGCGACGCCCAGCACGCAGATTGTGGATTCCGTCTTGGGCGCGTCTTTGGGTGGTCCGGCGGTCCCCGCCGGACGAATCGGAGAACCCGGCGGGGACCGCCGGACCACCCCGGAAAACGTCAAGATCATGGTCCTTGCGCCGGCCATTCGCGCTCAAAAGGGCTTTCACCGCGAGGCCCTGGAAGAGTTCAGCAAGCAAGGCTGGTCCCGCGCCCGCGTCAACGGCACCCTCGTCGAACTCCGCGACGTGCTGAAAGACCCCTCCGAGAATCCGCTCAAACTGGGCCGCTACGAGAAGCACGATATCGAAGCCGTGATTGATCGACTGGTGCTCGGCCCCGATGCGCGACAGCGCCTGGCCGAGTCGATCGAAGCGGCGCTGCGGCTGGCTGATGGCACCGTCATTGTTTCGTGGGAAGAGGGCACCCGCTGGCGCGATGTTGCCTACTCCACCAAGTTTGCCGACCCCGACGACCCCAGTTACGCGATGGAGGAACTCTCGCCGCGCGTCTTCTCCTTCAACTCGCCGCAGGGTGCCTGCAAGGTGTGCTCGGGACTCGGCACGCTGCTCGAACTCGACGAAGCGCTCGTCGTGCCCAATCACGATCTCTCCTTCAAGCAGGGTGCCATCGCGGCCTACAACAAGAACCAGGCCGTGCGGGCGTGGTTCACGCGCGCGCTCCGCAAACTCTGCAAGGTGAGCGGGCTCGGCACCGCTGGCTACGAAACGCCCTGGAAAGACCTGCCCGCTGACATCCGCCGAATCGCCGTCTGGGGCACAAACAAAGACGACACCGCGAAATGGAAGTTGCGGCTCAAGGGCGCGATCCCCGAACTCACCGAGTGGATGGCCTCCACCCAGAACCCGACCGTGAAGGAGTGGCTGTCGCAGTTCATGTCCACCAAGCCCTGCCCAGGGTGCAACGGCGACCGTCTGCGCATCGAAGCCCTGCATGTGCTGGTGGAAAGCACGCACGCCGTGAATGCCCGGGATGTGTGCTCGGCGAGTGTGATTGGCAGACCCGAGAAGGCACTGGGCACTGGGCACTGGACACTAGGAAAAGACAAAGACAAAGACAAAGGCAATGAACCACGCGCTCCGGGCTCTGCTAGTGCCCAGTGCCCAATGCCTAGTGCCTTGCATTTCCTCAACATCGCCGAAATCTCCCGCCTCAACATCAACGATGCCGTCGACTTCGTCGCGGGCCTGAAACTCACCAAAGAGCAGCGGCAAATCGCCGAGCCGATCCTGAAGGAGATCAACAACCGCCTGCGATTCCTGCAGGGCGTGGGGCTGGAATACCTCTCGCTCTCGCGCAAGACGGCGACCCTCTCCGGCGGCGAGGCCCAGCGCATCCGCCTCGCGTCGCAGGTCGGCTCCGGCCTCGTCGGCGCGTGCTATGTGCTCGACGAGCCCACCATCGGCCTGCACCAGCGCGATAACGACCGCCTCATCGCGACGCTCCGCCACCTGACCGACATCGGTAACACCGTGCTCGTGGTCGAGCACGACGAAGACATGATCCGCGCGGCCGACCACATACTCGACATCGGCCCCGGCCCGGGCGTGCACGGCGGCCGCGTCGTCGCCCAAGGCACCGTCGCCGACATCATCGCCACACCCGACAGCCTCACCGGCCAATACCTGGGCCATGTGCGCCGCATCGACGTGCCTACGCACCGCCGGGAACTCAGTGAGAAGCGGGCCATCACGCTCAAGGGCTGCAGGCACAACAACCTGAAGGGCGTGGATGCCGCGTTTCCGCTCGGCGGGTTCATCTGCGTCACGGGCGTCAGCGGCAGCGGCAAGAGCACGCTCGTCAACGACATCCTGCTCGCCGCCGCGCGCCGGCACCTGTTGGGGGGGGCGGCCAGCCGCGAGCAGCCCGGCCTGCACGACTCGGCCAAGTTTCACAAGGACGTCGACCGCATCATCGAGGTCGATCAGAGCCCCATTGGCCGCACGCCCCGCAGTAACCCCGCGACCTACACCGGCATCTTTGACGACATCCGCAACGTCTTCGCCACCACCAAGGAAGCCAAGATACGCGGCTACAAGCCCGGACGGTTCTCGTTCAACGTCTCCGCCAAAAACGGCGGCGGTCGCTGTGAAGCGTGCGAAGGCCAGGGCGTCAAGAAGATCGAGATGCACTTCCTCCCCGACGTCTTCGTCGAGTGCGAGGTGTGCAGCGGCAAGCGCTACAACCGCGAAACGCTCGAAGTGCTCTACCGCGGCAAGTCCATCGCCGACGTGCTCGCGATGACCGTCGAGCAGGGCGTCTCGTTCTTCGAGAATCACCCGAAGATCAAGAAGTTCGTCGAGTGCCTGCACGAGGTCGGGCTCGATTACGTCCAACTCGGCCAGCCCAGCACGCAACTCTCGGGCGGCGAGGCCCAGCGCGTCAAACTCGCCACCGAACTGGGCAAGGGCGCGGGCGAACTGGGCTCACAGGGCCACACGCTCTACATCCTCGACGAGCCGACAACCGGCCTGCACTTCGAGGACATCAGGAAGTTAATCGCCGTGCTCAACCGCTTGGCCGACACGGGCAACACGCTGGTGATCATCGAGCACAACCTGGACGTGATCAAGTGCGCCGACTGGCTGATCGACCTGGGCCCGGAAGGCGGCGACGGCGGCGGCCGGATCGTGGCCACGGGCACGCCGGAGGAGGTGGCGCGGAATGGGAAGAGCCATACGGGGAGGTATTTGAAGAGTCTACTAAAGTGACTTTGTGAGATGGTCGGATTTGTCGGTTATGTATTCGGGCATACCAGCCGCGCAAGGATCAAGCAATCCGAGTGCCTCATTCCGAATCTTTCCCGCAAGGCTTTGACCAGTGCCGCCCGTAGTGACACCCGGCAGGCACGCCGTTCTGTCTCGTCGTATGCGTTGATCAAGACGTTGCTGGGCAGCGCGCCCAGAGATGCAAGGTGTGCTCGGCCGCCTGGCGCACGAAGGAATGCGGCGACAAGTGAGCGCAAATGAACCGCGTCTTCGTCCTCTGCGGCACGCATGGCAGGATTGATCTTGCGTGCAACTGCAAGCAGGCATGTCCAGGGATGGCTCAACGAGTTCAGTGTCATGGTCATGGGGTTCTCCAGCACCAACCTATACCGGACTCTACCCGCGCGACAAGCCACCTCGGTCGGTTTTGTTCGCTCCCTCTCCCGGTCCGCCGGGAGAGGCCAGGTGAGGGCTGCGACGTCTTCGGTTCTCCTACCGATTACTCTCCTGTTGCGTGTTCTCCGATCGGAGGAGACTAGAAGAATGTGGATGTGAATGAAGTTCAGGGCTGGCCGCCGTGGCCGCTCCACCCTTACACAATTTCAAACACGCATCGCGTCGCCAGGGTTGCCCCCGGGGCCAGCACCACCGTCCCTGTTCCCGCCTGGTCCGGCAAGTTCAGTGCCCCGTTCACCTGCGTCTGCGGCTCCACCGCCACATAGGGCAACGGCGTCGGCTTGGCCGCATCCGCCCGCGGTGCGAACACCACCAGGTGCCCCATCTCGGGTGATGCCTTCATGCGGAGCGTCACGCCGCTGGCGGGCCATCGCAACTCCGCCACGCCGCCAAACCCGCCAAACACCGCGTCAAGATGCTCATCGGGCACCGCGGCCAACTCGCGCAATCGCGCGGTCACCATCTCCGGGACCGCAGGCCCCGTCGCCACGCCCTTGTTCAGCGGATACCGCCCAGAGACGGGGGCCTTCACCTCCAGCACGTCGCGATCATCCCACAGGCGCCGCGCGAAATACGGATGGTGCCCGCACCCCGCCGGGAAAGCCTCGGCATCCACGTTTGTCACGCTCAGGTCCAGTTCCAGCGCCGACGCCGTCAACTCAAATCGCGCTCGGCACACAAACGCCCAGGGCCAGTTCATTCTTTCGCAGCGTCGGCTATCCAACTCCAGGTGCGCCGACATGGGCGAGCGATCGAGAATCGTCCACGCGCGACGGCGCACGTCGCCATGCTGGGCCATGCCCTCGGCCGTGGTCGGCGTCAGCGCGCGCTCCTTCCCGCCAAACATGAACTTGGCACCATCGATGCGGTTGCACCAGGGGGCCATGAAAAACGACGCCAGCGACGACGGGTTGGTCTCGCCTGGCGAAGCCCGCCGCATAAGCGGGTAGAAGTACTTGCCGGGCCCCGCCAGCGAGAAATCGACGATGCCCGCGCCCAGCGCCGGGTCGATGGCCAGCCTCAGTCGTGCGGATTCCAGCGTGATGAGGCCCATGCGATCTCCTGCGCATCGAGGTCAACCGTCTCCCGTCAGCGGGCAGCATATCGGACGCGCCGCCGGTCAGCCGTCCGCGCCCAGACCCTGGCCAGTCAGGGTCTGCCGGTGGTGCGGGGGTGCCGAGAACGCTCGGGCTCGGTCCGGCAACCTCGGCATTCAGCGCGTGATCCGCGTCGCCGATGATCTCGAGTCTCCGGACCTCCGGGGGATGTCGGGGAGGGGGAGTGCACCATGAACGACCAGTCCAATACCAACACGCCCGCGCCAGACTTGACTTCGAGCGCCGCCTCGCACCACGGTGGCGAGCCCGCACCCGCGCCCGTGTCCCAGAAAGACCATGCGTCCCTGGGCTTCTTGGGACAGATTCAATCGCACCTCGACTCGCTTCGTTCCATGGTGGGTCAGCACGCGCAGTCGCAGGCCGATCATGTGGCCCGCGAAGCCGAACTCGATCGTCGTCGTGAAGAAGCCAATGCCCGCGAGGTGTCGCTCCAGACCTTTGCGGCCGCGATTCGGGAGCGTGAACTGGGAATCGAAGCCCGCGAAGCCGCGTCCGCGACGACGGCGTCCGAACTCGCCGCCCGTGCCGAAGCCCTGAGCCAGCAGGCCGATGCGCTCAATGAAGCCAAACAGGCGCTGGCGCAGGAGTCCGCCCGCGCCAAGGACGAACTGGAGTCCACTCGCGCCGAAGCCTTCCGCGCCCTCACCGCCGCGGAGGAGATGCAGAAGGCCGCCCAGGCCGAGGCGGCCCGCGCGCAGGAATCCGCAACCAAGGCCGAACACGAATCCCAAGCCAGTCGCGAGGCGATGGCCCAGGCAGCGTCGCAGGTCGCCGAACTGCGCGAATCCCTCACCCGCGTGACGTCTGAACGCGACGATCAGCAGCGAGCATTCGCCACGCGCGAAACCCAGCAGCGCGAAGCCGAGCAGGCGCTGGCCCAGCGCCTGGAAGCCGAAAAGGCCCGCGCCGATCGCCTCGAAGCCGCGCTGGCCGAAGCGCGGCACCTCCTGACCGTGCAACCGGCCATCGAGCCTAAGCCTGAAGCCTCGGCCGAATCCCAACGCGCCATCGAAGACGCCCGTGCCGAGGCCAGCGCCGCGGCCTCGCAGGTCGAAAACCTGCTCCGCACCATCGAATCGCGCGACGATGCCATCCGATCCACCGCCGCGCAGGTCGCCGAACTCCAGGCGATGATTGACGTGGCCACGCAGCCCGCCGCGGCTCCGCGCCTCGACGAGGTGGACGAGCCCACAACCGAAGCCCATCGTGAACACGCTGCCCGCGTGGCCCTTCGCCAGCAGCGGCTCGAACGCTACAAGCACCTCCTGCAGCAGCAGACCGCCAAGATCGTCAAGGCCAAGGCCGCCATCCAGAAACGCGCCAACGAATGCGAGCAGATTCTCGCGCAGCGCGGCAAGATCGCCGAGGGTATGGAAGCCCTGGCCCAGCAGAAGCGCGTGCTCGACGCCCGCGCCGCCAAGTCCGGTGCCGCGGCCATCGCCGCCTACACCATGGTCTCGCTCGCGATGATCGCCGGCCTCGCCTGGGGCGTGGCCCGTCAGATGGCCCCGGCCACCTTCGCCGCCCGCGCGGAGATCGGTGCCGACGGCGGTTCACGCGACCTCTCGCCCGACGAACTCGCCGCCTGGTCCACCGCCCATCTGGCGCTCGTGAAAGACCCGCAGGTGGCCGCCGCCGCCGCGGAGAACTTCGCCCGCCGAGGCATGAACGACCTGGGCACCGCCAGTGCCGTCAAGACCCACGTCGCCGATCGCCTGTACGCCCAGGCCGATTCGCCACACACCATCGTGCTCGAACATCGCGCCGCCGGCAGCGAACGCGCCGCCCGCGAACTCGAAACCTTCCTCTCGGCGTACCTCGCCTTGGCCAACGCCCAGCGCGAAACCCGCGGCGACGGTGCCTCCACCGTCATCACCGGCACCCCGGCCGCGGGTGCCGAGCCGCTGGATTCGGCCCGAATGACATACGCCGCGGGAATTGCTGGCGGCGGCCTGATGCTGGCCTTGACAGTGGGCCTGGGCGGCTACCGCGTGCTGGCGCGGGCCAAGGCCCGCGTGGAGCGCGACCTGGCCGATCCGATGGCGTGAGGTGGCACCTTGCTGCTTCACCAGTCGTCGCGCTGAGCGCCCATCGCCCGATACCCTCGGGGATGTCTTCACTCACCTTCGCGTCGTTTCAGAAGCTCATCCGCGACCGCTACCACGCCACCGATTCCGCCCGCGGCACGCCTGGCACGTTCATGTGGCTCATCGAGGAAGTCGGCGAACTCGCCACCGCGCTGGCCAACAACGCGCCGGGCAAAAACCCCACACCCGAAGAACGTGCCAACCTCGACGAGGAGTTTGCCGACGTCATCGCCTGGCTCACCACGCTCGCCAACGTCAACGGCGTGGACCTCGAAAAAGCGCTTGAGAAGTACACCATCAAGGGCGTCGAGGGCGTGAAGTCATGAATCGCGACGATGAGTCCGGCGCGTGACGAACCCAGCGAATCCGAAGGCGGGCACCCACGCGGAGTGGCCAATGGGGATGAAGACAGGGCCAAGAAGGCAAGCCGCGCGCAGGCGAGTCGCCTTCGCCACGCCGCCCGGGGCCAAAAAAGCGGGTGAAGGGACTTGAACCCTCGACTTTCACGTTGGCAACGTGACGCTCTACCACTGAGCTACACCCGCGTTGACGCGCCTGAAGTGACCTCCGGCGCGGGAGTAAACCTAGACCGATCCCGGGCGGGGGTCAAGCCGCAGAGGAAGGGCGAAAAGCGATTGGGGCCATCGGCGATCAACCAAAGCCAGGTAAGGCAGTCAGGCCGAGTTCGAGGATTCCTCCATCCGGGGTGCCTCAACGGCGGCACCGGCCACCACCTTGGGCCGCAAACTGGCCACGATCTGGGGTGGATCGGCCTCCACCACGATCTGCTCGGCCACCTCGCGCCGATGCACCTGCACCGTCCGCGGGAAATCGAAGGCCACGCGGACCCTGTCCCCTCGGATGGAGGCGATGCGCACCACGCCGATGGGATTGCGGGGGTCGCCAATAACGACCTCTTCGCCTTCGCGCCGAGTGATGACAAGCATGAGGGGACCTCCTGTCCAAGGAAAAAGGTGCGTGCCAGTGCGCACGCCGACCGTCTCGGACTATACCACTTATCACGAGAGTCGCGAGCAAAATGCGCAAGGAAATCGGTTTTTGTATGGTATAAGAAAACCACCCGACGAGAGGGCGTCGGGTGGTGTGGTTATCGGTCTGAAAACGGCGCTCATAATGCTGAAGGCGACCATCGGACGTGGTCAGCCGGTGGACCGTCGGTGGAGCAATTTCGATCGCACCCCCACCTTATTTCACCCCTTGACGACAGGGATCTCTGAACAACCTGCGCGCAACCTCTGGCGATCGGATAGCGTATCGC
>CAZPPX010000005.1:0-183641 GCA_964588585.1 uncultured Phycisphaeraceae bacterium
CCGGGTTCTTCGCCCACTGCGGCTACTCGCTACAGACGGGATGAAACCGCTCTAGCGATTGGTTGTGGGGAACGGGGATGCACCACCGAGACGCCGAGGCACCGAGGAACACTGACAAGAGGAGAGGGACGAGCGGGGACGGGATCGGGAACGGGGACTTGATTCGGAGAATCGAGGTCCCAGAGCGGGGACGGGGGCGGGGAAGGGCGAGATGCAGAAGGCATCGAGGCCACACGGCGTCGAGGCATCAAGTGTCCGACAGGCGCTGCGGCGTTCTCTGTCTCTCTCTCCCCGTCTCAGTTCTCGGTGCTCCTCGGTGCCTCTGCGTCTCGGTGGTGACTCTCTTACTTGTTGATATCGCGCGGTTCGGTCGGGCCCCCCGGCGTGCCCGGAGCGGGTTCGATCGGGCCCAGCACGGACAGGAGCAGGTCGGGCGTGCGTGAATAAGTGCGGGTCACGCGGCCTGACCTGATCGCGATGCCCGCGCCAGCGTGGCGGCCGATCTGCAGTTCATCCAGCGGCGCGTCGCCATCGGTCTTGAGGAGCATCGTGCCGATGGCCTGGTAGCCGCTCGGCTCGCCCAGCCATACGCCCGAAGCGGGCTCGGTAGTGAGGAACTTGGTGAGGTCGGCAATCGCCGCAGCTCGCTTGGGGTCGGTCATGGTGCGGGTGCCGTTGGCGCGTAACTCGTACCACCCGTCGAGCGTGCGGTGAAAGCCCATGTTGACGGGAGCCAGCACCGGGGGCGTGGGGGCGGGAGTCGGGGGCGTGCCTGGCGTGCTAGCCGCTGGCGCGGGCGTGCCTTCGAGCATGATCAGGCCGATGTCTGTTGAGGCGACCGCGGTGGCCGTGCGGCTGAGATAGACCGCCGGGTCAACCTTGATCTCGGCGAGGGAGACGGCGTCGACGGCGACGAGCGTGGTGCCGCCGTCGATGGTGGCATAGCGCTGCTTGCCGGTCGCATCGAGTGCCTCGCCGATGAGCAGTTCACGCGTGGCGGTGGTGGTCTTGATCTGTCCGTCGGTGGCGGGTTCGCGGATGTCGGACTCGATGACGACGCGTGCCGTGGGCGCGTCGAGGCCTGTCTTGTCGCCTGTTCCTGCGGCACCGGCAGGGCGCTCGTCAAAGAACCGCGCGATGCGGGTCGCTTCGAGCGCGGTAAGCAAGCGCTGCACGGCGGCCGGATCCGCCGCGGCGGCGAGCGGTTCGGTGAGGGCCCAGCGGCCCTGCACGCGAGCGAGGGCGAGGCTGCGATCGCCGCTGATGAGCCGGACGCGCGAGGCCTCGTTCATGACGCCCGGCAGGAGGGCCACATCGCGCCAGGCTCTCGCACCTTCGCCCTGAAACAACGCGTGGAGCGAACTGGCCACCACGCCCAGACGCGTAACAGGTGCGGGCGAAGGGTTGGTTGCGATACCCGGTGAGCCGGTGGCGGTCGCGCCGGTTGCGCTAGCGGGCACGTTGGCGGCGGGCGAAACCACTTCCACCAGTCCTTGCCCGCCGAGCACGCGACCCGCGAACTTCAGGTTAATCGTCTGACCAGAGGTGAGGCTCAGAGTGACCGACGTTGCGCCGTCGCCCATTGTCGCACCGGGTTCGGGTTTCGCGACCGTGACCGCCGTGCCAAGGATGCGCAGGAGGCTTCGGACGCGGTCGGGATCGACGCGCCAGGAGGGGCCTGCGGCCAGGCCCACCGCTGAAGCGGTGGGCTTCGTGCTGTCTGTCGATGTGCTGGTGCCCAGGCGCAGTCGCCATTGGTCGCCTGTTTCGCGATCGAGGCGCGTGGCGCTGGTGGCGGGACCGGGTGGCGCGATGGTGACGGCGTTGACGGTGGCGGGGTCGAGTTCGAGCAGCCGTGCGCCGGGGTCGATGAGGCCGCTGGCCCCCGCTGCACCGCCGCCGCCCCCCACCGGGCGTTTGACGATGAACAGGGTAACGACGCCCAGCGCGAGCGCCACCATGAGCGCGATGGCCAGAGTTCGGTTCGACATGGCCGATGGTAGTGCTGCTGGACCGATATGCCGGGTGGGCACAGATACCCGTCAACGCCTGGGCCGGCGCATCTGGCCAACCTCGTTGGCTCGCACGATGGCTTCGAGGATTCGTCGGTCTACCGCGTCGACGCTGCCGTTGCGGTTCATGTCCGCTTCGGCCTGATAAGTCGCGCCCAGCCCTATGGCGGCGTAGAGGTCGTGCAAATTCACCAAACCATCGCGATTCACGTCGCCCGAGCCGACGGCGTTGGTGACGCTCACGCGTGACACCAGGGAGTTGCCCGAGAGTTCAAAGGCGACGATGGTGAGCGTGCTGGTGCCCTGGGGAAGGGTGGAGATCGAGCGTCGCCATTCGAAGCGGTCGTGGCGGGTGGCGCGATTGGCGGCGGTCAGATAGGTGCCGGGCTGGGAGCGAGGGTCCACGCCCTCGGGCACATTGGTGATGACATAGACCTCGGTCGTGCAGCGGTCAGCGGAAACGACGCGGGCGGCGAAGGGGAAGCGGTCTACCTCGGGACTGGCCAGCGAAACCTGCGGGGGCAGGCGATCGACGTAGAAGACCGAGCGGAAGTCGCGATAGACGGGCAAGCCGCCGTCGGTACGGCGGCGATAGGCAATCACGCTCAGATAGTTGAAGCCTTCGGGCAGGAGACTGGCGTCGATGGTCTGGCGATATTCGCCTGTGATTGCGCCGGGGGTTGTCGCCAGAGGCTCGTTGCGAGTGACGAAGCGTTCGAAGCCGGCGTCGGTCAGCGATTCGATGGGTTGATCCCAGCCGCCGGGGGTGTTGCTGGGGTTGATGCCGTTGTAATCGCGGAAGCCTTCGTTGAGGCGGAAGCACGCGAAGTCGTCGGCGTTGGCGTTGCCCGCGGGGTCGGTGGCATCGGCGCGGGTGGTGGTGAGGGCGATCTCGATGCTCGGGCCGTTCACGATGGGCACGGGCGTGAGCCGACGACTCCAGGCGGGATTGCTGGGGGGGGCGGGGTCGGCTGGCAGGACGCCGGTTTGAGGGCCGATGCTGAGAGTGCCGGCGGGGGCGGGCAGGCCATAGGCGACGAAGCCGCGGGCGTGTTCGAAGCCGGCGCTGTTGCGGTTGTTGGGCACAGGGAAGAGCGCGCGGCCGGTGCCGTCGACGGTGATGATGCGTTGGACCGAGCCGCCGAGGTTGGCGCCTTCGGGCCCGGTGTCGTTCCAGGTGCCGGTGAGTTCCATCAGGCGGGTGCCAGCGGGGAAGGTGGTGTCAAGTGAGCGGAACTGGGTGCCGTTGGCGTAGGAGTCGTTGACGAGGAAGAGCGCGCTGGCGACGTCACTACCGCGTTCGATGGCGAGGACGTCGGCGCGGGAAGAGTTGACGGGGTCGGTGCCGTTGATGATGCGGAGCGCCCCGCGGGCGTAGGCGTTACGGACGCCGACCAACCCTGAAAGCCACTGGTCGGTAGCACCCGATGCCGTCGCACCCAAGGCCGTGGGGTTGCCTTCGCGAGGCCAGAAGCCGCGAGAGGGAAATCGGCTGCCTAGTTCGCGGCCGTTGTGATAGACGAGGGCGACGCCCGGGCGGGCGAGAACGTAGGCGTTCTGCGGCAAACCCTGCTGGCGGAGCGTGGGCAGGCCGGGTTCGGAGCCGCCATTGCCCACCGAGCCGTTGTCGTGGCTGAAGACGTGGTGGACGCCGAGGGTGCCGTTGTTCTGGGCGTCGTCGGCGGTGTCGACGCTTCGTTCGATGGGCCCTTCGGGGTCGCTGGCGATATCCTTGGCCCAGCGGCCGAAGCCGCCGGCGGTCACGAGGTCGCGGAGGGCCCCGGCTTCGTTGATGTCGAGGGCGTCGCGATTGCCGAAGCCGTCTTTGCGGGTGTAGAAGCGGATTTGCGGGTTGCCGTCGACCGTTTCGACGAACGAGAAGGCGGTGACCTGTCGCCCGTCGGCCGTGCGCCGGGCGTTGAACACCGCGGCATCAAACTTCTCGTTCCAGAAATCGTGCTTGACGTGCTTGGCGGCATCGAGGCGGAAGCCGTCAACGCCCACGTCTTCGATCATCCAGCGCGTCCAGCGGATGAGCAGCCCTGAGACGCTTTCGGGCACGGCGATGCCCGCCGAGGGATTCGCGACGTTGAAAGGGGAGAAGGTCCAGTTGGTCGTGGCGCTGAAGCCCGGTACGCCTGGGTTCGTAAACGCGCGTGGCGTCAGCGTCGGGTCGGGATAGAACCGGGCGTTAGCCGGGTCGGGCCGGTTGCGGACGCGACCGGGCGGGATGTTTCGCGTGTCGGTGCCGGTCGGATGGCGAATGACGACGTACTCGGATTCCTGCGCGATGTCGATAAGGCTGACGAGGTCGCCCAGCCAGAGGCAGTAACTGCCGCCGCCCGGATTTTCGGATTGGGTCTGGCCGTTGTGGAAGTCGCCCCAGAAGTAGTTGCCCGTGGCGCGGGTGGTGAAGTTGCCGCAAACGGTGAAGGGACCGAGTCCGGTGACGAAGGCCGGCCCGGGGGGGTTGTTGGTGGGGCCATTGCCGGGCAGGTAGAAGCCCGGCCAGCCGCCGTCGGCGATGAAGTTGGCGTTGCTGGAGCGTGCGCCGTTGTGGTTGTAGATGCCCTCGGGATAGACCAGGGCACCGGCACGGTGGAATTCCTGCACCATGGCGCGAAAGGTGGCTTCGGTGCCGTAGGCGGTCTCGGAACCGGGCTGGCCGAGGTCGAAGCGGTCAAAGGGGTCGTAGCCCGGGGAGCCGGTGGAGGCCTTGCCGGGCGAGGGGAGCCAGACGCCCGCGTAGCCGGCCATGAAGAAATCGGGCATGCGGGCTTCGATGGTGTCCCAGCGGGTCTCGAACCACTGAAGGAGGGCAGGGTTATCGGCCTGGGCGAGGGCGGATGAGGTGAGGGGGGCGAGGGCAAGGCCGGCGGAGGCGGCGAGGAGGCGGGATGAGCGAAGGCTCGGGGGCATTGGGGCTCCGTGCCGGTGGGTGCCGGCTGAGATCAGTCTAATCCGAGATGGAGATCGGACCATGCCGGGCGGTGGCAAATGGCCAAATTGCCAAATGACCAAATGGCCAAAGAAGGGGACGGAGAAGAAGGCACCGGGTCATTTGGTCATTTGGCATTTTGGTCATTTGGCATTTTGGCCATTTGGCATTTTGGCCATTTGGCATTTTGGCCATTTGGCATTTTGGCCATTTGGCATTTTGGCCATTTGCGCACCCCCGCTACCCTCCGTCCCATGCTCGACGACATCGTTCAACTGGAAAGGGCGGCCCTCGCGGAGTTGGCGGCCGCACAGGACGCTGCGACGCTGGAAGCGTGGCGCGGGGCGTATATCGGGAAGTCCGGCAAGGCCGTCGCGATGATGGCGCGGCTCAAGGACGTGCCCAAGGACCAGAAGCCGGCGGTTGGCGCGAAACTCAACCAGACCAAGGCGCTCCTTGAAGAACGGTTTGCCGCGCGGCAGGCGGAACTGGGTGCTGCGGGTGCCAGCGCGAAAGCGTCGGGGCCGATGGTCGATCCGACCGAACCCGGCACGCTGCTGCCCGACGGCGCACTGGGCTGGAGCGGTGGGGTCGGACGGCGGCACATCCTGATGCGGGTGCGGGAGGAACTGGTCGAGGTCTTTGCGCGGATGGGGTTTGCCGCGGCGGAGGGGCCCGAACTGGAGGATGATGAGCACAACTTCGTGAAGTTGAACATACCGGGGGACCACCCGGCCCGCGATCCGATCGACAACTTCTATGTGGATGACCCGGCCAAGGCTGAACGACCCCGCATGCTGCGGAGCCAGACCAGCACGGTGCAGATCCGCACGATGGATGCGGCGGTCGCGGCAGCGAAAGGCCAGCCCGGAACCAGCGGCGGGCTGGCGGGGCCGATCAAGATCGTCGCGCCGGGTCGGGTGTATCGGCCTGATGCTGTAGACACGACGCACTCGTTCATGTTCCACCAGATCGAAGGCTTGTGCATCGACCGCGGCACGAGCATGGCGGACCTGAAGTCGACGCTCTTTCACTTCGCGCGGGCGTACTTCGGCGACTCGGCGGAGGTGCGGCTGAGGCCGTCGTTCTTCCCGTTCACCGAGCCCTCGGCGGAGTTCGACCTGCGCATCCGCCTGCGGCCCGATCAACCCGTGCGCTGGATGGAACTGGGCGGCTGCGGGATGGTGAACCCGGCGGTGCTCGAAGCCTGCGGCGTCGATCCGGAGGAATGGACCGGCTACGCGTTCGGCTTCGGCATCGAACGCCTGGCCATGGGGAAGTACGGCATCCCCGATATCCGGATGCTGTTCGAGAATGACGTGCGGTTCTTGCGGCAGTTGTGAGCGTCTCGCGCGGCCCATTCGGCGCGCAAGAATCGTCAAGTGCTTTGGCGGCCAGCCGCTAGGATCGATCGAGTTGCGTGGAGTCATCACCATCCACGCGTGATCGCATTCTTCGAGGAGGTGTCATGACACTCATTCGCCTGGCTTCGCTCATCGGCGTGGGGATGCTCGTGCTCGTCGTGAACGTGGCCATGAGCGTCCTCTACATGGTCGTGTACGGGCATCTCGTCAATCCGGGTCATCCGAAAGCGTTTTACGACGAGCACATCAAGGTGGCCGCGCCGTATTGCAGCATCGTCGCGGGTGTGCCGCTGATGTTTCTGGCGGGATGGTGGGTGGCGAGGTGGGGAGGGCCCGAGGCAGGAACCCACCTGGGGATCAACGCGGCGCTGGTGGTGTGGGTGGCGTATGTGGCGATTGATCTGGCGATGGTGCTGGCGATCAGCGCCAAGGAACAGTTGGGTGCGAAGATGTGGATGCTGGTGGCGGCGTCGATCCTGACGAAGTTGGGTGCGGTGTGCGCGGGCGCGATGATGCGGGGGTCGTGCGCGAGCGATATCCAGGCAACCTGATGGTGATCACGAAGATCGCCGTGCGGGTGCGGCGGCGGCGGTGAGGCGGTTCGCCGCCGCCACCTCTCAGCCCCCAACTCGGCTACATTGCCCGCATGGGCCGGCGGCTTGTCCTGGGACCGATTCTGATTCTGCTCGTCATCGCCACGATGTGGGGCGATCAGGCGATCGAATCCGTGGGCGCGCCTGCATGGCTCGCGTGGCTGGCTTTGCCGACAGGGTTTTTCGCACCAGGGCTCGTGCTGCTGCCCGTCGGGTGCCTGGTCGCGGGGCGGGCGGCGATTGAACTGGCGCGGCTGTATCGCGCGAGCGGCATGGCGGCCTCCCGGCGCGTGGTCGTATTTGCCGCGATCATCGGGGTGATCACCGGCGGGCTCACGATCGGTGCCCCGCACCGCGCCATGGGCGGCGTGCAGGGCGGTGCGCCGCTGGCGACTGCGGCGGCGCTCGTGCTGGCGTGTGCGCTGCTCGTGCATGTGCGGAACAAGGACTTGAAAGGCGCGTGCGGGGCCGCGGGCGCGGCCCTCATGGCGTTTGTGTATGCCGGGGTCATCCTCGGATTCATCATGGCCATCCGCACCGAGTTCTCCGCCTGGGTCGTGCTGGCCGTCATCCTCACGGCCAAGTCGTGCGACACCGGGGCCTATTTCACGGGCACGCTCATCGGCAAGCACAAGATGATTCCCTGGATCAGCCCGGGTAAGACGTGGGAGGGGCTCGTGGGCGGCCTGCTGACGAGCGGGGCCGCGGGGATGCTGTGCGTGTGGATGGTCGATCGCTGGGGCACGCCGACGTCGCTGCTGGGGTTGGGAATGCCGATGGGGTTTGTCGGCGGCGTGGTGCTGGGCGCGGCAGCCCAGTTGGGCGACTTGTCTGCCAGCATCCTGAAACGCGACGCGGGCGTGAAGGACAGCGGACGCCTGATCCCGGGGATGGGCGGAATCTTGGACGTGATCGATTCACTGGTGCTGGCGGGCCCGGCGGGATACTGGTTCTTGATGGCGGTGCGGTGAATCGTCGGCGTATCGCCGTGTCCCCTTTGGGCCATTTGGAAATTTGGTCATTTGGCCATTTGCGCCTTACGCTGCGCCCATGAAACTGGCGGTCATCATTCCGGCGGCGGGGGCATCAGAACGGTATGCCAAAGCGGCCGCGGCCCAGGGCGTAGAGATCGCGCGATCGAAACTGGATGAAGACCTGGGTGGCCGGCCCGTGCTGCACCGCACGGTCGAACTCTTCGCCAATCTCGCGGTCGATGGCGTGAGCGTCGTGACGATCATCGTCGCCGGCCCGGCGGACACGACGGCCATGGCCGACTTCAAATCCCGCCACGGCGACAAACTGGGGCTGCTCGGATGCACCGTGTGCCCGGGTGGGAAAACGCACCGCTATGAAACGGTGCGAAACGCGCTCGCGCTCGTGCCGAAAGACGCCACGCATGTGGCGGTGCATGATGCCGCCCGGCCTTGCGCGTCGCCCGAGTTGATCGAGCGGGTGCTTCGCGCCGCCGAGCGGCACGATGCCGTGATCCCGGGCCTGCCCGTGGCCGACACCATCAAGCGGGTTGCCCCCGAGCCCGTGAAGGACGACGCGCCCGACCCGCTCGCGGCCATCCTTGGTGACGCGGACGCCAGCCGCAGGCCTGCGCTGCGGGCGGTCGAGGCAACGCTGGACCGGGCCAACCTGATCGCGGCCCAGACGCCGCAGGTGTTCGCGGCGGACGTTCTGCGGCGGGCGTATCAGCAGAAAGACCTGACGAGCACCGACGATGCGCAACTGGTGGAGCGGCTGGGGGTTCGAGTGACGGTGGTGGCGGGGGAGGCGCGGAACCTGAAGGTGACCGTGCCGTCGGACCTGGCCATCGCGCGGGCCGTGTTGGGGCTGCGCGGGCCAGAGGCGCGGGCGGCGCACCTGAAGTTCTGATGCTTTGGTGGCACAGGCGTCTTGGGGGCCGCCTGTGTCGAGGCGAAGCCTCGCATGCTCCGCTCGCGCGTGAGTCCAGCATTCGCCGCTGCGCGGCGAACACAGACGGGACGCCTGTGCCACCGTCCGAAACTTGACCCGCGTACGATCGGCCCGTGAACAGCGGACAAGCGAGCATGACGCGGGGATTAGGCCGGGCGACGACGGCGGTAGCGTGGTGTGCGCTGGCCGGTGTGGGGGGGGCGTCTGGTTGCGCCAACCCAAACGACGAAATCTCAATCGGCGATCGGGTCTACATCGAAGCCCTCACGCCCGACCACGCGGCCAAGCCCTTCGGCCAACTGACCGACACGGGCGATGCCCCGTCGCTGAAGGCCGATTCGCTCGATCGCGACCACTGGTCGGTGCGGGCGGTGCTGGTGCCCATCAACGGCACCACCCATCAGCCCACCTACGCGACCGGGCCCTCGTACGCCCGCGCCACCGCCCGGCAGCGCGGCGAGTTTCCGACCATCGAAAGCGCCCTGGACCTGGGCACGCGCGAATCGCAATGGTCCGAAGTGTTCGAAGGACTCGCGTGGCCGTTCTGGGCGGGTGCCGATCTGGCGCTGATGCCGGCGCGGATGGTGATGCAGCCGCCGTGGGATGATGCGATGAGCCCGCCGGGCCCGCGCGATCGCGCGCCGGAAGGGACGCAGAAGCCGTCGATGCTGGGGTCGGTCGATTCGCCGGTAGTGCCGGTGGTGGGGGCGAAACCCAGCGTGCCGCCGGTGGAAGAGCCGCGGTGGATCTGGCGTGATGGAAAGTGGTATCTGTGGACGCCGGGTGACACGGAGCCGTGGCTGATGACGCCGGTGCCGACCGAGCCCGCGCCGATGGACGCGCCGACCGCAACAACTCAGCCGCCAGCGACCCCGCCACCCGCACGACCCGTGCAGCCCGAGCCATCGTCGGATACGACCAAGCCCGCGACCGTGGCGGTGCCGGTGGCCCCTGCCGCCCCGATGGCGAAATCAAGCGAGGCCCCCAAGCCCAGCGCCGGCACGCCCGCCGAATCGCGCCCACGCGGCAGCGGCGGCTGGATCTTCAAAGACGGCAAGTGGGTGAAGACCAAGCCCGAGGACGCCAAATCTGCGGAGCCCACGCCGGAGCCGAAGCCATGAGCACGCCCGGAACTGGCAACCCGCCGCCACCCCCACCTCCACCCGCGCCTCCGCTTGATGCGCGCGGGTTGCCCGTGGGGTATCCGTTCAAGGCGGATTGGGAAGTGACGCCACGCGAGGCGGCGGCGGCACTGAACGGCGCGGGCACGAACGGCGCGCCGATGCTGCTGGATTGCCGGCGGCCCGACGAGCACGCGTTCTGCAACGTCGCCGCGGGTGTGCTGGTGCCGATGGATCAGACCGTGGCGCGGGCCGACGAGATCGAAGAGGGTGCCGGGGGCAAAGGCGGCGCGATCATCGTGATGTGCCATCACGGGCGGCGCTCCATGCAGGTGACGGCGACGCTTCGCGGGCTGGGGTTCACGAACGTGAAGTCGATGGCCGCGGGGATTGACGGGTGGTCGCTGAGCGTGGACCCTTCGATTCGGCGGTACTAATCAGCACCACGCGCGGGCTGACGGCTGTGCCGGCCCGGCGCTGGGGGGGCGGGGCGGGACGGCCCGTGCCGGTGCGCAGCAACATCATCCAAGGCTCTGATCGGACTTGACCATGACGACGACCAATCCCCCCACGCCCCCCGCAGCCAATCCTCCCGCGAGCAAGCCCGACAAGCCCAAGTGGCCCATCAACCAGCCGCAGACGGCCTTCCCGATGAAGGCCGGCCTGGTGCAGAACGAGCCCGCCAGCGTGAAACGCTGGCACGAGATCGGCGTGTATCAACGCCTCCGCGAGCGCGCTGCCAGCGGTCAGGAAAAACGCTTCGTGTTCCACGACGGACCGCCCTACGCCAACGGCGGCCTGCACCTCGGCCACCTGATGAACCGCTGCCTGAAAGACTTTGTCGTGCGATCGCGCAGCATGATGGGCTTTGATTGCCCGTTTGTGCCGGGGTGGGATTGCCACGGCCTGCCCATCGAGCACAAGGTGCTGACCGAACTGGTGGAAAAGGGCAAGTGGGAAAAGATCAAGGCGCTGGCGGCCGACCAGCGGAACATGATCGTGCGGCGTGAGTCGCAGGCATATGCCGAGAAGTCGCAGAAACTGCAGCGCACGCAGATGGAGCGGTTCCTGACGATCGCGGATTACGAAAACCCTTACTTGACGATGCAGAAGGAGTTCGAGGGCGCAACGCTCGACGTGCTGGCGACTTTGGTGTCACAAGGCTTGGTGTACCGGGCGCTCAAGCCCGTGCACTGGTCGATCGCCAACGAGACGGCCCTGGCGGAAGCGGAACTGGAATACCAGGACCGCGAAGACCCAAGCGTGTTCGTGGACTTCGAGGCGGAGAGCGCGGACGCGGTGTACGACGCGTTTGGCTTGCCCAAGGAAGAGGCGAACGCAGAGGGCGCTGAGGGGGAGGACAGCACACAACACACAGCACACAGCACACAGTCGGACGAGGAGGCCGGAGGCGCGCCGAGGCCCGGCGTGCGGCCGAATCAGACGCCGTGCTTCATGATCTGGACGACAACGCCCTGGACGCTGCCGGCAAATCTGGCGATCGCGGTGAACCCGAAGTACGAGTATTCGCTGGTGTGGGTCGATGGCAACGTGACGGTGATCGCCTCGGCACTGGTGGAAAAGGTGACGGCGAAGGGGAAAGCCGAGCAGGTGGTGGAGATCGCGCGCACGACGGGGGATCGATTGGTGAGGTTGCGGTATCGGCATCCGTTTGTGGATGCGAAGAAGGGTGAATCGTTCGGGGCAATGGAAGGGGTTCGGAATTTTCCGAACCACGGCTACTGGCGCACGACGTTCAAGATTGTTCCCGCAGAGTATGTGACGCTCGAAGACGGCACGGGGCTGGTGCATACTGCTCCTGGCCACGGTGTAGAGGACTTTCAGACCGGCTTGCGCGAGACCTTACCGATCTATTGCCCGGTGCGTGCCGACGGAACCTATGACGCCACTGCGCCGGAGTGGCTTCGGAGTACGCCTGAGAAGAAGATCGATGTGTGGGCGGCTAACGGGCTGATCGTGACCCGTCTGCGTGAATCAGGGCACATGTTCCATGACTTCGTTTTCACTCATTCATATCCGCATGACTGGCGGAGCAAGACACCGACGATCTTCCGGTGTACGGAGCAGTGGTTCGTGTACGTTGACAGGCCGTTTGCTCAAGGAGTCATCGCGCCGGCCGGCGTCGGTGCCACGCTTCGAACCCGATCTCTGCTGGCGATCGGTGCCTTGGATGCTCCGGCCATTGAGGCTGATCTCCGGCACATAAATCCAACTCAGCAGCCAGCGGTTTGGGCGGACATTTGCAAGCCGCTCGGCGCGCAAGTGAGCGCGTTGGACACTGATGACGGTGTGCAAGCCATGCGCCGGCATGCCCACACAGCAATGCAAGGAGGCACCCAGCCGGGTTCGGTTGCTGCTTTCGTCCCCGAATGGGGCCGCAACCGCATGCGCGGCATGCTCGAATCGCGCCCTGACTGGTGCATCAGTCGTCAGCGGGCGTGGGGGCTGCCGATCCCGGCGTTCTTCTGGCGCGATGACGCAGGCGTTGACCACGCCTTCCTGACCGCGACCAGCGTGCGCGCGATCGCGACGCTTATCCGCGAAAAAGGGTCGGACATCTGGTTCACGGTTGGGCCGGAGGAACTACTCAGCCGCTACGACGTGAACACCGACGCCGACGCGCCGGCATGGTTGAAGTCCGACGCCTCACGTCTGAAGTCTGTCCGCAAAGGCGGCGACATCGTCGACGTCTGGTTTGAGTCAGGCTCGACGTGGAATGCCGTGATGAGGCAACGCGCGCCAGACTCGGCCAAGGGCCTGCCCGATCGCGGCGGCGGATTCCCTATGGACCTGTACCTCGAAGGCTCCGACCAGCACCGCGGGTGGTTCCAGAGTTCGCTGCTGCCGAGTCTGGCGGTGACGGGCAAGCCACCGTTCAAGACCCTGCTGACGCACGGGTTCATCGTCGACAAGGACGGGAAGAAACTGAGCAAGAGCCGGGCGGACGCCAAACGCTACGAGGTCGATTCGCTCTGCGGCGAGTTCGGGATGGACGTGATGCGCTGGTGGGTGGCAAGTTTGCCCTTCGAGAACGACGTGAAGGCCGACCTGGAATTCTTCGCGACCAGCGGCGAGTCGTATCGCAAGGTGCGCAACACGCTGCGGTTCATGCTGAGCAACCTGTATGACTATGACGTGGCGGCGGACGGACCGAACGGCACATCCGCGCCCCCCACTCCCGCGCCCGCGACGACGAGCCTCGACGCCTGGGCACTCGGCGCGTTCGCCGATCTGGCCCGGCGCGTGGAGGCCGCGTACGACGCCTACGACTTCCGCGGCGTGCAGTCGGCCATCTACGACTTCTGCAACGACACGCTCAGCGCCACCTACTTTGTCGCGACCAAGGACCGTCTGTATTGCGACGCGCCGGGCTCAACCCGCCGTCGCGGCTGCCAGCGCGTGCTGCGGACCATCGGCGACGGCCTCTGCCGATTGCTGGCACCCATGCTCCCGCACACCGCCGATGAAGCCTGGCGAGCGCTGCACAAGGTGCCCGATGCGGATCGCACGCGGAGCGTGCACCTGGAGCGGTTCCTGCCAGCCAGCGCGATCGGCGGCGCGACGACCGATCCCGCGTGGGCCAAGGTGATGGAGGCCCGCGCAGCCGCACAGATGGCGATCGAACGGGCCAAGCGCGAACTGGGCGTCGACAACCCGCTCGACACCGCCGTGAACCTCCCCGACCCGGACGACACGCTGGCCAAGTTTGACCTCACCGACCTGGCCGATCTGCTGGGCGTGAGCCGCGTGACGCTCGACAAATCGGCGACCACGGCGACCGTTCGCGACCTGCGCACCGAGCCGCGCTGCGAGCGGTCGTGGCGGCGCGACGGCACGGTGAAGCCACGCGGGCCGCAAGGGGCGATGCTGTCAGACCGCGACGCGGCAGCGGTGGGGTTGGGGTAGCGGCTTCGGCGGCAGTTCAGTGTTCACCAACGGCGAAGAACCGCTCGCGACCCGCGACTCGCAATTCAGCACTCAGCACTCAGCACAAAAACAACGACCGCCGAGGTGAACCTCGGCGGTCGTGAGATGCACGATAAATACGAGAACTGAACGCCGGTATCAGCGGCGGCGACGGCGGAGGCCCGCCAGACCCGCGAGGCCCATCAGGGCGACCGCGCCGGGGGTCGGGACGATTTCGCCGGCGACCTGCGTGCTGTTGTTGAAGAAGGGCTGATCGAAGAAGCCCACGCCCGTGCGGATGAACAGTTGCACCAGGGCACCCTGGAGTTGCGGCATCGGGCCGCCGAGGCCAGCCATCTGGAACCCGCCGACGTTGCCGTCAAAGGAGTTGTCGGCCTGGCCGTTGTCGGTCAGCACGACGTTGAGCAGATTGCCGTTGAAGAAGGTGCGGCCCTGCGAGCCGCGAATCCAGGTACCTTCGATGATGCCGGTGATCGTGTCGCCGTCAACATCGGTGAGGGTGAAGAAGCCAGCACCCTGGGCCGAGAAGGCGGTCTTGTTGAACACGCTGATCTCAAAGAAGGCGTCAGCCAGATCGGGCGAGCCTTCGAAACCGGTGTTGAAGGAGGCGGTGCCGTCGGGCGACTGCAGGCGGGTCACGTCGCCGGAGGTCTGAATAGCCCCGAGCGAAGACGCACGCGCGGTGAACGTGCCACCGGGCACGCCGCCGACGTACTGACCTGAAAGGTCGGTGTACCCGAAGGTCAAGATGGCGTCGGCCAGAGCCGACTGGGCAAGCCCAGCGCCGGAAGCCAGCGCAGCCACGATAAGAAGGCGGTTCTTCACTGCATCTCTCCTCGTACAAATTCCTGGCTCGGTCGCGCAACGACTCCGCCGGGGACTCTCTCTCCGTGCACCTCTATTCTGCGCATTCCGGGGAGTAATGCAAGTGGTCACGCGAAATTCTTGATGTATTCCGATGGGGTTTCCCAGATTGCCACACGTCTGTAAGTGCTTGGCATCGCTGCACTTGTGCAAAAAATCACCCGTTTCTTGGGCCAGACTGGCGAAAAAAAAGAACGGCCCGATTGGGCCGTTCCTTAGAGGATCGAGATTGCCGACAAGTTTTACTTGCGGCGACGACGCAGGGCGGCGAGGCCAGCCAGGCCGGCGAGGGCCGCCGCGCCCGGGGTCGGGACGATTTCGCCCGAGACCTGGGTGGAGATGCCTGCGAAGTTGGTCTGGAAGAAGTCCGCAGCGGGGCGGAGGAAGAGTTGGACGAGCGCGCCTTCGAGGACTGGCGCGGGGCCACCGATGTTGGACATCTGGAAGTTGCCCGAGGTGCCGTTGAAGGTGTCGTCGGCCGCGCCGTTGTCATTGAGCGTGACGTTGAACAGGTTGCCGTTGAAGAAGGTCTGGCCCAGGCCACCTTTGACCCAGAAACCATCGATGTTGCCGGTGATGGTGTCACCATCGAGGTCGGTGATGGTGAAGGTGCCCATGCCGAGGGCGACCATGCCGTCGTTGGCGAAGACGGAGAGGTTCAGGTTGAACCCGCCGCCGATATTGACGAAGTTGTCAGCGAACGTGGCGGTGCCGTTGGGGGCCGTGAGGCGGGTGACGTCGCCTGCCGAGGGCAGATCGACGGTCGCGACCGCGTCGGCGGTGAAGTTACCGTTGCCCAGGCCGTCGCCGATGAAGCGACCGCTGAGATCGGTAAACCCGAAGGACATGACGGTGTCGACGGCCAGGGCCTGCGAGGCAACAGCCATCGGCAGAGCACAAGCAGCCACGAGAACAGTCTTGCGATTGATCACGGGTCTCTCTCCTCGAGGTTTTTCCGGCAGCCGCGCACGTCAAGCGGATGGACCGCTCGCCGGGCGAATGCCGACTCTCCTCAGGAACAAGATAGACTGTGATCCGCCCCCGTGCAAGCAACTTTGGCGCGGAATTTGGGAGGAAGCGGGGTAGATTGCCCAAGTTCACGCCGGAAGTTGTCAACGAAGGAGCGAAGGGAGCGAAGGAAGCGGAAGTCGGGGTAAATACTGAGCGGCGGGAAACTGCTCGAAGTCGATTTACCCAACCCACATGACCGTTTGGACTCTGTTTATACAACTTCGCTTGCTTCGCTCCTTCGTTGACAGAACTCGGCGAAGGCGGACCGGATGAGGCGAGGCCGGGGTTTGGGTGCTCGACGCTTCCGTGGCCCTAGTGGCACATCGTCAGGCGCGTCCCATATCCGGTTGGGGCCATCCGTCTCCCCCGCCGGGGCGGCGAATCCGTCGCGCCGCCGCGGAATGAGCCCGGCCCCGCCTCAACGGTCCGAAAAATCAGCATGTCGGCCCCGGGCATCCTTTATGAGCAACCGCCGACACCCGAACCGCAGTTAACGCACTTGTAGCAGGTGCCGTTGCGGACGGTGATGGTGCCGCAGACCTCGCAGGGTGGGCCGTCGCCGGTGGACTCCATGGCGCGTGCGAGGGCGGAGACGCCCGCGCTCACAGCGGTGCCCGAAACCGTCTGGGTATCGACATCGATGGTTGTGACACCGGGGCGGCGCTCCAAGTGCACGTGCTGGTGGGTGACGACGGGCGACATGGGGGCGATGGGGGTATGGGGGCTGGGTTCCGCTCGCACACCCGGTTCGGCAAAGCGGCGGGCGTCGCCTTGCGCGACTCCGGCCGGGTCGTCGTTGCCTGCGAGCGCGGCGATCTCGCGGTGCTTCATCTGCTCGACCGACACGGGCTCGGCTTCGCGCCGGGGCGTGTTGGCCTCGCGATACCCGGGGATGAACTGGATGCCCATCCAGCGGAAGATGTAATCGACGAGGCTCTTGGCGAAGGGGATGTCGCGGTTGGAGGTCATGCCCGCGGGCTCGAAGCGCTGGTGGGTGAACTTGTTGACCAGCGATTCGACCGGCACGCCGTATTGGAGCGCGACGGAGACCGAGGTGCCCACGCAATCCATGAGGCCGCCGATGGTGGAGCCTTCCTTGGCCATGGTGATGAAGAGTTCGCCGGGCATGCCGTCTTCGTAGAGGCCGACGGTGAGGTAGCCCTCGTGGCCGGCGATGTTGAACTTGTGGGTGATGCTGGCGCGGGTATCGGGCAGGCGGCGGCGCATGGGTCGCTCGACGATCTTGACGATCTCGCGCACGCTGGGTGCCGCGGCCTCGATCATGGCTTCGACGGCTTGCTCAGACATCGAGGCCTCCACACTCGCCGAGGCAGCGGCGGCGAGGGTCGCCGAGTCCGCCTGGGCTTTTCCCGCGGGGGTTCCCGATTCTTCTGTCTTCGAATCTGACGAAGACGTGGAAAGGGGCTGGCTGAGTTTGCAGCCGTCGCGATAGAGGGCGTTGGCCTTGATGCCCAGTTCCCACGAGAGGCGATAGGCAGACTTGATGTCTTCGACGCTGGCCTCGGCGGGCAGGTTGATGGTCTTGCTGATGGCGCCGCTGATGAATGGCTGGGCGGCGGCCATCATGCGGATGTGGCCTTCGGGAGCGATGAAGCGCTTGCCGTGTTTGCCGTTCTTGTTGGCGCAATCGAATACGGCGAGGTGATCGGGCTTGAGGTGGGGCGCGCCTTCGATGGTCTGGTGGCCGCAGATGGCGTCGTTGAGGTCGCTGATCTGGCGATCGGAGAGGCCCAGTTCGCGGAGCAGGCTGAAGGACGGATCGGCCTTGGCATGGGTGGGGTCGATGTCGAGGCGTTTGAGGAGCGCATCGCCCAGCGACCAGGCGGAAAAGGCGAAGGAGAGTTCGAAGACGCCGGGGAGCGCGTCGTTGACGCGGTCGAGGTCTTCGGGGGTGAAGCCCTTGGCTTCGAGGAAGGCGCGGAAGGTGCCTGGGGTGGAGCCCATCGGCACATCCACGCTCAGCGCGCCGAGGAGATAGACGAGGATGTCGCGGATCTGCTTGTCGGAATAGCCCAGGGCTTCGAGCGCGGGCTTGACGCTGGCGTTAGCGATCTTGAAGTAGCCGCCGCCGGCGAGTTTCTTGAACTTGACGAGCGCGAAGTCGGGCTCGATGCCGGTGGTGTCGCAATCCATCAGCAGGCCGATGGTGCCGGTCGGCGCGATGACCGTGGTCTGGGCGTTGCGATACCCGAACTTGCGGCCCAGTTCGAGGGCTTCGTCCCAGGAATCCACAGCGTGCTGGAGCAGGGCGGTCGAGTTCAGAATCTTCAGGCTCGCCGTCCCTCCACCCCCGGCCGCACCCTTCGCAAACGCGGCGTGCTCGATGGGCACCGGGCGCGTGGCGACGTTGATCCCCTCGTATTCGCTGCTGTCGCGGGCCACGCCCATCGCGGCCCGGCGGTGGTTGCGCATCACGCGGAGCATGTTCTCGCGGTCGGCGTCGTAGCCCGGGAACGCGCCCAGGGCCGCGGCCATCTCGGCCGACATGCGATACGAGCGCCCGGTGAGAATCGCGGTGAGACAACCGCACACGGCGCGGCCTTCCTCGCTGTCATACGCGATGCCCGCCTGCATGAGCAGCGCGCCCAGGTTGGCGTAGCCCAGGCCCAGCGTGCGGTACTTGTAGGAAAGTTCAGCGACTTCCTTGCTCGGGAAGGCCGCCATGAGCACGCTGATTTCGAGAACGATGGTCCAGAGGTCGATGGCGTGCTCGTAGCCGGCGACATCGAACTGGCGCGTGACGGAGTCGTAGAACTTGATGAGGTTGATCGATGCAAGATTGCAAGCCGTGTTATCTAAGAACATATATTCGGAGCACGGATTACTTGCATTGATCCGCCCCGCGCTCGGGCAGGTGTGCCACGCGTTGATCGTGGTGTCGTACTGCACGCCCGGGTCGGCGCAGCGCCAGGCGGCGTAGCCGATCTCGTCCCACAGTTTGCGGGCCTTGAACGTGGTCGCGGGCTTGTTGCTCAGGCGATAGCGCGTGACCCACTCGGCGTCGGTGTCGATCGCCTCGAAGAACGCGTCGGGTATGCGCACCGAGTTGTTGCTGTTCTGCCCGCTGACGGTGGCGTAAGCCTCGCCGTTGAAGTCGTAATCGAGTTTCAGGCCCAGGCGGTCGCAGGTCTCGCCCACGGTCTCGGCATCGGCGGCGCTGGTGCGCTTGTCGCGGAGCACCTTCATGCCCTCGACGAGGGCCGCGACCTTGATCTCTTCGCGCACTTTCCAGTTGATGAACTGCTCGATATCGGGGTGATCCATATCGAGGCAGACCATCTTGGCGGCGCGGCGGGTGGTGCCGCCGCTCTTGATCGCGCCGGCGGCGCGGTCGCCGATCTTGAGCCAGGACATCAGGCCGCTGGACTTGCCGCCGCCGGAGAGTTTTTCGTTCTCGCCGCGGAGGCGGCTGAAGTTGGTGCCGGTGCCCGAGCCGAACTTGAAGAGGCGGGCCTCGCGGACCCAGAGGTCCATGATGCCGCCCTGGTTCACCAGGTCGTCATCGATTGACTGGATAAAGCAGGCGTGCGGCTGCGGGTGGGTGTAGGCATCGGCGGCCAGGTGCACCTCGCCGGTGGTGGGCTCGACGACGTAGTGGCCCTGTGCGGGGCCGGTGATGCCGTAGGCGAAGTTGAGGCCGGTGTTGAACCACTGGGGGCTATTGGGCGCGGCGACCTGGTGCGTGAGCATGTACGCCAGTTCGTCGTAGAAGGCCTGCGCGTCCTCGGCGGTGTCGAAGTAGCCGTGGGACTCGCCCCAGAAGCGCCAGCACCCGGCCAGGCGGTGGATGACCTGCTTGGCGGATTTCTCCGGGCCGGATGTGCCGTCGCCGTTGGGCACGCCGGCCTTGCGGAAGTACTTGCTCACCATGATGTCGGTGGCGAGTTGGCTCCAGGTGTCGGGCACCTCGGCATCATCCATCTGAAAGACCACCGACCCGTCGGGGTTGGTGATCCGGCTGGACCGTTTGATCCAGTTGACGGAGGCGAAGGGGTCGGTGCCGGGGGTGGTGAACTTGCGGGTGATTCGCATCGTGCGAGGTCCTGCGTGAGGCGTGGTCGGGACGGGACGGAGACGGGAAGACGGGAACGGGAACCGGAGGACTGAGAAGAAGGCATCGAGGCATGGGGCATCGAGGCATCAAGTGCGATTGCGTTCAAGGCTTCGGATGAGACCCGCGAGGACGCGCTCGGTTTCATCGAGCAAGGCTTTCACGGGCGTGTATTCGTCGGGCGTGATGTATTGAAAGTCGAGGCAGAGAAGCAGTTGGGTATCGAGTTCGTAGAGGTGGCCGCGGGCGCTCTTCAGGTGCCAGAGATAGTCGGAGGTGCTGCCCTTGCCGTAACCCTGGGCGATCTGCGACGGAATGGCGATGGCGGTGCGGCGGATGGAGGCGATGAGGCCGAAGCGTTCATGTTCGGGCAGGCGCGAGGCCAGGCCGTAGACGAGTTTGGCGAGGGCGTAGGCCTTCTGCCAGGCGATGAGGTCGCGGTATGTCTTGATGGTTTCGGCCACTGGATGCTTCCGTCTCTCGATCCTTCCGACACTCGATGCCGCGTGCCTTGGTGCCTTCTTGTGATCGAATCACTAGTTTCTGAGTACAGACAAGGGATCAACTTTGATTCGTTTGAGCTCGATTTCCCATTGCTGCACTTTGTCAATGCTTCGACGCTTCAGGTCCGAGCAGTCTCGCTCGCAGTTGATCTGGGCCTGTCGGATCAAAGGTTGAGCGCCTTCCTGGCCAACCCCCCTGTGAGCCGCATCTACTTTGATCCGCCCAACTTCTCGGTAACACGCGTGTATTCGATCTTGTACCTGTCGCGACCTCTCCCGTTCTTCCGCTGCGATTAGTGCGTTAAGTCGAGACTCCTCGATCGGCACTAGCTTCTTGGCGCGAGTCGTGCGAAACACCGCACCGTATAGCGTAGATAAGAATGCCCGAACTGGACCGACCAAGGAAAAAGCACTCATCGACAGCCTCCGCCACCTACTAATCCACCTTGGGCAACGTCAACCCCACCTGGTCCTGATACTTCCCGCGCTTGTCGGCGTACGACACTTCGCACACCATGTCGGCCTTGAAGAACACCAGTTGCCCGATGCCTTCGTTGGCGTAGACCTTGGCGGGCAGGGGCGTGGTGTTGGAGATTTCGAGGGTGACTTTGCCACGCCATTCGGGCTCGAGGGGCGTGACGTTGAGGACCAGGCCGCAGCGGGCGTAGGTGGACTTGCCGACGCAGATGACCAGCACGTTGCGTGGCACTTCGATGACCTCGACGGTTTCGCAGAGGGCAAATGAGTTGGGCGGGATGATGACGTGCGCGGCATTGATACCCTCGCCCCAGCCGCCCTTAGGCGCCCTTTGGTCGGTGTCGATCTCGACGAAGAGGTCTTCCGAGAAGGCCTTGGGGTCGACTATGCTAACACCTCCCGACCGAGGTGTTGGGGTAAAGATCTTGAATTTGGTGCCGACGCGGATGTCGTAGCCGTAGGAGGAAACCCCGTAGGAGATTGTGCCAGGGCGTTTGCGGGCGGATTCAAAGGGCTGAATCTTGATGAGTTCGCGGATTTGAGAATCGCAAAGGATGGACATGGGAAGGCAGCCAGATCGCGTGAGATCGAGTGAGAACGATGCTTTTTCGAGTCGAGAACCCCTGAGTGCTTGCGGTGAGGCGCGGGCGACAGAATACCACTATGGGTCGTACGTTCAAGGGCCTGAGCCGCAGAATCTTGTGGGTGCAACGTGTGAAATCTGTCGGTTGCGCGCAAGTTCAGGCAATCTCGGGGTTTCGGCGCGGGTTGGGGGGTTCTAGAAATTCTTCAGACGCGCGGAAACTGCGTTTTCCGCTTGGGAGGACGCGGACTTCGCGTAAAGGGTTTTTGAAGGTCCGCGCGGGCACCCCCCGGCGAGGCTTGATTTCCCGAGACTTTGCGCAATCGGGCGGGACGCGCGAAGATTGAGGAACCGGGTGGTTTAGAATGACCAATGTGTGGAAAACTCGTCCGTGGCTTGTCGGCTGGGCCGAGGTCGCAGGGCGGAGTGGTTCTGGTTGCTCCAACTCTCGTGCGGGCAAGGCTTTATCGCATGAATCAGCAGACCCTTTCGCGTCAGAATCGGACCCCTGGCCAGGCGGGTGGCGGCGTGCGCAACGGCGCGGTGGCGACGCTGGCTGCGGGCGTCACGGCGGCGGCCATGCTCTTTGGCTGCGATGGGGCACCCAGGAAGGCCCGCGAGGTTGAGCCGGTGGTGCGTGACGTGCCCATGGTGCTGCGCGGGCAGTTGGGCAGCGAAGCGAGTTTGCGGGGCGTCGACCCCATCCTGGTCTCGGGCTATGGGCTGGTGGTGGGGCTCAACGGCACCGGCGGCGGGCCGCTGCCCGTGCAGATTCAGGCGACCATGGAGCGTGAACTGGCCCGTGGCGGTGTGGGCAAGGGCGGACCGCTGGATGCGGGGCCGCTGGCGGGGCGGTCGCCGCGCCAGGTACTGCGCGACCCGAACGTGGCGGTGGTGGTGGTGGAAGGGGTGATTGCGCCGGGCTCGCCCAAGGGCTCGACGTTTGACGTGCGGGTGCGGGCGCTGGCGAACAACGCGACGAGTCTGGAAGGCGGGCTGCTCTGGACGACGGAGTTGCGATTGGGGTATGCGACGCCGTTTACGCGGATGCGGACGAGGCGGATTGCTGAGGCGCGAGGGCCGATCTTCCTCAATCCGTTCGCGGACCCGAGCGGCGAGGGGCGGGTGGTGATGACGGCGGACACGGATGAGGTGCCGGTGCCGCCACCTGCGCCGGAGTCGGCGGCGGGTGAGGGCGGCATTCCGGCTCCGGCTGGTGATGCGATTCCGGAGCCTCGGGCGGAAGGTGCAGAACCAACATCTGCGGCGGCTGGTGGTGCGGGTGACATTCCGCCGCCCGCGGCCGCGGCGAATCCGCCGGCGGGCGGGGCGAGCAGTGTGGGTGGGGGTGGGTCGATCTTCGGTGATGCGGCGGCGGTGCCGAGTGCCGCACCCACAGGCGCGAAGACTCCGGCCCAACCCATCGAACCCGCGGCGGCGGCGACGCCCGTGCTCCAGGGCGACGGTGTGACGCGCACCATCGGGCGCGTGCTGGCTGGGGGCTTGGTGACCGATCCCTTCCAGTTGGAGATCGTGCTGGACAACCCGAGCCACGCGCGGGCGGCTTCGGTGCAGGCGGCGATCAACAACCGGTTTCCGCCTTCGGCGGGCGATGAGGGGCAGACGGCACGCGGGCGGAACAACATGAGCATCGCGGTGACGGTGCCCAAGAACTACACCGAGAAGCCCGAGGAGTTTGTGACGCTGCTGCGGTTCCTGCAGATCGATCAGTCGTTCCCGCAGGAGTATGCCAAGCGGTATGCCGACGCGTTGCGGCAGCAGCCGGCGCTGGCGGAAGAGTTGTCGTGGAGTCTGCGTTCGCTGGGGCGGCCGGCGGTGTCGTTCCTGGTGCCGCTGTATGAGCACGCGGAGTTTGTGCCCAGGCAGGCGGCGCTGCGGGCGGGGGCGAAACTGGGCGACCCGCGCTCGGCGCCGTTCCTGATCCAGATGGCGCGGCGTGGCGCGACGACCATGCGCACCGAAGCCGTCGAGTTGCTGGGGTCGCTGCCCCCATCGCCCCAGGTGTCGGCGGCGCTGCGGCAACTGGCCGATGACAAGGAACTCGAGGTGCGCGTCGCGGCGTATGAAGCGATGGACGCGCGCAACGATCCGACCATCGAGCGGATCGATCTCGATGGGAAGTTCACGCTGCATGTGGTGCCCGCGAGCGATGAGTTGATCTATGTGACGCAGCAGGGCAAGCCGCGGATCGTGCTGTTTGGTTCGGGGATGAGCCTGCGGTTCCCGATGGTGGCCTCGGCGTGGTCAGAGCGGCTGATCGTGAAGCACGAGGGGAGCCAGCCGCGGGTGTTCTATCGCGATTACCGGTCAGGCCGGATCGTGCAGGGCCCCGCGCCGGCGAAGGTGCGGGACCTGGTGCGCTTCCTGGCCCACCGGACGACGCCAGAGAACCCGGACCCGGGCCTGGACCTGACGTATTCGGAAGTGGTCGGCGCGCTGTACGAGATTCAGCGGCAAGGCGGAACGGATGCCGCGTTTGCCACGGAGCGCGAGCGGCTGCTGGCGCGGCTGATGGAAGCGCAGGACGTAGCGATGGTGGAAGAACGGCCGGAGTCCGGAGACCGCCCGGTGCGCCCGGCGGAAGAAGAGCAACTCAAGCCCGTGCCGAAGAAGCAGGCGGGCCCGCCCGCGCCGATGACCAAGCGGAGCCTGGTGGTGCCGCTGAGCCCGAAGAAGGCGGTGAAGAAGGAGGAGGGGAAGGGGGAGTAGGGAAGAAGATTTGGATCGATGTTTATAGGCGCACGTTTACTGTTGATGGCGAGTTACAGTTGGAACGCATTATGGAGCAGGCCCACGGGTTCTTTGTGCATATGGCGACGAGCGGATCTGATCCGTGCCGCCAAACCAAACGAGCCACAAACGGGTGCCAGGCGTGTGGATAACCCATATTGCTCTCGCGGTCTCGTTGGGAACCGAATGTCAGCGTCTCGATACCTTGCGATCTACGATGTCGGCTCATGCCTCACAATCATGCAATTCGGAGCGCTCTCCCACCGGTGGCGATTGTCGTCAGTCGCTACAACGTGACCGTCACCGATCGCCTGCTGGCCGGCGCGGCAGTCGCCTATCAGCGGGCCGGGGGCCGGCTGGCTGACCTCCACATCGCCGAGGCGCCGGGGGCCTTTGAACTCGTGCCGATCTGTGCCGCGGCGGCCCGGCAGGCTGGTTTTGCGGGAGTCGTCGCCCTGGGGTGCATCATCCGGGGCGAGACTCGTCACGATGAGGTACTGGGGGACGCGGTAACATCGGGCCTGGCGAACATCGCCCTCATCACGGGGGTGCCCATCGGGCTGGGGGTGTTGACGGTGAACTCGGCAGCCCAAGCCGCCGCACGGGCGGGCGGGAAACTGGGCAACAAGGGTGAGGAGGCGATGGTGGCGGTGCTGGCCACGATCGGCGAGATCGCGATCTTGAGCGATCCGAAGCAACTGAAGCGGGCGGCGTCGGAAGGCCTGACGTCGCGCCGTCTGATGGCTTCGGGCCTGAGTGTGCTGCCGGACAAGGCGGCACACGCGGGCGGGCGAGCGCGTTCCACCCGTCGCGCCGGCACAAGGGGAGCGGGCTGATGGCGACTCCTCGGCAAGTGCGACGCCTGGCCTTCCAGGCGCTCTTTCAGATGGATGCGCACGCGAGCGCGGATGCCGCGGCGGTGCGCGAATGGCTGAGCGGCGCGGAACTGGGCGAAGACTTCAGCGAGAAGGAACAGGCGCGGGCGATCGAGACGGCGCGGGCGGCCTATGCGGCCAGGGCCGGTGCCGACGCGGCGTTCCTGACCCTCGCACCCACCTGGCCCAGCCATCGGCAGGCGGCGGTGGACCGGGCCATCCTGCGTTTGGCCCACTTTGAGATGACGGCCACGAGCGTGCCGCCGAAGGCGGTGATCAACGATGCGGTGCAGTTAGCCAAGGAGTTCAGCACCGATCGCTCGCCCGCGTTCGTGAATGGCCTGCTCGACAAGATTTTCAAGGCGCTTCCAGCGACCAAGACGACGGAAGCGGGACCGGCCGAATCTGCGGATGCGCACGACGCCGAGGCCGCCTCCGCCGATCAGCCTGATTCGTCGCCCCCCCCTCCCCCCCCATCCGAGCCGGAGCCCGCCTGAGTCATGGGCTTCTTCAAGGGCATCATCTCGAAACTCACCGGCGGCCTGGCCAAGACGCGCGAGGTCTTCGCCAGCGGTCTGCGGCGGCTGCTCCGTGGTCGAGCGATCGATGATGCCCTGATTGCCGACATCGAACGGGCCCTGATCGACGCGGACGTGGGGCCAAAGGCGACGGCGAAACTCATCGACGCGCTCCGCGCCGATTACCAAGCCGGGATCATCAAGCAGGGCGATCAGGTGGTGGATCACCTGAAAGCACAGTGCAAGGCCATGCTCGCGGCAGACATGACGGGAAGCGTGGCGTCGAGCGATGCGGGCGCGATCCGCTGGGCGACGGGAGGGCCGACCGTGATCCTCGTCACCGGCATCAACGGCGCGGGAAAGACGACGAGCATCGCCAAACTCGCGCGTCGCCTGCGGGTCGAAGGCAAGACCGTCATGCTCGCCGCGTGCGACACGTTCCGGGCTGGCGCGGTGCGGCAACTGGAAATCTGGGCCGAGCGCCTGGGCGTGGAAGTGGTCAAGGGCCAGCAGGGTGGCGACCCGGCGGCGGTCGCATTCGACGCCTGTGCCGCGGCCAAAGCGCGGAACGTCGACGTGCTGATCGTGGACACCGCCGGCCGCCTGCAGACACAAGACCCGCTCATGCGCCAACTCGCCAAGATCCGCGGCGTGCTGGGCAAGCAGATCGAGGGCGCGCCGCATGAATCGCTGCTGGTACTCGACGCGACCACCGGCCAGAACGCGCTGCGCCAAGCCGAGGAGTTCGGCAAGACCGCGGGGATCACGGGCATCTTCCTCTCCAAACTCGACGGCACCGCCAAGGGCGGCATCGTGCTGGCCATCAAGACGACGACGAGCATCCCGGTGAAGTTCGTGGGCGTGGGCGAAACGCCGGATGATGTCGAGGCGTTCGATCCGGAGTCATTTGTCGAGGCGCTCTTTGTGGATTGAGCGACCACCTCAGCCACGCGCCGGGGCATCGAGCACTACCGCGCCCGTTCCAGCATTGCCCCGCGCCGCACCACCGCTCGGCGCAGTTCCAGCATCGTGAGGTCCGCCCGCACTGCCCCCGCATCCACGCCCATCACCTGAACCAGGTCATCCAGCGTGCGCGGTTCGGCGAGCATCTCGATGATGCGTGCCTGCGTCGCTGTCAACCCAAGGCCGCCGACCGCGCTCGCTTCCGCCGACAGTTGCCCTGGCGCCCTGAAAGTTGCGTGTGCCGCCTCAGCAGCGTCTTGCGCCTCGACTTCCCGTGCCCCCAGAAACAGTCCGGATGACTCGGCTGTGAATCGGTCCGCGTGGGTGCCCTGAAAACTGTGCCGCGCGGCGGATTCCAGCCCTTGAATCACATCGGCCGGCTCAGTGACCAGGGCCCCGCCTCCACCTTTCAGCAGGTGCAGCGAGCCTGCTGACGAGGGGGAATCCACCCGGCCCGGCACCACAAACACATCGCGCCCGTGACGTTCGACCGCGAGCCGTGCTGTGATCAGCGCGCCCGAGGCTTTGCCCGCCTCCACGACCAGCACGCCGAGCGAGAGGCCCGAAATGATCCGGTTTCGTGCCGGAAAATTTTCCGGTGCCGGAGATGTGCCCATCGGCAGTTCGCTCACGATTGCCCCGCGTCCATCGGCCACGATCGCCTCGAACATGGCCCGGTTCTCGTCCGGATAGCAGTGAGACAACCCGCACCCGAGCACCACGATGGTGCGTCCCGCGTTGCGCAGCGCCGATCGGTGCGCCGCTGTGTCGATGCCCCGCGCGCCGCCCGACACGATGGTCAACCCGGCCGCCGCGAGCGCTCCGGCAAACCGCTCCGCCTGCTCGACGCCATACGCGGAGCACGAGCGCGAACCGACCACCGCGACGGGGTACCGGTCCGCCTGCTCGGCGGCGGTCGGCCCAGTCGCCCGCAGTTCGCCGCGCACATACAACAGCACCGGTGCATCGGGCAGACTCTCGAGCAATGGCGGATACGCCGGGTCGGAAAAGGCGATCACCCGCGCGCCAGCCTTGGCCACTGCTTCGCCTTCGACCTTGGCGCGCTCGCGTGCGGTTCGGGCGGCATCCACAATCGCCCTCGCCTTGCCGTCGCCTATGCCCTTTACCGTGCGCCACGCCGCCAGCGGTGCATCGAGCGCCGCCCGCGCCGAGCCCAGCGTTTCGATAGCGCGGCGTGTCAGGACTGGCCCCAGCCCGGGCACCAGCGTCAGCGCCAACAAATCCATCGCGCCATCAGTCCCAACAGACATGTCCACAGATTACCCGTTCGGGAGTTGTTTGTCACGCGGAACCTGCGAAACTGTCACCCCTCCACCGGCATCGGATCGGACGGTCCAGTTGGCACCCTTCGCCTCGTCCACTTCATCCATCTTCAACCAGACTCCGGAGGATTCCATGCTCGCGGCCTCACGCCACAACGTTCCAGTCGTCGTTTCCGACGCCCAGCCGCAGACTTCCACGACCGCCATCGCGCCCGAGGCCTGCGCCCTCCAGACGATCCTACAGGAGTGCGCCACCCTCCTTGCCACGCTCCCCACGTCGGTGTTCACCGCCTCCTCTCGCCTCCTGCCCGGCGGCACCGTGGGCAAGCACGTCCGCCACCTGCTCGATCATGTGCACGCCCCGATCGATGCACTCGGCACACCAAACCGCGTCATCGATTACGACCACCGCGAGCGCGACACGGCTGTCGAATCCAACCTCCTCGTGGCCATCGGCGTGATCGATCGTCTCGAACGCCGCCTCGATGGGCTCGACGAATCCGCCGCCGGGCAGCCCGTTCGCGTGCGCGCCATGCTCAGCGCGCAGGGTGAAACTGTTACCCGCGCCTCCACGCTCGGGCGCGAGATCGCCTTCGCGCTTCATCACGCCCTTCATCATCAAGCCATGCTGGCCGCCATATGCCGTGAGCACGGCTTGGCCATCGACCCATCGTTCGGCATCGCCCCCTCCACCGCCGCCCACGAAGCGGCGCGGCACGCTGATTCCGCGCCCGCGCCTCACGCCGCGTGTCGCTGCGGCGAATGCTGATCGTGCCGCGCGGTGCCGCTCCATCTCACGATGTGCACACTCACCATCATCTCCACGCCCACCGGCTTCCGCGTCGTGATGAACCGCGACGAAGAACGCCTCCGCGCGCCCGCCTGCCCGCCGCGCTGGCATGATCTGCCCGATGGCCGCCGCACCCTCTGGCCCATCGATCCTCTCGGCGGCGGCACCTGGATTGGCGCCACCGATCAGGGCCTTGTCCTCGCAATCCTCAACGTCAATCCCGAGCCGCGTCCGACTCTGCCCCCGCTCGACCGCCGCCTCTCGCGCGGCAGCATCATCCCCACGCTTCTGTCGGCCGGCGAACTCGGAGCCCGAGCCAGCATCGCCGAACTCGCTCGACTCGACCTCGCTGCCTTCCCGCCCTTCCGCGTCGTCGCGATCGAACGCCCTTCTCTGCGCGCCCGGCCAACTGTGATTGATGCGTGCTGGAACGGCCACGCCCTCGCCACCCATGCACGCCGCGCCGTCTCGGCCTGCTTCGTCAGTTCCGGTCTGGGCGATGCCTGCGTCGCCATCCGTGCGCCGCTCTTTGCCCAACTCGTCGCCGCGAAGCCGACGCCCGAATCGCAAGACGCCTTCCATAGGCACCGCTGGCCGGAGCGGCCTGAACTCAGCGTGCTGATGAGCCGGGCGGGGGCGCGAACCGTGTCCATCACGACCATCGATGTGCACGAGCGGACGCCTACCGTCGAATACGAATCGATTCCCGAAACCGACGGCATTCGGCACGAGCGCCCGATGGACACGACCCGCACCCAACGCGCGCGCGCGACCACGCGTTCCACCCGTCACAACTGACTGGCCGTGAAACTCGACCCAACACGCTCGCGTTCCCAGGTGTGCGCGGGGCCGCGTTTGGCCTCATAGAAGGCCCACATCTCGAACCAGTACGCCCGAAAGCGGTGTTCGCCGAAGGGCGCAAAGTGCCTCTCCACCCGCTTCATCACGGCGCGCGAAGTGCCCTTGAACCCGAGCACCGTGCGCCCGTGCCGCACGCTCTCGGTGTCCAAGGGCAAGTGCGCGTAGCGCCCGATCAACTGCAGAATATTGCTCGCCGCGTACGGCCCCACGCCCGGCAGGTTCAGCAACCGCTCGCGCACCGTTTCGTCACCGAGCAGCCCCTCCGCTTCGGTCATCGCGATGTGCCCGACGTTTCGCACGAAGCGCCGCGCGGCCTCCACAATCCTCGCATCGCGATACCCCACACCGCACCGCGCGCGAAGCGAGTTCGCCCGCGCTTTCGCCAGCACGGCTGCCGACGGAAACGCCCGAAGGCCGCTCGCGCTCTTCGCTCCATACACCGCGCACAGTTTCCGGTTCATCCCCACCGTGCCCGGCCAGGTCACGTTGCAACTCGTGATCGTCTTGATCACATCTTCAAAGAACGTCGGCGATCGAAACAGCCTGCCGCGACCGCTCTTCTTCCAGCGCGGATCGACGCGGTGAAACGCGCGGATCGTGGCCGCGTCCTCGTTCAGGCGAAGCATCCGCTCGATCTGCGTCCGCGCGTGCTCCACTTCCATACCGCTCATCGCGCGATCAGCCCGCACCGTCAGCACGCTTCCCCGGCGGCTTCTTCCCCCCGCACCATCTTGATCAATCACACACGCGATTGCCTCGCCTTCAACCTCCAGAACCCGCCGCAACGACCGCGTCCCGGGATCCCATAGATTCGGTTCGAGCAAGAAATACCCATACGAGCACACGTCGCGCGCGAGTACATAGTCCCGAGGCGGCTCAATCTGGAACTGCGCGGCGGCCCTGCCGGGCGTGGCGGCTGGCGTCAGGCGTGAGGGTGGGTTTGAGGGATTCGATTTCGACACGCGGCCATCCTATCAAGAACCAAACACGCCCGCAACCGAATCCCGATCCTGTGGTACACTTCATCTGCATGACCCCAAAGGCCGAGCGTGCGCTGATTCGCCGCGTGGTTGCCGGAGACCGCGACGCGGCTGAGTCGCTCGTGCGCGCCCACCAGGCTGGACTGTTTGCCTACATGCTCCGCATGTCGCGCCGGCCTGAGATCGCTGAAGACGTGGTGCAGGAAGCCTTCGTGCGGGCCCTGACCCACATCGAGCGCTACGACCCGCGCTTCCGCTTCTCCACTTGGCTGTTCACCATTGCCAAGAGGCTCTATGTCAACGCCCAGCAGCGCCTCGCGCCCGTGTACGACACCGATGCCGTCGGCGGTGCCTCGGCTCGGAATGCGTCGCGCGTGAGCGCCGCAGCCACCACCGAAGCGTCGTCGAACGTGAGCGCCGCCCTCAGCGACGCGATCGACCGCCTCTCGCCCGATCAGCGTGAAGTGGTCACGCTCTTTTACCAACTCGATTGGAGCGTCGAACACATCGCCGAGTACCTCGATCAGCCCGAGGGCACGATCAAGAGCCACCTGCACCGCGCACGGCGTCGCATGCGCGACCTCATCGAAGCCCACGGCCTCCACGCGTCCCGCGTCCGGGAGGCCATCTCATGAGCCGCCGCCGTGCCAGTGTTCAGGCCGATCGATTGCTGCGGGCAGGGCTGGATGCACCGTTGGAGATCAACGCGCCTGACCTGGCAAACCCGATCCTGGAGCGGGTGGAGATTCGCCGTCCATTCCTCACCGAGATTCAGCAGCGTCGCGCCGCGCGCGTGCGGGGCGTGATGCAGGTTGCTGCGTGCGTCGCCGTGGTGGGTGCCAGCGTGCTGGGCGTGTCGGCCAGCGCGTGGGTCTCGCGCGTGATGTCAGGGTCCACTGACCGTGACCACGCCCTCGCGCGCGTGTCCGGCCTGAATGGTGCCAGCGATTCCGCCGACGCCGCGGCGGCCCTCCACGCCAGTGCCGCCGCCATGATGGAACCGGTCTTTGCCGTCGCCATCGGCCTGCCTGCCGCGGAGGCCACCGAAGCCGCGCCGATCACCGGGCTCGCTGCGGGCTTCGCCAGCGGTCGGCCCGGGAACGTCGGCCCTCCCGCCGACCTCGCCCGCGAAGCCTGGGCCTTTACCCGCGCCTTCATCGCGCCGCCTGCGGCCCCGCGCCCCTCGGCTGGCGGCCTGACCGATCAACTCGAATCTCTCCTCAGCGGCACCGAGGGCGGCCTGACACCTCGCTAGCCGTCTGCGAACTCTCGGGTCTCCCCGCACACCCCCCATACAGACGTTTGACGCCCGTCGACCTATCATGTTGGCCGATTTTGCCGCGCGGGTCGCGGATTGGTCATTCCCCTCATCTCGAAAAACTCACTCCCACCCCGACCGGCGGGCTGGCATCGTTCTTTTCTTCCTCCAGCCGCTCATCCTCCGCATCCGCCTCTCATCAGGTTCACCATGCCCGACCGCCCCGAAATCCGCAACGTCGCCATCATCGCCCACGTCGACCACGGCAAGACCTCCCTTGTCGACAAACTGCTCTTCCAGTCCGGCCAGTTCCGCGCGGGCGAACTCGAGAAACTCCAGGGCGGCCAGCACGGCCTCATCATGGACTCCAACCCGCTCGAACGCGAGCGTGGCATCACCATCTTCTCCAAAAACTGTGCCGTCAACTACACCGGCGAAGACGGCAAGACCTACCTCATCAACATCCTCGACACCCCGGGCCACTCCGACTTCGGCGGGGAGGTGGAACGCGTCCTCCGCATGGCCGACGGCTGCCTGCTGCTGGTCGATGCCTTCGACGGGCCCATGCCCCAGACCCGCTTCGTGCTGACCAAGGCGCTCGAGTTCGGCCTCAAGCCCGTCGTCATCATCAACAAGTGCGACCGCCCCGGCGCGCGGCCCATCGACGTGCACCACGAAGTCTTCGCGCTGTTCGTGGAACTTGGTGCCGAGGAGATCGCCCTCGACTTCCCGGTGGTCTTCAGTTCCGCCCGCGAGGGCTGGTCGACCAACGACATTGAAAAGGGCGAGCGCAAGGACCTGCGGCCCGTGTTCGAGTCGATCATCAAGAACGTCCCCGCGCCCAAGGACGACCCCAACGCGACGCTGCAGATGCTCATCTGCACGCTCGATTACTCCGACTATGTTGGCCGCATCGGCATCGGCCGCGTCTACTCGGGGGCCATCCGCCCCGGGCAGCAGGTCTGCACCATCAAGCAGAAAGACGGCAAGCGCGAGATGAGCAAGGTCGGCAAACTCTACCGCTTCCAGGGCCTGGGCCGCGTGGAGACCGACGAGGTGCACGCGGGCGACCTGTGTGCTGTGGTGGGTTTGCAATCGTGCGACATCGGTGACACCCTCTGCGACCCCGCTCGCACCGAGGCCCTGCCGCCCGTGACGGTGGACGAGCCGACCATCACGATGGTCTTCCGCATCAACGACTCCCCCTTCGGCGGCACCGAAGGCACCATGATCACCAGCCGACAGATCCGCGAGCGCCTCGAACGCGAACTGCAGACCAACGTCGCCATGCGCATTGCGCCGGGTCGCAACGGCGATGAGTTCGCCGTCTCGGGCCGCGGACTGCTGCACCTGGGCATTCTGCTGGAAACCATGCGTCGCGAAGGCTTCGAACTCACCGTCGGCAAGCCCGAGGTCATCGTCAAGATGATCGACGGCACCGCCTGCGAACCCATCGAGTCGCTGGTCTTTGACTGCCCGCCCAGTGCCGTGGGTGCGATCATGGAAATGGTCGCCAGCCGCCGCGGCGAACTCAAGAATATGGACCAGCGGTCCGACACGCTCACGCACCTGTCCTTCGAAATCCCCTCGCGTGGCATCATCGGCCTGCGCTCACGCGTCATGACCGTCTCGGGCGGTGAAGCCACGATGCACCACTCGTTCCTGAAGTACGCCCCCATGACCGGCGAAACGCCCCATCGCATCAACGGCGTGCTCATCGCGACCGAAGGTGGCGATGTGACCGGCTACGCCTGCGAACTCGCGAGCGATCGCGGGTTCCTGTTTGTCACGCCCGGCGAAAAGGTCTACGTCGGCCAGATCATCGGCGAGCACAACCGCGACAACGACCTCCCCTTCCACATCACGCGCATGAAGCAACTGACCAACTTCCGCGTGGCGGCCAAGGAGCAGACGGTGGTGCTCAAGGGCTCGCGCAAACTCTCGCTCGAAGCGGCGCTCGAGTACATCGAAGACGACGAACTCGTCGAGATCACGCCCAAAAACGTGCGGCTGCGGAAGCGCATTCTCGACGAAGGCCAGCGCAAGCGGGCCGAGCGGCAGGCGAAGGACAAGGCGGCGGCGGGCGTGGCGTGAGCATGATTCGGTCTGTGCGACGCACGCGAGGCCTTACTTCGCTTCCAGCGCCATCGCACCTTCGTCCTTGATCTCGTCACCAGCGACCGCCGCCAAACCACCTTTGCCGCGCTTGATCAGGCGCGCCACGGCCGTCGAATCGTCGGGGGTGATCGTGTTGGTCGCGCTGTCGAATCGCCACGCGGCGAGACCTGCTCCGGTGGCGGCACCGTCGATTCGAACCGTGGCCGTGTTAGTGAGCGGGTTCTTTGGGGCCATGCTCAAATAGGGCCCGAAAATGCCGCTTGGATCCAGCGTGCCCAGGTCATCGGTCTTCATCGTCAGGCGGCGCAGAAACAGGTTGCCGTTGTTGGTCACCGAGCCGTCGGGGTTGATCGCGGGCGAACGTTCGCTGTGCTCAGCGGTGTAGTAGTCCACGGCCATCTGCAGGGCCCGTTCGTTGGCGTCCGCTTGAGCAATCTTGGCGCGCTCACCCGCAGCGCTCATGCGCGGAATCGCAATCGCCGCGAGCACGCCCACCGTGGCCAGAACGATGACGGCTTCGACTATCGTGAACCCACGACGGCGTTGGGCGATAAGTCGGGTTGAGAAACGTCGCGCGCGCACTGGCCTCCTTGCCACAGAAGATCGGTGGTTCTCCTCCCCGTCTGCGATGGCGCGACGAGCAGAAACCCGGAAGCCCCAGCATGCGGCGCACATTCCGCGTGGCTTGCCGGGGTGCACACTCGCGCCGTCCGGTAAGCGGGCGAAGTTCCCCTGGGCCGGGTAGGCTGCGCGCATGATCATGCTTTCCTGGATCGCAGGCTTGACGGCGGCGGGTGTGCTTGGGCTGGCGCTTTTCCTGATGCTGCTTGGGCGACTCGGCTCGGGGGGCTTGGCGATCTCGTCGCGTCTCGCCCGCGCGCCCTTTCTGGATGTCGTCGTGGCGCTGTTCACGATCGTGCCGTGGGCACCCGCCGTGTGGTTCGGCGGCTGGCGCGGCTTCCTCGCCGCGATCGTCGGCCAACTCGTCGGCCTCGGCGCGTGGGTGATTCTGCACGAGTGGATCTATCGACAGCACACAGCCGGACCGCGCATCGTCAAGGTCATCAACCGGGCCGTGGGGCGATGGCGCAACCACGCGGCCTTGTGGGTAACCGCCGCCGTGCTGCCGGTGTTCTGGCTCATCCGCCTGGCGCAGGTCACCATGTACCCCATGCTCGTGCTGCTGCTCAACTTTCCACGCTATAAGCAAGGCGACTGGGTGAACTGCTCGCGCCACAAGTTTGAAGGCCTCGTTGGCCACGACCTGATCTGGTGCCTGTACTGCGACTGGATGACCGGCGTCTATTCGCTGGGGGCCGAGATGCTCCGCAATGTCGAGTCGTTCTGGTGCCCCATCCGCTTCTACGACGGCAAGAAGTGCGAGAACTGCCGCATCGACTTCCCGGATATCGAGGGCGGCTGGGTCAAGCCGTCCTCGAACATGGCGGAGGTCGAAACCGTCATGAAGCAGATGTACGGCGATGGGCCGGGAGGCCGGCGCGAGTGGTTCGGACACCCGGCGCGGCAGGGCGCGGGGAGTCCGGCACCGTCGGCACCGACCTCGGTCACTGTGGAGGGGCGGCCGGCGGACAAATGACGCCTCGCTCCTTGAACCACCGCGGATTGTGCCGAGCGCGAGGACGCGCGCCGAGTTCCACCAAACCCCTGTGAGAGGGGGGGTTCGGAGGCGGATATGCTGCCCGCAATGCCCGTATCCATTTCAAGCTCTCGCGTTCGCGCTCGCGTATGGGTGCTGCTCGCTTCGCTCACCGCGGGCGTGGTCTCGGGCGGCGGCTGCCAAACCCCGGGCGGCGTCGCATCGACCGCTCACCGGCGGACGCCGGGCGGCATGCTCCAGGCGCTGGTCACTCGCATGTCCGGCTCGTTTACGTCGGCCGAGCAGGCCGCGGCCGATCCTGAGTATCGCGTGATCCTTCTGCACATGACGCCCATCTGGCCGGAGGTGACGGCGCGCACGGGAGAGCACTGGCTGTATGTCGAACAGGCCGCCGCCGGCGCGGAGGACAAGCCTTATCGCCAGCGGGTTTACCGCGTGCGCGCGTATATCAGCGGGGCCATTGAGCCGTATCTGTTTCTCAGCGAGGTCTACACCCTGCCGGGCGATCCGATCGCATTCGCTGGGGCCTGGAAGGACCCCGCGCGGCTTTCGGCGCTCACCCCCGGGGGCCTCACGCTTCGTGATGGCTGCGGGCTGGTGCTCCGCGAACCGTGGCTTGACGCGATGTTCGACGAGAAGTCCAAGGACTCGTGTTTTCGAGGCTCGACACTGGGGCGGGGGTGCCCCTCGGACCTGCGCGGGGCGGCGTATGCGACCAGCGAAGCCGCGATCTTTGCCGACAGGCTCGAAACCTGGGACCAGGGCTTCGACGCGACCGGCAAACAGGTCTGGGGTGCCACCAAGGGCCCGTATGTGTTCAAACGTCTGCCCGATTCGGGTGTCGGTCGATAACCCACAGGGTTGAGCGCAGAAATCGAGAATGGCGTGGACCGGCGATTTCGGGTACACCCCATGCAGACGCGCGCAGGCCTTTGCGGGGTTTGTTTCGGGGTTTCCTGCTCACGGATCACGACCATGAACACACGCCCTTACAAGCCGTTCTGCGGCTCTTCGATCGTTCGTTCCACGCGCCGCCTCGCGCGCCAGCAAGGCGAGATGTTCATGCCGCTGGAGACGCGGCGCGTACTGGCGGCCACGGTGGCGGGCGGCACCCTGCGGATTGATGGCTCGGGGGCGGATGACACCATCTCGCTGACCGCAGGCCCACAGAACGGCCAGATCGTGGTCATGGGCATTCCGGGTATCGAAGACGGCACCATCTTCAGCGGCGTCATGCGACTCGACATCCGCCTGGGCGACGGGAACGACGCGCTCACCATCGCGCCGGGCCTGTTCGGGCAGACGGGCACGTCGCTCACCGCCCGCATCGAAGGCGGGAGCGGCAACGACACGATCGACGGCACCGAGGGTGCCGACATCATCCTGGGCGGCGCGGGCCACGACGCCATCAACGCCCGCGCGGGTAATGACACGATTACCGCCGGGGCGGGCGACAACACCATCGACGCGGGCGATGGGCACGACACCATCACGGCCGAGGGCGGCAACGACAGCGTGCTGGGCGGCGCGGGCAACGACATCATCAATGTCGGCGCGGGCCACAACACCGTGGCGGGCGGCGACGGCCACGACACCATCACGGCCAATGGCGGCGATGACAATCTCTCGGGCGATGGCGGAAACGACATCATCAACGCCGGCGACGGCACCAACACCATCAGCGGCGGTGACGGCCTCGACCGCCTGACGAGCGGCAGCGGAAACGACACCATCCAAGGTGGCGATGGGAACGACACGATCACCGCCGGCGCGGGAAACAACACGATCAATGCCAGCGCTGGCAACGACACGGTCACCACGCTCGGCGGCGACGACACGGTGGAAGGTGGCGAAGGCGACGACATCCTGGTGCTGGGCGATGGGCTGAACATCGTGGATGCCGGCAATGGGAATAACCGCATCACGACGGGCCTGGGGAATGACGAGATCGCCTCGGGCACGGGCAACGACGTCATCATGGCGGGCGCGGGGAACAACCGCGTCAATGCCGGCGCGGGCAACAACACCGTCACGACGACGACAGGCAACGACGAGGTCACCACCGGCGACGGCGACGACATCCTGAGCCTGGGTGAAGGCGACAACACGGTGGTTGCCGGGGGCGGGCTCAACCGCATCACCGTCGGCACGGGCAACGACACGATCACAACCGGCGCGGGCAACGACGTGATCAATGCTGGCGCGGGAAACAACCAGATCAGCGCGGGTGACGGGAACAACACCATCAATGCGCTGGGCGGGAACGACACGATCACCTCGGGCATCGGCAACGACACCATCCTCGCCGGAGCGGGGAATAACACGATCAACGCTGGCGATGGCACCAACACCATTACCACCGGCGCGGGCAACGACGCCATCACCACCGGCACAGGGCGAGACGTCATCACCGCCGGCGCTGGGGACAACACGATCAACGCCGGCGACGGGGCCAACACCATCACCACGCTGGGCGGCATCGACGAAGTCACCACCGGCGCGGGCATCGACATCATCAGCACGGGCGAGGGCACCAGCCTCATCTCCTCGGGCGATGGCGACGACCGCATCACCACCGGCTCGGGCGTGGACACGATCGACTCGGGCTCGGGGAACGACACGATCAGTGCCGGTACGGGCAACAACATCATCACGGCTGGCGAGGGGAACGACACCATCACCGCCCTTGGCGGCAACGACACCATCGATGCCGGTGCCGGGAACGACACCGTCCGCGCGGGTCTGGGCAACGACGAAATCGCCGGCGGCGCGGGCAACGACACCATCTACGCCGACGGCGGTGACGACACCATCCTCGCGGGTGACGGCCTGAACACCGTCTTCGCGGGCGCGGGCAACGACATTGTCACCGGCGGCATCGACAGCGACATCCTGCACGGCGAACTCGGAAACGACACCCTGCTCGGCGGCGTGGGCGACGATCGCCTCATCGGCGGCGCGGGCAACGACACGCTCACCGGCGGGCTAGGTAACGACGTGATCGCGGGCGATACCGGCCTCGATGTGATTTCGGGCAATGAAGGCAACGACCACATCACCGGCGGCGCCGACAACGACACCATCGATGCCGGCGACGACAACAACATCGTCAATGGCGATGCGGGCAATGACACCATCACCGGCGGCGCTGGCGACGACACCCTCAGCGGCGGGCTGGGCGATGACACGATCACCGGTAACGGCGGGCTGAACACGCTCAATGGCGACGCCGGGAACGACACCCTCACCGCGGGCGACTTGGCCAACACCCTGAACGGCGGCGATGGCCACGACACCCTCATCGGCGGACCCGCGAGCGACACACTCAACGGCAGCAACGGCAACGACTCCATCACCGGCGGCGACGGTGCCGACACCCTCCGCGGCGGCGCGGGCAACGACACGATGAACGGCGGCCTCGGTGCCGACCTCGTCGATGGCGAAACGGGCAACGACACCATTACTGATTCCGGCGGCACCGATTCCCTTCTGGGCGGCTTGGGCGACGATCACATCACCACTGATGGCGAAGACATCGTCCGCGGCGGTGCCGGCAACGACACCCTCATCGGCTCCGTCCTCGACGACCAGATCCTGGGCGAAGACGGCAACGATCTCATCGACTGCGGCCCGGGCAACGATTCCGCCGACGGTGGCAACGGCAACGACACCGTGCTCGGCAGCGAGGGCGACGACTTCGTCTACGGCAACCTCGGCCACGACCTCGTCGAAGGGGGCGCGGGCGACGACTACGTCGAAGGCGATGACGGGAACGACATCATCCGCGGGGGCGACGGCAACGACCAGGTGTGGGGCTCGGATGGCAACGACCTCGTCGAAGGGGGCGCGGGCAACGACTCGGGCTGCGGCAATGCCGGCAACGACCGCGTCTATGGCCAGGAAGGCGACGACCGTCTCACCGCCTGCGCGGGCGACGATTATCTCGATGGCGGCGCGGGCAACGACGTCCTCGACGGCCTCAGCGGCAACGACCACGTCGTCGGCGGCGAGGGCGATGATGTCATCACCAATGCCGGCGGCTTCGACCGCATCGAAGGCAACGCCGGCAACGACCTCCTCACCGGCTACACCGGTACCGACACCATCGACGGCGGCGAGGGCCACGACACCATCAACGGCGGCGGCGGCCACGACACCCTCCGCGGCGGCGCGGGTAATGACACCATCAACGGCGACGACGGCGTCGACACCATCGACGGCGGCGACGGGGACGACACCATCGACGGCGGCGCGGGTGCCGACCGTCTCAAGGGCGGCACCGGCATCGACACCATCACCGGCGGCCTCGACAACGACACCATCGAGGGCAACGACGGGAACGACATCATCGATGGCGGTGCAGGCATCGACACCATCGACGGCCACTCCGGCGACGACACCATCACCGGCGGACTGGACAACGACACCCTCCGCGGCGGTGACGGCCACGACACCATCAACGGCAACGAGGGCCTCGACACCATCGATGGCGGCTCAGGCAACGACACGCTCACCGGCCACACAGGCAACGACCGCATCACCGGCGGCGAGGGTAACGACACCATCAGTGGCGGCGAAGGCCTTGACATCATCGACGCCGGCGCGGGCGACGACCTGGTGAACGCTGGCGCAGGCAACGACCGCGTCACGGGCGGCCTGGGCATCGACACGCTCAATGGCGATGACGGCGACGACAATGTTGACGGCGGCACGGGGGACGACCTCATCACCGGCGGTCTGGGAAATGACACGCTGACGGGTGCTGCGGGGCTCGATCAGATCAGTGGGAGCGAAGGCCACGACACCATCACCGGCGGCGACGACAACGACACGCTCAATGGCGACGCCGGGAACGACATCCTGCGTGGCGGCAACGGCGACGATGCCATCAACGGCGGCGCGGACAACGACTCCATCGACGGCGACGCCGGGAACGACACGCTCAGCGGCGGCGAAGGCCACGACACCCTCCGCGGCGGCCTCGGCAATGACACCGCCTTCGGCAACGAAGGCGACGACATCCTCGAAGGCGGCACCGGCGCCAACACGCTCGTCGGCGGCACGGGGAACGACATCTTCCGGTTCACAACGGCCGCCGACGCGATTGTGCAGGAGGACTTGCCCTGAGGCAGGCCTTCAACCGCAGCGCAAGGACTAACCATTAGCCTGTGCGTTCACGCGTCGTTCCTCGCCCCCGATAACCCTTCCGAACCATGGCAGACGTCGGTACGCGCGATTGGGCACCGCCCATCCCACCGCGCGGCTCGACCGCATTTCTGCCCGAAATCCCGATCCTTCACCCAAGCCTCGTTCGTACCATTCCGATTCCATTCGGTCCCTATCTCCGGGCCAGCTGCGGCCTCACATCCAAACGGAATCCAATCATGTGCGGTATCGTCGGCTACGTTGGCGCCAAGCCCTGCAAGTCTCTCCTTCTTGAAGGCCTCAAACGCCTCGAGTATCGAGGCTACGACTCCGCTGGCCTGGCCGTCATCGATCAGGACCGCCTGAACGTCGCCCGCGCCGTGGGCCGCGTCTCTCAACTCGAGGAAGTCGTCGATCGTCTCGCCACCGCGCACAAGGGGCCGAGCCCCGCGCCCTTCAGCGGCACCGTCGGCCTCTGCCACACCCGCTGGGCCACCCACGGCGGCGTCACCGACTTCAACGCCCACCCGCACCGCGACGATCGTCACGGCATCGCGCTGGTCCACAACGGCATCATCGAAAACTACGCCGCGCTCAAGACCTACCTCCAGGAAAAAGGCCACACGTTCACCAGCGAGACCGATACCGAGGTCCTCGCCATGCTCATCAGCGAGTTGTACGAGGGTGACCTTGAAAAAGCCGTGCAGGCCGCGCTGCGCGAAGTGACCGGCGCGTACGCCATCGTCGTGGTCTGCGAGAAGGAGCCCAACACGCTCGTCGCCGCGCGCAAGGGCTCGCCGCTGATGGTGGGCGTGGGCAAGGACGAGTTCATCGTCGCCTCCGACGGTGCCGCCATCGTCAGCCACACGTCGCAGGTCGTGATGCTGGGCGATTACAACGTCGTCAAACTCACGCGCGACGCCGCCGGAAGCGGGGGGGCGAGCCTCCACACCACCGACATCCACAACACCACCCTCTCGCCCAAGGTGCAGCAACTCGAGATCGATCTCGAGCAGATCGAACTCGGCGGCTACCCCCACTTCATGCTCAAGGAGATCCACGAGCAGCCCGCTTCGCTCCGCAACGCCTGCCGCGGCCGCATCGATACCAAAGACGGCCGCGTCGTCCTCGGCGGCATCATGAACTTCGCCAAGGAACTCACCAAGGCCCGCAAAGTCATCCTCACCGCCCAGGGCACCGCGCTGCACGCCGCCATGATCGGCCGCTACCTGATGGAAGACCTCGCCAAGGTGCAGGCCCAGACCGAGTACGCCAGCGAGTTCCGCTATCGCAACCCCGTCATCGAAGAGGGCACCGTCGTCGTCGCCGTCAGCCAATCGGGCGAGACCGCCGACACCCTCGCCGCCCTTCAGGAAGCCAAAGAACGCGGCGCGCTGGCCATCGGCGTCGTCAACGTCGTCGGCTCATCGATCGCCCGCGAAACCGACGCAGGCGTCTATCTGCGCGTCGGCCCGGAGATCGGCGTCGCCAGCACCAAGGCCTTCGTGGGCCAGGTCGCCGCGCTCACGCTGCTCGGCCTCTTCATGGCCCGCCGCCGCATCATGAGCGCCGATCAGGTGGCCGAACTCCTCCGCGCGATGGAGCAGGTGCCCGCCAAGATCGAGCGCATCCTCGAAACCGCCGACAAGATCAAGAAGGTCACCGAGAAGTACGTCGAGCGCGAGAACTGGCTCTTCCTCGGTCGCGGCTACAACTACCCCACCGCGATGGAAGGTGCCCTGAAACTCAAGGAAATCTCGTATATCCACGCCGAGGGCATGCCCGCCGCCGAGATGAAGCACGGCCCCATCGCCCTCATCAACGAAGGCCTGCCCGCCGTCTTCATCGCCAACAAGGGCCGCCAGTACGAAAAGGTCATGTCCAACATCCAGGAAGTCCGCAGCCGCGGCGGGCATGTGATCGCCGTCGCCACCGAAGGCGACGAGCAGATCAAGAAGTACGCCCAGGACGTGCTCTACGTCCCCGACGTGCCCGAACCGCTGAGCCCGATGCTCACGGTCGTCCCGCTGCAACTCATGGCGTACTACGCCGCGGTGGCCCGCGGCCACGACGTGGACAAGCCGCGGAACCTGGCCAAGAGCGTGACGGTAGAGTAACGCCGCGATTCTGGGTACCTCGATTCTCCGACTAGATCATGGACGCCGTGACCTGAGGCTCTGCGAAGGTCCAGTCCGGGTTCGCGTCAACGACGCCACGATAAACTCCCCCTCATGGACCCCCTCTCGGCCCAACACGGGACGCCATTCTCCTCTTCTGTCACCACTGGAACATTGCGGAGTTCGCCCTTTTCGGCTCGTTCTAGATAATCGCTTCACGCCGCGCCTAACCCCTCGATCCGCCGCCACGCGCTCACTTGGCCCAGATGCAGGGCCGTGTGGTTGCACAGCAGAAACACGCACGCGAAACCGACAGTCGTGAATGTGCCCGCGCGAGCGGGATCCGGGTTAGGCTGATCCCAGGCCTCGTCTGGCACCTTCGCGAGCGCGGGCAGGCCACGCTCGAACGCGTTGAAGAACGCGCCGGTGATCTCCGCCATCGGTGGGTATATTCGCCCATCGGCGTCATCCACGCACGCGGCGCCCTTGCCGAACAGCCGGTCGAATGCTGCGGGCGCATCGGCCCGCGCGGCTTCGTCGCTCATCCCGCACGTCCGCAGCACAATCGCCGGATACAACGCCAGGTGCCCATACACAAACGCCGGGTGGTTGCTCTGCACCGGCGCAGCAGCATCCGCACCGCTGGCCACGGCCAGGCGCGCGAATCGCACGGGGGTGATTCCCGCGAGCAGTTTTCGCCCGTTGTCCACCGATCGCGATGCTGCCCAGATCACACCCTCGATCGCGCTCATTGGGGCCTCCGCTTCCAACAGCCAGCCTTTTGTTCCCACCCTGATGCCCCGTACTCGTGTCGATTTCATCTCTCCACGGCTCCTCACCTCCTCAGGACGCTTTCAATCGCCTCCGCTGCGCGCGGCTCCGCCTTCACCAAATCCTCCCCCACCAGCGCCGCCACGGTCGCCGCGATCTGTGATTGCGTCACCGGCTTGTCCAAGTCCTTGATCTCTCCGCCGCCCGCCACGCCCGCCCCCCACGCCATCACCCAGATGTGCTCGGCACCCACCACCTTCGCGTTGTGGTCGCGCCAGTGCTCCAGCACGCCTCCCTCAAGCCCCGGCACATCATCGCCCCCGCGCCCGTGATCGCACGTCACCACGATCGCGGTCCGCCCTTTGTACGCCGGGTGTGACTCCACCGTGGCCCACAACTCGCGCAGGTACCCATCAAACCGCTGCGCGGCAATCAGGTACTCGTCGTACTGGTCCTCGTGCCCCCATTCGTCCGTCTCGCCCAATCCCAGAAACATCGCCCGTGGCTCGTTCAACGTCATCCACTCCAATGTCGTTCGAAACAGGAGCGCATCAAACGACGACCCGCTCCAGCGCCTGGGAATCTCCGCTCGCAGCGTGTTGATCGTGCGGATCGCGTCGTTGGTCTTGCCGAACGTCACCGGCGCGAGACCGTCATCCACCGGAAAGCCGCATCGCTCGGTGTTGAAGATCGCCGGGAAGATGTTCCACGCGCCGAAGGCCGCGACCTTACCCTTGAACTCCGCCTTGCCGTGCAGCCACTCGAAGACCGTGACGTTCGGGTTGGGAATGTTGCGGTTGTCCTTGATGTTCGGATTGGCAAATCCGCAGAGCGTCTCGCTATAGCCCGGGTACGACACCTTGTACGCGTTGGTGATGACCGCCGGCGCGCCGAGCCGCACGTTGCCGATGATCTGGCCGCGTTTGACTACCGCTGACCACACGAAGGGCAGCAGAGCCGCACGCCGCGCTTCGGGTGTTTCACGCCAGAACCGCTCGCGCAACGGCTCGGGTTTATCCACGCCATGCGCCTTGGTCATCAGCCGCTCGTCGGCCCCGCCGAAGACCTCCTGCCAGCGCAGCCCGTCGCACATCACCAGGATGACGTTGTGGGCGGGCGCAACCATCGGTTCGCGCGGGAACGCCTCGCTGTTCGCAACCACCTTGGCCTCAGTCGCATTCGCGCTCCCCGGCAACGTCTGCGCCATCGCGCCGCACGCCATCACGCTGGAAACCACCCCCGCCAACATCCATATCGACCATCGATTGTGCATCATCCCCGCAGCATACCGCCCGCAAGCCGGTACACTCCGCCAGTGCCTCGCAAGGAGTACCCATGCCACGCTTTAGCCTTCCTCCCGTCGCCCCCCTCGCGCTGGCGGCCTTCATGACCATCGCCGCCCCAGCCGCCGCCCCGGCTCAAACCACCTACCGCCAGCCCTCGCCCGAACTCGTCCGGCTGATCGACGCGCCGCCCACGCCACTCGTCTCCCTCGCGCCCACGCGCGACCACATGCTCCTCCTTCATCGCGTCGGCCTTCCGCCCGTTGCCGACCTCGCCCAGCCCATGCTCCGCCTCGCTGGCGAACGCATCAACCCCGCCACCAATGGCCCCCACGGCCCGCGCCGCATTGTCGGCCTCACCCTCCGTGCCATGGACGGCAAAGAGCGCCCCGTCTCCCTGCCCGACAACGCCGACGTCGGCGGCGTCGCCTGGTCGCACGATGGCAAACGGATCGCTTTCACCATCACCTATCCCACCGGCATCGAAGGCTGGGTGCTCGATGTCGCCACCGGCAAAGCCAAGTCCATCACCGAGCCGCGCCTGAATCCGCTCTCCGGCCCCGCCCTCCGCTGGTTGCCCGATGGCGCAACGCTCTTGGCCCGCCTCATTCCCAAAGACCGCGGCCCCATGCCCGTCGAATCCCCCGTGCCCGCAGGCCCCGTCATCCAAGACGCCGACGGCACCAAGGCCCCGCTCCGCACCCTGCAGGACATGCTCCAGAGCGCCCACGACGAAGCCCTCTTCGACTGGCTCATGCCCGCCGAACTTGTCTTCATTAACTCGGCCGACGGCAAATCCACCCGCTTCGCCGCGCCGGCCATCTACGGCTCGGCCACGCCTTCACCCGATGGCAAGTTCTTCATTGTCTCTCGCACCGTGCGCCCGTACTCCTATCAACTCGGCTGGGGCGACTTCCCGGAGATTGTCGAAATCTGGGATCGCTTGGGCAAGGTTGTCCGTGAACTCGCCAAGATTCCCCTGCGCGAAAACATCCCTATCGAGGGTGTGCAGACCGGCCCGCGTGGCTTCCAGTGGCAGGATTCCGCCGAGGCCCGCCTCTTCTGGGTCGAAGCCCTCGACGGCGGCGACCCCAAGAAAAAGGTCGCCTACCGCGATCGCCTGATGTACCTCAACGCCCCCTTCGCGGGCGAACCCGAAGAAATTACCAAGACCGAATATCGTTTCACCGGGCTCGACTGGATCGAAACCTTCGGCACCGGCCCCAGCCTGCGCGAAGGCTCGGCCATGGTCACCGAGTACGACCGCGACCGCCGTTGGACCCGCTCCACGCTCATTCAGCCGGGCGATGCCGCCATCGCGCCCAAGGTGATCTTCGACCGCTCCATCCGCGACCGCTACAACGACCCGGGCCGACCACTCACCCGCCCCGACGCCCGAGGCCGGGCGCTCGTCATGGTCGAAGACGGCAAGTTCTATCTGCGCGGCACCGGTGCTTCCGCCAAGGGCGAGCGCCCGTTCCTCGACAGCATGAGCATCACCGACCTCGCCAAGGAGCGCCTCTGGCAGTGCGACGAAGAGTCGTACGAATCCGTCATCGACATCACCGGCTGGGGTGGGGGTGGGAGGGGCAAGGGCCGCCCGACCACGATCATCACCAGCCGCGAGAGCATCACCGAGCCGCCCAACTACAAGAAGCGAGACCTCGCCGCCGGCACCATCCACCCGCTGACCACCTTTGCCGACCCCACGCCCGAACTGCGTGGCATCAAGAAGCAACTCGTCAAGTACACCCGCGACGACGGCGTGCCGCTGTCCGCCACGCTCTATCTGCCTCCAAACTACAAGCAAGGCACCAAGTTGCCGCTGCTGGTCTGGGCCTATCCGCAGGAGTTCAATGATCCTGCCACCGCCGGGCAGGTCAGCGGTTCTGACAAGCGCTTCGTCCAGATGAGCGGCATCAGCCACCTCTTCCTACTGATGGCCGGATACGCGGTGATGGATAACGCGGCGATGCCCGTGGTGGGCGATCCGGAGACCATGAACGACACGTTTGTGAAGCAGATCGTGTCAAGCGCGAAGGCCGCGATCGACAAAGCCGCGGAGATGGGCGTGGGTGACCCCAACCGCGTCGCCGTCGGCGGCCACTCCTACGGCGCGTTCATGACGTGCAACCTGCTGGCCCATTGCGACCTCTTCAAGGCCGGCATCGCGCGCAGCGGCGCGTACAACCGCACGCTCACGCCCTTCGGCTTCCAGTCCGAACGCCGAACATTCTGGGAGGCCCAGGACGTCTACATGAAACTCTCGCCCTTCACCTACGCCGACAAGATCAAAACGCCTGTCCTTATGATCCACGGGCAGAAAGATAACAACCCTGGCACCTTCCCCATGCAATCCGAACGCCTCTTCCAGGCCATCAAAGGCAACGGCGGCGTGGCGCGCCTGGTGATGCTGCCGCACGAGTCGCATGGCTACGCCGCGCGCGAGTCGGCGCTGCATGTGCTGGCCGAGACCATCGACTGGCTCGATCGGTATGTGAAGAACGCGAGCGCGGCGGCGAAGTAATGTGTGATTCGGAGTGTACCTGCGCAACGATGTTCAAGCATCGCCACCGAAGTCATCTCACTGCCCGAAGTACCCCGCGATGTAGTCGGCCAGGTCGTCGGGGTCCGCCGTGCCGTCGCCGTTGAAGTCGGCGAACGGCGCGGGCGGGACGGCGAAATAGCCCGCGATGTAGTCGGCCAGATCGTCGGGATCGATGGTGCCGTCGCCGTTGATGTCGAGGGGATCGGTGGGATCGTCAACCGGCGTGCCTGTCGCGACAATGGTGGCCCCGGCATTGAGCGCCACGGTGATGCTCTGGATCACCAGCGTGGCCAGCAGTTTGCCGCCGTAGATGGGCTCGTCGATCGCCTGCGGATCGAAAGCGAGTGGACCGGGCTGGGTTTGCGAGTCGTTGATGGTGATGCTCGCGCTCAGCGGCACCGCGCCGGGCACGCGGGAATCAAACGTCCCGGTGAGGGTGAACTCCACAGTCTGCGGATCGACGGGGATCGCGTTGCCATTGAGCGTCGCGACGACCGCCACATCGACCGTCAGCGGCACAGAAAACGTGAACACCCCCGCGACGGTGGTGGGTGTGAGCGTGCCGACGGCGGTGCCTGGTTGTTGCGTGGCGATCAGGCTGGTGATGGTGGCAGGCTGGTTGACGGGGATGGTCGCGCCGGGGATAAGCAGAATGCTGTTGGGCTCGCGGGTGTGGAAACTCTGGAACGAGATGCTCACCGCGACGTTGAACGCCGCGGTGGCCCCGCCGAGCAGGCTGATCGACAGGCCCTCGATCGACGCGGTGCCCGCCGCCATGTTGAAGGATGATCGAAACGCGCCGGTGGGGTGGATCGCGCTGGTGCCACTGTTGCCCGTGGCGGAGATCGAGCCGGCGGTGATGGCGACGGGAAAGTTGCCGGTGAACGACGTGCCGAAGAGCGACGTGCTGGGCCGCGTGCGCGTGGGCGGTGTGGTCGCCGGCGTGGCCGCGGCCCCGCCGATGAGATAGGACGTGCCCACCGGGACAGGCGCGCCCGAGGGCAACGCGGGCGTGCCCGCAAGGGGGGCCGAGACGGTCAGGTCATACGTCGCGGAACTGGCGGCGGGGTCGATGGCGAAATCAAAGGACTGGGCGTGGGCGCTGGTCGCGAGCGCGAGCGGGGCGAGCGTGGCCAGGGCCGCGGAACGCCAAAAACGAGCCTGAGACTGAACGGGAATTGGCACCGGGAGCCTCCACGGAAGTATGCGAACACCTGTTCCTAACCATACACCCTGGCGGCCCGATCGCCAGTGGGTGTAGTCCACGATTGTGGCAGGAAGGGTGCGTAGGAGGCGGTAGATGGTGTAGCCGATTCGGAGAATCGGGGTACCCAAAGGCACCTGCCACAATCGTGGACTACACCCATCGCCAGTTTGACGCGAACCGAGGCGGGCGAATCGCGGTAATCTAGGAAAGCCCGCCATCGGCTCACAGAACGCCGGTCGGGGCGCATCTTGAGTGTGGGGTTGCACAGGAGCAGGCCATGGGCGGCGGATGGTCGATCGTGGCACTGGTGGCGTGGGTCGTGGCGGCACTGCTCGCCCTGCTGGGCCTCGTGCTGCTGCTGCTCGGGTTCTTCCGCGATAAGCACAAGGGCAAAAGGCGCTGCCCGTCGTGCTGGTATGACATGGCCGGGGTGCCCGGGCTGACCTGCCCGGAATGCGGCAAAGACGCCACGAAAGAAACCGGGCTGTTCAAGCGGCGGCGCTCGAAATGGAAGATCAGCCTTGGCGTGACAGCCCTCGCGCTGTCTGTGGGCGTAGCCCTGTGGCCCAAGGTGGCGCGTGACGGCTGGTGGACGGTGACGCCGACGATCGCGCTGATCTGGATGTGGCCGGATGTGCCGGAGTGGGCAAGCCCGCCACCGCCGACGCCGGGGCCCGGTGGCGCAGCCCGCCAGACCTTTCCTGCGCCGGGTGGTGGAACTCAGGTAGTTTTCGGGTTCGGTCCCGTGCCCGGCGAAGCCAAGGCGGGAGTTGAAGCGCTTCTCTCCAGGCGTCTGCGTGACTGGGAACGCGCCGCCCTGGTACGCCGCTGCGCCACCGTGCTCGATACGTCCACCGACCCGCGCGATCGCTTGGTGCTTCTGGGCTGGCTGCGGCAGATGCCCACGCGCGACATCATCCCCGCGCTCCCCGCGCTGGCCCGGGCGGCGGCGAAGGAAGGGACCATCGCCACGCCGCCGCAGGTTTCCCTCGGCGCGACGGGTGTGCCACGCGTCGGCGGCGGGACGGTCCTCGTCCCTCGGCTGCCACCGGTGCTCTACGGCGGCGCATTCCGTCCGCTGATCCGCGAAGTCGCCGAGGTGTGCACCGAAATGGACAGCGTGGTCGCCAAGGCCGACACCGTCGGCGCGGATGCCGAGCGCGTGGCACGAATGGCGTGGGCCCTGGCCACCGCACTGCCCGAGGACGACACGCAGGTGGTCGGCCCGCTCGCAACCTTCACGCTCGACGACCCCCTGCTGCTGCCCGATGCGATCGTGCAGCGGATGCTGAAGGACGATCAGTCACGCGGGCGGATTCTCAAAGCGATCGCCCAGAGCATGGACAACTACATGGAGTCCACCGATCGCTGCGAGCGACTGCTCATCGCGGCCGGCCCGGAGGCGAAGGCGGCGATACCCGAACTGCTCGGCATGGCGTCGCAGCACGCCGACCGGGCGGGGCGCACGCTGAGCCGGGCCGGCTTTCGCGTGCTTGCCGCCATCGGCTCGGCGGGGCTACCCGAAGCCGAAGTCACGCTCGAATCGTGGGTGGAGTCTGATCGTGAAGAGGGCATCGGCTACCTGGCCCTGTGGGCGGGCGCCACCCTCGCCAGCATGCGCGAGGACGTGCCCCTGCTGGTCCGGACGCTTTCGGAGGCACTCGATCCCTCGCGCGATTGGGACGTGCGGCATGAAGCACTCGCTATGCTGCACGCGCGGACCCCGAGCGATGGCCTGATCAACGCGCGAGTGCTGATGGCGGCGGAGCATGAGTCCACCCTGCTGCAACTCGGCGCCGTGGAGGCGCTCGGGCGATTGAGTCTGAGTCAGCCGGGCTTGCGAAAGCACCTGGAGCGATTGGCGCGGCAGGGAAAGCCACGCGCTCGAGAGGTGGCGGCGGAGTTTCTGGCGCGGGTAGGGGGGGGTGGGGGCGGATAGGTCGGGGCGGTGACGGGTTGTCTTCTGTGCGAGCGTGCCACTGGCGTCGCCGGGCTCGGACGGCGTCGCCAGTGCTCCGGCGCGGGTCGGGGGGTCGCGCCCACCACACTGGCGACGCGGTCAAAGCACCGCGACGCCAGTGGCACGGACGCCTACGCGGGTCTGGCCATCTCGTGCGCCTTCGCCACGAGCGATTCGAGTTCGGTGCGGACGTAGACGCTGTTGTGGCGTTGGCGGCCGCAGCGGGTGTAGCCGTGGGATTGGACGTGGGCGCGGACGGGGTCGTCGGCAGGGCGGTCAAAATCTTCGATGAGCAGAACCGACGGCTTCCAGCGGGCCAGATCGAAGCCCTGGAGAAGGCCAAGTTCGCCGCCTTCGACGTCGATCACGGCGAAATCGATGGGGGCATCGCCCAGCGCGGCGGTCGCAGGCAGGTGTTCGGCGAGCACGGCATCCATCGTGGTCAGGCGGACTTCGACATGGTCGATGGTCTTGCCGCGGCGGGAGAGATGGCGGGCGCGGCCGGCGTCTTGGCCTAGGAAGGAATGCTGGCCGCTGCGGGTCTCGCCGCGGACGACGGTGAAGGTGTCGGTGCCGGTGCTGCCGGTGGGGCCGAGGGCAGCGTTGACGACGCGGCTATTCGGCCGCGCAGCGCGGCAACGGGCGAACTCGGCGGGAAGGGGCTCGATGAGGACACCCGTCCAGCCGACGGCTTCGAAAGGAAGGGTGACCGAACAGGTTTCGCCGTCGTGGGCGCCGACCTCGACATAGCGGCCGTCGAGACGGCCATCGAAGAGTTCAAAGAGGAACTCATCCTCGCCGGTTTCGCTGGTGAAGCGAAACGGGAGTCGGAAGTCGCGACCGGCGCTGGTGAGGGCGGATTGGAGTGAGGCCCGACGAAGTTGGCGGCGAAGGCGCAGGACTTCGTCAAGGGCGGCGGTGACGGTGAGGCGATGCGCACGGCGGCGCTGACGGGCGGCGCGGTGGGCGCGGTAGCCGAGCCAGGCGGCGAGGCCGGTAACCCCAGCGATCGTGAGCCAGATCAAGTAGGGCATGAACCGCGTGCTCCGCGCAGCCGGGTGCAATCCGACGCGAGGTGCAGGGTAGCGAGTTGGTGCGGATGGGTCGCAACGGAACGGGGACAAAGGCGAGGGCGGAGAAACCATCCAAGCCGGGTCTCCCGCCCGCGCAACACCTGACTCCCGGTCCGGATCGCTCGCTGAAGCCCCAAACCACACAAATCGCCGAGCCGATCTTTTCTGGCACCTCAACCGCCGCGCGGCTCGGCGTGCAGCGCTCGGCACCTGCCCATCCTGCGGCTATTCCCGCGCCGGACTCGCCAGCGGCAAGCCGTGCCCCGAATGCGGAACGCCGTATGCTGTGGGCTCGCCCTGACCTCCCATGTCCACCGTTGCCTTCACCGCCGACTTCCACGAGGCCTTCGACCAGCACACGTCGCAGATTCTCCGCGCCCGCTTCCTGCTCTTCACCGGCCTATTCACCGGGCTCTCGGCGGTGTGGCTCGCGTTTTTGCTGGTGTTCTTTGTCGCGATGCCCGTCATCGGTGCCGCCGAGGGCGATGCGGTGGCACCGATCGCGACGCCCACGATCATTGCCATCGTGCAGCGCGGGCTAGACGTGCTGTGCTACTCGGCGATCTTCGCGTACGCCTGGCGCACGCCCCTCCGCGACGCCCAACTCCTCCGCCTCAGCCTTTTCATCATCATGGCTGACGGTCTGTACAGCCTCATCCTCGCGGCGACCGCCGGCGGGTGGGCCGGCACGCAGGTCTGGACGCTCATGCTGCCGCATGTGATCGCGGCGGCGTGTTTGCCGTGGACGTTTGGTCAGGCGCTGCGGCCCATGCTGCCCATACTCGGGCTCAACGCCATCCTCGCGATCGGCGCGGGTCTGCTGGCCACCTCACCCGCGAACGCGACTGCTGACCCGGGCGCGCTGACTCCGCCAACGCCCTCGCCCGCGACGACACCGGGCTCAAGCGACCCGCCGACACCTCCCTCCCCCGCGGCTTCGTCAACATCCCCCGGCCCGCACTGGGGCCTGAAGTGGACCGCGATCGGCCTCGCCACCATGGTGCCCGTTCCCGGGATCATCATTGCGTCGCTCAAGCACGACAGCCGCGTGCGGCAGTTCAAGGTCCAGTTCCTTGAAAGCCGCTACGGCCAGATCCGGCGCGAACTGACCGATGCCCGGAAGATTCACGAGTCGCTTTTTCCGCGCGCCGAGGCCCGCGGATCGCTCCGCTTCGACTATCGCTATCAGCCTATGCGGCTGATCGGGGGCGATTACCTTTACGCCCGCTTCCACGAGCCCCGCACGTCTCGCGACGATCCGTCGCTCACGCTTCTGCTGATGGACGTCACCGGTCACGGCGTCGCCGCCGCCCTCACCGTCAATCGCCTCTATGGCGAGGTCGAGCGACTCTTCGGCGAGAACCCCGACATCCGCCCCGGCAGCGTCATCCGCGCCCTCAACCGCTACGTCTATCACACCCTTGCCAATCACGCCCTCTACGTCACCGCCGTCTGTGTGCGCATCGATCCCGCCACCAACGCCCTCGAGTTCGCGAGCGCCGGCCATCCGCCTGGCTTCCTCCGCGCCGTGGACAACACGATCGACGAACTCCCTTCCACGACCTTTCTGCTGGGTGCTGTGAAGGACGACGAGTTCGACCCCGCCCCGCAGACCCGGCCTTTCGTGCGAGGCGACACGCTCATTCTCTACACCGACGGCGCGATGGAGGCCGCGAGCGCCAGCGGTCAGCAGTTCGGGCTCAAGGGCCTGCAGCGCGCGATTGCGTCGTGCCAGGGTCTGGGCCTGGGCGAGTGGTCGGCGATGCTGCTGACGGCCGTGGATCGCCACCGGAGCGGGCCGCCGAGCGATGACACGCTGGTGGTGGAGATCGCGCGGCTGATTGTGAGTGCCGAGGGGGACAACAACGCAAGCGCCGAAAGTCCGAGAGGACCACTTGGCATTCATCCGCAGGCCCGGCGGGCCGTCATTCCCTAGCCGGGGGTGTGAGCCGGTGTGAGCCCCCGGGCGAATCACGCGGGCACGCAGAGCCCCGGCAGGCGGCATCCCGTTCACCCTCCGATCACCCTCTTCTCAATGTCGCCCTTCCAGGGCTCGCGACCGCGTGACCACTCACCGGGGGTTCCGCTCCTCGCGGATTTGTCGCTCCACCCCCGGCTAGGAACTGACGGCCCGATGGGGCCTGCGGGCGCGATGCCGTCCCGCGCCGAAGGCATAGACGCCGAGCACCGCCGCGCGATCCGACGGATCCAGGGGCACAGCCTCCACGCGCACCTCCGCGCCGCCCAGGGCCGTCAGGTACTCCACCACGGGCTTCGACGCATCGCCTCCAACCCGCGCGTGGGCTTATGAGGGTGATCCGTACGGGCCGTCAGCTCAGCGATATCGCGGCGACCGACGTGCGACGCCGCGCCCAGCGCTGACTCCCAATCCCCGAACCCGTGATCGATTGCCGCATTGGCGAGGCGGGGCATCTGTTGGAGCAGTTCCTTCACGCGATCGATCTTCCCGTGTGATACCCCCACCATCTCGCGGACCAGTGTCGGATCCTGTTGTGGCAACGCGTCGAGCGACTTGCTCGTTGCCGATACCTTGCCGTCGTCACTCGGGACCACGGCTGCGCCACTCAACGGGGGCAACACTATTCCTCCGAATCCCGCTGCCGCCACCGTCAAACACTCGCGACGCGAAATCGAGGTCAAGGCCATGAGTTGCTCCTGTGACATTTCTCTCAGCCACCCTCTCCCCCGCTCCCAGCGGCGGAGGGGGTCCGATGGGTCTCACTACCCAGCGCACACCTTCGCAAACCGCGTCGCCGCTTCCTCGCAGGCCGCCGCCGGCGCATCAAGATGCACCACCATTCGGATGCGCCTGGGCAGGGTCGGCAGGCACAAAACGCCCGCCGCCTTCAATCGCTCGCACACCACCGCGGCTAAGGGCAAGGGCTCGGCCAAGTCAACAAACACCATGTTCGTCTCGACCGGCAGGGCAATCGTCACGCCCCTCACCGCCGAGAGTCGCTCGGCGAGTTGCGATGCCGCCCGATGGTCTTCGACCAGGCGCTCCCGGTGGTTCTCCAGTGCGTGCAGGGCCGCCGCCGCGAGCACGCCCGATTGCCGCATCGTGCCGCCGAACATCTTGCGGAAGCGGTGCACCCGCGCGATCGTCGCTTTGTCACCGCAGACCGCGGAACCCGCCGGCGCGCCAAGGCCCTTCGAGAAGCAGCACGAGATCGTGTCGGCATGCTTGGCGTACGCGGCGGGCGCGATGCCCGTGGCCGCGCTGGCGTTCCATATCCTCGCGCCGTCCAGGTGGACGCGCAGCCCGCGTTCACGCGCTTTGCCGGTCACCCGCTCGATCTGTGCCATCGGCCACACCGCGCCCCCGCCTCGGTTCTGGGTGTTCTCGATGAGTACCAGCCGCGTGCGCGGAAAGTGGTGAGCGTCGGGATACGACAGCGCGTCGATCGCGTCCGCGTCAAACAGTCCCCGCAGCCCTTCGGCAAAGTTCACGCTCACGCCGGAGAGCGCCGCAGGCGAGCCCGTCTCGTAGTGGTTGATGTGCGAATCGCGGTGCGCGATTACGCCATCGCCCGGCTCGGTCTGGGCCCGGATCGCCGTCTGATTCGCCATCGTTCCTGATGGCACAAAGCAAGCGGCGTCCTTGCCCATGATCGCGGCCACCCGCTCCTGCAGGGCGATCACTGTGGGATCATCACCCAGCACGTCGTCGCCTACGACGGCTTCCGCCATGGCCTTCCGCATGGCGGCCGTGGGGCGTGTTACGGTGTCTGACCGCAGATCGATCACATCGGAAATGCTCATACCCAGAGGTTATCCGGCTGCGCAGTTGGCGTGAGATCGAGCGCTGGTCCTGGGGGTAGTCCACGATCGCGGCAGGGCCGGAGCCCAAGCGGCACAGTGGGCGTTGTATGACCTGCGGGCCGATCCGCACGAACTGAAGAGCGTCGCCAACGATCCTGCCTTTGCGGGCATTTGGCTCGGGCTGCGCGAAGACCTGATGCGCCTGCGCGCGCAGTTCAAAGGACACAGCCAGCGCGCCACTGAAGGAGATGGCCGCGCGACGCCACCCCCACATGCGACGACTTGCGGGCAGCCAGCCCGGCGGGATGAGGAACGGTGACCCGATTCGGAGAATCGGGGTACCCAGAGCCGCATTACTCCGGCGCGATCGTCGCCACAAACTTCGGCCCCATCGGCTCGCCATCCATCTTCACGACCACGGCAGACTTCCGCGCGTTGCGTTTTTCGTCGATGGTGATCTCACCGGTCACGCCTTTGAAGTTCTTGGTGGCGGCCAGCGCGTCGCGCAGGTCCTTGCCGCTCAGGCTCTTGGCGCGGGCCATGGCGTCAAACAGGATCTTGGCGGCGTCGTAACCCAGGGCCGCGAGGCCATCGGGCGTGGCACCTTCGTAATCGCTCTGGTACTTCTTGATGAAGTCCTGCACGCGCGAGTCGGGCTGATCGGGAGCGTAGTGATTCGAGTAGTAGCAGCCCTGGATCGCCTTGCCGGCGATCTTGGGGAGTTCCTCGCTGTCCCAGCCGTCGCCGCCCAGGAGCGGCGTGGTGATGCCCAGTTTGCGGGCCTGCAGGGCGATGTTACCGACCTCGGTGTAGTAGCCGGGGATGAAGATCACGTCCACGCCTGCGGCTCGGATGTTGGTGAGTTGGGCGTTGTAATCCTGATCGCCGCCGTTGTACGCCTGCTCGGTCGCGATGATGCCGCCGAGTTTTTCGAAGTTCTTCTTGAACTGGTCGCGCAGGCCAGTGGAATACGCCTGGGCCTGATCGAAGAGAATCGCGGCTTTCTTCGCCTTCAGATTGCCGTGCGCGAACTTGGCACACACCAGGCCCTGGAACGGGTCGATGAAGCAGACGCGGAAGATCATGTCACCCTTTGCGGTGACCTGGGGATTCGTGGAACTGGGGCTGATCATGGGCACGCCTCCTTCCTGGCAGATGGGTGCCGCGGCCATGGAAAGGCTGCTGGCCACCTCGCCGAGGACGGCGGTCACCTTGTCGCTCTTGACCAGGCGCGTCACGGCCAGCGAGGCTTCCTTCGCGTCGCCCCGGGTGTCGTATTCCTTCAACTCAATCTTGCGGCCCTTGAACCCGCCCGCGGCGTTGAACTCCTTGATCGCGAGGCGAATGCCGTTGGAGGTCGATTGGCCGAACGTGGCCTGCGAGCCGGTCATGGAGCCGAAGTGGCCGATGAGGATGGGGCCGTCAGCGGCGGATTCGGTGGCGATGGCGCTCGCGGCCAGGGCCGAGAGCGGGGCGGCGGAGGCGGGCAGGCCGGCTGTCGCGGTCGCCGGAGCGGCGGGCGTGGCGGAGGCCTTCTTGGTGGAGTCGTTGCACGAGGCACAGTCGCACCCGGCCGCCACGAGCAACGCCGTCGCCACTGCCGCCACCACACCGAACCCCCCCACACCGGCCATCAGACGGGACTTAGCGATCATGGACGAACCTCCGGCGGCGTGGCCGCGAAGCGAATAGGGCGTGAACAGGCGCTCGGCAACCAACGCCGACGAGCCAGGGGAGCATACCCGGTTCGCATTCGCCCGGGTGAGCCGATCCGATTCGATTTCATAGCCGCGGAAGGCTTTGCGGGCTTGCCCCCCATAGAATGGGCGCTTCAGTGAAACACCTTCGCGGCGGGAGCATCCTGCCGCGTGGGCGTTGGCCTGTTGCCTTGTACGCCCGGTGGCCGGAAAGCCGGTCGCGTATTCGAGGACGTAGCTCAGCCTGGTAGAGCAGCGGACTTTTAATCCGTCGGTCGTGGGTTCGAATCCCACCGTCCTCATTCTGACGCCTCAGCCTCACCCCTGCCCCCCCCTGCCCCCGCCCCACGCTTCACCCAGCCTCGCTTGATGCCCGCCCCCACCCCCACCTCACTCACCGCCACGTCGCTTGTCGTCGTGCACGCCAACTGGTGCGATGGCAGCCTCCACCTCTGGGCGGAGCGCGGCGATAGCCACACGCGCCCTGCCGCGCCGGGCAGCGCTGTGGACGGTGACGAGGCCCGCGATCATCCGGGCACGCTTGATGTGGTCACACTTCGCAGCGTGCTGGGGCCGCTCGTCGCGCCGGGCATTGCTTCGACCGAGTGGCTCACCGACGGCACGGCCACGCTTCGCCTGCCAGCGCGGGCCGGCGTGCCCCTGCCCAGCCCGCGTCTGGCCCATGCCGAGGGTGCGGAGAGCGATGAGCAGGCCGAGAATCCTGACTCAGGTTCAGCCCCCGCCACACCGGCCGATGGTGCGCCGACCGGCGGCGCGCGCCTGCTGACTTTTCGCGTGCCCACGCTGCGCGTGCCCGCTGAACGCGCCGAAAACGTTCTCGACGCGCTCGAAGCCGCGTCGGACGTGCAGAGTGATTCCGAGCGTGAAGCCACGCTGGCCACAGGCCCGGGCGTGGCGTATTTCGCCGCGGTCGGTCGCTTCGCCCGCTGGCTGGCCGCCCAGCAGCGCGTGGTGCCCACGCTGGTTCAGGATTTCAGCGGCTCGCTTCACGGCCTGTGGCAGCCCTGGCTTGCCGACGACGTGGTCGCCCAGCGCCTGGCTCGCCTCGTCGCCGCCATGCCTCCGGTGGCGCGGGCCGCGGCCGATTCGCTGGCCCATCAGCCCTGGCCGGTCGTCGAAGATTTCCTGGTGCGGGTGGTCGATGCCCGCTGTCGGGCCGTGATGACGGCGGAGTTGATGATCGACACGATCGAATCGCGTCTGGAAGCCGCTGGCGCGGCCGGCCCGACTGACCCGCATGTGCAGTGGCTCGCGGGGCTTTTGCGCCAGATGGATGCCGTGCCGGCGGGTGGGCCGCAGCGCCACGAACTGCTCAAGCGTGTGCGCGGGTGGATCGGCGTGCTCGACCAGCGCGCCAGCGACTCGTCTTGGCGGCTGTGCGTGCGGCTGACCGAACCGGTCGATCTGGGCGAACTTGCCGAGTTCGCGGCACCCGACGCCCGCCTGCATTGGCCCCTCTCGTTCCACCTGCAATCCATCGAGAACCCGACGCTGCTGCTTGACGCCCGCGATATCTGGATCTTGCCCACCGACGGCGCGATCGTCGGCGGCCGGCATGTCGACAAGCCCCAGGAAATCCTGCTCGCCGAACTCGGGCGTGCCGCGCGGCTCTACAAGCCGCTCGAAGAAGCCCTGCGCGGGAGCGAGCCCGCGGAAATCCCGCTCACCACCACACAGGCGTACGAGTTCCTGCGCGATGTCCGCCCCGCGCTCGTCGAGCAGGGCGTGGGCGTCATGGTGCCCGATTGGTGGGATTCCCCCGCCACGCGCCTGGGCGTGCGCCTCAAGATCGACAGCCCCACCATGCCCGGCGAGGGCGGCGGCAGCGCGGCGCACGCCGCCTCACGCGTGGGGCTGGAAACGCTCGTCAACTACCAGTGGAACGTGACCATCGGGCAGACGGTGCTCACGCTCGCGGAGTTTGAGCGACTGGCGAATCTGCGCTCGCCTCTGGTGCTTGTGGGCGGGCGCTGGGTCGAGGTGCGGCCGGAGGATTTGAAAGCCGCGGTCGCGTTTATCCGCGAGAACCCGGGCGGCAGCATGGAACTGGGCCGCGCCATGCGCATGGCGTACGGCGCCGACGCGAAGACCACCGGCCTGCCCGTACTCGGGCTCGACGCCCACGGCTGGATCGCCGGACTGCTCTCCGACCCCGCCTCCAACCAGACCTTGCCCCTGCTGGCCGCGCCAGAGGGCTTCGTTGGCTCGCTCCGCCCGTACCAGTTGAAAGGCCTCTCGTGGCTGGCCTTCCTGGACCGCTGGGGCCTGGGTTCGTGCCTTGCCGACGACATGGGCCTGGGCAAGACCATCCAGTTGCTGGCCATGCTGCTGAGCGAGCGCGCCGCGGCCGCACCGACTCCGCCAGCGGAGGGAATGACCAGCCCCACGCCCACGCCCCCCCCCGCGGCCGCGTCGGCGCCCGCGCCCATGCTGCCCACGCTCCTCATCGTGCCCATGTCGGTCGTTGGAAACTGGGTCCGCGAGACGCGCCGCTTCGCCCCGTCGCTCAAGGTCCACGTTCATCACGGGCCGGAGCGCCCGCAGGGTGAGGCCCTGCTCCGCGCCGCCGGGAACGCCGATCTGGTCGTCACCACCTATGCGCTGGCCCATCGCGACCGCGCGAGCCTCGAGCCGATTCCCTGGGGCCGCATCGCCCTCGACGAAGCCCAGAACATCAAGAACCCCGGCACCAAGCAGACCCAGGCCATCCGTGCCTTCGACGCCCCGCGCCGCATCGCCCTCACCGGCACGCCCATCGAAAACCGCCTCAGCGAACTCTGGTCGATCATGGACTTCCTGAACCCGGGCCTGCTGGGCGGCGTCCACGACTTCCGCAAGCGCTTCGCGGTGCCCGTCGAGCGTTATCACGACCCGCACAAGGCCCGCCAACTCCGCGCCATGGTGCAGCCGTTCGTTCTCCGTCGCCTCAAGACCGATCCCACCGTGATCGCCGACCTGCCCGAAAAGGTCGAGACCAAGGAATATTGCTACCTCACGCCCGAGCAAGCGGCGCTGTACGAGCGCACGGTCAAGGAGATGCTCTCCACGGCCGAGCATTCCGAGGGCATGCAACGCCGGGGCGTCATCCTCGCGGGCCTCGTCAAACTCAAGCAGATATGCAACCACCCGCGCCAGTTCCTCAAGGAGATGGACCGTCCGGAGGCCAAGGTCATCACGCCCGCGGACAATCCGGCCGCGCTTGCTGCCTTGACAGCGGAGAGCGAGGCCGAGGGTGATCGCGACGACGCCGCGCCCGTGCCGCCTGACATGGCTCAGCCCCGCCGCTCCGGCAAGTGCGTGCGGCTCATCCAGATGCTCGACGAAGTGCTTGCGGCGGGCGGTCAGGCACTCGTCTTCTCGCAGTTCCGGCAGATGGGCGCGATCCTGGCGACCATGCTCCGGCACGAACTCGATCGCGAGGTGCTCTTCCTCCACGGCGGCACCCCCGCGAAGGAACGCGACCGCATGGTCGCGGCGTTCAACAAGGCCGATGGCTCGGCGCCGATCTTCATCCTCTCGCTCAAGGCCGGTGGCGTGGGCCTGAACCTCACCGGGGCCAATCACGTCTTCCACTTCGACCGCTGGTGGAACCCGGCCGTCGAGAACCAGGCCACCGACCGCGCGTATCGCATCGGCCAGACCCGCACCGTGCAGGTGCACAAGTTTGTCGTCGCGGGCACGCTCGAAGAGCGCATCGACCAGATGATCGAGCAGAAGACCGCCCTGCTCGAGAACGTCATCGGCTCGGGCGAAGGATGGCTCACCGAACTCTCGCTCGCGCAGTTGCGCGACGTGCTCACGCTGCGGCCTGATGCCGTGGCCGAGGAGGGTGAGGAATGAGCGACACCCCAGCCCCACTTCCTCCCGGCCACTCCGCCACACCCGGCCCAACACCGCCTGGCGCGACTCCGCCACCGCCCTCACGCCCGCCCGCAGGCTTCGCCCCGCGCCCGGCCCAGCCCACCATGCACCCGCGCAAGGTTCGTGGCGGTGTGCGCCTCGAACTCCGCGAGGGCACGCCTCTCGCCTGGGCCGGCCAGCGGTGGATGCGGCTGGTCGAAGACCACGCGCCAAACGCCGCCCTCACCGAAGGCATCCAGTACGCCCGGCTTGGCCAGACGCGCTCTCTTCAAGTGATGCCCGGGCACGTCTCGGCCCGCGTGCAGGGCCGGCTCCCCTCGGCATACGTCGTCGATATTCGCCTGCCCGTCATCACGCACGAGCAGTGGGAGCAGGCCACCGCCGCGATGCTCGATGAGGCCCGTCACCTCGCCGGCCTTCTCTCGGGCGAAGTGCCTGCGGGCATCGAAGACCTCTTTGCACCTCTTCACCTTCGCCTGTTTCCGAACGAACCATCCGATGTGGCCATCTCGTGCACCTGCGGCCGTCGCACGGGCCCGATGTACGCGATGCCCGACGCGCGGGCCACCGGTCAGCCGCCTGCCGCCCCTTTGCCTGCTCAGACCGCACCCTTCGCACACGATCAATCGAGCGCGAGTGCGCCCACCCCCACGCCGACACCCGCAGCACCCCTCACACCCACTCCCACCGAGCCCGCCACGCCCTTCTGCAAGCACGTCTGCTGCGTCATGGCCATCCTCGCCGAGCGCTTCAGCCGCGACCCCTTCATGATCTTCGCCCTCCGCGGCATGACCCGCGAAGACCTCCTCGAAAGCCTCCGCCAAAAACGCGCGCTGGCCGCCGCCCGCTCGGGCAAGTCCGCCGACGGCTCGCCCGTCATCGCGGGCTCCGACCGCCCCGTGCCCGCCTATTCACCCCGCATCCCGGGAGTGGGCGAAGAAATCGCCCCGGCGCTCGAACTGTGCCTCAGCGACTTCTGGCGCACCGGCCCCCAGTTGCAGGAAGTCGATCTCGCCCTCGTGCGCCCCGCCACCAGCCACTTGCTCCTGCGCCGCCTCGGCACCAGCCCCTTCCCCGATGGCAAGTTCCCCCTCGTGGGGCTGCTGGCCACCTGCTACGACGTGATCAGCGATTACGCCCTGCGCGACAACGAGCCCGCAGTCGGCAACGATCCGGCAATCGCACCTGGAGAAACCGGATAGGGTGGTCTTTTTCAATGTTTAACGCTTCGAATCCCGTATCTTCCGCCAGTTGTCGGCGGGCTTGCCGTCGGCGTACTCCCACACCACCACCGGCAGTTTCTTCACGCCCCAGGCGCGAGCCTGCTCGTGCGTCGGGAACAGCACGTCCAGGCGCCGCCCTTTGATCTTCCCGCCGCGGTCGAGGACGGGCACGATCCGCTCGCTGCCCGTCGAGGTCACGCCGCCGTAGCCGGGGATTGTCAGCATCGTGCCCAGGGGCAGGATGCGCGTGTCCGCGGCCACCAGCCGGAAGCCATTGGTCTGAACATGGTGCAGCGAGGCGGTGATGTCATCGGCCGACCCGGCACACGACCGCTCGTCGGGCGAATAGGCCGTCACGGTCATCCACATGGTGCGGGCCGCCCGAACCGGACGCCCGTTGAAGTACCGCAAGCCCACGTCGGTCGAAAACCGAGCGGGGTCGAGAGCAGGCTGGCTCGCTTCGACACCCCCCGCTTCAACCGGCACCTCAGCGACCTCTTCAAACGCCAAGGGGTCATTCACCTCGATAAACGAGCCATCAGGCTCCCCAACCGGGTCGGGAATGGTCGCCGCGTCGAGGGCCGCGAGAGCCGGGGCCGCTCGGCGACTGGTCAGTTCCTTGGCGATCACCGCGGTTGCGGCCACGACCAGGATCATGCCCGCCCAGCCCATCGCGTTGGCGATCGCCACCCGACGGGTCGGCAGGTGCACCTCGCCCGGCGCGGCTTGATGGACGCGCCGCCGCAAGGGCGACCGGTTGAATGGGCTTATTCGTGTCGATGAACCGCTCATCGGGCACCTCAAGGTCTGTTGTTGTAGGCTGCTTCTGGCTATCGAGCAACATCATGCCAAACATTTATCGAACATTCCGGCAGCCTGCTTAGCCGTGGACAACTTTCGAGGCCGGTCTGTTCGCCGATTCAGTCTGTGATTCACGCATCTTTCAGACATCAAAGGAACCCGCATTGAACGGCCTTGGGAGCATTGAAATCGGGGTTTGCGGCCTAATAGGCCTCGCCGCCGGGGTTCTCGGCGGGCTGGCTGGGGTGGGTGGGTCCATTCTCATCCTTCCCTCGTTAGGGGTGTTGTTCGGATATCCGCGCCCATCCTCTCACCATGGGTATATGGCGTCAGCCATGCTGGTGAATCTGGTGGTGGCCGTTCCGGCGGCCCTCAGGCACAAAGCCGCGGGGGCGATTCGGGGTGATCTGGTCCGGCGGCTCGTCCCCATGACCGCAATCACTTTGGCACTGGGTGTCGTGGTGTCGAACTGGTTTCAGGGGTGGCAGTTGCAACTGCTGCTCGCGGGCGGGCTGGTGCTGTACTCGCTTTCACTGGCATGGCAGGTGGTCAGGAGGGCACCGGAGGCCATGCCGCATGAGGAGTGCGTGACGACGCCCCGGCTTCTGGGGTCGGCTGCCGCAACCGGTTTCACCGCTGGGCTGCTCGGACTCGGCGGCGGCGTGTTGCAGGTGCCGTTGCTTCAGGGGCTCTGTCGCGTTCCGCTGAGGCAGGCGATCGCGACGAGTTCGGCGGTGATCTGTCTGACCGCCGCGATCGGCGCGGGCTTGAAACTGGCGACGCTTTCCAATGAGGGTGAGCCCGTAGGTGATGCCCTGTTGCGTGCCGCGGCGATGGCGCCGACCGCGATTCTGGGCGCGCGGCTAGGGGCTTCACTGACCCACAGGTTGCGGTTGTCGTGGGTTCGCCTGGCGATAGGCACAATGCTGGTGTTGTCGGCGGTGCGGCTCGCTCAATCGGGTGGACGGATGGCGGGTTGGTGGTAGGCGATAATGAACCCCTAGGGAACGTGCGGATTCGGCGAAAGCGCGAAATGCCATGTTTGGGGCGGCCAATGATCCGCCATGGAAGTCCTGGCGTGGCACAACCTCGTCTTCCTCGTTCCCATCGCGATCGCTGGCTTGCTCGTGCTCGCGCTGGCGCTGGGGATGTCCATTGATGGGCACGAAGCCGACGTGCACGCACATGTGCCCGGCGATGTTGACCACGGCGCGCACGGTTATGGCGAGCATGGCTTGCTGGCCGGGGCACTCTCGCTGCTGGGGATAGGTAAAGCCCCGATGTCGGTGATCCTGGTCAGCGCCATGCTCATCTGGGGCGTGGCGGGGCTGATATACCTCGGCACGGCGGGGCCGGAGAAACCCGGGATCGCCATGGCCATCGCGGGTGTCGCGGCGCTTCTTGGTTGTCGGCTGGTGGCCGAGGGGCTGCATCGGGTGCTGCCTTCGGTGGAGTCGTACTACGCGGGGCCTGATGAACTGGTGCACCTCGAGGGTCAGGTGCTCTACGAGGTGACGCCCGACTCGGGCACGGCCCGTGTGCAGGATCCGAAGGGCAACCAGCGTGATATTCCGTGCCGGGTGAGGCCCGGGGAGAAGCGCATCCCGGCCGGCACGAGCGTTCGGGTGCGTGAGCATCTGGGCGAGGGGGTGTTCCATGTCGGCTGAGAAATCGCAAGGTTCGATCACACAGGGGACGTCTGCGGGCCGGCGCGTGGGCGCTGAGCAGGCGTGGGAGGAGGCGGCACAGATGAGCGGGAGCATTTCGTCGCATAAGCCGGGTTGCCTGACGCCGGTGCTGGCGGTCATGGTGCTGATGGGCATCGCGCTGATCGTCGGCCCGTGGTTCATTCCCGACGGGCCCAATGGCCCGCTGGTACCAGTGGCGAGCAAGTCGATCCTGGCCGCGTTCGGTGCCGCGATGGCGCTGATCTCGGCGATCCTGGTCATCATGACGCGGCTGTACCGCAAGACCTCGACCAACGAGGCCTTTGTGCGCACGGGCGTGGGCGGACGCCGCACGGTGATCGACGGCGGCGCGGTGGTCATCCCCGTGGTTCACGACGTGGTGCCGGTGTCGCTGGAGACGTTTAAACTGGAAGTGGACCGCACGGCGGGCGAGGCGCTGATTACAGCGGACTCGCTGCGCGCCGACGTGAAAGCGGTGTTCTATGTGCGGGTGCAGAAGGACAAGGAGTCGGTCGAACAGGCGGCGACCTCGCTGGGTGCCAACTCGGGCAACAGCCGGGCGGTGCAGACGCTGATCTTTGAGAAGTTGGTGTCAGCGCTGCGCACCGTGGCGGCGGGTCAGACCTTGGCGGACTTGAACACCAAGCGGGCCCAGTTTGCCGAGGGCGTGCAGCGGATCGTGGAGGCGGACCTGAAGGCCAACGGGCTGTACCTGGAATCGGTGACCATCTCGAATCTGGACCAGGCGCCGCTGAGCGCGATGCGCCCGGAGGAGAACGTGTTCGACGCGCAGGGCCGACGGACGATCGCGGAGATCGTGCAGGCGCAGCGCGTGGCGACGAACATCATCGAGCGTCGGGCCGATCAGGAAGTGACGATGCAGGACGTGAAGACGGCGCAGTACATCGCCGAGCAGGAAGTGATCCGGGCCAAGGCGCTGGCGGAGGCGGAGTCGAACCGCAAGATCGCGGCGGCCGAGGCGGAGCAGAAGGCCCAGACCGTGGCGGCCGAGCAGAACCGCCTGGCGGGGATCGCGAAGGTGGAATCCGAGCGCGAAGTCGATCTGGCGGGCGTGGCGAAGGCCAAGGCGGTGCAGATCGCCAACATCGAGCGCGAGCGGGTGGCGACGGTGGCGGGGGTTGAGAAGACCAAGGCCGTCGAGATCGCGACGCGCGATCAGCAGATCGCGATTGCCGAGAAGGAAAAGCAGCGGGCCCAGACGCTGGCACGGCAGGCCGAGGCGATCAACGAGCAGACGGCCAAGGAGCAGGAGGTTCAGACAACCGAGGCGGTGGCGACGGCCGAGCGGCAGCGCCAGCAGTCGGTGATCGCCAAGCAGGCGCAGGCGGATCAGACCCGCATCGAGCGCAACATGGAGGCGGACGTCGCGGCCTATGAGCAGGTGAAGCACGCGGAAGCCGAGCAGACCGCGGCGGAGAAGCAGGCAATCGCGCGGATTCGTCTGGCCGAGGCGGAAAAGGAATCGGCGACGCTGAAGGCCGAGGGCGAGCGTGCGGTGCAGATGGTGCCGGTGACGGTGGCGCGCGAACAGGTGGGCGTGCAGGACGCGCAGGTGACGGTGAAGATCCGCGACCTGGAAGGCCAGGCCAAGTACGAGACGATCGCGCGCGACCTGCAGATCGAACTGGCGAAGATCACCGCGGAGCGCGACGCGAAGATCGCGATCGCCAAGGCGATGGGCGAGGTGATGGCGTCGGCAGACATGAAGGTGTACGCCGACGCGGGCGCGGCGCAGCGGATGCTGGGCGCGATCATGCAGGGCCAGTCGATCGGCGAGTTCGCCCGCGGCGCGGAAGAGACAATGCCCCAGGGCATTAAGGACGCGGCCATGACCGGCGGCGCGGCCATCGGCGCGACCATCGCGGCGGTCATCAAGAAACTGACGGGCGTGGACATCGACCCGGCCCGGGCCGAGGCGGCGTATGCCAAGCAGAGCCATGAGCCGGTGGAGGCGACGGCGAGCGAGCCAGCCGCCAATGCCGAGGCGAAGTCGAAGAAGGCATGAGGCCCGCGGCATCAAGGCGCCAAGTCGGCGGAGGAAGCCCGGACACGGCCCGTTCGGCTAGACTGGCCGTTGCATGGCCACCATCGCCCTCACGAATCTCGTCAAGACGTACCCCAACGGCTTTCAAGCCGTGAAAGGGGTTTCATTGGACATTGCCGATGGCGAGTTCATCGTGCTTGTCGGCCCGTCGGGCTGCGGCAAGACGACCACGCTCCGGATGATTGCGGGGCTGGAGGAGATCACCGGCGGCACGATTTCCATCGCCGGGCGGGTGGTGAACGACGTGCATCCGAAGGATCGGGACATCGCGATGGTGTTCCAGAACTACGCGCTGTACCCGCACATGACGGTGTACAAGAACATGGCCTTCGCGCTCATGCTGCGAAAGACGCCCAAGGCGGACATCGAGCGGCGAGTGAGGGCGGCGGCGGGGATGCTGGGGATCGAGGCGCTCCTTGACCGCAAGCCCGGGCAACTCTCGGGCGGGCAGCGGCAGCGCGTGGCGGTGGGACGGGCGATCGTGCGCGAGCCGAAGGCGTTCCTATTCGATGAGCCGCTGTCGAACCTCGATGCACGTTTGCGTGTCACGACGCGGGCCGAACTGAAGGCGCTGCAACTGCGGCTCAAGACCACCACCGTCTACGTCACGCACGACCAGGAAGAAGCGATGACGATGGGGGATCGCATCGTGGTGATGTACCAGGGCGTGGTGCAGCAGGTGGGAACACCGCTGGAGGTGTACCGCAGGCCGGTGAACCGGTTCGTGGCGGGGTTCCTGGGGACGCCCCCGATGAACTTTGTGGAGGGGGAACTGCGGAAAGAAGGCTCAGCGCTCGTCTTTGTCGAGCGGGGTGCGGGCGGCATGAGCGTGTCGTTGCATCCGGCGCACGCGGATCGACTGGCTGGGCACGCCGGGAAGGCGGTGACGCTGGGGATCAGGCCGCAGGCACTGGTCGATGGTGGAGCGGGCGTGGCCGTCGCTGGCGCGTTGACGCTGCCGGTGCGATTGGTGGAGCCGCTGGGGGATTCGATGGACGTGAGCCTGACGACGCCCGGCGGGACCACGCTGGTGGCGCGGGTGCGGTCGCGCGAGGGTGTGGGGCGGGGCGGCACGATGGCGGTAACGATCGAGCGGGAGAGCCTGGCGGTTTTTGAGCCCGGCGAGACGGGCAGGAACCTGGTGGGGTGAGTCGTCGCGCCGCTACTTCAGGTTCCGCTCAATCGCGGTGATCCGCTCGGCGGCGGCTCCCGCGCCGAGGCGGTCATCGATGGTGCGGAGTTGGCGGATGCGGAGGCGGATCTGCGCGGTGCGCTGGCCCTCAGCATTGTCGGCGCTCATGAGGGTCAACATCTCGCTCCAGACGCGCCAGAACTCGGGCACACGCGGGCCCTGGTTCGCTTCGGGCTTGACGCGGTCGAGTTCCTCGGCAAGGGCCGTGAGCGCGGCAAAGGCGGCTGGGCGGTCGCGCTGGGCGGTGAGCAGCGCGAGACCCAGCCGCGCGCCGTGGGCGAGTTCGGGCACGAGCGGCTTCTGGCCCGCGGGGCGCGGGGCAAGGACCGACTCGTACAGGCGGCGGGCTTCGTCACGATGCGCGGCGACGGGGTCTTTGGCGAGCGTGTCGGCGAGTGCCACCGTCAGAGAGTCACGGGTTGACGCGCCGACGGCCACCGCCCACGCGCACGCGGCGCGGAGGTCGGCGATGCTCGGCGTGCCGCCCCCACCACCACCGGCGTACACCGCGTTTCTCATGCTCAGCGCGAGCACCATGCCGAGTTCGGCGGCTTCCGCGGCAAGTGGCACCGGCAACGGCGGCTCTCGATGACTCCCCGCAAGCAACTCCAGGGCGCGGGCCGGTTGCGTGGCCTTCACCGCGCGAGCGAGTTGCAGCCGCCACACCGGTTGGCGGTGGTCTTCGCGGCGCGCGCGGATCAGCAGGTCGAGCACCGCCGTTTCATCATCCGACCGAGTCAGCCACGCGGGCGGCGTGCCAGCGAAGACCTGGTCGATCAGTGATGCGGCGGAATCCACTGCCGCCCGCGCGGCGGGGCTATTCGGAAAGCGCGTGGTCAGGTTGATCCAGATGGTCACCGGGCTGGTGGCGCTCGCGAGGTTGGCGGCGGCGAGCGCGGCGAGGGCGATCGGGGCCTCCGGCTCGGATCCATCGGCCAATCGCGCGAGTACGCCCCGAGCGGGCGAATCGGCCGACGTTGCGACGAGGGCGTCTTTGGCCCAGACCAGGGCAAGGTCGCGAGGAAAGTCGCTCGCGGCGGCCGCGCCGGGCATGCCCATGCTGATGGCGCGGGCGAGTTTGGCTTCGATGGCGGCCGTGGCGGCCTCGCGCGTGGGGTCGCGGGCGGCTTCGCGCCACAGCGCCGCGAGGGGCTCGACCGACGCGATCAGCGCCGGACCTTTCAATGTCGGGTCCAGCATCGATCCCGCGCGAATCTCGGCCTCCAGCAGCAGCCAGCGCAACTCGGGGCGGCCTTTGCCCGGGCGATGGATCGCGTCATGCAGCGCGTTGATCGCTTCCGAGGTCGCCGGGCGGCTGATGGCCTTCGCCAGGCGGACGCGATGGCCCAGTGCCTCGACGTGCAAGGCGATCGGCAGCGCCGCGAGCGGATCGTCGCCCACCGGAAAATCGAGGACGCTCTGGATCAGGTCGCGCGCGTCTTCGCCCTCGGGAGGCGATACGGCGAGTGTCAGACGGCGCAAACCTTCGGCAGCGGTGGTTTCGAATCGGAGGTCGGCGAGCGGGCGCGTGCGCTCGCGGAGCGGCTGATCCGACGCCTGGCCGACCGCGAACGCAAGGATCGCGGCTCGGGCGCGGAGGAGCGTGACGCGGGCACGCTCGGGATCGTCGGGGGGGGCGACGGCGGGCAGAGTCGCGAGGGCCGCGTCGGCGTCAGCGAGGGCGGTCGCGATCAACGGGGACCACGCGGCGACTTCAGCCCGCGAGGCGATGCCGACGAGGAGAGAGGTGTCGACGCTCGCGGCGCTCAAGCGGGTGAGCGTGTCAGCGGCGCGGGTGGCGGGGGGTTGCGGTGCTGTGGGTGCCGTCTTCGAAGGCCCGGCGGTGGGTTGAGCGTGGATGGATGCTGCGAGCACGCCGATCGACGATGTGACAACGAGCGCAAGGCAGCACTGGCGACGGGCGTCAAAGCACGCCCGTCGCCAGTGGCACGGGGTGAGACTGAAGACCATGTTCATCGCGGCAACTCCTCGAGTTTCAGCACGCGGTGGTCGGGTGTCGCGGCTTCGGTCGTGGTCGCGCCGGTGCCCTTTGTGCCCTTGGCGGCGGCGGCGCTGCCGTGAGTGGCGGCAATGGCTTGCATGGTGCCGGTCGGGTCGGGTTCGAGGAACTGAAGGGTCTTGATGATTGTGCGGCGTCGACCGATGGCGGGGTCGATGGGGTTGAGGGCATCGAGTTCGCGGAGGATGGCGTCGGTGCCGCCTTCCCACTGGCCGCCGTGTGAGCGCGGGATGGAGCGGGAGAGGAGAAAGACGACGTGCGGTCGGGGCGAGAGGGCGAATGCCGCGCGCAGGCCGTCGAGCGGATTGGAGCGGCCCTTGGCATTGATGGTGGCGAGCCAATCGGCGAGTTTGGCAAGGTTGCGCGGCGTGGCATCGAGCAGGCGCTGGCCGAAGATATCAACCCCCGCGACCGCGGCCCCTGCTGCTTCGTTGTCGGCGGACGCATCGCGAAACACAATGACGCTAAACTGCTGAACCGGCACCAGCGCGGCCGCGGATCGCTGCACGCTGGCCTTGAGCATCGGCAGCGCCCCGAGCATCGGGCCGGAGCCATCGACAACGAAGACCACGCTGCGGGCGCGCGAGGCGGTGAGTCCGCCGAACTGCACGCCAGCACCCTTGACAGGCGGCTCGGCAAGCGCGGCACCAACACCCGAGGGTGGCGCACCGCTCGGCAAAGGACCGGAGGGCAGCGGTGGCAGCGCCGGAGCAGGACCGGGCGAAGGCGCGACGACGACCGTCGTGCGCGGGCCGTCGGGTTCCGTGGCGATGATGGGTGCGGTCGGGGAGGGCGGTTCGGGCGTGGGCGTGGACGGCGTCGGGACCGCTGGCGTGCTGGCCGCGATGAACGCTTCAACACCGCCCGGTGGCTCGGTGGGTGGTGAGGTCAACCGCCACGCCACGGCCGCCAGCCCGATGGCGAGCAACGCGTGCACGGCCAGGGAGAGGCCGACGGGCAGCCCCAGCGCCCACCAGCGCGTGCTGGGGGCCGCGGCGGTGCCGCCGAAGCGCGGGCCTGAGGGAGCCGTGAGCATGGGCAATCGTTGCCTGTTCGAGGGGGCGACGACGGGAACAAATGCGGAAGATCGCCACCACCCGATTCGGAGAATCGAGGTACCCAGCAGACCGAACTGACCTAAACTCGACCTTCTCTCCGGAGTCTCCGATGACACGCGCCCTCACGCCGGCCATGCTTGCTTCTGTCCTCCTGCTCGGCGGGTGCTTCGGGCACAACACCATTCAGAGCGAGCGGGGCGCGATCGCGGGGTTTGAGAACCCCAACTCGCCGCCGGTGCCGCAGGCGATGGCGACGGCGCTGCAATGGGTCGCGATGCGCTATCCGCCCGGGCTCGATCGGCTCGAGGTCGGTGCCGGGGCCGATCGGCCTCGCATCGCCATCAACTTCCCCATCGATACGCGCCGCGATACCACGAACTATGTGTGCAGCAACACGGGGCCGTTTGCCGAGGCACTGACGCTGGAGAATGAGACCCTGCCGGTGTATCACATCGCCCGCGTCTGGACGCGCGGCTTGTACGCGACCGTCGAGATCTTTCGCCCCGCGACGCAACTGGGCCCTGCGCCGGGCGAGAAGGGCCTGTACCAGTGCATCAGCGTCGAGTTGCGCTCCGGACTCGGGTCGTACACCGTCTATTCGCACAAACTCTGGCCCGTCGGCGCGTTCGAGGTGCCCGAGCGGCACTATCTGGCCCCGGGTTGGGATGGTCGTGCCCTGCCCGGCGCGGGCGAGCGGACGCGCGTGCCCCGGCTGATCGACGAGGCGCCCGCGGCCGAGCCGATGCCCGCGGCGCCCAAGACGCCCGCCGAAGAGATTCCGGTTTCGGCCGTGCAGGGTGAATGACGTGCCAGGCACCAGCAAACCACCTGACGGCGGCGCGATCGTGATCGATCGGCTTAGGCTGCCGGCGCGCGACGAAGACCTCAACGACCTCGCGGCGGTGCTCGTGGACGCGGTGACGTCCGGGGCCGCGGTGAGTTTCATGATCCCGCTGGAAATGGACGCGGCCCGCGCCTGGTGGCAGGGCACGCTGGCCAATCCGCACCCCAAGGCGGTATTCCTGGTGGCCCGCGAGGCCGACACACACGCGGGAAAAGCCGGCGGCCGCATCATCGGCACGGCGCAGTTGCAACCCGCGTGGGCACCGAACCAGCCGCACCGGGCCGAGGTGTGCAAGGTGATGGTGCATCGCGACGTGCGCGGGCGGGGTGTCGGGCGGCGATTGATGGACGGGCTGGACGAAGCCGCGCGGGCCCAGGGTTTCACGCTGCTGACGCTCGACGCGAAAGGCGGGGGCGCGGCCGTGCGGCTGTACGAACGGATGGGTTGGATTCGCGTGGGCGAGATTCCCGGGTTCGCGCTCGATCCCGATGCGCGGGCGTTTCATTCGACGGTGATCTTCTATCGCGAGATCGCACCGCGCTCGCCGTGAATGCGCGTGCGTTGCACGGGCCGCGATCATCTGGAGGGAACTTTCCTCTATTGCGAACGGTTCGACCGAATTGCAGGCTGCTGCAACGCGAACGGGCTTAGTCTGTTCAACCCAGTGCGTCACCACACACACGCGTGGGACAAACGGGGGCTGGTCCGCGGTGGCTGAGCCGCGGGGAGCCGGAACGACGTGCGACAACCAGACAGGGGCGGTGCCACATGCACATGCGCCGTGGGGCATTCACGTTGGCCGTGGGCGATGCCTTGGGGGAAGGGTGGATCGACCAGGTGCTGGGGGCGGTGCGCGATCAGGTTGGAAGAGGGGACCGGGGGGGGCGGACGTATTTTCGGCATCCGCTGGCGGACGGCGCGAGCGATGTGCCATCAGATTGCATGAGCGAGGCATTTGTCAAGGTCTACGCGCGACGCCGCGCCCACAACCTGCTCCGGCGTCTGCGACGCGGCCGCGCCGAGAAAGAAGCCGCCGGGTTCAAGGCTTTCCAATCCGCCGGCGTGCCCTCGGTGGAGTTGATGGCCTGGGGCGAAGAACGCCGCCGCGGCTTGTGGGAACGCGGGCTGGTCGTTACGCGGTTTGTCAACGCGCCCAATCTCTTCAGCGTGCTGGCGCGGTCTGGGGACCACGACATTCTGCGCGATGGCGCGTCATTCCTCGCCGGCCTGCACAAGAAAGGCCTCGCCCACGGCGACGCGGGCCTCACCAACTTTCTCGCGGGGCCCAGCGGCCTGCTGGCGCTGGACCTTTCCGAATGGGCACCCGAATGCACCACAAACCGCATCAACGACGCGGCCCGCATGGCAGGCTCCGCCCTCGCCGCCGGCTTGCCACCGGATTCGGCCGATGAGTTCTTTGAGCACTACCTCTCCGCCGCGGATATGCCCGGGCTGGACGCCCAGCGGGCGCGGTTCAAGCGCCGGGCCCGGCGGGCCGCGGTCGAGGACGTCTCGCGCCTGTTCGACGCGCACCCCATCGGGTCGCTCGAGAGTCACGACGCGTTGCAGACCGTTCTGGATGCCGCGCCGCCGGGGCGAGTGCTCGATGCGCCGTGCGGCGAGGGCGTGCTGGCGGAGTTCCTGCGCGTGCGGGGGTGGGACGTGCAGTGCGCCGATATCGATCCGGCGCTCTACCGGCTGGATCGCGCCCCGATGACCACGGTGGACCTGAACCGTCCCTTGCCGTATCAGAGCGCGAGTTTCGACGCCGTCGTGTGCGCCAACGCGCTGCACCGCCTCTTCAACCCGGCCGGCGCGGTGGCGGAGTTTCACCGCTTGCTGAGGCCGGGCGGCAGGCTGTATCTGAACGTCAACAACTACGCCTCCCTTGGTCGGCGGCTGCGGTTCCTGCTGTATGGTTCGCTCGACAATGCGCTCAACAGCGGCGGGTGCAAGCAGACCATCGACAACCCGGAGGCGCATGTGCGCACGGCGTTGCTGCTGCCGCAGTTGGTGAACCACCTGCGCGCGGCGGGTTTCACGCCACCCGTGCTCTACCCCGCGGCGCGGCCTCGCACGCACGTTCTCTCGGTGCCACTCACATGGCTGGTGCTTGGGGCGTCGCTCCTGGTGCCGGCGAAGAGCCGGGAGCGGAACTGCCTGCCGTTCACGAACTCCGCCTCGGTGCTGGGTGGCGGGCGGTATGTGGTGATCGAGGCGACGAAGGTGTGAAGGCGCACACCTCACGACCTTCGGCCACCCGTCATGGCGGTCAGGCTCGCTCTACGCTCCCGCCATGAGAGCCATCGTCTGCGCCCGCCAGGGTTCGCCCGTTTCGCCCAATATCAGCCTTGCCACCGATTGGCCTGACGCGCCCGCACCCACCGCGCTGCCTCCTGGGCAGGTGCTGATTCGCACGCTCGCCTCGGCGTTCAACCAGATGGACCTGTGGGTTGGACGGGGCGTGCCGGGGCTGCAACTGGCCTATCCACGCGTGTCGGGCTGCGATGCCTGCGGCACCGTCGAGGCCGTTGGGCCGGGCGTGGATGCCGGTTGGGTGGGGCGGCGGGTGATCGTGAATGCCGCCACGATGATCGCGCCGCGCGTGAGCCCCGACGACCCGCCCAACTCCACGCTCGCGCCGGAGTATGAACTGATCGGCGAGCACCACCACGGGATGCACGCGGAGCGCTTCGTGGTGCCCGCGGCGAACCTGGCCGCGGTGGGCGATGCCGACCCCGTCGAGGCGGCGGCGTTCGGCTTGTGCGCCCTCACCGCCTACTCCATGATGGTGACCAAGGGGCAACTCCGCCCCGGCCAGCGCGTGCTCATCACCGGCATCGGCGGGGGCGTCGCCACCTCGGCACTCGCCATCGCCAAGCACATGGGTTGCCTGGTGATGGTCACCAGCCGCCACCAGGCCAAACTCGATCGCGCAAAGACGCTCGGTGCCGACGCGGGGGTGCTCGACACGGGGCAGGATTGGTCACGCGACGTGCGGGCCTGGACGGCCAAGCGCGGCGTGGACATGGCCGTGGATTCCTCGGGCAAGGCCACGCACCTGAACTGCATCAAGAGCCTCGCCCGCGGCGGGGCGTATGTGACCCCCGGCTGCACGAGCGGGCCGGATGCCACGACCGACCTGGCCCGCATCTTCTGGAACCAGTTGCGCGTGCTGGGCTCGACCATGGGCTCGGCCAGCGAGTTTCAGGAAGTCGCGTCGCTCTTTCGTGCCGGGGCGATCAAGCCCGCAGTGGACAAAGTCTTCAAGCCCGACCAGGCCCGCGCGGCGTATGAGCGGCTTGAGGCCGCGGAGCAGTTCGGGAAGGTCGTCATCGACTGGCGGTAGTGGTTAGGCCACTGGCCGCACGCGAACGCCCTTGCGGCGGTGGCGCCGGAAACTCTCGCTCGACGAGCCGAAGAACCCCAGGTCGAGCAGCACGGCGATGATGAAGCCGACCAGGAAGAAGCCGTTGAGGCCCCCGCCGTAGTTCTGCGCGATCACCCACGCGAGCGTGGTGTAGGGCATGAACAGGAAGCCGAGGATCGGCCAGAGCGCCGTCTGGAAGGCCCGCGCCAGTTGATCCGTGAAGAGCCACAGGCTGGCGATCACGACGCGCGGGAAGAACCAACCGATCAGGCTGAGGAGGCAGCATCCCATGGGGGATTGTTGGGGAGAAGTACACGCCAGTTACAGTAATTCTCTGAAGCCGCCGACGACGGTTGACTCAGCGCAACTCGACGGTCGGCTCGCCCTTTTCGATCAAGCCCACAGCGACCGGCAAACGAGCCTTCAGGTCAGCGCGCAGGGCTCGATTCGTGACGTTGCCCATCGTCATCCACAAGACCTGTGGCGGGGACCGAGACGGGTCACCATGTCGACCAAGTCCTCGTCCTTGGTCACAATGACCGCGCCAGGTACACGGAGCGCCTTGAAAATGGCCTGGTCTGAAACCTGCCTGAGACCGAGGCCGTGGAGCGTCTGGGCATCGAGGCCGAACTCGAAACGCAACCAATCCGCCATCTGCGGCGGTAACTGCGCATCGATCCAGAACGTCACGCCGCCACCTGAGGAAACACGGTCCGGCGTGCCGCGAAGAGCAGGCAAGCGCGAAGGTCATCCGCTTCCAAGTCTGGAAAGTCCGCGAGGATCTCTTCAGGGCGCGCGTCGGCGGCCAACATCTCCAGGATGTCGCTCACCCGGATACGCATGCCGCGAATGCACTGACGCCCGCCGCACACATCCTTGTTCTGGGTGATTCGAGTCAGCAGATGTGGATCGGCATCGGCCATGAGGCCCTCCGGGTGACGTGATTACTCGAATCGTATGCCGATCCGGACAACTCCCGACCGCGATCAAACGGTGAGTGGTGACACGGTTGGACGCCACATCCGCACCATCGCTTCCTACGCTTGCCCTTCACGCTCGCACCCCTTCCAGAGGGCTCGCATCATGGCTATCCGCGTCGGCATCAATGGCTTTGGTCGCATCGGTCGCCTCGTCTACCGCATCGGCTTCGACCAGGGCATCGAGTTCGTCGGCATCAACGATCTTGTCCCCGCCGACAACCTCGCGTATCTCCTCAAGTACGACACCATGCACGGTCGCTTCCAGTCGCAGGGCAAGCCCGCCGAGGTCTCGGCCGTTGCCAGCGAAACCGGTGGCTCCTTCACCGTCAACGGCAAAGTCACCAAGACCACCGCCATCAAAGACCCCGCCCAACTGCCCTGGAAAGACCTGGGCGTGCACTACGTCCTCGAGTCCACCGGCCTGTTCACGGAGTTCGAGAAAGCCAACCTGCACGTGCAGGCCGGCGCGAAGCGCTGCGTGATCTCCGCCCCCACCAAGAGCGAACCAGCCCAGGTGCCGACGGTGGTCATGGGCGTGAACCACGAAGTCTTCGACGCGAGCAAGCACACCGTGGTGAGCAACGCCAGTTGCACGACCAACTGCCTTGCGCCGATCGCCAAGGTCATCAACGACCACTTCGGCCTGGCCGAGGGCCTGATGACCACCGTGCACGCCGCCACCGCGACGCAGCCCACGCAGGACGGCCCGAGCAAGAAGGACTGGCGCGGCGGGCGCAACGCGTATCAGAACATCATCCCCGCCAGCACGGGCGCGGCCAAGGCCGTCACGCTCGCCATCCCCGCCCTCAAAGGCAAACTCACGGGCATGTCGTTCCGCGTGCCCACCGCTGACGTCTCGGCGGTCGATCTGACCTTCAAGACCGCCAAGCCGACGAGCCTGAACGAGATCAATGCCGCGATGAAGGCCGCGTCCGAAGGGGCCATGAAGGGCATTCTGGGCTACACCGAGGAAGAAGTCGTGTCGAGCGACTTCATCGGCGATCGCCGTTCGAGCATCTTCGACGCGAAGGCCGGCATCGAACTGAACGCCAACTTCTTCAAGGTCGTTTCGTGGTACGACAACGAAGCGGGCTACGCGTCCCGCTGCGTGGATCTGATCAAGTTCATGGCGGAGAAAGATGGCGTGAAGTAAGCGGCGAGACGAGTCCCGTGCCACCGAGGTCGGCTTTGCGACCTCGGTGCTGAGCACCAGGTGGCCAAGACGCTTCGAACAAACCGCGACGTAGAAGCACCGAGGTCGCCTCAGAGCAGGCGACCTCGGTGGCACGAAACCCACTTCGTCACCGCCCCTCGCGCAATCCTTTGAAGAACTCCTTGAGCAGCGCCGCGGCTTCCGCCGCGCGCACGCCCTCGACCAACTCCACCCGGTGATTCAACCTCGGGTCGGTCGTAATCGCAAAGAGTGACCGGCACGCCCCGGCTTTCGGGTCCACCGCGCCATACACCAGCCGCCCTATCCGGGCGTTCACGATCGCCCCGGCGCACATCGGGCACGGCTCCAGTGTCACCGCCAGCGTGCAGGCATTCATCCGCCAGTCTTCCAGCGCCACGGCAGCTTCGGAGATCGCGACGATCTCCGCGTGCCCGAGCGGGTCATTGTCCATCTCGCGCCGATTCGATCCCTCGCCCAGCACGTGACCGGTCGCCGTGTCAAACACCACCGCGCCGACGGGCACCTCACCCTGCGCACCAGCCATCGCAGCCAGTTCCAGGGCCCGGGCCATCATCTGGTCATCAAACTGGCTGGCCGCGTTTGTCATTGGATCATTTGGCTACTTGGTCACGGCCCATCCGCCGGTCCCCCCGGAGGTTCGCCGGGCGCACCCATCGACGGGCCCGTGCTCGCTGACGAGGTGCTCGGCACGTCCGCGTCCTCCACGGGTGCCGTCATCTTCGTCGCCGGCATCAGCCACAGGAGCAGCAGCCCCAGTTCATACAGCCCGTACATCGGCACCGTCATCAGCATCATCGAAAAGGGGTCGGGCGAGGGTGTGAGCACCGCACCCGCAATCGCGCACACTACCACCACATACCGCCGATAGCGCCGCATCGCCGCCACGTCCACCACGCCGATCCACCCCAGCAGCAGCACCACCACCGGCACCTGAAACGCGCCGACAAAGCCGAGCGCCATGGTCAGGAACAGACTCACAAAGTCGCTCACCCGCGGTTGCAAGGCCACGCCCGTCGGGCGACCCATCGGCGCTGCCCAGATCGCGATGGGCGCGGGCCCTGTCTCCCCGGCCGAGGCGGGTGCCGACTCAGCCCCGCTGTCCGGCGGTGCGGTCTGCCCCGGGGCCCCCGTGTTCCCCACTGCCGTCGCCAATCGCAACTCGTGCAGCGTGCTGTTGAACCAGAGCGTGCCCGGCTTCGGGTCAACCGGGTCATTGGCCAGCACGGGCACGCTCGGGAACACCATGCCCGCCGGTGCCGCGCCCGTCGCGGCGGCATCGCTCCCCACACCCGCGCTGAAGACCACGAGAAACGCGAGCAGCACCGGCAGCATTACGAAATACATGAACGCCACCGCGCACGCCGACAGAATCGCGCTCAGCGGCGCAAGCACATACGCAAACTTCCGCTCGTGCCCATACAGCCCGGGCCCGACGAATCGCCACGCCTGCCACACAATCCACGGCGAACAGACCACCAGCGTGCCGATCGCCGCGACGATGGTCGCCGCCAGAAACGTTTCCACCACGCCCGTCGCCTGAATCTGCCCGGGCAGTCCCTCGGCCAGCAGGGCCGCCCGCATCGGGCGCAGCACCAGTTCTAGCAACTGCTTGCTGTAGTAAAACAGCACCATGAAGACCGGCACCAGCGCGCCCAGCGACCACGCCACGCGGCGGCGCAGTTCCTCCAGGTGCTCGCCGAGCCCCATCACCGAATCCTGATTCCGCCTGTCGATGATCGGCTGCAGCACGCGTGCCCTCGCAATCGCCCGGACGCGCGTCCGGGGTCAGTGGCGAGGGTACGCCCCGCGTCGGTCGCGCCCACACCTACCCTCCGCCCTTCATGGCCGCCACACCGCCATCATCGACCGGGCCTCATGCCGGCGCGGGCATCCCGCTCATTCTCTCCACGCTGCTCGCGTGGGCGAGCGTGCCGCTGTTTCTCAAGTACTTTGTCTCCTCGCTCGATGGCTGGGAGGCCAACGGCTGGCGCTACGGGCTCTCCGCCCTCTTCTGGCTCCCGCTCCTCGCCTTCGCGTGGCATCGCGGTCGCCTGCCCAAGCCCATCTTCATCGCCGCGATCGTCCCGGCCATCTTCAACCTGCTCGGACAATCGTGCTTTGCGTGGTGCCCATACTTCATGGACCCCGGGTTCTTCACGTTCGTCTTCCGCGTGCAGATCGTCTTTGTCACCCTTGGCGCGTGGCTGCTTTTTCCGACTGAACGGGCCACGCTCCGCTCGCCGCGTTTCTGGCTCGGTGCGGGACTGGTGGTGCTGGGCAGCACGGGTCTGATCCTGTTCAAGTCGGCCGTGCCCTCGGTTGTCGGCGCACCGGTGCCGCCCGCCATGCCCTGGTTTGCCATCCCGCTCGCCATCACCTCCGGCGCGCTCTTCGCCGGCTATGGCTTGGCCGTGCGCAAGACCATGCAGGCGTACCACCCCGTCTACGCCTTCGGCGTGATCTGCCAATACACCGCCGTGGGCACCATCATCTTGATGTTCGTGCTCGGGCGCGATCAGGGCGCGGGGGTGCTGGGGTTCTCGGCGTTCAACTGGTTCATGCTCATCGCGTCGTCGATGATCGGCATCGCCATCAGCCATGTGCTGTACTATGCCGCGCTGGCGCGATTGGGTGTGAGCGTCTCGATGGGCATCATCCAGTTGCAACCCGTCCTGACCGGCGTCGCGTCGATGTTTCTGTTTGACGAGCAACTCAATGCACGTCAGTGGGGAAGCGGACTGGTGGGCGTGGTGGGTGCCGTGCTGATCTTGACGGCAGGGAAGGCGGGATCATCGCCGCGCGCGACCCCGGCGAGCGATGATGGGGGCGCTGCGTAGGCGTCTGAGCCCCACGCGAACCCCCTCCGCCTCGCTGCGCTCGGCACCTCCCCCGCTGGGAGCGGGGGATGGTGTTTACTCCCGAACTCCCAGGTCCGACTTCGTAAACAGCGCCTCGAAGCGAATGCCCGCGCCTTCGACGTTCGCCCGCGCGCCTTCTTCGCGATCGATGGTCGCCACCACCGCCAGCACGTCCGCGCCAGCATCCCGCAACACCTTCACCGCCTCCAACGCCTGCCCGCCGGTGGTCGCCACGTCTTCCACGAACACGACCGTTTCGCCCTTGAGCAGCGCCCCTTCCATCTGCTTGGCCGTGCCGTAGTCCTTCTTGGCGTTCCGCACGAAGATGCACGGGAGCCCCGTCGCCATGCTCGCCACCGTCACCAGCGGAATGCCGCCCAACTCCGCACCCGCCAGACGGGCCACGCGCCGACCAGTCGCCTTCTCCACCGCCGCGACGCGGTGGGCAAACAGCCCACCCAACTCCTTCAGAATCTCGGGCCGCGTCGAAAACAGGTACTTATCCAGATAGTACGACGACGTCCGCCCCGAACGGAGCGTGAACGTGCCCCGCAACACGCACACCTCGGCAATCCGGGCGGCAAGGGGGGACGAGGGGCCGGCGGCAATCTGCGTGGTCATGCCCAAGGATAGATGCAACGACCGTCCCGCGAGCCCCAACAACCAGCATCGGGTGTGACCATACTTTGTGGCAAGTGCCTTTGGGTACCCCGATTCTCCGAATCGGCTACGCCACCTACCTGTTCTACATCCCCTTCTTGCCACGAAGTGTGGTCACACCCGCAGCATCACCCACGCGAGCCACCCATGATCGCATCCCTGTTCATCTCGATCGCGTCGATGGCCGCCACCCTCTTCGTCGAACCGCCGACACCTTCGGCCGGTTCGTCAAGCTCCACCCCAAACGCCCTCAAGGGCCCCACTGTTAACCGCCCGCGCGTTTCCCTCATCGAGCGCGACCTCCACGGCTTCCTCAAGCGCCTCGACATGCCCCCCGCCGAAGCCGCCCTCGCGCTGCTCAACCTCGATGCCTCATCCCGCGCCAAGGCCGAGGCGATCATCACCGCGCGGGCCCGCGAACTCGACGCCATCGTCAGCCGCCACTACAACCTGCTCATCGACCTCTTCAGCGCTGGCCAGGCGGGCGACACCGCCGATTCCATCCGGCTGGTCGTGGTTCTGGCGAGCAAACTCGCGCCCCTCCGCGACCGCGGTCCCCTCGAAGCCGAACTCGCCGCGGCGCTGCCCGATGGCCCTGCGGCCCGCCTGATCGCGCTCGTCAAGGAGTACCGCGACGCCGTCGCGGCGGAGGGTGCCATCGACAACGGCGTTGTTCGCGCCAGCGCGTCTCGCTGGGAAGCGCTCTCGAGCGAATCCCTCCGCCTGTGGGGCGAACAGATCCGCCGCTCGTTCGAGCGGCAGAGCGCCGACGGGGCGATCTTCTTTGACGCGATCCTCCGCGCCATGAAACTTCGCCCCGATCAGGAAGCCCGCGCCCGCGAGCGCCTGGCCCGATTTGCCGAGGAAACCAAACTCGCGCCCACGCCAGAGCAGGAACGAGCCCTCGTCATCGATCTGGCCGCGTGGCTGGATAAGTCCCAGTTGCTGCGCCTCACCAAGTTGGTGAAGGGCGGGCCGGACGCGCTGCTGAAAGAGGACAAGGACAGCAAGGCACCCGCCCCTCAGTGACGTGCCCCCGTGCCACTGGCGACGCGGTGCTTTGACCGCGTCGCCAGTGCTGTTGGGAGCGATGTCTGTGGCGAGAGTTTACCGGGAGCACTGGCGACGCCGTCCGAGCCCGGCGACGCCAGTGGCACGTCCGGCAGTCTGCCACCAAAGACACCTATTCCCCACTCGCCTTCAACGCCTCCACCAACCTCGCCTCGTCCCACACCTCCACGCTCAGTTCCCGCGCCTTGTCGAGTTTCGATCCCGCGCTCTCGCCCGCGATCACCAGGCTCGTCTTGCTCGAGACTGATCCGCTCACCTTCGCGCCGCGCGCTTCCAGGATCGCTTTCAAAACCTCGCGCTCGTAGCCCTCCAGCGTCCCCGTCAGCACAATCGTCTTGCCCGCGAACGGGCCGCTGGAACCCGCACCACCTCCACCCTTTGCCGCCTTCGCCGGGTCAACATAATCACGGCTCGTCAAGTCCACGCCCATCGCCCGCAGTTCCGCAAACGTCTTCTTCGCTGCCGGGCTGTGCAGATACGCATACACCACCGGTGCCGTGTCTTTGCCAAGGCCCGTCTCGGGCCGATTCGCGGGCTCCTTGTCAAATCCCAATCGCACCGCTTCCTCGCGTCCAAGCGATTTTGGCCTCAGTCGTGGCTCATCGTTCGCGAGCAGATCGTCGAGCGATTTGAACTGCCGCGCCAGCATCTTGCCCGTCGTATCGCCCACATGCCGGATGCCCATCCCCGCCAGCACCTTCGCCAAGCCGCGCGACTTGGCCGCCTCAATGCCCGCGAGCAGATTGTCCACCTTCTTCTCGCCCATCCGCTCCAGCATCAAGAGCGCCGCGCGATGCGAGTGCAGCCTGAATACATCCGCGAACGAATCCAACGGAATCCGCGCCACACCCTCCGGCACCCCCGCCTCCGCCCGCCTCACATCCCCCTTGGGCAGCGCCGTCGCCCGAATCTGATCCACCGTCTTCTCGCCTAGGCCCTCGATATCCATCTGCTTCCGCCCCGCAAACCAGATCAGTTTCTCCCGCACCTGGGCCGGGCATTCCGGATTCACGCACGCGCGAAGCGTCTCCAGTTCCGGCCGCTCTCGCGCCTCGGGCGGGTCAACCTCCACCGGCCCCTTGCACTCCGGGCACACCTCCGGCGGTTCGATCGCTTTGGCCCCCTTCGGCCGCTTCGCCAGCACCACGCCCGGCACATAGGGGATGATCTCCCCCGCCTTCTCCACATACACCGTGTCGCCCAGCCGGATGTCGGTCGTCTCGCCCGCCGGCTCATCGGGGTTCACCGGCGCTTTGCGGATGCGCCCGTAGTTGTGCAGCGTCGCGTGCCGCACCACCGAGCCGGCCAGTTGCACGGGCTCCATCACCGCGCGGGGCGTGATCTTGCCGCTCTTGCCCACCTGGTGATCGACGCGGATCAGCACCGTGGTCGTCCGCTCCGCCGGGTACTTGAACGCCACCACCCAGCGCGGGCTCTTGGAGGTTGTGCCCGCGCGGTCCTGCAGCGCAAACGTATCGACGCGGATCACCACGCCATCGATCGCGAAGGGCATCGACGCGCGCTTCCCGTCAAATGCGCGGATCGCCTCCGCGACATCCTCCAGTTTCGCCGACACCACCAGCGGCCTGTTCACCGGCACGCCCAACTCGCGCAAACGGGCCAGAAAGCCGGTGTGCGAATCGGCAAAGTCATCATCCGACACCACGCCGCGACCATGGGCCAGGAACCCCAGCCGCCGCGCCGCCACCAGCGCCGGGTCGAGTTGCTTGAGCGTCCCCGCCGCTGCGTTCCGCGGATTCGAGAACAACTCCTCGCCCTCGGCTTCGCGCGCGCGGTTCACGCGCTCAAACTCGACGAGCGGAAAATACACCTCGCCGCGAATCTCGAGCACTTCAGGCGGGTTTTCCTTCTCCGGCAGCACGAGCGGGAGCGCGCGGATCGTCCGCACGTTGGTCGTCACATCATCACCCTTCACCCCGTCGCCCCGCGTCACCGCGCGCACCAGCCGTCCGCCCTCATACCGCAGCGACATCGCCAACCCGTCCACCTTCGGCTCGGCCACCATCGCGATCGCGGGCACCGGCCCGCCAAACAGCCCTCCTGCTCCTCCCCCCCCACCACCCCCCTCCAGCGCCCGCGTCACCCGTGCGTGCCACTCCCGCACCGCGCCCAGGTCATACGCATTGTCGATGCTCAGCATGGGCGTAGCGTGCGCCGCCGTGCTGAACCCCTCGATCGGCTGACCCCCCACCCGGTGCGTGGGCGAATCCGGGTCATCCAGTTCCGGATGGGCCTTTTCCAGTGCCGCCAGTTCGGCCAGCAGGCGGTCAAACTCCACGTCGCCCATGATGGGCTTGGCGTCAACGTAATAGGCTGTGTTGGCGCGGTGCAGCGTGGCGCGAAGGTCGAGAATCCGCTTGGCGATGGTCGTTGAACTCACGGCCCGAGTGTACCGCGACGCACCGTACCTCTCCCCACACCGCCATCGCTACAGTGTCGCCTTGACCGCTTCCCCGCCATCTCCCGCCCGCATCCTCGACGGCAAAGCCCTCGCCTCGCGCTACCGCGAGCGCATCGCCCAGCGCGTCCGCGCCGTCGAAGCCCGCGGCGGCCGCGCCCGCCTCGATGCCGTCATCGTCGGCTCCAACGACGATGCCGCCCACGTCTACGCCCTCAATCAGGGCAAGACGTGCGAAGCCGTGGGCATCGCCTACCGCTTGCACGAACTGCCCGCTGGCTCAACCTACGACGACGTCGCCGGTCGCGTCCTCCTGCTCAACACGCAGGACGAGGTCACCGCGATCATGCTCCACCTGCCGCTGCCCGCGGGCATCGAGCCCTACGACGTGCAGCGCCTCATCGCCCCCGAGAAAGACGTCGAGGGCGTCAACCCCGCCAACATCGGCAACATCGTCTATGGCCGCTCCTCCCTCGCCCCGTGCACCGGCCTGGCCGTGGTCAAAATGATCGAGGCTACGGGCCCAGCCGGGCCCGGCTCGCTTCGCGGCAAGAAGGTCGTCGTGGTCGGCGCGTCGGACGTTGTCGGCAAGCCCATCGCCGTCCTTCTCATGCGCACCGATGCCACCGTCTTCTCGTGCAACAAGTGGACACCCAACCTCGCCACGCTCACGCGCGAGGCCGACATCGTCGTCGCCGCTGCGGGCGTGCCCAACCTCATCACTGGGCCCATGGTCAAACCCGGTGCCATCGTCGTCGACGTCGGCGTCAACCGCGTCACGGGCACCGACGGCAAAACCCGTACCGTGGGCGATGTGCAGTTTGACGCCGTCTCCACCATGCTGGGCGGTTCCGGCTGGCTCAGCCCCGTGCCCGGCGGCGTCGGGCCCATGACCGTCGTCATGCTCCTCCTCAACGTCGTCCAATCCGCCGAACGCGCCGTCGGCATCCGCCCCGACGAAGCCGCCCTTCAGGCCGAACTGAGCCTCTTCGGCACCGGCGGCTGAAACACGCCCCGCCCCCCCTGCACCCCCGTTTGTGAAATGCTCGGTGCCCTCAGCCGTTCTAGAATCAGGTGCGAGGCCCCCGCCCCGCGTGGAGTTTCCGCATGAACGCCGATTTCCCGCTCCAACTGGCCCTCCTCCAGAACATCGGCACGCTCGAGTGGGTTTTCATCCTCGTCATCATGCTCCTTCTCTTCGGCCGTCGCCTCCCCGAGGTCGGCAAGAGCCTGGGTAAGGGCATCGTCGAGTTCAAACGAGGCCTCAAGGGCGTCGAAGACGAGGTCGAGCAGCAGTCATCCAAGCCGCCCGCCGCCGCCGCGCCCAAGTCGCTCCCTGAGAATCAGTACGCCGCGCCGGACTCAAGCCAGAATCCCTACGCCGCCGGTCCTCAGGGCACCGTCAGCCGAGCCGAGAACACGCCGGCAACGTAAGCGCCCTCTCTTGTGTAACTCGACTCGCCGAGTCGAGTCCGATCCCGCTCCGTTGGGATCGCTCTGTCAACAATCAACCATGACGCGCCACCGCTTCGCCAGCCTCGTTGCCCTCTGCGCTTCGTCCATTTCCCTCGCCGAACCTCCTCCGGCACTCCCCACCGTCACCGTCACCGCCGACGACACCGTCATCACCCACCCCTGCCGCGTCGTCATCCCACCCGGCACCGTCATCATCGACGCCAACCACAACGGCGTCCTCCACATCGCCTTCGACACCGGCACCGTTGAGTTCGCCCCCGGCTCCCTCCTCCGCGGCTCGCCCGCAAATGCCGCGCCCGATACCTACACCGGCACCGGCATCCGCATCAAAAACCGACTAGGCGTCACCATCCGCAACGCTCACGTCTCGGGCTTCAAGATCGGCCTTCACGCTACCGCCACCGACGACCTCACCCTCGACGCCTGCCGCTTCGACGACCTCTGGCGTCAGCGCCTCAAGTCCACACCCCAGGCCGAGGACCAATCCGACTGGCTTTGGCCGCACGAAAACGACGCCCACGAGTGGCGCACCAACTACGGCGCCGCCGCGTGCATCGAACGTGCTCAGCGCCTCGTCATCCGCGCCTGCACCGTCCGCCGCGGGCAGAACGGCTTCATCCTCGACCGCGTCGAGAACGCCCGCGTCATCGACAACGACGCCTCGTTCCTCTCCGGCTGGGGCCTCGCCCTCTGGCGCTCCAGCCACAACCTCATCAGCCGCAACGCCTTCGACTTCTGCATCCGCGGCTACAGCCACGGCGTCTACAACCGAGGCCAGGACTCCGCCGGCATTCTCGCCTTCGAACAGTGCTCTCACAACCGCTTCGTCGAAAACTCCGCCACCCACGGCGGCGACGGCTTCTTCGGCTTCGCGGGCAAGGAAGCCCTGGGCGAAAAGCCCGCGCCCACCCCCGACTTCAATCACACCCGCATGGGCTGCAACGACAACCTCTTCCACGGCAACGACTTCTCCTACGCCGCCGCTCACGGGCTCGAACTCACGTTCTCCTTCGGCAACATCATTCGAAGCAACCGCTTCATCGAAAACGCCATCTGCGGCATCTGGGGCGGTTACTCCAGCCACACTCGCATCGACCCCTCCAACATCTTCACGCGAAACGGTCAGGCCGGTTACGGCCTCGAACGCGGCGCGGTCAACATCGAGCATGGCTCCCACAACACCATCGGCGGCACCTTCGACAGCAACGCCTGCGGCGTCCACCTCTGGTGGGACCAGGACCCGAGCATCGCCAAAACCCCCTGGGCCAAAGCCAACAGCGTCGAATCCGCCCACAACCTCATCGTCGGCCATTTCAAGAATGACACCGTTGCCATCCACCTCCGCAACACCACCGACACCACGGTGTTCAACGCGACCTTCGACCACTGCGCCGAGACCATCCGCCACGACGACACCAGCAAACCCGAGGTCGAACACAACACGATTTCTTCCAGCACCAAGCGCATCGTGGACAACGTCCTTCGCCTCATGGCCAGCCCCGAAGGCGACACCCGTCCCGTCGGCGCCCGTGCCGCGCTCGCCGGTCGCCAGAACATCATCATGACCGAGTGGGGCCCATGGGACCACGCCTCGCCCCTCGCGCGCCGTTCTGGGGGGGGGCACGATTTCGCCAACGATTACGACCTCTTCGAGCTCCCCGATGGCGAACTGACCATCGCCGTCGAGCAGGGCGCACCGATCGTCGAGGCCCGCGCCACTCTTCCCACCGAGACCGACCCGCCCAACAAGACGCTCCGCCTCACGGCGCTCAGCACCCAGCCCGGCGTTCATCCTTACGCGATCCGCATCGCCGTGGGCGAGTTCTCGCAACTCCTCGAAGGCACGCTCATCAACTGGCGATGGGATGTCACGTTCTTCCCCTCGCCGTGCGACCCGCGCGAAGACCTTGCCGCATGGCGTGCCGCCAGCACGGGCGACAAAGCCATCACCACCGCGCTCAACAGCCTGAAACTGCGTTTCAAGAACGCCGGCCCCAGCCAACTCGCGCTCGATGACCAGACCACCAACGCCCTGGCCGTGCGCGACGCCAAACTCCCCCACAACCACTTCGGCACCATCGCCCGAACCATTATCCCCCTCACCCCGGGCACCTACCGCCTCGCCACGCTCAGCGACGACGGCCTCCGCGTCCGCTACCGCCGCGGCGGCTTCGGTGCAGCCATTGGTGGAAAGGGGGATGCCGACAACCCCTGGACCACCGCGATCGAAAACTGGACCCACCACGGGCCGACCCGCGACACGGCCGAGTTCACCATCGACCAGCCGTCGGTCGTAGAAGTCGAAGTCGAACACTTCGAACTCGACGGCTTCGCGGTGTTGGAAGTGACGCTCGATCGGGTTGACTGAACACCTGCGGGACCGCGACGCGCGAGCGCCAATGTAGTTCCCGAGTGCATACAGATTGCGCGCAAACGATGACATGCGCCACGATCGCTCGAGTTGCGTCCGGAGCATGTACCCGGGGGGGTCGGAGGGTCGCGGCGACATAGGCCTTAGCCGGGCTGTAATGGCGTTTAACGCACAGCGCGCAATTCTTGGGTGATCGTGCCCCCAAGCACAAGGGAGAAATCACGCTTCGAGTTCGGGCGCGATCACTTCGCACCCAGGTCCACTCGCCCCGCGCCTGAGAAACTCACTGTCGGCTGGCTCACCTCCGCATCGAACAGGATTTCGGCAATCTTGCCCGGTTCGATGTACGTCAGCGAGCCGGTGACCGCGAACTCGGCCTCGCCAGCGCGAACGTCGCCCCCGAGCGCAATCGGCGCAGGAACGCGCAGCCGGCGCGACGCCTCGCCCGAAAGCGTGGCCTCCGGCGCGCGACGACCGGAATAGACCGTCTTGCCGTTGAGCGTCAGCGTGTAATCGACCGACTTCAGCGGCAAGCCATCGGTGTTCTCGTTCGCGCCGACCAGCGTGAGTTCGATGACGATCCCCTCGGGCGTGCGATCGATGACCCGGGCACTTTCGAGCGTGACTTCGGGCGGGCGGTTGCTCGAGCAGCCTGCAGAGACAATCACCACCGAGGCACAGAGACACAGAGACCGGAATGAGAAGACGGGGAGAGCGATGCCGGCGCTGGGGCGGTTCATGGCGAGAGCGTACGCTCGGAGTTATGAGTGTTGCCGTGCGTGTTCACCGGGCCGTGCTGGGGCCGTTTGCGACCAACTGCTATGTGGTGCGGCTTGAGGGGCACGCCGGGTGCTGGATCATCGATGCGGGCTTCGAGCCCGACGACCTGCTGGAGGCGGTGCGAAAAGAAGGCGTGCCGGTCGAAGCGATCATTCTCACCCACGCGCACGCGGACCACATCGGCGGGCTCGAAGAAGTGCGCGCGGCACACCCAACCGCGCCGGTGATGATCCACCGTGCCGAGGCGACGTGGCTGACTGATCCGGTGAAGAACCTCTCGGCCCTCGCCGGCGCAGCCGTGGTCACGCGCGAGGCCGACCGGCTGCTCAACCACGGTGACGAATTGTCCCTGGGCCCGACGCGCTGGCGCGTGATGCACACACCCGGGCATTCGCCCGGGAGCATCTCGCTCTACTGCGTGGCAGCCCAGATGCGGTCAAGCGCGCCGGCGGGCGTGGTGTTTGCCGGTGACGCACTCTTTGCGGGGTCGATCGGGCGGACGGATTTTCCGGGCTGCGACTTTGACACCCTGGCCGCGTGCATCCGCACGCACCTCTACACGCTCCCGGATCAGACGATGGTGCTACCGGGCCACGGCCCGCCGACGACGGTCGGGCAGGAGCGGAAGGGGAACCCGTTTGTGCGGGGAGAGTAAGGGAAGAAGTGGTCGAGTGGTCGAGTGGTCGTGGTCGAGTGTCGAGTGACAAGTAACGAGTGACGCCGCGAGGCGTTTCTGAAAGAGCCAGCGAAGCACATCGAAGCGGACGACGAGAAGGTGTTCGGTTCGCACGAGCAGGTGCTAAAGGGTCGGGCCGCGATGGACCGCATGGTGGCGTGGATGGGCGGCGCCAAGAAGTTGAAGGCGCTGTCCACATTTCGCGGCACCGCCGCGCGCCAAGAAAGCGCGTGATGAACTCGATTGCTGCCATGGTATCAACGTCCACGATTCAGCCGACTGCCGCCTCAACGGGTTGCTGTGGTTCTCGCGGCAGGCAAAGCGTTTTCCGGATCCACGCTCTTCATGGTGATTGACCCAAGCATCCGGGTTCCAGCCGTGAAACTGTGGCTGACATCAATACCCCAGCGTCTGCCCCACCGCTTCGGCGATCCGTCCGCTGTCGGGCAGATACTGCAACTCCAACTTCGCGTACGGCATGATCGTGTCGAAGCCGCAGACGCGCTGGACCGGGGCTTTCAGGTGCAGGAAGCAGTGCTCCTGCACGAGGGCCGAGAGTTCGCTGGCCATGGAGCAGGTTTTGGGGGCTTCCTGGACGATGACGCAGCGGCCAGTTTTTTCGACGCTTTTGGCGATGGTCTCGATGTCGATCGGGTTGATCGTGCGGAGGTCGATCAGTTCGATGGACTGATCCTCGGGCAGTTTGTCGAGCGCGGCGAGGCATTCGAAGACCATCGAGCCCCAGGTGACGAGCGTCAGGTCGGAGCCTTCCTGCACGACCTTGGCCTGGCCGATGGGGATCAGGTATTCGTCGTCGGGCACTTCCTCGCGGAAACTGCGGTAGACGCGCTTGGGCTCGAAGAAGATCACCGGGTCGGGGTCGCGGATGGCCGAGAGCAGCAGGCCCTTGGCGTCATACGGCGTGGCGGGGCAGACGACCTTCATGCCGGGAAGGTGCGTGTAGATCGCCTCGGGCGAGTCGCTGTGAAACTCGGGGGCGTGGATGCCGCCGCCCCAGGGGACGCGGATGGTGAGGGGGATGGTGACGGTGCCGCGGCTGCGGTTGCGGAAGCGTGCGGCGTGGTTGACCAATTGATCGAAGGCCGGGCCCATGAAGCCCTCGAACTGAATCTCGGGGATGGGGCGCATGCCGGCCATGGCCAGGCCGATGGAGGTGCCCATGATACCGGACTCGGAGAGAGGCGTGTCGATGACGCGGTCGGTGCCGTGCTTTTTCTGGAGGCCTTCGGTGACGCGGAAGACGCCGCCGTTGTTGCCGACGTCTTCGCCCAGGCAGACGACGCGGGAATCGCGGGTCATTTCCTGATCGAGGGTGGTGTTGATGGCTTGGACGAGGGTGAGTTGGGGCATGGGGGGGGTCCGGAAATGGCCAAATGCCAAATGGCCAGATTGCCAAATCGATCCAGTGAGCGGGAACGGCCATCGTATGTTGCCTGCACGATCGGCATCCGTGCGACCCCGCGCGGTGGGCGCCCGTGCGAAGTGCCGTGTTGAAGTCCACGAGCGATTGACGAAATGAGGTTATCGCACGGCCTTCGCCGCCCTCCCGCAACCCCCTCCCGCGCGCTTCACACTTCGAATCAACCCGCTTTGCGGCGACGCCTTGGTGCGGCCTTCGCCAAGCGGATCGAACTGATGATGAGCACATTGACGTGGTCGGCACTCCCGGTCTTCGGGTCCGACACATACGCCCAGGCGCCTTTTCCCGGAGGAATCCAGATGAAGTCCCAATGCGGAACCACGAACGACCGTCCGTCGACGAGCACGATCTCGAACGGCTGAAACGGCGTCGCTTCTCGAAACTTGCGGAGTTCATCAAGCATCGATGATCCCTTGAAGGAGGTTGACGTGATGGTACGTTCCTTGGCGAGATCGAGCCATCGCCGTTCCGGGGCCGTGGGGGGTACCCTCTTCTGTGCCCGCCCCTCGCTGTGCCATCGTGCTTCTCTCCGGCGGCCTTGATTCGGCCGTCACGCTGGCCATCGCCCAGCGTGAGGGTTTTCGGTGCCACACGATGGTGGTTGACTATGGCCAGCGGCATCGCGCCGAACTTCAGGCCGCCGAGCGGCTGGCTCGGGCGCGGGCGGTTGAGTCGCATCGTGTGGTGCACATTGATCTGCGCAGCATCGGCGGCTCCGCGCTGACGGCCGACATTCCGGTGCCTGCGGCTACGGAGGTCAGTGCGGCGCCGAAGCGCCTGCGGCGGATCGCCGACCGCGTGATTCCCGTCACGTATGTGCCGGCACGGAATCTGGTGTTCCTGAGTGTCGCGGCCAGTTTGGCCGAGGTGGTTGGTGCCGAGGCGATCTTTATCGGCGTCAATACGATCGACTATTCGGGGTATCCGGATTGCGGCGGCCCGTTCATCCGCGCGTTCGAGCGCTGCGCCACCAAGGGCACCCGCGTGGGCACCCGCGGCAAGCCGATTCGCGTGATGACGCCGCTGATCCGGATGAGCAAGGCGGAGATCATCCGGGCCGGCGATCGGCTCGGGCTTGATCTTGGACTCACGCACTCGTGCTACAACCCGACCCGCGCCGGCCTGGCGTGCGGGAAGTGTGATGCGTGCGCCATCCGCGCCCGTGGGTTTGTTCAAGCGGGCATCCCGGATACGACGCGGTATGCAAAGGGCTCGCCCCCCGTACCGGCTATCAAGCCGCCACAGGAAGTCGCTTCGCGCTCTTCCGCTGCTCGATCCATGCGCGCACAGCGCCGCCCCACTGGCGGTCGATCGCGTAGCGGCCGATGAGCAGGCCGAGTGCCGCCCCGGCCAGCACGTCGGTCGGGTAGTGTGCGCCGGTGAGCACCCGCGCCACCCCCACCACCACCGCCAGGGCCCACACCAGCGGCCACACCCGGGGATACACGGCGCTCAGAAACACCGCGGCCAGCACGGCGAATGCCGTGTGACTTGAGGGCATCGAGGCCAGGTCGTAACTTCCTGACCAGGCGCTCACAAACCGCACCTGATCGGTGTCGCCGACCTGTGCCGCGTAGACACCCAGCGGCCCGACGAAGCCATCCGGATCGCTCAGATTCGGCCGCGGCCGTCCGGCGAGACGTTTGAGCACGGTGCAGGCGGCGATGAGGGCCGCGCCGCCGAGGGCCCAGTCAAGTAGACGTGCACGGTTGCGTGGGTCGAGCAGGAAGATGGCCAGACCGATGAGGAACATCGACGCGCCCTGCCCGAACTGCTGGATGGCTTCGATCTCGCGGCGCAGATCGCCGCCGGTGGTGGCGAACCAGGCCTTGGCCGACGCGCTGGCCGCGCCGTCGCGGGGCATCAACACCCAGCACGTGGCGAGGGTGAAGAGCACCAGCGGTGCCCACCCGCGAAACCGCGGCAGGAGGGTCCAGCCGAGCAGCACATCAACTGTCGGCGTGAGTGCCGCGATGAGGACATGCACCCAGCGGATCGGGGCGGGCAGCCCTCGGTTATAGTCGCTTGCCGTGGCGAGTCGCTGGTTGAACATCGCGGAATCAGGCCTTTCCTCGCGGGAACTCCGCACGGGCGGCGAGGGCACGCGCTGGCGGCACCTCGCCCGGTCATGGCGTGGCGGGCTGGCGCTCGTCGCCCTCTGCCTTTCAGTGTATCTCCCCGGGCTGCGCGCGATTCCGGCGGTCGACCGCGACGAAGCCCGCTTCGCGCAGGCCAGCCGCCAGATGTTCGAGGCCGCGGCCTTCCCGCGCATCGCGCCCGAGCGCGTCAACATCGCGTTTCACGATGGCGGGTGGGCGGTGCCGAAGATTCAGGACCGGGAGCGGCTGAACAAGCCGCCGCTGATCTACTGGCTTCAGGTCGCCAGCGCGTGGGCCTTCACCGGGGGCGATCCGATGCGCGATGCGATCTGGATGTATCGTGTGCCGAGCGTGCTGGCGGCGATCGTCACGGTGCTCATCATGTGGCGGCTGGGCTGCTGGATGTTTGACGCGCGGGCCGCGTGGCTGGCCGGGGCGATCCTCGCGGTTGCGCCGATGATCGTGTGGGACGCGCACCAGGCGCGGTCCGACAGCGTGATGATGGCGTGCACGACGGGAGCGATGGCGGCGATGTGGCGTGTGTGGCGCGATTCCCAATCCACCCTCCCACGCTCCCAGCGGGGGAGGTGCCGAGCGGAGTTGGGGGGGCGACGCGGAGGGGGGGCTCCGTTAGGCGCGAGCGACACTCTCCAGACCCCCACTGGCCTCGCGGACTCGGCCACCTCCCCCGGTGGGACCGGAGGAGGGTGGCGTATTTTTTTCTGGTTATGCCTCTCCGCGGGCATCATGACCAAGGGCTTCGTCACGCCCATGGTCGTCGGCCTGGCCGCCGTTTTTCTTTCCGCCACGACGCGCCAGTGGGGCTGGCTCGCTCGCACGCGGCCGGTGCTGGGCGCGATCATCATCGCCGCGCCGCTGGTGCCGTGGCTGTATTTCGTTGCCCAGCACAAGGGTGGCCTGGGCCCCTACGCCGCGATCGTGTGGGATGAGTTTTTTGTTCGTGGCGTGGCTGGCAGCAAAGAGGGCCACTTCTGGCCGCCGGGCTTTCATGCCGTTGCTCTCGCAGTCCTCTTCTGGCCAGGCAGTTTGATGACGCTGGCGGCCATTGGCCGCGCGTGGCGGCGGGCCACAAGAACCCCCTCCCAGAGGGAGCGGGCAGGGGGAGGGCGGAATGGGCTCGATACACCACACACCGGTTGGAAAGTTCGGTGGCAGGCATTCCACAGGTCTGTGACGTACCCCTGGCGCGGTCGCCCCGCCGAGATGTTCCTGCTCGCCTGGATTATCCCCGCGTGGATCGTTTTTGAACTCTCGCCCGCGAAACTGCTGCATTACACGATGCCCATGCTGCCGGCGGTGGCGCTGCTGAGTGCACGGTGTGTGCTGGCATCTGCAACGAAGATCGACCGGCTCGGCGGCATCATCTGGCGGCTCATCGGTCTGGTCCCCACGGGCCTCGTCGCGATGAGCGCCTGCATGGTGATGCTCGAGAATCCTGACGGCGACCCGCGACCCGACTGGTTCCTCGCGGCGATGATGTTTGCCCTCGCGTGTGCCGCGTGGTATGCGTTTGCGCGGGCACATCAGTCGGTGCGCGGTGGTGCCATCGTGCTCGCGCAGGTGGCGGGGCTGGCCGTCATCGTGGCTGGGCTCGCCGGGCTGCTGATGTTTCCCGCGCGCCTGGTTGTGCCCGGTGCGGTGTCGCGCAGTCTTTCCGTCGCACTGAAGCGAATCGACCCCGCCGGGACACGCCCGATCGGCTCGACCTATCACGAGGACAGCCTGATCTTCGAGACGCGCGGGCGTGTGGAGCGGATTCAATCCAGCGACTTGGCGGAGTGGGTGGATCATCACCACGATGGGATCATCGTCGCACGCCTGGGGAGCGACGGGTCCGCTCGAGACCATGGCTGGCACAATCGTGGGGGTGCCAGCGCATGGACTGTCAGCGCACCCTTGGTGATCATCTACACGCGCGAGGCACCGCGACCGTGACCACGTCAGACGCCCATCCCACACCCTCCGGTCTTCTGCTTGTCGACAAGCCCGTCGGCCCTACGTCGATGGACGTCTGCCGCGTCGTCAAGCGCGCGCTTCGTGCCGCGGGTCCGCACATCCCCAAGCGGATCAAGGTCGGCCACGGCGGCACGCTCGATCCGCTTGCCTCGGGCCTGCTCGTCGTGCTGATTGGCAAGGCGACGACGCTGTGCGATCGCGTGATGGCGGGGGCGAAGTGCTATCGCGCGGAGATTGATCTGACGACGTGCACGACGACGGATGATCGTGAGGGCGAGCCTGTCTTACCACCCTCCCCCGCTCCTAGCGGGGGAGGTGCCGAGCGCAGCGAGGCGGAGGGGGTTCGTGTGCCACTCTACTTGCGCAACCCCGCGACCGACACGGAGCCCCCCCTCCGTCACTCGCCGAGCCTCGCCCCCCCAATGACACCTCCCCCGGTAGGACCGGGGGAGGGTGGTAGACCGTCTCTTGCGCAGGTCGAGGCCCTGCTCCCGCGTTTCCTTGGCACCATTCAGCAGCGTCCTCCGGCCTTTAGCGCCATGAAGGTCGATGGCCAGCGTGCGTACAACCTCGCGCGGAAGGGCTATGCGCCGGATCTGCCGCCGCGTCCGGTGCGTATCGATGCGATCCGCATCCTCGACTACGCCTGGCCCCGCCTGACGCTCGAAATCGACTGCGGCAAGGGCGTGTACGTTCGCTCGCTGGCCCGCGATCTGGGGCTGGCGCTTGATGCCGGGCGCGGCGGGCACCTCTCGGCACTCCGCCGCACGCGCATCGGGCGGTGGTCGATCGAGGCGGCAACGGCCATGAGTGCACTGCCGAGCGTGCTGACCCAGGCGGATTTGCTTCCGATCCTGCCGCCTGCGGAACTGTGACACCCACATGAATCGCCGCGGCAACATGCAGCCCGACCGTGAGGGAGGGCTTGGCCCGCACGAATGTGTGACAGTGAGTGAACAGCCCTCCCTGACGGTCGGGCTGCATGTTGGGCGTTGAACCTCTACGATCCACCATGCCCGCGCCACATGGCGACGCCAACTCGGCTTGCATCGCGCTGGGCTCGAACCTTGGCGACCGGCGGGCCCACCTGCAACGCGCACTCACGCTCATCGGCCAGATTCCTTCCACTCACGTCGAGGCCTTCTCCGACTTCATCGAAACGCCAGCCCTGCGCGTGGGCGAGGTCGATCCGGGCGGGCCGTATCTGAATGCCGTGGCGCGGGTCTCCACGGCACTCCTGCCGCGCGATCTGCTCGAGCACCTCGCGCGGATCGAAAGCCTCTGCGGACGTGACCGCACAGGTTCTGCAACCACTCCTCCGCCTCCGCGCGGCTCGGCTCGCACGCTCGATCTCGATCTCCTCCTTCACGGCTCAACCATCCTCCACGAACCCGGGCTCACTATTCCCCATCCGCGCCTGCAGGAACGGCTGTTTGTCCTCATCCCGCTCGCCCAGGTCGCGCCCGACGCCATCGTGCCCGGACGCGGCACGGTCGCATCCCTGCTCGCGGCGCTCCGCGCGGCGGGCACTGTTATTGCGATGGTGCTGGCCACGCTCATCGCGGAACCGATCGCGCGTGCCGGAAAGCCGTCGGCACAACCAGCCTCCCCCCCACCGTCATCAACCGCGCCGATCGCGGTTGACCCGGCGATTCCGATTCAGCAACTCGCGCAGGCCTATGGCACAGGCCCGACGGCCGAGCGACTGGTCATCACGCTTCGTTGGCCGGGCCGCCCGACGCGCGATGCCGATGTGCTGATCCGCCTCGACCCGGGCACGACCAAGGGTCCGACGCCGCGACCCGAAGCGCTGGCGGTGGAGATGGGCGTGCTGCGGCTGTTCGCGTCGGCGGGCGTGCTGCAGATCACGACCACCGAGAATCCTGAGGTGTTCTATCAAGCCGAGTTCGACCCTGCCACGCCGCTCTCGCCCGAGTTGATTGACTCACTCGCGCGGCCCCTGCCGCTGCTGCCGCTCGCGGCCCTGCGCGCGGCGGGCGATCCGAAGACCTTCACACGGGCACCGTATCTGCCATCGCTCGCCTGGCGCGACGCGCGGCTGAACCCGCGCGATGGGCTTTTCACGCTCACCGCGCCGCCCCCGGCGCCGCACCACGCCCCGGCGTCTCCCGCGGGTGACTTCACGCTCACGATCGACGATGCCTCCGGGCGTCTTCGGACGCTTTCCGGCCCGCTGGTTCGCGCTGAGCCCGCAGCGACTGCCGCCACCCCAGACCATCCACGCTTCGAGATCGCCTGCACGCCCGTCGCGCCGGGCGACCCGGCTCGCTGGCGCGTCGACACGAAAGACCGTCGTCGCGTCGCCACCATCGGCGACCTCCGCCGCAGCGGCGACATCGCCGTCGGTCAGCGCTTCCCGGTGGACCGCTTCCGCGTCACCACGGCTTCATCGGCGGCACCGACCGAGGAACGGGCGATCACCGACCTGTTTCCCGCCGGGTGCTCGCACGCGGCACTCGTGTTCTCGCGACCCGCGCCGCCGGCAGCACGCGCGCACTCGGACAACCCCGCGCCCGATTCCCGTGCAGGCCTTGGCATTCCCGAACACACCCGCGCGCTCCTCGCGGCCTTTGACGCGCTCGCCCTCAACGCCCACGCGCCCTCGTTCATCGCCTCGCTCGGCGTCGTCGTACCGGAGCCCGGCCCCGCGCCCGATGGTCCCCGCGCCTACTTCGTGCCCGCACGCCCGGTCGAGCGTCTTGCGCCGGGCGTACCCGTCGCCATCATTCTGATCGATCGCACACTCACCATCCGCGCGATCATACCTGTCGATCCCGACGATCAGCCCGAGTCACTTGCCGCATTGCTGCGCGAACGCGTTTCGACGCCGGCCGTCCCCATGCGCCCTGTTCCCTGACGCCACTTCTTCGTTTCTCGTTGCTCGTTCCTCGTTCCTCGCTCGGCCACCCACTCCCGTGTACCTCTTCACCTCCACCGCTGCGTTCCACGCCTGGACCGCCTCCGCACCGAACGCGGCCACGGTGCTCGTGCCCACGATGGGCGCGCTGCACGACGGGCACGCCTCGCTCATTCGCCGCGCGGTGACCGAAGCCCGCACCCGCAGCCTCACCGGGGGCTGCGTCGTGACGATTTTCGTCAACCCCACGCAGTTCAACAATCCTTCCGACCTGGCCCGCTACCCGCGCACGCTCGACGCTGATCTGGCTATCTGCGAAGCCGCCGGCGCGGCCGCCGTGTTCGCGCCGAACGAGGCGGATATCTATCCGCGCGACACACCCATCGTGGTGCCGCCACTTCCGAGCGTCGCGACTCAGCCCGCGCTCGAAGACGCCTTTCGCCCCGGCCACTTCTCCGGTGTCTGCCAGGTCGTCGCGAGGCTGTTTGACCTCACCCGCCCGCGTGCCGCGATCTTCGGCGAGAAGGACTGGCAGCAACTCCAGGTCATCCGCGCCATGACCACGGCCCTCGCCCTGCCCATCGACATCATCCCCGCGCCCACGCTCCGCGAGCCCGACGGCCTGGCCATGAGCAGCCGCAATCGCTTCCTCGATCCCGCCTCACGCACCCGGGCGGTCGCGATTTCGCGTGCCCTGCGCGAAGCGGGGCGCGAACCCACGCCGGCTGCCGCCGAGGCTCGCTTGCGTCAGGTGCTGGCCGCAGCGCCGGGCGGGCCCATCGAGCCCGAGTACGCCGTGGTGCGCGATGCCGACTCCCTCGGCCCGACGCAGCATCCGCACAGTCCGTGCCGCGCACTCATCGCGGCCCAGGTCGGCACCGTGCGCCTGATCGACAACGCGCCGTGGCCGGCGTCGGCACTGTAAACAGCACACTCACGCGCCCACTTCTGCCCTCGCGCCTCGCGCCTCCTTCCTTCACCACGTTGTAAACGGCTTGCGCGCCAGTGCCGAGTTCCGATACCGCGGATCGCGCGTCACCTCTTCACCCAACCACTCAGGCTTCTCGAACGCTGCGTCTTCCGTCGGCAGTTCGATCTCGGCCACGATGAGCCCCTCGTTGGCTCCGCTGAACACGTCAACTTCCCACATCAGCGCACCGGTGCCTGCGCTTCCGCCTTTCGCCGGCACGTCATGCCGCGTCTTTTCGACCACCGGCCACACGCACAGCGACGCCAGCATCGCCTCGGCATCGCCCAGCGGAATCTCATACTCAAACTCCGCCCGCGCCAGCCCCTCCGGATCGCTCCGCCCCTTGATCGTCAGGTACCCGCGCCCGCCGACACCTTCGCCCTTCACCCGCACCCGCACCGTGCGCCCGCTCTCACCCGCCAGATACCCCTGCCGCATCCGGGTCGCGCGCTGCACCTCTTGACGCCACGCGTCGCTCGCGAGCAGGAATTTGCGTTCGATCTCGATGGGCATGGCGGGCACTCACTTTTGTGTCACGGCCAGCATAGGGAACCTGCTGTATTCTGCCGGAGAACGTCTCTAGGCGCTTGCATACCCCCCCCCCCACCTCATTACACTGAGAATTGTACATGCGAACGCGCGGCTCAATCGTGCGACTTGCCGTAGCAGCGTCCTTGGTGATGCCGCCCGTTGTTGGCTTCGCTGGCACACAATCTCCACCCGGATTCGCCGAATGGTGGCAGGGCATCACATCTGGCGGCACCGTGGGGCCGTCATTCGACGGCATCCGTGTGGACTACGACGTGGAGTACGTCGAACAGCCGTCTTCTGCTGAACTGGCCGAGATGCGCGCCCGCGTGGCTGGACACCCGGAGCATCCTGACCACGAACGGATTGCACACGCCGAACGGCGAGCCCGTCGACCGGACGTTAAACGCGTATCGCTCTGGAAGTGGAAGGACCAGTGGCGGTACTCGCAGGAGTACCTGGATTCGCCCGTGAGCTTTCGCGACCTTGCATGGACCTCGCGAGGCGCGTGGCAACTCTCCCCTGAAACGCTCACGCTCTACATCACCGATCCCAATCACGTGAAGTCGAGGGACGTCATCCAACGCGCCAGCAACTTCGCGTACGAGACAACCCTGCTCATGAACCTGGGCCTCAGCGGGGCATTCGCCAACGGAGTGGTGCTTGAACCCACATTCACAAGCACAGGACAATGGTCGGTTGATGCACAATCCGCTCCGACAAGCCCCTTCCGACTTCGCGTCAGGGCGGAGGGACGCTGGTCAGCGCAAGTTCGCACTGGCACCATCGACCGTGTCACGCTTGAATCGCACTCGGCATCTGGCGACTCTACGAGAGAAGATAATCGCGCCGAACAATGGACAACTCCTGGGCCAGAAGGTGGCCCCTCTTTCGCGAAGATTGTTCGGGTTATGGGAAAGGACGATCGGCCGACGCGAGTCCTTCGCCTTCGCGAACTCTCCCGCTTCGACGAGGCCGGATTCCTTGCGGTTTCCGCTGTCCCTCCGGTTTCGGGCAGCGATCCGGTCCGTGGCTCGACGACCTTCACTCGCGTGCTCGATCACAGGGGCACGGAGTCGCTCACACGATCTCCGCAAGAGTTCGTTGATTCATTGCCGCCGCCCGTTGGCTCGGCATCAACTCAGGAAACCCGGCTTCGTTGGCTCGGCTGGGCTTTCGCTGCCACACTCGCTGGCAGCCTGGTCTTTCTCCGTATTCGATCGCGATCCGGACGCATGTCGCGTCCGAGCAAGGAGCACACATGAGATGTCGGACCTCTTCGTCCCTTGGTTCAGCACTTGCCTTTGGTGCTGTCACGGTCGTCGGCGCGGCCTGCTACACGCAGGTCAATAACATTCCCTGTTGTGATCTCTATGGTGGTACGGTTTACTCGTACAACTGTACGAACGACCCGAACTGCAAAGATCTCCTTGAAAGCAGTGGCAACATCAATCACTTCAAGACCGATGCACCGCCTGGCGCTTCCGGAAGGACCGCGCTTGCGAACGCCGCAACATGCACCTGCACCATCACTCGCATGATGTGCAGTGCGGGTGGTTATTGCGTCGAGAAACCGGGGGAACCGGTCGTGCCACATACCTTGCAACCCAAGGTCCCCAGCGGCGGCGAACCCTGCACCGTTCCCAACAGTGGCGGTGGCGGCGGTGGCGATCCGGACTGATTCATGTCACGTTGCCACCTCGCAGCCAACCTCGGCGTGGCGCTCGTCGCGGCATTCCTGCTCATCAGTGGGTTATCCAAACTCGCTGATCTTCCGGAGTTCGCCCGCGCGCTGGCCTCGTGGTCCATCATTCCCAGAGCGCTTCATCCGAGCGTGGTGGTCGTCGTGCCAGCACTTGAGTTTGCCCTCGGCGCGCTGTGGCTGCTCGGCGTGTGGCGACGATTCTGCCTATTGGCCATGATGCTCGTGATCGGCGCGTTCACCGTTGCGCTCGCCATCCAGATCGCGCTGACGGGGCCCGTTTCCTGCGGCTGTCTAGGGGCCATCGCACGCCATTTCCAACTCGAAGAGTCGTCGCGTGTCGCCTTCACCCGCAACGCCGTCCTCCTCTTGCTGCTCGTACCGGGTCTCTTCCTTGTCTTCAGGCCGGGAACGCCTTCCCCTGTGTCTCCTGCGAAAGCGGCTGCGCGGCCAGGGTTCACACTCATCGAGACCATTCTGTCTGTGGCGCTGGTCGCGATTCTGATGTCGTTGCTGCTTCCCAGTCTCGCGGGTTTGCGAACTTCTGGCCGGTTGGCCGCGTCCACGGCGAACGCGCGCACCCATGCCACAACCATGGCGACGTATCTCAACGACTGGCGCGACGCGTTTCCCTATCTCACCGACCCTACCGCGACACAGTCCGTGATTCGTTGCCGTTCTGCCGGACAGGCGATCACCACCGAGTACTTCGGGGGAGCCAGATTCTGGTGGCTCGGACTCGCAGACGACTACTACGACGGCAACTGGCTCAGCCCGTCTTTCCGCTCGCCCTTCGCACTCCCCGGCGTCACCGGGTCATACACCATGGGCTGCGTGTTCCTGGCCCACCCAGACTACTACACCCCCGAAACGCGCAGACCGCCGCCGGAGCAACTTCGCCCAACCCGCGGAGCCGATGTGCTCTTCCCCACTTCTAAAGCCATCATCGTGGATAACTCCGAGCCAGGAGCAGGCATCAGCCGGCACGAACGAAGCGTGATCGCGGCGATGGTCGATACCCGCGCCGCGAACTTCAAGACCGCGTCCGACATGCTGCCTCAAATGCCCAGCGGCGACGGCGACTACCCCGCCCTTGGTGCCGACTTCCCCTGGTGGCTCCCGATGACCCACACCCTGCAAGGCGTGCGCGGCCGGGACGTGCGCTAAGCCTCACCTCAACCCATACTCCTTCAACTTCCGATATAGCGTCCGCTCGCCGATCCCCAGCAGTTTCGCCGCGTGCTCGCGATTGCCGCCCGTCAGCCGGAGCGTTTCGCGGATCGCGCGCTTCTCGATCTGTTCAAGGGGCGTGCCCGCCAGCGAGGTGCCGCCGCCTGCCGCGCCGCCGACGCTGCTGGCCCCCGGCTCCATTGCTTCACCTTCCCCGCCACCACCCGCGCCGCCATCGGCCACGCGGATTTCGTCAGGGATGTGCCGAGTGTCGAGCACCAGCCCACCGCCGCCACCACTGGCACCGCCCGCTCCCGTCGTGCTCTCGCTGCTTCCCTCGCCCACCGCCGTCACCACCATGTGCTGCACCGTGTTGAGCAACTGCCGCACATTCCCCGGCCAGTTGTAACTCGTCAGCCGCATCATCGCGGCATCGGTGATCCCCGGCATCGGGGCCGTCACCTCGAACCCCATCTGCTTCCACGCCCGCGCGATCGCGTGCCGCACGATCCGCGGCACATCCTCCCGCCGATCCCGCAAGGGCGGCAGCGTCACCTGCGCCCCCTTGATGCGGAAATACAAGTCCTCGCGGAACTCGCCCCGCGCGATCATCGCCTGCAAGTCCTTGTTCGTCGCGCTCACCAGACGCACGTCGGTCTGCCTGGGCTCGTTGCTGCCCACGCGCACCACCGTGCCCGTCTCCAGAACGCGCAGCAGTTTGGCCTGCATCTTCAGGGGCATGTCGCCGATCTCATCCAGAAACAGCGTGCCGCCCCCGCCCCAACTGGCGTACTCGAAGACGCCTTCACGATCCTTCTCCGCGCCGGTAAACGCGCCGCGCACATGCCCGAACAACTGGTCCTCCAGCAGCGTTTCCGTCTCGGCCGCGCAGTTGAGCGCCACGAAGCGCCCTTTAGCCCTGGGCGAGTTCTTGTGCACTGCCTGGGCGATCAGTTCCTTGCCCGTGCCGCTCTCGCCGGTGATGAAGATCGGCAGCGTGCTCGCCGCGACGCTCTTGACCGTCCGCAGAATCCGCCGCATCGGCTCGCTGCCGGCGATGATCCCTTCGAAACCCTGGTGCTGCACCAGTTCGGTCTCGACGCCCTCCGCCTTGGCCTCATGCCGCAGGAGCACCGTCTCGGCCGCGCGGTTCACAAGGTTCCGGAACACCGCCAAATCCAGCGGCTTTTCGATGAAGTCGTACGCACCGTCCTTGAACGCCGCGCGGGCCGTCGGCACGTCGCCGTGGGCCGTCACCATGATCGTCTCGCTCTGCGGCTGCAACTTCCGCGATGCCCTCAAGACCACCAGCCCCGCGTCCCCACCATCGGCCGTCACGCCGTCGGCACCGCCCGAACCGGGCATCCGCAGATCGGTAATCACCACGTCAAACGTGCCGTGCTTCAATTCGTCGAGCGCGGCCGCCACGCCGTTGACGATCGTGCAGACATGGCCCGGCTTCCGCAACGCCTCGGCCATCACCTCGGCGTGCTCCGCCTCGTCCTCCACGATCAACACCTGCGCGCGATGAGTCTCGGTAGTCACGGTCACAGCGTAGGGCTGCGCGGCCGAAGTTCCCGCATTCCCACACCCCGCCCCGCTCCCAGCGGGGAGGGTGGCCGAGGCTTGGCGAGGCCGGGAGGGGTCCGAGTAGAACCCCCCACACTCATTTGATTGAATCGCGCTGGTCGCTCAGCGCCCGCTTCATCCCCTTCACAATCTCCTTCTCCAACCCTGCGGCCTCCGCCCGCTCCAGCACCCGCGCCGCCTCTTTGACCCGCCCATCGGCCCGCAGCAGTGCCGCGCACATCAACCACCCCGCCGCGCTTCGCGTTCGATGCCCCTCGGCCACCGCGTCGGTCGCCAGCCGTTCCAGACCCGCCTTGCCGCCAGGCACGAGCGACACCGCGAACGACTCAACCAGGCGAGTCCGCGGACCCACATCAGCGTCAGGACCGCCGCCTTGCTCATTCGCGGCGGCCACCGCGACCACCCCCGCCTCGTCGCGATACGCCTCGCGCAGCAACTCCGCACCCCGCGCCTTCGCCCCGCTGAGCCACAACGCCAGCGCCATCTCACGCCGCGCTTCACCATCGCGGGGCGACGTCGCGAGGTGCCGCGCATAGTGCTCAACCGCCGCCTTCGCCGCGGCCTGATCCCCCTCCCGGCTTTCTCGCAGCGCCCGTCGCGCCATCTCCAGCGCCGGCACCTCCGCCGCCGCCTTGGCCTCGCGCCCCTCGCGCTTCTCATCGAGGCCCGGGATCAGAAACGGATCAATCCCGCCGGTTTTCTCTGGCGTCATGCCGCGCCCGGGCTGCACCGTCTGCACCACCACCGCCACGCGCCGCCACGGCCCCGCCGAGACATACACCACGCGTTCGTCCGGGCCAACCTCAGCCAGATTCCCGATCACGCCCGCGCCATCGGTGTTCCCGGGCACTGTCACCGTGGTCTGAATCCGCACGATGCGCATCGCGGGCAGTTCGATGCGGTTACTGATCGGCCCGCCCTGCGCCAACGCTGTGGTAGCGCACGCGCTTGCGCCCATCGCCATCACGACCATCCGACGAACCAGACTCATGGCCATCGCACACCTCGTCGCCCCACGCGACTTGCCCCGCCCCCCCCCGGAGCCCGCGCGAACACATCCCCTTGTGCCCGGCGACGCTTAGTTCTTCGCCGGCTTCCTGGGCTGCAACGCGACCGTCAGGGCCGCGTCGATCGCCTTGTGCAGCCCCGTCGCGCGGGCCCGCTCGATCAGCCGTCGCGCCACCGCGGGCCGGTCGTCGGCCTGCGCCAGCACCGCCGCGAGCAGGAAGCCCGACGCCGTCTTGGACGCATTCGCGTTCGCCACGGCTTTTGTCACGCGAACGGCCAATCCGCCGCTGACGGTCGGGAAACCCGACGCCGCCATGGGCACGCTCGCGAGCGTCGGATCGGTCGAATACGCGAGCATCATCACAGCCGCCGCCTCCGCGGGCAGGGCGTCATCCAGCAGGGCCGCCGCGAGCCAGCGGAGAGCCGCACCGTCGCTCTCGAACACGGCCAGATGCGCCTTGTAAAACCCGACGGCATCGCACGCCTGCCCGCGCTGGTACGCCAGGTGCCCGCGCTCGATCGCGGGCAGCACCGATTCATCGATCGTTGGCATCGGCTGGGTACCCGTGGGACCCCCTCCGCCGCTGCCCCCACCACCCATCAAGAACGGATCTGCCGTGCCGTTCACCACCGCCAGCGTGCCCAGCACCGGCGCGTGCCAATAGCCATACCCGTAATCGTAATACATCGGATACGCACCACCCCAGGCGCCAAAGCGGCCTCGACGTAGAAACCCACCCCTCGCGATGTCGTGCGCGAACCCGAAGCGATCGACGAAGAAGGGATGCCCGCCGATCGTGAAGCCGAGCCGGAACCGCTCGCCCTCGATGCGTCCGCGCACCTGCACGCCGTCGCCCAGCGACACGATCACGTCGCGCTGGTGCGTCAGCGCGTCGCGATCAAAGCGAGGCGAAGCCAAATCGCGTGATCCGGGCGAGTTCACCGTTTGCAACAACCCGCCACCCCCGGCATCCGCTCCTGCAAAACCGACCACGTTCGATTCCGCGCTCACGCCCGGCCGGGGGCCCTGCGCCAGCGGGCTCGGCGGCCGATCAGGCGAACCCGGCGGCGCAAACCGACCCGGCTGCACCCGCACCGCTGGCACACCCATGGGCGTATACGGCCCCGGAATCACGCCGTCGGCGCGCGGTCGGTATTCACCAAACGTCGGCCCCCAATAAAACGGCGTCGGTGCCCGCTGCCCCTGAATCGTCATAGGCTGCACATTCGGCGCGACCACCCCACCCCCACTGCCGGGCTGCCCGAATGGAGTCCCACGGGGATTCGCGGGCGAACCCGGGTTCTGGCTCGGCGAAGAACTTGGCGAGGGTGCGGGCGAAGTGCCTGGCCCATTTCCGGGCGATGGCGATGGTACTGGTGCCGGTGAAGGAGAAGGTGCGGGCGAAGTCGCGGGGCCACTCGGCTGGCTCGGCGCGGGGTTCGACGGCGCATGCGGCGCGGGCGCGGTTGCCGGTGCTGGCGCGATCGGCCTTCGCGTCGTGATGCGCTTCCCGGGCTGCTGCGCAACCACCGCCCCCGCCATCAAGCCCAACGCCCCCACAAGAACCGCCACCGTTGTCATGCCACCCTTGCCAGTCATCGGAGGCCTCCATTCACCCAAGGCCGCCACGAGCGCATCTGTTGATACCCCAATATCTTACAATCGACCGCCCGATCGGATCGCCAAATCCCGCCAGTGGCGTAGATTCCTCAACTTCGTGCGGGCATCCGCCATCACATCCCTTGATTGGGCTACTGAATCGGCCCCCCATCCCGGCCGATACGTTCAGTCTCGCGCGCAACCCCGGAACAGCCAAGCGGTTGCGCGGGTATAGTGATCCCGCCGTTCGGGCTGGACAGACCTGTCAATCTGCCGGATTGAACGCGTGGAAGCATCGAATCTCGTGGACCCCGTCGCTGCGCTCGCGCGCCCGCCGGATTGGAGGTTCGCCATGCTCAGTCGCACCGCCTCGCTCGCCCTTCTCGCGCTTATCAGCGCCGCTGGCTCCGCGTTCGCGCAGGAAGCCAACCTCTCCATGCAGGGCGCGCGCCCCAGCGCTCCCTCCCTGGCCACCGCCCCACCCGACCCGAGCGACCCCTCTCAAAAAGCCGTCATCGAGTTCAACAAGCGCACCGCCGAGTTCTCCAAGCAGATGCGCCGCATCCGCCTCAGGCACTTCGGCGAGATCAACAAGACCGAGATCCGCCAGGCTGGCATCGCTCGACTCCGCGAGTTCACCGACCCCGCCGCATTCGGCGCGATGGTCGAGATCTTTGCCGATGACCGCCTCGACGTACGCACCGCCATTCTCGATCACCTGGCCGACCAGAAGACCTCCGAAGCCGACGGCGTGCTCGCTTTCTGTGCCGTCTTCGACAAGAGCCCCGAACTGCGCGCCGCCGCGTCCAAGCGAGTGGCCCAGCGCGCGGGCAAGGGTTACGACGTTCCGGTACACATCCAGAACGTGGTCCATGCGGGTCTTTCCAGCCGTAAGCCCCACGAAGCGGCCGCCGCAGGCGAACTGGCCCGCAACCTCAACCTGTTCCAAGCCATACCCATGATGGCCGCGGCTCAGGCCGGGCCCAGCGGCCAGTACTATGGCGGCCAGCCCGACGACCCCAACCTTTCGCTCGCCTACATCCTCGTGGGCACCCAGCGCAGTTACGTCGCCGATCTCACCCCCGTCGTGGGCGAGCGGGCCGTCGGGTTTGACCCGCAGATCGGCGTCGTCACCGAGGGTGTCGTCCTTCGCGTCATCAACGCCTTCGTCTTCCAATATAACGTCGACCTGCACAACACCCTCGTCGGCATGACCAGCGACGCCTGGGGCCAACCCACTGCCCACCTGGGCTGGGACCGCCAGGCCTGGGACAACTGGTACGCCCAGGACTTCCAGCCCCATCAGCAGAAGATCGAGGATGAGAAAGTGCGCAAGGCTGCGGAGAAGGCGGGCGAGGCCAAGGCGATTTGAGCCGTGCATCGTGCGACCCTGTTCGACGGCAGGGTGGCACAGAAACAAGGGCAACCGTGGCACAGAAGTCGGCTTGGCGACTTCTGTGGTCTCCTGGGCTCGATTGACATCACACCGCACTGATGTCGCCGAGCCGACATCAGTGGCACGTCGTGGCACGGTTGCGCGAATCGTCGTCAGTCCTGCTCCGTCTCAGACAATCCCCAATCGCTCGCGCCACGCGCGCCAGATTCGTGCCCGGGAGCAGCCCCCGCGGGTCGTCAATCAGATAGCACCGCTCCGCCTTCACCGCCTTCAAGGGCAGCCGCGCAAGTCCGCCCAGGGCACGCTTGGCCGCTTCGCCGTGTCGGGCCAAGCCGGATGTTGTTTCACCACTCACCCGCGGCTGCACCGCGATGATCACGTCCGGGTCGATGCGGATCAGGTCTTCCGCGTCCAGCGTGATGAACGGCGAACCCCGCGTGATCGCCGGCACGCCGCCCAGTGACACCAGCATTTCGTGGTGATACGAACCCGGCCCCAGCACCGTCGGTGGCGACGTGCCGTAGAGGATCAGCACGCGCCCGGCATCAGCCGCGCGGTCGATCGGTTTGAGCGCGTGTTCCAGTGCCGCGCTGCCGCGCGACTTCTCGCCTCCGGCCGGCGTGGCCCACGCGCCAAACTCCGCCTCGATTTCATTCGCCGCCGTGCGCACCTGTTCGAGCGAGAGCATCGCCACGTCGCGCACGATCCACTTCTGGCTTTTGGCCAGTGCCGCGAGGCGAGGCGGCAAGTCGCGCGCGCCCCACTGGAGCAGCACGTGCGTCGGCTGCACCCGCAGCAGCGCCTCGTAGTCGATCCCGCTCTGATCGCCGCACACGGGCAGGGCGGGGTCGCTCCAGCGGTCGAAGCCGTGGCGGGCGACGATCAGGTGTGACAGGCCCGCGTCGGCGAGCACCTGAGCGATGCCGGGTGAGAGTGCCGCGATGCGGGGCGGCACACCACCCTCCCCCGCTCCTAGCGGGGGGGGCGGGGGAGGTGTCATTGGCGGGGCGAGGCTTGGCGAGTGACGGAGGGGGGGCTCCGAGGCGCTTGCCGAGCGCGACGGCTCACGGAAACCCCCACCGCCTTCGCTGCGCTGGGCACCTCCCCCGCTGGGAGCGGGGGAGGGTGGTAAGAGCGCCACAACACCCCACAACCCCACCACCAACATCGCCATCACCATCCGGCCCATACCCCCAGCATACCCCACCCCCCACCCACCCCCACCCACCCCCACCCACCCCGCCATTCCTGCCCACCAAGGCCCTCCCGCGCATCGTGTATCATCAGTCACCCGGCTCGAATCGCTCCCGGTGCCGCTGCCCGTGGTTGCCCTTTGGAGGTTTCCCCATGCGTGTTGACCCTCGTGCACTGCTGCTCGCCGCTGTTCTGCCTGTTTCCATCGTACTCGCCGCCGCGCCTGTCGCGCCACCCCCGCCACCCGCCACCGCCATCAAGCCCGTCACCGAGACCACCCACGGCACCCCCTGGGTCGACAACTACCGCTGGCTGGAAGGTGACAACACCGACCCCAAGGCCATGGGCAAAGCGACGCCCGAGGTCGAAGCCTGGACCGACGCCCAGAACATCTATTCGAGGGCCGTGCTTGACAATCTGCCCGGTCGCAAGATGGTGGAGGACAAGATTCGCCCCTTGATGGAGGTCGGCTCGATTTCCGCGCCGTCGGTGCGTGGCAACCGCCACTTCTTCTTCAAGCGCGAGGCCAGCGAGAATCAGCCTCGGTTCTATTACCGCGATGGGGCCAAGGGCGAAACCGTCCTGCTCATCGACCCCGCCACGATCGACGCCAGCGGCCTGGTCACCGTCACCTACGCCATTCCCAGCGAAGACGGCACCATGATCGCCTACGGCACCTACGCCAAGGGCGACGAGAACGCCACGCTCCGCATTCTCGATATCGCCACCAAGAAGGCCCTCGACTGGTCCATCCCCAGCAAGGTCTCCAGCGTCTCGTGGCTGCCCGATGGCACGGGCATCGTCTATCGCAATCTCGCCGACGCCAAGAACCCCTACTCCGGCCAGGTGATGTATATCGACCTGAAGGCCGATGTCGCCACCGCCAAGCCGCTGCTCAAGCAATACACCAAGGAGCAGAACGAGAAACTCGCCACCACCTACGGCCCCGGCGGCGGCCTTGATCGAGACGGCAAGTGGCTGGTGCTCTCGTACTCGACCGACACCCGCAACAACGACCTGTGGGTCGCGCCCTTTGACGCGGCCGCGCGCACGGGCGAACTGAAAAAGACCGACATCCTCGTCGGCCAGCCCGCCGCGAGCGGTGCCGACATCGTGGGCGACACGATGTTCCTTCAGACCACGCTCGACGCGCCCAACGGCCGCGTCTTTGCCATCGACCTGAAGAACCCCGCCCTCGCCAACTGGAAAGAAATCCTTCCCGAGAAATCCGACGCGAACCTCATCGGCGTCACCGTCTCCAAGTCGCGCCTCGTCGCCACCTACCTCAAGAACGCCTCCACCTCCATCGAAATCTACGACCATCAGGGTGCCGCCAAGGGCAACCTGAAACTCCCCGGCATCGGCAGCGCCAGCGTGGCTGCCGAGGAGGATCGTGACACCGCGTTCCTCACGTTCACCAGTTACAACTACCCCACCAGCATCTTCCAGATCGACCTGACCAAGCCCGATGCCGAGCCCACTCTTTGGGAGCGCCCGGCGGTGCCCGTCGATCCCTCCAGCGTTGAAGTCAGCCAGGAATGGTTCAGCGGCAAGGACGGCACCCGCGTCCCCATGTTCATCGTGCACAAGAAAGGCCTGCGCCTCGACGGGGCCAACCCCACCATTCTGTATGGCTACGGCGGGTTCAACCAGTCGATGACGCCCTCGTTCTCCGCCGTCAACTTCCAGTGGTTCGAGGCTGGCGGCGTGTACGCCGTCGCGAATATCCGCGGCGGCGGCGAGTTCGGCCAGAAGTGGCACGAAGCCGGCAAACGCGAAAAGCGCCAGAACACCTGGTCCGACTTCCAGGCCGCCGCCGATCACCTCATCAACCGCGCCTACACCACGCCGGGCAAACTCGCCGTGATGGGCGGCTCGCAGGGCGGCCTGCTCGTGGGCACCTTCGTCACCCAGCGGCCTGACCTGTGCCGTGCCGCGCTGTGCCTGGTGCCGCTGATCGATATGGTCCGCTATCAGGACTTCCTGATGGCCCGCTACTGGGTGCCCGAATACGGCAGCGCCGAGAAGGCCGAGGACTTTGCTTTCCTCGCGAAGTACTCGCCCTATCAGAACGTGAAGAAGGGCACGAAGTACCCCGCCGTGCTCGTGACCGCGGGCGAGAACGACGCCCGCGTGCACCCGCTGCACGCCCGCAAGTTCGTGGCCGCGCTGCGTGAGTGCACCGCCAGCGGCAACCCGATCCTCTATTGGGGCGACCGCGACGCGGGCCACGGCCAGGGCAAGCCGCTCAACCTCCGCATCCGCGACACCGTCGACCAGCGCCTGTTCCTGATGTGGCAACTGGGCATGCTGCCGGCGGACGCGGGGAGTGAAATGAACAAGTGAGTCGCAAGGGTGGTCCGGCGGTCCCCGCCGGACGCCTTTTTGTCTTCTCTTCTCAACCACAGAACCCGCGCGACCTTCGCGCGGGTTTTTTCTTGCCCTGCTTGACCCGCACGCGCCGCGTGGTATCGTCATGCCCATGCGTATTTCTGCGCACATGTCGATGGCCATGACTATGGCCATGCCCAGCCCGGCCGCGGCGATCGCCGTCGGTTCCGGCTGGGCTGTCGCGAAGGCCTGATCGGCCACGCCGCGACCACCTCCAGCCAACTGACGATCGATCCTGCGTCCGGGCGACCTTGAGCCTCTCGCGATGTCCTTTGGCCTTCCCGCCAGGCTCATCGCGAACTTCATTTATTCGTGCGCCCCCAACGTCGCGCCTGCGCGATCACCGCGCGCAACGCTCACCACCCTCCCCCGCTCCCAGCGGGGGAGGTGTCACGAGGCTCGGCGAGTGACGGAGGGGGGACTCCCATTCCCGTTCGCCCGACGCTCAAAGGACCGACCCATGACCGCTCCCCAGTACCGTTTCGACACCCTCGCCATTCACGCCGGTTGCCCCAACGACCCGCTCACCGGTTCCGTCACGCCGCCCATCCACCAGACCACCACCTTTGCGCAGCAATCGCTGCCCGAGACCACCAAGCCGGCGTGGTGCTACGCCCGCACGGGCAATCCGACCCGTGCCGCGCTCGAACAGGCCCTCGCGGCCCTCGAAGCGCCATCCGCGCCCGGCTCCGCATCCGGCTTCGCCTTCGCCAGCGGCCTCGCCGCTTGCAACGCCATCCTTCAGTGCCTCTCCGCCGGCGATCACATCGTCGCCTCCCAAGACCTCTACGGCGGGTGCTTCCGCCTCTTCACCAAGGTCTTCGCCCGCTTCGGCGTCGCCTTCTCGCTCGTCGACGCGACCGACCCGCACAACATCGCTACGGCTCTCACTCCCGCCACCAAACTCGTCTGGCTCGAAACGCCTAGCAATCCGCTGCTACGCATCACCGATCTGCGCCGCTGCTGCGCCCTCGCGCGGGCTCACGGTGCCTCCAGCGTGGTGGACAACACCTTCGCCTCGCCCGTCTTCCAGCGCCCGCTCGAACTCGGCGCCGACATCGTGCTGCACTCCACCACCAAGTACCTCGGCGGGCATTGCGACGTGCTGGGCGGCGCGGTCATCACCAACTCCCCCGCGTGGGCCGAACGTCTGAAGTTCATCCAGAACGCCACGGGCGCGACGCCCGGCCCGCAGGACTGCTTCCTGCTCCTGCGCGGGCTGAAGACCCTGCGTTTGCGTGTCGAACAGCACGCGCGGAATGCCGCGATCATCGCCGCCGCGCTCGAGGAACACCCCGAGGTCGAACGCGTGATCTTCCCGGGCCTGCGCAGCCACCCGCAGCACGAACTCGCCCGCCGCCAGGCCACCGGCTTCGGCTCGATCCTCAGCGTCGAACTCAAGGGCGGCCTCGAACGCGTCCGCGAACTGCCCACCCACCTGAACCTCTGGACCCTCGCCGAATCCCTCGGCGGCGTCAAGAGCCTGTGGTGCCACCCCGCCACCATGACGCACGCTTCGGTCGACCCCGCCGAGCGCGCCCGCGTGGGCATCGGCGACGGGCTGATCCGCCTCTCGGTGGGCCTGGAAGACCCGGCGGACCTCCTCGCCGACCTGCGGATCGCGCTCGAGGCCACGCGGGCGACGCGACCCATCCGCGCCTTCTCTCAACCCGTGCTCGCCGCGGCGGAGGTGGCGAAATGAAACGCGCCGACATCCTTGCAAACACAACCGAATCAACCCGACCACCCCTTCGCGTCGCCCTGCTGGGCTGCGGCACAGTCGGCCGCGAAGTGGCCGAGCAGTTGCTCGCCGGTCGCCTCGCGGGCGTCACCCTCGTCGGCATCCTCGTGCGCGACACCTCCCGCGATCGTGGCTTGCCCCCCAATGCCAAAGCCCTCCTCACCGATCGCTTTGACGACATCCTCGCCAGCACGCCCGATGTCGTCATCGAAGTCCTCGGCGGCATCGACCCCGCCACCACCTACGTTCACCAACTCCTCGCCCGCGGCATCCCCGTCGTCACCGCCAACAAAACCCTCGTCGCTCACGCGGGCGAGTCGCTCGCCGCGGCGGCGCGCGCCCACAACATCCCCTTCGCTTTCGAGGCCGCTGTGGGCGCGTCGCTCCCGGTGGTCGCCGCGCTCCGCGCCCTGCGGGCCGATCGCGTGCGGTCGATCCAGGCCGTGCTCAACGGCACCTGCAACTTCATCCTCACGCGCATGGGCGAATCGGGCATCTCGATGGAGGCCGCCATCGCGCAAGCCCAGGCCCTCGGCCTGGCCGAGCCCGACCCGAGCGCCGACCTCTCCGGCCGCGACACGGCTGAGAAACTCGTGATCCTCGCGCGCGAAAGCGGCTGCCCCGCCGACGCCGCGACGATCGGGCACGTCATCCGCGAAGGCATCGAGAGCCTGACCGCCGACGACCTGCGGGCCGCGCGCCGCGATGGCCGCGCCATCCGGCTCATCGCGGAATACCACGCGCCGGACTCACCCGGCCAGCCCGCGCGGCTCCGCGTCGGCCCGGCGCTCCTGCCCCTCCTTCATCCCCTCGCCCGCCTCGAAGGCCCCGAGAACGGGATCGAGATCGAGTGCGAATCCGCGGGCCGCGTTCACCTCCGCGGCCTCGGCGCGGGACCCAAACCCACCGCCGCGGCTCTGCTGGGTGACGTGCTGGCGACACGCCGATCACACACGCCGCACTCGCACGCGGCCCGGCCTGCTGCGGCTCTATCAACCCCACCCACGTCCGTTGCCGCCGCTGCCACCACGCCCCATCGTGGACCCTCACGCCCGCGCTTCGTTCGCATTCGCCGAGGAGACGCCCAGGATGGTCTCCCCGTCGACGCGCTACTCCAGCGCCTGGGACTCGCGGGCATCCGTGCCACCTCGCTGGAACTCGGCACCTCCATCGCCCGCGCCATCACCCCCGCGCTCGACGACCACTGCGCCCAATCTCTCGCCGCGGGCCTTTCCGCGTCGGTGCCCGGCGGAACGCTGCTCATCGCACCACTCCTCGATGACCCTCCCGGGTACGGTGAGTAGCGTGCGCTCGCGACGCTTCCCCCCGGGCGTATTCTTCCTTATGAGCCACGCCCCCCACCGCTTCGGCACCCGCGCCATCCACGCCGGCCAATCCCCCGACCCCTCCACCGGCGCCATCATGACGCCCGTCTACATGACCAGCACCTTCGTTCAGGCCTCGCCCGGCGTCGCCAAGGACGGCTACGACTACGCCCGCTCCAAAAACCCCACACGCACCGCCCTTGAGCAAAACCTCGCCGCGCTCGAAGGCGGCACCCACGGCTTCTGCTTCTCCTCCGGCCTCGGCTCCATCGATTGCGTCCTCCACACCCTCTCCAGCGGCGACCACGTCGTCCTCTGCGACGACGTCTACGGCGGCACCTTCCGCCTCATCGACAAGGTCTTCCGCCACCAGGGAATCACGTTCACCCGCGTGGACATGACCGACCTCAACAAAACCGCCGAGGCCTTCACGCCCAAGACCAAACTGGTGTGGATCGAAACGCCAACCAACCCGATGCTGAAAGTGATCGATATCGCCGCGGTCGCCAAGATGGCCCGCGAGCGGGGCGCGATCAGCGCCGTCGATAACACCTTCGCCACGCCTTTCCTCCAAACCCCGCTGGCGCTGGGCGCTGATCTGGTCATGCACAGTTCGACCAAGTACCTCGGCGGCCACAGCGACGTGATCGGCGGCGCGCTGGTGACCAGCCACGAAGAACTCGCGGCCAAACTGCGATTCCTCCAGAACGCCGTCGGTGCCGTGCCCGGGCCGATGGATTGCTTCATGCTCCTCCGCTCCACCAAGACCTTGCACGTGCGCATGGAGCGACACGGACAGAACGCGATGAACATCGCCCAGTGGCTGGAGAAGCACCCGAAAGTCGCCACCGTCGTCTACCCCGGCCTCCCCAGCCACCCGCAGCACGCCATCGCCAAGGCCCAGATGTCCGGCTTCGGCGGCATGATCACCGCCACGCTCAAAGGCGGCCTCGCCGAGTCGCGCCGGTTCCTCGAGCGCGTCAAACTCTTCTCCCTCGCCGAATCCCTCGGCGGCGTCGAGTCGCTCATCGAGCACCCCGGCATCATGACCCACGCCAGCGTCCCGGCGGAGAACCGTGCCGCGCTGGGCATCTCCGACGGCCTCGTGCGGCTCTCGGTCGGCATCGAAGACGTCGATGACCTGCTGGGCGATCTGGACGCGGCGCTGAAGTAACTGACCACCAACCCACGACAGACTCTGAGTCGTGCCGCTCCGGGTATGAATCAGGAGGGCTCATGTCCACCAGCACATTCACCGCCACCGTCGCCTGGCAGCGTGCCGGGCACCCGTTTCTTGATAAGAAGTACCCCCGCCGCCACGAGTGGGCCTTTGACGGCGGCCTGCGCGTGCCCGCCTCCTCGGCCCCGGCCTCGGTCCCGGTGCCGCTCTCGGATCCCAGCGCCATCGACCCCGAGGAAGCCCTCGTCGCCGCCGCGTCGTCATGCCACATGCTCTGGTTCCTCGCCCTCGCGGCCGCGCAGGGCTTCGTCGTTGATGACTACACCGATGCCGCGGTGGGACACATGGGGCCTGATCCGTCCGGCGCGGTGTGGATGCAGCGGATCGACCTGAAACCGTCCATCCGTTTCGCGGGCACGAGCCAGCCAACCGCCGCCCAGATCGCCACCCTGCATCACGAAGCGCACGCCAAGTGCTACATCGCGAATTCGATCAAGGCACAGATCGTTATTCGTTAACGGCGCGTACGCGTGACGCGCAGGTCACCAGTTTGTTCCAGACTGCACACAGATTGCGCGCAAAGTATGCGATACGCCACGATCGCTTCCAGGCCACGCCGCGCATGTGGCGGGGGGGGTCGGAGGGTCGCCGCGACCCCCCTCTCAGACGGGCTGTAATGGCGTTATACGCGAAGCGCATCCCGGCGCGCAAAGCGTCGTCGTTACCACGTCCGGAACCCAGGCCGCGTGCGTAGGGAGGTTGCCCGATCAGGGCATGGTGGCGGGGACTTCGATCTCGACCAGCGACCAGCCCGATCGATTCGGGTCGGGGCGAGCGATCTGCGTGTAGCCGTCGAGGGAAAGCGCGAGACACGCCTCGGGGGTCGTGGCTTCGCGGAAGAAGCGCCAGGAGGCGAGTTGGCGGTTCTGGCCGGGCTCAACTTGGGGAATCTCGCGGAGTGTTGGACCGGCGGCGCGGGCTGAGGCGGGAGGGGGCGGCGCGGCGGCAAGCAGTTCGCGGAGCGACACGCGCTGGCCTTGGGCGAGGACGAGCGCCCGTGTACCTTTGCGCGTGAGGCCGTCGCGTGTGACGCCCCCGGCGTCTACCAGAAGCGACTCGGCGACGCTCAGCCCCGTGAGGTGGCCGGTGGCCAGATCGATCTCGGCACCGGCGTCTTCACCGACGCCGATGCCGAAGCGACGGCGGGAGACTTCGAGTGCCGCGACGAGGCGGCCGAAGCGGTGTCGCTCGAAGAAGTGCGAATCGCTGATGAGGTGGGGCAGAAAGCCCATGCCTTGGCCGATCTGTGGGCCGAGGGGGAGTTGGGCGCGGGTCTCGTCGGGGTCGTCGTCGCTGGCGGTTTCTTTTCGCGTGGAGCGGATGCCGAGGGCCTCGGCTGAGCGGCCGGTGAAGAACATGGGGTCGCTCATCATGGCATCGCCGGCGCTGGTGCCGGCGATGACGCCGCCGCGGGCGAGGAGGGCCCGCATGGCGGCGGCTTCGGGGGAGTCGATACGGCGCGGAAGGGGTGTGGTGCCGGTTGCGGAAGGGTCGGGTTGGAGGTATCGATCGGTGATGCGTTTCTGGTCGCCGCCGGTGAAGAAGAGGGCGTCGGCGGCGTTGATGAGGGCGACGGTTTCCAGGGCACCGGTTTCGCGGCGGATGACGCCCAGTTGACATTCGGGGCAGTAGTTTCGGAGGGCTTCGATCTTGCCCTTGGCGTTCGCATCCTGATCGCCGCTGGCGGCGGTGGCGATGAGGATGGAGGGCGGGCGCGGCTTGGCGGGCGCGCTGGGGCGAGGGCGGGCGTAGGCCGCGGCGCGGGCGAGGGCGACGAAGCGTTCGTAGACGGGGCGGTTGTCGTCATCGAGCCCGCCGCCGATGAGGAGGAGGTGGCCGCGGAGGTTGGTGGGCCAGGAGGAGGTGGAGGGTGCGTTCGCGACTGGAAGTGTGGAGGCGCACCCGGTGAGAAGTGCGAGGCTTGTGCCAAGCACGGCACGCAGGAAGGAGTTGATCATGGTCCATCCTGGCGCGGTTGAAGAAGGGCAAGAAGGCCTTGACGCAGCCGCGCGCACGCGGCTACCGCGGTCAGGGCATCTTCATCGCTCGACTTGATACCTGGGTATCGCACCATGACGGCACCGGGCTGAAGAACCGTGAGGTCTTCGCGAAGGAAGGCCCAATCCGGAACGATGGCCGCGAGTTGCACGGCGAGTTCGATGAGGTCGTGGGTGCGCCGAAACACGATGCCGCGCTCGGACAGAGCCGCCTTCAAGAGTTTCTTGACGCGCTGCGGGGAAAGGAAGACGACCAAATCGTGATGCGGATGCGCGGTGTTGGACCGCGCGTGGAGCGCTGCCGCGTAGTCAGCATCGGCCTTCTCGATCCACTCAACGGTTTCGGGTTTCACGCGGCAGCCTCGTACAACACGCGGCCGGTGTCAAGAACTTCGCGGATGAACTGATCGCCATAGGCGTAGCGCGCGGCGACGTCGTCGGGTGTCCGCGCGAGGACGCCGAAACGGCAGCGCGGATAGAGGGCGAGCAACATTCGGGACATCATCGCGAGCGAAGAGCCCTGGAAGGGCAGGATGACGAGCATGTCGACATCGGAATCTTCGCGGGCCGTGCCTTTGGCGCGAGAGCCGAAGAGGATGACTTTCTGGGGCCTGAACTCGCGCACAAGCGTGTCGGTGACCGCCTGGATGTCCTCGGCGGTCGGGGCGCGCGGCCCGGAGGGTGTCGGCATGGCACCAGATGGCGAGGCCATGGTGGAGTGTATCACCGCTTTGCCGTGCGCTTGCTCGGCTTGCTCGGTGCGGCCTTCTTCGTGGCCTTCTTGACCGGCTTGGCGTCGAGCGCTGCCTTCGCCTTGGCGACCCTTGCCGCCGCGGCTTTGTTGTGGGTGAGGATGGAGCGCTCGTAGTGCTCAATGAAGATCTTCGCGGGCACGCGACGGATGGCCTCGCCGATGACGTCGAGGGCGAGGTCTTCGAGTTTCTTGAAGCGGATGCAGCACTTGCCCATGTCGAGTTTCTTGCCCGTCTTGGCCCATGCGGAGCGGAACCAGGCGTCTTCTGCGGAGCCGCCGTAGACGGACATGAGGTAGACGGCCATGTGGTTTTTCTGAGAGGCGAGGCCGCCGAAGGGGAGGGGCAGTTTGGGGTTGCAGTGATAGCCGGGCGGGTAGACCGCGTGGGGGATGAAGTAGCCGATGCCGCCGTAACTCATGCCTTCTTCGTAATCGGTATCGAGGTTGGTCAGGATGACTTTGCGCACGGCCTCGATGGTGACGCGGCGATCGGCGGGCAGTTCGGCGAGGTAGGCCTTGACGGTTTTGGCTTTGGACTGCATGACGCGAGTGTACCGGTTGGCGGCGTGCGCGCGAAGGGGGTGATGGCGGCCTGATAGCACTGGGCAATGCAGGCAAGGCGGATGCGCCGGGCCCTGCGGGTTCGGCGTCATAACCTCAGGCCGTGACGACGCGACTGGTGATTGGCTGCATGACGGGGACGAGCCTTGACGCGCTCGATGTAGCGGTGGTGCGCATCGACGGGCACGGGCTGACCATGCGCGCGGCACTCGTGAAGGCGGGCACGCAGGCCTTGGGCGATTTGGCGGGGCCGCTGCGAGCGATGGCGGAGCAGACGCCGATGTGTGCCGGGGAGATGGCCGGGATTTCGAGGCGATTGTCGCTGCTGCACGCGGAGGCGATCGCGCGGGTGTGGGCGGAGTGTGTGTCTGAAGCGGGGTTCGGCGCGGGCGCGAATCCGGACCTCATCGCGGTGCATGGGCAGACGGTGTTTCACGCGCCGCCGGTGTCGTGGCAGATGCTGACGCCGTCGGTGATTGCGCGGGCGATGGGGGCACCGGTAGTGTTTGACCTTCGCGCGGCAGACCTGGCGGCGGGCGGACAGGGGGCACCGATCACGCCGCTGGCGGATTGGGTGCTGTTTCGGGACGCGCACGAAGCGCGGGCAGTGGCGAACCTGGGCGGGTTCTGCAACCTCACGCTGATGGGCCCCGAGCAAGCGGATGGGATGCTGGTCGACGCTGCGGCGCGCGAGGGCGTGGTCGTGCAGGGGGTGGGCACGGTTCGTGGGTTTGATCTGTGCGCGTGCAACCATGTGCTGGACACCATCGCCCGGCGGGTGATGGGCGTGCGGTTTGATGACGGTGGGAAGCAGGCGCTTTGGGCCGAGCCGGATCACGATGCACAGGACGATCTGATGGGCATCTTCGCGGCGCAGCGGGGCGGTATGCGTTCGTTGGGGACGGGAGATGATGATGTCATGAGTTGGATCGGGCGACATCGCGGGCGGGTGAGCGGTGCGACCCTCGCGGCGACGGCGTGCGAAGCGATCGGGCAGGTGATCGCGCGCGAAGTGGTTGGCGGGCGGTTGATCCTCGCGGGCGGAGGCGTGAAGAACGCGGCGCTCGTGGCGGCGATCAGTTCGTGCTGCTCGTGCCGGATGGTGACGACGCAGAAATTGGGGGTACCGGTGGAGTATCGGGAGGCGATGGCGATGGCCGTGCTTGGGGCGCTGAGCCAGGATCGGGTGCCGATCACGCTGAAGCGCGTGACGGGGGTGGATGAGCCGCCGGTGGCGGGGAGTTGGGTGCTGCCATGAAGAAGATGAGCAAGGCGAAACAGAAGCAATCCAAGAAGGCGACAATGACGCGTGAGGCGAAGGGTGGGAAGCGTGCGGCATCGCGAGAGCGGGTTTCACGCGCGGGCCGCGCCGAGGCTGCGCGTGCGGTCTCGCAGCGCGACGCCGCGTCGGTGCCCGATCGCTCGACGATTCTGACCGAGCAGCGGAATCCGCGTTCGATGAACCTGCACGCGCTGACGATCGCGGAGATCGTGACGCTGATCAACCGCGAGGACGAGGCGGTGATCGCGGCGGTGGGGCACGCGCTGCCGGACCTGGCAGCGTTCGTGCGGGCGGCGGAGCCGTTTTTCGTGGCCGCGCCGCCACGGGGCGAGGATGCGGTGCAGTTCCCGGGGCGGCTGATCTATGTGGGCGCGGGCACGTCGGGGCGATTGGGTGTGCTGGATGCGTCGGAAGCGCCGCCGACGTTTCATGTGCCGCCCGGGCGAATCGTGGGGATCATCGCGGGGGGCGATGGGGCGCTGCGGAGGAGCAGCGAAGGTGCGGAAGACGATCCGAACGGTGCGGAGGCGGAACTTGGACGGCTGAACCTGTCGATCGCGGACGCGGTGCTGGGGATCGCGGCGGGGGGCACGACGCCGTATGTGCTGGGCGCGCTGCGGATCGCCAAGCGGCAGGGCGCGCGGACGGGACTCTTGTCGTGCGCCGCGGTGGCGCGACCGGCGGGGTGCGATCACCTGATCGTCCTGCCGACGGGGCCTGAGGTGCTGACGGGCTCGACGCGGATGAAGGCGGGGAGCGCGACGAAGATGGCACTGAACATCATCTCGACGGCGCTGATGGTGAGGGCTGGGCGGGTGCGTGAGAACCTGATGATCGACCTGAGGGCAACGAACGAGAAGTTGCGCGATCGGGCGGCGCGGATCATCGCGACGCTGACGGGGTTGACGCGGGAGGAGTCGCTTGGCGCGCTTGATCGGGCTGGGGGATCGGTGCGGCGGGCGATTGAGGAGTGGGAAGGGAAGCGTGAGAGGATTCCCGCGAACCGCTGACGCCATTCAAGAGGTACAGGACTTCCTCGGACTTCGTAGTCATTGCGGCCGCCCCGCCAGCCGCGCCCGCGCCTCGCCGATCGCTTCTCCCACGCGTTGCGGGCTCGTGCCGCCCAGCGCCGATCGGCGCGACAAACTGGCATCCAGGGTCAGCACGCGATACACCCCGTCGTCGATCAACGGGGACGCGGCCTGCATCGTCGCCAGCGGCAACTTGTGCAGCGGCACCTTGCTCGCGAGCGACTCCCGCACCAGGCGGCCGCTGATGTCGTGCGCATCGCGGAACGGGACGCCCTTGCCGACCAGAAAATCCGCGAGGTCGGTCGAGAGCACCGTGCCGTCGCCCAGGGCCGCGGCTTTGCACGCGGCGCGATCCACTTTCATTGTGTCCAGCACCGGTGGCAGCATGGCCAGCGACAGCGCCAGGTTGTCGGCCGCGTCGAAGAGCGGCTCCTTGTCTTCCTGCAGGTCCTTGTTGTACGCAAGGGGCAAGCCCTTGAGCGTCATCGCGAGGGTCGTGTGCGCGCCGAGGATGCGGCCGGCCTTGCCGCGGATCAGTTCCAGCGCATCGGGATTCTTCTTCTGCGGCATCAGCGAACTGCCACTGGTCACGGCATCATCCAGCGCGACAAACGCGAACTCGCTGGAGGTGTAAAGAATCAAATCCTCCGCGAGTCGCGACAGGTGAATCGCGCACGTTGCCGCTGCGGCCAGAAACTCGAGCGCGAAATCGCGGTCAGCGACAGCATCGAGGCTGTTGCGCGAAGCGCGCGTGAAGCCCAGGTCGCGGGCCAGGGCCTCGCGGTCGATGGTGTAGGCCGTGCCCGCGAGCGCGCCCGAGCCCAGGGGCGACACGACCACTCGCGCCGACGCGTCGCGCAGGCGCTCGGCATCGCGATCGAGCATCTCGAAATACGCCAGCGCCCAGTGCGCCAGCAGAACGGGTTGCCCGCGTTGCAGGTGCGTGTACCCGGGCACGGGTGTTGCACGCTCGCGATCGGCAAGGTCCACGAGCGAACGCTGGGCCGCGCGGATCAGTTCGGTGGTCTGCCCGATCACGGCACCCAGCCACAGGCGCAGATCGGTGCACACCTGGTCGTTGCGGGATCGGCCCGTGTGCAGTTTCTTGCCCAGTTGACCCACGCGGCGGATCAGTTCGGCCTCGACAAACGAGTGCACGTCTTCCTCGCCCGACGCGAGCACGCGCGCCGCGTCGCGGGGCAATGAGGCCGCATCGCCTTCCGTGATGCCCGTGTCGCGCCCAATGTCATCGAGCGCGCTCAGCAGGCTGGCCAGTTCGTCGGCCGTCAGCACGCCGGCGCGGTGAATCGCCCTGGCCCAGGCCTTCGATCCGAGCAGATCGGCCCCGAGCAGGCGGTGATCAAACCGCAGCGAGTCATTGAAGCGGCGGAAGAGCGCCGATTGCTTGCCTTCAAACCGTCCGCCCCAGAGTGCCATGCTGCGTGCCCCTTTCGAGGGCGAGGGTAGGAATGGGGTTGTGCGAGACGTACTCTTGGAAGCCAATCATTTTCGACCAACTCACGGCAACCAGCCTTGGCCGGCGTGCCAGTTATGGGCATCAATGGGGCGCACTACTGACGGCGTCCAGGCACGCCGACCCCAGTGGCACGACATTCATCACCGCATCATCACGACACCCGTAATCAGGTCGTGGGGCATCTGCTTGCGCGGAGTGATGATGCAGCAGATGAGGCACGCGATGGCGTAGAAAAAACCGACGGCGGGGAGCGCCAGGCCGATGGTCTTGATCCAGAACCGGGCGGACGCGCGGAGGAAGCCGACGTTCTCGCCACCGGCCGTGGCGTTCGAGAAGCCCATCACCGACTTGCCCACGGAGGCTTGGCGATTGGAGGATTCCTGAAGCGCGAAATAGACCCATTGCACGCCGAAGTACACGAGCAACACGAGGGCGAAATCGGCGGGAATCTCGCCGGCTTCGAGTGCGGCCGTCCAGGCGTCGGGGTCTAGCTGTCCCAGTGCACTCACGCCGACCATGGCAACCGTCGTGATGATGGCGAGGATCACGCCGTCTATCAGTGCGGCGATGAAGCGCTGGAGGGAGTTGGCGTAGTCACCCATGGCCGCGACCTTGTGCCCGCTGGCCTTGGCGGCCTTGGCGCGTTCGATCTTGGTCTTCAGGCCCTTCTGGGTCGCGGTGTTGAACCCGCAGTTGGTGCACAGCACCGCCGCGCCGGGCAGAATGACCCCGCAACTCGGGCACGACTTGGGTGGAAGTTCCGTCTGGGCGGTCTGGGCCTTGGCGGCGGGCGTTGGCTCGTCACGCGGGACGACCAGATCGGGGGCGAGGATGATGGGGTCGTCGAAGGGGTCGATGGCGGAGTTGGCGGCTTTGGGCCCGGGTGCGGCGCGTTGCGGAGCCGTGCCGCCCGTGCCCTTGGCCTTCGCCGCAGCGGCGGCGAGGGGGAAGCACTCCTTGCAGTAATAGCGGCCAGCCTCGTCCTTGGTGCGGGGCTTGTTGGTGCAATCGGCGCCGCAATAGGCGCAGGTTTTGGCGGCGTCGGGCATAGGCGGGGAGTATACCGTCCCGACGATGCAGCCCACCTCCCCGCCCCCACCGCCTCAGCCGTCGGCTCGAAAAGCACCGTTGGCGCTGGGCACGAGGGCGCTGTGCCGCACGGGCTTGAACGTGGGTCCGATGGGGCTAGGAACGGTGACGTTGGGACGCACGGCAGGCCTGAAACTTGCCGCCACGCCCACGCGGTTGCCCACCGATGACCAGGTGATTGAGTTGCTGACCGCCGCCGCAGACGTTGGCGTGAACTTGATCGACACGGCCCCGGCGTATGGCGTCAGCGAGTCTCGCCTGGGCCAGTTGCTGACCCGGGTGAGGCCGCGCGAGGCGTGGGTGATCTGCACCAAGGCGGGCGAAATGTTCGAGGAGGCGAGCGGGCAGTCGCGCTACGACTTTTCGCGCGGCGCGATCGTCGCGAGCATCGAGCAGAGTTTGACGAGGCTTGCCACGGATCGCGTCGAAATCGCGCTGCTGCATTTTTCGGGTTCGACCGACGACGTTGGTGTGCTGAAGCAAGGTGAGGCGCTCGGTGCGATAAGTGAACTGAAACGCGCGGGGAAAGTGCGCGCGATCGGCGCGTCGGTTGGTTCGGTTGCGGGCGGATGGGCGGCGCTGGAGGCAGGGTGCGACGTCGTCATGCTGACGCTGAATGCCCACGAGCAGTCGATGGCACCTGTAGCGGCGGCAGCAGGACAGCAGGGTGTCGGCGTCCTGGTGAAGAAGGCACTCGCCGGTGGGCGATTGAGTGCGGGCATCACAGTGGACAACGCGGGGGGCGAACTCGGCGCGGAGAGCGGTGGCGATAGCCTGCGCTGGGTGCTGTCCCAGCCGGGCGTCGCGTGCGCGGTGGTGGGCACGACGCGCGCAGCACATCTTCGGGCCAATATGGCCTCGCTGCGGACACACTAACAACGACTGGATGGCGCTGACGATCAGGCCGCCATCACGCGGCGTCGCGCGCGGCATTGGCGTGCCGCTTCGAGGCCGATGTTGACGGTGCCGCCAGTCCCATCAACCGCTCCGCCCGCGCCAGCAACTCCGTCGGACTGAACGGCTTGGTCAGCACATCGCGAACCGACTTGGGCAGCGTAAGCGATTCCAGGTGATGGCCCATCCCGGTGAGAATCAGCACCGGCGTGTGGGCGTTCTTGTTGGTGTCGTTGGGCACCGACAGGCTGGCGGCCAGGTCCAGCCCCGATTCGCCGACCAGGTGCACATCGGCAATCACGAGCGCAAAGCGACGCTGATCGAGGGCCCGGGTCGCCTCGGCAATCGTCGCGCAGGTCACCGCGACATACCCGGCCCGCTCCAGTTTCAGCGCCACCACGGCCGCGATGTGCGGCTCGTCTTCGACAATAAGGATCGGTCTGGACTTCATGGCGTGCCTCAACCGGCGCACGAGCGTGGCGGGGCCGATGATGATCGTCGGCCTCGGAGGCTGGATTCAGAGCGTCAAGCGCGGAGTTTGCGCGAGCACGCTTCGCGGACTAGCCGAGCCGGTTTGAGCCGCGCCGGGTCGCGCGCTTGCCCGCTTTGCCCCCGGTAACTGTGAGGGACGTGCATTCTGGGACGTGATCGGCTCGCGATGCTGCGTCGGCCGAGCGGGATCGCGCCACGTTCACGCGAGTCCCGCGTCCTCCGGAAGGCCGAGCATCACGTTGGCGTTTTGCACCGCCTGGCCACTCGCACCCTTGAGCAGGTTATCGATCGCGGCCACGACCACCACTGTGCCCTCAACAACGCGCGCATTCACATGCACGCGGTTGGTGTGCAGCACATCGCGGAGCGTCGGTGCTTCCGCTCGCGCGACCACGAACGGCTCTCGGGCGTAGGCGTTTATCAGGGCCTGCTGCACGCGCTGGGTGTCGATCGCGGGCGAGGCCGGGCGAGCGTAGATGGTTTCGAGGATACCGCGCTCGACGGGGAGGAGATGGGGAACGAACAGTGCACGCGGGGCGGAGGCGTTGGCACTCGCCGCGTTCGTGCCGTGCGTTCGCAGCGTTTGGGTGATTTCGGGTTGGTGCCGGTGCGTGCCGATGCCATAGGTGGAGAAGTTTTCACCGGCTTCGACGAGCGTGGTATTGGGCTTGGGCTCGCGGCCCGCGCCGCTGACACCCGATGCCGCGTTGATGATGATGGTTTCTGGATCGATCAACCCCTCGCGCAGCAGCGGCAGCAGCGCCAAGGCCGCGGCGGTTGGGTAGCAGCCCGGGTTGGCGACCAGCGTGGCGGCGGGAAGGCGATCGCGCACGAGTTCGGTGAGGCCGTAGACGGCATGGTCGAGGTTGGCCGTATCGGTGTGGGCGTGCCCATACGCGGCTTGGTACGCGACCGGGTTCTTGAGTCGATACGCGGCCGAAAGGTCAACCACGCGCACGCCCCGCCGCAAGAGTTTGGGTGTGTGCAGCATCGCGGCTTCGTGTGGCAGACACAGAAACGCTAGCCGGGAGCAGGCGGCGATCGCGTCATGGTCAATGGACCGGCATTGCGGGTCTATGCCATCCCCAAGACGACCGGCGAGGCGGGGAAACTCGGCGTCGATGCGCGGCTGCTTCTCGCGCGCGGTGGCGAGGTACACCACGCGCAGGCGCGGGTGGCGGGCGAGTATCTCGAGCAGTTCGAGGCCGGTGTAGCCGGTGGGGCCGAGAATGGTGACGGGGATGGATGGCGAATCAGGCGGCATCAGGCGAGGAGGGTAGTCGGTCGTCGAGTAGCAAGGCCCGCACCGTATGGTCTACACTCCGGCGATTCGCCCCGGGGGGCAGGCGAGGGTTTCGGACTCCCTCGACGGTGCCGGGGCGGCACTTTCAGGAACCCCGCCATGGCCGCCTCGCCTTCTGACCGCCTCTATTCCAAGACGCACGAATGGCACAAGGTCGAGGGCGACGTGGTGACGCTGGGCATCACGCGGCACGCCGTCGACGCGCTGACGGATGTGACGTATGTACAGATGAAGCCCAAGGGTACCAAGGTGGCCGCGGGCGCGGTGGTGGGCGAGGTGGAGTCGGTGAAGACCACCAGTGATATCTACAGCGCTATCGCGGGCGAGGTGATCGAGGTCAACGCGAGTTTGTCGGATAACCCCGGCCAGTTGAACAGCGATCCGTTCGGTGCCGGTTGGCTCGTGAAGATCAAGATGAGCGACAAGGCCGGGCTGGCGGGCCTGAGCGACGCGGCGAAGTACGACGCGACGGGGCATTAGCGATCGGCGCAGCGGGTGCTTCGGGGTCCGTCCGCCTGTCACATCCTCTTGCACTGCTCGATCACCGCCCGTTCGTCGTTGTGAATGTAGAGGCGGTTGACCTCCAACCATCCAAGGAAGTGGTAGGGCTGGCTCTGCATGTACCGCTCCAGCGCCGGGTCGCGTCCTCGGGCGTTGTCTTCAAGGATCAACACGCGCGGCTTCCAGCGGTTCAGGTCGAAGCCTTCAAGCAGCGGAATCTCGCCGCCCTCCACGTCGATGATCGCCGCGTCGATGGACCCGGCGTGGCCTTCGAGCAGCGCGTCCATGGTCGTCTGCGGAACCGTGATCGGTGCGGTCGTCGTGCCCGAGTTGGCCAGCACGCCCCGGTGGTGCTCGTCGGTGGTCAGAAACGAGTACATGCCACCCAGCGAATCGGACGCGGCATTGAACGTCGCCGTCGCCGGCCCGCCGGGACGCGAGAGCGCGGCGTGCACTACACGGCTGTTGGGCCGGCGGGCTTTGCACGCTTCGCACGGGCCCGGCAAGGCCTCGACAAGAAGCCCATTCCAGCCCAGGGCTTCGAGCCCGTGGGTCACCGAATAGGCATAGCCGTCGAACGCGCCGACTTCGATGAAGAAGCCTGAGAGCGGCTGACCCAGCGCGTCCCAGATGAAGACGTCTTCGCCGAACTGGGCCTTGAACTCCATGGGCAGCCGGGGTTTCTGGCCCGCAGCGGCAAGGCGCGCCCGTGCCTCGGCCGCGGCGGCGCGTTGCGACACGCGCACGAGGCGCGTGAAGAGCGTCACCAAGCCCTGGTTCAAGCGACTGACCGCTTGCTCAATCTGCGTGAACCGCTGCTGGAGCATCTGTGGCGTCATAGGACCACTCCAAGGCCTCGGCCAACCCGCGCCGCGCCGCGGTCTCGCTCCCCGCCTCATAACTCGCGGAGGCGGGGAGCGTGTGGCTGGGCGAAGAGCGTGCGTGATCAGTTGGCCGCAGGCACGGCAGCGGGTGCAGCGGGAGTTGCCACCACCGCCGGGGCAGGCGCTGCGGGCGCCGCCGCCGCGCGGAGGTTGGCTTCGATGGTCAGGTCGGTCTGGCCGTCGGCGTTCTTCATCTCTTCGACCGTCAGGTGATCGGCGCGGATGATGAGCGAACGGATGACGATTTCCGACAGGTTGAACGCGCGCTCGATCGCGCCGAGGCGATCGGTGGGCGAAGAGAAGTAGCACAGAACGTACATGCCACGCTTCTGCTTCTTGATGGGGTAGGCCAGTTGGCGATCGGCCCACTTCTTGAGGGCGATGATCTCGGCGCCGTTCTTGGTGAGGGCGTCCTTGATGTGGTTGACGGAAGCGGCGAGATCGGTCGCGGCACCCTGGCCGAGGAGGAACATCGCTTCGTACTGAACGGTGGGAATCATGCGCATGGGTCGGTCCTAAGTTTGTGAGGCCTGAATCGTGTATCGAGGTTGGTTTCAGTAATCGGTCAGAAACAAACGTGAACGGAAAGGGTGGAGGTTGGCTGATGGATTGGACTCAGCCGGGTGCCTCCGGAGGAGATGGTGCGGGAGGCGGCCTGGGCGGCTTGGGCGGTGCCGGCGGCTTGGGCTCGGCATTGAAGCGGTTCATCGCCGCTTCGATGCCGCTCTTGGCGAACACCTCCACCGCGTCGGCTGCGCGCTCGAGCGCCGGTTCGAGCGCCTTGGTCTGATCGGGCGTAAAGGAACCCAGAACCCAATCGGCCGGGTCGTCGTAGGTGGTCGGCGGCGGATCGATGCCGATGCGAAGCCGCGGGTAGTCGCGCGTGCCCAGGGCGCGCTCGATGTCGGTGAGGCCGTTGTGCCCGCCATCGCTGCCCGAGCCGCGCAGGCGAATCTTGCCCAGGGGCAAGGCGTATTCGTCCACGAGCACCAGCAGGTCCGACGCCGCCGACATCTTGTAGAAGTTCAGCGTCTCGGCCACAGGCGTGCCCGAGCGATTCATGTAAGTCAGCGGCTTGAGCAGAATGCACCGCTCGCCGGAGATCGTCGCCTCCACGAGCAGGCTGTTGAACTTCGATTGGGGGGGGCGTGCGGGAACCCCGGCGGGCGCGTGACGGCGCGCCACGCGGTCGAGGGCCATGAAGCCCGCGTTGTGCCGCGTGCGCTCGTATGCGCTGCCGGGATTGCCTAGGCCGACGATCAACTTCATGGTCTCGCGAAGAACTCCGAGAATCGGCCCGGGCGGAGGGGTTGAGTCCTCCGCCCGGACCGGTGGGCTGCCGGGGGGGTCGGGGTGTGGAAACGACAGGCTTACTTCTTGGCGGGCGCGGCGGCCTTGGCGGCCGGTGCACCAGCGGCGGGCTTCGCCCCGGGCTTGGCGGCGGCTTCGGCCGCGGCCTTCTCGGCACGTTCCTTCTCGCCGATGACCTCGGGCTGCACGGCGTCGGTCGCGACCGCGGCCGCCTCGGCCACGACCTCTTCCTTCTGAATCACGATCTGGGCCACGACCGCGTGCTTGTCGGTGATCAACTTCATGTCGCCCCCGGGCAACTTCACCGTGCCCGCCGTGATCTGCTGATCCACATCCAGATCGCCCACTTCGACCACGATGCGATCGGGCAGATCGCGCACGCGGCACTCGATCTCCAGTTCGTTGGTCGGATGCATCAGGATCGCGCCCGTCGTCTTCAGGCCCTTGGCCTCGCCCTGCAGTTCAACGTGCACGCGGGTGCGGACGCGCTCGTCGAGATCGACGCGGGCAAAGTCGGCGTGCACGATGGTGTCGCCCAGGTAATCAAACTGCAGATCCTTGAGCAGGATCATCTGATCCGACCCCACGCCGGTGTGGTCGAGGCGGAAGACCTTCTCGCCCGCCTTGATGTGGCGGACGGTCTCCACGCCCTCGAAGTTCACGGCAACGGGTGCCGCGCCGTGGCCGTAGATGACCGCGGGCAGGAAGCCCTTGGCGCGATCGCGCTGGGCATAGCGGCTGCCCAGGCGGGCGCGGGATTGAGCCTTCAGAACGGGTGATTTCTCATGCATGGGAATCGTCCTTTCAACCTCTCGCGGGACGCGGCTCGTGCCGCGCCGGCTACCGGTGCTTGTGAAACTCGTGATCAGCGCTTTACGCCGGCGTTGTTCCGGAACAGCGCGCTGATCGACTTGTTGTAATGGATGTTGTGGATCGCGTCCCCGAGCAGTTCAGAGACGCACAGTTCGGTCAGTTTGGGCCGCAGGGCATCGAGCCGCGCACCCGTGGGAATCGAGTTGGTCGTGATGATCCGGCTGATCGGCGCCTTGAGCAGCCGCTCGATCGCCTTGCCCGCGAACACCGCGTGCGTCGCCGCCGCGATGACTTCCTTGGCCCCCTGACGCAAGCACAGTTCCGCGGCCTCGCACACGGTGCCCGCCGTCGAGATCATGTCGTCCATCAGCAGCACCGTCTTGTTCTTCACCGTGCCGATGATGTGCTCGACGAGCACCTCGCTGCCGCTCATGCGCCGCTTGTTGATGATCGCCAGTTCCCCGCCCAGCAGGTTGGCGTATTGCTCGGCGACCTTCACGTTGCCCACGTCGGGGCTTACCAGGCACAGGTCGGTCAGCGAGGCCCGCTGCGTCTGGAAGTACCGCGCGAACACGGGCATGGACGAGAGGTGATCGACGGGGATATCAAAGAAGCCCTGAATCTGGGCCGCGTGCAGGTCGAGCGCCAGCACCCGCCCCGCGCCCGCGGCGGTGATCAGGTTCGCCACCAGTTTGGCCGTGATGGGCGTCCGCCCGGCGTCCTTGCGATCCTGCCGGGCATAGCCGAAGTACGGAATCACGCAGGTGATCCGCCCCGCGCTCGCTCGGCGAAGGCAGTCGATGAACACCAGCAGTTCCATGATGTTGTCGTTCACCGGCGCACACGTCGAGAGCACGATGAAGCAGTCGCGGCCGCGCACGTCTTCATCCACGCGCACGATGATCTCGCCGTCGGCGAACGTTTCGATGTGCGCTTCGCCCAGCGGCACGTGCATGTGCTTGCAGATCCGCTCGGCCAGCCCCCGGCTGCCGCGGCCCGCGAACACCTTCAGTTCCATCCCGTTCAACCCACCACCATTGGGGGTGGGTTGAGCCTGCGTGCCGGTGCCTGCGCCCGGAGTGCTCCCACCAGCGGGCACGCCAACGACCGGAACATTCACCGCCGCCGAAGGGCTCTGAAGGCTCGTCATCGCGGGCTCCTGGAAGGGTTGGAATGGCCGTGGCTGTGTGCCGCCGCCCGCGACCGATACACCCGATCGACCTCCGCCAACTGCTCGGGCGTGTTGATCGAGAGCACATCCTCAGGCGGCACCGCGTCGATCACTTCGACACGCTTCCCGCCCGCGAGCAGCATCGCCGGCACGTCGGTGAGGTAAAACTCGCCCGAAGGGCCGTTGGGCTTCAGCGTCGCGAGCGACGTGAAGAGTGCCGCGGCATCAAAGCAGTAGTACGACGGATTGACCTCGCGAATCGCCGTCTGCGCTGGCGTGCAGTCCTTGTCCTCAACAATGGCCTGGAACGCGCCGGTGGCGTTTCGCACGATGCGTCCGTAGCCTGCCGGATCGTCGATCACCGAGGTCGCCATCGTCGCCGATGCGCCGGTTGAACGGTGCCGCTCCAGCAGTTGCTTCAGCGTCTCGGCCCGGATCAGCGGCCCATCGCCCGCGAGCACGAACACCGGCTGCCCGGGCTGGGCCGCGGCCTTCAGCGCCCCCGCACAACACTTCACCGCATGGCCCGTGCCCAACTGCTGATCCTGCTCCACAAACTCCACGCCATTGGCTGTGGGCAGACCAATCGTCCCTTCAAACACACCCCGCACGATCTCCTGCTTGTAGCCGACCACCAGGATGATCCGCCCGCACCCCGCCGCCCGGCACGCATCCACCACGCAATGCACCATCGGCCGCCCGCCGATCAGATGCACCACCTTGGGCAGGTCCGAACGCATCCGCGTGCCCTTGCCGGCTGCCAAGATGATCGCGATGGGTGCGTGTGTGCTCATGGGGTCGTGAAGTCGTTGGGAGCTTGGTCAACGAAGGAGCGAAGGGATCGAAGGTCTGAAATCCGCTCTCCGTTGCTTGTCTGTCCTCTGTCTTCCTCTGCTAATGCCCAGTGCCTAGTGCCCAATGCCTTCCCTTCTTCAACTGGCCGACCTGGATTCGAACCAGGACAAGCAGAACCAAAATCTGCTGTGCTACCGTTACACCATCGGCCAAGGTCCGACTCGCACGGCCCCATCTCACGGGCTGGCGTCGGCGTCATGCTGGCAAATCGCTTCGCTTCTGAATCTGTTCTACGGGTGACTGCGCGATCCGGTCGGCTCCAATCGGGCGAGTCAGTCGGCGCGGCTACCGCCAGACCCGGTTGCGGAAGACCTCGCGGTCCCCGCACCGCGCCCGACCAAAGTCAGTAGCGTTGGAGGCCGCGGCACTCTGCCAGTCTCGCCAATCCGCCCGCCGCTCGTGAAAGCACAGGCCGATCCCGAAACCAGCCGGAACGTGGACCTTCCATCAGCCGCGATGGGAAAGCCCCTGACCGTTCCTCGGCCCTGTGTCACCTCAAAGAGGTGCCCCAAAGCGTCCGTCCCGGTCGGTCCCGAAGATGAATAGTAGACCAAGAAGCCCGACGAGTCACATCCGATTCCCTCGTTGTCGGTCTGCATCCCGGACGCGGAGGCTGAGGAGTCCTCGACGAAGCCTGGGGTTCCCCGTGTCCAAGCTACGGCACCCTCACAAACTCGCTCCCCTTCACCTCCCCTTTCGGCCCGGCCTTGTACCCCTGGCCGTTCAGCAGGTTGTAAGGGTGCTTCTTCCGCATCGCCACCGCTTCGGGAGTCGGCTTGGGGATCACGTCCCCCTCGGCCAGAATCCCGATCGTCACCATGCTCCGCCGCGGGCCGTGCAGGAAGTAGGCGGGCTCGCCCTCGCTCCGCAGTTTGGCCACCGCGGCTTCCGCCGAGGCGCGAATCTCCGCCAGGTCACCGGCCGCCAATGGTGCGCCGTCGATCCGTTCGTACACGCCCACCTGCAAGGTCACGATCGCCGCCTTGCCGTATTGGGCACGGACGCGCGACAGATCGAAGAGTTTGACTTTGCCGGGCAGCGTTGGGCCCTTGGCAGCGCCCGCGTTCGCGGCGGTTGCCGAATTGTTCGCCGGCTCCGGTCCGCGGGCCGCTTCGGGCGACGACGTGACAGGCGATCGCGGATCGCCGATCGGCCTTTGCGGGCGAGCCACCAGCGCCGCCTTCGCAAAGGGCTTGGTTCCCCCGGCACCCGCCAATGCTCGCACCCGTTCGGCTTCATCTAATCCGCGGGGGTCCTCGCCATCGACAAACTGCCCCACGCCAATGGCCGACGCGATCGCCAAGCCGTTCCGATCGAACTCGACCGGAAAGGCATACGCCCCCTCCAGCCCCTGATACGCCCGCACCCGCGGCAGCGCCGCCGCGGCCTGGGTCGCGTGGTTCGACCCGCGAAACGTGACAATCGCCACCGACCACTCCCCCGTTTCAGCATCCCCTGCGAAGGGTGCTTCGACGCCTTCCCCCCCACTCCCGCCGCTCGGGCCCGGTCGGCCAAAAACAGCAGGCCCCTCGGCAAGGTCCGCGCCGCCGGGCTTGGCCTGTGAGGTAGATTCCCTTGACGCGCAGGAAAGCAGGCCCGAGAACATTCCCAAGGTGGCCACGAGTACGAGCGGTGTAACGCGCAAGAACCTGACCGTGTAACTCGAAACGCGCTGAGGAATTGACCCCGGGGCGAAAAAACGTAGGGAAACGAGCCAAACCGGCGCGAAAAAGTTATCCACGTCCGCTCTCCGCTTATCGCCTGTAAGCCCTTGTCTTCACTGAGGATAGGCGCAATCCACAGAAACCAAACGGGCTCAAGTTTGTCGCGCGTCGGGGCCGATAGTCATCAAAGCACACGACCATCGTGCAAAGTCCGACAAGTCTTCGCCCGATAGTATGTGCGGATGGATCCCTCGGTGTGCTCGGCAAGGATCGCCGGCAACGCAGCGGTGGTTCTTGTCCCCCGGGAACGCGGCCACATCCCGCCTTCCCCAACCAACTCATGCCGATCGTCGAGCGCCATACGCTCCGCGACCCGGCGAGCACTTCAGGAGTTTCGCCAATGAGCATCGAATCCGTGCAGAACCTCAGCGCCAGCACCGCCGTCGGCCCCGCGGCCCTCGCCGGCCGACTCCGCCTGACCGAAAACGGCCCCGTCGCCATCACCTTGAACCCGATCGACACGGTTGAACTCTCGGCCGAGGCCATCGAAGCCGAGGAGCAGACCCACAGCGCCAAGGTGCTGCGCGTGCGTGAGGCCTTGGCCGAGGGAACGTATCTTGACCCCGACAAGTGGGACGCGGCCCTTGACCGCCTGCTGCGAGACATCGAGAAGGCCTGATCGGGTCTGGACTGAACGCCAACCACAGACTTCGCCCCAAGCCCCGGTGCCACTTGGCCCGGGGCTTTGCTTTGGGAAGCGACGAGTGATGAGTGACGAGCGACGAGTGACGACTTCCCCTCATTGCTCGTTCCTCGTCACTCGTGCCTTCTCAAAAAGAAAAACACCGGCTTCGCAGGAGCGAAACCGGTGCATGAGTGTGACGTGTTCACTCGAACCGGAGGCGTAGGAAGCCAACCGGGTGTCGCGCCGAAGTCACTCAGCGGCGGCGGCGGAGGCCAGCCAGGGCACCGAGGCCGAGGAGGGCAGCCGCACCGGGGGTCGGAACCTGGAACGAGAAGTTCTGCGGAGCCAGGTTCACAGCCGTCGCGGCGACGCCGAGCGTGCCGTTGACGGTGTGGATGTAGCGAGCGGACATGCCCGTAACGGCGACGGTCACATTACGGACGGCGTTGCCCGTGAAATCGGGACGGGGGAAGAACACCATGCGGTAGACAGGGGCGAACTCGCCCGCGCCGTAGGCACCGGTGCCGTCAGAGCCGTAGTTGAACGCGCGGCTGCCGACGAGTTGGGTGAGGAAGGGCGAGCCGGTGGCGGGGTTGTTGGCCACACCGTTGTTGGGCTCGCTGTTGGGGCCCATGAAGTTGGGGCCCTGCTGGGGCTGGAAGGAGCCACGGAAAGGCGAGAAGTGGCCAGCGATGGGGTTCCCGTTGGTGTCATTGAACGCCTGGCCGGTGGCACCCTGCGCGACCGAACCCTGGTTCAGACCACCACCAGCCGAGAGGGCATCGGTGAAGGTGACACGGAACGTACCGTTTGCACCACCAACGCGGCTGATGCCGAAGTTGTTGGTACCGGTGGCCGAGGTGTTGGCGAGGATGGAGACGCGAGCCTCCATCGTGATACCAACGGCCGTCGCGCTGGGACCAGCGGCGAACGCACCAGAGGAATCAACCACGAAGCGGACTTCCCACACCTGCGCCGACGAGGGTGCCTGGGCGAGAGCCGCAGAAGCGCTGACCGCGAGGCCAGCCATAGCGAACAAACCACGAACGACATTCTTATTCACGGGATATCTCCTTCCTTCCACTTGTCCGATGAGTGAACACGGCGGAAAGCCGACACGACGCCTAGAACGTACAACATGCCCGGGTTGCTGTCAAGGCATCGTCCCCAAAATCCTCAAAATCGAACGAGTCACCCTACCCGGCACACCCCCCAGGACCAGCCCAGACCGCCGGTTACGGCCTGTCAGACGGTGCATTTGCGGGGGGCGCAGGGGGGGTAGAGAGGGGCTGAAGTCGCATGATGCGAAGAGTTGGTTCAGTCGCCATGGTGTCGAGACCAAAACCGACGAGTGATTCCCCCCCCGATTGGGGATTTTGGGGCCCTTGAATCAGGGGCGAACCCCTGACGATGAGCGGCTGGGTCGTCACTCTGGTCGAGGGCGGGAGCGAACCGGCGCGGGTGGGTGCGGCGGTGGGATTATCGATGAGCAAGAGGTCACGATCGGTGCTGACGAGGGCGACGGGGCCAGCCGGGGTGGCGACGAGAGAAGCCGCGATGGCACGGGGGGCGAGACGGGCGACATTTCCACTCGCCGCACCGAGAAGCGCCACACCATCCCAGCGGGCAGCCACCAGCGTGAACGTTTCGCGGGGGTCCGCCAGCGGGGGCTTCTGATCCGGCGAGGCATTGCGCGGCGCAGCGGGAAGTGAAGGCACGTCGGCGGGCACGGCATCCTGCCCCGCGGCCGCCTGGAACGCCTGCTTGGGCGTGCCAGCGTCCGCGATGCGGAATCGACCGGCAATCGCCGGGCCGTTTGTCGCCAGCAGATCGACGGACACCAGGTCCATTGCGCCCCACTCGGCCCCTCGGCCGATGGCGGGAAACTCGCCTGAAGGGGCTTTGTCCGCGTTGTAGCGGAGCGACATGAAGCCGACGTAGCGCTGGCTGGGTGACGCGATGGGGTAGAACGCGCACTCGCCGGATGTGGGCACCACCATTTCGGGCTTGCCAGGCGAGCGGATGACCAGCGCGAAGGCCACCTCGGCGACGGCACGGCGGCAATAGATGAGCGTGCCATCGCGGAGTTCGATGGCGTGGGCCGCGACGAGGCCGTTTTCGCGCACGAGCCAGGAGATTTGGCCGGTGGACCAATCGAGGCGGCCGATCCAGCGGGCACCATCGGGCTGGGGTGCTTCGACGAGGACGCCGCGGGGGGAGGAAGAGCGGCCCAGGAGCAGGCCGCGGGGCAGGCCGGGGGTGAAATCGACGGGAACGACGGCGTCGGCCGTGAGGCGAAAGGTTTGCAGGCGGGCGAGATCGGCGCGGTTTTCGCCGGGCAAGCCGAGCAGGGCGGCCCAGGTGGGCGGGTCGGTTACTTGAGCCGCGAGGAAGTCACCGGCGGGGGAGACGATGGGCAGGGTGAGCCCGTCGTAGCGGATGGCCCCGAGGTGGGCGACACCGAAGCGGGAACGGCCGACGGAGATCGGCGCGGCTGGCGCGGGGTTGAAGGCGGTGGAGAGATCGACATCGCCGGGCGAAGCGTCGGGATCGACGGGCACGCCGCGGGGCTTGTAGCCGGTGCGTTCCGTCACGCAGCCGGCCAGCAGGGTGAAGGCGAGCAACGCGGACGCGGTGGGGCAACAACGGTGCATGGGATTGCGCATCAATGCCCTGAGGCGGGTGGCGTAGCGGGCACGGGGGGTGCGGATTCGGGCTTGGCGGGGGAGGCCGGGGCGGCTGGGTGGTGCGCGGGATCGGCGGTTGAACGAGGCTTGGGGCCTTTGTCTTCGGGGGTGAGTTGATCGCGGAGTTCGTTGAGGCGGCGGCGGAAGGGGTCGTTGATGCCGTCGGAATCGACACGGTTTTCGACGACGAGGGGCGTGATGAAGGCGACGAGTTCGGTGTTGGTGACGGAGGTTTCGGTGGATTTGAAGAGTTCGCCGATGAGGGGGATGTCACCGATGAGGGGAACTTTGCGTTTTACGCTGGACTCTTCGGCCCGCATGATGCCTGAAATCACGACGGTCTGGTTGTCGCGAACGATGAGTTGGGTGGTGGTCTGGCGGCGATCGACGATGAAGCCACCAAACAGGGTCTGATTGGGCTGGATGGAGGAGAGTTCGAGGTCGACTTTCAGGTCGACGTCGCGTTCGGGCGTGATGCGCGGACGGACGCGGAGGTTGATGCCCACGGCCCGGTAGTCGAAGGACTGGACAATGTTGCCCTGGGTATTGGGCTGAGAATCGGTGATGAAGGGGATGTCCTGACCGTCGAAGAAGGTGGCTTCCTGGTTGTCGCCGGTGAAGATGCGGGGCTCGGAGAGGATGGTGACGGAGGTCTTCTGGGCGAGGGCCTGGATGATGGCGTTGAGGTTGACACCCACGTTGAGGACGGAGGTATCGAAGAGGCCGGGGAGGAGGTCGTTCTTGACGCCGTTGAAGAACTGGTTGGGCTGGCCCTGGGCGTTGGAGCCTGCGTTGAAGCCGATGGCGTTGTCCTGCAGGTTGGGGCTGATGGTGGTGTTGGAGAAGCGGAGGCCCAGCGCGGTGGCGTCTTCGGCGGAGATTTCGCAGATGACCGCGGAGATGAGTACCTGACGGCCCGGACGGTCGAGGCGCTGGATGAGTTCGCTGACCGCGTCGGTGTATTCGGGCGGGGCCATGACCATGAGCGCGTTGCGTCGCTGGATGGGGACGATGCGGATCTTGCCGACGAGCGTGGATGCGCCCGAGTCGGTGGTGGGCGGGCGGGCCCGCTGCCACCAGAACTGGAGGTTCTCCGGGGCGCGGGTGCTGGTCTGCGTGAAACTGTCGCCGCTGTTGCTGAACTCGGTGGTGGTGGCGAAGGGTGACGCACCGGCGGCGGAGCGTTCGGAGAGGTCGGTGTTCACGCGGCGGATCTGGGCGAGCGTGCCTTCCTGGGCGAGCAGGGCGTTGAGTTGCTCGGCGAGGTCCTCGGCGGTGGCGTGCTTGAGTTCAAGGATGCGGGGCAGGCCGGCGTTACGGGGCTGATCGAGGTCGGCGATGACCTTCTCGATCACTTCCATGTTGTCGGGGCTCTTGGCGACGACGATGATCGACGAGGTGTCGGGGCTGGCCTGGAAGGAGAACTGACCGGCGAGGCGGCCAGCACCCTGGCTGGTGGTGCTGCTCTGCCCGCCGAAGAACCCGCCGAAGGACGTGGTACGGGTGCTGGAGGCACCGAAGAGGCCTTCGAGGGTGTCGCGGGCCTTGATGGGATCGATGTACTGGAGTTTGAAAACGCGCGGGACGACGGCGTCGTCGGGAAGGGGCTTGTCCCAGACATCCTCGACCTGCTTGCGGATTTTCTCCATGACCGGCGGTTCGGCGACCACGGTGACGGCATTCTGCTGACGGTTGGAGATGGCGCGGAAGTTGGGGTTGGACTGGGCTGCGCCCGGTTGACCGGGCTGGGGCTGGCCGGGCTGACGGGGCTGATTGGCGGCGGGCTGGTTGGGCTGGAAGGATCGGATCGCGCCCTGGAGCGCGGCACGCTGGGCGTTCTGGGTGGCGCTCGATTGATCCTGGAAGAGTTCGCGGATGTTGGCCACGATCGCGTCGGCGTCGGCGTAGCGGAGGCGGAACGTCTCGGTCACCGTGCTGCTGGCGCTGGGCTTGTCGAGCGAGGTGATGAGCATTTCCATGCGCTGCAGGAGCGCGATGGGCCCGGTGATGAGGATCTGATTGGAGTCGAGGTCGACGGTGAGTTTGCCGAAGTCGGGGAGGGAGGTGCGGACGATGTCGCCGATGTTGGCGGCGGCCCCGTTCTTGAGGCCGAAGACCTTCTGCACGACGGTGCCGATGTCGTTGCGTTCGAGCAGCGACTTGTCGGCGGGCACGATGGGGACGAGTTGGCGGTCGATCTCGGCCTTGTCGCGCAGGTAGATGATGCGGTCGGTCTCGATGACCGCGATATCGCGCTGTTGCAGAGCCAGGAAGACCAGGTCGAGCGCCTCGTTGCGGCTGAGGGGCCGGTCGTTCACCACCGTGATTTTGCGGGCCAGGATGTCGTCGGAGGGCATGACGACCTTGCCTGTGTATTCGACGATGAGGGGCAGGAGTTCGCTGACCGAGGCGGACTTGAACGACAGGACGGTGGGCTCGCCGGCGCGGATGCGGCGTTTGAGTTCGTCGAAGCGGTCGGGCTCGGTGGGAGGAGGCGGGGTGGTGGGGGCGGGCTTGGCTTCGGTCATTGCGCCATTGGCTGGCGCGGGTGCGTCGGGTGGCGCGGCCGCTTCGCCCGTAGCCGGAGCGGGGGAGGGAGTCACAGGCGCTTGCGCTGGCGTCGTGGTCGCGGGCACGGGTGCGGGTGCTGGCGCGGCGGGCGGAGTGGTGGGCGCGGGCTCGGGCTGGGCGAACACGCCCAGCGCGACGGCACCGACCAGGCCAGCGGAATAGAGCAACGCCGTGACGGCACGGCGGGATTGAGCGCTCGAACGAGCGGGCTGAGTCGGCACGGTCATCGCGGGGATCTCCGATCAAACAGGCAAAGCGGCATGGGAAAGTGATCGCGAGGCGGGAGTGCGTTGGCAGGCCAGAGCGGGGCGAGAGGCGCGGGTTACTTCTCGTCTTCGGTTGGGGGCGGAGGCGGGGGTGGGGCCGCGCCGGGCGGGGGGGCGACGATGATGGTGCTGCCGCCACCTTCGACGCTGCGCTGGATGATGACGGGGGCTTCGAGCATCGCGCCCGCGGGCAGGCGGATCGAGCCATTCGCGGGCACGGCGACGGGCTGAGTGCCGCCGGGCGGGCCGCCCGGGGTACCGGCAGGACCGCCGGGCACGGCACCGGCGATGGCACCCGGCGCGGGCGCGGGGCCCTTGGGTGCGGGCGGCGGCGCGGCGACGATCGGCGCGCCGTGCCAGACGGAGAGCGGTTGCGACCAGCGGGTGATATCGCGATCGAAGAGCGAAACGGTGAACTCACCACCCATCCACTTCACGCGGGCGTTCCAGGGCGGTTCGAGGGCGATGACGGTGAGCCCCCCGCTGGCGTCGTTGGTGTCGCCGATGCGGACCTTGCGACCGTCGGCGAACCAGGCGGTGTTGTCGATCATGGCGATCATGGTGGGCCCGGCGTAGCGCGAGGGGACCGAGGGCTTGGAGGGGCCGGGCGTGGGGCGGGCGGCGACGCGGGTCTTGCCGAAGGGCTCGCGGGCGGCGACCGAGTCGTGGGCGCGGGTGAGCAGGCCGGTGAACTCTTCGGTGCGTTTGACGAGGGCTTCGTCGCTGATGGAGCGGGGCGGGGTGCCCGCGCTCACGGCCAGCAGACTGAAGAGCGGGAGAGCCGTCCACGCGGCCAGCGCGGCGGTCGCGGTGAGCGCGACCAGCGCGATCGTGCCCAGGCGGCGCGTGGGGGAGGACATCTCGCGGAGGATGGCGTCGGCGTCCATGGGTGTGGTGCTCATTGGTCGAGGACTCCGTTGCCATTGTCGGCCGGGCGCGCGCCTGGGCGGGATGGGCTGGCCTGGATCGCGGCGACGACCCAGGCTTCGGCGACGAGGTTCACTTGCAGCGGGCTGGCGTCACTCCCGCGGCGGCCTGACGATGCGCCCTTCTTGACGTTGACCTTGGTGACGGCCGCGATTTCCGGGGCGCGTTCGAGGTCCTGCACGATCGCCATGAGGGTGGCGACATCGGTTTCGAAGGAGAGTTCAACGCCCAGTCGCTCGAGGCGTTGGCGCGGGCCAACGAGCGAGGCCGGGGGCTCGCCCGGGAGGGCGGAGGGGTCTTTGTAGACGGTGCGTTGCGAGGAGACGCGATGGTCGCGGAAGACGGTGTTGATGCGTTTTTCGAGTGCGCCGGAGCGCTCGGAGGCTGCGGCGGGCAGGCCGGGCTGGCCGAAGAGGCCGGCGAGTTGCTCGACCTGGCGCGACGCTTCGCCGACTTTGCGGCGGATCTCGCTTCGGCGGGCGATGTCGGCGGCGAGGGCGTCGCCCTTGGTGCGGTAGTTGCCGGTCATCACGAGGGCGCGTTCGACGACGCCGAAGTAGAGGACGACGACGAACGCGCAGATGACCAGCCAGCGGCCGGCGCGGGGAAGGGCGCGATAGCGGGAGAGCAGGGCGGCAATCACTGGCCACCTCCGGGAGGGGATGCGGGGGCTGGGGGTGGGGGTGGGGGTGGGGGTGCGAGAGGTTGGCCTGAGGCCGATTGAGCCGGCGCGGGGGCGGCGGGTTGCGTGGCGGCCGGTGCCGGTGCTGCGGGCTGGCCTGAAGGCACGGGCGCGGCATCGCCGCTGGCTTTGAGTTGGTCCATTCGGGCCTTGGCCTTGTCGGCTTCGGCGCTGAGGCGGGCCTTGGTTTCGTCGTCGATGCCGACGGTGCTCGCGGCTTTGCGACGAGTGGAAAACTCTTTCATCGCCCCGGCGCGATCCAGTGACGCGATCTCTTCGTCGGAGATCGGCGGGGGCACCTCGGCTTTGGCCTGGGCGGTGCCGCGGCGCGATCCGCGGCCCGTGGTGGTCGCGGTGCCGCTGCCGGAACGCTCAGTCGGTGCGGGCTCGGCCTGGGTTGGCGTGCTGGCGGGCTGGCTGATGGTCACGGGCGTCGCGGCGATGGCCTTGCCGCTGGAGAGCGTCAGGGGTTGGGCGACGCGGGCGGACATCTCGAACTTGACCGACGAGCCCGAGCCCTCGTTGTTGGGCGTGCGGATGTCGTCGAAGATGCGGCCAGCCATGAGGGCGGTGCGCCAATCGCTGACGGACTGGCTTGAATCGGCCACGCCCGCGATGCGGACGCGCTGGCCGGCTTCGAGCGTGAGCGATTCGAGGGTGATCCCGGCGGGTGCTGCGGCAGTCAAATCAGCGAGCAGTTTGGCCATGGGCCAACGGCGAGCGCGGAGCAGGTCGTAGAACTCTGCTTGTTGGCGCGCGGCGCGTTCCTCGCTGTCGTCGGCGCGATCGGCGCTGGCGACGGCTTGCAGGCGGGCGTGACGCGCCGCGGCGGCGGCGAGGGGCCAGCCGAGAATGATAAGGCCGCAGAGGATGAACGCGGCGACGGCGCGGGAGGGCTTGGCGAGCCAATCGACGAGTCGCAGGACGGTCGGCCGCGGCGGCACGATGGGCTCGGGCGTCATCGCCAGCAGGGGCGCGGCGGCGGGCGCGGGGTCGCCGGCCAGGATGGCGGCCCCCAGCGAGAGGCCGAAGCGCCCGAGCCACGCGGGGCTGGCGTCGACGCCCCCGATGCGATCGGGGAGCACGCGTCGGCCATCGGCGGCGAAGAGGCCGACGGCGCGGGGCTGAGAGGCGTCGAGCGCGGGCGCTTCGGGAAGTTCGAGCGACTGGGCTGCGGAGGCGAGAGCGGCATCGACGGCGGCTTGCCATTCGGCGGGGTCGCTGCCATCGTCGCGGGTCACGCGGGCGACGTTTCGGCCAGCGTTGGAGCCGACGACGACGATGACGCCGGTCTCGCGATCGGCGGCGAGGCCAAGGGCCGCGCCGGAGGCGGAAGCGAGCGCGCCCAGCGCGGCGAGGTGGGGGCACCACGTCAGGCCGGTGAGTTCGGCGGGCGAAAGCGGTGGGGCTTCGATGCCGTTGCCCGCCCAGCCGATGGCGGCGAGGCCGCCGACACCCAGATCGCCTGCGGAGCGACGGTGGGCGGGCATCCCGTCGCCCAGATGCGCTTCGGCTACCAGCGAGAGCGCGGAGGCGACTTCGGCGGGCGTGCCGCCCGGCGCGGGGGTCGACACGGCGCGGCATACACCCGCGCCAGCGGGAATCAACCGGAGCAGACGGTCAGCCTTGTTCTTGCGGAGCGCGCCGATCAGGCCCGCGGCATCCCGCGCGTCGAAGTCGGCGGTCATCTCGACCGAGGCCGCGGTGGCGTGGCCGTTGTTGCCTGCCAGCCCTCGACTGACCAGCAGCCTCCAGCCGGTGGGCGTCTGTTCGAGCACGGCGAGTCGTCGCGGGCGGGTTGGAGCAGCGGTGGCCATTGTGTGGGGGGAGACGGGGAAGAGGGGAGGGAGGATTGAGCAGTGCAGGAAGGTCGGTCAAGGTCCGTTCAGACACCACGAACACGGTACAAACTATCGCACCACGAGTCTCCGTATGGTGACGGGCTGAGTGGATCGATCGATCTCGGCATCGATCTCGACGGTGATGCCCGTGGTGCTGTCGCGCCCCCGGCTCACGAGGTGAAAGACGTTGCTGCGGACTTCGATGTAGGGATACAGCGTCGCGAGCGTTGCGGTTGTCATCTGCGGGATCGACAACAGTTCCGCGAGCGAGCCGATATCGCCCCCGCTTTGATCGCGGAAGAGGATGACCGCGTCGCGCAGAGTCGGATCAAGAGCATTGATGAGTTCGAGCGTGGTGGTGTCGGCGGTGTTGAGGTTGAGTTTGCCACGCGCGACGGCGACCGGGTCGCCGATCACGCACTCATCGAGCAGGATGCCCAGTTGATCGGTGGTGAGCGCGCGAAGGCGGTTGCGGCCTTGATTCCCACCGGTGCCTCCGCCGCCCGTGCCACCCCCACTCCCGCCCCCTCCACCCTGCTGCGCGAGCGTGGGCAGGTCGGTGCGGATGAAGTCATCGATCTTGGCGTCGGCCCCCTGGGCGTAGGTGACGATCGCTTCGGCCTGGTTGTCTTCCACGCCCAGGGCTTTGGCGACGTCGCTCGGATCGGCGGTGGAAAGGTCGATGCGTTCCTGGCCGGTGACGGACAGGCCGCCGGTGGTGCCCGCAGCGGTCAGCATCGCCGACCAGCCAGCATTGAGCCGGCCATCGGCGTTATCCGCGGGCCATGAGGCGTCGCCATCGTTTTCGTTGGGGTCGAGGAGGCCGTTGAGGTTCCAGTCCTCGCCGCGGACCCATTCGGGGCGGACGCCCGCGACGAGTTCGAGTTCGCGGATGTTGCGGATCGGTCCGTTGCGAGGCCGGTAGGAAATCGGCATGGCGGTGTAGGTCTCGACCTCCGCACCCAGTTCGCGGATGTCGTCGTCGGTATCGAGATAATCCAGAATCGCGTCGGCGATGTCCTCGCTCATGTCGGGAAGGAGCATCAGGTCGTCAAACGTGAGCGAATGGATATCGAGTTTCGACTGGGCATCGGTTGGCCCGGGCGAAGCCCCCCGAACTGCGGCCAGATCGGGCCGGAGCACGGCATAGGTTGCCCTATCCACCCGGCCCTCGCCCTCGATGGCCATGCTGGCGATGAGGGAACTGGTGCCCATGGGCGACGCGGCGTCGGCTTCCTGTTGCAATCGCGCGATTTGCCGTTCGACGCCGGCGCGGGCGGCCCAGGTGGCGCGGAGGCGCGCCAACACTTCGCGGCCATCGGCGGCGTGCCTGAACGCGGCGACTTGCAGACTGGCGAGAATGAGGACCGCGAGGGCGACGGTCCACACGACGAGGGCCGTGGCGAAGGCGCGGGGTTTGGATACGCGAATGGGTTGCGCAGCGCGAAGTGTGTGGTTCATCCACCACCCCCTGGCCGGAAGCCCCCACCACCACCCCCACCTGGGGGAGGACCGCCGCCACCTGGCGGGCCACCGCCGGGACCGATCGGCTGAACACCACCACCCGGATTGCCGCCACCACCGGGCCCTCGGCCACCACCACCCCCGCCGCCTCGACCCCCACCGCCGCCACCTGCGGGCGCGGTGGGCGTGTTGGTGGTGGGCGAATTCGTGGTTGGTTGCTGTGTGCCGCCGGGCTGCGTGCCCGCGCCGCCTTCGGGTTGGGAGGCTGCCGCGGGCGGCGTGGCCATGGAGCCGGGCAGCGGCACGCGATCGATCGCCACGGTTCGGCGTGCGGTCACCAGGCGCGAGGGGCTGCCGGCCATCGCGGTGACCGTGACGCGAATCAGACGTGGGTAGCCCAGGCTATCGCTATCCCACCGATCGAGCCATTCGATGCCGTCGGAGGCCTGGACCGAAAGCGAGATGATGCCCGGCACGATGGGGGCGGCGACGCCGCCGGCGTCGGGAAATCGGTCGGGAAGTGGGTCGGCGCGGCGCCAGAGGGTGAGCGTGCCCGGCGCATCGAAGCCCGTCGCGGCATTTTGGAGGCGATAGTGCACCTCCGCCGTTGGTGCTTCGGGCTGGATCATGGTGCCATCAGGCCGCGGCGCGCGGATAGGGCGCGACGATTCGACCGTGAGCAGCAGTTGATCGCGTTCGCTGCCCAGATCGCCCCCGGAGAGCACGCCGACTTTGGTGCGAACCAAATCGGGCTCACGGGCGGCGCTCTGCAAGTCGCGCGCGATGGCTTCGGCGGCGGCCGAGGCGCGCGTGAAGGCCTCGTACCGCGCCGTCGCGGCATCGCGGCTCTTGATCGACCGACCCAGCGCCATCACCGTGCCGCCGGCCACCAGCGTGATGACCACCGACGCGGCGATGACCTCGACGATCGTGAAGCCGCCAGCGCGGGAAGCCGGGATGGATCGCGCGGGCATCACAGGGCGCGCTCCACGGGTTCTTCGGGGCGACGGTCGGGATCGGGGTCGGTCCCGGGGCGCGGCGCGATGGCCGTCTCCAGCACCACCGACTGCTCCGCGCCCACGTCGCCGGAGCGCCAGAAGACGGTGGCGCGAACCTGATAGGCGCTGGTACCACTACCGGTCAGTTCCAGTTTGAAGCGGTAGAGATCAAACGGCGCGTCGCAGGAGCCTTCGAGGGGGAAGCGCTTGCCGTAGTCGTCGGGCCCGCGGGCCAGCACCAGGTTCAACTGTTCGTCGGCGAGCATGGAGGCGATGGCGATGCGCTCGCCCATGTCCTGCGTGCGCAGGGCCTGCCCGCCCAGCGTGATGATGCCCGCGAGCGACACACCCAGGATGATCGCGGCAATGAGCGCATCGAGCAGGGCCACCGCGCGGGCTGTGCGAGCCCGCCTGGCGGTGTGGAATGTCGTGTGGAAGCGACCGTTCACCACGGCTCCTCCCGCATTCCCTGCCTATCAAGGTCCACCAGTTCGGGGTCGCCGGGTGACCACGCTGCGGCGGAGGGCAAGGGTTTCAGCACCGCCATCGCCTGCGTTGAGCCGAGATCAACCTGCCAGGCATATTGATCGGGCGCGGCCTTGGCCGTCAGCAGCACCGACACGCGCGGGCGTGGCTGGCTGGGATAAAACTCCGCCCGCCACGCGCCGACGTTGCCGCCTGATGTGGGCGTGCCGATGGGCCGACCATCCACCGCGATCCCGCGAATCTCGGCCTCCGCCAGCACCAGGGGTGATTGCCACGGCGCGGGCACCCAGCCGCCGGGCTGGGCGGGGTCCTCGGCCTCGCGATACGCCAGAAGGCCGACGGTCGCCGTGCCGGGCTCGAACGCGACGGCATAGGCCTGGCTGCTCATCGCGTCGCGCTGGGCCGCGGCCGAGAGCAGGGCCGCGAGGCCTTTGGCCTCAACTTCGGCGCGGCGCGCAGCAAGATTCCCGAGCCGCGGCACGACCAGCCCGGCGAGGAGCGCGATGATGATGCAGACGACGATGACTTCGACGATCGTGAGCCCACGCCGCGCGGTGACCGCGCCGCGACCCGTCAAGGGCACGGGGCGCACGCGGGCAGCGGGTTGGCAGGGCGAATCGATCATGGCTTGGTGATGTCGGCGTTGTCGCCTTCGCCGCCGTCGTTCCCGTCGGCGCCAAAGGAAATCACGTCAAACTCCACGTTCTTGCGCCCCGGAATGACGAGCATGAACTCGTGCCCCCAGGGGTCCTTGAGGGCGTCTTCGTTCTGCACATACGGGCCCTTCCACGCGCCCGCGGCCACATCGCCCGGGCGCTCCCACAGGGCGCGGATCGTCCAACCCGAGTTCAGGCCGCCAACGTCAGCACCCATGGTCTGCACGGCGTTGGCGAGCGATGCCGCGTTGGCCTGGGCGGTGCTTGTCTTGGCCATGCCGATGCGGCTGAGCAGCCGCGGGGCGACAAGTGTCGCGAGGATGCCGATGATGACAATGACGACGATGATCTCGACGATCGTGAACGCGCCCCGCGACGCGCCGCCCGCCAGTCGGGCGTTTCGAGCGAGGTTGCGTGCGCCGGACAAACGAGTCTGATCCATGTGAGACACCTGATCCATAGAGGTTCCTTGCCGTCAGCCGACGGCGTTCTGCATCTCCAGAAGCGTGAGAATCACCGCCGCCACCACCCCACCCACCAGAATCGCGACGATCACAATGAGCACCGGCGGCAGCACGCTCGTGATCACCTTGACCCGTGCTTCGGTGCGACCATCCAGCGCGTTGGCGGCGCTCTTGAGCAGTTCGGGCAGCCGCCCGCTGCGCTCGCCCAGGCCCACGATCTGCACGAGCAAGGCCGGGAACAGGCCCGCCCGCTCCATGGGCTCGGCGATGGTCTTGCCCGCCGCGACCTCGTCGCACACGTTCATCACCGCCGTCTGCATGGCACGGTTGGTGATCGTCGCGCCGGTCAGGCGCAGGGCCGGCAGCACGGGCAGGCCGGCGCTCACCAGCGTGCCCAGCGTGCGCGTGAAGCGCGCCACCAGGGCATCACGCACCACCGGGCCAAAGAGCGGCAGTTTCAGCGTCCACCGGTCGATCGTGGTGCGCGAGGGCTCGGTCTGCCGCGCCCGCTGCCACGCCACCGCGGCCACGCCGATCAGGATCAGAATCGCCCACCAGTACGTGCCCACCACCTCCGCGAAGCCATTGATGATCCGCATGGGCAGGGGCAGTTTGTCGAGCCGACCGGCAAAGGGCTTGAGCACCTGCGGCACGATCACCGTCGTGACGATGGTGATCGCCGCGCCCGTCAGCAGCGTGAGGATCGCGGGATAGAGCGTCGCGCCCATCACCGAGCGGCGCAGGGCCACGTCGCGCTCCAGCAGGTCGGCGGCCTGCTCGAGCACCTCGCCCAGTTTGCCCGAGGCTTCACCCGCGCGGATCAAACTCACCAGCAGTTCGCCGAAGGGCTTGCCCCATGACTTGGCCGCTTCCGCCAGCGTGCTGCCCGATTCCACCGTCGTGATCAGGTGGGTCAGCATCGCTTTCTGACCTTCGGTGCGGCCTTGCTTGGCCAGCGTGCGCAGCGCGGGCACGAGGGGCAGGCCCGCCTGGAGGGCCGTCGCCAGTTCGCGGACGAAACTGGAGGTGTCGCTGAGCGACATGCCGCCGCGGCCGATGGTCAACGCCGGACGCGCGTCGGCCCCTCCGCTGGCCGCGAGTTTCAGTTCCGTGGTGGATGCCGCGCCGCTCGACTTCGGTGCCGCGCTCTTGGCCGGGGCTGGCGCGCCGTCGCTGATCGCATCCAGCGTTGTTGGCGTGATGCCGCGCTGCATGAGCAGACGCACGGCACTGGGCCGATCCGCCGCCTCGACCACGCCCGCGCCACCGCCCGCGCCGTTGCCGCTGGCGGGCATGGAAGAGGCAGCCGAGGTGTAGCGGAAGGAGGGCATGGGTTTCAAATGGCCAAATGACCAAATGGCCAAATGGCCAAATGAAGGCAAGAAACAACAGAGGATCGCATGCCGCATCCCCATTTGGCCATTTGGCCATTTGGCAATTTGGTCATTTGGACCCCTCCTCCGCATCCTGCGTCGCCCGAAGCACTTCATCCACCGTCGTCAGGCCCGCGCTGGCCTTCAGCAGGCCGTCGCGGCGCATGGTGATGTGATTGTTGGCCGTCGCCAGCAGTTCGGGGGTGCTCGTGCGGCCACCCGTGATCGCGGCGCGCATACCCGCCGTCACCATCAGCAGTTCGTAATAGCCGACGCGCCCGCGGAACCCGGCGTTGTCGCACTCCTTGCACCCCGCGCCCTTGAACGCCTTCATCCCCGGGAACAGGGCCCGCTCGCTCTCCAGAATCCGGTGCTGCAAGGCCTCCGCGATCGGCGTGCCGGTCTTGCAGTGCTGGCAGATGCGCCGGCCCAAGCGCTGCGCCAGCACGCCTTCCACCACGCTCGCCAGCAGGAAGGGCTCGATCGACATATCCAGCAAGCGCCCGATCGTGCTGGCCGCGTCGTTGGTGTGCAGCGTTGCAAAAACCAGGTGGCCGGTGAGCGCGGCTCGCACGGCGATCTCCGCCGTCTCCGCGTCGCGAATCTCGCCCACCATGATCACGTCAGGATCCTGGCGCAGAATGCTCCGCAAGCCCGTGGCAAACGTCAGCCCGCGATCCGGGTTCACCGGGATCTGGTTGATGCCGGTCAGTTCATACTCCACCGGGTCTTCGACGGTGATGATCTTCAGCGTCGGGTCGTACAACTTGGTCAGACCGGCGTAGAGCGTGGTCGTCTTGCCGCTGCCGGTGGGGCCGGTCACCAGCACCATGCCGTGGGGCAGCGCGATGAGTTTGTCGAAGAGCGCCCGGTGCGATTCGCTCATACCCAACGACACCAGGTCAAGGTTCACCGCCTGCTTGTCGAGCAGACGCATCACCACGCTCTCGCCGTAGATCGTTGGCACCGTGCTTACGCGGATATCAACCTTCCGCCCCTCGAACCGCAGCGTGATGTGCCCGTCCTGCGGCACATAGCGTTCAGCGATATCCATCCCCGCCATGATCTTGATGCGGCTGGTGATCGCCGCCTGCAACTGCTTGGGCGGCGCATTGGCGGCACGCAGGTCGCCGTCCACGCGATACTTCACCACCACCTGCCGGTCAAAGGGCTCGACGTGCACGTCGCTGGCGCGGCTCTTCACCGCTTCGAGAATGATCAGGTTCACCAGGTTGATGACCGAGGGGTTCTCAGCCATCCGGTGAACGTCGCTCGCGTCCACCGCCTGAAGGTTGGCGAGCAGTTCGTCCTCGGTCTGGTTGCCCCCACCCAGGGCCTCGGCCATCTGGCTGGCCGTTGCGCCATAGGCGGAGCGGAGCAGCGCATCGAACACCTCGCGGGAGGCGGCGACGCGCGACACGGGCCGCCCCACCAGCACCGCGGCTTCATCAGCCGCCTGGTCATCAGTCGCGTTCACCATCGCCAGCAACGCCCGCCGACCGGCGAAGGCATAGGGCACAGCCTGCAAACGCGCGGCCTGCTCGGCCGTCAGCAGTTTGGTCGCCTGCGGATCGATCGCGGGCATCTCGTCGATGGCACGGGGGATAACGGGGGTGGCGGTAGGGCCGTGCGAGGCACCGTTGGTGTGCCCATTCTGGTGCCCGTCAGGCTTGGCCGAGTGGGCTGGTGCGGCAGACGCCTGAGCGTTGGCGGGGGGGGGCGGGCTGTTCATAGCGAGAGGTCGCTGGCCAAGGTTGGCAGAGTGAGAAAAGGCCGACCGCGAGGGCCCGTGCCGGAAGGGGAGCGCGGGCCAGAATGAACCCGCCTGAGCATAACGCACCCGGGGACGCCGGGTTCGCGCTCATACAGAAGAGACGCCACGGACCCGCCACTTTGCGATGCGCGGGAGGGAAAACCGCAGAAGAAAAACGCACGCCGGGCTTCCCACCCTCGGCGTGCATCGTGGGTCAACCTTCAGGGTGACTCGCCCGACAGACGTTCACTCAAAAGCCGCCCGGGGGCGTAGCGGGCTGGTCGCCCCGCTGACGCCGGGGACGCTGGCCGGGCTGCTGCTGTTGATCGTTGTTGTTCCCGTCTCGAGCGCGGGGGCGACGCTCCTGCTGACCATCGCCGCCTTCACGGCGTTCGGGCAGTTTGGCCTTCTGTTCAGCCGTCAGGAGGTCCTGGACCTTCTTCACCGCGGTGTTCTCGATGTTCTCCCGCTGCTGGCGCAGTTCCTGCATGCGCTCCGTGTTCATGCCGCCGCCACCCATCATGTTCTGGAGGGTGAAGTTGGCCTCGCGCTCCTCGGTGGCGGCTTCGTTCTGCTTGTTCAGGCCGTCGGAATCACGCGTGTAGGAATCCCGTACGGCGGCGATGCCGTTGCGCTGCTCCTCGGTCAGTTCCATCTTCTCGGCCGCCGCGATCACGCGAGCCGCGTAGCGGTCGCGGTAGATATCGGGGAAACTGGCTTTCTTGAACTCGAGGGCAAACGTCGGAGCGCTGTCGGCGGGCAGCAGGCTCTCGATTTGGCGGGCGTACTTGCGGTTCACCTCGCGCACTCGCATCATCGCCTCGCGGTTTTCCTTGATCATCTTCTCGATCGCGGCCATGTCGCCGCCGCCATCGCCACGCATCGCCGCGAAGATCTGCTGCTGCTGGCCCTCGGCCTTCTCCCGCAGTTCGTCACGCTTCACCAGTTCACGGTCCAGATCCTGCTCGTAGGAATCCAGCACGGGCACCAAGCCCGCGTGCGCCTCCTCGGGCAGTTTCAGTTTCTCCACAATCGCGATCAGGTCGGCCCGTTCGCCGCTCACGCTCATGGGGTTGCGGCGCATCCCGGCCTCACGCCGACGGGCCCGCTCCACGCTGGCAAACGCGGGTTCCTGCTCAGGTGTCAGGAGCGACTTCACGTCGTCCATGAAACCCTTTTCAGCCTTCTGCGATTCCTCGCGGAAGGCCCGCATCTTCTCGCCCATCTCCTGGAACACGCTCGGATCGCGGCTCTCGCGGAACGTCTCTCGCGCGTCCTCCATCACGGTCCGCATCTTCTCCGCCCGCGCCTGGTGAGACTGGAAGTACCCGTCAAACAAGGCTTTGGCAGCGTCGTGCTGATCGTCGCTCAGTTTGAGCATGCCGGAGAACTTCTCCAACTGCTCGCTGTTGATGGCCGGGTCGAGCATCTGCCCGCCACCCATGCCCATCATCCCACCGCCCCCGGGACCACCACCAAACATCCGGGGCCCGCCACCCCCACCCCCTCCACCACCCCCACCGCCTGGCTGCCGATTACCACCGCCACCCCCTCCGCCGCCGCCCCCACCACCACCACCGGGCTGACCCTGACCAAAAGCGTGCCCACACGCCAGAACCAGCGCGAGTGAAGCCACTAAAGCGAGGCAACCAATCGAGGGATGGGAAATGCTCATGGAATCTCCGTACTTCGTGAAAACCCTGATACCGGGTACCTAGTTTACCTAAGGACGTCGGCGGAACGCCAGCCGCACCATCATTATTGCGGCAGCCACCTTCCGTTGCGTTCTCGGTCGGTTGCCGGGACATTCGCGATCCCCTATCCCCCAAATCCCAAGGAGACGGTGACCCCAAGCCGAATCCTGCCCGGTCGCCCCATCCTCCTTAGACTCATCCCGATGCCCACCCCCCATCAGCCCGAGCCCGAAAGCCCCAAGCCGCCGTTATCGGACGTATCGATCCCGAGCGGCCCACCCCCCCCCGCCGCTGCTTCGCCGGCACGCGTGTCGGCACCCATCGATGAGCCCGTCGCCGGCGAGATGGACATCGTCATCCCCTCGCGCGGGCGGCCTTGGCTGGAAGTCGCCGGCAACGTGTTGCAGACCCTGGGCGTGTGGCTGGGGCAGGACGCGATGCCCCGCATGGCGGCGGCGCTGGCGTATCGCACGATGTTCAGTTTGCTGCCGTTTCTGGTTCTCTCGTTCCTTGTGTTCAGACTGTTTCCAAACTCTGAAGCCCTCATCGCGGACTTCCTGAACCAGGTGATCGCCAAGTCAGGCCTTGATCGCATCGCCAGCGACCAGGACAGCGTGGGCAAGTGGATCACCTCGACGGTGGGCGGATTCAAGGGCATCAACTTCGGTGCCATCGGCGCGGTCTCCGCCGCGGTCTTCATCTACGGCGCGCTCTCGCTGTTGGTGGATATCGAATCCTCCTTCAATGCGATCTACGGCGTCAGCCGGGCACGCTCATGGGCGCGACGCATCGCGCAATACTGGCTCATCGTGTCGCTCGGGCCGCTGGTGCTCTATACGAGTTTTGCTGTGGGCGAAAAGTTCAACTCCTGGGCGCAGGCCAGTGTGCGGCAGGTCGGTTCATTCGTCGACGGAACGGGATCGGGCGATGACCCGAAGCCGGAGCCCGCGCCCGCGACCACGCCAACCCCAACTCCCTCCACTCCACCCGAGTCCGCCTCGCGGCCGTCGGTGCCGAGCGACGCACGTGAGCCATCGCCGCAATCAGAACCCGGCACCATCGCGCCAACCACGACCGATCAGCCGTCAGACTCACCGCTGGCGGCCGCGTGGGCGCGCGTCGCGCTGCAGGACTTTGTCGGTCCGCCCTATGTCGAGCCTTTGCCGCCTGGGGCACAGGCCGATGGCTTCCTCACCGGCTGGATTCTGCGGATCACTGGATTTCTCGTCACCGTCGGCCTCTCGGGCTTCCTGCTCGCGGTGCTCTACCTCACCGTGCCCAACACGGTGGTGCGGCTTGTTCCCGCCCTCATCGGCGCGCTCACCGGCGGGCTGCTTCTGGAAATCGCCAAGGGCTCGTTCCGATCGTTCTTCAGCGCCGATTCCTACGCGGGCGTCTACGGCAGCCTCGCCCTTCTCCCCCTGTTCCTGATGTGGGTCTACATCACCTGGTTCATCGTGCTGCTCGGGCTGCGCGTGTCGTTCCTGGTGCAGCACGGGCGCACGGGCGTGCTGCTGCACGCGTTCCGCTCGTCGCGCACGGGCCTGGGCGGCTCGTGGATGGAACCCGCCCGCGGCGTGGCGGTGGTGGTCGACATCGCCGACGCCTTCGCCCAAGGGCGAACCATCGCGCCGTGGAAACTCGCGGAGCGCGCCGGCATGGACGAAGCCTCGACGCGCCTGCTGCTGTCGCGGCTCGAAGAATCGGGCATTCTGCATCGCGTGGCCAGCGAAGGCCGCGAGGAGACGTTTGCCCTGTGCCGCCCGGCGGAGCAGATTCCGGTAGCAGAGATCGTGTCAGTCGCGCAGTCTCTGGCCGGCCCGGTGGCCCCGGGAGCGACAGGCGATCTGCTCGCCCGCGTGCGGAGCGCGCAGTTGCAGGCCGTGGCGGGCGTGAACCTGTCATCGCTGGTGAGCGCGCCGAAGGGACGGCGTGTGGTGAGGCCGGTCGCATCAACACCTGAAGCGCCGCCCGAGCGCCGTGCCACTGGGGTCGGCGTGCCCTGACGCCGTCCCCAGTGCGGGTTGGTGGGACAGTGACGGCGAGCGCGGAGCACTGGCGACGCGGTCATCGCACCGCGACGCCAGTGGCACGGGTCTCGGAAAGAATGCCGCCTGAGTCATGCGGGAAGCCTCCTGGCAATGGCGACCAGCCACAGGCGAAATCAAGAAAAAACGCTGGCCCCGCGGCCAGCGTCCCGTGAATCCACTTCATCTCAGGCTGCTCGACCCACTCAGGTCGTCGCCTTCTTCAGCACCTCATCCTGCAGCGTCCGCGGCATCTGGCGATACGCCTGGAACTCCATCGTGTTGCTCGCGCGGCCTTGCGTCAGCGAGCGGAGCGTCGTCGTGTAGCCGAACATCTCGCTCAGCGGCACTTCGCACGTCACCAGTTTCACCACGCCACGATCATCGGTATCGAGGATCATCCCGCGGCGGCTGGAGATATCGCCCGTGACGGCACCGAAGTACTCGTCAGGCACGGTGACCACGACCTTCATGATCGGCTCGAGCAGCACGAAGCCAGCCTTCTCGACCGCTTCCAGAAGGGCCAGGCGGCCGGCCTGCTCGAAGGCGATCTGCGACGAGTCGACCGGGTGGTACGAGCCGAAGGTCAGCGTCACCTTGATATTGATGAGCGGGAAACCCGTCTTGACGCCCGCGATGGCGGTCTGGCGCACGCCGTATTCCACCGAGGGGATGAACTCCTTCGGGATCGAGCCGCCGATGATCCCGTTCTCGAAGGCGATGTTGTTCTCGAAGTCGATCTCCTCGGCCTTGGCCTGGGCGGCCGTGCAGGGTTCGAGGGTGATGACGCAGTCACCGAACTGGCCGCGGCCACCGGTCTGCTTGACGAACTTGCCGCGCACGTCCTCGACCTTGCGGGTGATCGTCTCGCGGTAGGCGACCTGGGGGCGACCGACCTCGACGCCGATCTTCATGTCGCGCGTGATGATGGTCTTCTTGATGTCCAGGTGCAACTCGCCCATGCCGCTGATGATGGTCTGGCCGGTTTCCTCGTTGTACGAATAACGGAAGGACGGATCTTCGCGGCGAAGTGTGCTGAGCGCGTCGGCGAGTTTCTGGCGATCGTTGCCCGTCTTGGGCTCGATCGACATGCTGATCACCGGCTCGGGGAACACCATGCGCTCCAGCACGATGGGCTGGTCGGGGTCGCAGAGCGTGTCACCGGTGAACGACTTCTTGATGCCGACGACCGCGACGATGTTGCCGGCGGTGGCCTTCTCGAGGGGGATGCGGTCCTTGGCGTGCATCTCGAAGATGCGGCTGGCCAGTTCGCGCTCGCCGTTGACGGGGTTCACGATGCGCTGACCCTTCTCCAGGCAGCCCGAATAGATGCGCATGTAGGTAAGGTCGCCGTGGGAATCGGAGACGACCTTGAAGACGAGGGCCGAGAAGGGGGCGCTCTCGTCGTGCGGGCGGGTGAGTTTGGTTTCCTTGTCGCGCGGGTCGGTGCCTTCGACGTCGGCCTTCTCGTTCGGGCAGGGGAGGTACTTGCAGACCGCGTCGAGGACGAGTTGCACACCCTTGTTGCGGAGGGCCGCGCCGCACAGCACCGGGAAGCAGCGCTTGCTGATCGTGCCGGCGCGGAGGGTCTTGCGGATCTCGTCGGGGGTGATCGTGCTCGCGTCGGTGAGGTACTTCTCCATCAGGTGGTCGTCGAGTTCGCTGACCTTCTCGACCATCTTGTGGTGCCACTCCTTGGCCTTGTCGGCGAGTTCCTCGGGGATGGGAATCTCGGTGATGACCGAGCCCTGCTCCGAGTCGTCGAACACGAACGCCTTCATCTGCACCAGGTCGATCATGCCCCGGTGCTCGTTGCCCTTGCCGATGGGGTACTGAATGGGGATCGCATTCGCGCCAAGGCGGGTGAGGATGGTGCCGAAGGAGAACTCGAAGTCGGCACCGAGTTTGTCCATCTTGTTGATGAAACAGAGACGAGGCACGCCGTAACGGTCGGCCTGGCGCCAGACCGTCTCGGACTGGGCCTCGACGCCTTCCTTGCCGTCAAACACCGCGACCGCGCCGTCGAGCACGCGCAGCGAGCGCTCGACTTCGATGGTGAAGTCGACGTGGCCGGGCGTATCGATCAGGTTGACCTTATAGGTGTGGCCTTCGAAGTCCCAGGGGCAGGTGGTGGCGGCCGACTGGATGGTGATGCCACGCTCCTGCTCGTCCTGCAGGAAATCCATGGTGGCGGTGCCTTCGTGCACCTCGCCCATCTTGTAGTTCTTACCCGTGTAGAACAGGATGCGCTCAGAGACCGTGGTCTTCCCGGCGTCGATGTGGGCGCAGATACCAATGTTTCTGGTTTTGGACAGGTCGCTGGACATCTTCGAGGTCCTTGCTTCAGGGGCGGCGGTGGTGCTCATGGCAGGGCTATCAATCCCGGGCGTTTTCATCTGCGAATCGCCGCCCGATCAGCCGGCACAGGCCCGGTTCGGGTGGCGTAGCCGTGCCACGCGGCACGGGTTGATGAATCAAGTCAGTTTCAGCAACCGGCGGAATCGCCGGCGAGTGATCGAATCAGAAGCCGCGACTCGTGGTCGCCGCTCGGCACCATGCCGGGTCAGGGTCGTCCTTGTCGTTGCTTTCAGAGGGCATGCGCGGTCTCGTTCTGAGGGCGATCTGTCCACGGAAAACAGCCCCCGGACAGAGGGCGAATGCTAGCGGAGCCCCCCGGTGGGTCAAGGGGAGGGGGGCAGAGTCGCGTGTGCCGAGCCGTTGAATCGCGAATTTGAAGACGCCGGACGATCATGGGGATTTCCCTTCCTTGTTTCCACTCGCGACTCACGACTTCCATGCCTCCGTCCGCATAACTCACCCTGATTCCCCCAATCAGCAAAAACCGCGCGGTCGTGAGTACGCCCGGCCATCCCGCGTTGTGCCCCTTGGTGACCCACCCGATGGCGCTTCTATGCGGTTCTCACGAAACATGTCGCCCTTGCCTGCCGAGAAGCCTTCCTGTGCCAACAACCGGCGGAAGGGCCGCGTCCGGGCGGACACGTTGCAGACCAACCTTGGCCCGGCCAAGGACTTGTCGGAGACGGGCATCCGCATCGCTGTGGATCGGTCGTGCAAGTTGCAGCCGGGCGATCGGATCATGCTCCAGATGCGTGGGCCGTCGCACGAACTGGCGTCGGTGGGCAAAGTCGCGTGGCGTCGCAAAGTGGGCTGGTTCAAGGCCGAGGTGGGTCTGGAGTTTCTTGACACGTCGGAGACCTTCCGGCGCGCCCTTCGGGAACTGAGTGCCGCGTGCATGGACCTGCGGACGATCTCGCATGATTGCGAGGACCTGGCGCGGGCGGCCGGCTGAACCGTCGCGCGGAACCGCGAAATTCAACTGCTGGTAGACTGCGCCGATGAGCCTGAATCGCTTGTCGCTTGGTGCCGTTGTGTTGCTCGCGCTGACAGGATCGAGCGTCACGAAAGCCGTTCAACCCGAGCCTCCCGCGCCCGCCAAGCCATCCGTCCCCGTCCCCCCCACTGCCGACGAACTCAAAGCCGCGGTCGCGACGGGCATCGACGTCCTTCTTTCGCTTCAGGAAGGTGAGGGCGATGCGAAATCGCAATGGGCGTACGAGGGCGTCTATCGAGTCCGCAACCAGATTCCCGAGGGCTACCGCGTCGGCGGCACCGCCATCACGGCCATCGCGCTCCTTCGCGCGCCGGGATATGCCGAGGATGACCGCCGCAAAGCCGCCGTCGCCCGCGCGGCCGATTTCATCGCGGCCCATCGCTCGCATGTGCTCATGGGCACCGCCAACTACGACGGCGGGTACGACGTGCGGGCCTGGGGGTACATCTACGCGATCCAGTTCTTCAGCGTAATGAAGCGCGACGGCCTGACGCCCGAGGGCAAGGCCGACGCGTGCGACGAAGCCTGCCGGTGGTACATCGACGCGCTTCAGGCGCTGGAGATGCCTGAGACGGGCGGCTGGAACTACGCCCGGCCTGAAGGCAAAGCGACCGTCGGCACGCCCTCGCCCTTCATGACTGGCCCGGCGCTACAAGCCTTGTTTGAAGCCAAGGCTGCGGGATATGCGGTGGACGAAGCGGTGGTGAATCGGGCCCTGGACGTGCTGGACAAGGGCCGCATTGCCTCGGGCGCGATCAACTACGCGATCGACCCGCGCCGGACGGATCTGGTCCCTGGCGCGATGGGCCGGATGCTCGCCACCGAGAGCACCCTGCTGCTCGCGGGCCGATCATCGGTCGCCAACGTGCGCTCCGCGCTGGATGCGTTCTTCACCCACTGGCGCTGGTTCGAGGCCCGTCGCCAGAAGACCGGCACCCACGTGGCGCCTTACGGCGTGGCCCCCTACTACTTCATGTACGCCCACGAAGCCGCGGCTCGCGCCATCGAGCAACTGCCACCGCGCGAGCGGACCGCGTATCGCGCCATGCTCGCCGAGCGGCTGTTTGCGGTGCGCGATGCCGACGGTTCGTGGAACGACCGCGTGTTCCGGCGCTCGGCGGCGTATGGCACGGCGTGCGCCATCACAGCCTTGCTCGCCAAGGACGCACCGGCACCAGCGGGATGGGGGAACAAGTAGCCGTTGGTGGCTGTCGGCCTGCGCGGGGACAAGCACCATCAACTGAGATTTCTGCGTAGTTTGGGAGCCGCACGAGACGACCAGCGCCTCCGCTTTGTGGGAACTGGTTCCCGTTCGCCCGCGCGCGTGTGGGCTGACCGGCATGGTCCGCGTGATTCTCCACAATGCTGCGGTTTTCGACAAGAACGCCCCGTTATCGCGCGGCTTGGCGCGTATGTCGCGCCTCGCCACCATGCTGAGGGGTGGTGACCTCGGAGGCTTGCCATGCGGCGGAACCAACTGAACGCGCGAATCGTGATGGCGGTGGTGGGCGGGATGGTGGTGGCAGGGTGTGAACGGTCGCGGTATCGGGTTCCTCCGATTCTTGATACCAGCGTCACCATTCCCTGGCCAGAGCGTCAAACCTCGGGAAGAGAGTTCTCGAGCGACTATGCGTCTGCCATCAATGTGCTCAATCCATACTACTACAACCCGGCCAATGGGAACATCAGTGATCCAGTCAAATGGCCCCATCCTCCGCTCTACACGATCGCTTCCGGACACGCCACCAAGTCAGAGTATCGCGAGGACGCTGCTCGCAAGGAAGCCCGTAATCAACTCCAGTCGGCGATCGTCAGGCTATCTGACGAAGCCTTCGCCAGTCACGTCGCGCGGCTGAAGGCCTCGGAAGTCGCCACGAACTCGACTCTGGGCATTCTCGCGACCGGCCTTGCTGGCGGGGCCAGCCTGGCGACGGGTGGTGCCGCCAGCGCGCTCTCCGTGGCTGCGGCGGTGACGAGCGGCAGCCGCGGGATCATCAACGAGCAGGAGTATCGCAACGCCCTCGTCGAGTCGATCATTCTGCTCATCCAATCCGATCGCCGAAAAGTCCTGCAAGAAATGCACCAGAACCAGACGCTCTCGATCCAGCAGTACGACGTCGAGCGGGCGATGGCCGACGCGACGGACTACCACTTTCGCGGGTCGTTCTTTAATGGCCTGGCGCTGCTTGTGGAGGCGGCCCGCAAGTCGGGCAGCGAACTCGAACAAAGCACGCTCACCCTTGCGCGGGCACGCAGCGAACTCGCCAAACTGCTCGCGATTGGAAACAACAAGACCCGCCTGGCCGAGATCTTCGTCTTTGATGCTACGAAAGGCGGCATCGCCGATTGGCTGCCGAAAGCGAGTGCCGAGGACATCGGCGCAGCGCTGGCATTTCTCCGATCGAGCCAGCAGGAAGAGAGCCAACTCGTCGTCAAGTACCGCAAAGACATGAAGGATGCTGAGCGCGATGAGCAAGAAGTCGTGGACCAGATCATCGCGACCATTGCCGAACGGGGCCGATTGGAGGCAGAACTAAAGCAGGTTGCCGAAACGTCCGTCGAAGCCGTGGAGAAGCAGAGGGCACAAGGGGGCTACATCCTTGCTCAGGACGCCAACCGGCTTCGCGATGAAGCGCTCACGCTCAGCCGCACTGTTGGCGATCCTGCGGAAATCGCTCAAAAGGAAGCCGAAGCAAAAAACACGGCTGCCTCCATGGTGCGCGCACAAGTAGCGCTCGAAACCACGTCAAAGGCGTATGAAGATGCGGTTGAAGCCGTCAAGAAGAAGAACGATCCGCTGATCAAGGCGGCCAACGAGCGGCTGGAAGACCTCGGCAAGCGCAAACAAAAGGCCAAGGAGCGGCTCGAACAGGCCGATCGACTGTACCAAGCCGAGGTCAAGCGCTTGGCATCCCAGTCAGCCCAAGCAAGTCCTTCCGAGGCATCGGACAAGCCCAAGTAGCCCGGGGCGTTCGTAACGCACTCAAGTCCACATTTCAGTGCGACGAACTGCGCAGCAGCGTGATCGCCTCGCTCGTGCCCGCGCTGGACGGCGCGATCAGGGCGAGCGACTTGCCGCCGCTCAGGTCGATGTTGCTGACGTCCTGCTGCGCGATGCCCGAGCCCGTGGCACGGAACGCGACGACCGCGTCGCCCAGCACCTGCCCGGTGGGCGAGACGACGACGAGGGTGAAGTTGCCCTCAACCCTTGGCAGGTTGGCGCAGAAGAACTGGCCCGTCTTGGTCTGCGGGTCGAGCAGCAGCACGGCTTCGCCCGCGGTGCGCGAGCCCACCGACGCGGCCGTGAAACTCACGAACTGCGTGCGGGGCGAAAGCAGCATCCGCTGGAACTTGGCCCCGAACTCGCGGGCCAGCGTCTCGGTGACGGCGTTGCTCGCCATCACGCGGTCGATCTCGCGATTCTCGGAGTAGATTCGAGCCGTCGCGACCGCAAACACGACCATCGCCGCGGCACATCCGATGGAGATGCCACGCCAGATCGGGTGAACACCCGCCCGGGTGGGCAGGATGCTGGGCGCGGCCCGACCGGCAGCGTGAACGCGCGAGGCCGCGGCGGTGCGGCCGGGCAGGGCATCGATCGCCGCGGACACGGCGGAGAGCACACGATCACGCAAAGACGCGGGCGGCTCGACGCGCGGCAGGATCGAATCGATCTCCGACATGCGGAACTGCTGATCGCGGATCTGCTCCTGGATGGCTGCGGGCGCAGCCGCGAACGCGCGCTCGAATGCTTTGGCTTCGTCGTCGCTCAGCAGGCCCAGCGTGTCGAGCGAGGCGAGTTCGAACAGATCCTTGGTGGTCCAGTTCGGGTTATTGGAGTTGTGGTTCATGGTGCCGCTTCCTCGCTCAAGTCTCCGCCCTCGCGGAGCCGGACTAATGCCCGGCTCAGCGCTGATTTGATCGTCCCAAGGGGGGTATTCAGTTCTTCGCCGATCTGGCGAAGGGTCTGGCCGTTCAGATACGCCCGGGTAACCACCGTGCGTTGCAGTTCGGGCAGCCGGCGAATGCGCTGCATGAGAAGAACGAACCGCTCATCTCGCTCCGAGGCTGAATCCAGTACGGTTTCGGGTTTCTCAGGGTTTGCCTGCTTTTCGTCGAGATTGCTGGCTTTGATGCTGGCCCGGGAACGTCGCAACCTGTCCACAAGGTATCGACGGGAGATCAACATGACCCAGGTGACCAAGGCCGCCCGGGTAGGGTCGTATCGGTCCGCCGTGCGCCACAGCCGCACGAAGACTTCCTGAACCGCTTCCTCGGCATCGTCGCGGTTCGGCAGGGCCTGATAGGCCATTCGGTAAACCAGCGAGCCGAAGCGGTCGTACAAACGGGCAACGGCGGCCTTGTCGCCGGTAGCCACGCCCCGCATGAGGCCCAGGTCGATCGCCTGGTTTTCCGCAGAAGCGGCCATCGGCGTGAGTCCCACGCTGCCGGAGCGTTTCCAAAACCGGCACCCAGCCAACCCTGTCCGAATGTACGCTCATTCGGCAGGTGGAGATGCGGATTTCGATCTGGTCTGTCGAGAAAGTGTACACGCTTTTCCACCATTCGTCAATAGGTATTTGTTCGGTAGATGGAATCCTCAGGTTCTTCTTGCAAAGAATCGATACAACCGGTACATTCATCCGAGGTCGGTGCAACCGGAGAGGCATGCGGTGCGCGAGCGACGGGGATCAAACCTGACTGAGGCCGAGAATCAGGCCTTGTCCTCACCCCCCTCACGGGCGGGTCCGAGAGTCCTGCGCGTAGGCGATCGCGGCACGCACGCACGCGGATTCAGTCTCATCGACATGCTCGTCTCGATCGCCGTCGTCGCGGTGCTTCTGGCGATCCTGGCACCAAGCCTGCAAGCCGTTCGTGAAACCACCCGTCGCGTGGTGTGCAGTTCCAACCAGCGCCAGGTCGGCCTCGGCATCGCGATGTACAGCGACGCCAACCGCGAGCGCATGCCCCACAGCCTGAATCTCGCCAAGCACGCCAATGATGCCGCCGCCCGGCCTCAGGCGATGATCCAGGTGCGGATCGGTGACTACACCGGGTGGGATGGCCTGGGCCTCCTGTATTCCCAGAACTACCTGGATTCATCGGGCGTGTTCTATTGCCCCTCGCACCACGGCAACCACGGCTCGGCCAGGTACGCCGACGCGTGGTTTAGCGGCATGGGCCACATCTTCGGCAACTACCACTATCGGGGCGACCTGACGGTGGTCAACCTGATTTCCCCTTCCGCCGATGTGCCCCGCACGTCGTTGCTTGCCGACGGCATGGCCACACGGCAGGACTTCAACCACATCGTCGGCACCAACATCCTGCGCACCGACCTCTCGGTGCTCTGGTACGCCGATACAGGTGGCACGATCTTCTGGTCGCTGGCATCCGACACGGTGGAGGGCGCGGCAGACGGAGCCGTGAACCGCGCATGGGACGCGTTCGACGCGGATACCGACGGCCTCGCTCCGCCGGAGTAGTGCCTGCTCACTCCCGACCGAAGTAGCGTGCCGTGCGCGGGTCGGCCCGCAGTGCCGCGATGGCGTTGTGCAATCGCGATTTGATCGTGCCTTCGGGAACGTCCAGGGCTGCGGCCATTTCATCGAGGCTCATGCCGTCGACGAAGCGGAGGACGATGGCTTCGCGGTGGACTTCGCTCAGGCCGTCGAGCACACGCGCGAGGTCGGTGAGGTCAGCCCGCTGGCCCGTCGCGGCGGGAACCGATGAGCGTTCGAGTGCGGCATCTTCCATCGGCCTCGGCAGTTTGCGACGTTTGCGGGCGAGGGCGATGTGCCGAACGGCGGGGTAGAGAAACGTGGTGAGGCGTGCCGAGAGCGTGAAGCCCGGGAACTTCCGTAGAAAGTAGATGAAGGCTTCCTGGACGACATCGAGGGCGTCGTCGTGATCGCGGGCGAAGCGCTCGGCGATGCGGAGGGCCCAGGCCTTGTGGCGGGCGTAGAGGATTTCGAAGGCGCGGGTGGCTTCGTCGCCACCGCGGTTCATGGCGGCGACGAGTGACTCGTCGCTGGGGCCGTCGTCGCGGCGCGTGTCCTCGCCAAGGCGGATGACGGCGACGAGGAGCGCGGCCAGCGCGCCAATGCCCCCCGCGAGCAGCGCGGGCAGACCAAACATGGATGAATCGGCCGACCAGACCATGGCCCGAGAGGGTACGGCTTCGCCATGCGTGCACCACAACGCACACCGCGAGCGGATGCTGCCTAAGACTGGTCGTGGTTCTGCTGGTGGACAACTTCGACAGTTTCACCTGGAACATCGTGCATGCCGCGACGCGGTGCGTGCCGGGCGTTCATGTCAATGTCGTGCGGACGGATCAACTGACGGTGGAGCGGGCCGAGGGGATGAAGCCGCGGGCGATCATCGTGTCGCCCGGGCCGTGCGGGCCGGCTGACGCGCCGGTGTCGATCGAGATCATCCGCCGCTTCGCGGGGCGGGTGCCGATTCTGGGAATCTGCCTGGGCCACCAGTGCCTGGCGGCGGCTTTCGGCATGGCGGTCGTGCGGGCACCGACCCCCGTGCATGGCAAGCCCAGCCCGATTCATCACGACGGGATGGGGATTTTCGAGGGCTTGCCGTCGCCCCTGGCCGGGATGCGGTACCACTCCCTCATGGTGGATGCCGCGAGCGTGAACCGCAACGAGTGGGCGGTGTCGGCGTGGTGCAGCGGCCTGCAACCGGCCTCCGAGGCTGCCGACACGCCGATCGTGATGGGCCTGCGGCGGCGCTGGAACCGGGCGGCGCTCGAAGGGGTGCAGTTTCATCCGGAGAGTTTTGCCACGCCCTTAGGGGAACGGCTGCTGGGTCGATTTCTGGAATCTGGCGCGATTTCGGACCGGGCCGCTCAAGTGGAGGGCTGAATCGACCGCTGTCGGGTGCGGGTGGCGTCTCGGGCTGATCGGCCCGGTTCTCGGACGCTGCCCCGCCGCTCGCGAGGGATCGCCGGCAGCGTCACACGGCCACGGATGGTGCCCACCTGCAAGGGGCCACGGCCGATGGAAGCGATTTCAATACTGCTGGGAGATGACCAGGTTCTGGTGCGCGCTGCGCTGGCGGCGGCGCTGGATGCCGAGAGCGGTTTCAAGGTCGTGGCGAGTGCGAGCGAAGGCCGCGAGGCGCTCGATGTGATTCTGCGCGTTCGGCCTCGGGTGGCGCTGCTGGCGTCGCGGTTGCCCGGGCGCACGCCGCTGGATATGGCTGATGCGCTGCGCAGTTTGGGCAGTCCGACGAGCGTGATCCTGCTGGGCGGGCGAGGCGATGAAGCGTGGGCGCGGTTCGCGCTGGAAGGGCCGCTGGCCGGGTACGTTTCGTGCGACGAAACCATCGAAGGTGTGGTGGCGGCGATTCGATTGGTGGCGACGGGCGGTCGATTCGTGTCGGCCTCGGCGCGGGTGCGTGCCGAGACCGAGGCCATGGGTGTGCATGGGCTGTTTGAGCCGGTGCCGCCGGTGGATCGGTTGTCGCTGCGGGAGAAGGAAGTGCTGCTGCAACTGGCGCGGGGCCTATCGGTGAAGGAAGTGGCGGGCGTGCTGTCGATCTCGCGGAAGACGGTGGACAACCACGCGCAGCGGCTGATGGCGAAACTGGATATTCACACGCGGGCGGGCCTGGTGCGGTTTGCGATCCGGGAGCACTTGATGTCGGCGTGAGGGGAAGCGAAGACTCACCACCGAGACACAGAGGCACCGAGAGCACCGAGAGGAGGGAGGGAATGAACGGGGAGGGGAATGAACGCTGAGGTCGGGAGGCGAACGCCGAGGGACGCAGAGGAAGAAGAAAGAAGAATGAAGCAGAGGGCGAGGATGGGGAAGGCATGAGGCACGGGGCATAAAGGCATCGAGTTTCGGAGTGGGTTATCGGAAGCCGCGCATCTTCGCGCGGCTGCCCGATCGGTGCGCGCCGCGCGGTCTGAAGGGGGCGCGGATTCAGGGGGGCAAGTGCTTCAAGCGCGGGTTCGACCGGGACGATGGTTCCTGTTCGCCGATCTTCGGCCTGGAGAGCCCCGTTGCCCCACGCGCGTACCACGCCCTTGATCCTGGTTGCTGATGACGAGCGGCACATCCGTGCCGTGGTCGCCTCGAAGTTGCGTACAGCGGGTTATGAGGTGATGGAGGCGGGCGATGGGGCGGAGGCGTTTGCGCTCGCCACGGCGACGCCGCCGGATGCCGTCGTCACCGACTTGCAGATGCCCGAGATGAGCGGGATCGAGTTGTGCATGGCGCTGAAGGCGGAGCCCTCGTGCGCGCAGGTGCCCTGCTTGCTGCTCACGGCTCGGGGGTACATCCTGAACGATGACCAGGTGGCGCGGACGAACATCCGGATGGTGATGAGCAAGCCGTTCAGCGCGCGGGAGGTGATCGAGCGTGTGGCGTCGTTCCTGGGTGCGGCCCCGACGGCGGAGACCTATCGCGAAGGGCTGGGAGAGGCGGCATGACGATGGCCGAGGCCGGGAACGCGACGATGTCGCCCGGGGCGCTGCTCCGGAGGCGTTGCCGCGCGATGGGGCTGCCGACGTGGCGCGCGGACGCGAACGGCAAGGTCACGAGCGTGCCCGATCTGGCGCCGCCGATGGGCCTCTGGACGCGCTCGGGCACGATCGCGCGGCTCGTGGGCGACGGCATCGTCCGCCTCGCGGCCGATACGGACGCGGCGCCTGCGCCCATCGAGATCTTCAAGGGATGCTGGCTGATTCCGGTGCCGGTGATCGAGCGGCGGGAGCGCGTCGGCCTGGTGGTGGCGATGGCGATGATGCCCGAGGCGCTCGATGACGAGTGGTTTGCCGCGGGGTGCGCCTCGGCGCAACTGGACCTTGGCGCGACGCGGGTGGCGGCCCGGCAAGTGGCGCGGCACGCGCCGGCCTCGGTGGTGGCGCTGGCACCCGCCTTGCGTTTCATGCTGGACGATGCGTCGCAGCGGGAGCGCGATGCCGACACGATCGACGGGTTCACGCGGCAACTGACCGACGGATTCGAGACGATCGACCTGCTCTATTCGCTTTCGCGATCGATGAGCGGGCTGACGAGGCCTGCGGATTTTTCGCGGCTGCTGTGCGATCGGTTGAAAGGCTCGATGCCGTTCGGGTGGATCGGCGCATGGTTTGATGCCGACCCGAAGGTGCGGGCACTGGTGGGCGAGTCGCTGATCCTGAGCGGCGACCTGATGGACTCTGAACAGTTGCTGGCCAGGGCGCTGCAGACGGTGTCGGTGAGCGCCGCGAAGGATCCGAAGTCGCGGATTCTCAATGAACTCGATGGCGTGCCGCTGACGGCGACGGGGCAGTTGCTGGTGCAGCCGGTGGCGCGGGGCGGTCGCGTGCTGTCGATCCTGCTCGCGGGCGACAAGGCGGGCGACGACCCGCAGATCAGCAGTTACGACATTCACCTGCTCGAAGCGGCGGGCGGTTACCTCGGCGCGTTCCTGGAGAACGCTTCGCTCTATGCGGATCAGCAGGCGATGTTCCTGGGCACGCTGCGTGCCATGACCGCGTCGATCGACGCCAAGGACCGCTACACGCGCGGTCACAGCGAGCGCGTGGCGTTTCTCTCGAAGCAACTGGCGCTGGCGGTGGGCATGCCCGAGGCGGAGGCCGAGCGGCTGCACATCTGCGGGCTGGTGCACGACGTAGGCAAGATCGGCGTGCCCGAGGCCGTGCTTGGCAAGCGCGGGAAACTGACCGACGACGAGTTCGGCGCGATCAAGAAGCACCCACGGATCGGATTTGACATTCTGCGGGGCATCCCGCTGCTGGAAGACATTCTGCCCGGCGTGCTGCACCACCACGAGCGATTCGACGGCAAGGGCTATCCGACCGGGATCGCCGGCGAGGAGATTCCGCTGTTTGCGCGGATCGTGGCGCTGGCCGACACGTTCGACGCGATGAGCAGCACACGCTCGTATCGGGCCGCGATGTCGCGCGAGAAAGTGCTGGCGGAGGTGAATCGCTGTGCGGGGTCGCAGTTTGATCCGGCGCTCGTGCCGGCGTTTGTCGCGATGGACTTTGCGGAGTTCGATGCCCTCGTCGCCCGGCACGCGGCCGATGAAGGCGTGTCGCTGGGCGAGGAAGTGCCTTCCGCGCCGCCCGCCCTGCCCGCACAGCCATCCCCTGCGGCTTCCTAGGGACCGAGCGCGGCACCAGGAATCGTGCGGCTGTAGTACTCTGCGCGACGCGTGCGCGTCGTGCTCTGTCAACTCAGTCCAACGTAATCGCCTCACCCCACCGCGGCTCGTGCACGGTGGCTCCACGCTCTCGCAGCGCCAGGGCCAGCGCCGCACGCGGCGCGGGCTCGCCGTGATTGAGCACAAAGCGAGGCCAGGTGCCGTCGGGCTTGCGGAAGGTGTCGGCCCAGGCAAGCAGTTCATCGCGACCGGCGTGGGCAGAGAACCCGCCGAGCGTGTGGATGCGGGCCCGCACGGCGATCGTGTCGCCCATGATGCGCACGGCGTTGGCGCCATCGACCAGTTGGCGACCGAGCGAGCCGTGGGCCTGGTAGCCCGCGATGACGACGCGGGTATCGCGCTTCCATAGGTGGTGGCGCAGGTGGTGCAGAATCCGGCCGCCGGTGCACATGCCGGAGGCGGCGATGATGACGGCGGCGCCTTCGCGCGTGTTATAGAAACGGGAGCGTTCGCTGTCGCGAACCAGATCGAGGTCGGGGATGACCAGCGGATGGTGGCCCTCGTCGAAGATGGCCGCGGCGTCTTCGTCGAAGAGGGCCGAGTAGCGCTTGTAGAGGGCGAAGGCTTCGACGGCCATAGGGCTATCCACAACGACCGGGAAGCGCGGCAGGCTGCCGCTGCGCACCAGGCTGCCCAGGTGATAGACCATCTGCTGCGTGCGACCAACCGCGAAGGCGGGGATGAGCACACGCTGGCGGGCCCACACCGCATCGTGCACGATGGCGCGGAACTCGTCGAGGGTGCCTTCCAGCGGGCGGTGGTTGCGATCGCCGTAGGTGGATTCGAGGAGCACGAGATCGGCACCGCCACTGCCGCCCCCACCTGCGCCGTTGGCAAACCTTGGCGGTTCCGGCTCGCGCAGCAGCGGCATGTGCTTGGGGCCAAGATCGCCCGAAAAGACCAGGTTTCGCTCGGGGCGAGGGCCCATGGCACCGATGTGCAGATGAATGGAGGCGGAACCCAGGATGTGGCCGGCTTCGGTGAAGCGTGCCGAAACGCCTCGGGCGACCTCGCGGGCCTGGTCATAGGGAACGGGCTTGAAAAGTGCCAGCGCGGGATCGACATCCGCGCGGGTGTAGAGCGGCTGGACCGGTCCAAGGCCCGCGCGTTCGCGGCGTGCCGAGGCGCGGGCCGCGTCGATTTCCTGAATCATGCCCGCGTCACGCAGCATGATGCCGGCGAGTTCGCAGGTGGCCGGTGTGGCATAGATCGGCCCCTTGTACCCGGCCCGCACGAGCATCGGCAGGCGACCGACATGGTCGATGTGCGCGTGCGTGATGACCACGGCGTCAAGCCGCGCGAGCTCGATGGGCGGAAGTTCAAGGTTCTGCTGCCACTGCGCGCACCCGCCCTGATGCATGCCCATGTCGATCAGCACGCGGGCCTGGCCGGTTTCGACCAGGGTGCACGAGCCGGTGACTTCGCCCGCGGCACCGAAGGTGTGGATGCGCATCGGAGGAGCGTAGTGGCGACCATGCGGCAAAGCGGTGAGGAAAACTCCGCAGGGTGCCGCCGGAGGATGGCGTGCCGTAGGCTTTGGCGTAATGCCCATTCCGTGGACAGACTGGCAGTTCTGGGTGGTGACGGCGATCTTCGCGATCGCGGCGGGGTATCTGTTGCGGGGCATCGCTGGCCGGCTGTGGTCGCGACGGGGTGGGGCGGGGCGGGGGAAGCAGGCGACGTTGACGATCAGTGCCAAGGTGAGGGCCGACCGGTAATCGCGCGGATCAGTTGAATGCCCGTGAATCTGGGTGGGCTGGCCCGTGTGATGCAGGCTGAGGTGGTTCTCGCGTCGCATCGCTGGCAACCGCGTGAATGCCAGGCGGTATCCTGTCTGCTGTGCTGCGGCGAGGCTTGAAGTGTCGATTGGCGGTGGTGCTTGCGGGATGGGCCGCAGGTGGGGCGGTCAGTCGGACTTGTGCGGCGGGGACTACCGCCGACGAAAGCGCGTGCGCCGTCGCGGTTCCCTGCCGAAGCGAGCGGATCACGTTGGCGTGCGCGCCTCCCGAGCCAGCCTTCGAGCGTGCCGAGCGAACGCGAGCCGGGGTCACGACGCTGTGCCTGCCCAACGGCGTGTGCGTGCACCTGCGGCCCATGCCCGGGCGGCGGGTGGTAATCGTGGCGACGCTCGCGGGCGGTGCCGTGCTGGAAGACGCGGCGGATGTTGGCCTGACGCTCGCGGCAGCCGCGAGTTGGCGGCGTGCGGGTGAAGGGGAGGGCGCGGTTGACGCGGCGGGCGGCGCGGAGAACGCGCCCTCGGAGGTTTCACCCGCCCGGGTGCGGGCCGATGTGTCGCCGGAGGGCGTGACGCTGCGCATCGCGATTGAGCCCGCGCGCCTGGCTGAAGCCCTCACCGCCCTGGCGAGCATGGTCAGCGAGCCGCGCGTGGATGAAGCCCGCATGGCGGCGTGGCGCGCGCGGCTTAAGGCGCTCGAGTCCCGCGAGCGAAACCCTGAGCGGCTCGTCGCCCGGGCGCTCATGGACCTGCTCGTGCCCGACGGCGTGCCGGGCGACGGCCAGTTGCCGCCGATCGACCGATTGATCCGGCTGGAGGCCGAACGCGTGCGGGCGTGGCTAGAAACCAAGGTGGCCGCCGCGCCGATGGAAGTGGCGATCGCCGGGCCGATCGAGTTGAAGCCGACCGAAGTGGTGGTGGCCAAGGTGTTCGGGCCGCTGGCCGATCGGGCCCGGGTGGATGACCGCACCTATGTGGATCGGCGTCAGGCCAAGCGCGCGCCCGGGCCGATCAACGAAGAAGCGGTGCTCCAGATTCCCGCTGGCACGGTGCACCTGATGGCCGGCTTCACGGGGCCGGACGTGGGGATGCTCACCGACGTCCGGGCGCTGAATGTCGCGCTCTCCATCGCGCGATCACGCCTCGAAGCCCTGCGCGAAGACAAGCGGCTGGATGCCGAGTTGGTCGGCGCCCGCGTCATGCCCGCGCGGCAGCACCCGGGCCTCGGCGCGGCCATCGTGACCGCCAAGGTGCGCGACGCCGGCGACGCCGCCGAGCGCACCATGCTCGCGCTGCACCAGGTTCTGCACGAGTTGATGTCAGCGGGCCCGACAGCCGAGGAAGTCACTCGTGCCACCGAGAAGATCGCCACCGACGCGCGAAGCGACGCGGCTGACCCGGAGTACTGGGCGGGCGTGCTCGCCATCGCCAACCTGCAGGGGATAGATATCGATTCCCTCGCCGACGCCGCAGACGTCTACGGCAAACTCACGGCTGAGAACGTCCGCGAGACGCTGCGACGCTGGTGCGTGGACGAGAACCGGTTCTCGCTCGTAGCACGCGGGCGTGAATGAAATCGTGGCGATCCGAAAGCCCCCTCCCAGAGAGGGAGGGTTGGGGGAGGGCGACGAGAATCGTGCAGCAACCGCACCGTCTCGATCGCCGTGATTCCCGCACGCAACGTCATCGCGCTGATCACCACGGCTACACCATCCACATCGTCCATCCCACTCTTCTGCCATAATCGTGACGATACCCGCCGCACCTCCTTCGCCCCAGTGCCTGCCCTGCGTGATACGCTCCTCCACCCCAGAGGAGATCACCGTGCCCACTCGCGCCTATGCCGCTCAATCTGCCACCTCGCCACTCACCCCGCACGACATCAATCGCCGCGAGCCGACCGCGACCGATGTCGAGATCGACATCCTCTACTGCGGCGTGTGCCACAGCGATCTGCACTTCGCCCGTAACGAATGGGGCTTCACGCAGTTTCCCGTCGTGCCCGGGCACGAGATTCTCGGGCGCGTCACGCGCGTCGGCGCGGGCGTGAAGCGGTTCAGGCCGGGCGACCTGGCGGCGGTTGGCTGCCTTGTCGACTCCTGCCGCACCTGTACCAGTTGCAAGAGCGGCCAAGAACAGCACTGCCTCACCGCGCCCGTCTTCACCTACAACGGCCCGGACAAACACCTTGGCGGCATGACCTTCGGCGGCTATTCCGAGCGCGTGGTCTGCGACGAAGCCTTCACTCTCAGCGTGCCCAATGGGCTCGACCCGGCCGGTGCCGCGCCGCTGCTATGCGCGGGCATCACGACCTATTCGCCACTGCGCCGCTGGGGCGCAGGCAAGGGCAAGAAAGTCGGCATCGTCGGCCTGGGCGGCCTCGGCCACATGGGCGTGAAGTTCGCCCACGCCTTCGGCGCGCACACCGTGCTCCTCACGACCTCTGAGAGCAAGATCGCCGACGGCAAGCGCCTGGGCGCTGACGAAGTCATCATCTCCAAGAACCCCGACGCGGTGGCCAAGCACGCGGGCAGTTTCGACATGATCCTCGATGCGGTCTCAGCCGATCACGACCTGAACGCCCTGCTCAGCCTGCTCAAACTCGACGGCACCATGGTCATGGTCGGCGCGCCGCCCGCACCCCAGCCCGTCAGCGCGTTCAGCCTCTTCATGCCACGCCGCGTGCTCACCGGCTCCCTCATCGGTGGCATCGCCGAGACCCAGGAAATGCTGAACTTCTGCGGCCAGCACAACATCGTCTGCGACATCGAAAAGATCCGCATGGATCAGATCAACCAGGCCTACGAACGCATGCTCAAGAGCGACGTGAAGTACCGCTTCGTGATCGACATGGCGTCAATCAAGTAAGACTTTCTAACCACCCTCCCCCGCTCCCAGCGGGGGAGGTGGCATAGGGGCACGAGGCTTGGCGAGTGACGGTGGGGGTTCCGGTTCATCGCTCCCGCGTGCCACTCGTGCCACTGACGTGCCGGCTCGGCGGGCTCGTCAGTGCCGTTGGGCTCTCGTTCATCATGGAAGCACAGGAGCACTGGCGACGCAGTCAAAGCACCGCGACGCCAGTGGCACGTCGCTCTTCTGCCGCCGCACGCCGCGACCGCGCCACCAACACTCGTCCACCCCTCAGATGCGCGCCAGCGGTTAACCGCCCAAGCGTCCCGGGTGCGACTCGAACGCACGACCTGCCGCTTAGAAGGCGGCTGCTCTATCCAACTGAGCTACCGGAACCGGATGCCAGGACGCGCTCGGTCAACGATCCGCTCGTCATGGCGCAGAAGGGTAGGAGTTTGGGCCGGGCATCAGGAAGACGCCACGGGGGATGGTCGTTGGCGCGACGGGAGAGCGGGTGCTCAGTTGTCGTATTGAAGAGGGGGGCGAGGGTGGGAGGGGCGCGCTCCGGTAAAAGGCGCAAACCAATGCACACGCCGCGCCCGCGGAGCCGAGGCTCCGGGGGCGCGGCGGTGAGTGGATGTGACGTTGGAGCGAGAGCCCTTTACGGGCACGTCGAGAAGTAGGCACCGATCAGGTCACTCAGATCATCAGGGTCAACGTTTCCGTCGGCATTGATGTCGGCGCCCGCACAAGGCGGCATGGAGAAGAAGCAGGCGATGTAGTCAGACAGATCATCCGGGGTGATGATGCCGTCGCGATTGAAGTCCGCGACGCACGACGGGCGAAGGCGGATGAGGAAGGCTTGTGGTCCCTGCCCGTTGAGTCGCCCGTGCCCCGTGATGGCGGTGCCATCAGGCGTGATGTCGTGCGCGTCTTCAAAGGTCCAGCCGGTCACATCCCCGCCAAGCGAAGCCACATAATCCCGGAGGCTCATCATGCCGAGCGTTGAGGTCCAGATGAATGCGCGGGGGGGGAGCAGCCCGGTTACATAACCAACGATGAGCGAGCCGTCGTGGTTGGCCGCGCGGGCGCAGCCGTCAGATTGACCAAGCGTTCCGAGACTGATCATCTGTCCGTCGCGCCACCGAAAGGCATATCGGGTGCTTGGGGGAATCTCCGAGTAGCCCACGATCGTGGAGCCATCAGCACTGATGCCCGTCCCGATTGACCGGGACGTGCCAGCCAGCAGGCCCAAGTTTTCCATCCCACCGCCAGCCGTCCAGCGGAAGGCTCGAGAACCCTGTGACGTTTCAGCGAAGCCGGCAACCGTCAAGCCATCCGAACTCACGTCTTCCGAATAGGACGCTCCGTCCGGCATCAATCCGCCGAGCGACTGGTAGCCCGCAGGGGTCCAGCGCAACGCGACTTGGTTCGTCCTTCCTGGCACATTGCCGTAGCCGACAGCGACAGCACCGTCCGCACTAAGTCCAAAGACCCACGACTGGCCGGTGAAGTTGCCGGGCAGAAGCGAGAAGCCCTGTTCGGACCAGCGGAAAGCACGCAGTCCGATGGCGGACTCGGTCATGCCCGCGACCACCGAACCGTCGGCATTGGTTGCCTGCGCGCTGGATTCAAAGGGAACTTCAGGGGTTCTCAGTCCCTGAAGGCCTCCCCCGGCTGTCCATCGAAACGCCCGATACTGGCCGGGCGAACCCATTTGGCCGACGACCACACGCCCGTCGTCGCTCACGGCCGTTCCAATAGTGCTCGGCACGCCGGGAAGCGTGCCGATGTTGGTGATGGTGGGCACCGCAGACGAAAGGGCCATTCGGCCATATTGCAGATGGTCGATTTCCCACTCCCCACTCTGCGCCATCGTCATGATGAGTCGCGCGATCCCCCCAGCGTATACGACGCCGAAGAAGCGATCCTCGGCAGTCTGGCCGACCTGGTCGCCATCGCCCACCCTCACGGGCCCGATCGTGCCAACGCCGACCCCGTTGGCGTCAAAGGCTTCGAACGTGACATCGTCGACACCGGGCACGCCCGTAAGGCCCACGTCCGTCCATACCAGCCCCGCGTGGGTGGGCAGGCCGCCGAGCGCGGTGGAATCAAACGTGAATGTCATGCTGCGGACCGCGCCCGAGTAGCGAGACCACCCGTTGGTGCCGCTGCCATCGATCGCGCCATCATCACCGTCGACCGAATCCACGCCCACAAAGCCATGAATCGGGAATCCCGGGCCGGATGCACTCACGCCGGGCGTGTTCAACGCCCCGTCCTCGAAGTTCTCGAGATGGAAGTACGTAAACAACTGTCCGCCGAACGGGCTGTCCGCGAAACTCCGATACGGCGACGGTCCGATGAGATCGCCACTCGCGGCGGCGCTGAGGAGGAGCACACTGGCAAGCGACAACCATCCAGCACGAACACATTGGGCATTCATCAGCGGCCTCACTTTCGTTTTATGAGCGGGCCGAGGCTCAACGACTGAACGACAACCCGCCGCAGTGACCCCGCCCTTCAAGGCAACCGGTCCTGCCCCCCGTGTACGCACGCCGCCTGGCCAGATAGGCAGTCCTCAACAGGATCTAGCCTCACCGCTCCCGAGCCGCCACGCGATACCGCAACACCAGGGGGAACGCCAACCCCGAGTGTTCCACTCTCTTCGGGAAACTCTGCGTCATTCCCGTCACATACACGTCTTCCCCATCACACGCCACGCCGATGGCCTCGTCTTCTGAACTGCCGCCATAGAGCGTCCTGCTCAGCACAGCACCGTCAGCGGGCGCGACCTCCAGTATCAGGCAATCGCTCCCGCCGCGTGTGCCGGTTCGAGTTGATCCGACCGCGATGACGCTTGTGCGCGACATGGCCACGGCGCGCAGGTGGTCGCCCGGCCCGTGCTGCACCTCGCGCCTCCACACTAGCCGACCGTTCACGTCCCACCGATCGATCACCACCGCGTCTGTGATCGTCTGCCGAGCGCGGCTCCGTGAGGCGCTGCCGCTCGGCGCACCAAGCCAACCCACCGCCACGACCGAGTCGCCCACTCGACACACGGCCGTGTAACCCCCGTCGCCCCCGGGAACCGCGAACGCCAGCGGAGCTTGCCCATTCCGGTCGAACCGACGCAGGGTGGGGCGGCTCGCCGAGCCGATCATCTCCCACCCACACACAAACGCCGATCCAGCGATGGTCGCGACGCCTGTGGCGGTGCCGTGTCGATCACTCGCATCTCCCCACGTCCACAGGATGCTGCCCGCCGTGTCGAGTTTCACCACGAAGGGGCGAAAGTGGCCTGAATCCCGGTTGCCAACACCGGCCGCAAACACACACGGCTCGGTTCGGTCCCACGACGTCGCAAGCGCCGTCACGCATTCTTCCCCGCCGTATTGAAATGCGCCGGGCGGCGCAGGCGTCTGACGGGTCCAGGCAAGCATCTCAACGCGTCCAAAGCGGTCCTTCGAGTTCGACACCGGTACGCCCATTCGCGCCACGATGCCCTTCGGCTCGGCATCCACCACCGTGTCCTTCGTCAACGACAAACTTCCACCACCGACCGCGATACTCGCCGTCTCGCCCGGCCCATCCGACCACGGCACAACCGCTTCGAGCGAGTTCCGGCCAACTTCCCTCGGCCAATCGGCCAGCCCGATCGGGTGCTTAGCGTCACGGTCAAACTCCAACAGCAGGCCCCCCTCGCCGCCCGTGGTGCTCTGCGCACCGACCACGATCACGCGGTCCTCAACCACCGCGATCCCCGTAACCCGCGCGTTCCCGCCAACATCCGGCACACACTCCGACAGAAGAACCGGCGTGATCGGTCGACTCGCCCACCACCACCCGCCCAGCGCCGCCGCGAGCCCAACCGCGACGATGGCCGACAGCGGATGACGTCGAGCCCAGCCAATCACTCCTCGATTCGCCATTGGAGGCTCCGCCTCCACCCCCTCCCCCCGCCCCCACCTCCCCAGATCATCCGCCAGCGCCTGCGCCGATTCATACCGCCCGCCCGGCTCCCGCGCGCACGCCTTCCGCAGCACCGCCGCCAGCGGTTTGGGCAGCCCCGGCTCCAGCGCCCGCGGCTCGCGCGCCGCCTCATCCGCCACGCGGCGTATGCACGCGTGCACGCTCCCCTCCATCGCGTGCGGCGTCTGTCCCGTCAGCAACACATAGCCTGTCGCCCCTAGCGCATACACGTCGCTGCGCGTGGAGAGTGCGCCGCGGTCGCCCCGTGCCTGCTCGGGTGACATAAACGCCACGCTGCCCACCGGCGCGCCCGTTTCGGTCAGCGTCGCCATCGCCTCCACGTCGGTCAGCGCGGCCACACCAAAATCAATGATCACCGGATCGCCGTGAAGCGTCACCAGCACGTTGCTGGGCTTGATGTCGCGGTGAATCACGCCGCGTTCGTGCACCGATTGCACCGCTTCGGCCACACGTCGCAGCAGGTTCACGCGGGCTCGCTGGTCGAGCGGCCCGCAGAACACGTCGAGCGCCACGCCCTCGACAAACTCCGTCACCACATACATGTGCCCCTCGGCTTGCCCGTAATCGAGCAGCCGCGGCACCGCGGGCAGGTGCAACTGACTGAGCACATCCATCTCGCGCCAGGCCCGCTGGGCCGACGCGCCCGACCCGAGCGGTTGACGCATCACCTTGAGCGCCACGCGCTGCTCGGAACCCTCGCGCCGCGCCTCATAGACCACGCCGCCGCTGCCCTGGCCGATGCAGCGTGCGACCACATACCCCGGCACCGATGGAACGCCGTGCGTGCTCTCGTGCGAATGCTCCTGGTCGCTGCGCGAACCGCTCGCGCCAGCCGCGCCGGTCGCGTCAACCTGTACCGGCCCATCGCGCAGCAGGCCCATGAGCCGCGCCGCCGCCCCGGCATCGCTGATCGTTCGCTCGGGCTCGTCCCTTGCTTGCCCCATGTGCGCATCCAGCCAACGTCAATCGATCGAGCCTAGGCCCACCCGCTCCGCCGCCCCGCGCTGCTCCGAAAGCCCCTCCCAGAGAGGGAGGGGAGGGGGGAGGGAGGCGAAAGCCATGCGGCAACTGCTCCGCCTCAATCGTGAAGCACCCCGATTGTGCCGCCCTCGCGCAGGCCCATTGCCACCGCGCGCACCCACCGCCCTCCACCCATCGCACGCAACATCCCCAGTTGCTTACGCGGCCCGATCCATCAAATAGGCCGCGCTTCGTACATTATTCGTGGGCGCACTATGCCCCACGTGGTACGCTGCACCGATGCGCGGCGACGACACCCACTCCAGTTTCTCAACCACGCACTGGACGTTGCTCTCTGACCTCCACGCCGCCGAAGCGCCAAAGCGTGAGGCCGCGCGGGCCGCGCTCATCGCCCGCACCTGGCCCGCCGTCTATTCCTGGCTCCGCCGCTCCGGGCATCGCGCCGAAGCCGCCGCCGAGACCACGCAGGCTTTCTTTGTCGAGGTCGTCCTCGGTCGCAGCCTCTTCGAAAAAGCCCGCGCCGAGCGCGGCCGCCTGCGCTCCTGGCTCCTCGCGGCACTCCGCAACTACATCACCGACATGAAACGCCGCGAGGCCGTGGACCCTTCGCGCAGGCCCATCGGGCTCGACGACCTTCATGCCGAGGAACGCCGCGTCGCGGGCGGATCCCCCGCACGCAACCACGAACCGGCAGGCCCCCCCGCCGACCCCGGCGCGGAGTTCGACCACCGCTGGGCGATCTCCATGCTCAACGAGGCCCTCCGCCGCTGCGAGACCCACTTCAGCGAGCACGGGCGTAACGCCCACTGGCGCATCTTCGAGGCCCGCGTGCTGGTGCCCGCCGCCCGCGCGTGCGAAGCGCCCGCGCTGGATGCGCTTCTTGCGGGCACCGAGTTCAAGAGCGCCGCCGCTGCCGCCGCCGCAGTTCAGACCGTGAAGAAGCGTTTGCTCGCCATCCTGCGCGACGTCGTCGCCGAAACCGTCACCGCGCCCGAACACACCGAGCACGAACTCGCAGCCATCACCGCCCTGCTCGAAGGCCGCGCCGCATCGGCGTGAGGTCCGCACGAATCACGTGCGCAAGCCCGATGCCATCCGCCTCACATCCGCATCCGCCACGCCGACCACATCCATTCCACCGTCAACGCCAAGAGCGCCGCCAGCACCAGCCACGGCCACAACTCCCCAGGCGACGGCGGCACCGGCCCATCCGCCGCGCTCGCCCCTTCGCCGGTAATCAGCAGCACCTCTCGCGTCACGAGCGACGATTCTCCGGCGTCGCACAGGTTGATCGCCAGCGCGCCCGCCCCCGCGCCACCGGCCATCCCTTCCACGCGATACAGCCCTGCTCTCGGAAGCACGCCGACGTCCGCCGTCCACGCGCCGCTCGGGGTGGTGGGGGTGGTGGGGGTGGTGGGGGAGACTGTCGCGGTGGCCGCGCGTAACACCGTGCGCTCGATCGGTCCGCGCACACGCACCTCGCGCGCTTCGACCGACCCTTCCATCGCCGTGAACGTCGTCGTTCGCCCCCAGCGTCCGCCCGCCGATTGGTTCCGCAGCGTCAGAAAATCAATCGCGTTCGACAGAAACACCGGAAACGCTGCCGATGGACCCCAGTTCGCATCCGCCTGCGCAAACCCGACAACCAGACGTGGCACCCCGCCATCATCAAGCAGCGCCATCAGCGGGCCACCGGTGCCCTCCGCCAGCGGCACAAACGGGCTCGCGGGCGTCTGCGGGCCTGACTCAAACGTCAGCCGCCCAGGTGCCTCCACAATCACCGTGTCCAGTGGCACATGTCGCAGCACCGGATGCTGCCGCCGCCACGAGAGCACGCGGGTAGACGCCGACGTGGTCGCGTTCGCCCCCGTGCTCGCCGGCTCAAACGTCAGCCCGGCGATCGGCAACCCCGCCCCCAGCGACACGCTCGGCACCCGCGTCAGCGCCGCGGGTCGCACGCGATCAAAGATCACCACATCGGGCGAAGCCTCGCCCGCATTGATCAAACCCCACGCCGAGGCCGGGTCGACGTAACGCACCCAGCCCAGATCCAAACCCCTCAGCACGGCCCGCAGGAATCCGTCCGCCGCGCTTTCAGGCGTCGCATTACTCGTCTGCGGCGACACCACCACCACCCGTGGCCTCGTCGGTGCCGCGAGCACCACCGAGGCGCTGTCGTCGGCCGCCAAGGCATCGTTCCCCGGCAGCATCGCCGTGAGAATCGCCCCACGCGGCACCGGCAGCAGCGACGTCGCCGTCGCTTCAACCAATCCCGCACGACTCGCCACCCCCGCCTCATCCGTCGGCGTCAGCGGCACCGTCATCACCCCCGCCGCTTCGCCATCAATCAACACGCGCACAACCGCTTCGCCCCCACCCTCCCCCGCTCCCAGCGGGGGAGGTGTCACGAGGCTTTCCGAGTGACGGAGGGGGTTCCCCGTTCCCGATCCCGTTCCCACCACCCGCACAAACAGCCGTACCGAAGCCGGGTCTTCCGTGTCGCGCCGCGCGTCAATCGCCGTGATGCCGAGGTTGCGCGGGCCTTTCTCTTTACCGTTCTCCCCAACACGCACAAACTCCACGCCCACGCCACTGAGAACACGCCGCGTCTCATTCGCCATCGGCCCACCATCGGAAACGACATATGCCGTGGTCTCCGTCGCGGCATCTTCCGACGGCGACGCGAACGCGCTCAGCAGCCGCGCCAGCGCTTCCTGGTCGCCCGGTTGATCAGTCTGCGTCACGCCCTTCACCGCTTCCAGCAGCGTGGCTCGATTCCGCGTCGGCGCGGTCATCACCTCGCCGCTGGCCGCGAACTGCGCAATCGTGACCTCCGGCGAGGCCGACACGCCCGTGCCCGTCAGCCGCGCGACCAGTTCCGCCGCCCGCGCCTTGGCGTCATCCAGCCGCGTCGGCCCGCGGACGCCTTCGCCATCGACCGCCCCCATCGATGCCGAGCGATCGATCACGATCAGCACGCGTCCGCGTGCCGCGCTCAGGCTGTCCCACGCGGGCCGACCGATCGCCAGCGCCAGCGCCGCCGCCGCCAGCAGGTGCAGCACAAACGCCACCGACATCCGCAGCCTGCGGAACGGCACATTCACTTCCAGATCGCGCACGGCCTGCTCCCATAGCAGCGTGGAACTCACCCGCGCCGGGCGACGCCGCAGTTTCAGCAGATACAGCGCCACCACCAGCGGCACCGCGATCGCCGCCGCGATGGCCCCCGCGATCGGCGCGAGCAGCGTCAACCCTGGTCTCCCCAACCCGCCCGCGGTGCCGGAGGCTTGCCTTTAGGCTGAGCACTCGCTTTCGCGTCAGCACCCGCACCGGCATCACGCCGACTCCGATACCCCTCCGCGATGATGAACATCTCCGGCGAAACCTCCCGCGTCGCCTTCGGCTTCAGCCCCCGCGCCGAATCAAACATCGCGGCGGTCTCGCGCAGCAGCGCCGGATACTCCTCCCCCTCAAACACTTTCATCACGCACGCCCCGCCATGTCGAAGCATCCTCGGCAACACCTCCAGCACCCGACGGCACAGCGCCACCGATCGAAAATGATCGCCCGACCCGCCTCCCGTCGTGTTCGGCGCCATGTCGCTCAGCACCAGGTCAAAGGGCACCAGCGACTCCACCGCCTCGTGCTTCAGCACCTTGCCATCAAACACATCCCCCATGATCGTCCGCGCGTGCGCGGGCAACTCGATTGCCACTGCCTGCAGATCGATCCCAATCACCCGCCCCTGTGGCCCAACCTCTTTGGCCGCCACCTGCATCCATGATCCCGGGGCGCAACCCAGGTCCAGCACCGTCATTCCGGGCCGCAGCAGCCGTCGCCGCTCGTTGATTTCCAGCAGTTTGTACGCCGAGCGCGCCGCATACCCCTCGGCTTTGGCCTTGCGAAAATACGGATCATGCAGTTCGCGACGTCGAGGCACGCTCCAGCGTAGGACTTCTGCCACGAAGCCCGAGCGTCAAGCGTCGTTCCCCGGTTAGTCGGATTTGACACGAGGGGGCTTGACCATTACCTTGCGGCCATCTGTCCCTTTCCCCGCCATGGAGGAGTCGCCATGTCGAGCATCCATCGAGTTGTTGTCGCCGTCCTCGTGTTGATGGTTGCCATGACTGCAAGAGCGCAGGATGTGGCGACGGGATGGGACCGTTCCGATCCGATCAACAAGACGGAACTGCGAATCTACCTCGCTACGGCTTACCAGTTCGAGCAGGCCGGGCAGGTTTGGCCGGATTCAGACCTGTTCTGGTTTACCAACACGCCCCCGGATCATCGCATGGTGATGCTCGCCCCGGCCTTCGAGGTCTTTGGCGAGTTGTACAAGCACCGGCTGGACCCGTGGGGCGAGGTCGGGCCGCCTTCCTCGCTCGCCGACCTAATGCGGGATGACCCCGCAGTGGCGTCGAAGTTCCGGCACTACACGCTCACGGGCGAGTTCATCACGAGCACAGACGATGACCCCGAGGTTCTCGCGAAGCATCTGGCGATGGCGGTGGAAGCGATTACGGAATCGGAAGAATGCCAGGGCGACGCGATTACGGTCGTGATCATGAACGGCCTGTACTACCTGATCGATCCTTATACTGGGCAAACCCACGGCCCGTACTCGACAATGAAGGACGCCAACGACGCGGCGATTGCCATTGCGCATCAGTTCGGCATGCTCTGCCAAGGATGGAAGCCCAGTGGGCCTCCGCTGACATGGCCTCCGGGTCAGCACCCCAGCCCCAACGAGCCTAAGCCGTGGTGGGATTACAAGGACATGCAGGACCGATTCTGCGAGAAACTGCGGCAATGTTGCAACGAGATCCCCACCTGGTACACGCCGCCCGCGAACTGCACGCCCACAACACTGCCAGACGGAAGCACACCGTCGAACCCGAGCAGCCCGTGCGACAAGATCAAGCCGTACATGCCTCCGGGCACGTTCGTTGATCCAAACGTCGTTTGCCGCTGAATAGACAGTTCCATCCCCGACAGCCGGACCCCGCAGATGCGAGGTCCGGTGCCTGTTAGTACGGACGATGAGGCACCAGATCAAGTAGAGCGGGAACGATGAAAACTAATCCGCTCCGATCACGCCGACATTGGAGATCAGCGGCGGACGGCCCCCGCCGGGTCGTCGTCTGCTTTGCGATTGGAGTCCTTCTGGCGGCTTCGGGCGCGGCGCTCACGTCCCTTGCTCGGTCGGCGCAGTATCCGCGCCGATGGTTCGACGCCTATGAAGGCTCCGCGCGAGAGCACTCCGTCGCCGCGTCAATCTCGATCCGGAGTAATGAAGGGAGGCGGCTCTTTCACTGGGATCGCACAGGACTATGGGATTCGGTGCGGATCCAGCGCATGCGCCTCGAGGATTGGGCGGAATGGGACAGGCAGGCATCCGTTCAGAATGCCGATGGCTACTCATCGCGTACCCCCAACCATCTGCCGCCCTGGTGGGCCGACTCGCCGGTCGAGGGCAGCAACGTGGGGCTCGTTGAAACGGTCGCGTACGGCTGGCCGATCCGTGTGCTACGCGTTCGCGGGCGTCTGATCGTTCCGCCCGACGACTACACCACCATCATCCGGAAAGAAACGGCCGGCCTGGGAGCCTTCGAGAACCCGTGGGTGGCCCGCCCCGCGTGGGGAGTCGCCTGGGTTCCAATCTGGTCCGCACTGCTGATCAGCGGCACAGTCTACGGCACATCCGTGTGGGTTCTTCTGTGGGCTGCCAGTTTGGCACGTCGTTGGTCTAGAGTCCGATCCGAGCGGTGCGTCCACTGTGGATACGACCTCAAAAGCACCGGGACGAACCGTGGCAGCACGCCGCGGTGCCCCGAATGCGGGCGCGATGCGTCAACGACCTGAGCAAGTGGGATTGGTAGTCCAAGTTCTTCGAATCAATTTCAAGTCGCCCGGATGCTCGTCGATGCACACCGAGCGCCTGGTTCTGGTGCTTCCCGCGAACCCGGCTCTATTTCCCGTCGGTCACCAGTCGT
>CAZPPX010000006.1:0-179731 GCA_964588585.1 uncultured Phycisphaeraceae bacterium
GAGGGGGTGCCAAGTCCCATTATCGCGCGCCCAGACGGCGCGGGGGACGCATCAAGACTCGCCACGCGCGGCGGTCCCTTGGTCAACCAGCGCCCAACCGCGGCCCGTCGCCAAGCCGACGGACCACGGCACCCGGTTTCAATGGCCAAATGTGAGTCGTTCCACCAAGAGCCCGTCCACATCTTCCAGATCGAGCATGTACTTGGGTGGTCGAGGTCAACCGTTTGAGTTCCGGCCTTGGTTCATCTGCCCAAGGCGTTTCAGAGCCGACTTGTCGAATCGCAGGAACAGAAGTTCGGCCAGTTCCGCCTTTGTCTTCCGATATCGCGAAACGGCAGTTCGACTTCGTCGCTCTTTCTCGTAGTCCGACAGCCCACCCTTCAGTTTGCTGTGCCACTTCTGAAACGTACGATTCACATCGTTGTACTCGACATCGCAGAGTGCAATCAGGACACCGTGCTGCCCGTACTTGGCGACCGTCGCGTCAATCGCGCCGCAGTCATTCAGGATGCACTTGTGGTCGTCGGACTTGATGGCCTTCGCCTTCAAGTCCCAGTTCACGCTGCCTTTCATGTCGAACCCGACGGTGCCAAACCGCTCGCCGGGAATCTCGAAGTCCTTGCCAAGCCGCTGCTGGCAAAGGAACTCGAAGTAAAACGCCCACCACTCCATCTGTTTCCAGTTGTAGTCGGCGGCTTTCAGTTCGAGAACAGATTTCTTCCCCTCCCACACGCGAGGCAAATCAGCAAGCGCGGCTTTCGCCTTGGCAATGTCGTCAGAAAAGGCGGAGGTCATTCGCGACTTCCTCCAGCATGCGCTTAGTCGCTATCCGGTGATACTCCCCACTAATCTCAATTCCCAAGTAGTCCCGCTTGTTCTTCGCCGCCAGCACGCACGTCGTGCCGCTGCCGCACATGGGGTCGAGCACGAGGTCGCCGGGCTTCGAGAAGCACATGATCAGGTCTTCCGCGAGTTTGTCCGGGAATGTCGCGGGGTGCTCCAGTTTCGTGCGGTTTCCTTCAGTGTTGCTCGTGGCATACTCCCAAAGCGTGCCGCGGCACTTCATGTCATTAACCGCCTTCGGTTCGATCTTCTTAAAGCCGCCATTGGTCAGGCGATCGGTGCCCGAGTACACCTTTCCGGCGTGCTTGGAAGGCACCATGAGCGTTGACTTGTCGAAGTATCGTGGTCGCTCGCCCTTAAAGAAGATCAGGATGTACTCGTGGTCGACGCGGAACCGCTGCGTCCACCACGCGCCCGGGTTGCCGTGCCGTGAGTAGATGCAGCACTCAAAGAGCCGCCAGCCGGCGCGATCGACCCAATCCACGGCCCAGCGAAAGGTGGTCAGTGATTTGGCGAAGTCCTTTGTACCATCGCCGATCACCATGGCGCAGACGCCGCCATCGGTCGTCACGTCGAACAACTCCGACCCAAGCGACTTGAAGTCGAGCGTCCAGTTCTTCCCGTAGTCCCGGATGCCGTCGTAGGGCGGGCTAAAAACCGTGAGGTCAACGCACTCACGAGGCAGCCGCGGCAGCGCCTTGAGCGCATCATCGTGAAGAATCGTGTTGCGCACGCCGGGCCCTGCCGTGTCGGCAACAAGCGAGCGTTTCTGCTTGGTGGTGATCGCTGACATTGGCCCTCGGGGATCAGACTACCTATGCCGACTGGCTTCCGCATCGCCATGAGCAAAAAAAAGGCCCCGGCAATCGCCAGGGCCTTCTCTTCATGTGTGCTGTGTGCTGCGTGCTGTGTGGTTTACAGCCCTACCGCCCGCCACCACCCGGCAAGTTCCGCACCGCCACCAACTCCAATTCCAGAACCAGATCCTGCCCCGCCGGCCGATTCGTGATCAGCCCCGGGGGCGTCTTGGCCATGGTTGCGGGGATGATGACCTTGCGCTTGCCGCCGACTTTCATGCCCGCCAGGCCGAAGTCGATGCCCATGAGTTCGCCCGGCAGCCAGACGTAGCAGTTGTCGCCGGTGTTCTCGACTTCCTTGCCGTCTTTGGTCTTGATGGTGTGCTTGGTGACGGCAATGAACTGCGCGCCGCCCTTGCCGTCCTCGCCCCCGCCGCAGGCTTCGCCCGTGCCGGGCTTCAGGTCTTCGCTTTGCAGCACGTCCTGCAGTTCGATAATGAACACCAGGTCGGCCTTGGCCGGGATCACCGGCGGACGGCCGGTCTCGCCATACGCCATCGCGAACGGCACCGTCAGGCGGCGCAGGCCACCGACCTTCATGCCCGGGACGCCCTTCTGCCACCCGGGGATTACGCCCTTGAGGGGGAAGGCGATCGGGTCGTTGCGTTCAAAGGCCGAGTCGAACATCTTGCCGTCGGCTTTGAGGGTGCCGTGATAGAGCACGACGACCGTGCCGTTGTCCTTGGCTTCGATGCCCGTGCCGACGACAAAGTCCTCGACGATCAGGCCGCCTTCCAGTTCCTTCCGCTCGACGGGCTTGGCGTCAGCCGCGATCTCCCACTTCTTGGGGCCGGTTGGCGCGGGTGCTGGCGTCGGGGTGGCGGAAGCGGGGGGCGTCGAGGGTTTGGTGGGCATGGTGGGCTGGGAGACCGCGAACGTGGCCAGGGCCAGCGACGCGATCAGGCTCGAAACGACGGCAAGGCGAGTGCGCATAGAGAATCGTCCTGAATGTGCGAGAAAACGCGGTGGAGGGGGTGGGTGGGGGGAGCAGGGTACAGCGAACGCGCGACTATAGACGGACCCCTAGAAACGGGCCTCGGGTGCATTCGCCCCGACACCCCCGGCAGATTCGATATCGTCAAACTCGTCCCCCCGGAACAGGGAGCCCAGATACACCCGTTTCACCATTTCATTATTAATCAACTGCTTGGGCGTCCCCTCGGCAAACTTCTTTCCCTCGTTGATGATGTACGCCCGGTCGCACACCCGCAAGGTCTGCTGCACGTTGTGATCGGTGATCAGACAGGCGATGCCCGCCGAGGCGAGGCGCTTGATCTCCTGCTGCAGGTCTTCAACCGCGATGGGGTCCACGCCGCTGAAGGGCTCGTCGAGCAGGATCAGCCGGGGGTTGGTGACGAGCGCCCGGGCGATTTCCAGTTTGCGTCGCTCGCCGCCCGAGCAGGTACGGGCCGCGTGCCCGGCTTTGTGCGTCAGGTGAAACTGGGCCAGCAACTCGGTCGCTCGTACTTTGCGCTGGGTGCGGGTGAGTGGAAGCGTTTCCAGGATCGCCAGCAAGTTCTGCTCGCAGGTCAGGCGCTGAAAGGCCGAGGGCTCCTGCGAGAGGTACCCCATCCCCAGGCGTGCCCGCTGATACATGGGCAGGCCCGAAACGTCCCGCCCCGCAAAGTTCACCGTGCCCGCGTCGGCATCGATCATCCCGATCGTCATGCGGAAACTGGTGGTCTTCCCCGCCCCGTTCCGCCCCAGCAGCCCCACGATCTCACCAGGTTCCACGTGGAACGAGACCCCCTGCACCACGGGGCGACCCTCATACGACTTCTGCAGATTGGACGCCTGAAGCAGCGGCACGGGCGATCATACGGCGATTGCCCCGTCCATTTGCCTGAAGGCGAGATCGCCGACATTCGCCACTCCCGTTCCTACCATCCGCCCCTGCCACTGGTGCCCATGATTTCTTCAAGGCATGCCGCGGCGGGTCGGAGCGCCTCATGAAGAATGTCCTGGTCCTCGGCGGTGGCAAGGTCGGCAAATCGGTCGCGGAACTCCTGCTCGCGTGCGGGAAGGGCGCATACCGCGTCACGGTCGCCGATCGCGAGGAATCCAACCTGCGCGAGACCGAGGCGATCATCGCGGGGATGCGCTCGCAGGTGTCGTTTCCGGTGGAGTTTGTCGCCAAGAAGATCGACGCGGCCGACAAGAGTGCCGTGCGCGAGGCCCTGAAGGGGCAGAACTACGTCGTGTGCATGCTGCCCTATCACCTGGTGGCGGGCATCGCGGAAATGGCCAACGAACTGGGCGTGCATTACTTCGACGTCACCGAAGACGTGCGCACCACCGACGGCGTCAAAGCCCTCGACGCCTCGGGCAAGGCCCGCGTGGCGCTCATGCCGCAGTGCGGCCTGGCCCCGGGCTACATCGCCATCGCCGCTCACGAGGTGGCCCGCAAGTTCTCGCGGCTGCATGATCTGACCCTGCGTGTCGGGGCGCTGCCGCAGTATCCGACCAACTCGCTGCGCTACAACGTGACGTGGTCGGCGGCGGGCGTGGTGAACGAGTACTGCGAGCCGTGCAACGTGATGCTCGATGGACACATGGTGAAGGTGCCAGCGCTCGAAGGGCTGGAACGGTTCAGTTTCGAGGGCGTCGAGTACGAAGCGTTCTACACCTCCGGCGGCATCGGCAGCCTCGTGGAAACGCTGCAGACCGAAGGCCGCACGATCCCGCGCACCAACATTGCCTACAAGACGATCCGCTATCCGGGCCACTGCCAACTCATGAAGTTCCTGCTGCAGGAACTGCGGCTTGAGCACAACGAGGCGCCGGTGACGCCCTCGGGCCGCGTGTTCAATCGCGCCATGGCGATCGACCTGCTGGAATATTCGGTGCCACGGACGATCCAGGATGTGGTGGTGATCTTCGCCAACGGCATCGGCATGGCGGGCGAAGGCCCGCTGGCCCGCTGGGAACAGGTGAACTTCCACCGCTCGATCCGCGCCACGCGACTCCTGGGCCGCACCTGGCCGGCGATCGAACTGACGACCGCCGCGGGTGTGTGCGCGATGGTCGATTTGCACCGCCTGGGCAAGTTGCGCCAGAGCGGGTTCATCAAGCAGGAAGAGGTCAGCCTGGCGACGTTCAACCAGACGATCTTCGGGATGGCGTATGAGGCGCCGGAGAAGTTGGAGGCGGCGGTGCTGGGATAAGTGATGGCTTGATGTGCCATTTTCGGCACAGCGAGATCGACAGGAACTGCCACACTCACGCCGCTGGCACAGCCGCCCGCTTCGCTTCAATCGTGCTCGCTGCTGGCGTGGCCTCACCCATCCCCACCCGCAGCGTGCTCACCCATTTCCCGTCCGTATCCAACTTCACGCCGTGCGCAGCGTAATCCGCCAGGTGGATCGATCCGTCGATCAGATAGCAGAACGCGTGCTCGCCGGGCTCGACCTGCATGCGGCCGGTCCACCAGCCGGGGTATTGCCGCGTGAGCGCGACGCGTGAGCGGGACCAATCCGTGAAATCGCCGATCACCTCCACGCGGGCCGCGTGCGGCAAATAGACTCGAAAGTTCACGGCACCGTCATGTTCAAGAGCAACCATCGCAAGCCTCCCAAGCCGGGGGCCATCGACCAGAACCCGAGACTTCCCCAACCACAAGCGTGCGAAACCAGTCTGCGTCTAATCATCATGATACCGACGGGTTCGCCCCAAGCCGCGAGAAATGGTGATCCCACTGTGAAACTGGGAAACCAGCGGCCACAACTCCTCACCGCCCCCGGCTCGGGTGGTTGAGGCTGGCTGCAGACCGACTTCGCCAGTGGAAAACCCTGTGGGGAAAGTGTGGATCACCACGCTTTCAGCCCGCCGAGCACCCAAATCGCATCGAGCCAGCCCAAACACCGAACTCCGCGACCACTGACCCCATCCCCCCGGTCTATACTTCCCGTGATTGCCCGAGTTTCGGCGGGCCGTCGGCGGTTTGACCACTGAGGCTCAGCCGCGCGGGCTCGTTTCCCCCCACCCGAAGCGCACAACACGGCCATGCCGGCCCAGGCACGGGTCTTAGCGACCCAGCCCTTCTGTATCAGCCCTCGGCAATCGCCCGGGGCTGAATCGACGGGTGCCCACGCCGACCGAAACGACTGGCCGTCGCGCTGTACGAAAGGTTCGCTCATGCCTCCCACCCCCTCCGCCCCCACTGCTCCCGCGTCCGCCGCGCCCGCCGCCACCGGCACCACCCTCGTTCAGGACCTGATCGAGGCGGGCATCCACTTCGGTCAGCGTTCCGCTTCGTGGAACCCGAAGATGCAGCCGTACATCTGGGGCAAGCGCAACGGCATCCACATCATCGATATCAAGGAGACCATCAAGGGTCTCCTGCTCGCCAAGAAGTTCCTCGCCCGCGTCGTCGCCGACGGCAAGGACGTCTGCTTCATCGGCACCAAGCGCCAGGCCCGGGCCGTGCTCGAGCAGCGCGTGGCCGACGTGAAGATGCACTTCGTCGTCGAGCGCTGGCTCGGTGGCACGCTGACCAACTTCCGCACGATTCGCAGCCGCCTGAAGCGCCTCGACGAACTCGACGCGATCGAAGGCAAGGACAACTTCGCGTCCTACTCCAAGAAGATGGAGAGCATGCTGAAGCGCGAGCAGGCCAAGATCAAGCGCAACCTCGAAGGCATCCGCCACATGGAGAAACTCCCCGGCGCCATCGTCGTTATCGACGTCGCCAAGGAGATCAACGCCCTCCGCGAGGCCCGCAAACTGGGCATCCCCACCGTCTGCCTCATCGATACCGACGGCGACCCCGAACTCGCCGACATTCCCATCCCCGGCAACGACGACTCGATGCGCTCCATCGACGTCATCATGCGGGAACTCTGCCTCGCCATCGCCGAGGGCAAGCAGATGCGCGTCGCCAAGAGCGAGGGCGATCAGGCCGCCGCAGGCGGTGGCGCTGGTGGCGACCCTCGCCGCTCACGCCGGGCCCAGTATCGCAGCGACGAACCCGCCGCGGTCGAACTGCCCGCCGCGGGCACGCCGGCGAAGGCTTGATCGCGGCTGGGCCGCGATCAAATGACCAGATTGTCAGATGGCCCAATGGCCAAATGATCGTTTGGTGACCGTCCAGTAGTTCGCTGTCTTCTTTCTGAACTTTGGCCATTTGGCACTTGACCATTTGGCATTTGCTTGGAGCCCCCAGTGTCCACCGAGATTTCCGCCGCGATCGTCATGAAACTCCGCAACCAGACTGGCCTCTCCATGATGGAGTGCAAGAAGGCCCTGGTCGAGGCCAACGGCGACTTCGCGGCCGCCGAAGACATCATCCGCAAGAAGATGAAGGGCAAGATCGAGGCCCGCACCACCGCCGCCGGCGCTGGTCGCGTCGCCGTCGCCATCCACGGCCCGGACGCGGGCGGCAGCGTGCCGCACGCCTCGATCGTCGAAGTCCGTGCCGAGACCGACTTCACCGCGATGAACGAGCACTTTGTCGCGATGTGCAGCCGCATCGCCAATGTCGCTGCCGAGCAGCCCGTGGGCGCGGTCGCCGCCAACGCGGACATCCAGAACGACATCGAGCGCATTCGCGCCTCGACGGGCGAAAAGTGCGACTTCGCCCGCGGCCTGAAGATGAACGGCGGGCCGCACGCCGTCTTCGGCGCGTACGTTCACCACGACGGCAAGACCGGCGCGCTGATCCACGCCGAGGGCGAGATCACCCCCGAACTGCTCAAAGAGATCGGCATGCACATCGTCGCCAAGGTGCCCGCCCCCAAGGGCGTCAGCGCCACCGACGTGCCCAAGGACATCGTCGAGAAGGAGCGCACCTTCCGCATCAGCCAGGCGATGGAATCCGGCAAGCCCAAGGAGATCGCCGAGAAGATGGTCGAGGGCGGCATGCGCAAGTTCTTCGAGGAAATCGCCCTGCTCGAGCAGGCGTACATCAAGGACGAGACCAAGAAGGTGAAGGACGTGGTGGGTGCCAAGGCCACCATCGTGGCCTTCGCGCGCTGGGCCGTGGGCGAGCAGGCCTGAGCCGCGAATAATCGCACAGCCACCGCTCCGGTGGGTAGAAGTTGGGCAATTTGCCTATTCTGCAATCCGCCCAGTTCCCACTTGCATGAAGGGGGGGGGGGGGGTTGCTGTTCACATGCGCTCAACTTCCTTTGGAAGTTTCGGGTTCATCGTCGCTATCGGCCTAGCCGCCGGCACTCTTGTTGGTCAAGCACCCACATGCTTTTCGCTCCCGGCGTTCTGGAATTCCCAAACGCGAACAGGGCCGGAACAGTGGCGCCCCGTGACCGTAGATTCTGTGCATTTTCCGTGCAAGAAAGGGGTTCTCGCCAACTTTGCCGACGCCGCCACCAGTTGGGCAAACTACACACTCGCCGGATCAAGCCCAGACATCGGCTGGATCGATGGTTCGGCGGCATCGGTTCGCCATGACGAACTCGCCCCGCCCTACGGCCCCGCAGAAGGACAATGGGGAGGTCCGCCGACGCCGTTCGGCCGAGTCATCATGCACACGGTCGACGGAGTCCGCGGCACCGACCGCTGACGAACCCACGGGCCTGCCCATATCCTTCCCACATGCCCTCCGGCGCGCCCCGCCGCTTTGCTCCTCCCTCCTCCGGTGGCGGCTGGCCCGCCATCTGGTACACGCTGCGCTCGGCACGCCGCGCCGGCGGGCTGCTCCGCATGTGGAAGGCCCTCACCGCCCGCAACGCCTGCAAGACGTGCGCCCTGGGCATGGGCGGGCAATCCGGGGGCATGGTGAACGAGGGCGGTCGCTTCCCCGAGGTGTGCAAGAAGTCCGTGCAGGCGATGGCCGCGGATATGCAGGGCCGCATCCGCGAAGGGTTCTTCGAGACGTTTGATATCGCCACGCTCGGCCGCATGTCGCCGCGCGAACTCGAAGCCAGCGGCCGCCTGACCGAGCCGCTGTACGCCGGGCCGGGGGAGGGGGGTGATGCGAAGTACCGCCCGATCTCATGGGATGAAGCGCTCGACCGCACGGGAAACGCCCTGCGTGCCGCGCCGCCCGATGAGACCTTTTACTACGCCAGCGGGCGTTCGAGCAACGAAGCCGGGTTCCTTCTGCAACTGGTGGCGCGCCTCGCCGGCACCAACAACGTCAACAACTGCTCGTTCTTCTGCCACCAGGCCTCGGGCGTCGGGCTCAAGTCCGTCGTCGGCAGCGGCGCGGGCACCATCACGCTCGACGACTTCGACCACACCGATCTCGTCTTCGTCATCGGCGGCAACCCCGCCTCCAACCACCCGCGCCTGATGCGCACGCTCGTCGACGTCCGCCGCCGCGGCGGCAGCGTCGTCATCATCAACCCCCTGCGCGAAGTCGGCCTCGTGAACTTTCGCGTGCCCAGCGACCCGTGGAGCCTGCTCTTCGGCTCCACCATCGCTGACGAATATCTGCAGCCGCATGTGGGGGGCGACATCGCGCTGCTCTCGGGCATCGCCAAGGCCGTGCTCGAACTCGGGGCGGCCGATGATGCGTTTCTCGATTCGTGCAGCGAGGGTGCCGCAGCATGGCGCGAGTCGATCGACCGTCTTTCCTGGCCCGACATCGTCGAACGCAGCGGCGTGGACGCAGCCGCGATCCGCGCCGTCGCGGCGCGATACGCCCGCGCCAAACGGGCCGTCTTCTGCTGGACCATGGGCATCACCCACCACGTCCACGGGGTGGACAACGTTCACGCCATCACCAACCTTGCCCTTGTCCGCGGCATGGTCGGCCGCCCCGGCGCGGGCCTCCTCCCGCTCCGCGGGCACAGCAACGTCCAAGGCATCGGCACCGTGGGCGTCGTGCCCACCCCCACGCCCGCCATGCTCAAGGCCATGGAATCGCACTTCGGCGTGCCCTTGCCGAGCGCCCCGGGGCTGGACACGCTGGCGTGCGTGAAACAGGCCGCCGAGGATCGCGTGAAAGTCGCCCTGCACCTTGGCGGCAACCTCTTTGGTTCGTGTCCTGATGCACCCAACGCCGCGCGGGCCCTTCAGAAGATCGGCCTCACCGTCTTCCTCTCCACCACGCTCAACACCGGCCATGCGCATGGACGGGGGCGCGAATCCATCATCCTGCCCGTTCTGGCGCGAGACGAAGACCCGCAGGCCACCACCCAGGAATCCATGTTCAGTTTCGTGCGTCTGAGCGACGGCGGCCAGCCGCGCCACCATGGCCCAAGGCCGGAGGTCGCCGTGATCGCCGCAATCGCGCGGCGGTCACTCGCGGCTCGGCCAGCCGCCAGCGCGATGGACTTTGACGCCCTGGAACGCCACGCCGATCTCCGCCAGGCCATCGCGGCCGTCGTCCCCGAACTCGATCGTCTGGCCTCCATTGATGCCACCAAGAGCGAGTTTCAGATCGCCGGCCGCGCCTTTCACGAGCCCCGCTTCGCCACGCCCACGGGCAGGGCAAAGATGCACGCGGTCTCACTGCCGCCCGCCCGCGTGCCGGGGGAACTGCGTCTGGCGACCATCCGCTCCGAAGGCCAGTTCAACACGGTGGTGTATGAGGATCACGACTGGTACCGCGGGCAGGAACGCCGCGATGTGATCCTGATGAACGAGGCCGACATGCGGGCCCTGGGGCTGCGTGAGGACGACCGGGTGCGTGTGGAGAGCGAATCGGGCGCGATGGAGGGCGTCCTCGTGCGCCGCTTCGACATCCGTGCCGGCAACGCCGCGATGTATTATCCCGAGGCCAACGACCTCGTGCCCTCGCGGGCCGACCCGCGCTCCAGGACTCCGGCGTTCAAGAACGTTTCGATCCGCGTTTCGAAGACCGTTTCGCTGGTGTAGTCCGGGTGGTCCGCGGGTGGTCCGGCGGTCCCCGCCGGACGTTGCCGCTGGATCGGCTCGGAAGTGTTGATGAGGCGTCCGGCGGGGACCGCCGGACCACCCGCGCAATCACCGACGCCATCGCCAGTTCATCGGTGTGCGAGAGCGAGATCGCCCACTCCGCAATTCCCAGCCGCTTGGCGATCTTCGCCGCGCGGCCTGTCAACTTCACCCCCGGCGCGCCGCGTCCATCACGCGTCACTTCGATCTCCGTCCACGAGATGCCATCGGCCAGCCCGGTGCCCAGCGCCTTGAGCACCGCTTCCTTGGCCGCGAATCGCGCCGCGAGGTGCTCGGCCCGCCTCTTGGTCTGCCCATCGGCATACGCCCGTTCATGAGCGGTAAAGCACCGGTCGAGGAATCGCTCGCCATGCCGATTCAGCAGTTCGCTGATGCGTGCCACCGTGACCAGATCGATGCCGTGACGGACCATTGCCAAGCCTATGGATCCCAGCGGATCGCTTCACATCCCCTTTGGCGCGCTGCGGATGTCCGGTCCGGGCACCGGCACCGGCCCAGGGGTGCCCGGTGCCATGGGGGGGGCCGGAAGCATGGGTGCCGCCGACGGCACCGATTGCATCACCGGTTTCGCTGGCACGCTGGGCGTGCCCGGCTGGCTCGGCACCCCCGGCGTGTTGAACTGGTTCGGCGCCACCACTGGATTGGCCCCATACCGACGGAACGGAAACAGATTCCGGAACACCGTGATGCTGAACCGGCGATCACCCGCGCGCATCACCGTCGCCGAGTTCACCACCGTCGGTCGCGAATCCAACGCCAGCATCCGTTCGGCCTCTTCGTGAGCCTGCAAAGCGTCCTCATACGCCCGATTCTCCACCCCGGCCCGCGCACTCTCGGGTACGTCGATCGATCCGCCCGAAGCGGCCGAAACCACCGCACCAGATTGCCCGGGCATGGCAATGGCTGCCGAAAACCGTGGCAGCGTGTACCGCACCTCAGACACCGGCACCGGTGAGGTCGCTGGCTCCGGCGTGCCCAGCGCCAGCACCGCCGCCGGCGCGCACACCACCACGCCCACGCCCATCAGCATCGCGTGGAAAGGAGAACGTGCCGTCGAGCGCGCCGTCGCTCCGCAAGAATCCGCCGTGTGTGTGTGTTGGAGGTGCATGGCACCTCTCCATACGCCCACGCGCCGCACCCGGATCGATCCGATTCAAGACCGAAACGCGAGGAAACTTCCCCAGATTCACGCCGCCGTGTCGCCTTCCCGTCGCGCTCGCTCCGTCAAAACGCCTGCAACTCACCCGTCACCGGCTCCACCAGGTCCTTGGTCGTCACGATCCCCAGCGGCGCATCCCGTCCCTCGCCCACCACCAGCGCCAGACTCGCCCCGGCATGGGCCATCCGCGCCAGCCCTTCCCGCACACTCAAGGTCTCCTCCAGTCGCAGCGCGGGTTTGGCCACCGCCGTGGGTGCCGCGCCTGGCGTCAGCAACAGGTCCAGCGCCTCCACCACGCCCAATACCCCGCCCTTCGCATTCACCAGCGGCAGTCGCGAAAATGGCCGCGCCGCCAGCGTGGCCACCACCTGGGCCGTGGGCATCTCCGCCTCGATCTTCGCCGTTTTGGCCCAGGTTGTCATCTCGTCGCCGACGGTTGTATCGCGCAGGGCGAGGGCCCGATCGAGCAGCCCGAGTTGCTCCGCTGAGATCGCCCCACCCCGCGCCCCTTCCTGCAGCATCGCGCCGATCCGCTCTCGCGCGGTCGGAATCGCCGATTCGTCACCGCCCCGAACCAGGATCGAAAGCCCGCGCGCCGTGGCCTGCACAAGTGGCAGCACCAGCGTCCACGTGAGCAGCCATCGCGCCCACCGCATCGGGCCCGCCAGCCAATAGGTCAACCGGTCCGCGTCGCGCCGGAAGAGTTCCTTCGGCAGCGTCTCGGCAAACACGAACAGCAGCGGCCCAATAAGCACCGTGTTCAGCACGATGATCATCGCATCCGAATACCCGCGCCCCTCCAAAAGCCCCGTGATCCCGACCGACCCGGCATACGCCAGCAGGTTGTAACTCACGAGCAACGTCGCCAGCAGCCGCGCCGGTCGCTCCAGTTCGCGCGAGAGGATCACCGCCGCGCCCGAGCCCGGTCCGCTGCCCGCCGCGCGCAACCTCAGCCGCGCGCGGTTGAGCGAATACACCCCCATCTCGCCCCCGCCGGCGAGCGCCGACCCCACGTTCCCGGCGATCGCGAGCGTCAGATACAACGCGCCATAACCCCACACGCTGACGTGCGACCGCCACGCCGAAGCATTCGGTGTCGCGCCATCCACCACCGGCATCACCGCACCCGCCTGCGGATCAGCACCGGTCGCACCAACCGCGCCAAGCACGCTCATCATCAGCGCTTCGCAGGCCGCGATCACGACGCACCCCCCTCGCCACCGCGCCCGTCTCGCGCCGACACAATCCGCACCATCACCCGATCCGCCACCCGGCTTGTCACCCGCTCCACCACAAACTCCGCCAGCCCCACACGCACCCGGTCCCCCTCGCGTGGCACCCGCCCCAGTAGCCGCATCACCAGCCCCGCCACCGTCGACACGCGCCGATCCGCCGGCAATCCAACCAAGGCCCGCAGATCCCGCGCCGGGAATCGCCCCGCCACGCGCCACCGGCCCGGGCCAACCTGCTCCACCAGCGCCGCCGATTCCGGGCCAGTCGCTCCGCCACCACCTAGCCCCGGCACGCTCACCGATCCCGGCTCACCCCCACCCTCTCCCGTGAGTGCCGCCGTGATCTGCCTCACCACGTCGCGAATCGTCACGATGCCCACCACCGCGCCGTGCTCATCCACCGCCAGCGCCACCTTCGCCCCCCACGCGCGGAACTGCTCGAGCAGCCTGTCCAGCGTCGCCCGCTCGGGCACGAATCGCGCCGGGTGGATGTGCGCCCCCATCGCCACCCCCCCTCGATCCCCACCGCCCGACGCCACGGCTGACAGAAAACTCTTCACATCCAGAAACCCCGCCACCGCGTCATCGATTCCGCCCCGCCCCTTCACCACCGGCACCCGCGTCAGCCGCGTCTCCTTCACGAGCGCGCCGACCGCCGCCACATCCGCATCCCCGCTCAGCCACTTCATGCTCGTCCTGGGCGTCATCACGTCCCGCACGCGCAGCGCGTTCAGGTCCATCACCTGCCGCAAGAGCGCCTGCTCCCCCGGATCGATCGCCCCCTCCGCCGCGCCCAGCGTCAGCATCGCGGCCAGTTCTTCCGCGTCGGCCGCGCTCCCGCCCGGCCGCTTGGGCAGAAACACCCGCACCAGCGGGTCGAGCACGCCCTCCACCACCACCCGGCGCACCGGCGCGATCCCGCGCGTGAGCGCGAGCATTCCCGGTGCCAGGAACCGCGCAAACTCCACGCGGCGCCGGGCCGCGAGCATCTTGGAGACCACTTCGCTCACCACCGTCATCAACAACAGGTTCACGGCACTCACCGCGAACCCCAGCAGGCGATTGCCCATGTGGGCCGCTTCGAGCAGCAGGATCGACGTCGCCACGAAGTAGATCGTGGTCGTCATCATGTTGAAGAACAGCAGCGTGACCAGCGTGTCGCTCGGGCGATCCAGCAGCCACGCCGCGGCCTTCGCGGCCTTCGGATGCTGCCGCTGCAACCGCAACCGGTCGCCGTACTCCAGGCTGAACAGCGCCGTCTCCGCTGCGGAAAACAACGCCGCCAACGCCAGCAGCACCGGGAGCGCGCAGAGAATGGCAATCACGGTGGGCGTCATGAAACCCGCCCACGCTCACCGGTCGCGGCCCCACCCGCTGCGTCATGGCCGTCCTCCGCGCCCTCGATCTGCTCGATCATCCGCTCGATGTATCGCCACGCGTTCATCTCGCGCCGGATCGCGGCCAGCCCGGCCGACGTTGCGGGCACACTGCTCTTCACGCCCGCCTCGATCTCGGCAAACAGCCGCCCGACCGCGTCAATGTGTCCGCGCCGCCGCGCTTCCGCCCAGACGCCCCAACGCGCCGCTACCGCCGCCTTCGCGCCGGCATCACCGGCTGCGGCGCGGTCCGCGTCCATCTGCTCCCGCGCCTCCATCATCGCTTCGAGAAACCCCGACGGGAGCGCCCGATCCGCCGCGCCTCCCTGACCCCTACCTCCACCAAAGCGCAACACGAGCGCCGCCGCCCGCCGCTCCGGATCAAGAAGCGTCGTCCGGGCCGCGTTCAGCGCCGCGGCCAGCCGCTCGCCTTCATCTTGCCCGCTCCCGCTCCCGCCCCCCCCCGCATGATCCGGGTGCGCCGCCGCCGCTCTGGCCAGATACGCGCGTTCCACCGTCGCGCGGTCGAGGGCAAACGTCGCGGGCAGGCCGAGGGCTTCAAACGGATCGCTCATGAACTTCCATTTCACTCTGTCCCGGCCCGCTCACAACCGCCCGCCGATCGCTGGCCGCCTCGGGTTCGCCACCGACCCGACCCCACGGTTTTTTCCCGCGCAGGGTTTGACTTGTCGCCCGCCCGGGCTTTCCATCCCCTGCCCGGCACGCCGCCGGCCAAGGACCACCGACGTGGCCAAGCATATCGGCATCGTCGCCGTCAGCCCCGAGGGCAGCGCCCTCTGCTATCGCGACATCTTCCGCCGCGCCTCCGCCCTCATGGGCGACCAGGGCCACCCGGTCGTGTCGCTTCACTCCGAACCCCTCGAACACTACATCCAGGCCCTCCTCCGCGACGACTGGCACACCATCGGCGAACTGCTCCGCAAGTCCGCCAAGGTGCTCGCCGCCGCGGGTGCCGAGTTCTGCATCACGCCCGACAACGTCATGCAGCACGGCATCCACATCGCCCAGGTCGGCTCCCCCATCCCCTGGCTCACGATGACCGACCTCGTCGCCGACCGCATCGTCGCCGATGGCCGCAAAAGCGTCGGCGTCATCGGCACCAAGATGGTCATGTTCGGCTCCACGTATCAGACGACGCTCGGGCTCAAGGGCGTCAAGGTGCTCGCCCCCGACGCCCACGATGCCGAGGCCATCGACGCCATCGTCTTCCGTGAACTGATCCACGGCGAGATCGTCGAATCCAGCCGCCAGCGGCTTATCGACGCCATCGGCTCGCTGGCCAAGCGCGGCGCGGAGGGCGTGGTCCTCGGCTGCTCCGAGGCGCCGCTGCTGATCAGCGAGGCCAACTCCCCCCTGCCGGTGTACGACGCGGTGGCGCTGCTGTCCGAGGGTGCCGTGCGGGCGGCGATGGGCACAGCAACTCGCTCGTAATGAAGTCAGACTTTCAGGACTTCAAGACACGCTGGTATCATCCCCGATGCCCGATCCGACTCCGTCCGCTCCTTGGCGTCAGAAAATAGGCTACTACGCGCTGGGCGTTGCCGTCGGGTGTTGCTTGCTCGGCGTGATCTGGGCGAACCGGGCACGGATTCAGCGCGAGCGCGACGCCGCCCGCCGCGCGGCGGAAGCCGCGGTCACTGCGCCGGTGTCGGCACCCGCTCCCGCGCCCCCCACGCGCTAGCCGTTCAACCCGAACTTGCTTGGCGGCCTTCGATCGCCGCGATCAGGCAGCCGGCGGCCAGGATCATCAGGTCGTCGATCTGCTCGTCGTCGGCGTGCACCATGATGCCCAGCCTGAACACGAAGGGGTTGAAGTGCTGGCGGAAGGTCGCCAGCACCACGCCGCCGCTCGATGACAGGTCGAAACTCTGCGGCGAGAGCATCGACACCCAGTCGATCCAGCGCCGCAGAATGGTGAGGAACCCGCCGAGTTCCTCGAGTTGGCCGATCTGGGTGCCCGCGGCATCGCAGATCAGCCAGTGATCTTTCACGAAGGTCGAGGCGAGGCCCTTGCGGCGGAACGAGCCGATGGGTGTGCCGTCGGGCAGGGAGACGTCGTAGGTGGCGCTGAAATCGATGATGCTGCGGGCGGCGATGCGGATGATCTCGGTGGTGCACTGGTCGTCGGTGTAGAGGCGCAGGTCTTCCTTGAGCCTGAACGCGGCCTGCTTGCAATAGCCCACGAGGCCGCCCTTGGGGTCGTAGACGTGGAACCCCGCGCCGAAGAGTTTGAAGACCTGACGACGGATGGTGTACTGCTCGCCCGGCTGCGCGTTGAATGCCATGCGGCGAGGATACCAGACAGGGGACACGCTGGGGTACACTCGGGCGTGTTCACCGGACTTGTTCAGGCGATGGGAACGATCACGCGCGTGGAACCTTCACCCGCCTCGCGCGGCAAGGGCCTCGTGCGCCTGGAGATCAACCCCGGTTCGTGGAAACACGCTCCCGCGCTGGGAGACTCCATCGCGGTGAGCGGGTGCTGCCTGACGCTGGCGCACTTCGCAAAGAATCCGCGAATGCGAGCCCGTGGCTGGGGGTTTGATGTCATCCCGCAGACGCTCGCCGTGACCACACTTGGCGGGCTGAAAGCCGGCGACCGCGTGAACCTCGAACACGCTTTGCGTGCCGATGGCCTGTTGGGCGGGCACATGGTGCAGGGGCACGTCGATGGTGTCGGCCGGGTGCTGAAGGTGACTTCGGGTGACGACTGGCGCGCGCGCGTGCAAGTGCCTTCGCACGTCGCGGCCTGCATGATTCCACAGGGTTCGATCACCATTGACGGCGTGTCGCTCACCATCGCGGCCGTCGGCGCGGCTCGCGGCGAAACAGCGATCGAGGTGGCGCTGATCCCCGAGACGCTGGCGCGGACGACGCTGGTTGATCGACGTGCGGGCGACCTCGTCAACATCGAGGCGGACATGATCGCCAAGACGGTCGTCAACGTACTCGCGCATCGTGAGGGCGCGAGGCTCGCCACACCGGCTCGGAAAGCCAAGAACCCGGCGCGGCGTCGCGGCCGATCCTAGTTGGTGCAGACCTTGACCGGTGTACCCATGCGTGTCCTCGGCATCGATCCCGGCCTTCGCCTCACGGGCTATGGCTGCATCGAGATCTCCGCCGCGCTCGCGCGCCCCACGCTCGTGGAAGCCGGTGTGTTCCGCCTGAACGTGAAATCGACCGTGTCGGATCGCCTCGCCGAACTCGAAACCGATCTTGAAGACCTGCTCGACCGGACGCGCCCGGAGCGGGCCGCCGTCGAGATGCTCTTTGCCCATTACAAGCACCCGACCACCGCCATCATCATGGGGCACGCGCGGGGGGTCATCCTGCTGGCCCTGAGGAAACGGAACATCCCCCTCATGGAGTTGCGGCCCACAGAGGTGAAGAAATCACTCACGGGCCACGGGCACGCCGAGAAGCACCAGATGCAGGAGGCGATCAAACTGGAGTTTGGCCTGACGGCCCGGCCCGAGCCCCCCGACGTGGCCGATGCGCTGGCCGTGGCGCTGTGCGCCGGGCGACGGGGCTACCTTCCCGCGTCATGCCGCTGAGTGATGTTGAAACCAGGCTGGTCGGTGAGATCGCGCGGCGCGAGGGCGCGTTGCTGGCCGATCTGAAGCGGTTCGTCGCGATCTCGACCGGGCCCGATGCCGCGGGCGCGGCGGGGCTCGACGAACTACGGGCATTGATGACCGCGCGGCTCGCGGCGCTGGGCGCGGCGTGCACGCTGGTGCCGGGTGACACGCGGCCGGATTGGCTGGCGTCTTGGCGCGAGCGTGAAGGCGACACGAACCCCAGCGGTACGGGACCGACCATCCCCCCCACAGCGGTGCTTTCGCGTCCAACCGCTGACTGCCGCCGAATCCTGATCGCGGGGCATCTGGACACGGTGCACGAGCGCACCGAGACGTTTCACGAGTTGTCCATCGCGCCGGGCGGCAAGACGGCGACGGGGCCGGGCTGCGTGGATATGAAGGGTGGGCTGGTGATCGCGTTGCACGCGCTCGAAGCGCTGGAAGTTGCGGGCGTACGCGTCGCGTGGACGTTCGTGCTCAACAGCGACGAGGAAACCGGCTCGTATCACTCGGACGCGGCGCTGCGTGTCCAGGCGGCGAAACACGATATCGGGATCGCGCTCGAACCCGCGATGGCCGGGGGCGAACTGGCCCTGACCCGCGGCGGAAGCGGGCAGTTTGCGTTGGAGTGCTTTGGTCAAGCCGCGCATGTCGGGCGCGATTTTGCCAAAGGCGTGTCAGCGGTCGACGGGCTGGCGCGAGCGGTCCTCGGGGCCCACGCGCTCTCCGACCCCACCCGCGGCGTGTGCGTCAGCGTCGGCCCCCTGCGCGGCGGGCACGCGACCAATGTCGTGCCCGATCACGCGATGGGCTGGGGCAACGTGCGGTATCCGGATGTGGCAGCGGAGACGGCACTGCGGGCGTCGCTTCGAGCGCTGACACGCGGCGGCGAAGGCGCGCCGGGCGCTACCACGCTGCCCCATGTGCGACTTCTGGAGTCCTTCAATCGCCCCGCCAAGCCCCTGACGCCCGGCACCGAGCGTCTGGCGCTCGCGGCCCGAGCCGCCGCCGAAGACCTCGGACAAGCGCTGCCCTTCGCGTCCTCCGCGGGCGTGTGCGACGGTAACAACCTGCAGGACGCGGGCCTGCCGACCATCGACACCCTGGGCGTGCGCGGCGGGGGCCTGCACACGCTCACGGAATGGATCGAACTGGCCAGCCTCGTGGAGCGCTGCCAGTTGCTGGCGGTGCTGATGGCGCGAGAGGCAACAACCACCCTCCCCCGCTCCTAGCGGGGGGGGGAGGGGGGGCGACGATGTTCCACGTGGAACAACTACCAAGCTTTGCGCGCCGACCCTGCAGAGGACCGGGTGCGGGTGGGCACCTACTGCACGAGCCACGCCACCAAGCGCGGCGTGTCTTCCAGCGTCTCCAGCGCCAGGTCCGCGCCGCTGGCTGAAAGTTCAGCCGTGCTGAACTTGCCCGTCGCGACGCCGATCGAGCGGCAACCGTGGGCCTTGGCGCAGGCCACGTCGTGGGGCGTATCGCCGATGATCACCGCGCGATCGCCCGGGAGCACGCGGCCATGCCGCTCGTGGTAGCGGCGCAGGCCCACGCCCGGCAGGTCGTTGCGGGTCGGCGGCGTAGAGGGTGATTCGTCGCCCCAGACGTTCAGGGTGAACTGGTCGGGGTCGATGCCGCAGGCGAGAAGTTTGAGTCGGCCCGTCTCGGCAAAGTTGCCGGTGAGCAGCCCGAGCGTGGCGCTGGAGGCGTGCACATGCGGGCGGAGCGCGACGAGGATCTCCTGCACGCCCGGCATGGCCCGTGTGGTGTGGCCTGGCTGGGCGAGTCGCGCTTCGAGGCGCTGGCGATACGCGGTGCGCAGGCGACCCATCGTGGTGATGCTGGGCTCGATGCCGGCCCGCACGAGCATGTCGGCAAAGATGAGCGGGTCGAGCCTGCCTGCCGCGGGAATGCCGTCGCAGTTCACATGGGGGCCGAAGAGTTCGCCCGCGGCTTCGCTGAGCGCTGCCATGCCCGCGCCTTCGGTGCGGAGGAGGGTGCCGTCGATGTCGAAGAGGATGAGCATGCGGGGAGGGGAAGTGGTCGAGTGGCGGAGTGGTCGAGTGCGGGTGCGCCGCGTGCGAGTAAACGCTCAGCGGCGTTCGAAACCCTTGGCGGTCAATGCCGGGTCGTCGGGTAAGTCAGCCCGATCACGCCCGATGATGCCGCGGCCTTTGGCGGCGTCGATGTCGGCCAGCAGCGCCTCGATCGCGGCCGCGGTTCCCTGAGCCTCCATGAGCACGCTGCCATCGGGTTCGTTGCGGACCCAGCCGTCGAGGTTGTAGCGGCTACCCGCGGTGCGCGCGGCATCGCGGAACCCCACACCCTGCACGCGGCCTGAGTAGCGAAGCCGGACGCGCACTTACTTCATCAGGTCCGGGTTGTTGGCCGGGGGGGTCGTGGCGGGGGCGGCGCGATTGCTCGCGGGTGCCGCGGCCTCGGCGGCCTGGCCCGTGGGTAGGCTGCGGGTCAGGAACACTTCGACGCGGCGGTTGGCGGGGGTGTTGCCCGCGCCGGTGTTGGCGACGGCAGGTCGGCTCTCGCCGAAGCCGCTGAACATCACGCGACGCTTTTCGACGCCGCCGGTGGAGATCGCGCGGCTCACGCTGATGGCGCGGAAGGCCGAGAGTTCGTCGTTATCGACAAAGCGGCGACCGGCGACCTGGCGAACGCGCTGGGTATCGGTGTGCCCGACGACCACCACATCGTATTGCTGGGCCGAGGGGAGCGAGCCGAGGATGCGGCCGAGGGCAGCGACGGCCTGCTGGCCGGGGCCGGTGAGTTCGAAGGAGCCCGAGGCGAAGGTGATGTCGCTCTTGAAGCGGATGAGGCCACGCGTCGCGTCGTACTCGATGAGGTCGGGGTATTGAGCCGCGAGTTGGGCAAGGGCGGCGTCGGTGGAGGCATCGAGCGGGCCGAACTGAATGCCCGCGAGGCGGCTTTCCATCTCGCTAAGTTGCTTCTTGAGGCGGGCGATCTCGTCGCGCAGGGCCTGCTGGCTGCCGGAGGCGGAACCGAGGCCGGATTCACTGGCCGAAAGGCGGGCCTGAAGGTCGTTGATGGTGGCTTGCAGGCCGCGGATCTGCTCGAGGAGGTCCTGGTTGCGGGCGGTCAGGGCCTTGTTGTTTTCCATCAGGCGGCCGACTTCGTCCTGACGGACGCAGCCGCCGGCACCAAGGCCCAGCGCGATGACGACCGCGAGGGGGGAGAGTCGAACGAGGCGGGACGACGCGGCGGAAAGGGTCATGAGTCGGCTCCGAACAGCGAGAGGAACGGCCAGGGCGGATCGGGGATACGGTGGATCATTGGCGCTTGGCACACAGGCGGGAAGCCTGTGCCACCGTGCGCGCGGCGACCATGTGGTGACAATATCGACGTACCGGCTCTGATTCCATGACGAACGCCGCCGGCGAGCCCAATACCCCCTTGCGAAGTTCCCTATGCAACCGACACGACTGATGATGATCACGGGGCGGGCCATCGCGGATGCCGAGGGCGTGCTGGCTTCGGGAGGGAAGGGTGCTGCGGTGCTGGTGCGGCTGCACGCCTTGGTCGAGGGCTCCCCCAACCGGGTGCGGTGCGAGATGCTGGCGGCCGGACCGTTCGACGAGGTTCGGCGGCACCCGCAGGCGCGAGGCGTGGAAACGCTCGAACGACCCACAGCGGTCATTCTGCCCGGACTCGTGAACGCCCACACCCACCTGGACCTGACGCACATCGGCCCGCAGCCCTATGACCGGTCGCGCGGGTTTGTGGGGTGGATCGACGACCTGCGGGCCAAGCGGGCTACGGATCGAGCGGCGGTGATGGCCTCATGCGAAGAAGGCGTGGCCCGGTCGCTCGAAGGGGGCACGGTGGTGGTGGGTGACATTGCCGGGGCGGCCATGGGGCGGGCGTGCACTTGGCCGATCGAGGCGCTGATCGAATCGCCGCTGTCGGGCGTGGCGTTTGTGGAGTTTTTCGCGGCCGGGGCCCGCGAGGAGGCGGGACTGGTGGCCCTGGGCACCGCAGGGCCGGAGATCGCGCGCCTGGCGGCGGAGTGCGAGGCGCTGCGGATCGGCATCCAGCCGCACGCGCCGTACAGCGTGAGTCTGGTGGCGTACGTCGCGGCGGTGAAGGGCTCGGGCCGGGCACGTTTTGCGACCCATGTGGGCGAATCACCCGAGGAACGGATGCTCATCGCGACGGGCGACGGCCCGCTGCGGGAGTTTCTGGAAAGTGCGGGGGTTTGGAACGAACGGTGCGGGCGGGAGTTTGAAACCCGGCGAGCGCTGGCGCGGGCTCAAGCGGGGGGTGCGGGGCTCGGCCCGCGCGGCTTGTCGCCCGTGCGGTATCTGGAGGTGGCCCTGGAATCCGGGCCGTTTCTCGCGGTGCATGTGAACGATTGCGAGGACGGCGACATCGAGATTCTCAAACGCACCCGCACGAGCGTGGCGTATTGCCCGCGGGCGTCGGCCTACTTCGGAGCCGAGGAGCACTTCGGCCCGCACCGCTACCGCGACATGCTCGCGGCCGGGGTCAACGTGGCGCTGGGGACGGATTCGATCGTGGGCTTGAGGCCGGAAGCGAGCACGGCGGCGGGAAGCGGTACCGGCGGCGCGCGGATCAGCGTGCTCGACGAGATGCGTTACTTATGGCGGCGGGACCAAACCGCCCCAGGCACGCTGCTGGCCATGGCGACCACCAACGGGGCCAAGGCACTGGGCCTGCGACCCGTGGGCCTGACGTTCCGTGGCCCGGTGGGCACGAACCTGGCCGGGGTGATGGTGGTGGAGATTCCCAAGGGCGTGCCCGATGACCGCGTGCTGGAGGGCGTGCTGGATGCCCAGACGCCGCCGGAGTTGATCTTGTTTGGAGTGGTTTAGTTGAGATTCGAGAATTGAGATCGGTAAACGCCCGAGGTGCGTTCGATTGGCCCGGGTTCGCTCCACGCCCCGTGACCGTGCTACGGTCGCCCATGGCCAAGAGCACGGGCAAACCCGCGGGCGGAGCTGCCACCGGCGCGAAAAAAAAGGCAGCAGCCGGCACCGCCGAACCCGGCCTGCTTGCGCCCGTCGCACACAGCCGCATAGGCACAATGGCCAACGCCCCCGCCGCCGACGCACCCATCCCCCTCGAACAAATCCTCGGCCAGAAACCCACCCTCGCCCTCATCCACAAGGCCCTCGCCACCGGTCGTCTGCACCACGCCTGGATATTCCACGGCCCACCCGGCATCGGTAAGTTCACCACCGCGTTCGCGCTCGCGTCGCGTCTGCTCGACCCGGGCGGAAAAGATGGCGACGGCTCGCACGCTTCCGTCATGGCCCGCGCTGGCACACACCCCGACCTGCGCATCGTGCGCAAGGAAATGGCCGCCATCTCCCGCGAATCCACCGTGCGCAGCAGCAAGCAGGCGACACTCGCCCTTGAAGTCATTCGCGAGTTCCTGCTGGAGCCCGCGCCGCTCGCCCCCGCCATGCCCTCGGCTTCGCCCGCGCGCAAGGTCTTCATCGTCGACGAGGCCGACATGCTCGCCGCCGAGGGCCAGAACGCGATGCTCAAGACCCTCGAAGAGCCCAACCCGGGCACGATCATCATCTTGGTGTCGAGCGCCGCCGAGCGCCTGCTGCCCACCGTGCGCAGCCGCTGCCAACTCGTCGCCTTTGAGCCTCTCGACGACGCCGCGATGAACGCGTGGTTTGATCGCGCCGGGGTGCCGACCGACCCGGGCACGCGCCGCTGGCTGACGTGGTTCGCCGAGGGCTCGCCCGGCGGGGCGGCTCTTGCGCTCAAACGCGGCCTCTCGGCCTGGGCACCTGTGCGCGCCATGCTCGATGCCGCGCTGGGCGGCCGCTTCGAGCCCGGCCTCGGGCCTACCATGACCAAACTGATCGACGAGCAGGCCGAGGCCACCGTCGCCGAAGCCAAGCAGGCGAGCAAGGAAGCCGCCAACCGCGCGTGGTCGCGCCGGATGCTCGCCTTCGCGGCCCGTCACTTCCGCGAGCGCCTCCGTGAAACCGGCGGCACCAAGGGCGCCACGGGCGACTCCACCCTCCGCGCCATCGACCTCACGCAGCAGGCCGAAACGGCCATCGCCGCCAACGTCCGCTACGCGGATGTCATGGAGAACTTCGCGGCCCAGTTGCCGCTGGGGCGGTGAGGCAACCACCCTCGCCCGCTCCGCGCGGTGGAGTGTCACGAGGCTTGGCGATGACAGGAGGTGCTCGTGAGGCTTCCGTGCACTCATCGCGAACATGCTCACGCTCGCGCCTCGTCCCTCGTGACTGCCGCTTCCGGAATAGCCTCGCCCATGCACGAACGTGCCGCCATCCTGTCCACCGGTGACGAACTGCTCATCGGCCAGTTGCTCGACACCAACTCGCGCTTCTTCGCCGAAGCCCTCACTGACCTTGGCATCGTTCCAGTTGAGCACGTCACCGTTGGTGACGACTTGCCCACGCTGGTCTCGACGCTCCGCAGGCTCTGCCGTGCCGCGCCCCTGGTCATCGTCTCCGGCGGGCTCGGCCCCACCGATGGCGACCTGACCCGCGCGGCACTCGCCCAACTCACCGGTGAACCGCTCATCGAGGACGCGGGTGCGCGTGCGGCGCTCGAGGCACGCTTTCATGCGCGGGGCCGTTCCGTGAGTGAGCGCCAACTCCGACAGGCCACGCGGCCCGCATCCGCCACCTGCCTACCCAACGCCCACGGCACCGCGCCGGGCCTGCATGTGCCGGTGCTCAACGACATGGCCGACGCCCCGCACCGAACGACCGACGTGTTCTGTCTTCCCGGGCCTCCGGGTGAACTCAAGCCGATGTGGAAGGCGGTCGTGGTGCCGCGCCTGTCGCCCGACCCGGCGCGCGCCGTCGTCACGCGACTGCTGCACGTCATCGGGCTGGCCGAGGCGGATGCGGTCGATCGACTCGGCCCGCTTACCACTCGCACCAACATGCCACTGGTCGGCATCACGGCCTCCGGTGCGGTGCTCACCGTGCGCATCCGCTACGAAGGCCCCGCGCACTTGAACCTGAGTGGGGGGGGTGGGGGTGAAAGCGGCAAAGGAGCAAGCCGACCCGCTACGCCCACCGAAGCCGTGGAGCGAGCGGCGAAGGAAGTGCGTGCGCGCTTGGCCGGGTTCATCTTCGCCGAGGGCGAAGCCACGCTCGAATCCGCCGTGCTCGAAGCCTTGCGCGCGAAGCGGTGCACGCTTGCGCTCGCCGAATCCTGCACGGGCGGCCTCCTGGGTGCTTCGCTCACGGCCATTCCGGGCGCATCGGTATCGCTCCTCGGAGGTTGGGTGACGTACTCCAACGCCCTGAAGCAGTCGCAGTTGGAAGTGCCTGCCGATCTGCTTGCACAGCATGGCGCGGTGAGCGTCCCCGTCGCCCGCGCCATGGCGCTCGGCGCGCTCGAACATTCCGGGGCCGATCACGCGCTGTCTATCACCGGGATCGCTGGGCCCGACGGCGGCAGCGCTGCTAAGCCCGTGGGCACCGTGTTCATCAGCCACGCCTGGCGCGACGCGAGCCGCACCATCGCTGACGACACGCGACACTTCGTCTTCTCGGGCACGCGCGACGATGTTCGCGTGCGTGCCGCGCGCTCAGCGCTGGCGATGCTGTGGTTCAGGCTGAACTCGTCCGGCGAGCCGCCCCGCCTGCTCTGGCAGAACGCCTGAGGTTGGTTCGGCATTTCGCTCGCGCTCACAGTTCGACGAGCCCTTCGCGAATGGCGTACCGCGCCAGTTCCACGCGGTCGTGAATCGCCAGTTTCTCCATGATGGCGCTGCGGTGCGCGTCCACGGTTTTTGGACTGCGGAAGATCACTTTGGCGATCTCCGTCCGCGACATGCCCTTGCCGATCATGCGGAGAATCTGCAACTCGCGAGGCGTGAGTGCCCCGAGCCGCGAGCGTGAGCCGGACATCACCGCGACCGCCGCGCCGCCACCGGCCTCTTCGCCCGCCGCGTCGTGGGCCGGATCGCTCGCCACGGAGACGCCACCGCCATTGCGACTCTCCGGCACATCCCGCGCCAGTTGGCGGCAACGCTCCAGCACCATCGGCCCGAACGTGAACCGCCCTGCCGCCACCTCGCGAATCGCCTGCACGATGGTCTCGGGTTCGTCGCCCTTGGCCAGATAGCCCCACCCGCCGGCTTTCACTGTCGCGTCCACATAGCGGTCGCGGACGTACGCCGACAGAATGATCGTCCGCACATGGGGCGACTTGCGTCGCAGTTCGGCCAGGGCCTCGAACGGGTCGAGGCCCGGCAGTTCGATATCGAGCAGCACGATGTCCGCCGACAGTTCGACCACCTTGGCCACCAAGTCGTCGGCCCGGGGCAGGTACCCCACCAACTCCATGTCGCGCTCCATGCCCAAGCGCGCGCGGAGCCCTTCGGCCAGGAAGGCGTGGTCATCAACACTGAGCACTCGAGTCTTCGGTCGTGCGTCCATGGACCGCTCCGAAGCGGCGCGGCTCCGCGCATCGCTTTTCCATCCATCGCCACCTCCACCCTAACGCAAAGCGGCGGCAATGGCAGCGATATCCGTCGGATCGGCGATCAGAATAGCACCAAATCCCTTCCATTCGGGGGGCGCGTCACCAACTACTATGGTTTTCCTAGTCGTCCGTGTCTTGAGCGAAGCCTCAACTTCGGGCCCCGGATCGGTCACCCAGATCGCCGATTCGCCGGGGCCGGATTCCACCTTGGCTTCTTCGATCGGAATCGACCGTGCCCGCAACAGGGCCGCGATGTATCCGCTGACGCGCCCGTCGGCCAGGCTTAGCCGGGCTGTCCTCGGCCTCGGAGGCTTGGAATCACACTGTGCGTCGTCATGGCTCGATCCGACGACGCCGTTGGTTTCCGCGGCCGCACGGGCCACGGGGATCACCAGGCAGACGGTTGTGCCCCCGCCGTGGCCGCCACCGATGCGCACCGATCCGCCTGCGGCCTTGGCTACCGCGTGCACAATCGATAGCCCAAGGCCGGTCGAAAACCCGCGCTTTTTGGTGGTGTAGAAGGGTTCCAAAGCGCGTGAGGCCACATCTGAAGGCATGCCTGGCCCGTCGTCGGTCACACCCAGACTGACCATATTTCTGGCGCCCGTGGCGGCATCGGAAGGCTCTTCGCGTGCCCACACCCGCACCAGCCCGCGACCACCCGTCGCTTCTGCCGCATTCACAATCAGGTTCAGAATTGCGCGGCTGAGTTGTTCGGGCGCGATCGCCACCGGCGGCAACCGCGCGGGAATGTCGATTTGCACGTTCACGCCCCCACCGGCGGAGGCCAGCAGCGTGCCATCACGAGCCCACCACTGGGCCAGGTCGGTGCGTGCCCGGGAGGTCGCGCCGTCTTCGGGCGAGCTGGCGAGAAGCAGAAGGTCCGCGCTCAACTGGCCCAGAAACTCGATCGAGCGTTTCAGCGTTTCCACCTGCGACCGGGCCGCGTCTTCGCCTGTGTTCCCCAGCGCGTCGAGCGCACAGCGCATGGGCAGCAGCATGTTGTTCATGTCGTGCCCGAGTCCCGCGGCCAGCGTGCCCAGCGACGCCAACTGCTCGGCCCTTCTCGCCTTGCCCCGCTCGGCCTCCAGTTCCTCGGTGCGCTTCTCCACCAGGTGCTCGAGTTGCTCGCGGTGCTCGGCCAGTTCACGCTCAACGACCTTCCGATCGGTCACGTCCAACGCCAGCACATAGTGCCCGTGGTACGCCCCCTCATGAATGTGCGGCACAAAGGTCACGTCCACGTCGCGCTCGCCCTTGCTCGTGCGGATGCGGTTCTCGAACCGAACCGTGCGCCCCGCGGCCACGGCCGAGTCATGCTTCTTGAGTTCATCCGCGAAGCGCTGGCCGAAGAGTTCACCCAGCCGCTGCCCGCGCAGTTCCGCTGGCTCGCGCCCCAGCCAGTTCACATACTGCCGGTTGTTGAAGCGGTACCGTCCGTCGCGATCAACATACGCGATCAGCGCCGGCAGCGCGTCGGTGATCAGCCGCAGGTCCTCCTCCCGCTGTTCCAGATCGCGCAGGGCCATGATCTCGGCCGTGACGTCGCGCACCATCGAGGCGATCCCGATGACGGTGCCGTCGTCGTCCACCAGTGGCGTGTTGTGCCACTCGCACACGATCTCGCGTCCGTCGCGGGTCAGGTTGGCATTGCGGCTGCTCTCGCCACCCGCCGACGAGGTCAACTGCTCGAAGATTGCCTCCACCACGGGCCGCAGGGGCACCGGCACGATGCGCTCGGCCCGCATCCCGATGGCCTCGGCTTCCGGATACCCGAAGATCTCTGCCGCCGCCGGGTTCCATTCCCGCACCGTCCGATCGGGGTTCCACACCACCACGCCAATGGGTGACAGTTTCACGAGCAGCGCCAGGCGCTGCTGCGAATCGGCGAGCGCCTGGGCGGTCTCCAGCCGCCGCGTGTCGTCAAAGATGTAGCCCTCGTAGTGCGTCGCCTTGCCGGTCGCGTCGCGCACGATGCTGGTGAAGTCCTGCACATGCACATAGCGCCCGTCGGCGCGCCGCAGGCGGTAGTGCTGCTCGAAGCCCGAATCCCCTGCCGCCGCGTGCGCGCGGGCCTCGCTGGCCACGCGATCGACATCCTCGGGGTGCACGATCTGCGCGTACGCGATCCGCCCGCTCAGCAGGTCGTCCACGCGATAACCAAACTGCTCGATGTTGGCCGATACATATTCCACCGGCCACCCGGGCGTGGCCCGCCACCGAAACGCGACCACCGGCCCGCGCAGAAAGAGACGCTGCTCGCGCTGCAGGGCCTCTTCCGCCCGCGCCCGGGGCGTGATGTCGGTCACCATGGCCAGCGTCCCTCGCGCCCCCCGTCCGCCACTCTCCCCGCGGGCCGGGTCCACGATCGCGCTGGTCGCGACCAGCGTAACAAGGTCTGCGCCGGAGGCCGTTTTGAACCGCACCTCGTGCTGCGATCCGCCGCCCCCGTCTTCACGGGCCGGATGCGCGAAGCACCGCCGCGCCTCGTTCCGCTGTTCCTCGGGCATGAACTCGAAGACCTCGCGCCCGAGCATTGATTGCGCCGTCACGCCCAGCATGGTGGCCATGCGCTCGTTGACAAACGCGGTCCGACACGAGTCATCGAGCAGCCACACCCCTTCCAGGCACGTCTCGACGATCGCGCGGTAGCGTTCCTCGCTCCGCCGCTCGCGCCGGGCGGCCCCGCGCTCGCGGGTCACATCGCGCACCAGCGCCACCACCTCGCGCGTGCCCGACGGGGCCACCCGCACCTCGTAGCACGCGTCGGGGGAGTCGGGCAACTGCCCATACTCAAACGTCTGTGCCTGCCCCGTCTCCAGCGCCATCCGCACTGCCCCCATCGTGGGCTCGGCAATGTGCGGCGGCAGCACCTCGCCGGCCTTCTTCCCCACAAACTTCTCCGGCGGCATCAGCAACTTCGCCTTGGACGGACCCTGATACGCCAGGTAAGTCCCATCCGCCGCCAAACGGAACAGCAAGTCCGGGATCGCTTCCAGCACCGCCCGCGCCGACCGCTCCGACCGCTCCAGCGACGCCCGCGCCTCGCGCTCGGCCGTGACATCCAACGCGACCCCCACGATGAACATTCCGCCCCCCGGCTCCGTCATTCCCCGGCACGACCACGCCACATCCACCACCCGCCCGTCGCGCGATTCGAGCCGCAGCGTCTTGGTCTGGATATCCCCTCCCGCGAGCAACTCGGCCATCTTCGTCCGTGCAAACGCGCGATCTTCCGGAACAATCAAATCCCACGGTTCGCGCCCCAGCAGGGCTTCCGCGCCGTAACCCAGCACCGTCTCCACCGCCCGGTTCACACGGACGATCTTCCCCGCCCCATCAAACACAAACACCATCTCGCGCCCCGCTTCGAGCAGCACGCGATGCAGCCACGCCTCCGAAGGTGCCGTACCCACCCGCGCCAGCGTGAAGGCCGGTAGTGGCTTGTCTTTTCGCTTCTTCGTCGCCCGTGCTGCCGAACGCTTGGCGACCGGTTGCTTCACCCGCTCCGAGGCCTTTGCAGACGCCGCCCCTTTCGGTTTCGCGCGCCCCGTGAGGATTCCCGTCTTGATGCCCTTCCGCTTCGCCATAGATGTGCTCGCGTCGGTCTGGCAGTCTACCCGATTCGCCCCGCCCCATGCCCCGCCTCGTTCCGCATCACGCGACGCGCTCCGCGCGTCCACTCGACGCCTCCCACCTACCATCGGCCAATGACTCAGACCGCTTCCTCGTCGGGGACATCTTCTTCGCCCACCATGACCCGCCAGGCCGCCCAGCGCGCCCTGCAAGCCGTCGGTCAGGATCACCTCCTCCGCTTCTTCGAAACCCTGAACCCCACCCAGCAGGCCGGCCTGCTGGGCCAGATCGCCAGCCTCGACCTCAAGGCCATCCCGGGGCTCATCGACACCTTCGTCAAGTCAAAGCCCAAAGCCGAAATCCTCGGCACCATCCAGCCCGCGCCCTATTACCCCATTCGCACCGACACTCGCCAGAAGCCTTGGGACCGCGCCGAGTACAAGACCAAAGGCGAAGACCTCATCCGCGCCGGCAAGGTCGCGGCGTTCACCGTCGCGGGCGGGCAGGGCTCTCGCCTTGGCTTCGACGGCCCCAAGGGTTGCTACCCGGGCGGTGCCGTCACCAATAAGCCCCTCTTTGCCTGCCTCGCCGAGTGGATCATCGCCGCCCAGGAACGCTTCGGCCCTGCGCCAGGCGTCCGCGCCAGCATCCCCTGGTACATCATGACCAGCCCGGCCAACCATGCCGCCACGGTCGCCTTCTTTGAAAAGAACGAGTTCTTCGGGCTCGCCTCCACCGACGTCAAGTTCTTCCCCCAGGGCGTCATGCCCGCCCTTGACATCAACACCGGCAAAATCCTCCTCGAAGCCCCCGACTCCATCGCGCTCGCCCCCGACGGTCACGGCGGCTCCCTCAAGGCCCTTCGCGCGTCGGGCGCCCTGGATGACATGAAATCCCGCGGCGTCGAGGTCATCTCCTACACCCAGATCGATAACCCCCTCGTCCGCGTCATCGACCCCGTCTTCCTCGCCCTCCACGCCTTTGCCCCCGACTCCTCCAACGAGATGTCGAGCAAGATGGTCACCAAGGCCCACGCCGCCGAGAAAGTCGGCGTGCTCTGCTGCGTGGGCGATCGTGTGGGCGTGATCGAATACTCCGACCTTCCCGACGACCTCGCCAAGAAGAAAGGCCCCGACGGCGGCCTCGCCTTCAACGCCGGGAACATCGCCGTGCACGCGATTGCCGTGTCGTTTGTCGAGAAACTCACCGCCGGCTCGGGTTTCTCGCTGCCCTATCACCGCGCCGAGAAGAAGATCGCCTGCATCGATCTGAAAACCGGCAAGCCCATCGAGCCCGAGAAACCCAACGCGGTAAAACTGGAAACATTCGTGTTCGACGCGCTGCCCCTGTGTCGTAACTCGGTGGTGCTGGAAGCCGAGCGCATCGACGAGTTCGCGCCCATCAAGAACGCATCAGGTGCCGACAGCCCCGAAACCTGCCGCCTGATCCAGTCGCAGCGTGCTGCCCGCTGGCTCGACGACGCGGGCATCCGCGTCCCCCGCCGCGCCGACGGCATGCCCAACTGCCTGCTTGAACTCTCGCCCCGCACGGCGATGTTCGCGGAGGATCTGACGGGCTTCAAACTGCCCAAGCCGATCGTGGCGGGTACCAGCCTGGCGCTGTGATTCGCCGCGTTCCCAGAGGGAGGGGCTGGGGGCGAGAGCGAGAGGACAGGTGTAACTCGTGCAGACTGATTTGCCGATGGGGCCGGGAGGCGGTCTACGCCGCCGCAACCGCCGCCCGTCCCGCCGTGCCCTTCTCGCTCCCCGCCATCGCCTTCCGCGCCGGGAGGGGCGCGGCTTTCCACGCGTCAACCCACGGTGCCACCACCCGCGTCATGTCCGCCGCGCCAATCGCGCCGGCGATGCCCTTCCCCGCCGTGCGCCGGGCCAGCGCGTCGAGCATCGGCCCTGGGGACATCGTGCCGATCACATGCGTCGAAGCCCGTTCCTCCGGCACGATCATGGCACCCAGTTCCCGCAAAGCCCTCTCCACCACCCAGGCGTTCTTGCCACGCTCCACGATCGCGACGCGTTCCAGCGGCTTGGCGGCGTGCGCCGCCGCCAGGGCGATCCGCGCTGCCGCGAGGCCCGTCAGGCGGTCATAGAGCGCCACCGGCATCTCGTGCCGCGTCTGGGCGCTGAGCGACGACACCAGATCCCACACGCCCAGCACATACGCGGGCAGCACGCCTTCCTTGCGCGCAATCCGCGCGTAACGCGTGATGGTCTCACGCAGTTCCGCCGAGCGCACGGAGGCTGGCGCGTACCGCTGCACCACCCATCCGTTGTTCCGCACCAGCCGCCTGATGATCCGCGAGAAGTCGCGCCCCTTGGCGACCTTCTCATGCAGCACGCGGAAGCGCCGATCGAGCATCACGCGATGCCCCGCCAGCAGCATCCGCGCCGCCAGGTCGTACTCCTCGGCGTAATAATCAAAGGCCGCGTCGTAGCCGCCCAGCGTCTCGAACACGCTCCGCCGGATGGCGACGCCACACCCGATGAAGACCTCGGGCAACCCGCCCGCCTCGTGTCGCGTGGGCTCGATGGCTCCGCCATTCGTCCCATCACCAATCACGTTCCCGGGCCCGCCAAGGGTGGTCGGGGCCGCTTCGCCTGAGGGTACAAAAATCTCCGCGCCGATGGCCGCCACGTCCGGCGGCGCTTCCATCATGGCCACAAGCAAACCGTCGTCGAGCGGATAGGAATCGTCATCCAGCATCACCAGCCAGTCGCTCGCCTGATCGGCCGCCTTGATCGCCGCGTTCCGCGCGGCGGCCGCTTCGTTTCTGTCCCGCCGCAACAGCCGCACGGGCACGCCGCTCTTGAGCCACCCCGGCGCCCATGCGGGCGGGTGCGACGCATTGTCGGCCACGATCACCTCGGCCCCACCCACCGCGGCGTGATCGCCCAGTCGCCCGATCGCCTCGAGCGTGCGCATGAGTTGGTCCTGCCGGTCGCGGGTGGGAATGACGTAACTGATCACGTGAGCCTCGCTGGTGCTTAGGACGTGGCTCCGCCGCGTCGGTCGTCTGATGTCCCTTCGCCCCCCCTCCGCCCGCCTCCATCGCCATCAACAAATACCAATGTCGTTCTACGCCCCCGCCGCGCCGAGGCCGACGCTGCCCACCGCTGTGCTCCCCACTGTCGCACCGCTTGGTCGCCGAATCTCCGTCAGTCCCGGTGCAAACGCGAGCCGCGAGCCGTGCACACGCGCCAGACTCTGCCGCAGGTCCGTCGCCCCGATGGGCATGTTGCCCAGCCGCTGCGCCTCGCAGCCCGCCGCCAGCGCGCCAAGAAACGCCCCGGCCAGCAGCGACCCGCCGGCACACAGCGCCAGCGTGGCCGTCGCGAGCAGCGCATCGCCGCACCCCAGCGGGTCGAGCGCGTGCGCGCACATCGCGGGCACATGCTCCCCGCGGAGCCTCTGCGCCAGCGGGTTGGATTCATCCACGGGCGTGCCGCGCCGATCAAACGCGATCAAGCCGTCCGAGCCCATCGTGACGAGGGCCGCGCGGGTGCCCGTCTCTTCCAGCAGCCGCCACGCCACCGTCGGGATGGACTCATCAAAGTTCCGATACGCCTCGCGCAGTTCGCTCTCGCTCGGGCACAAGAGGTCCATCTCGCGGAACCGCACGAGCCCGGAGCGCCGCCCCGAAACGTCCCCGCTCAGCACGTCCACGCGCTCCCGCACCGAGCGGCACACCCGCTCCACCATCGGGCCCGAGAGCAGGCCGTTGCCGAAGTCCGCGACGATCGCGCCATCCGCCTCGTCGGCGGCCTCGGTCGCCAGCCGCACCACCGCGTCCTGCTGGGCCGCATCGAGCACGATCGGCTCCAGCGCGTTCACCTTCATCACCTTCTGCGTGCCCACCAGGTAACGCTGCTTCCGTGCCAGCGCTCCATCCAGTGTGACCGAGCGCACGTCGATCCCTTCCCCTGCCAGCCTTCGCCGCGCCGCTTCGCCCTCCGCCGATCTGGGCAGACCGGTGAGCAGGATCGGCCTGGCCCCCAGCGCCGCCAGGTGCCGCGTGATCACCGCCGCCCCGCCGTCATACTCGCGCCGCTCCAACGGGCGGAGCGTCATCACCGGGCTCTCGCTGGCCACCTCCGGCTGATCGCACACCACATATTCATCAAGGATCGTCTCACCGATCACCACCACGCGCCGGCCGCGCATCTCGCCGATCAGGTCCGACAATCGCTCAGCATTCAACTCCCCCATTCCCAGCAACTGCCCAAGCCGCGCGTGATAGGGATCGATCGACTGCTCCAGCGACGCGATCAGCGCCGTGGACGAGAACACCACGTCGCCCGAACTGAAGACCACCCGCCCGCCGTGCCGCTCCACCGTCTCGCGCTCGGCCTGAAACCGCGGATCGCCGTTCCGCTCGTACTCCCGCCCCTTCACATACACATCGGGCTTCACCTCTTCGAGCAGGTCCCGCGCCGTAGGCCGCTGATCCACATACACCCAATCCACGCATTCCAGTTCCGCCAGGTTGTCCGCCCGCAAATCCTCCGGAATCAGAGGCTGCCCGGCCCGCTTGCCATACGCCGAGTCACCCGTGATCGTGACGAGCAACAGGTCGCCCGCGCTCCGCGCTTGCCGCAAGTGCCGGATGTGCCCGGGGTGCACGATGTCAAAGCACCCGTGGCACTGCACCACGCTCCGCCCCTCTCGCCGCGCTTGGGCACGGGCGGCCATCAACTGCGCATGGGTAAGCACTCGACCCTTCGCCATGGACCAAGTTATCGGCACAAACCCCGCTCCCTGCTTCGGGCGGAGGAAGGTTCGCGTGATTATCCCCTATTTATGGCATTTGATCGGTTCTCGTTCGGATAATCGAACAAAAGTCAAACATTCCGGTTGCAAGAGCCAAACATGTACCGTATTCTGCTCGTACGGCATCAGTGCGGTATCGGCGCTCTGCATTCTGCGATTTGCGATTTGATCCTTTACAGCCCCCCGGGAGCCCTCCATGCTCACCCCCGCCAAAATCGCCCGCCTCGCTTCTTCCAAACGCTTCGGCCCCCTCCTCGACGAAGTGACCCGCAACGGCCACCCGCTCCCCGAGCGCCTCCGTGCCCGTCTCGCCGAGGCTCACAACATCGAGGTCGCCTCCATCGCCCTCGGCCTGCAACGCCTCGTCGAACTCGATTCCCTCCCCGGCGGCGCGGCGCAGGGCCCCCTCGCCAGCATGGCCACCTTGCTCTCCACCGCCTGTGAATCCCCGGCGGCCTCGCCCGCCGCCCTCGCCATGGCGCTCGGGGCCGCGGCCGATGCCAGCGATCACCTCGAATCGTCCACTTGGGGCGCTGCACCCGTCGAGTCCACCGATCTCACGCTCATCGAACTGGCGCACCTGACCCACACCCTCGTCACCCGCCTGGGCCTTGGTGAGGCTCCATCAAAGGGCGATGGCGATGCCCTCGACGCGGCCACGCTCGTGTGGCAAGTCGCGGCAGCGCCGAGAATTGACGCCCGGGCACCCTCGGTTCGCGAGCGCGCCCACGCAATCGAGTCCGCGCTCACCCGCCAACCCTCGCCCGATCCCGCCGTCCGCGATCTGCTGCGCCGCGCGCGAGCCGCCTCCTTCGGCACCCGCCGCGCGGCGTGACATGAACCCGATCCTCCCTCCCAATCCGGCGACACCCGCCCGGGCTTGGCGATACGCTCAGCCGACGAGGAGTTCGGCATGCGCGATTCGACTGGCACGACAGGCACTACAGCATCAACCATCGGCGTGGGCGTCATCGGTCTGGGCACGATGGGCCGCACCCACCTGGGTGCCTACTACGCCGCGGAGGCCGATGGCCTGCCCTGCCATGTCGTAGCCGTGGCGGACGCCAGTGCGGATCGGTTGGCCGGGCGGGCACCAAGTTCGGGGCGAGGCGACAACGTCGTCACCGCGAGCAGCGATCAATCGCTGCTCTTCGATCCTGCGCGCGTGCGGGCTTACGCCGACCCCGCAGCACTTCTCGCCGACCCGGGTGTGCGCCTCGTCAGCATCTGCACGCCTACCGATTCACACGTCGATCTCGCCCTCGCGGCCCTCAAAGCCGGCAAGCATGTGCTCGTCGAGAAACCCGTCGCCTTGCGCTCCGCAGACGTCCGACGCCTCGCCGACGCGGCCCGCGCCTCAGGACTCCTCGGCATGCCCGGCATGTGCATGCGTTTCTGGCCGGGTTGGACGTGGCTCCGCGAGCGCATCCGCGACGGCACCCTCGGCCCCGTCCTCAGCGCATCCTTCCAGCGCCTCGGCACACCCCCGGACTGGTCCTCGTTCTACGCCGATGTTGCGCGCTCGGGCGGGCCGCTGGTGGACCTGCACATCCACGACGCCGACTTCATCCGCTGGTGCTTCGGCGAACCCACGGAGGTCGTCTCCACCGGCTCGGTGCAGCACCTCACCACGCTCTACCGCTTTCCGAACGGCCCGAAGCACGTCATTGCCGAGGGCGGGCAGGATTTGACACCCGGGTTTGGCTTCGTGATGCGGTACATCGTCGCCTTCGAGCATGCCACGGCGGACTTCGACCTCACACGCTCGCCGACGGTGCGCCTCGCCCGCGCGGGGAAGAGCGAAGCCGTCGAAGTGCCCGTGATGGCGGCCTACGACGCGCAGATTCGCCACCTGGTCGGCGCGATCACATCCGGCAGCAACCCGGATTCGCTTCGCGCCACGCTCGGTGACGCGGCCCGCACGGCGGCGCTTCTGGAAGCCGAGCGAGAGAGTTTGGAATCGGGACGACCCGTGCGCTTCGGCTGATTGCGCCGCCCCCATCGCCCCAAGTCACATCGCATCAGCATTCCTCCGATTGGTGCCGGTCGTCGTGCTCTCTCGCGCTACACTCGGCCCGCATGACGCTGGTCTGCGTCCCGATCCTTGTTGAATCTGTCGAATCTGCGCTTGCCGATGCTCGTGCCGCGCGCGATGCCGGGGCCGACCTGGTCGAGTTCCGACTCGACGCCTTCTTCACCGGCGACGGCTTCCACACCGGCACGCCCGAATCACACGCCGAGGTCAACAGCATCCTGCGCCTCGTGGCGGACTCGGCCCTCCCCTCCATCGTCACCTGCCGGCCCGTCTTGGAGGGCGGCCACTTCGACGGTTCGGATGCCGCGCGGATCGCGCTGTTCGAGCGTCTGGGCACTGGCCCGGCGGTCGAGGGCGGCTCCGCGAAGCACGCGCCGCCCCATCGCCCGCCGCGTTTCCTGGATGTCGAACTCGCCACCTACTCGCGCTCGGAGAATCTGAAGCAGAAGGTCAACCTGGCAATCGATCACCCCGGTCAGAAGCGCGATCTGGCCACGTCGCTCATCCTCTCGTCCCACGATTTCCACTCGCGCCCGCCCGACCTGATCCGCCAACTGGAGCGCATGTTCGTCGAACCGGCCTGCCGGGTCGTAAAGGTCGCTTATCGCGCGCGGTCGCTCCGCGACAACCTGGAACTGCTCGACATCGCCTCGGCTTCGCGCACGAGCGACGCCGATGGATCGGGTGAGGGCCAAGGTGGCGTGGGCAAGCCCATCATCGCGCTGGCAATGGGGCCGTTCGGGTTGATGTCGCGCGTCCTCGCCCCGAAGTTCGGCGGCTTCCTCACCTTTGCCTCGCTCCGGCGCGACTCGGCCACCGCGCCGGGTCAGCCCATCATCCACGATCTGCTCAACCTCTACCGCTTCCGCGCCATCAACCCCTCCACGCGCGTCTACGGCATCGTCGGCTGGCCCGTCGAGCACTCGCTCTCGCCACACCTGCATAACGCGGGGTTCGAGGCCATCGGGCACGACGGCGTCTACCTGCCCATGCCCATCCCGCCCGAGTTCGAGCACTTCAAGGCCACCGTGCTCGCGATGCTCGATCACGAGCACCTCGACATGGCGGGCTTGTCAGTCACCATGCCGCACAAGGAGCATCTGGTGCGGCTGGCCACGGAGGAATGGGAGGCGGGCGACGGCCGGTGGAGCCTCGACGCCCTCTCCACCCGTTGCGGCGCGGCCAACACGCTCGTCGTCGAACGCTCACCGTCAGGACGCATCGACCGCCTGCGCGTGATGAACACCGACGGGCCCGCCGCGGCCGACGCCCTCGCGCCCTGCACGCAGGTGGTGGTGCTTGGTGCCGGCGGCACGGCCCGCGCCGTCGTCACCGAACTGCTGCACCGCGGCGTCCGCGTCACCATCGCCAACCGTACCGAAAGCCGGGCCCGCGAACTGGCGGAGCAGGTTGCCAAGGCCACGAGTCTGCCCGTGCCGGACGTGATCCCGCTTCACCCGCGCACACCACCGCCGCAGTCACTCCGCGCGGACGGGCTGATCAACTGCACCAACGTGGGCATGGCGGGCACGCCGCAAGAGCGGAAGTCGCCCGTGAGCGAATCGTGGCTGGACATGCTCGCCGGACCGCGCCGCGTGGTCGAATGCATCTACGCCCCGCGCGAAACGCGACTCATGGCGCTGGCACGGGCACGCGGGATGGAAGCCGTGCCGGGGCTGACCGTCCTCACCGGCCAGGCGGCCCTGCAGTTCGAAGCCTGGACAGGCGCGTCGGCACCCCGCTCGCTCTTTGATCGCGTGGCAACGGAGGCGGGCGACCACCGCGCCGCCGATCATGGCTCGGCGTGATCGGTGCTTGTGTGATCTCTCGCAACCGTTTCATGGCGTGCAAGCCGCACTGATGTCGCCCCAGAGCGGGCGACATCAGTGGCACGACTGGCACTGAGGACCAACGGCACGGCTCACAGTTTCTTCAACGCCTCCACCAGTCGGTCAATATGCCCATGCTCGTGTGCGGCACTGATCTGCACCCGCAGCCGCGCGTGGCCTTCGGGGACTACCGGGAAGCCGAAGCCGATGACGAAGACGCCCAGTTCCAGCAGGCGTTTGCTCATGGCGATGGCCTTGGCGGTGTCGTGCACGATGATTGGGCAGATCGCGGTGGGCGATTCGAGCACATCGAAGCCCGCGGCGCGGATGGTGCGGCGGGCATAGGCGGTGTTATCGCGGAGTTTGGCGACTCGTTGCGGTTCACGCAGGAGAACCTCGATCGCCTTGGCGGCCGAGCAGGCGACGGTGACGGGGAGGGCGTTGGAGAACAGCGTTGGTCGGCCGCGCTGCACGATCATGTCGATAGCGTTCTTGGAGCCGGCGACGAAGCCGCCCGCGGCACCGCCGAGGGCTTTGCCGAGCGTGCCCGTGAAGAGGTCGATGGTGCCGTGGGCTGGTGTTTGACCTGCCGGGGCGAACAGGCCCTGGTGCTCGTGGGTGCCGCGGCCGGTCGCGCCCATCACGCCGTGGCCGTGGGAGTCGTCGACGACGAGCACGGCGTTGTACTCATCACAAACCCGGCGCATGGCGGGCAGGTCAGCGATGTCGCCTTCCATGCTGAAGACGCCGTCGGTGACGACCCAGAGAACGCCATTGGCCCCCCCAGCGTTCTGGCGGGCCTTCTCCAGTTGCTCGCGGAGCGATTCGATCTGGTTGTGCTTGTACACAGCCTTGTTCAGGCCCTTCTTGATCACCGCGGCGAGGCGGATCGAATCGATGATGCTCGCGTGGTTCAGTTCATCGGAGATCACCGTATCGCCCGGCTCGCAGAGCGTCGGAAACACCGCTTCGTTGGCGTTCCAGCACGAGACAAACGTGTAACTCGCCTCGGTGCCCATCAGCCGCGCGATCTGGGCCTCGCACGCGGCGTGCGGGGCGAACGAGCCGCAGATGAACCGCACGCTGGCGGTGCCGGCACCGAAATCGCGCAGGCCCTTGAGCCCGGCCTCGACCACCTCGGGGTGATTCGCGAGGCCCAGGTAGTTGTTGGAGCAGAAACAGGCGCACTCGCGGGTGATGCCGTCTTCGCCCTTGACGCGCACGACGGCCTCCATCGGCGAACTGATCTCGCGAAGATGCTTGAACTGCCCGCCGGCTCGGAGGCCGGAGAGGATGTGGTCGAGGCGTGATTCGAGGGGAGAGGTGAGAGCAGGGGCGTGGGCAGCAGTGGGGGTGGCGGGCATGCGGGGCTCCGAGTTGATTCGGGCATGATAGAGCCGTGGCATTTGGTGGCACAGGCGTCCCGCCTGTGTTGCCGAGGCTTGGTGTCGTCGCAGGCACGCTGGCCTCAACGCCACATGCGGGACGCCTTTGCCACCGTCAAAAGCCCCTTCCACCCCACCACCAGCCCATCAAACCCGCCCCCACTTCGGCTATACTGCGCGTGGTTGTGGTTCTGTGCCCGAATGGCTTGGTTTTAGGGCATTGTCTGGTTTGTGCTTGGCCCGCCCAGGAAGGCGGATGTCGGGTCTGAAGGAAGGATCCAATCGTGCCTGAACGCCGCGCTGGTTCGTCTGGTCAACCCACTGCCCAATCGACGGGTGGAGCGCTCCCGGGCCCTTCTGAGCCGGTTCAGATTCCCGCGACCCAGGCCTCGTCTTCATCGCCGCATGGCGAGTATGGCGCCGACCAGATCAAGGTGCTCGAAGGCCTCGAAGCCGTGCGCAAGCGCCCGGGCATGTACATCGGCGGCACCGGCATCGGCCCGCTGCACCACCTGATCTACGAAGTCGTCGACAACTCGATCGACGAGGCCATGGCGGGTTTCGCGACGACGGTGTGGGTGACCATTCACGCCGACGGGTCGTGCTGCGTGCTGGATAATGGCCGCGGGATTCCCGTCGAAACCAAGAGCGACCCGAACCCTGCGTACGACGGCAAGCCCGCGATCGAACTCGCCATGACCGTGCTCCACGCGGGCGGCAAGTTTGAAAACGAAGGCGGCGAGTCGGCGTACAAGGTCTCCGGTGGCCTGCACGGCGTCGGCGTCTCGTGCGTCAACGCGCTGTCAGAATGGCTGGAGGCCGAGGTGTACCGCGGCGGCACAATCCACCGCATCGCCTTCGCACGCGGCAAAACCACCGAGCCACTCCGCGTCGTCGGCAAAGTGCCCGCCGATTCGCCCTTTCAGACCGGCACCAAGGTCACCTTCAGCCCCGATCCGGAGATCTTCCCCGAGACGCGGTTTGAGTATGAGACGCTCGCCACGCGCCTGCGCGAACTGGCGTATCTCAACCCGGGCGTCACGATTCGCCTGCACGACGAGCGCGTGGGTGCCGACGGCAAGCCGCGCAGCGAATCGTTCAAGGCGACCGATGGCCTGCGCGAGTATGTGCAGCACCTGATGCACGGCAAGCAGCCCGTGAGCGATGTGGTGTCGGCCCGCAAGGCCGAGCCGGGCACCAGTTTGGTGTGCGAGGTGGCGTTGCAGTACCACGATGGCTACAACGAGTCGCTGCTCGCGTTCGCCAACAACATCAATAACAAAGACGGCGGCACGCACGCCCAAGGCTTCAAGGTGGCGCTCACCCGGGCCTTGAACTCGTACGCGAAAAAATCGGGCATCCTGCGGGAAAAAGACCCGACGCCCACGGGCGAGGACTTGCGTGAAGGGCTGATCGCGATCATCTCGGTGAAACTGCCCAACCCCGCGTTCAACAACCAGCCCAAGGAACGCCTGCTCAACCCCGAGATCGAGAAGTTTGTTTCCGACACCGTGGGGGAGCAGTTGGAGCATTGGCTCGAAGAGCATCCGGCCGAGGCCAAACGGCTGTGCCTGAAGGGCATCGTCGCGGCCCAGGCCCGCGAAGCCGCCCGCAAGGCGCGGGAACTGACGCGCCGCAAGAACGCGCTCGACGGCGGCTCCATGCCCCACAAGCTGCGCGACTGCAAGACGCGCGACGTGGAGCGTTCGGAGATATTCATCGTCGAAGGTGACTCGGCCGGTGGCTCGGCCACGCAGGGCCGCAACGTCGAGACGCAGGCGATTCTGCCCCTGAAGGGCAAGATTCTCAACGTTGAAAAGGCCCGCCTCGACAAGGTGCTGGGCTTCGAGGAAATCCGTGTGCTGATCTCCGCCCTTCGCTGCGGCATCGGCGAGGAGTTCGACGCCAGCAAACTCCGCTACGGGCGCATCGTCATCATGACCGACGCCGACGTCGACGGCAGCCACATCCGCACGCTGCTGCTCACGTTCTTTTTCCGCCAGATGCCCGAACTGATCCGGCGCGGGCGGATTTTCGTCGCCCAGCCGCCGCTGTTCATGCTGACGTGGGGCAAGGGCAAGAACGCGCGGAGCGAGTATGTGCTCGAGCAATCCCGCATGGGCGAGGTGCTGACCGAGCAAGGCCTGGCGCGGGCCCGGCTGTTGGTGCGCGACATCAACGCCGAGGGCAACGGCCCAACCCCGGTGCGCACCATCGAAGGCGAAACCCTGCACCGCACCGTCCGCATGTTGCGGCGATTGGAAGAACTGGTGGAGATCGCGCAGCGCCGCGGCGTGCGCTTCGGCGATCTGCTCGCGACGCGCCACGCCGACCCCGAATCACGCGGCCGGCTCCCCACCCACCGCCTCACCTGGCAGGGTGGCGAGGCCTGGGCGTGGAGCGAGGAGCAGGCCCGAGAGGCCGCGACCAAGCACGATGTGCGCATCAGCGAATCGGGCGATGCCGGTGCCGGCGCAGGAAACGGCGCAAGCCCCGCAGCCGATGGCACGCCCGCCTCGGCCGTGCCCGCACCGGTCGATTCGCGGCGGCTCGCCGTGCTGCGCGAGTTGCACGAGAACCGCGAACTGGAGCGCCTCTTTGAGCAGTTGACCAAGGCAGGCCTGTCGATCGATGACTACACGCTGGTGCAGGAGCAAGCCGTGAGCGGCGAGCGATTGCCCACGAAGTTCGCGTGGGAAATGATCGCGACGGGGAGCAGCGACGATGGTTCGAACACGCCCGACCTTGCACCGGCGTCGGAAGCGGGCGAGGCCGCCGAGGCTGAAGCCGAGGCTGCCGGTAGCGCGGCGGTCCCGCGCGGCTCTGGTGCAGCCACAGCCGAGTCACGGTTCATCCCGGCTACGAACCTGCCCGCGATCCTCACGACGCTCTACGAGGTTGGCCGCCGCGGGCTGGAAGTGAAGCGGTTCAAGGGTCTGGGCGAGATGGATGCCGAGCAGTTGTGGGAGACCACGATGGACCCGTCGAAGCGGACGCTGATGCGCGTGAACTGGAACGTGGCGAGCGAGGCCGAGGCGCTGTTCTCGATCCTGATGGGCGAAAACGTCGAAGAGCGCCGCAAGTACATCGAAGACCACGCGCTCGAAGTCCGCAGTCTGGACGTGTGAGAAGGGACGTCAGACGTCAGACGTGAGTGGTTCCAAGCGGCTCCGAAAGCCCCCTCCCAGAGAGGGAGGGGGTTGGGGGAGGGCGACGAAGAACACCATTGCGCCACGACGCAATCATCGTCGCGCGTCGCCGCCTGCACACAAGACCCATACCGTTCGGGGTGCCACCCGTTCCAGCCACCTCCACGCCGGTCGATCCGCGCGAGTTGCACATCGTGCATTTTCCCGAACCCGTATTGCGCCGCAAAGCGCAGAAACTGGGATCGGTGACCGAGGACCTCCGCGCGGTCGCGGCACGCATGATCGAGTTGATGTATCTGGAAGAGGGCATCGGTCTGGCCGCGCCGCAGGTGGGTCTGTCGTGGCGGATGTTCGTGGCCCATGTGCCCGAGGATGCCGAGGAGCCCCGGTCGGCATCGAGCGACCCGCCCAGCGCCAACCTGCGGCCTGAGGTCTACATCAACCCGGTGATCAACGCGTTTGAGGGCCCGCCGGAACCGCTTTCAGAAGGGTGCCTCTCGCTTCCCGACATCCGGGGGGATGTGCTGAGACCGCCCGTCATTTCGATGACCTATCTCGACGAGCACGGCCAGACAGTCACGCGCCGCGCGGGCGGCTTGCTGGCCCGATGCTGGCAGCACGAGATTGACCACCTCGACGGCGTACTGATCATTGACAAGATGACGCAGATGTCGCGTCTGAAGAACCGGGCAGCGGTGCGGAGTCTTGAACGCGATGCGGCGCGTTGAGCGCCTGGAGGGGCGGGTAGGTAATCACCCTGAGATGGTTGCCCACACACGGCCACCAATGCAACCCTGACTGGCACCGAACGTACAGATGTGGTAGTCTGTGGTTGAGGCCCGGGCCGCGTTCTGCGGCACAAGCGGCGTTTCTGCACGCCGATTGACCGGGAAGTGTGCTGAGTTCGGACCTGGCGCGGAGAAATCCATGATCGGGAAAATGCCCAACGGCGGTGGTTCGCGCGCGTTCACGCTGATCGAACTGCTTGTGGTCATCGCGATCATCGCCCTGCTGGTGGCGATCTTGCTGCCCAGTCTGGCCGGCGCGCGAAAGGCGGCCCGGCAGGCGATCAATGTTTCGAACTTCAAGACGCTGGCGACCGCGAATACGACCTATGGGGCCGACTTCAAGGATCTGCAGGCGACGTTTTCGTGGCGGGCCCAGCGCTTTTATCCGCTCACGGTGGGCATGAACCCCGGCGGCGGATTTCGCACCGAGTTGCGCAACTTCGGGTCGGACCTGACGGCGGCGGCCGGCCAGGCGATCGACATCATCAGGCGGCGTGCCGAACCGGAGTGCACCGGGATTGCGGAGCAGACCAACTGGATCCCGCAGCCCACCTACAACCACCTGGTGCTCATCGATTATCTCGCGTCGCGTCTGCCCGATCCGGTGCTGATCGCGCCGGAGGACAGATTTCGTCAACGTCTCGCCGACGGCGTGCGCGCATCGGGGAATGCCTTGGCCTTTGTCAATAGCCTCAGTGGTGCGCAATACAACGGGATGCGGATCACCTGGCCCTACAGCAGCAGTTACCAGTGGGTGCCCGCAGCGTACACGCCCGACAAGGAGTCCGGCGACGGTGGCCGCCTGCGCCAGGGCGACAACCAGATCTTCTACGAGTACAACCCCGGGAACGCGGCGACGGGCTCGCGCTATCGTCTGGGCGGGCGGAAGTTGTCGGAAGTGGCCCACGCCGCGCAGAAGGTGTTGATCATGGAGGATGTGGGCCGTACGCAGCGCAACGAGTTGCCCTTTGTGTATGACGGCGCGATCTGCACGGTGGCGACATTCGACGGGAGCGTGCGCACCGTGCGCACGAGCGACACGAACCCGGGCGGGTATTGTGCGCTGAACTTCCGGCGCACGGTGGCGATGTTCGCGTATGAGCCGCGGGTGGAGTGGGGATATCCGGTGTGGCCGAACGCGGAAGACCCGCGGGAACTGTCGCTCTTCGGGCGGTATCGGTGGACGTATCACGGTCTGAAGGGCATCGACTTTGGCGGGCGTGAGCCGCTGATCCGCGACCCGCCGTGATGCGAACGGCATGCGCGCAGTGCCACTGGGTAGGTCTTCCTTTGACGACCGTGCACAGTGTCTGGTGAGACAAGCCCAACGGCACTGGCGACGCGGTCAAAGCACCGCGACGCCAGTGGCACGTCAGGTGCCGCGATCGGCGCGATCGGGTCCGACGAGGACGACGTCTTCGGGATCGATGGTGAGCGTGGCTTGGCTGCCCGGCGTGATGTGCCCGCGCGGGTTCATCACCGCCACTTTCAGGCGCAGGGGTTCTGGGCGCGTGGCCGCGGGGGAAACGGGTGCGAGTTCGACGATGACCTGCGCGGTTTCGCCCAGATAGGCGGACTCGGCGACGGTGCCGCTGAGGGTTGAGGAGGCGTTGCCCGCTATTGGGCCAAGGCGGAGGCATTCGGGGCGGAGCGAAGCGAGCAGGGGGGCACCGGGCGAAATGTTGGCGGGTGCGTGGGCGGCGATGAGCGTGCCGAAGGGGGTGCGGACGCGGGTTTGGCCTTCGGGCGACGAAGTTTCGATCGTGCCCGGGATGAAGTTGGTTTCACCGAGGAACTCGGCGACGAAGGCGCTGTGTGGCCGGCGGTAGAGGTCGGCGGGCGCGCCGAGTTGTTCGACGGTGCCGCGGCGCATGATGGCGACGCGGTCGGCCATGGAGAGGGCTTCTTTCTGGTCGTGGGTGACGTAGACGGTGGTGATGCCGCTGGCTTTGCAGATGCGGCGGATTTCGGATCGGAGTTCGTTGCGGAGTTTGGCGTCGAGGTTGGAGAGGGGTTCGTCCAAGAGGAGCACGTCGGGGCGGATGACCAGCGCGCGGGCGAGGGCGATGCGCTGCTGCTGCCCGCCGGAGAGTTGGTTGGGCTTGCGGTCGAGGTACGACTCCATCTGCACCAGGCGCAGGGCTTCGCGGACGCGGGCGTCGCGCTGTTCGCGGGGAATCTTGCGGATATCGAGCCCGAAAGCGACATTGGCGGCGACGGTCATGTGTGGCCAGAGGGCGTAGGACTGGAAGACCATGCCGGTGTTGCGCTTGTTGGGCGGCAGGTTGGTGATATCGCGGCGGCCTTCAGCGGTGTGGAAGTAGATATGGCCGGCGGTGGGCTCGGTGAATCCGGCGATCATGCGGAGGAGGGTGGTCTTGCCGCAGCCGGAGGGGCCGAGAAGGAAGAAGAGGTCGCCGGGCTCGACGGTGATCGACACGCCGTCGACGGCTGGCGGACCGCTGCCGAAGGACTTGACGAGGTGCTGAATCTCGACCGAGGTGGGCATGGGCGGTGATGATACAGTGGCGGGCATGAGCGCGCGGGCAATTCGGCAGATCGAGCGGCTGCGCGGGTGGCGGACCAGTGAGGCCCGCGATTTGACGCTGCGCGATCCGCTGGCCTCAGCGGCCAAGGAGTTCAAGCGGCGAGCGCGGACATTCGGCTCGCTCGGGGCGGCGTGGGTCGAACTCGCGCCGGCAGGAGTGGGGGAGCGGGCCGCCCTGGAATCGCTGGCGCGGGGCGTGCTGACGGTGCGGTGCGAGGATGCCGCGACGAAGTTTGAGTTGGACCGGTGGCTCCGCGGGGGCGGCGAGGTGGCCCTGGTCAGGCGTGCCGCGGCGAAGGTGAACCGGGTGAAGTTGGTGCTGTGACGACAGACGGCGCCGGTGTGCTACGCATCGAATAGGGCGAGGGCGCGACGGCACGGCGGGCGACCATGTCGATCCACGCCTTGGCGCCATCTTCAAGCGCCTGGCCCAGTGCCGCGACGGGCGTGACGAAGGGTGGGACACGATCAGAGAGGCCCAGAAGGTCTTGCAGGACGATGACCTGGCCGTGGCAGGCGGGGCCAGCGCCGATGCCGATGATGGGGACGTGGGTGGCAGCAAGCAGGCGCTGCGTGACGGCCTCGGGCACCGCCTCAACAAGCAGCATTGAGCAGCCAGCCTGTTCGAGGGCGACGGCATCCTCGACCACGGCATCGGCACCCGCCGGCGTGCGGCCCGCGGCGGTGTAGCCACCGGTGACAGCGGCGCGCTGGGGCTTGCTGCCGACGTGCCCGCAGACGGGGATGCCGGCGCGGACCATGCGATCGATGAGCGGGGCGAGCGAAGCGTCGGCTTCCAGTTTGACGATGTCGGCAAGGCCCTCGGTGAGGAATCGGCCAGCGTGGCGGAGCGCGTCGTCAGGGTTGGCCTGGTACGACATGAAGGGCATGTCGCCCATGACGACGCAGGAGGGCGCGCCGCGCTTGACGCCAGCGGTGAGGGCGAGGAGCACGTCGAGGTTCATGTCGATCGTGCGGGTGTAGCCCAGGATGACTTCAGCGGCGGTGTCACCCACGAGCAGAAGTGGCACGCCGGCGCGGGCGAGCCAGCGCGCGGTGGTAACGTCGTAGCAGGTGAGGCAGGCGAAGGGAGAAGCGTTTGGCGCGGTGGCGGCGCGGATGATGCCGGTGAGGGTGTGGCGGAGGAGGGATTGCGGAGCGGGGGCGGTCACAGGGGATGGTAGGAAGTCCTGAAGTCGTGAGGCCGTGGCGACTGGCGGGGCAGGTCTCTGGCGCTACTATCGGGGGCTGGCCGCGTACCAAAGTGGTTGAATGGAACGGATTGCAAATCCGTTGGTCGCAAGACCCTCGTCGGTTCGAATCCGACCGCGGCCTTTTTCTTTCAGCAGGACATTTCGGTTGAGGACGGGGATTCGAGTCCTGAAGTCCTGAAGTCCTGAAGTCCTGAAGTCCTGAAGTCCTGAAGTCACGGCACCGGGTTGATGTTCGGGCCAGCGCTTGCTGGCGATGGTTCGGGGTCAATCAGGCGGGTGACGATTGCTTCCATCAGCACGCGGCTTTTCACTTCGTCTCCAAAGGGGCCGGTGAAAAGGGCGATTTCGGTGCCTTCGGGGCGATGGCGGGCCTCGATGCGGATGGTGGTCCAACCGCCCGAGCTGGTGGAGCCTCCCTGGCGGGCGTGCAGGACGCCCATGTCGGCGCTGCTGGTGCGGTCGGTGATGATGAGGCCGCGGGCGCGGAGGACGACTTCGGCGACATCGAGGCAGGTGAGGATGCCGACGGCGGGGGGGACTTCGGCGCGGAGGGTGCCGAGGAGGAACTCGGCGTGGATGGGGGTCTGGCCGACGGGTTGGGGCTGGGCGCGGCAGGCGGGGAGGGCGAGCGCGGCGAGCGCGGCGAAGGCCACGAAGAAGGAGTCCTGAAGTCGTGAAGTCCTGCGGTCCTGAAGTCTGGCTGAGACGTCAGGCGTCAGACGTGAGACGTCAGTGGCGACGCCCTTTCCGACCAGACGTCTGAAGTCTGACGTCTGGCGTCTGGTCACGTGGGTGGTTTGTTCAGCCATTGCTGCATGTCGAGATCGGCTGGGTTGATGGCCTGGCCGTAGTCTTTGAGGAGGGCGCGGAGGGTGGGGTCGTCGCCGGGGTTTGTGGGTGCCGGGGGTGGCGCGGGTGGCTGGGGAGGCTTGGCGGCAGGCTTCTTGGGCGTTTCGGGCTTGGATTTGGCGGCCCCACCCCTCTTCGCGGCTTCGCGGGCGGCTTCCTCGCGGAGGACGCGCATGGCGGCGTCGGCCTGGGCGATCAGGTCGCCGACTTCGGGAGTCTCGGCCCGCATGTGGGTCGCCCAGATGCGGGCTTCGTCGGCATCGAGGCCGGTGCGGCGAGGTTCTTTGCTGGCAGGCTGGTTGGAGGATGCACCGGCTTCATCGCGGCGGCGGGCGTCTTCGGCGAGTTGGCGGAGGAAGTCTTCGCTGGCTCGGTAATCGAACTCGTGCCGACGGGCTGCGGCTTGCACGCGCTTGTCGCTGGAAATGACGAGCGTGGCGCGGCCTTCTTTGCTGACGGGTGGGCGTTCGGCGAGGATGGATTCGATGGCGGCATCGGCTTCGGTGCCGTGGCCGGCGTAGATGATGCGGATGCCGGGTGTGGGGCCGGCGCGTTCTCGGCGCGTGCCCTTGGCCCAGCGAGTGGGCGCGCCCGCGCCGTCGCACACGAGCAGAATCTGATCGGTCGCATAGCGGCTGATGGAGAGGAGGGTGAGGACGCCGTCGAGGTCGGTGTCTGCGTGCGGGTCGGGCAGGAGGTGGGTCCAGTGCAGGAGGTTGTAGGCGTCGATGATGACCACGCTTAGAACCGCGTGAGCGTGGTGGTGGGGGTGGTGGGGGTGGTGGGGGGGCCGAACTGCACTTCGAGGAACCGCGCGACGTAATCGACGATGCTGAGGGCTTCGGGGATGTCGGGGTTGCTGGTGACGCCCAGGGGCTCGAAGCGCATGCCCTTGAAGCGGGCCACGGCTTCGGTGAGGGGCAGGCCGTATTGCAGGGCGATGGAGAAGGCGCGGCAGAAGGCCTGGCACATGCCGGAGATGGTGGAGCCTTCCTTGCTCATCTTGATGAAGATCTCGCCGGGCGAGCCGTCGGCGTGCAGACCGACGGTGAGGTAGCCCTCGTGTCCACCGATGGTGAACTTGTGGGTGAGGGAGGAGCGTGTGGGGGGGAGGGCTTGGCGCATCGCGACCATCTCGTGGGCTCCCGAAGGTGGCTGGCCGGTGGCCGATCCGGGCGTCACGAGGAGGGGTGCTCGTCGTGGGGTCGGAGTCGGTCGCGGAGGGGGGAGCGGCGGCATCGCATCGAGTCCATACGAGGCGGTGCGCCGAACGTGCCGCGCCAGCGGCAGAGATATCGGACGCTTGGACCAACCCGCCTCACATTGCGGGAATCGCGGGAGTCGATTGACTCGTGCGGTTCGGGAACGCGGCCGATCCTATACTGGCGTGGATTCGTACCAAGCACAAGACCGATCGATTCCCGAATTCGGCCGCACTTTGGAACCCGCGTGACTGCTTCTCGCCCTTCCAATCTCCTAACGCCTTCATTTGGCCAACGCCTGCTCAGCGGCCTTTCGCTGCTGATGGTGGTGGCGATGGTGATGGCCTCGGGGGCGGAGGGTGCGGCGGCACTGGGGATGGCGCGGGCGGAGATGCGGGCACCACTGGCGTCGCCATCATCGGCGGCGCACGCGTGGTCGAGGTCGGTTGATCGCACGGAACCGGGCTTGCTGGCCGGTCGGGTTGGGTTCGCTCGTCGGGCGATTGCGCTGGTTGAAGTTGGCGCGATACGCGCGGCGTTGAGCGGGCCGTGGATGCCGCGAGAGGCGGCGTGCCGGGGTTGCGCGTCGTTGCCTCCGCCCTTTGACGCCTGAGAGTCGATCCGCCTGCGGGCGGATCGTTGATGCTGAGCCGCGTGGGCCTGTTCGCCCGGCCGATCGAGCGTGGCTCGTTACTCAGCGTGCGCTTGACAAACCAAGATTTCATCGCGCTGGGTCGGCTTTGCCGGGCTCGGCCACCGCCTTACGGATATCTCCATGAAGCAGGACATTCCCCTCATTGGCCCGATTCTCAACCGCCTCATCGGCACGCGCAACGACCGCTTTGTGAAGCGGTACACCCAGCGGGTGGAGGCGATCAGCCGGCTTGAGCCGCAGATTCGCGTGCTGACGGATTCGGAACTGCGGGGTCGCTTGCAGGTGTTCCGCGCGAAGATCGACGCGGGGACGAAGGCGGACGACCTGCTGGTGGATGCCTTTGCGGTGGCGCGTGAGGCGATGGATCGGGCGGTGGGGATTCGGAACATCTTCAACCCGCTGCACGCGGAGAGGTTCGACGCCTCGCGGCTGCCTGCCGAGGCCCGCGCGATGTACGAGGATGTGAAGGCCCGGATCGCGGCGTGCGAGCCGATGCCGCCGGAGGGCGAGTTCCTGGGTTGCACCGAGCCCCAGCCGGGGTGGCTGCAGGTGGAGATTCCGCCGGCGCTGTACGAGGCGGTGCGGGCGATCTATCCGGAGAGCCGGCCGCCGTTCCGGGCGCGGCCGTTTGACGTGCAGTTGATCGGCGCGATGGTGCTCTACCAGGGCAAGATCAGCGAGATGAAGACGGGCGAGGGCAAGACGATCGTCGGCCCGCTGGCCTGCTATCTGGCGTGCGTGGAGCGGATCAAGGTGCACGTGGTGACGGTGAACGACTACTTGGTTCAGCGCGACCGCGACTGGACATATCCGTACTTCCACGCGCTGGGGATGACCGTCGGCGCGATCCATCCGATGCACATGCAGCCTGAGGACATGAAGCGGCGGATGTATCGCTGCGACATTGTCTATGGCACGACCAGCGAGTTCGGGTTTGACTATCTGCGCGACAACATGAAGCGGTCGGCCGAGCAGCAGGTGCAGAAGGTGCGGCAGATGGCGATCGTGGACGAGGTGGACTCGATCCTGATCGACGAGGCGCGCACGCCGCTGATCATCAGCGGGTCGGCGCACGAAGACCGGCCGCGGTATGAACTGGCCGATCAACTGGCGCGGCACCTGGTGCAGAAGCAGCGTCCTTGGCAGGCGGCCGATGATGCCGTGGAGGATTGCAAGAAACTGATCAAGGGGCTCGAGGGCGACATCCGCAATGCGCGCGAGAAGGACAAGATTCCCGCGCTGCAGGCGCGGCTCGGGCAGGCGCAGGGCGAACTGCCCAAGTTGGAGGGCGACCGGGCCAAGCACACGCAGTTCTACGAGGTGCAACTGGAGCGCAAGGCGGTGCACGTGACGCACGATGGCGTCGCCGAGGCGCAGCGCGTGGCCAACGTGGGCTCGTTCTATGTGGGCGAGAACATGGACGTGCCGCACCTGCTGGAGCAGGCGCTGCGGGCGCATGTGGTGTATCAGCGTGACCGCGATTACATCGTCGGCCCGCAGGAGAACCCGAACACCGGTCGCGTCGAGCCGAGCGTCATCATCGTGGACGTGAACACAGGCCGGCCGATGGTGGGCCGGCAGTGGAGCGACGGCCTGCACCAGGCGATCGAGTGCAAGGAAGCGGTGCCGATCAAGCAGGAAAACCAGACGGTCGCGACGATCACGATCCAGAACTTCTTCAAGATGTACAAGCGGCTGGCGGGCATGACCGGCACCGCCGACACCGAAGCGCAGGAGTTTCACGACATCTATCGCCTGGACGTCGTGAGCATCCCGACCAACAAGAAGGTGACGCGTCGCGACTACGACGACCTGGTGTTCCTCACGGGCAAGGACAAGTGGCAGCACATCGTCGATGAGATCAAGGCTTTCCACGATGTTGGACGGCCCGTGCTGGTGGGCACCACGAGCGTGGAGAAGTCGGAGATGCTGGCGCAGATGCTGCAGAAGAAGCACGGCATCAAGCACGAGGTTCTGAACGCCAAGCAGCACGAGCGCGAGGCGCACATCGTCGAGAACGCCGGCCAACTGGGCCAGGTGATGATCGCGACGAACATGGCGGGCCGCGGCACCGACATCAAACTGGGGCCCATCACCCGCGAGGCGCTGCTGCGGCACTGGCAGTTGCGTGAACTGGCGCCGGGCGTGCTGACAGTGGACGCGAACGAGGAGGCGCTGCGCGAGGCGATCTATCGCAAGATCGGCGCGGCCCAACTGGGCATCCCCAAGCGCGAGGTGGAGGGCCTGAACTTCCAGGAACTGGAACTGCGCCTGCTTCGGCACTGGACGACCAGTCACACCTGGCTCACCGATGGCTCGATCGAGAAGGCCTCGGCGGAGGAACTGCGCACGGCGCTCGATTCGCACGGGCGCTTCGTGCTGCACCGCATCCGCTGGTTCGGCAGCATCGAGGACCTCGGCGGCCTGCATGTGATCGGCACCGAGCGGCACGAATCACGCCGCATCGACAACCAGTTGCGCGGGCGCTCCGGCCGCCAGGGCGACAAGGGCTCGACGCGGTTTTTCATCGGGCTTGATGACGACCTGATGAAGATGTTCGCGGGCGACACGACGATGGCGATCCTCTCGAAACTGGGCATGAAGGAAGGGGACGCGATCGAGCACCCCATACTTTCCAAGAGCGTGGAGCGTGCGCAGCGCAAGGTGGAAGAGACCAACTTCCAGCGCCGCAAGCACATCCTTGAATATGACGAGGTCCGCGAGCATCAGCGTCAGCGGTTCTACGGCCTGCGGCAGCGCGTGCTGGAAGGCCGCGACATGCGCGGGTTGCTCTTCGGCTGGATCGGCGAATCGGTGAATGACGCGGTGAAGGAGTATCTGGACCCGGGTTACGGGGCCAAGAGCATCGCGGAGTTTGTGCGGGCCAAGACCGATTGCGTGCTGGCGGAAGGCCGCCTGCGCGGGCTGGATGCGACCGAACTCGACAAGCGCATCCGCCAGGAGTGCAAGGAGGAGATTCGCTCGGTGATCGCGATCACGGTGGGCGAGTACCTGCCCCATGCCGAGGGTGATGGGCCGTCGGTGGATCTTGATCTGCCGGGCCTGATGAAGTGGGCCCGAGAGCGGCATGGCGTGGAGTTCACGCAGGCGGAACTGGAAAACTCGAACCTGGATTGGACGTCGCTCCGCCGGATGGTGGTGGACCGGCTGCACGAGGCGGCCTCGCGGCATATTGATGAGATGGACCTCTCGGGTGCCGCGCCGTTCCTGGAACCGCACCACGGGCACGCGGAACTGTGCCGGTGGGCGAAGAACAAGTTCAACATCGATCTTGAACCCGCGGCGGTGACGGCGGCGGCCGCAGAAGGGCACGAGAAGGTCGAGGCGCTGGTTCTGCAGCGCGCCGAGACGCTCTATCGCGAGCGGGAGATCAAGTTCCCGGTCGAGTTCATGATGGACATGACCAAGATGATGGCGCAGCAGTCATCGCCGCAGGCGGCGCTGGGTCAACTGGCGACGTGGGCGAACATTCGGTTCGGGGTGGAATGGTCGGTGGAGCACATCGCCAAGACGCTCGGCCCTGCGGGCTCGCGCGATGCGCTCATGAAACTGAGCGAGCAGTTCGTCGCCGAGGGAAAACTGGAGAAGGCGGTGCAGGAGGCGATGGCCTGCGCGACCGACGCGGACCTGGCGGCGCTCTTCAAGCGGCGGTACAACATCGAACTGCCCGAGGCGATGCGCTATCTGGAGGGTGCCGAGCGGGCCGACGCGATCCGGTCGAAGGTCGAGTCGATCCTGCGGGCGGAACTGCTGTACCTCGAGCGCACGATGCTGCTGGAAGTGCTCGACGACATCTGGAAGGGCCACCTGTATCAGATGGACCAGATCCAGGACGCGATTCACTTCCGCGCCTTCAGCCAGCAGGACCCGCGGTATGAGTTCAAGCGCGAGGGGTCGCGTCTGATGAACGAGACGTTGCAGGCGATCCGCGATCGGGTGACGGATTACATCTTCAAGGTCCGGATCTCGCCGCAGCCGCCGGCGGCGCCTCAACCGGCGCGGATGCCCGGGCCCGCGATGCCGCGTCCCGCCGCTGCGCCGGGTGGCGGGGCCGGTGGTGGGGCAAGTGGCGGAGCGCCGCGGAATGATCCGTATTACTCGCCGCCATCGACGGGGGGCGGGCAAGGGACGGCGTAACACCCTGCGCGCCGTGCCACTGGCGTCGCCGGGCTCGGACGGCGTCGCCAGTGCTCCGGAAACCTCGCCACACGGCGATCGCGCCCAACTGCACTGGCGACGCGGTCAAAGCACCGCCCCCCGACGACACCAGTGGCACGCGGAGGGGCCGATGCGGCGCGGAGTTTTTCTTTGGCGATCAGTCGCCTCGCGGGCCCATGCGCGGAATGATCCCTTTCCCGCCTCGCTCCGTCGTTCACCGGGCGCGGCGTGATCCACTGTCTTGTTGCATCTTCGACACGGAGCCCGCGCATGCACGACCTGTTCACTCCACTGCTCGCGGCGGGCCAGAATCTGCCCTTGCTCACGACGATCGCTGCGGGATTCTTTGCCGCGTGGGTGCTGGGGCTGATCACGCAGAAACTGGGTCTGTCGCCCATCGTCGGATATTTGCTCGCGGGCGTGGCGATCGGGCCGTACACGCCCGGGTTTATTGGTGATGTGCCGCTGGCGCTGGAACTGGCCGAGATCGGCGTGATCCTGCTGATGTTCGGCGTCGGGCTGCATTTTCACCTGAAGGATCTGTGGGCTGTGCGGAGCGTGGCCATTCCCGGCGCGCTGGGCCAGTCGCTGCTGGCGACTTTGGCGGCGATGGGCGTGTTCTATCTGCTCGGGTGGCCGCTGCGGTCGGGCATCGTGCTGGGCATGGCGATGGCGGTGGCGAGCACGGTGGTGCTGCTGCGGGTGCTGATGGATCGTGACATGCTGAACACTTCCCACGGGCATGTGGCCGTGGGGTGGCTGATTGTGGAGGACATTCTGACCGTGCTGGTGCTGGTGATGGTGCCGGTGTTTGGCACGGCCCCGGTTGTGGCGGTTGAGGGAACCGAAGCGATGGCGGCAGCAGCGACGGGAGGTGGCGCATCGGGGTTGGCCACACTGGCCTGGGCGCTGACGAAACTCGGGGCCCTGGTGGCGATCGTGCTGGTGGCGGGCTCGCGGGTGGTGCCATGGGTGCTGACGATGGTGGCGAAGGTGCGCTCGGCGGAACTGTTTACGCTCACGATCCTGGTGCTGTCGATCGCGATTGCGGTGGGGTCGGCGACGATCTTCGGCGCGTCGGTGGCGCTGGGCGCGTTTCTGGCGGGAATCGTGGTGGCGCAGTCGCCGGTGAGTCACCAGGCCGCGGCCAATGCGCTGCCGATGCGGGATGCGTTCGCGGTGCTGTTTTTCGTGTCGGTAGGGATGCTCTTTGACCCAATGTTTGTGGTGCGTGAACCGGCGATGGCGCTGGCGGGGCTGGTGGTGGTGCTGGTGGTCAAGCCGCTGGCCGCGCTGGTGATCGTGGCGCTGTGCGCGTATCCAATCCGCACGGCCCTGACTGTCGCCCTGGGGCTGGCCCAGATCGGCGAGTTCTCGTTCATTCTGGCGCAAGTCGCCACGCAGCACAACCTGCTGCCACCTGAGGGCATGCATGTGCTGGTGTCGTCGGCGATGGTGTCGATCACGCTCAACCCGCTGCTGTTCGGCTCGCTGCCGAGGATTGAGCGGGCGATCGAGCGCCGCCCGGCGCTGCGGCGACTCTTGGGTGCCCGTCACGAACGCCGAGCCGCGGCGATCAGTCGCTCGGCCCCGCCGGAGGCTGCGGAGCCTGATGCGCTGCAGAAACCGCGGGCCGTGATCGTGGGCTATGGCCCGGTGGGGCGGCTCGTCGATGCGATGTTGCGCGACGCGGGCCTGGAGACAGTCGTCGTGGACATGAATATCGACACAGTGGAAACGCTGGTGAAATCGAACCGGCTGGCGGTGTATGGCGACGCGACACGGCCCGAGGTGCTGAGCGAGGCGGGCGTGGGGCGGTCGGCACACCTGATCGTGACCTTGCCGCACACCGAAGGGCGGGCGGCGCTGGTGGTGGCGGCGCGCGAGATCAATCCGGCGGTGGAGATCACCGTGCGGGCCCGGTATCTGGGTGAGCGCGACGCGCTCACGCGGGCGGGGGCGAGCCGGGTGATCTTTGATGAGGGCGAAGCGGGCGTGGCGCTGGCCCGGCATGTGCTGGAACGCCGCGGGGTGAAGGCGGAACAGGTGGAGAGTCTGCTGTCAGCGGTGCGGCGTTTGTGGCACATGTCGTGATGGTCACGCGGCGCGGCGAGCGCTCAGGTACGCGCGCTGCTCGGCACACACACGGCCCAGCGCGTGGCCACCGTCACCATTCGGCGGAAAGCGATCAAGCCCAGGATCATGAGCGCGATTGGTACGCCCGAGTGCCAGGGTTGCAGCGTGCGTGTGCGGACGAAGTGGTCGGCGGCGTCGAAGGCCACGATGTCCCACGCGGCGTGCAGCGCGATCGCGGCCAGCAAACTAGCGACCGTCGCGATCAGCCACCGGCGTGAGCGAATGGTGAACAGGCCGAGGCCGAAGCCGCTGATGCCGCCCATGATGAGGTGGCCGGCCAGGCGAACAGGTTCCTGGGGTGGCAGGGTCGGGAGGTGATCCAAGCGGGTGAGCACCCAGACGGATTCTTCGAGTGCCGCGCCCAAGCCTGCAAAGGCCCCGTAGAGCAGGCCGTCGAGCGGCTCGTTGAAGTACCGGCGTGAAACCAGCGCGATGACGAGCACGCCCGCGAACTTGCCGAGTTCTTCGGTGGTGCCGGCGAGGAAAGCGAGCATGCCATTGGAGACCAGTCGACCGGAGGCGTGCATGGCCTGGATCACGCTGGTCTGCGCAAGGCCCGCGAGAAACATGAACCCGGCCCCGAGCGCGATGCCCGCCAACACCATGAACCACGGCTCGCGGTCGTAGAGGTCATAGCGGATCACCACCAGGATGATGACCGCCGCGCACGCGGCGAGCGTGGCGTAGAGCAGGATGGTGGAGAGGACCACGGGGGGAGCATACTGCGCACAGTTCACAGTTCACAGCACAGAGTCCTGCCGATTGGTGCTCAGCCCGCTTGCGCTGCGGTTGCCGGGGCGAGTGCCGCCAGGCGCAGGATGTTTTCCTGGGTCATCTGGTCGCCCGTCAGTTCACCCGTCAGGCGGCCCTCGGCCAAAACCAGGATGCGGTCGGCCAGGGCCAGCAGTTCGGGCATTTCGCTTGACACGAGCAGCACCGCGAGCCCGGCATCGGCGGCCTCAAAGACGATGCGGTAGATTTCGCTCTTGGTGCCCACATCGATGCCACGGGTGGGCTCGTCAAGTAGCAGCACGCGTGTGCCTTCGTCCATCCAGCGAGCGAGGAGTAGTTTTTGCTGGTTGCCGCCGGAGAGTTCGCCCGGGCGGCTCGCGGCTGACGCGGCTTTCACACGGAAACGATCGAGCCGCGTGCCGACAAGCGCGTGCTCCGACCGGCGACTCCGGATGCCCGCGGAGGCCAATCCAGGCATGCGCGGCAGCACGATGTTCTCATCGATCCCGAGTTGGAAGAAGAGCCCTTGCAGGCGGCGATCTTCGGGCACAAAGCCCAGGCCTGCCGCCATGGCGGCACGGGTTGAGAACCCCGCGATGGCCTGACCATGCACGCGCACGGTGCCGGTGGCGCGGGGTTCAAGGCCGAAGATGGCGTCGAGCAGTTCGGAGCGGCCCGAACCGACGAGCCCGCCGATGCCGACGATCTCGCCAGGCCTGACCGAGAGCGAGATGCCACCGGGCGTGGTACTCAGCAGGCCCGGGGCGCTCAGACTGATGACTTCGAGTGCCAGCGCGGGCGTGCCCGGGGCCTTCGCATCGTTCGGGGCGGGGAGAGGGGGCGGGTGATGGGCCGCGCCAGTACCCGCGAGCGCCCGCAGCGCGGCACGCTCCTTGGTTTGCGGCGGCAGATCACGCCCGATCATCCAGGAAACGAGCCGCGCTTCGTTCAGTTCGCCCGTCGCGCCGGTGCCGACGTACCGACCGTCGCGCAGCACGCTCACCCGGTCGCAGCAGGCGAAGATTTCGCCCATGCGATGGCTGACATAGATGCACAATCGGCCCTCGGCAGCCAGCCCCCGCACGATGGTCATCAACCGGTCGGCCTCGCTCATCGAGAGCGAACTGGTGGGCTCGTCAAACACGATCACCCGCGCGGCGGGCTGGGCCACACCATCGGGGCCCACGCGTTCATCCAGCGCGGCGGCGATCTGCACGATCTGGCGGCGTCCGGGTGCGAGCGTGCCGAGGGGTGCCGTGACGTCGATCTCGGGGGCGAGCCGCGCCAGCAGCCGCTCGGCCCGGCGATTGAGTTCGGTGCGATCAACCCGCAGGCCGCCCCACTGCGTGGGCAAGTCGTGCAGGCCCAGGTTCTCGGCCACGGTCAGGTTCGGGCACTGGGCCAGTTCCTGGTGCACGATGCGCACGCCCGCGGCAAAGGCCGCGTCGGTGGAGCCGGGCTCCAGCGTGACGCCATCGAGCACGATGCGGCCGGTGTCGATGCGGTGCAGTCCCGCGATGGCCTTGCCCAGCGTGCTCTTGCCCGCGCCGTTCTCGCCCATCAGGGCGTGCACCTCGCCGGCGCGCATGGAGAGGGAGACGTCGTCGAGCGCGAGCGTGGGGCCGAAACGCTTGGAGACGCCTTCGACCAGGAGGAAGGCGGGGGCGTTGGTGTGGGTGGCAGTGGGGGAGGGGGCGGGCACGGGGGGATGGTATCGCGCGGACGTTGTCCCGTGGTTAGCAAGGGCGAGTGCGGACCTACTTTGTCTGAAGGAGCGAAACAAATGGCGAGCGAGAGAACGATGCTTTGAGCGTCGTCGCTTTAGTCCGAGGAACGGTGATCCGGTAGTCGGCGTGGCGAAGGAACGCCACGAGTACATCATCGACACGGACGCGCTCTCCTTTCGTCAAGAATGAAAGCATCAAATGAAGCCCGACGTGCGGATAGTGACAGTCGATGTTGGCGCTATCCCTGGACGTTTTGATTTCGAGTCCGTCGGGTACCCGAACGGGCTTGCGCTGAGTGCCGCGAACCGCAGCACCGATTTCCTTGTCGTCACGAGACCGCACGGGAAGTTTGGTGTAATCGAACGTCCTGACAAAAATATCTGGATAGTCGCTTTTACTGTTGCCCACGAGGGCTCCCTCGGGGAAGCGAGACAACAGGTGCCCAGTAACCACAGTGCTGACGGTGTCGCCAGCAACGAAATCAAGCAGCACGCCCTCCTTTGCAAGCAGGTCATCGATTCGGGCAACTTCGACAGGCGAATCGATGCGAGGTTTAAGCCCTGTCCACGTCGCGCGAAGCAGCGCGGGCGAGTTCAGCACTTCCTCCACATACACCTGGAGTTGAAGCGCTTCCTTCTCAAGCCATGGCACAAGTGTCCGGGTCGCGACCACCGCCCGGCTATACCAGTCGAAGCCAACGGGGGGATATGCGTCTAACTCGGGCTTGGCCGCGAAGACCTGCGCAAGCACAGCATCAAGAACTGACTGGTTACCCATTCGCGCCCCCATCGCGAAACAACTCTGCCATCGGAACGCCAAGTGCGTCCGAAATGCGGCAAACGTTTTTGATCCCCGCGTTCCGCTCACCGCGTTCGACCCCGCCCAGGTACGATGGATCGATGTTGGCTCTGCGAGCCAGGTCAAGCTGGCTCAAGCCGAGACGCAGGCGCAGTTCTTTCACCCGCGCACCAAGGAGTTTGAGGACGTCGCGTTTCGCCATTCGGGTTAATCGTGACGCTCTCGTTGGAAGAGTCTACTACAGTCGCTGGGGCATCGTTTCGAGGCAGTCCGGACTCGTACTATTCCGAAGACGCACAGAAAGCACTGGCAGGTCATGCAACCCTCCCCAACACCCAAACGCTTTGCGGAGTTCTTCGCCGGGATCGGTTTAGTTCATGAAGCCTTGAGATTCTCAGGGTGGCAGTGCGCGTACGCCAACGACATTGATCCCAAAAAAGAATCGATGTACAAAGGGCACTTTGGAAACAGCCCCTATTTTCACCTAGAAGACGTTTGGAAAACTGAGCGGATCGTTGGAGCGATCGATGAACGCCCGTTCCTTGCGACTGCCTCGTTCCCCTGCACCGACCTCTCGTTGGCCGGACACTGGAATGGCTTTGAAGGCGAGCAATCTTCAACGTACTTCGGGTTCATACGCGCGCTTCAAGGACTTAAAGAACGCAAGCCCCAGCTTGTGATGCTGGAGAACGTGACCGGCTTTCTGACCTCGAAGGATGGAGCAGACTTCGTTCGTGCCGTCACGACACTAGCCGAGGAGGGTTACTGGATCGATTGCATTGTGCTGGACGCGAAGTGGTTTATTCCCCAAAGCCGTCCTCGTGTTTTCGTTCTCGGCTTCCACGAAGGACTGCGGTCGGCGCGGCTGATTCGACAGGCGCAAACAGGGATGCTGGGCGACGAATGGCAAGTGGCGATCGACGAGGCCGGTTCGCTGCGACCGGACTCCTTGCTGAGAATCATGGCCAGAACACAACTTCCTACCGGTTGGGCAACGCTGGCGCTTCGACCACCCAAGCAAGTTCAGTACTCGCTGTCAGATTTCATCGACACAGACGCTCAGCAAGAATGGTGGGATCAGGCCGCTACCGAGAAACACTATGCCATGCTCTCAGATTCTCACCGAGCCGAGGTCGAGCGCCGTAGGAAGATGGGCGGACTGCATGTCGGGACCGTTTACCGGCGCTGTCGCAATGACGAAATGCGAGCCGAGGTTCGGTTTGACAACCTTGCTGGCTGCCTGCGTACGCCACGGGGCGGGAGTGCACGCCAAATCGTGATGGTTCTCGATGACGCGCGAGTTCGTTTCCGCTGGATGTCGCCTCGCGAGTATGCCAGGCTTCAAGGCGCGCCGGACTTTACGCTGGCATCGAACACAATTCAGTCATTGTTTGGGTTTGGAGACGGGGTTTGTGTGCCCGTCATTCGTTGGTTGGACAAGCACATTCTTTCGCCACTGTTCGCGGACGGAACCCAAGCGACGACCGAAGGGCGGTCCATGGCAAAGAGTCCGGCCGCTGGCACGGCGATCTGAGCGAGTGGTTCTCGCTCGAAGTGCCTCCCGCACTCACAGCGTCCGCTTGATCTCCACCTTCTTGTAGCACTCCAGCACGTCGCCTTCCTTGATGTCGTCGTAGCCGACGATCTTCATGCCGCATTCCATGCCCATGCGGACATCGCGGGCGTCGTCCTTGAAGCGTTTGAGTTGTTCGAGGACGCGGTCGTTCTCGATGACGATGCCGTTGCGGGTGACGCGGATGAGCGCGTCGCGCTGCACGAGCCCGTCGGTGACGTAGCAGCCGGCGATGGTGCCCACCTTGGTGACCTTGAACACCTGGCGGACCTCCGCGTGGCCCAGCACTTCCTGGCGGATCTCCGGGGCGAGCATGCCGCTCGCGGCTTTCTTGACGTCCTCGGTGATGTCGTAGATGACCTGGTAGGTGCGGTATTCGACGCTCTTCTGCTCCGACATCTGGCGGGCTTTGGCGTTGGGGATGACGTTGAACCCGACGATGACGGCCTTGGACGCCTCGGCGAGCACCACGTCGCTTTCCTGGATGCCGCCGACCGCGGCGTGCAGCACGCGGACCTTGACTTCGTCGGTCGAGAGCCGCTCGACCTCGTTCTTGATGACGTCGACCGAGCCCTGCACATCGGCCTTGAGGACGATGAGGATCTCCTTGACCGCCGCGTCCTTCATCTGGCCCAGCAGCGAATCGAGCGTGACCTTGGGCTGGTGGAGCGCTTCCAGGCGGTCGCGGTCGGTCCGCTGCTCGGCGGCCTCCTGCGCCTTCTTGAGCGAATCGGTGATGAAGAACGGGTCGCCCGCGTTGGGCACCGCGTCAAACCCGCTGATCTGCACGGGCACGGAGGGGCCGGCGGACTTGAGCCGCACGCCCTTGTCGTCGGTGATGTCGCGCACGCGGCCGAAGGCCCGGCCCACGACGATGCAATCGCCGACTTTCAGTTCGCCGTCCTGCACCAGGATGGTCGCGATCGGCCCGCGGCCCTCGGCCAGGGTCGATTCAATGACGCGGCCGCGCGCGGCACCCGCGAAATCGGCCTTCAGTTCCAGCACCTGGGCCTGCAGGTCCAGCGTTTCGAGCATCTCCACGAGGCCGATGCCCTTGGTCGCGCTGGTCTTCACCACTTCGGTCTGGCCACCCCACGCGACGGGGTTCAGGCCCTGCTCGGCCAGTTGGCCCATCACGCGCTGCACCTGCGAATCGGTTGCCTGGGGCGAATCGATCTTGTTGAGCGCCACCACGATGGGCACCTTGGCGGCCTTGGCGTGGTTGATGCTCTCGATGGTCTGGGGCATCACGCCCTCGGGCGCGCCGACCACCAGCACCACGATGTCGGTCATGTTGGCGCCGCGGCTGCGCATCTCGGTGAACGCCTGGTGGCCGGGCGTATCGAGGAAGACGATGTGCTTGGTCTCGCCGGCGATATCCACCGCCACGCGGAAGGCGGAGGTTTTCTGCGTGATGCCGCCGGCCTCGCCCGCGGCCACGTTGGTCTTGCGGATGGCGTCGAGCAGGCTGGTCTTGCCGTGGTCGACGTGACCCATGATGGTGACGACGGGCGAGCGGGACCGGCCGTCCTTCATCTCGCGCTTCTCGAAGACGCTGGAGACGACCTGCTCGGCGGTCTGGGCGGTTTTGATATCGAGTTCGATATCGAAATCGATCATGATCTCCTGGGCGCGCTCGGCATCGATGCCGCTGTTTACCGTCGCCATCACGCCCTGCATGACCAGTTTCTTGAGGATGTCGGCGGCCTTTACGCCCGTGGCCGCGGCCAGGTCTTTGATGGTGAAGGGGGCGGTGATGATGACCTTGCCGCCAATCTGGGCGGCGGTCTGGGCGCGCTCACCGGCCGCGTGCTCGCGGGCCTTGAGTTCGCGACGACGCTGACGGAGGTAGCCGCCGGCACGGGCCAGTCGGGCTTCACGCTCGGCAAGATCGGCCTCGGAGAAGCCGGTGCCCACAGGCATGTCTTCCGTGGGCGATGACGTGGCGCGACGGCGCGAGGGCACCGCGGCGGGCGCTTCGCCCGGTCCCCGGCGCTTGTTGCGGCGAGGGCTGCGGCTGGTGTCGTCGTCGCCCGCGGAGCCGGGCACCACGCCGCGGCCGCCACGGGCCGGGCCGGATCCGCCGGGCCGGCGCGAGCCGGGCACATCGACCTGCTCGGGGGCCTCGATGCGGACAACCTTGGGACCGGCGAGTTTGACCTGTTGCTTGATTTCGAGCCGCGGGCCTGCGGGCGCGATCACCTGCGGGCGCGTGGGCACGTTCATGGGCGCGGGCTTGACGGCCGCCCTGGGCAGATGCGGCCGGGCGGGCGGCGGCGTGGTCGCCGCGCCGCCGGATGGTGCCGGGTGTGGGGGGTGGGTGGGGTGCGCGGGGTGGGGGTGCGCTGGTCCAGCCGCGGTCGCGTGGGCTGCGGCGGCGGGCGGATGATGGGCCACGGGCAGCGGCGCGTGGTGCTGCTCGGAAGCCGGGATCTTCGCGGCGTGAGCCGGGTGAGGAAGCGGCGCGGGTGCCTCGGGCTTTACGGGCGGCTTGACGCTCGGCGTAATGACTGGCGTCGGGGCCGGCGGAGTCACGGGCCGCGGCTTGGCGATGGGAGGAGTGTGAGTCGCGGGGGCGACTGACGGTTCGGCCGGGGCGGCCGCGCTCGCGTGCGGGCTGACCGGGGCAGATGTCGGCGCAGGCACCGGGGCCACCGATGGACGCGGCAGGGAAACCGGCGGGGTTTCGCTCGGCGCTTCGACGCCGCCGTTCATGCCCTCGCCCGGGCCTTCGCCCTCACCCTTGGGTTTTTTCGCTTTGGCCGGCTTGGCCTTCACGCGATCAACATCGATGTGCTCGGCGGTTTCCACCGCCGTGGCGACGGCCCCGCCGCTGAACCACTCGCGGATGCTGGCCTCAAGACCGGCGGAGACCACCGACATGTGACCCTTCACCTTGTCGGAGGGGATGCCTTCGTCCAGGCACTTCTGAACGATGACCTTGGAAGAAATGTCGAGTTCCTTCGCAATGTCGCTGATGCGTTTGCCCTTGGCCAAGCCGTACTCCGCGATTCGAGGTGTTCCGCGCCGTCCCGATTCTGCCTGTGATTCCGAAAACGCCCCCCCCCCAACCCACCAACCGGTCACTTCAACAAACCCTTACCGACCGCCGCCCAGAATGTCCGCGGCCCGCGCCTCGGCACTGATCTCGCCCACCGGGGCGGGCGTGGCACCCGCATCCGTCGCGGCTGCCGGATCGACCGCCGCGCCGTCCGCGGGCGTGCCGCCTTCGAACAGCCGACGCGCGGCTTCCTCGTCTTCGCGACGCTTCTTCTCCGCTTCTTCCTTGTCGCGCTGCTGCGTCTCCGCCACTTCCTTGGCCTTGATCGCCGCGGTCTCGACAGCGACCTTCGCGGTCGCTTCGTCGAGCCCCAGTTCGGTGATGAGCACCTCCATGCCGACCTCTTCCACGTCGAACACGCTCACCATGCCCAGCGCCGCGAGTTTGTCGAGTTGCTCTTCCGTCACGCCCGGCACGCTCTTGAGCGTCGTCTGCAGGGTGTCCAGGCCCTTGTTGAACTCCTCGGGCGTGAGGATGTCGATATCCCAGCCCGTCAGGCGTGCCGCCAGCCGCACGTTCTGCCCGCGCTTGCCGATCGCCAGGCTCAACTGGTCGTCCTTCACCACCACCGTGGCCCGGCCCAGTTCAAAGCACAGGCTGATTTCGGCGACTTCGGCGGGCTTGAGGGCATTCCCGATGAGGATCTGGCTGCTTTCGTTCCAGCGCACGATGTCGATCTTCTCGCCGTTGAGTTCGTCGACAATGTTCTTGATGCGGCTGCCACGCACGCCCACGCACGCGCCGACGGGATCGACCTTGGAATCCACGCTGGCGACGGCCACCTTGGTGCGATAGCCGGCCTCGCGGGCCATGGCCTTCACTTCGATGACTTTCTCAGCGACTTCGGGTACTTCCACCTCGAACAGCCGCTTGATGAAGTCCGGATGGCTGCGCGAGAGCACGATCTTCACCTGGTTCCCCGCGTCGCGCACGTCGAGCACCAGGCACCGCACGCGGTCGCCGGGCTGGAACTGCTCCCCGGGAATCTGCTCGGATCGGGGCATGAAGGCGTCGGCACGGTCGATGGTCACGACCAGGGCCCCGCCGTCGTACCGCTGCACCACGCCGCTGACGATCTCGCCCACGCGCTTGCTGAACTCGGTGAGCAGACTGGTGCGCTCGTCGTCGCGGAAGCGCTGGATCATCACCTGCTTGAAGGTCTGGGCCGCAATGCGGCCTAGTTCCGCGGGCGACAGGTTCATGGCCTCGCCGTGACGGAAGAGCGTCATCTGGCCGGTCATCTGGTCCATCTCGCACCGGAACTCCTCGGTGTCGAGCGTGTTGTAGTGCTTGCGGGCGGCGGAGACCATGGCGGTCTCCAGGTCCTTGATGAGCGCGGAGCGTTCGATCTTGCGGTCGCGGGCGATCGAATCCAGGATGCGGAGCATTTCAGGGGCGTTGATACTCATCGAAGTCGGTCCTCAGGATGTTGAGATGTCGAGATGGCGAAACGGGAGGGAACAGAGGGGAACGGGTCGGGATTCGAGATTCAGATTTGAGCGAAGTTCAAAAACAATGCGGGCCACGGTTCCTGCTGGATGCCGTGGCCGCCTCTCGTGTCCATCCGGTGTTGACCGGAGTGACGGAGTACCGGGATCGTGGTCAGGGCAATCTCACCGGCCCCTCCTGTGAAGGGCGGCAAGGGCACCTGACCCCGTCCCCGGCAAGAGGGGCGGGCATCGGCCTCGGGCGTCAGCCTGCATGATGACGAGCCGTGTTCATTGAAGCATTCCTTGAGAGGTCCGGCAGGGCACGATAACGAAATGTCGGCAGGAGTTTATCCGGGTTGCGCACACGGGACAAACGGGAAACCCGGCTGACCCACCGAAACCAAGGGCTTCTGGGGCTATCCGCCGCACACAATGGGAGGCCCCGGCGTATGCTGGCTGGACATGTTCTCGCCGCTCACATCGCAGGTGCTGGGGAAGGATCACACGATCCTTGTGCTGCGCCTGCCCAGCATGGTGACCGACGAGCAGGTGACACCCATCCGCGATGAGATCCGGTCTCGGCTGCCCCGCCAGGCGGGTGCCGGGCTCGTCCTCGACTTTGAAGGCGTGGAACTGGTCAACTCCATCGGTATCACCTGCCTGCTGCAGGTGGAGGAAGACTGCCGCCGCCAGCAGGCCAAACTGGTGCTGGCCGCGCTCCCCGCGCCGATTTTTCAGTTCCTCCGCCAGGTGCGGCTGGACCGCCGGTTCAGGTGCGTGCCGACGCTCGATGATGCGCTGGCGGCGATGGAAGCGACGGGGTGAAAGTACCGAGTGCTGTGTACAGAGTACTGAGGCCCGAAGGGCGTGTGCTGACTCGCCGCTCGTCACTCAGCACTCAGCACTACTTCCCCCCCTCCCCGGCCAGCAGCACGATGCCGCTCAGGATCAGCACCACCGCGGCACCCTTCTTCGCCGTCAGCGGTTCGCCCAGCATCCACCACCCCAGCAGCACCGCCGTGGCCGGTGCGAGGGCGAAGGCAATCGGGCGCAGCACCGAGATGTCGCCGCCGGGTAGCGACAGGCCGAGGTAGAAGAAAAACACGCCCGCGAAGCCCGCGAGCAGACCCGATCCGACAATCACCTTGAGCCAGGTGCTGGTTGACGCGGTGCGCCAGAAGGCCTGCGATTCGCTCCCGATTCCCCAGTGGGCGACGCCGAAGGCCGCGAGGGCCAGGGGCAGCGTCACCGCCGCGCGCACCAGCACGGTGCCCATCGGTCCGATCTCGCGGGTGTTGATCGCCGCCTTGGTGAAGATTTCACCCACGCCCCAGCACAAGCCCGCCAGCACGGCACAGAGAATCGCAAGCATGGCGGAGTGTATGAAGTGGTCGAGTGGTCGAGTGGTCGAGCGGTCAAGTGGTCAAGTGGTCAAGTGTCCCAGGACTTCAGGACTTCAGGACTTCAGGACTTCAGGACTTCAGGACTTCAGGACTCTCAACCCCCGTACCATCCGCCCCATGTCCACTCTCAACCGCCCCGGTTCCGTCGCTCGCTGGTCCCAGTCACTCATTCCCACGCTCCGCGAAGACCCCAAAGGGGTCGAATCGCCCTCCCACGGCCTTCTCCTTCGCGCCGGCTACATTCGCCAGGTCGGTGCCGGTATCTACGACTATCTCCCCCTCGCCTGGCGCGTCATCCAGAAGGTCAGCAACATCATCCGTCAGGAACTTGACGCTATCGGCGCGGCCGAAGTCGCGCTCCCCACCCTTGTGCCCATGAGCCTCTATGAGGGCACGCAGCGCCATGTGAACTACGGCCCGTTGCTGTTCCGCCTGACCGACAACAAGGGGGCTGAGGCCGCGCTGGGGCCGACGCACGAAGAGACCATCACCGAGATGGTCAAGGGGTCGATCAACAGTTACACGCAACTGCCGCTGACGCTGTATCAGATCACCACCAAGTTCCGTGACGAAGCCCGGCCGCGCTCGGGTTTGCTGCGTTGCCGCGAGTTTTTGATGAAGGATGCGTACTCGTTCCACATGAATGTGGAGGGCCCGGGCGGGCTTAACGGCACCTATGACCAGATGTACGCCGCGTACACCAACACGTTCAAGCGGTGCGGGCTGGATTTCACGGTGGTTGAGGCCGAGTCCGGCCCCATCGGCGGCTCCGCCTCGCACGAGTTCATGGTGAACGCGCCCAGCGGCGAAGACACGATTCTGAAGTGCCCCGCCAGCGGGTATGCCGCGAACGTGGAGAAGTGTGAAATCGGCGCACGTGCCCGGGGCACGCTGAATGAGCCGCCGACTGGTGAACTGACCGAAGTGCACACGCCGAACCTGCCGGGCACCGACGAAGTCGGCAAGTTCATGAAGGTGAAGCCTGACCGGATGCTCAAGACGGTGGTCTTTCAGAACAAACAGATCAATGCGGATTTGCGCGAGGCGATGGACGAGATGAAGCGGAGGGCGAAGTCCGGACTAGTCATCAACTTGTCACCCTCAGAGATGCCGGCTGGCGTGCTCTTCGTGATGGCTGTTGTTCGCGGTGACCATGAGGTCAACGAAGGAAAAATAAAATCGCTTGCCGGAACGGATGTGGAACTCGCAGATGAGTTTTGGCTAGAACGATTCGGGTTCTCAAAGGGCTACATCAGTCCAAGAATGGTGAATCACGATCCAGGTGGACGCCTCCTCCTCCTCATCGATTCCGACGCGTCGCAAGGGGGCTTCTGGGCCAGCGGTGCCGACAAGCCCGATCACCACGTCAAGCACTTCAACTGGCGCCGCGAAGTTGGCGCGGCACTCGATGACGCCTCGCGCGTCAAGGTTGGCGACGTGCGCAACGCCATCGCCGGCGACCCCTCGCCGCGTGCCGAGGGTGCCAAACTTGAGACTGGTCGTGGCATCGAGGTGGGGCACATCTTCAAACTGGGCACGAAGTACTCCGACGCCATGGGTCTGCAGATCATGGACGAAAAGCAGGCGCGCCAATCGGTGATCATGGGCTGCTACGGCATCGGCGTCAGCCGCACCATGGCCGCCAGCGTCGAGCAGAACCACGATAAAGACGGCATCATCTGGCCCCTGCCCATCGCGCCCTATCACGTCATCATCACGCTGATGAAGCCGACGGATGCCGCGCAGAAGGCCACGTGCGACACCATCGTTGCGGGCCTGCGCGCGGCGGGGATGGACACGCTGATCGACGACCGCGAAGAACGCCCGGGCGTGAAGTTCAAGGATGCCGACCTCATTGGCATCCCGCTGAAGATCGTGATCGGCGACAAGGCGCTGGCGTCGGGGTCGGTGGAGTTCAAGACGCGGAAGTCTGCCGCGCCAGCCGAATTGGTGAAGATTGAAGAGGTTGCCGCCCGCTGTGCTGACGCGTTGCGTGCCGCGTCGGGGGTGGATGCGTGAACGTGCGCATCGTCGAAGCCCACACGCCCGAGTGGCTCGATCGCGCGCGGGCGATCTTTCGTGAGTACGGCGCGAGTATTGAGAATGTGGCTGGTTGCTCGTTGCAGTACCAGGGTTTCGAGCGTGAACTGACGGCGTTGCCGGGCAAGTATTCTCCCCCCAAAGGCGGGATTTACCTGGCGGTGAGCGAACGAGACGAAGTGGTTGGATGCATCGCTTTTAGGCCTATCCCTGAAGTGGGGGATCGAACCTGCGAGTTGAAGCGCATGTATGTGGTTCCGGGCGCGCGGGGGATCGGGCTTGGCCGTCTCTTGGCCCATCGGGTCATTGACGCCGCCCGTGGCACTGGATACGGCGTGATGAAACTGGATACATCGAGCACGATGATCGCCGCCCAAGCGCTTTACACCAGCCTCGGCTTTGTGCCCTGCGAGGCGTACAACGCGGACCCGGAGCCTGGAACGCTGTGGTTTGCGAAAACGCTATGAACCAAGCCGACATGCCCGGTTCGGGCGACTAGGCTATAGGGCGTGGATTCAAGAGTTATCGGGCTATCGCCAGGAGTGGTTCGGGACAGGGCGGTCAACCTGAGGGGTGTAAAAGCCGACATTCGGCTCTGCCGAGCTGGCGGGCTGATTGGAACAGAGTCATGGCGACGTGCGCGCCACAGGGACGAAGTCTGCCCTAACCTGTCAGGTGATTGACGTCTCTCAGGCCGCAGAGTCGTCTACAAAGATCTTCAGGCGTGTGGCAAGCCGGGCCGCAGCATGGCAAGGTGAGCGATGTGAAGACGCATCAACCAGGTCATTTTGGTAAGTCGAAGCGCTGGGCAGAGGCTGCGGCGTTTTTGCTCGTGTGCGTGTTGGTCTGCGCGGGGCAGGCACATGCCCAGTTCGGTCCGATTCCGCGTCGAACGACGCCGGTACCGGGCAGACCCACCCCGCCACCACAAAGCCCGATGCCCGAAGGCGGATTGCCACTGGGGCCGACCGACGTGACGGTCGAGGCGACCCCGATCGGAGTGCGCGTGCGATGGGCAGCGATGTCGGGCTCGATCTCGGGTTACCGAATATATCGCGAGCGGCTGATTGCTGCTGGGAACTGGGGTGAGGCGACCACGATTACCGTTCCTGCGGCCGCCGTGGATTACGCTGATATTCCTCCGTTCGCGGGGCAATATCGGTACCGAGTACACTGGTACCGATTGGGATTGAACTCGAGGTGGTCAGCGACCGCCACGATTACCGTAAATAACCGACCCGCCCCGGCACCGTTGGCACCCGGGTCGGTCACCGTGACCGATGCAGGGCAGCGCCGGGCGGTCGTCTCGTGGGTCGATTCATCGTTAAACGAGACCGGATTCGAAGTGGAGCGTCAGCCCGCGTTCCAGGCGGGCCGGCGATTGATTGGCGCGAATGTGACAAGCATCGTGGACGACTGCGGACCGGGGGTGTTCAGTTACCGTGTTCGGGCGCTGAGCGGGGCGGGCCCATCGGGGTTTTCAGTGTGGGCGCAGGCGCGCGTAGAGGACACGATCCCCGGGGTGCCGTCGAGCGTGACCGCGCTGGACATGGGCAACGAGCGCGATGTGCGCATCACCTGGACGGACAACTCGAACAACGAAACGGGTTTCCGGGTCGAGCGTGAGCGGCGCACCAGCGACGGGGGCTGGGGGGAGTCCATGATTCTGACGACCGGGCCCAATGAGGCGACCCTTGTCGATGCGGCGGGCGGTGGAACCTATCGGTACCGCATTACTTCAGTGAATGTAGCAGGCCCGTCGTCGCCTTCGGATTGGGTGGGCGTGATCGTGGTGAGCGGATGGACTGAGTTGATTCGCAGCCCGGATACGCGGGTGGTGTATGTGAGCAGCAGCCAGGGGAGTGACTCGAACGATGGTCTGACCGAGGCGACGGCGAAGCGAAGTTTGGCGGCTGGATACGGGTTGCTGAGGGACCGGTACCCGGACTGGCTCTTGCTGAAACGGGGTGACGTCTGGACGGGCCAGAGTTTTGCTGGCACCTGCGCATGGAACAAGTCTGGACGATCAAGTGTCGAGCGGGTTGTGCTTGGCGCGTATGGGATCGGGCCCCGGCCCGTCGTGCACCCAACCGGTGCGGTCGGAGGCTGGGTTGTCGGCGCGTACGGTGGATCGAGCCCTCTCCGGTTCGTGGCGATTGTCGGGATCAAGTTCCTCAACACCACCTGGAACGGTGATGTGCCAGCCAATGGCAATGTGAGTCCATCGGGAATCGACTGGTGCCGAACGGGAACCGATTTTCTGGTCGAAGATTGCTATGTAGAGGGATTCGCGAACAACGTACTTGTTCAAGGATTTCCGAGTCCCGGGCTACAGGGCTTCTCGCTCAGACGGTGCATTCTCGCGAATCCGTTGCGGACTGACGCGGGAAACACCAATATTTATGTCGACCGCTCGAACACGTTCCTCGTTGAGCAGAACGTGTTTTATCAGACACGGGACAACGAGGTGCTGCGAGGGAACAAGTTATCACACAACGTGTACTTCAGCGAGTCGAACTCTCTCGGAGCCGGGAATGTTGTTCGGGAAAACATCCTGTACAATGGTCGATCGAATCTCACCGTTCGGATGAGCGCGGATGTTCACAATAACTTGTCGGTGCGGGGCGGGCTCGCGATTACCCTCGGTCACGACGCCGATCCGGTGCCTCGGCCTTTTTCTGGCACGCTTTCCTACAATGTCGTGACGGAGTCCCGTGACCACTGGAACGGTCAAGGTCTTGGTTGGGGGATTGACCTGCGGAATGTTCAGATGCTGACGGCCGAGCGCAACCTCGTGTTTCGGAGCACGGATGGTCACATTCATGTTGGATTGAACATGTCGGACACGGCCGGGAACGTGACGTTTCAGAACAATGTCATGTATGATTGGACGGATCGTGCAAACGTAAACAATGTGTCGTCGCTGATCTCGTTCCGAAATCCGGCAGGACCGATCGTCATCCGTGGGTGCGAGCTCGTTCAGCCGATCGAAAACTGGATTCTCCGGGTGCTGACCGGGGGGCGGATCGACCGCGCGACGTATGAAGCGAATAGGTATGCCGCGGTCGTCGCCACGCCGTTTACCGTGTCGGGCAGCGCGAACTACTCGCTGAGTGAATGGCGCAGTCGGTTCGACGGGCAAGGCCAGTTGACCGCGCCGACCTATCCCGATGCGGGCCGGACACTAGGCCGATACAACGAAGAGGTTCTGGGTGGTGTGAACAGCACGGAGGCGGTCGTGATCGCGGCGGCCGGACAGGCTCGGGCAACCTGGAACACGGCGCTGACCGCCCGGGCCATGAACGCTTGGCTTCGGGCGGGGTTCGCGTTGCCGTCACCCTAGACCAGTGGCCTTTCGCTTAGCGAAGGCATGTAACCGCTTGACGGATCAGAAACCAATCGGCCGATCGCTACCTGCGGCGGCATGGGTGGCGGGTTCCTTCGCGGCGTTGCAAGGCCTTCGCCTAGTCGGGAATGTTCTTCTCGCGCGCGTGCTCTTCCCGGAAGCGTTCGGGTTGATGGGCCTGGTCATGGCCATTGTGACCGGGTTGCAGATGTTCACGGATGTGGGCGTCGCGCCTGCCCTCATGCGGAGTGGCCGGGGAGATGATCGGGTCTTTCGAGATACCGCGTGGACGCTGGGTGTGATTCGGGGCCTTGCCGTGTTCGTCGTCACGGTGCTGGTTGCCCGCCCGATAGGCGACTTTTTTGATCCCCGCTTGTCGGGATTGCTCCCCGTGGTCGGAACCGGTGCGCTGGTTGGCGCGCTGGGGTCGACATCGCTCGTCATGCTCAATCGACAGCTGGATGTGGGACGGTTGTCGTTGCTCGAACTCGTCAGCGCAGCCGTGGGCATGGTGGCGATGGTGGGCCTTGCGTGGATGGACCAGGGTATCTGGTCCCTGGTCTGGGGCAACCTCGTCGGTGTCACGGTCAAAACGGCGGGGAGTTGGATGCTGGTCCCGGGCTATCGTGATCGGCCATGCCTTGAACGCGAGGCGGTCACGGAGATCATTCGATTCGGGCGGTGGGTGCTGGTCAGCACGGCGGTGACGTTTGTAGCCACGCAGGTTGACCGCTTGCTCTTGGGAAAACTGCTGACGATGGAGGAGCTGGGCTTGTACTCCATCGCGTTTGGACTGATGGTGATTCCTCGGGAACTGATCGGCCGGCTGACGACGACCGTTCAAATGCCGGTGCTGTCGCGTTGTGTTCGAATGCACCCGCAGGATCTGCAAACAGAACTCGACCGCACCAGGGGTCCGTTGTTGCTGATGTCGATGGGGATGAGTATTGCGAGCGGGCTAATGGCGGGTGTCTTCATCAGTGTGTGTTACGATGCGAGGTACGCGGGCGCCATTCCCCTCGCGGTGGCGTTGGCTGTTCCGATGTTTCTTGCTTCGATATCGCAGTCGTCGGGTTTCGCGTTGTTTGCCGTGGGAGATAGCCGCGCCTTAGCGATTGTGAACGGAGTGCGGGCAGCCAGTGCCGTGCTTGCCCCATATGTGGGCTTTCGATTGGGCGGCCTCGAAGGGTTCATTGGCGGCATGAGCGTGAGCGTGGTCGCTGGTCACCTGGTACAGTGCTGGTGTTTGTGGCGACACCGACTCTCGGTGCTCAAGCGCGATGTGCTGTACGCCGTGGCCTTTCTGGTGCTTCTCTGGGTACCGATCACGCTTCAGGCGTATTGGGGACGGCCGGATTCGCCGCTCAAGTCTGGTGCCGTCTTGGCGCTGATCGCTTCGTTGGTGGTTGTAACGATGTGCGGGCTGGGGCTCATCCGGTTCCGTGGGCTTTCCAGAGAGATGCGGCGGGCCGATGGCATGGCTTAGACCGGTCCGGGCGAACATCCACATGCGTCTGTCAGACGTTGCATTTCGGCTGTGGCACTGGCGATATTCTCGTCGTCTCGGCACGCTCGGCCGAGCCTCGTGGCTCGAGAAGCCGGACATGCTGACCGGTGAGGCTGGTCTGCACATCGGCTCGGAGGTGCGTATCCGACCGGGTGCGCGGATCGAATGCATCCGATTCTGGGGCTATCAAGGAGAGATTCACATCGGTGATCGATCGGTGGCGCAGTTTTATTTTCATTGTGCGGCGGCGGACCGCGTCGAGATCGGATGCGATGTGTTGATTGCTGGCCGGGTGTACATCTCGGATCACGACCACGAATGGCCCGCAGGGGGACATCGCCTCGTGGTGGCACCCGTCAGCATCGGGGATCGATGCTGGTTGGGAGAAGGTGCCGTGGTGCTGAAAGGCGTGCGGCTCGGGGAAGGATGTGTGGTGGGTGCGAATGCGGTGGTCACGCGCAGCGCGCCCGCAGGTAGCCTTCTCGTCGGCGCGCCCGCGCGGGTGATCAAGCGGTATGACGCGGGCTCAAACCGATGGGTGGCAGTGGATGCGGTCAAGGCGCACGGATGTGACGAGGCAGGTGCACGCACGGCATGAGTGTGCTCGTTCCCATCGCGATGTTCGGCTGGCCACTCCTGGTCGTGGTGCTGTTCGCGGCGCTTTCCCCGTCCCGGGCGGCGATGATCGGCATGCTTGGTGCCTGGCTCTTCCTCCCCATGGCGGGGTACACGCTGCCGGGCCTTCCCGATCTGACGAAGATGTCGATCACCTGCGTGAGCGTGTTCTTTGGGGCCGCGCTGTTCGACGCGCGTCGTCTAATGATGATCAGGTGGAGCCCCGTGGACCTGGCCATGCTCGTGTGGGTCCTGGTGCCGGTACCCTCGGCATTGAGCGCGGGATATAGCCCGTATGACGGTTTTTCCGCGAGCGTGAACCACCTGGTCGCTTGGGGGATGCCGTACATCGTGGGGAAGATGTACTTCGGAACCGGGGAGAGTCTGCGAGAACTGGCGATGGCGACGTTCATCGCGGGGTTGGTGTATGTGCCGCTGGTTTTGTTTGAAGCGCGGATGAGTCCGCAACTGCATTCGTGGGTCTACGGGTTTCATCAGCATCAGTTTTTGCAGTCGCGCCGCGGAGACGGCTGGCGACCAACCGTGTTCATGCAGCATGGGCTGATGGTCGCCTTGTTCCTCTGCGCGAGTGTCTTGTGTGGAACATGGATGTGGCTGGCGGGGGGACGCCGCGCGATGTGGAGTGTCCCGACGGGACTGGTGGTGACCGGGTTGATCGGGGTTCAGTTGGCCTGTCGTTCGGTGTACGCCAGCCTGCTCATGGCCGGAGGCCTGATGGCGATGGTGGTGAGTCGACAGATGAAAGCCAAGTGGGCCTTCACGCTGTTGATGGTGGCCGCGCCGGTTTACATCGTTGTCAGGGCTGGCGGCGTGTGGGATGCCGACGCGGTGCGCGATCTTGCCCGGATGATGGGTCAGGATCGCATCGAGAGCATCGACGTTCGGTTTACGAGCGAACGGGCACTGTTGAGTTGGGTGGACGGAAGTCTCACCCTTGGGCGATTCCGACTGGACGAGATCATGAACGCGGAGTCGACGCCGTGGGGTCGATTTATCCCGGATGGTCTGTGGCTGATCGCGCTCGGGAGGTTTGGGGTGGTGGGCTTGTTCGCCCTCTATAGCGTGCTGTTGCTGCCGGCGGTGCTGTATCTCTGGAGACACCGGACGGCTGACATATTGGGGACCGAACTCGCTGGCGCGACGGCGCTGATGGTGGTGCTTTCGCTCTATGCCATGGACAACCTCCTGAATGCGATGATCAGCCCGCTGTTTCTGCTGGCCGCGGGAGGGCTTGGCGTCTTGCACGACCGAAGCGCGAGGCAGGGGTGGCGTGCGCGGGGCGCGGACCGTACACTGAATGGAATCCCCGCGCGGCACCTGCCTCGCGTGGGGCAGGCGTGAACGACACCGTGGTACCTCTTCTGGACGATCGATGCGCGGTCCATCGGCGACCACACTTCACGGTTGATGGGTCCGGAGCGCGATTTCTGATCTCGGCGCGTGCGCACAAGCACCTCACGCGTGCGGAACAGTCGCTGTGGGACGCGATCCACCCGCCGAGGTGTGTGCGTGATATTCGGGCTGATCTGGGCGAAGAGTCGACGCCAGCCATTCAGCAGTTGTGGCAAGCGGGAATGGTGGAGATTGTTCCGCCGATCAGTTCTGCCACCGTCGACGGGTGCTCGTCGTGGAACCCCACGCCGATGACGCGGCACTCAGCCTCGGTGGCACCTTGATCAAGCAGCGCGATGGGACAGAGTTTGCGATAGCCACCATGGCCAGTCGGAGCAACTTCACCAGTTATTATCATCTGCAACGTGAGTACTTCGATCCGGATGTCGTGTCTCGACTTCGCCAACGAGAATCTGCTTTGTTTGCCGCGATGGTGGGCGGACGGCACGTTGATGTCGGGCTGCCTGACGCGCCCCTGAGATTCTGCGATCGTCCGTGGTCACTTGAGGAGTACCGGCGATATCGTCCTTCGATCTCTGCGGCTACGTCCCGCCTCGCTTCGCCCCAGGAGGAGCACGAGTGGGCGCAGCGAGTCGATTGGTTGTTCCGGAACGAACCGAGCGACGAGATCTGGGTTCCTCTTGGAGGTCCGCACGCCGACCATCGATTGACGGTGAGCCACGCGCTCTCAGCGCTCGTGCGCGACGCGAGCTTGCGCGAATCTCGAGCGGTTCGGCTGTACCAGGAAGTGCCCTATGCCGCGCGATTTCCGAACTACACCCACACCGCGTTGACGGCACTCCGAGAGGCGGGGTTTGAGTTGCAGTCGGAGGACTGGCCGATCGATGACGTGGTCGAGGACAAACTCCGGCTCATATCCGTGTACGGCTCTCAGTTCAAGATCCATGTCCTGCGCGAGGACATTCTGCGATCAGCGCGGGGTGACGGGCGTGGCACCTCCGAGCGAACCTGGAAGATCACGGGTTGGCCGACACCGGTGGCGGCGGAGCGGTTGAACGCACGATCGCCAATCGAGCGGGCGTCGATTCAGCGCCTCGCGATGTGGGCATCGCGGGCCCGGTCATCCGCACGGCTCAGAGTCATCCTGCAGATGCCGAGTGGCCGGTGGGATCGAGATGCCGCGCTCCTGCTGCATGAGTTTTCAGCGGCGGAGATCGAGGTGTTGGTCACACCAGGGGCCCAAGGCGGCCTGATTGGGGCGGCCGACCAAAGGCTCAAGGTGAGCCCGCTGCGCTCCGGTAAGGCGGGCTGGCTCAGCCTCGCTACGTCGTTTCGGATGCGAAGGCCAATGCCGACACTGTGGCTTGTCGGGAGTCAGCACATGCGGGTCGCCGGGGCACTCGCCCAGACCTGGGTGGGAAGCCACACGGCGACGATCGCCTCGATGGACTATTTGCATGAGGCCATTGCCCTTGTCAAGGGGCATGCCTCGTGAATGGCCCCGGGATGGAATCACGCGAAGTGGTTGTGGCGGTCGTAATTGTGAACTACAAGACGGCGGACTTGACCGTTGCCTGTCTGCAGTCGCTCCATGATGAGCGCTCCGGCACCGTGCCGTTTCGCGTCGTGCTCGTCGAGGGCTGCTCGGGGGACGGGCCACAGTTGCGCCGTGTCATCGACGCGCGTGGATGGTCCGCGTGGGTCACGCTTCTGATGGCGGACAAGAATGGCGGGTTTGCGTTCGGCAATAACATCGGCATTCGAGAGGCGATGGCGTGGGCGTGTCCGCCCGAGTACGTCATGCTGTTGAATCCTGACACCGAGGTGCGTGCGGGTGCAATCGATGCGCTGGTGTCGTTCATGCACGAACGCCCACAGGCGGGCATTGCCGGCAGCAGTTTCGAAGGACCCGATGGCGACCCTTGGCCCATCGCCTTTCGCTTTCCCTCGATCGTCAGCGAGCTCGATCGGGGCCTGCGGCTCGGATGGCTCTCTCGCGTGCTGCGATCCAGAGTGGTGCCGATGAGCATGAGCGATCGATGCGAGCCTGTGGATTGGGTGTCTGGAGCGAGCATGCTTGTTCGCCGGTCGATGCTTGATCAGATCGGGCCGATGGATGATGGATTCTTCCTGTATTACGAGGAGGTCGACCTTTGCCGTCGGGCCAGACGTGCGGGCTGGCAGTGCTGGTATGTGCCGCAGAGTCGTGTCATGCACATCAGCGGACAGAGTACGGGCGTGTCGTCCAAGGGCGTCAAACGCAGGCCGATGCCGGCGTACTGGTTCGAGTCGCGCCGCCGGTACTTCGTGAAGCACCACGGCGTCTGGGGTGCAAGGTTTGCGGATGCTACCTATTGCTTCGGGTTGGCGGTGTATAAGTTGCGGCGAAGATTGTTCGGGCTGCCGGATCCTGACCCGCCAAGTTTGCTCCGAGACGCGATCAGGCACAGCACGCTCTTCCAGACGCGAAAGCAGATTCTCCAAACGCTCAGGGGGACTACATGACGTCGCTCGGCCACGATGGGGGACCGCCCGATGGGCGGCCGGCGATGGGGTCCGACGCTGTTGCGCGGGTGGCGGGGGCGGTGGGCGTCGTGGTCATCGGTCGCAATGAGGCGTCCCGCCTCGCATCTTGCCTGAAGTCGCTGGGGTCGACCCGAGCCTGCGCGGTCTACGTGGATTCGGGTTCCCATGATGGCAGCCCTGATCTCGCGGAGCGGATGGGAGTTCATGTGGTGAGAATCCGGGAGGGGCCGTTCTCGGCGGCGAGAGGTCGGCGCGAGGGGCTTGTGTATCTGCGAACGTTGCGAGCCGACCTTTCCGCCGTGCAGTTCATCGATGGTGATTGCGAGATGCATCCCGAGTGGATCGATCGATCGAGCGACTTTCTCGATGCGCATCCCCGGCATGCGGGTGTTGTCGGCGTCCTGCGTGAGCGGCACCCAGAGCGGTCCGTGTATGTGCGACTCACCGACGTCGAATGGGACTTGCCCATCGGGGCCATCGATGTCATCGGGGGAATCGCCTTGCTCAGACTCAGCGCGATCGATGAAGTGGGCGGCTGGGTGGATGGCCTGGTGTCAGGCGAGGAACTTGATCTGTCGGCGCGGTTGCGCGCGCAAGGCTGGTTGCTCGAGCGCCTCGATGCGCCGATGTGCACGCATGATATCGGCATCACCAGGTTCCGAGAGTTCTGGAGGCGATCGATGCGCGCTGGCTACGGATACTGCAATCTCGCGCGGATGCACGCCGCCAGAGGACCCGCACGCTGGCGCTCAAGAGCCTTGGGCAGCGTCGTGTACGGTATCGGCCTTCCCGTGCTTCTGTGTGTTGGGCTTGCCTTCGCATGGCCGGTTGCGTTCGTCGCGGTGGGCGGATACGGTGTGCTCATCGTTCGGCTCGCTGCCACCCGGGTGCGACGACGAGACCCGATAGCGACTGCTTTGGCCTATGGCGTGGTGACGGCGATCTGCAAAACCGCCATGGCCTTGGGCGTGGCCCGATGCGTGATTGAGCGATTGCGCGGTCGGATGGGCACGCTGATCGAATACAAGGTGGCTGGTACGGCCCGGAACTGATCCGCACACGGACACAGATCATGTCAGGCATATGCCTCATCTGGTCACGCGAACGGCCCCTCGAAAATGACGATCGGGCGAACGCCACACTGCGTCGATGCGAGCGGTTCTCTACGCCGTCGATACTTCGGTACACGCATTGCTGCGCGGCGACTTGGCGCCGAACCAGTGGCGAGTTCGAGTGCAGCGGCCTCATTCATGACTCGCAGGCGGGAGGCAAGGCGCTGTGGCTCGGACAGGTGCTGTCTGACCTGGGGGAGAGTTCGCACGCGGTCATTCAGCACGCCGAGGCGATGATCGCGGACCCTGCAGCGATGTACCGGCACTCTGGCGCTTTCGTGCTCGCAGTGTTGAAAGACGAGGGTCGCACGATCAACGTGCTGAACGATCGGTACGCGCAGTATCCCTTGTACCTGTGGCAGGACGAGGCGGGGGGGGTTGTCACCTCTGAGTTGTCGCTCCTTGCTCCGTGGCTTGCGCCGCCGTATGTGAACAAGCACGCCGTCAGCCTGTTCTTGCGCGCGGGCGAGTTCATCGATGATCTGACGTTGCTCGCTGGAGTGAGGGTGTTGCGGGGCGGATCGGTAGTCACCGTGACGGGGGGCGAGTTTCGAGAGCGTCGCGTATGGACATGGCGTTCCCGATCGGATCACACGCTCGGGTTTCGTGATGCATCCGTCGAGTGTGGACGGTTGCTCCGAACCTCTATCGAACACGTCAGTCGTGCGAATCCTCGGTTGGGCGTGCCGCTCTCGGGTGGTCTCGACTCACGGTTTCTCCTCGGCTTGTGCCCGAATCGGCATCTCGTGCCTGCGTTCACCATGGGGCTCAAGGGATGCAGGGACATCGAGTGTGCATCGACGTTCGCGGCGCGGATCGGATGCCCGCACTCGGTGTGGGAATGGCAGCCGGAACTGTTCCCGCCGTTGTGGCCTGATGGCGTGGCGGCGACGGGTGCCGCGATCGGGATCGCGGAAATGTTCATGTTGCCGTACGCTCGACGCATGTCTGCGCAGTGTGACAGTGTGCTCAACGGACTTGCCGGCGATGTCTTGCTCGGCGGCAACTTTGTCAAGACGGCTTGGCTGCGGAGCACAAACCTGAACGATCTCGCGGAGCGCGCCTGGCGGTGGCGCGTTCCCGCCGAGGGCAATCAATGGGTGAATCGACTGACGGCCGAACAGGATGACATGGGACCGCGCTCGCATTGGGTCTGCTCCATCCGGATGCGCAGCGGCGAAAGCCCGCCGGAGATTTTGTACGACTGGCTCGTCGAGAACCGCGTGTTCCGATTCACCAACTGTGGGACCAGTCTTCTTCGCCGTTGTGTCGAGTCGCACGCGCCGTTCTTTCACAATCAGTTAGTCGATCTGCTGCTGCGGGTACCCCTCCGATATCGCTTCAAGCACCGACTGTATCTCGATTGCCTATCGCGCACATGTCCTGATGCGGCCCAAGTGGCTTGGCAACGAACGGGGGTGCCGCCTTCCTGGGGATACTCCGCGTCCATCATGTCCTTGGCCGTTCATCGCGTGGCGAGTGAAGTGCGGAAACGACTCGCGCTCCCGGCGCTACCCGGCATGGCCGTATCCGATGCCGGAGGGTGGCTTCGGGATGGGGCATGGGCGAGCCCGGTTGAGAGCACGCTCCTCGATGAGCGCACATTGAGCCGTGGCTTCTTTGTGGCGGATGAAGTTCGGGCGCTGCTGGAGTCTCATCGCGCAGGTCGGGACGAAGCACGCTTGCTCGGACGACTCATGACCATCGAGTTGCTCGTTCGACAGATGGAGCAGTCCGGTGTGGCGCACACAGACAACGCACGCAGCGAGGCGTTCGTCTGAACAGGCGCGTTGAATGGGCGTTGGAGGGGCTATCACGCGGACTGGCTCCCGCGTGCCGTGTGTGTGCTCGCTCATGTGGGATACTCGTTCGTGTTCTCCGTTTCATGCGCGTGCGGGCCCGCGTCGACGGCGTCATTCCACCAACGACCCAGTTCGACGGACCGATTTGGGTGGCGAATCGGGCACGGGTGGTGCTTGGCCGATCGTGCCGTTTCGGGCGAGGTGTTCACCTCGAGACGGAACGCGACGGTCGAATCGTCATGGGAGATCATGTGCGTCTGAGTGCGGGCGTGCATGTCGTATCCACGGCGGAGGTCACGATCGGTACCGATTCCCTTATCGGTGAGTATGTATCGATTCGGGATGCGAATCACGGCCGCGAAACCGGCGTTCCATACCGTTGTCAACCGCAGGTGGCACGACCCGTGCGGATCGGGCGCAATGTGTGGATTGGCCGGGGTTCGTGTGTGCTGCCCGGTGTAACCATTGGCGACAATGCCGTGATTGGTGCCAACAGCGTGGTGACACGGAACATTCCGTCCGACGCGCTTGCAGTCGGGGCTCCCGCGCGCGTGACTGGTGCGGCATCCGGTGGCAAGCCAGTGCGCATCACGCACCAGCATCCTTCGCCCGATGTGGGCACCGACGACGGCAGTCAACCGGGTGGTGGTGTCTCGTGATTCAACCGCCCCATGCCAAGTTGCGCTTCGGCGTGATGGTGCCGAGCCACACGCTTGCCTGGTGGCAGGCCGAAACCCTTCGTCGTGTGATGGGCAGCGGACTGGCTGAACCGGCGCTGGTCATTGTGGACCGGTCATCCATGACCAGCGCCAAGCGGCGTTGGAATGCACTTGGGTGGAGAGCCTTCAACCGCCTGGTTGTGCGCGACAAAGTATCGGCAGCATGGACCGAGCCGTGGGCGGATCTCCTGGCGAGCGTACCGCAGATGGTGCCCACCATCGAGCAAGCAGGAAAGTACGCACAGCGATTCGCTGGACCTGACGTCGAAAAAATCAAGTCGTTTGATCTCGATTTCATCCTTCGCTTCGGCTTCAACATCATTCGAGGTGATGTGCTTTCGGCGGCTCGACACGGCGTGTGGTCGTATCACCACGGCGACCTCTTTGTGGCCCGCGGGCAACCGGCGTGCTTCTGGGAACTCTATCGTGACGAACCCGTCGTGGGAATCACCCTGCAGCGCTTGACCGACGTGCTTGATGGCGGTTGCGTGCTTGCGCAACGACACGTCGCGGCCATCCGCCACTCCTACCCAGCCACCAGGGACACCGTGCTTCGCGCCGGTGTCGGTATGGTTGAGCAGGCGTGTCGTCGGTTGACCAATGAGCGTCTCGCACGGCCGCCCACCTCGCCATCGGCAACCACTGCACCGATCGACAGGACGCCAACCAACGGTACGGTGGTGTCGTTCGCCTTGAAGTGTCTTTGGCGGTTCTGCCAGAATGCCATCGACAACCTGGTCGTGCAGGATCAATGGAACGTGGGTCTGTCGTCGGCGAGCGCCGCGGACGTGCTCGCGGGTCGTATCGGCCATCCCCGGTGGCTCCCGGATCTGCCGCGGGGTGAGTTTCTCGCCGATCCGTTCGCGGTGAGGACGGCGACCGGACTGTGCATCCTCGCCGAACACCTCGCCGACACCGATGGCGTCGGACGGATTCGCCAACTCGATGTCTCGGCCAATGGAGAGGTGCGAAGCGTGCGCGAACCGTTCCGACTGCCCGCGCACGTTTCCTATCCGTACATGGTGCGGCACGAGGATCGATATCTGTGTGTGCCGGAGATGGCGGGAACGGGTGAGGTGGCCGTGTACGACACCGATGGGGAGATGAAAACCTGGACCCGCGTCGGCACCATTCTGTCCAACATTCGGCTGCTGGACCCGACGCTGTTTAGGTTTGAAGGACGGTGGTGGTTGATGGGCGTGATCAGGGAGCAGGGTCGCGCAGACCAACTGATGGCGTGGTATGCGTCCGACCCGCTCGGGAGGTGGAGGCCCCATGCCGACAACCCGTTGAAGATGGATCCGCGCTCCACCCGCCCCGCTGGCACGCCGTTTGTGCAGCAGGGAGTACTCTACCGGCCGGCGCAGGATTGTTCGCGCACCTATGGGGGCGCGGTAGTGATTAATCGAGTTCGGCAACTCACGCCCGAGCGGTTCGCCGAGGAGCCGATAGCGCGAATCCAGTGTGCTGAATCGTGGCCCTATCGACGAGGGTTGCACACGCTGTCCCAGGTGGATGACCACACGTTCGCCATCGATGCGAAACGACGAATCATTCGAGGGACCGCGCTGAGACGGCGATTGGGTCTCGCGTTTCGTCGCAGTTCGAGCCCTGCCAAGCCGATGTAGGGCGACCGATCGTTCGCGGGAGCCAGAACCGTGATCGCCTACCTGAACTCCGAATACCCCAGTCTGTCTCATACGTTTATCGAGCGCGAAGTGGCCGAACTGCGCAGGCTGGGTGCGCGGATTCAGACGGTGAGCGTGAGGCCAGCCAGCGCCCAGGGCTGCCTCGGCGAAGCCCACGCGCGCGCCGCACAGGAGACGCATGTGCTTCAGGCTGGCGGGGGACCGATGCTGAGGTGCCTGATCCGTGCCGCCGTTCGACGGCCGCTCCGTGCCGCAAGGGCCATCATCGCCTCACAGCGTCTGTCGCCGCCCGGGATCGGTCCGCGATTGCGGCATGCCGCGTATGCCCTCCAAGGAATGGTCCTGGCTAGCACCCTCTCCGAACGAGCCATTCGTCATGTTCATGTGCACATGGCCAACAACGCCGCAGCCATCGCCTTGCTGGCGCGGGTATACGACCCCGGGTTGCGGTACAGCCTGTCGATCCACGGATCCGCCGAGTTCTTTCACGTCGACAGTTGGACGCTTCGACAGAAAGTCGAGGGTGCGGAGTTTGTTCGATGCATATCCAATTTCTGCAAAGCCCAGGTGATGGCCTGGTCTGATCCTCGATGCTGGCCCCGCTTCAGCATCGTTCGCTGCGGCATCGAGCCAGCAAAGTTTCCACCGCGCAGCGGCACACGCGCCGGGCCGGTGCGATTTGTCACCGTCGGGCGACTTCATCCAATCAAGGGTTACCGCTTGTTGCTGGAGGCTTGTCAAAGGCTCAAGCACCAAGGTGTCTCGTTCGTGCTCGTGATGGCCGGTGACGGCCCCGAAGGAACCAGCCTTCGGTCGTATGTGGAGTCCTCTGGCCTGTCCGGTGTGGTCCGGTTGGTTGGAGCGGTGGACCAAGACCGCATCAATGAACTGTACGATAACGCCGATGTGATCGTGGTGAGTAGTTTCATGGAAGGGGTGCCCGTCGTGCTGATGGAGGCCATGGCCAAAGAGCTTGGCGTGGTTTCGACACGAGTTGGCGGGGTCGCCGAACTCGTGGAAGAGGGTGTTTCCGGATTCCTGGTTGACGCCGGTTCGGCCGATGGGCTCGCCTCGGCTATGGCCCGATATGCCGCCGATCCCACGCTCAGTGTGCGTCACGGCAAGGCGGGTCGAGAACGTGTCCTGCGCGACTACGCGATCGCCGGCACCGCGTCAGGCATGCTGGACGTGTTCAAACGTGAAGGTGTGGTCCATCGCCACGAAGGGACGTAAACGTGCTCAGGGATGTTCCGGTTTGTGTCACGGGCGGCGCGGGGTTCATCGGCTCGCACCTCGTCGAAGGGCTGATCAGCGCTGGTGCGCAGGTCACGGTCCTCGACGACTTGAGCACCGGACGGGCGGACAACTTACGAGCGGTCCAGAACCGTGTGCGGCTGGTGGTCGGTTCCATTCTTGACGACGCGGCTCGTGCCCAAGCGATCAGAGGTTCTGCCATCGTCTTTCATCTGGCCGCGTATGTTTCGGCGCCGGGGTCGGTGCGGGAGCCCGAAGCGTGCTTCAGACTCAACTGTGAGGGCACCCTCAAAATCCTCGAAGAGTGCTCGCGAACGCGCGTGAGGCGAGTGGTGTTCGCCTCTTCGGCGGCCGTGTACGGCGATGCCGAGGGCGGCGCACGTTCAGAGCATGACCTTGTAGACCCTTGCTCGATGTACGCGCTCAGCAAAGCCGAGGGGGAGGCGCTGCTCCGGCTCTGGAGCCGGTGCTACGGCCTTGAAACGGTGTCGCTCAGGTTCTTCAACGTGTTCGGGCCCAGACAAGTGGCCGGATCTGCGTACTCCGCCGCCATCGCGGCATTCGCCCGAAACCTCCTCGCTAAGCGCCCCGTCGCCATCTATGGCGACGGTCTTCAGACCCGTGACTTCGTCGGCGTCGCCAGCGTCGTCCAGTGCTTGCTCCGCGCCGGCGCGTGGTCCGGCCCTGCCTGCGGGTCTTCCTTCAACGTGGGCTTGGGCAAAGGTACCACGGTTCGCGAAGTGGCCTCCATCATGGCGCGCATCGTTCAGCAGCCTGACGAACCAGAGTTTCTTCCCCCGCGGGTTGGGGATGTTCGGCACTCGTGTGCCGAGATCGCGGCGGCCGTGAAAACACTGGGCTACGCGCCCACCGAAACCGTCGCGGACGGGCTTCGGCGTACGCTCGATTGGTATCGTCAGCAGCGCGATCTGTAACCGCTCCGGGGCAACCGTCGCTCAGCCTCGAAGAGTGGTGAACAACGTGTTCCGCCAGCGTCGGAGATCGCTCATGTGTCCCAAAGGTCCGCCGCCGCACCGACGAATCTGGGTCCGACGAGCGCTTGCAATGGGCCTCCTCTCGTCAAGTCTGATCGTGTCGTTGCTGATCGCGGAAATGGGGCTGAGATTGGTCGCGCCGCAGTCTCCCTCTTGGTTGGACATCTACCGTGCCTTGCCCGATGACCGCGCCTATGCCCTGCAACCAAACACGCGCCGCGACGTCGTGACCGGCGAGGGTCACTGGACCGTCACCACCGACGAACACGGGTTCCGCTCGAGCGGGACTCAGCACCGTCCAGACGATGCGCCGGTGGCGCTGGTGCTTGGCGACTCCTTCACGTTCGGACAGGGTGTTTCCGATGCCGATACCTTTGTGGCGCAACTGGGCGCTCGGGCCGATGTGCCATTTCGATTGCACAACTCCGGAGTCGGCGGCTACGGGCCTGTTCAGTACCGGCTGGTTCTCGATGACTGGATCAGCACGCAGCGGGCTCCACATGTCGCGATCATCGTCATCTTCACGGGCAACGACTTCTTCGACTGCATCTGGGACAAACGCGTGCCCGTGCGCGACGGGGTTCTGGGCGATGATGGTGGTTGGCGCAGTTGGTTGCGACGCCGCCTGCACATGTACAGGCTCGTGTCACGGGTTTGGCAGCAGTTGACGCCCGCTCCGGCCAACAACCCGCGCAGGGGCATCAGCACGTCCATGCAGGATCCGGCAGCGTGGGAGCGTCCGCCGCTCCTCGAAGCCCAGGCCGCCTTCACAACCCAGATTCGCCACATGGCCGAGACCGGTCGACTGCACGGCATCCAACTCATGGGCGTGATCATTCCGAGTCAGGACTTGGTTCGACAACAGGACCGGCAGGAGCCCGTCGCGGTCTCAAGAGCGGCGGCTGCGTTTATCGAAGCGAAGGTCGAGTTCCTGGACTCGACCGACGCCCTGCGCGTGCTCGGTGCCGAGCGTGCATTCCTTCAACGAGACGGTCACCTTACCCCAAGCGGTCACGCTGCGGTCGCGGCGTTGCTCGCCCCGCATCTGCAACGCCTTTTGGTGCCAAGCGGCCCGCATGCCGTCCCGGGTTCGCCATCCGCGACTCCGCCGAGCCCCAACGGACGCTGACGAGCCCTCGCATGAACTACCTCATCATCGCCCCCTGTCGCAACGAAGCCAAGTTCGCTCGTCGAACCCTTGACAGCCTCGTCGCGCAGTCCATTCGTCCCTCGCGAGTTGTGGTAGTCGACGATGGCTCCACCGACGAGACCCCCGCGATCCTCGCCGAGTATGCGGCTCGGCATGATTGGATCACCGTGGTGACGCGCCGTGATCGCGGGACACGGTCGGTTGGCCCCGGGGTCATCGAGGCGTTCTATGCCGGGCTGCAGAGCGTGCGTCTCGACGACTTTGATTTCGTCTGCAAACTCGACCTCGACCTGATCCTGCCCGCCCGCTACTTCGAAGGGCTGATGCGCCGCATGGCCGAGAATCCGCGCCTCGGTTGCTTCTCCGGCAAGGCCTATTTTCCGGGCCCCGGCAACGTCGCCGAAGATTTCGCCGGGCCGCTTGTCAAAGAAGCCATTGGCGACGAGGTCTCCGTCGGTGCCTCCAAGTTCTATCGCACCGCGTGCTTCAAACAGATCGGCGGCTTCGTCCGACAGGTCATGTGGGACGGCATCGACTGCCATCGCGCCCGCCTCCTTGGATGGCAGGTCGGGAGCGCCGACGACCAGGACCTCCGGTTCATTCACCTCCGACCCATGGGTTCAAGTCACGGCACCATCTGGACTGGGCGGAAACGTCACGGCTTCGGACAGTGGTTCATGGGCACCGGCATCCTCTTCATCCTGGCCAGCGCGATCTACCGTCTCCCGGCCTATCCGCCGCTCGTTGGGTCACTGGCCATGCTTGTCGGTTACTTCGAGAGCATGCTCGCTGGCCATCTACGCTACGGCGACGACGCGTTTCGTGCTTTCCTTCGTCGTTACCAGTTCGAGAGCCTGTTGTTCGGCAAGGCCACGGCCGCACGCCGTGCCGAGGTCCGACAGGCGCACGCCTGGCGTGCCGACGCCCCCGCAGGCTTCGAGATTCCGCCCAATCTAACCGATGTTCAATCTTCCCATTCTGCGCTACCAAGCGTGGCCCGATAATCGCGAGAACACCATGACCGCCTTCGAAACCCTTCGTTCCAAACTCAACTCCGGTGATGCCCTCGTCGGCATCATCGGCCTCGGTTACGTCGGCCTTCCCCTCGCCCACGCCTTCCACGAAGGCGGACTCCCCGTCCTTGGGTTCGACATCGATCCCTCCAAGATCGACTGCCTCAAACGCGGCGAGAACTACCTCAAGCACCTCGGCGCGGAGATGACCACCTCCCTCTCCCGCTCCAAGAAGTTCTCCGCCACCACCGATTTCAGCCGCCTGGCTGAGTGCGACGCCATCGTCATCTGCGTTCCCACGCCCCTCGGCAAGCACATGGAGCCCGACCTCTCCTACATCATCAACTCCTCCCGCGACATCGGTCGTACCCTCCGTGCCGGTCAACTCGTGGTCCTCGAATCGACGACTTACCCAGGCACCACCCGCGACGACATGCTCCCCGCCATCCTCGAAGCCCGACCCAAGGGCTCCTCCCCGCTCACCTGCGGCACCGATTTCTTCGCCGCCTTCTCCCCCGAGCGCGAAGACCCGGGCCGCAAAACCCACAACACCCGCAACACGCCCAAACTCGTCGGCGGGCTCGACCCAGCCTCCACCGAACTCGCCACGCTCCTCTATCAGCGCGCCATCGAGCGCGTCGTTACCGTCTCCACCGCCGAGGTAGCCGAGGCCGCCAAGGTGCTCGAAAATACCTTCCGCTGCATCAACATCGCGCTGGTCAATGAACTCAAACTGATCCTCACCCCCATGGGCATCGACGTGTGGGAGGTCATCGAGGCCGCGGCCACCAAGCCCTTCGGCTTCATGCCCTTCTACCCCGGCCCCGGCCTGGGAGGGCACTGCATCCCCATCGATCCCTTCTATCTCACCTGGAAGGCCCGCGAAGTCGGACAGCCCACGCGGTTCATCGAACTCGCCGGCGAGATCAACACCCGCATGCCGCGGTATGTGGTCGATCGCGTCGGCCTGGCCCTCAACGACGAGGGCAAGTCGCTCAAAAACGCCAAGGTGCTTGTTGTTGGCCTTGCGTACAAGCCCAACGTCGATGACACCCGCGAGACCCCCGCCGCCGAGATCATCGATCACCTGGGCGAACTGGGTGCCGAGGTTTCCTATCACGACCCGCTGGTGCCCGTCTTCCCCAAGATGCGCAAGCACAGCCGCGACATGCGCTCCGTGCCGCTCACCCCCGAAACGCTCAAAGGCTTCGACTGTGTCCTCATCGTGACCAACCACGACGTGATCGACTGGAAGGCCATCGCCACACACGCCAAACTCGTGGTCGATTCCCGCAACGCGCTCAAGGGCCTCGATGGTCGTGGCGCGCGTGTGGTCAAAGCGTGACGGAGGTTGCCCCAACGTCGAAGGGTGTACCGGGCGCGGAGTCCTCCGTACCCACGCCTGCCCCAACCGCGTCTGGTGTGCGCTCATCTCCCAAGAGCGTAACGATTGCCGGGCTGCGTCTGCATCGCGTGACAATGGCCCAGGCGGTCGATCACATCGCCCGTTCAGCGAAGGCCGGAGTGGGGGGGTGGGTGCTCACGCCAAATCTCGACATCTACCGCCGACTGCGCGTGGATCCTGCGTTCGCGGAACTCTGCACCGGCCCGACCCTGCGTCTGGCTGATGGCATGCCGCTGGTGTGGGCCAGTCGTCTTGCCGGATGCCCCCTCCCGGAACGGGTGGCGGGGTCCGATCTCATTTTTTCTCTTTCGGCGCGGGCAGCCGATGATGGCTTGGACGTCTTTTTGCTCGGGGGCAACCCGGGCACAGCCGACCGCACGGCTGCACGTTTGCGCGAGCGGTTTTCCTCCATCCGCATCGTCGGGACCGAGTGCCCTCCCTTCGGATTCGAAAAAAACCCCCAGTATGCCGCAGCGCTCGTCGCGTCTATCCGGCGCACATCCCCGAAGATTATCTTCGTCGCCCTCGGTTCACCCAAGCAGGAAATACTCATCCAGTCGCTGCGGCCACTCTTTCCCGCCTGCTGGTTCCTGGGAATCGGCGTGACGTTTAGTTTCGTCGCTGGCGAAGTTAGGCGGGCCCCGCTGTGGGTCCAACGTATCGGACTCGAATGGGTTCACCGACTCCTTCAAGAACCTCGACGCCTGGCGCGCCGATACTTGATTGATGGCCTGCCCGCTGCCGGGCGTTTGTTCTTCCACAGCCTGCAGGACCGTTTCGCCACACGCGCATGACCTCCAAGAGCTCCCAATCCGCGACTGTCATAAGCGACTCCCCTATTCGGCATGTGTGTGCGATGATCCTTCTCGCAGGCAGCGTGCGCGAACAACCGTTGGTTCGCGCGCTGCAACGCCCAATACTCGGGCTTCCCCTCGCGTCGGACGCGACGCTTCTCTCCGCTTGGGGACAGTTCGCACGCGACCTCGAGACCCTCACAGGCGTGCCCCGCCTCACCTGTTTGATCGCGACCAACGGTCCAAGTGACATGCTCAGAGCGTCGCTTTCAGGGTCAGGCTTTGACCTTCGGGTTGATGTTGAAGACGTTCGCGGAACAGGCGGTGCCATCGCGGACATCGCACGCAGTTACCGGAATCAGGACACGTTGTTGGTAGCGAGTGCTTCCAGTTTCATCTCCAGTCCAATACGGCAGACGATGAAAGCGCTGGAGGTGCCCGACGCCGATGCCGTGGTGCTGGCGACACCCGATCGCGCACCAACCGGGGTGTATTTGCTCCGATGCGGCCCGCTTCGCCATCTTCCCGAACGAGGGTATTGTGACCTGAAAGAGCAAGGGCTACCGCTGCTGGCCCAGTCGCATACCGTTGCTGTTCGCTATTCAGAAGTCAGCGTACATCCGATAACGGCTCTCAGGCAGTATCTAGCGGCCTGCCGCGAGTATTCCAAGCGCGCAACCAACACCGATGGCCTGTTTTCGGTGGTTGAAAAAGGGGCTTCGGTCGATCCGTCCGCGCGAGTAGTCGATTCGGTGGTCTTGGCCGGTGCGTCGATCGGTCCACGGTCGGTTATTGTTCGTTCAGTGATTGCAGAAAATCAGGTAGTACAGCCGGGTTTGACGGTCGCCGATGAACTGGCTGGCACCCGCGTAGCGTAAGAGCGGATCGAGACACGATGGCTTCTTCCAGAACCACGATCTTGGGCTTGGTGCTGGCCCTTGTCGGACTGGGGGTAGCGGTCACGTTTGACGCGTGGCACGATATGTTCAGCATCGCGCTCCGCGATGAGGAACAGAGCCATGTACTGGTGGTGCCAGCCGTGGCGGCTTGGCTACTCCTCGTTCGCTGGGGACGCCTCCGTCACTACGCCCCGGTGGGTCGCCTGGCGGGTCCGGCGATTGTGTGCGCTGGCTGGGCGATGTCGTACTTCGGCTACTACAACGCCGTCCAGGCGCTCTGGCATGCGGGCGCATTGACCATCATTCTCGGGCTGCTCGTATCGTGCGTGGGGATCAACTTCCTGCTGCGGTTCTTCCCGGCGTTCGCGGTGCTCGTGTTCCTGATTCCTGTCCCCGGTCTGATCCGACAGGCCATAGCCGGTCCTTCCCAGACGGCGACAGCCGCCATCACCCAGATGGTGCTTGAGACTATCGGCATCCCGGTGGAACGCAGCGGCAACCTCCTCACCCTCAACGGCCACGACGTGGCCGTGGCCGAGGCGTGCAACGGGATGCGGATGGTTTTCGCGCTCATCCTCGTATCGTTCGCGTTCGCCTTCACAATGCCCCTGCGGCCTCTGGTTCGGGTGCTCATCCTCCTGGCCAGCCCACTTGCCGCGGTGTTCTGCAACATCCTCCGAATGACCCCCACCGTGATTCTGTACGGCTATCACCCAGGCTGGCTCGCGGATCGCTTCCATGACCTGGCCGGTTGGGCCATGTTGCCGATCGCCTTCGTGATGCTGCTGGGGGTGATCAAACTGTTCAAGTGGGCGCTTATTCCCGTGAGCCGATTCAATCTCGCGTACGAGTGAACCATGGTCATCCGCGCGCTCGCGCCCATCTTGTCAGTCGGGTTGCTCGGTGTGATCGCCTTTGAGCATCAGCAACGTCGTGACGCGGCTGATGCGACACCGTTTCATGCCGCTGCGCAGGCAGCGATCAAGGGCGTACCGGTCCGTCTGGGCGCGTGGGACACGACCGAACTGCCCATTCCCGAAGCGGCGGTGTCGCTCCTGCGGCCCAACGCGCTGCTGGCGAGGCGCTGCACCGACGCGACGACCGGCGAGTCGGCCATATTGCTCATTGTGCAATGCGCCGACGCGAGGGATATGGCCGGACATTATCCGCCGATCTGCTATCCCGCGCAGGGATGGAAGTCGAGCCAGCCGGTGCGGGTCGTAAACCTGAACGTTGGCGGACAGACCATGACGGCGGTGCGATACGAGTTCGCACGCGAGAGCTTTGACCGCGATCGGTCAATCGTGATCTTCGGGTTCTTTGCGGTCCCCGGCGGTGGGCTCATCGCAGACATGCCCGGAATCCGGCAGATCGCGTCAGACTACACGTCGCGTCCGTTCGGCGCGGCGCAGATTCACATTGTGCTTGACGGTCGCGTCCAGCCGGAGCGCGAACAACCGATCGCCGAGGAACTGCTGGGGCATGTGCGCACGGTGATTGACACCCTGGCCGATCCTTCGTGGAGGAAGCGATGAGTCACGCTGCCGAGATCACGCTTCACCGCGGCGGCGAGCCGGAGCCACTGGAGCAGCATCCGCCGGGTGAGCACCATGCCAACGTTTTTGCGGTCCTGCACCGGATGCTCCGTGGTCGCTATCTGTTGGTCGGGGTCGTGGGTGTTGTGCTCGCCGGCACGGGGGGCGTGCTCGGGTGGCTCTCGACCGTTCCCAAGTTCCGTGCCGACGCGCTCATCCGCGTGCAGCCCGTGTTGCCGCGGGTAATCTTCGAGACCGAGCAGACGACGATGCTCCCGATGTTCCAGAGCTTTGTCGCGACGCAGGCGAGCCTGCTCCAGCATGGACGGGTGCTCTCCCGTGCATTCGACAGCGAGGCGTGGCGAGGGCTCGGCCGTGATCGGAGCCCGGAGAGCGAGGCGACGTTTAAGGACGGGCTGAAGGTTCAGACCAGCCGTGAGGCACCGGAACTGATCGTGGTCGCCTACACCGATGAGGATCGCCGAGCCGCCATGATCGCGGTTCAAGAGATCGTCGGGGCCTACCAGGAGCTCTTTGGTGGCTCGGAGACGCGTGGCGTTCGAGATATGACCGTGAACACGCTGTCCACACGGAGGCAGTTGCTGGAAGGCCAGCGCCGCGATCTGGAGAACAAGATTCGCGGGAACGCGGCGGAGTTCGAGACCACCGACTTGGCCACGCTCGAGACACACTATCTGACGCAACTGCTGCAGTTGGATGACAAAGTCTCGGAACTCGAAACTCGACTCGTCGAGATGAACGTTGATCCTTCGACTTATCAGCCCCCAGGTGACCGTGCTTCCGCAGTGAGCCCCGAGCCCAAGCCCTTCACGCCCAAAGTGGCGGAAGAAATCGCGCGCCTCGATCGGCTCATGGGTGAGTACTTTGCGGGACGCCAGAAGGTTCAGCAGGAACTGGCCCGCCTCCGCGCCCGGGGCCTGGGCGAGAAATCCCCGACTATCCAGCGTGCGCAGAACGAACTCCAGGCGATCGACGAACTGATCGCGGCCCGCGCCGACGAGTGGAATCGTGAGCAAGCCAATCCGACGGTGCCCGGGCTGGCGGCGGCGATCGCCGGGCCCGGCACACGGGAAGAGACGATTCCGGAGATGGTGGGGCGGTTTGTCCGCCTGAAGCAGCAGGCCGACGTTTGGCGTCAGCGCACAGCCCTCATCAGCCGCAAGCGGGTCGAGAACGAATCACTACGTCGCGAGATCGAGAACGTGCAGACGGCGCTCGACCAGACCGATCGACGCCTCGACGAGATCAACGTGGAATCCAAGGTGCAGGATCGCGTCGGCCGAATTGAAGTCATCCTTCCCGAGTCTCCTCCCGCGATGCCGAACGTCGATTCGCGCTTTCGCAATGCTGCCGGAGGAACGTTTCTGGGATTGGGCATGACGTTCGGCCTGGCCATGCTGCTGGGGCTGGTTGACCGCCGGGCGCGATACTCTGACCAGGCGGCGCCGAACCTGCTCAACGTGCCCATGCTCGGGATTCTGCCCGAACTTCCCGCCGAGCCGGACGACCCCGAAGAGGTTGCGGCGGCGGTCCACTGCGTGCACCAGATCCGCACGCTCTTGCAGTTGCCCGGCGTGAATCGAAAGATCTACGCCGTCACGAGCCCGACCGCCGGGGATGGCAAGACAAGCCTGGCCATGTCGCTCGGCCTTTCGTTCGCCGCTACAGGACGCTCTACGCTGCTGGTGGACTTCGACTTAATCGGTCGGGGGTTGTCGTCACGATTCAAAGTGACGCCTGTGCGGGGGCTCGGTCGGGCACTCATCGAGGGCCACTCCCCAGTGGTGGAACCAACCGGCGTTTCCGGCCTCAGCATCATCGCCGCAGGCACTGACGAAGCCCCGCTGGTGGGTCGCCTCAACGGGGACCGCTTCGACCGACTGCTTGAGGATCTGCGTGGCCGATTCGATGTGATCATCATCGATACCGGGCCGATTCTCGGGAGTCTCGAAGCCAACATCGCCGTCGCCCGTACCGATGGTGTGGTGCTGGTCGTCGGCCGGGGCCAGAAGCAGGATCTGATCAAGGCTGCATGCAACCACATTCGTGCGCTCTCGGCGCGACTGATCGGGCTGGTGTTCAATCGCGCCCGGTCGGCCGATGTCCGTCGCTCGACGGCCTCGGCATCGGTCCGTTCACTGGGCTGGCCTGAACAGCCCCGAGCCCCTCGTTCGGCGGAGCGTAAGGCGGCAATCGCCCATCTCGACCCGATTGCGCGCTCTGTCGCGGTGGACGTTGAACATTGACCGCGCTCGTCTCTCCATCATCGGCGATCGACTCGACCAAGGCACAGGCCGCGCCGACCCTGTGGGGCCTCGGGCTTCAGGGTCTGCACGATCGCTACTGGGCATCGCGCGGCATCCAAGTGGTGCGCCTCGGCGAGCCGTCGGCGATCGTGCCGCACGTGGAGTTGTTCCTGCTGACCGATGCGCGCACCCTGGTTATTTTCCGGCCAGCCGCGATCCTGGATCGCATGCATTGGCTGAAGCCCGATCTTGTCACGCTGCGCTTGGTTGATCGCCGGACGCGGGGCTACACCGAGCGCGTGGAAGCCGATGAGCGCGGTCGTCTGAAGCGATTTTCACGCGTGTACGAGGGCACCGATCCCCATATTGGGCGAGTGGCCCTCACCACCGATCCCGAAGTGGCTCGATTGTGGCAAGCAAACGATGCGCCGCGTGCGGGTTGGCGGCGACTCCGCAGGCTGGTCGAGCCCCAAGCCCGATTCGCTACCCGCCTCGAGGCACGCGTGTTTGATTCCACACGCGAATCGGATAAAGAGGTCTTTATCCGAGAGTTGATCCGTGCATGGCAGCGGCCCGATGCCACCATTGACGGAGTTCGGGCGGATCGGCCTCGGGTGTGGATTGATTCGGCGGGCACGATCCAACCCGGCGCGATCGTGCGGGGGCCAATCTGGATCGGTGCCGGCCGCACGCTCGGCCAGAACGACATCGCCGTGGGTCCGGATGTGCTCTGGGACGAGCCGAGTGCGCGCCCCGAGCCACCGCCGATTCAATGGCAGAACATCGAGCCGCAAGGTATCCCGCCAGCCCCCCCGCCGGGACGTATACGACGCGGCAAGCCCCGTCCCATGAAGCGCATCTTTGACGTGGTGTTCGCACTGCTGGCGATCGCCGCGACCCTCCCGCTGTACCCGATTGTGGCGATCCTTATCGCCATCGAAGACGGTTTCCCGATTTTCTTCGGGCACGAGCGTGAGTCCGTCGGCGGTCGCACGTTCAAATGCTGGAAGTTCCGATCCATGCGAAAGGACGCCGAGAAACTCAAGGCCGAACTCGCGGCCCAGAACAAGGCCGACGGCCCGCAGTTCTTCATCCCCAACGACCCACGCCTCACGCGAGTTGGGCGCGTCATTCGCGACCTCCAGATCGACGAGTTGCCGCAGTTCTTCAATGTGCTGACCGGCGATATGTCCATCGTCGGACCACGCCCGAGCCCGTTCAAAGAGAATCAGTACTGCCCACCCTGGCGCGAAGCGCGGCTCAGCGTCCGGCCGGGAATCACCGGGTTGTGGCAGATCAGCCGCACACGCGCCGAGGGGGCCGATTTCCAAGAATGGATCCGCTATGACATCCAGTATGTCGAGCGGCAATCCCTGCTGCTCGACGTGTGGATAATCTGGAGAACCTTACTCCTTGTCATCCGCAAGGCCACGATCGCATGAGACTCAAACACAAATCGGCTCGTCGGCTTCTCCTCGCTGCCCTCGTAGCGGTTCTCGGAGTCGCCTCGTTGGTCAGCATCTTCGTCGTTCGCCGCTGGCAGAGCCAGCGGTACATGGAAACCCTGCGCGCCGAGGGAATGGCCGCGTTCAAAGCGAGCCAGTTTCCGCAGACGATCGATAAACTCGGCCCCTACTTGCGGCGCAACGGCAAGGACAGGGAAGCCTGGCTCATGTTCGCTACGGCGCGGGAATCGGTCGAAGAGGGCAACGATGGACACAATGTCCAGGCCATGGGCGCGTACAAACGCGCGCTCGAACTCGGCGAGAAGGACCCGGCAGTTGCCCTCAAACTGGCGAAGTGCTACAACGCCGTTGGCTACTCTTCGGAAGCACGTGATCTCGTTCTCCGCTACCGCCCCGCCGACCTCGCTGATGCCCAGCCCGAGCACGCCGATCTCCTCATGGAAGAACTGCGGGCTCGGCTCGTGGCCAAGACCCCCGATCCGCAAATCGGGCCGCTTTCCGAACGCCTCGTTCAACTCGAGCCGAATCGGCACCGCGCCGTGGGCGGTCGCATCGCCGCACTCGCCCGACTTGGCGAATCGGCCGCTGCGGTTGAGTTCGCGCGTGGCCTGACCACCGCCCAGCCCGATGACCCGTACGCCCGCTTCGTCGCCGTTCTGGCCGAGAGCATCGCCAGCGGTAAGCCCGATCCAGTCATTCTCCGCACCGCCGCATGCCGTCTCGCCGGTCTGGACGAAGCCCGCGGCACGCGCCTGCACGCCGCCGCATACGACCAGACCGACCTCGCCGCCCAACTCGTCACCATCTTCGACAGCCTGCAACTGCGCGAGCACTCCCTCGCCGTCCTCGCCGATGCGGCCGACCGCCTGAATCACGCCGACTCGCTTCGCCTGCTCGCACGACGCCTGTGGCAAGCAGGCGGATTCGAACGCTTGATCACGATGGTGCGAGCCAAGGGCGATCTCGCCAGACTGCATAGCGACGTGCTGGTGTTCACCGTGCTTTCGCTCCGTGAAGTGCGACGCCTCGACGACGCGAAGCCCATCGTGGCCACATTGGATGGTCGGACTCGCGACTTCCATGCGCTCGCGTGGTCACCCTCGCTCAACGGCTTGCTCTCCGGTGCCCCCGCCCAAGCCATCCTCAAGGCCGTGGATGCCGCCCTCAAACTGCACCCTCGCGAGCCCGTCCTGACCTTTCTTCGCGGCGAAGCCTTGCTCGCGCTCGGTCGCGCCGACGAGGCACGCTCCGCGTGGCGAGGCCTCTACGACTCAACCCTGGCGTTTGGCTGGGCGCTCCCCTTGCTCCGAACGTCGGAGACGCTGGCCGAAGAAGGGCGGCTCGAAGAAGCGGCCCGGGCGGCATCCGAAGCGCAATCCATCGGTGGCCCAACACTCGCGAGCGCCTATGCCCTGTTGCGGGCGCAGTGTCTTCTCGCCGAACAGGGCCGCCCGATGGGCGACCCGGGGTTTGCCATCGACCGTCTCGATCTCGCAATTCGCGAAATTGAGAAAGTTCAACGCCCGGACGTTGTCCGCGCCATGGTAGAGCAACTGCTCCCTGGCCGCGTCTCGCTCCTCGTCGCCGCCGGACGCCGGGCCGAAGCACTCGGAGAGGTTCAACGAATCCTCGTGCTTGATCCCGCCGTCTCGCCCGACGTGGCGCGACGGCTCGCCGCCGTCAGCGCTCGCACCACCCTGGGCGTCGAGCAGGATTGCCTCGCCATCGCCGAACGCTCCGGTGCCTCACCGCAAACCACCCTCACCCGCGCGCTGCTGATGGACGCGCAAGGCCTTCGTGCCGAGGCCTCGGCGCTCTTCGACCGCGCCATCGCCGCGGCGTCATCCGATAAGCCGCGCTGGCTGCTCGCCCGCGCGCAGTTCCTTGACCTCATCGAAGACCCCAGTGCCAAGGACGCTTTCGCCAAAGTCTGCACCGAGTTTCCTGATGTTCTGTATCTGCATATTGCCGCGATTCGCGCGGCCTCGGTCGTGCGCGATGCCGCACTTGTCCAGAAGTTGGCCGATCGCCTGGTCGCGCTGGGCGCTTCAGATCCGGATCGGCCCTCCGTCGACGTCCGCCTGGCCCGCGCCCGCGCGCTCCTGGCAGGAGCCCCCACCGTCCAGAAGCGGGATGAGGCCGCCGCCGCGCTTCGCGGGTTGCTGGCCGACGTCCCCGACCTTCTCGATGTCCGCCGCCGTCTGATCGAGACCCTCCTGCTCGACGATGCGTCGAAGGGTATCCGCCCCGACGTCCCGGGCGCGATCGAGCAACTCCGCGCGGCCGCCGCGGTCGCACCCGATCGGTCACAGTTTTCGCTCCAACTCGCGCGACTCCTGATCGGGCAGGGCAACCGGCGTGAAGCCTCCGAAGAGTTGCTCCGCTTGGCGCTCGATGAACGCGTGAGCCTGGTGGGCCGCCTCGCGGCCGTTGATCAATTGATCGACCAGCGCGAACTGCAAAACGCCGCGACCTCGCTCGATGCCATCCTTCAACGCGCTGGCCCCGAACCCGAAACCGACATCCTTCTCAGGCGGGCGTCCATCCTCACGCGACTGCGACGAGACCGTGAAGCCACCGAGACGTACCGACGACTTGCTGACCGCGGGTTCGAGAATCCCGATGCGCTCGTGACGCTCGCCCTCGCCGTGCGTCCACTCGGCGACCGAGACATTGAAGCCCTCTTCACGAGCCAACTCGACAACCCGCGCTACCTGCCCTGGCGCGTCGCGATGTCCAAGGCCCGGCTCGCCGACGCCGACGGTCGGCCCGACGTGGCGCTGGCCGCCTATGCCCGCGCCGTTGAACTCGGCAGCGACAACCTTGAACCGTGGGTGCGCGCCGCGCGATACGCCATCTCGATCAACCGACTATCCGAGGCCGTGGACTTCACGACTCGCGCGCGGGGCAAGTTTCCGGAAAACGCCGATCTGGCTGTGCTCGCGGAGCAGGCCAGCCTCGCCAGCGCTAAACCGCAGGAGGGTCAGTCGCTCGACCTCGGTCGGCTTGCCGACGCATATGACCGCGCGCCATCGACCCAGCCTATTGCCCGCGTGCTGCGCGAACTCGACAAGGCCCAGCGCGCTGGCCAACTCGCCGACCCGGCCCGGGTGGTCGCGCTCACCAAAGACTTTCCCGATCAGCCGGGCGTTCACGCGCTCTGCGCTCGACTGCTCCTCGGCATGGGCCCGACAGGACTCAAACCCGCGTGCGACGTGCTCGCCGCTGCCGCCGCGCGCTTTCCCGCCAATGTGGAGATCGCTAAACTGACCGCTGGTGCGCTCTCCGCGGCTGGTCAATGGGACGTCGCCCTCCGCGCCGCCGAGGCGTGGCGCGAGGTCGAGCGCTCGCCCGACGCTGACCTGGCCACAGCGGAAGCCGCGCTGATGATGGCGCGACCTCGTCAGGCCGCCGAACTCATTCGTGGAATCACGCTCCCGTTGATGGTCGCCGAGTCCGACATGAACGCGCTGCGGGTGCTCCGCATCCGCGCCCAGGCCGCCGCCATGCAAGGCGACGCGACCGGGGCGTGGACCTTGCTCCAAGCGCACCTCGGCAGTGGCCGTGTTCGACAGGGGATCGTGCTCCCCCTCGCAGCCGGAGTGGTGGCCGACCTGCCCGTGGCTCGCCGCTGGCTGCACGAACTCACGACCCGTGCTACAGGCAAGGGGAGCGAACCCGAACGCTTGTCGATCGCGCGAGGATGGCTGGGGCTTGCCCAGCGATTCCCCGCGCATTCGCCGGACCTCGCTCGTGAGGCGGTGGCCCTTCTCACGACCTTGAACGAGGCAAAGCCCTCACCTGAGGTGACCCTCACGCTCGCGCAGGCGCATGAAGTGGCGGGTCAATCCGACCAAGCGCGTGCCACGCTGGTACAAGGAATCGAGGCAACCCCCAGTGACGTAGACTTTTTGTGCGCGCTGTCGGCCCTCCACCTGCGACGAAGCGAGTCGGGCGAAGCAGTCCGTCGCGCGCAGGCCGCCGCCGACGCTTCGCCCGAGTCCTTCCGTGCCCTCGCTGCGCTCGTCGAAGCCGCCGTCGCGGCCGGGAAAGCCGTCGAAGCAACCGATGCGGCGGGCGCGGCGCGACACCTCGGTAGCGCCAACTCCGCCTTCGAACGTCTCCGCGCGATTCCCCGCTTGGACGTCTCCGCCCGCTTCCTAGTCGCGGGCCTCGCCGATCAACTCGACCGGCACGCCGATGCACTCGCCGAATATCAAGTCGTTCTCGAACAAGCCGTGCCCGCCAGCGGAATCGACTCGGGCATCGTGCGAAACAACATGGCGTACCTCCTGTTCCGCTCCGGAGCGCAGGGCGAAGCCCTCCGCAGAGCCAGAACGCTGGCGCAGGAGGCTGTTTCCACGCACCCGAATCTCGGACCGCTTCTCGACACATTGGGCGCGATCGAGGCGGCTTCGGGCGATGCCCCCGCAGCTATCGCGACTTTCCGGCGCGCAGTCGCCGCAGACCCGAAAGCCATCGACCCCTTGATCAGCCTCGCCGACTTGTTGGCACCCGCCACCGAGACACGCGATGAAGCCCGAGAACTGCTGAAGAAGGTAGACGCGGCGCTCGCCGAAGGGGTCAAGCCCTCGGCCACGCGCGCCAAAACCCTCGAACGGGCCCGCCAGTCAGCCTCGGCGCAGTAGCGCCCGAGCCCTATCCACATTTCACCGCCCCTCCATGCCAAGCCAGCCCGGGCCAATCCCGCGCGTTGCCGAGCCAGCGGCACGCGCCGGCTCGGCAACCCCGCGCATCACCAACGCGCGTCCGAGTATCAACGCCCCGCGTCCGAGATCCACTCAGGCACGCGTCCGGAAAGCGGAATCCACACCAATCCTCGTGCGCCACGATGGAACCCTCTCCATCACATGGCATGTTGTTGCACCGCTCGCGGCTGCGCGTTCGGTTGTCAGCAAACCTAAGAAAGGGGATTGAGATGTCCGTTGTTCGCTCCATCACTGCCGCGTTGGCCCTGGCTGTGGCCGCTGGTTCCGCCGTCGCCGACACGGTGCAGATGCGCTATGTCGGTTCCCCATACGTTCGAGGCGTGAGCGTCACCGTGCTCAGCCAATCGCCGATGGCGCAGAACACCGCCGCAGGCGTTCTGCAGCACGAGTTCGCCGCGCCCGCTTCCGGTCTGGGGCTCGGCCTCGCCGGTCGCACCTTGCAGACCTGGTGCATCGAACTCCAGAACATCTCCTCGGTGTTCAACACCTACCAGATCGTCGACATTGCCGCCGCCCCCGTCGCCTCCAGCAACAACCCCAACGGCACCGGGCCCTACGGCTCCGCCCGGGCCAACCGTGTCCACGCCGTCATGGGCGCAGCCCTGGCCGCAGGCTGGATCGATAGTTACCTCCAAGTCGTCCAGAACGCCTCAGCAAGCGTGCTGAGCGACCGGGCCGCCGCCATCCAGTTGCTGGTGTGGGAGTCGCTCTTCGAGCCCGGCTCGAATGCGGTGCCGGTCGGTTGGGACTTGGCGTCGGGTAACTTCCGGTCCACGACCAATGCCGCCATGGCCGCCAACGCCGCCACGCTGATCGCAGGTGCCGAACAACTCTTGGCGTCTCACTTCCGCTTCCAGGGTCTGTACGCGGCAGCAGGCACCGCCGGACAGGATCAACTGGTGGTTGTGCCGCTCCCGCCCGCGGTGTTCGGGTCTGCCGGAATCCTGGCGCTCTTCGGAATCGTTCGGGTTTCGCGCAAGAAACGCTCGGCCCTGTGACCTGAGCAGACAATTTGGGTAATCTGCAACCACCTGGAAACCGTGTTTCCAGGTGGTTGCCGTTTAGGTATGATCCCTATTCGTCAAGGCTCAGTCAATCATGCCCGGAAACTCCTTGACGGATGGCATTCCTGGGCTAATCTAGTTTCGCAGGCAACGTGCATTTTGCGCGGTGTATGCAACTCTTTCAGTCGAGAAGTTTGAAGAAGGGAGAACACGATGCGAGGTAATTTGCTTGTCGCGACCGCGTTGGTCGCCGGTACCGCTTCGGCGGTGCTTGGAAACACGGTTCAGATGCGGTTCGCTGGCGCCTTCGCGGGTGAGAGCGGAACCATCAACGTGGTGAGCACCGGGTCGACGTTCAGCACTTTTGCAGGCGCATTGCTGCACGAGTTCGCTGGGCCCGCCACTGGCGAAGGGCTCAGCTTGGTCGGCACAACGATCCAGACGTACTGCCTCGAACTGGAGTCGATCAATACGAACTTCCAGCCGATGGATGTGACTTCTGTCGCTGCCGCGCCGAACGACGCTCCCGGCAACCCCAACTTCAACGGTCCTTACGGTGCCGTGCGCGAAGCCCGCGTGCAGGCTGTCATCGGGGCCGCCATCTTGGCGGGCTGGATTGACTACGAACTGCAGCTCACCGCTGGTGCGGACATTAACTCCCGCGGCGCGGCTATCCAGCTGCTCGTTTGGGAAGCGCTCTTCGAGCCCGGCAACGCCGGTCCGATTCCCGCTTTCGATCTGTCCAACGGAAACTTCTTCGTCTCCGCTGGTTATGCGACCGGTCTTGGTTATGCCAATGGTCTGCTCGGTAGCGTGGCTGCACTCTTCCAGGCTGGCTATGTCCACGGTGGCCTTCGCGCCGTGACTGGTGCCACCAATGCTGGTGGCGGTCACACCAACATTCAGGACCAGCTCGTGGTCATCCCCCTGCCCCCGGCGGCTTGGGCTGGCCTCGGCACCCTCAGCGCGGTCTTCGGACTTTCCTACGCTCGTCGGCGTCGCCTCGCGGCTGCGCACTGATTGTCGGAAGGTTCCCTGACTCTATAACTCATCGCATCGCAGGTGGTCGCTTTACAGCGACCACCTGTTTTGCTTTTTGATCCACAGCATTCGGCCGATCGATGCGTTGCCACTCCATTTGCGGTGAAGCGGTGAAGCGGTGAAGCGGTGAAGCGGAGGAGTGGATGAGTGGAGGAGTGGGGTATGCCCCGGCGAACGCACGTTGCCAGCACGCGTGTTCCTTTACACACGCGCGTCCGAGACCAAGTTCGTGTTCTGGGATACGGTTGCCCCGCCGCCGCAGCGGAATGGCGCAAGCGAGCCGTTCACTCGCCTCGCTCTTCCGGTACCGTCGCAAATGTCGGTCCCAGCACCGGCTTCAGCAGCCGAATTCTCTCCTGAACCTCGGGGTCCAGCGAAGAGATGAAGTACGCCATGCGCAGCCGCCTGGTCGCACTCGCCGGGTCGCGCACGGCCAGGTGGTAATCCACCATGCCCAGTTGCGCTTCGACCGTTTGCCCCTTGTCCACCTTGGCTGCCTGGGTAAAGGCCAGTTGGGCGGTATCGGTGTCACCAACCTTCAGGCTTGCCCGGCCAAGTCGCAGGAAATCGCTCACCCGCCCGCGGTCGGACGCGTTCGACTTCAGGAGCCTGAACAGCGCATCAGGCTGGTTCGACGCCAGCAGCGCTTCGGTCAGCGCGTCGAGCGTCGTTTCATCCTCGGGGTTCTGGGTGTACGCGATCTGCAACTGTTCCGCGGCTTCCGCCGTCCGGCCCGACTTCAGCAGCGCCCGCCCGTAGTTCCCGCGGATGTCGTCCTCGCCCGGCTTCAACTGCAGATAGGCCGTGTACTCCGCCGCCGCCTCGCTGTACTGCCCCGCTTGCAGAAAGTGATCGCCCCGCCGCCGCAGGTCCGCCGCATTCTTCGGCCCGGCGCACCCGGCACCCGCGGCTACGGTAAGCCCGACCAGGCCCGCGAGTGCCACGCGGCCAAGTGCGTGACGAAAAACGAAAGGAGGAGTGAGGGGGAAGGGTGGGGGGAAAGAGCGTGGTGCGGTCTGCGAGGCGTTCATGTGAAGTCTCCGAGCGTTCGGGCGGACGCGAGCGACCATGATATCGGGTCGCGCTGCCTGGGAACACTCTCAGCATGCCGTGCATCGCGCGAGACGCGGGCGGCGCTTAGCCTTTCGGAATGCCCGACGAGGCGAACCAGTCCCGTGGCCGCATGGTGCTCCTCCGCCACACACGGCCGGATGGCTCGTGGCACTACGACTGGCTCATCGAGCAAGCCCACGCGCCCGCGCTCAAAGCGTTCCGTGTCGCCGTTCGCATCGATGACCCGGCGTGCGTCGTGTTCGACGCGCAGCCTCTTCCCGATCATCGCCGCATCTATTTGACGTTCGAAGGCCCGCTCGTGCCGGGCCCAATGGGCGAAGATCGCGGCGAGGTCCAACGTATCGCTTCCGGGTGGGCCCGGTTTGAGTGCGAATCCGGCGAGACGCCGTGGAGGCGTATCCACTGTGCGTTCGAGCCGCACCCGCCATCGATCTGGATCGGCCGAAGGGCCGCTGCGCGGTCTTGGCAATTCACGCGCGGCCCGGCGAGCGACAGGTAAGTGGCGTTGACCCGCTCACCCCTTCCGTTCCCACTCCGGCAACGCGGCTGGCTGCGCCAGCGGTTTTTCCCCTCTCAGCCGCCGCGCCATGTCCGCCAGAATCCGTGGGCAATACTGCACCACGAAGTGATTCCCCAGCCACACCGGGGGCGTCCAGATCACGCCTATGCCCGCCGGCGAGGTGTTCCACGACCCGACCCACCGGTCGCCCAGGCGCGTGTAGCAGGTCATCTCAAACGTGGCGCTCGGCAGCGCTCGGTCGAGCGCGGCGAGAAACGATGACCCTGGGAGCATGTCCTCCGCGGCCGGGTCCGGCGTCGTGTGCAGGGCCAGACTCGCGCCGCGATGCGGCGTGGCCAGCGTGAAGAGCCGCTTGATTCGCAAAGGCGCGAACGTGCGGGTCGGCGTGGCACGAAATCCCGCCGGCCAAGGTGTGCCCACGATTGGGGGCGTCGCCGCCCCGGCGCGGGCCACAAGCCCGCCCATGGAAATCGCGCACACGTCCATCTCGATCGGCGTGCCGTCGGGTTGCAGCCAGCCGCGTGCGTGGAGGGCGTCGTGGATCGTCGTCAGCGCCTCACGCACGAGCGACGCACGCGGATACGACACGGCCAGGAAGTCCACAGGCCGTCCCGAAGTGAGCGCGGTCAGACTTCGCGCCAGCCCCGCGGGCGAAGGCCGTGGCGAGCGGTAGCCGCCCAGCACCAGGACGGGGCGTTCGAGGGACTTGGGGTTCGCGCGCATCCGAACCAGTTCGCGATCGATCGCTTCATCCGACGCCGGGAAAGCCGGATTCGGTGCCGGTCGAGTCAATAGGCGATGAAGCGCCTTGAGCAAGGTCATGGCACGAGCGTACGAGCCGCGTGGCTTCGCGGGACAGCACGTGCTCACCCCGCCTTCAGCATCCCCCGATGCTCGAACCGCTCCAGCGCATCGCGAAGGCCAACATGCGGCACGCGCCGGATCGCTTCATCCACGCTCACCCACTCCCGACGCCGCTCGTGCATCTCGGGCCACTTGGCCAGCACGCGGTGCACCCGCATGGCAAACAGCCGCACGCGCCGAGGGGTGCCGAACTTCTCGTAGTCGTAGGTGCCCAGCGTGCCCGCGAGAATCCCGCCGAGCAGGCCCGCTTCCTCAAACGCTTCGGCCAGGGCCGCTTCTTGAAGCGTCTGCCCTTCCTCAACGTGCCCTTTGGGGATGATCCAGCCCGCACCTGAGCGGCTGGTCACCAGCATCACCTGCACAAGCCCGTCGGGCCGCGTGCGATACGCGATGACGCCAGCCTGTGCCACCGGTTCCTTGGCCTTGCGATCGCCCATCCGTGAGCCTCCCGCGCGTCGCCCGGATGCGCCGGTCGTTCGACCGGGCCTCTCGGCTTGGTTCATTCCCCGCGACTTCGTCCGTGTTCGCGGCACCGATCGATCATCGGCCATTCGGGCACCGTTCGCCACTTTCCACCGCGCCGCGTTCCCGGCCAGGGGGAGCCGTCGCTGGCGCATCCGTCACGGCTTCCCGCTCGCGCTCCGCGCGGCGTCGCTGCTTGTAAATCAGCCGGATGTTCCGCGCATAGATCACCACGCCGCTGGTTTGCCCGAGCACGCCGACCGGATCCTGCCGCCACGCGAAGTAGGTAAACAGCAGAATCCCCCCGAGCAGACTGAACCACCAGAACGACTCGGGGATGTGGCTCTGCCGCTTTTTCTCGCTCACGATCCACTGCACCAGCATCCGCCCGAAGAACAGGATCTGTCCGGCGAACCCGATGGCCACCCACGTCAGGCTCGCCCAGCCCGTCACATTCAGTGCCCGGAACAGCGTGTTCCCGCTCAGGGCGATGGCCTGATCCGCCGCATCATCGCCAAGTGTTCGGCGAAGATCGGGCTCGCTCAGCACCGGCGACGGCGACCCCTTGTTGGGCAGAAACCGAAACGTGCGGGTGCCGTCGGCCTCGGCCAGCACTTCCAACTCGCCCTTGGCCGCGCCGATCACGAATCGCGCCGTTGTCGCCCCGGGCCGAATCTGGTGCCGAACCTGCGGGCCATAGACGACCCACATGCCCAGGAGCAGCAGGGCGATCATGGCCGCGACCGGCTCCCACTTCACGCGCTGGCTCCGCTGCCCGCCCCCGCGATCACACCAGTAATCGCTCCGGCCTTAGGCTCGACGCGCACGGCCTCGCGCGCGGCTCCTGCGGCCTCATCACCCGCGAGCAGCGCGGGCGACACCACGGTGGCCGTGACCGGCCGCCGCCGGTTCGCCATCCACGCCACCGCCAACAGATCGATCAGCCCGGGCAGGGCCCGCTGCACGATGCCCATCCCATACTTGGTGGTGCCCGCGTGCCGAGGCCGGTGATTCACGCGCATCTCGACCAGCCCATAGCCCATCCGTGCTGCCGATACCGGGATGAACCGGTGCATGCCGCGGAACTCCAGCGGCAAACGCAGCGCGATCTCCCGGGTCATGACGCGGAGCGAGCAGCCGGTATCGCGCACATGGTCGCCGAGTAACCACCGCCGGAACAGACGGCCAACGATCGATCCGACCCGGCGCACGAGGCTGTCACGCCGCGCGTGCGAGCGATCGCCCTGCACCATGTCCGCGCCCGTCTGTTTCATCAGGGCGAGCATCGCCGGGATGTCAGCCGGATCGTTCTGCAGATCGGCATCGAGTGTGGCGATCAGGCGGCCCCGTGCCGCGCGGAACCCGGCGTGAAACGCCGCCGACTGCCCGTTCCCCTTCCCCGGGGGCGTGCTCATCATCGCGATACACCGCAACCAGGGGCGCGTGGCCGCGAGCGCGGCAATGCGCGTGCGGGTCGAGTCCGTCGAGCCGTCGTCTACCACCACCAACTCGCCCGAAACCCCGGAGGCCTCGATCGCGGCACCCACCTGCTCCACCAGCGCGGCGACGTTGTCCTCTTCGTTGTGCGCGGGCGCAACGATGGAGAGCATCACGTCCGGCGCGGACGCCGGAACATCGTCGATCGTGCTGGAATGGCTGGCCGGAGGCATCAACACCCATCATAGGGTCCGCCCCCTACGGGCGCGCGCTGCAACTATCTGCCGGTCGCACAGGGGGCATGCGCGGACAAACCGATTGCCAACGCCCGAGAATCAGTTGGTTTCTGACTCGGCACAGGAATCGGATTGCGTGGAGTTGGTGGCGGCCGCCAGCCGCCAACCCGGCCTCACTCAAACAGTTTGAAACCCTTGAGCGCATTGCCCACCATCTGGCCCAGGGCACCGTCCTTGGTCAGGCGATCAACGTGCCCCTTGAACGTGGCCACCAGCGGCTCCAGCGCGCCTTTGTTGTCACCCAGGAGCGACGCCTTCTGCTCGCCCGGAAGGGCGTTCAGGACGGCGGTGTGGCCGTTGAGGCTCTGGGCCGCTTTGCTCAGGTCGCCCATCGACGAGCCGGCATTGAGCGGATTGGTGATCTTCGCGAGCAGACTGTTGGTCGAGCCGAGCGAATCGATATAGCCCTTCATCGCGTCCTTGGCCTGGGCGGAAATCTCCGCGGCCTTGGCCTTGGCTTCTTCGACGGGCTTGGCGACGGCTTCCTTCGCCTTCTCGACCGCGCCAGCCGCAGCGGCCTTGGCGGCGTCGGTCACGTCCTTCACTGGCCCGGCAGCGGTCGGCGACGCGGGTGCCGCAGGGGGAGTTGTCGGGGCCGTCGCCGTCGGCTTCTTCTCATCGCAACCCATCGACGCGCCCAGCACGCCCGCCACGCCCAGCACAAGGATCGAGTTCAAGAAGGAAGTCTTCATCTGTATCTCCCAGGCACGAGGGCCAGTTCGCGTCGAGCGACGCGTGCGATGACGGTGCATCGTAGGGCCTGCGCTCCGAAAGCCCCCTCCCACCAGAGGGAGGGGGTTGGGGGGAGGGCGGCGAGCGCCGTGCGGCAACCTCAAAACGCCGCACTCGCGTTGCGCTTCATGCATCCAAACGCGACCGTGAGGGAGCGTGAATGGCCAACGCGCCAGACAGCCGACCCTTCCCATTCTTCCCGCGCATGTGGGGGCGGTAGTGCAGAGGATTTGCGCGCTTCGCGTTAAAGGCCATTACAGCCCGGCTGAGGCCCCTCTCGCGGCGACCCTCCGACCCCCCCACCCACATGCGCCGGAAGGCGTATACGCGAACGGAAGGTTTTGCGCGCAATGTTTGGTAGATACGCCGCGAATTCTTGCGGAAAATGGCCTGTTGGCACGCCGCGTGCAGAGGTGCCGATGTGGGGCGGCCTAGCCTCGGCCTCGCCCTCACGGCCCCGTTCAATATGCCGCACACCGAACCGTCTTCATCCCCCGCGTCCCCTCGCCTGTACGGCCTCGACGCCCTGCGTGCCCTCGCCATGTTCCTGGGCGTCGTGCTGCACGCTGCGCTCAGTTTCCTGACCTTTGAAGTGCCCTACACCCCGGCATGGGACGAATCGCGCGCGGGCCTGCTCGATATCGCCGTGTTCGCGATTCATGCGTTCCGCATGCAGGCGTTCTTTGTGGTCGCGGGCTACTTCGCCGCACTGGGGCTGGCGAAGCGCCCGGTGCGCGAGTTCTTCGCTGGCCGCGCCCTCCGCATCGGGTTGCCGCTGCTGGTCGGCGCGTTCACCATCGTGCCGCTAACCATCGCGCCGTTTCTAATCGCCCAGAACGCGTCCCTGAAACCGGTGTATCTCGTCGCCACGCCGGCGCACCTCTGGTTCCTCGTCTACCTCGTCATCTTCTCGCTGGGTGCCGCCGCGTGGCACCTCACCACCGAGAAGCACCGGCTTGGCACGGGTGGGAGGGGGGGCTGGCTGGCCCGCGCGGCCACGTCGCCCTGGGCCGTCCTCTGGCTCATCGTGCCCACTGTGCTGCTCAACCTGACCATGCCCACATGGATCATCGAGACCGCCTGGGGCTGGATTCCCAATCCCGCGTCGCTCGCGTACTACACGCTCTTCTTCGCCACGGGCTACGCGCTCCACCGTTCGGGGACCATCGAATCCGTCGGCCGCGCGTGGCCGGTCTTCCTGCCGATCGCGATCTTCGTGTTGTTGCCCGCCTTGGTCGTCATCGGTGCGGGCTTCACGCCTGTGTGGGTCACCTCACTTGCCGGTCGGCCCGTGCTTGCGCACCTCGCCAACGCGCCCGCCGCCGTCATTCAGGCCGCGTTCACCTGGTCGATGGTCCTGGGCTTGCTCGGCGTGCTCAATCGTGCCTGCCGTGTGTCGCGGCCCTGGGTCCGCTGGTTGGCTGACGCGTCGTACTGGGTCTACCTGTCGCACCTGCCTGTCGTGTACTTCCTGCAGTTGAAACTGGTCGCCTGGCAAGTCCCGGGCGTGCCTGTCGGGCCGCTCGCGGCGCTGCTGAAGTTTGCGATCATCCTGGCGACCACCATCGCGTTCTGCCTGATCACCTACGCCATCTTCGTGCGTCCCACGCCCCTGGAGCGCATCATCGGCGGCGGCCGCGCTAAACCGCGCGCGGCGAGCGGCTGATCAACCCGCCCGGCTTGCCTGTGCCTCGCGCTCGATCCCCAACCCCCCCAACTCCGCGCCTAGCGCCCGGGCCGTGATCTGCGACGACAGGAAGATCACCGGCAGCCCCGATCCCGGGTGCGTTCCCCCGCCCACCAGCCACAGGCCTTCGGTCCCCGGCACCTTGTGCTGGGGCCTCAGGTGCAGCATCTGCCCAAGATTGTGCGCGAGGTTGAAGGTCGCGCCAAACTGGATACCCCCCGCCTCCCAATTCCGGGGCGTGGTCATTTCTTCAGCCACAATCCGCGATTCGATGTCTTCACCCGCGAGAGCGCTCACGCGCTCAAGCGCCTGCCGTCGCACCCGCGCCACCGCGTCCGCCCACCCCGGGTCGCCCGCCTTCAGATTCGGCGTCGGCACCAGCACATACAGCACCGAATGCCCCTCCGGTGCCAGGGTCGAATCCGTCACGCTCGGATTGCACACATACAGCGAGGGCTCTTCGCTCAGCCGCCCTTCGGCGATATCGCGCAGGTTTTCTTCGTAGCGTCCGCTGATGCGGATCGTGTGGTGGGGCAGATTCACCCGGCCGCGCAACCCCAGATACAGCATCATCGTGCTGCACGAGTAGCGCTTCCCGGCCAGCCGCGCATTGCGCAGGCTGGCAGGCCGTACCGATTCGGGTACCAGGTTCCGCAGGGCCCATGCCGCGTCCGCGTTCAGTACGACGTGCTCGTGCGGGGCCGATTCCCCGCTTCGCAGCATCACGCCCGTCGCCCGCTGCCCGTCAAACCGCACGCCCGCCACCGGCGTCCCGGTGCGAATCACCACGCCCAGTTCCTCGGCCACCCGCGCCAGCGCCAGCATGAGCGCATGGCAGCCACCGCGCGGATGCCACACGCCAAACTCGTGCTCGATGAACGGCAAGATGGTGAACAAACTCGGACACTCGTCGGGGCTCATCCCCAGGTACTTGGATTGAAACGACATCGCCAGTCGCGTGACGCGATGCGTGAAGCGCTGGGCTAACTGGTCGGCCACCGATTGCAGAGGGTGTAGCCGGGGGAGTGCCCGGAGCATGTCGGGCTTCATCGCGTCGGCCGGGCCGGTGAACGCGCGGCGCAGGATGGGCGTGAAGGCCGCCAGTTTCGCGCGGTTCTCGCGCATGAACGCGTCGAACGCGGCACCGTCGGTCGGGCACAAGGCCTCGATCCGCGCCCGCATGGCGCGCGCGTCTTGTGTGCACTCCAGTTCCACATCGGCCGCACCACCGCCCTCTCCACCACCGACTGACAGGCGATACATCGGGTCGAGCCGCGTGAGGTGCGCGTAGTCCGTCAAGCGACGCCCCGCGGCGGCGAAGATTTCCTCCAGCACAAAAGGCATCAGGAAAAACGTCGGCCCACGATCCAGTCGAAACCGCTCGCCGCCCGTGCCCGTGAGTTCGACCCGTCCGGTCCGTCCGCCCACGTGCGTCCCGGCTTCATACACCGTCACCCGCGCGCCCTTTGCCGCCAGCAACACCGCCAGCGCCAGCCCTCCCGGCCCGGCACCGACGATCGCGATCCCGGGCCCCTCGCCCGCCGCACCGTTCACCGTGGATGATTCTGGGTTCCGCACGGATGGAATCCCCTTTTAAAGTGCTTGCGCAGATCACGAATGAACGATTTGGACGTTTTCTTGATTGATCGATGGTATATCATCCCTGCGATGGACGCAAGCGCTCAGAGCGCGTTTTCGGCCACTTGGCCCCTCGCTGCCCGCCTCAAATGGGCGCGGGTTTTTGCCCAGCGCGTCGTGACTCGCCGTGCGGATCTCTGCGCACTGATGGCTGCGGAGGTCGGCAAGCCTGAGTTTGAAGCCCTCACCGCCGACATCGGTTCGCTCATCGCAGCGTGCCGGTGGCACGCCCGCTTCGCGCCCGGCATCCTCGCCGACCGGCGCGTTCCGGGCGGAGGCTGGATCGCCCTGGGCACGCGTGCCGTCGAACGGCGCGTGCCTCTGGGGCGGGTGGGCATCATCGCGACCTGGAACTACCCGGTCCAACTGCTGGGCATCCAGTTGGTGCAGGCGATCGTCGCGGGCAATCGCGTGGTTGTGAAGCCTTCTGAACTCGCGCCTCGGACGCAGGCCCTCCTGCTCGATCTCGCGCGCGACGCCGGGCTTTCCGGCGATTACCTCAAAGTTCTCCCGGCCACGCGCGAGGCGGGCGGCGAACTGCTTGAAGGCCACTTCGGCCATCTCGATCACCTGATCTTCACCGGTTCCACCGCCGTTGGGCGTCAGATCGCCACCAACGCCGGCGCGCGGCTGCTTCCCACGACTCTGGAACTCTCCGGCCGCGATAGCGCCATCGTGCTTGATGATGCCGATCCGGTGCTGGCCGCCCGCGCGATCTGGAGTGGCGTCACGATCAACAGCGGTCAGACCTGTACCGCGCCGCGGCGAGTGCTGGTTGATCGGCGTGTGTATCGCGGGTTTCTCGCGGCGCTCGCGCCATTGGCTTCAGGTGCGAAGCCGCGCAGGGTGATCTCTGCGGATGCCGCGCGGCGGTGTTTTGAACAGGCGCGGGAAGCCGTGGAAGTGGGGGTGGGGGGGCGACAGGGGCTCGCCGACAGCGAAACACCGCGATCGGGCAGCCTCCGCGCCCGCAGCCTTTCAGGCGTTTTTGAACCGCCCACTGGCCGCACGCTTGTTCCTCTGGCCATCGCGGATTGTCCGCCCGACGCGCACCTTGTGGCTGGCGACCACTTCGGCCCCGTGCTCGCCATTGTCCCCGTCGATGACGAAGCCGCGATGCTGTCCATTCATAATCAGTGCGATCAGCACCTGGCGGCGTCCATCTTCACGCGCCGCCCCGCCCGTGCCCAGGCCCTTGCCCCAAGGCTGCACGCCTCCTTCGTCACCATCAACCAGTGCCTGGTGCCGCTCGGCCATCCGGGCGCGACCTTCGGAGGCCACCGCGCCAGCGGCTGGGGCCTCTCGCGCGGGCGTGAGGGCCTGCTGGCCATGACTCGTCCCGTCACCGTCACCACCACCAGCCGGTGGATACGCCCGCCGGTGGGCGATCCATCACGCCGGACGGTCGAGGCGATCTCGCGGTTTTTGGGCTGGATAGCCGGGGCTGAACGAGCGGTCCTCGCGCGTGGTGCCGGAGCCCGTGTCGCTGAATCGCTCCCGACGCCGTTGGCACCATTGACGCCACAACACCCGCCCGTCTCAACACCCGTCCGTGAGTCGCGGATCGAGCACAAGCCCGTTCCCCATCACGCGTGTTCGAAGCAGGACCAGCCCGCATGAGTTCATCAGCGTCCAAGGTCGTCATCATCGGCGGGGGCCTGGCCGGCCTGGCCGCCGCCTGCGAACTTGGCCGCCGTGGTGTGGCCGTCACGCTCTGCGAGCGCAACGAGCACCTCGGCGGAAAGATGAACGTCCTGCATGAAGGCGGCTTCGTCTTCGACATGGGCCCCACCATCATCACGCTGCCGCAGGTTCTCAAAGGCATCCTTGAACGCGCCGGCCGTCAGACCGCCGACTACATCGACCTCCGCCCTTGCGACCCGCAATGGCGCTGCCACTACGAAGATGGCACGGTTCTCGATCTTGACGCCGACCCGCGCGCCTTTGCCGCCCGGCTTGACCGCCAGTTCCCGGGCCAGAACGCCGGTGCCGGATACATGCGGTTCCTGACCTTTGCGCGCCGCATGTTCAACCTCAGCGAGAAGGTCTTCTTCTACAAAGACGTTGAATCGCCGCTCGATATGATGCGTGCCTCGCCCGTGCGCGATCCGGCGCTCCTCCGCGATGTGCTTGGCATGCGCATGCAAAGCACGGTTGCCGCCACCGTGCACGCCTCGATCCGCGAGCCCCACGTCCGCCAACTGTGCGAGCACTTTCTGCAGTACGTCGGCTCCAGCCCGTTTCTGGCACCCGCGATTCTCAGTCTCATCGCCGCCGCCCAGGCCGACCACGGCGTCTGGTACCCCATCGGCGGCACCCGCATGGTTGCTGCCGCCCTCGAACGCCTCGCCCGTGAACTGGGCGTCACATGCCTCACCGGCGTCAGCGTCGAATCCATCGAGCATGATGGCATCCAGGTCCAAGGCGTGCGGCTCACTGGCGGTCGCCGCCTTGAAGCCGATGCCGTCGTCAGCAACTGCGACGTGCAGCGCACGCTCGACGGCCTGCTGACCTCGCCCGCCTCCCGCACGGCCAAGGCCCGCATTGCCAAGCGTTACACGCCCGCGTGCAGCGGCGTGGTGCTCTACCTGGGCCTGCGCCGCGGGTACGACCACCTGGCCCACCACAACTTTCTCTTCAGCGCTGATTCGGCCGCGGAGTTTGACGACATCTATCGCGCGGGCATCCCCGCGCGTGACCCGACGATTTACCTGGCCGCGCCGGCACGCACCGATCCCGCGCAAGCGCCGTCCAATCTACCCGGTGCCGAGGCGCTCTACGTGCTCATCCACACGCCCTACATCCGCCCCGGCCAGACCTGGGAAGGCCCCCGCGGCCTGCTCGAATCCTACAAGCCCGTCATCCTCTCCAAACTCCGCCGCTTCGGCATGCCCGACCTCGACGACCGCATCGTCGTCGATCGCTTCCTCTCCCCCGAGGGCATCGAGCAGAAGTACAACGCCGAGGGCGGCGCGATCTACGGCCTCGCCTCCCACGGCCGCCTCCTCGGCGGCTTCAAGCCCCGCAACCGTAGCCGCGTGCTCAAAGGCCTCTACCTCGCGGGCGGCAGCGCCAACCCGGGCCCCGGCGTGCCGATGGTACTGATGAGCGGGGTGACCGCGGCCAACGCGCTGGCAGAGGACTTCGCCCTTTCAGCCCTTCAGGTTCAAGTGCCTGTTTCCAGAAGTCCAGCGCGCAGTCGTTGATCGACGGACGAACTCGCCCTCGTTGTGCCTTTGCTCGAACCCACGGCCTCGTCGTGGGCGGTGTGGCCTGCGCAGAAAAAACCGGCCGGGCCCAAGGGCCCGGCCGGTTGACCGAGGAGTGCAGGTCAATGACGAACCGAAGTCACCGGCTCACGGGCAGCCGGAGAAGAAGCCGGCGATGTAGTCGGAGAGGTCGTCCGGATCCTCGCCGCCGTCGCCGTTGAGGTCGAGGGTGCAATCGGTGCCGAAGAAGCACGCGATGGCGTCGGAGAGGTCGTCGGGGTCGACGTTGCCGTCGCCGTTGAGGTCCAGGATGCAGCCCGCGGGGGTGCGGACCTGGATGCCGATGATGCTGCTGGAGCCCGTGTTGGTGAGGGCCTGCCAGCCGGTGGCGCGGGGATCGAGGTTGAAGAGGGAGGTCGCGATGTAGTAGGTGCCAGCGGGCAGGGTGTTGCCGCTCTGGGCGTTGTAGGGCGCGCCGTCGCCCACGCCGGGCACGTTGTGCACGGCGGGGTCGCCGAAGGACATCTGGCCGAAGAGGCCCGGGCCGCTGTCGTCATCGGTCGCGATGAAGTTGCCCGAGGCGTCGTAGAGGGCGATCTCGATATCGGCATTGGGGTCTTCGGAGCCGAGGTTGTCGATATCGAGGAAGTTGTTGGGGAGCGAGGGATCGACCGAGTAGGTGGTGGTGAAGGTGTACCAGGCGACGGTGCGGAACGCCGGCTGCGAGGCGGCCGAGGTCAGACCGGCGGGCAGGGTGCCCAGGTCCGTCGCCGTGGGCGCGACGGGGTCGGGCAACGCGCAGGGCGTGGCGCCGACGTTGAAGTCGAAGGTGATGGTGATCGGGCCGCCATCGATTGTGGTGGCCCCGTTGGTCGCGAACGAGGATGCGCCGAAGCCCGAGCCGCCGCCACCGACGGCGAGGAAGTAACTGCCCGGGGGCAGGTTGCCGTCGCTGCCGTCCTTCTGGGTGCCATCACCCACCGCGGCCCGGCGACCGTGACCGAAACTCAACTGGCCCTGGTTCAGGTCGCCATCGGTGGAGTCCTGAGCGAGGCGGTTGCCGTCGGCGTTGTAGAGGGCGATGTCGGCATCGGTGAAGCCGTCGAACGAGCCGGCGGTGATATCGAGGAACGAGTTGGTATCGACGGAGGCGTCGGAGGGGATGGTGATCTTGTAGAAGGTGATCACGCCGGGGTTGATATCCACGTTGGTGGTGAACTGGCTGCCGCCAGCGCAATCAAGCGTGCCCAGGTCAACAAACCCGGGAGGAGGTGGGGCGGGGATGTCGGCGCGCAACTTGAGGTACACATCGCGACGACCGGCCAGCGTGCCCGAGGTCTCGAGCGGCGCGGCGGCGGGGTCGGGGTTGAGGGTGCCGTCGAAGTTCGCGTCGAACCAGCGGTTGACTCGGCTGGTGCCGGTGATGGGAGCCAGCGGGCCGCCGCGGATGTAGTGCTGCAGGCCGGTGTTCTGCGGGAAGAGGTCGTTGGTGCCCGGGGTGAGGCAGCGGACCTCATAGCCGAACTCCTGGTTGGGGAAGTTGATGGTGGCGTTGTTGCCAGCGCCGTCAACGATCTGCAGGCCGTTCTGGAACCACTGCGTCACCTGGCGGCCAGCCTGCTGGGCGCTGGAGGTGAGCCCGTTCACGCGGAAGGTGCCGAGCACGTCGGTGTAGAAGGGGGCGGTGGTGGTGACGAGGTCGATGGTATTGAAGAAGGTGACCTGGAAGTCCATGGTCAGCGGGGTCTGGCCGGCCCAGACCCAGCCAAAGGCGATCTGGCTGACAGGCAGGGGATTCGGCACCGCCTGCTCAGGCGGGAACGAGGGGAAGCCACCGATGTCGAAAGCGAGCGTGGCGGCACCGTTGCCGAAGTTGGTGCCGGGCGTGTTGTTGTCGCTGTTGGTGGCGACTTCATACACGAACTGCACGACCTCGCGGCTGGCGGGGGCGGCCCGATAGCCCGGTGGCAGCGTGGCTTCCTGGAACGTGTTGATGATGCCCGCCGGGAAAGCGTCGGACTGGGCAGAAGCCGTGGTGCCCGCGAGCGCGCACAACAGCACAGCAGAAGTGAGAGAACGGGTCGTCATGAAACCTCCTCGGCCGAGTGCGGTCGATCAGACCGCGCGGCCAAAACCCTTTCTTTCACTTCGCACCGACATCATGCCCGAACTTCCGCCCGAACGCCAGCCCCACAGCGCCAAAATATCGCTTGGTCAACCTTTTTAAGGGGGTATTCTGAGGAGTTGTTAAAAAAAAAACCGGCCAGACCCTGAGGGCCTGGCCGGTGTGGTGCAGTTTCAACCGGGTTGTGCTGGAACGAGATTGAGGTAACCCGGCCGTTCAGGCGACCGTGTTACGGGCAGCCCGAGAAGAAGCCAGCGATGTAGTCAGCCAGATCGTCGGGATCTTCGCCACCGTCGCCGTTGAGGTCGAGGGTGCAGTCAGGCCCGAAGAAGCAGGCGATGGCGTCGGAGAGGTCGTCGGGGTCGACGTTGCCGTCACCGTTGAGGTCAAGCACGCAACCCGAGGGGGTGAAGATGTTGACGTTGATGTTGAGGCGTGAGCCCGAGTTGGAACGTGCCTGCCAGCCGGTGGTGCGGAAGTCGGTATCGAAGAGACCGACGCAGAGGTAGTAGGTGCCGGCGGGAACGTTGGACCCGTTCTGGCCTTCGCGGAGGAGGCCGTCACCGGCCGCGGGACGGGCGGGGGCGCCGGGGCCGCTGAAGGACAACTGGGAGAGGAGGCCGTCGGCCGAGTCATCGTCGTTGCCCAGGAGGGCACCGGTCGAGGAGTAGAGGCCGATTTCGCTATCGCCCAGTTCGGTGCCGGTGGTGGTGATGTCGAGGAAGTTGGCGTTGGTGTCGGCGACGTCGTAGGAGGTGGTGAAGAGGTACCAGCCGACTTCACCGAAGCCGACGAGAACCTGGGCCGTGGTGGGGCCGGCGGGCAGGGTGCCCAGGTCGGTGCCGAAGGGCGCGACGGGGTCGGGCAGTGCGCAGGGCACGGCCCCGGTGTTGTGGCTGATGGTGACGCTGACGGGGCCGGCGTCGATGGTGTCGACCGCGTTCACGGAGAACGACGACTCGCCGAAGCCCGCGTTGCCGCCAGCCACCGCGATGTAGTAGGTGCCGGCGAACGCGTCGCCGTTGCGACCATCACCGAGGATGGAGTCGCCGACCGCACCGCGACGGCCATGACCCAGGGTGATGAAGGCCTGGTTGAGGTCGCCGTTGTCCTGATCGGAGGCGACGAGGATGCCGTCGGCGGTGTAGAGGCCCATGGAGCAGTCGGTGAAGCCGGTCGAATCACCGGCGACGATGTCCATGTAGGAGGAGGCGTCAACGGAGGCATCGCTGCTCATGACGAAGCGGTGCCACGACACGGCACCGGGGAGCACGTCGGTATTGAACGTGGTCGCGCCGTTGGCACAATCGATGGTGCCCTGATCGACGAAGTTCGGGGGCGGTGGGGCGGGGATGTCGGCCTGGAGTTTCAGGTAGATATCGCGACGGCTGGCGGCCGAACCGGCGATGGCGTTGGTACCGTTGGGGCAGACTTCCGAGTAATCCTCGGTACCGTTGGCGTTCGCGTCGACGCCTGCGGCAGCGGCGGGGTCGTTCTTCCAGTACTGGGGGTTGCTGGTGCCGACGGCGGGGACCGCGCCACCGCCACCACGGGCGAGGGGCACAACCTGGGAGACGCTGGTGAAGGGGTCGGTGCCGCGGTAGACGTTGTTGGTGCCCGCGTGCAGGATGGTGGTCTCGTGGGCCCAGGAACCATCGGGGAAGTTGATGGTGGTGGGGTTGCCGTTGGCGTCAACGAGGCCCAGCGGATCCTGGAACCACTGGACGAAGCCCCAAGCGGGCGCGATGCCGTTGGCCCGGAAGGTGCCCAGCACGTTGCTGTAGAAGGCTGGGGCGCCGCAGGAAGCGGCGGGGCCGGGGATGATGATGTCGTCATAGAAGACGACCTGGAAGTCGAACGTGGGATTGGTCGCGTTGGCGGGTCCGAAGGCGATCCAGCCGTAGGCGATGCCGTTCACGCCGAGCGGGAACGTGACGTTCTGCGCGGGCGGGAAGTTGGGGAACTGCCCGTCGTTGACGACCTTGGCCGAACCACCGGTACCGCGGCTGTTACCAGCAGCGGGGTTATCGGAGGGGGACGTGATCGCGTAGACGAGTTGGTTGACTTCCGTGCGAGGCAGGAAGTGCATCCCGGCGGGAGGCGTCTTCAACTGCTGGGCGGGAAGCGTGCACAGATCATCGGCCTGCGCGAAGCAGGTTCCGGCGAGCGCGCACAAAACGACAGCACTGGCGCGAGCGGTCTTCAACATGTAAAACTCCTCAGCACATGCACCCCGTTGGCCAGCGAACGCCAGCCCAGCGCGGGTGCCCTCAATCTCAGTAGATACCACGATGTACCGGGTCTGTCAACCCAAAAAACCGGCGTGTCAACCCAATCTCCCCCAGATTCCCGGATTTCTGCCTCAAAGGGGGCATGTTGGTGCCCATCGGCCGGGCACAATCCGCGCTTTCGGTCCTTCCCCTGAGCGGGCGATTGCGGCCCTTTCCCTTTCCGTGCGAGCCGCTTAGAGCGGGCAACCCCACCGCCGCAGGACCCATAGCCGAGCCATCATCGGTTGCTGGGTTTCAGGCCGATTTCAGCATCCCGCACCGGAGAAGTACCCCGCGATGTAGTCGGCCAGGTCGTCGGGGTCGATGTTCCCGTCGCCGTTGAGGTCGGCGCGAGGATCAACCGGAGGCGTGAAGTACGCCGCGATGTAGTCGGCGAGGTCATCGGGATCGACATTCCCGTCGCCGTTCCAATCCAGCGGGCAATCGGGCGGGCTGTCGAAGCCGACGCGATCAAGCCAGAGGGTGAAGCCCGCGCCCCAGGTGTCGGCGTGGAACTCGATGTACGAGATCGCGCCCAGGTCGGGCGTGCCGACGGTTGAGCGAGTCCACACGCCGTCGCCGTTTACGGGAATGGTGAAGTCCACCCATTGCGTCACAGCGGTATCGAGAATGTCAAAGGACGGCTGCCACTCGAAGTACCCCTGCGTGCTCCCGATGCGCACGCGAGGCGAGTGGTTCTGGAACCGAGGCGAGTTGCTGTTTTCCGCGCGGGCCGAGAAGCGTACCGCGGAGATGTTGGTCAGATTCCACTGGGCTGGCCCGTTGGGAAACCGCAGCACGTTGTTGCCCCCGCCCGTGCACTCGGCCCGCAGCGAGGCGATGCCCGCGACGACAAAGGTCAGGTCATCGGCGAGGGTGGCGGTGCCGTCGTCGGCGGTGGCGGTCCACTCGGAGGCGTTGAGTTCGGTCATGTCTTCCGGGGGCGTGGTGGAGATGGAGCCGCCCAGGGCCACTTGGCGGGTGAAGGTGGCGGTGCCGGTCTGGCCCTGGAAGAACGCGGTGTTCACTTCGGTGATGTCGAGCCACGCTGAATCGGTGAAGCCGCGGTCCTCGACTTCGAGCAGCAGCAGGCCATTGGTGCCGACGACATCGACGTAACCGAAGGGGTTGGGCCCGAGCGTGTCGCCATTGAACGCCGGGGGGACGAGGGCCGGGTTGATGGGCACGTTGGGCAGGACGTACACGCCGTCGCTGTCGGTGGTGCCGTGGAACTTGACCTGCGAGGTGATGACGTCGCCCACGCCGGGCCGCGCGGTGCGCTGATAGACGCGCACGGTGGCGCCCGCGAGCGGGGCGTTGTCATTGCCGAGGAATCGCACCCGGCACTGGGCGGGCATCGCGTAGAGATATTGCCCGTAATACCCGTGGGCCGTCTGGTACCAGCGCGTGAGCGCCCCCGCCGAGTGGGCGGAGAGGAAGGGGGATACGCCGTGCATCAGGCAGGGAATGGTGAAGTATCCGCGTCCGTTGACCTGGTTCAGTTCGCCGGGCAGGTCGAGGCGGTACAGGTCGATGAGCCCGAGTTGGTGGCCCATTTCGTGAAGCAGGCCGAAGTCGATTTCTTCCGATGGGCTGTAGTAGCCCGACGCGCGGAGTGTGCCTTCGCCCGCGCGATAGCGGAACGGAAAGATCGCGAACGGCGCGGTGTTGATCGCCGGATCGGCCGCCGCGTCTGGCAGCACGGTGAGCGTGTCAAAGTGCACGCGCTTGGGTGTGCCCGCCTCGGCCATCATCTGGTTGAACCGCGCCATGTGGCGGTTGAGCCAGTCGAAGAAGTCATCGGTGGCGGCCGCGGCACCCAGGGCCTGGCTCTGGGCCTTGAAGTCCTCGAAATAGGTTGAATCGATGTACGAGAGGAAGCCGACCGAATACGCGTGCGTCGTGAACTGGTTGTTGGCGAGTCGATCATCCGGATCATCCAGCGAAATCTGGATCTCCTGCTCGGTCCCCGTCCAGACATGATTCAGCGTGAACTCGGCCGTCTCGCCCGGTGCCAGCACCAGCAACGGCACCACCGCGTTCACCACTACTACGCCGTCCACACGCCAGGTGTAGACCGGTGAACTGACAAAGTTGGTCGTCCCTGCGTTGCGAACCGTCGCGGTGTAGCGCGTCACCTGGCCGACGGTGGGGAACCGCTGCGTCGACTGGGTCTGTCCGCCTTCGAGTCCCGTCGCGGCGCTGAACGAATACGGCCCGAACCCGCCCGGCTCAGTCACGTCCGTCACGCTGTACGTCGGCGCATACCGCTGGTACCTGGGCGTCCGCGCGATCGACACAACCTGCAAGTCGTTGAGCAGCCGGGGCGTGCGAGGGCCCACCGATCGCTCGATGGCCGATTCGACCCCATTCACCACGGCCGTCACCGCGTAGTGATACCCCACCCCGTTCTGCGCCGTGGTATCGGCGAAGTCCGTCGCCGCGTTGGACGGCACCACCGCCCGCGGCGTCCGTCCGACCACGCTGCTGATCGGCTGCGTATCGCGATACACCCTGAACCCGCCAAACCCCGCGGTCGTCGGATAGGCCGACCAGTTCACATTCACCCGCTGGTGCAAGGGGGTCGCGCCCACGTTTGCAGGCGGTGGTGTCGGAATGGAAAACGTCAGCCCATCGATCCACAACGTGAATCCCGCGTCCCCTGTGTCGGCGTGAATCTCGATCGCCGTCACCGCGCTCAGGTTCGGTGCCCCCACGTTCGTGCGCGACCAACGTGCATTCCCGGCGTACGGAATCACCACCTCGACCCAATCCGCCCGCGCCTCATCGGCCGGGTGATGCCCGATCGGGTTGAACTCCGCGTACGCGCCGCCCGCCGAGTAGATCCGCACCCACGGCGATGGCCCTTGGAAACCGATCGGGCTCGGATTCTGCGCCCGCAGCCAGAATCGCAGACCGGCACCTGCGGCGGTCAAATCCCAGTTCGCATCTCGGGACGGTGGTGAAAACAGCCAGGTGTCAAATCCGCCGGTGGTTTCGAAGCGGAGCGACGACGACCCTATTCGCACGACCGACACATCATCGAAGACGGCGGCCACCGCGCCGTCGGCCTGCGCGCCCCACTGCGTCGCCGCGTTCTCGGTCTGCACATCAGGGCCGGGAGGCGGCGCGGCAATCGCTCCCGCAAGCGAGGAAATCGCCGCCAGCACGCCCACGAGAACCTGGGTCCGATGCGTCGCCTTGAGCATGTGTGTTCTCCCGTCCGGTCGCCAACTGTCCCTCTCGATAGGCCATCGTAGGAACGTACCGTCCCCCGAGCAGGCGGGTGCGATTCACCAACGCGTACGCTCAACCGATCCCGTTGCAACCGACGGCTGGGGGTAACCGTCCGGTAATCGTCTTGTCGGCCCGTCGCGCTCGTACTCATCGAGTCGCGCTAGAACTTCGGCGGTCGATGCGGCGTCTCGCACGGCTTCCTTCAGCCGCTTGCAATGCCCGCCATTGATGCGGCGGCCGAGCCAGGAAATCCGCCGGCGAATCTGGAACAGCGCATAGTGCTCGCCCCGGAACTGGAGCATCAGACTGAGGTAGCGGCGGATGATGGCGAGTTTCTGGGCGTCGGGCGGCTCGGCCAGCAACTCACCGGTGGAGAGGAACCACCAGGTGTCGCGGAAGAGCCAGGGGGTGGTGAGCGCCCCGCGGCCGATCATGACGCCGTCGCAGCCGGTGCGATCGATCATGGCCCGGGCTTCTTCGGGCGTGCGGATGTCGCCATTGCCGATGACGGGAACGTGGTGGCCCGGCGCGCGGGTGGCCGCGCGGACCGCTGAGACGACGCGGGCGATGCCGTCGTGATTGACCACGCCCTGGAACTTCTGCTCCGTCGTGCGGCCGTGGATGGTGATCGCCTGGGCACCGGCATCCACGAGGCGCGGCGCGAGCCACTCGGCCACGGGCTGCCCGTCGAACCAGCCAAGGCGCATCTTGCAGGTGAGGGGGATGCCGCGCGGTTCGAGGATGCGGGCGCAGGCGCGGGCGACCTCGACGGCGGTATCGGGGATGCAGAGGAGTTTGGAGCCGCCGTCTTTCTTCGTAACCTTGTCGACGGGGCAGCCCATGTTGATATCAACGATGGTGGCGCCGTGGTCGGCCGCCCACGCGGCCCCCTCGGCCATGATGCCCGGGTCGCCGCCGTACAACTGCATGCAGATGGGTCGATCGTCGGCGTGGGTCTGCGCGAGGTCGAGGCTGGTGGCCGACCCGCGCAGCAGGCCCTGAGGGCTGAGCAGGTCGGTGCAGGCGAGGCCGAGCCCCAGCCCGTCGGGGGCGACGATTTCGCGGCAGACCAGCCGCCAGGCGAGATCGCAGTAGCCCGCGATGGGCGCGAGGAGGAGGTTGGTGCGGAGGGTGATGTTCCCGATGCGGAGCATGGCGGCCAGTCTGGGAATCGTGGGCTAACGAAGGCCCGGCGCGGGGGGCGTCATGGGCATGCCGCCCAGGCCCGGGATGGATGCGCCACCACCTGCGCCAGCGCCTGCCTTGGCGGCGCGCTGCTTGATCATCTCCGCCACGGCCTGGGAGACTTCGACGAATCGCAGACGCAGTTCGTGCACCGCGCGGCCAAGGTCCTCGGCTTCCTCGGGCGTCAGGTTGCCTGTCGTCTTGGCCTGCACGACGGCGAGCAGGTCGATGTGAAACTTGGCGTGTTCGATCGACACGACGGCCCGGCCGGTTTCGGGGTCAGGGAACCCACCCATGTACATGAAGGCCTGGGTGACGAGTGTGCCGACGAGGGCATTGAAGTCGGCGGGGGGCAGGCGATCGTCTTTGCCGCCCTTGGCACCGGCGGACGCGGCCTTTTCTTTCTCGGCGGCGGCCAAACGCTCCTTCTCGGCCTGAGCCTGTGACTTCCAGTCGGAATCGACGACCAGCCCCGACGCGGCGGGGGTGGAGGCGGGGGAAGCGGGCTTGGAAGGCTCGGCAGCCGGGCGTTTCCAGTCGTCGTCGCCGAGGATCAGTTTGGGTTTGTCGGACATGACCAATAGTAGGAGGGAGACGGGTTCAGCTGCCCGAGAGGATGACGCAGAGCGGTTACTGTGCTACTACCGGTGGGTCAAGTTGCTTTCGGGGTCGCTGGTGAGGCGGGCGGTGCCCGGTGCGAGTTTTTCGGCGGCGGACCTGAGTTCGGCGCTGCGGGCTTCGAGGAGCGTGCGAAGGAACTCGCGGTAGTTCTTGAGGATGCGATCCTGTTCGGCAATCTGCGCGGTGACGATCTTGATTTTGGTCGCGCATTCGCGGAGCCTTTCGGTCTCGGACCGGACAACGGTCGTCAACGGCGGCCATTCCAGATCGGTAGGCACCTGACCTGCTTGGGGTTCAGTGGCCAGGGCCAGCGCGGCCATGGCGTTGGCGAGGAGGTTGGCCGACTCGGGACGATTGACACCCTTGGCGGCGACAAGCCCGGGAAGACGACCCGTGAGCGAAGCCGTGAGATTGGTCCTCTCGGTCTCAAGGGTGGCTTTTTGTTTTTCGTGTTCCGTGAGGAGGCGCTGGGCTTCGGACACTTTGGCCTGGGCATCGGTCAGTTGGGCATCGGTGGAACGCGTGGGGTCGGCATTTTCTCCGCGTTTGAGCAGTGCACCGCGTTCGATGGCTTGGCGCGCCAACGCGATGCCGAAGTAGACCGAGCCGGTCTGGTGGTAGGCGTTGGCATCGGCGATACCTCGTTCGACCGGGTAGGCGGTGAGGGAGTTGTCGTAGTGCGCGCGCAGTTCCCGAGCGAGTTGCTTGCGATTCTCAAGGACAAGCGTGACGATCGATTCGGCAAAGGCCTGGGCGTATACCTCTTCGTTGACGAGGGCACGGGCACCCTGAAATCCGGCGCTCATGGCGGAGAGGATGTTGGCGGTGGCTTGTCCGGCGACGGTGGCCCACCGGAGAGGCCGAGCGCGGTGGCACCGAACACGACATTGATGCTGGATTGGGTAGCCTTCAGGTCAGCGAGGTGGATGCTGGTGTTGTGGTCCGAAGCCGTGATCAGGGCCTCGATAAGCGCGTTGCGAGCCTCTTTGCGCATGTCAACATCAGTGAAGGGTGAGCCCGCCCGCGCGATCTCGTAATAGGAGCGACCTTCGGTCGAAATGGGAGCCTGATTGGCTGCGAGCGTGCCCACCCGGCCATATTCGTAGGGGTTGATTGAGAGCGTGGGATCCTGGCCGGGCAGGACGCTGTTTCGAATGAAGCGACTTTGGCCCGAGGCTTCGGGACGAATATACCCGAAACGATGCCCTTTCTGACGGCATAGCAGCTGTGGAAAATCGCAGAAATGTGATTTTGGCTGGACCAATCGAACAATCGGCGTTGGCGAGCGTTCAGCCCGGAAGATCAAGGGTGACGAAGAAGCCTTGGATCCCATCGCGGCGGCATTCGACCTCGCAGGCGATGAGATCGGAGTCTTTGGTCGCCAACTCGGCAGGGGTGACACGGAGCGAAGGGATGCCGTTTGAGTCGGCCAGCAGGCCGTTGGATCGGGCGATGATGGCCGTCGCGTGCGACTTCCACGCGACCGGGTCGATCCAGAGGGTGCCGCCTTTGAGGTCGAAGCGGTGGGCGGTGGGGGAGTTGACGAATGCGGGTCGGCGCGGCGGGCGGGGCGTCCAGGCCTTTCCGTTGGCCTCGCGCACCAGCATGGCAAACCGGGCCGCGATCTTGGCGGGGGTGTCGGTCTTGCGGTAGGCCTCCACGGTCGCCTTCAATCCTGCGGCACGGCACGCGCCCTGCAAAATGTCCACAGCGCGATCCTCGGTGTTGCCGCCGAGGCGGATGACAGCGGGGATGTCGAGGTCCATCTCCCAGAAGGCTTTGGCGAGGCCGTAGGCGGACCAGAACTGCTCCTGGTTGGCGACGCCCGAGCCGGAGCCGAAGTAGCCGACCAGGCCGGGCTGTTCGAGAATGATGCGCGCGGCACGATAGACCTTGGCGGGTGAGGGGTTGCCGCTGGTGTCGCAGAAGTTGGCGATGGTGAAGCCCTCGGCAGTGATGGCGTCCATCGACATCATGGACCCGCCGCCACCGGCGCCGTGGAAGCCGATGAGGCCCGTGCGCTGGTTCTGGTTCCGGTCTTGGGTACCTCGATTCTCCGAATCGAGTCCCGGTTCCCGCTCTGCCTGAGCATTCATCTGGGCAAAGAAAAACGTCCCCCGGTGGTCCTTCTGCTCCACCGCGTAGGCCAGGCGCTCCAAGACGGTTGGCGGGTGATCCAGTTCCCGCGCGATCTCGATGCCCAGTTCGGGATGGCGGACGACGGCGTAGTCATCAATCGTGATTCGGCAATCCGCGGCCACCACGTCGCCCGACCGCGTGACGACGAGCGGGTTGATTTCGAGGCTGCGCGCCTCGGACGCGCGGAAGGTCTCGAACGCCTTGAGGATGGCATCGACCAGTGCGGGTTTCGATTCGGGCTTGACGTCGAACGCCTCGACCGTCGTGCGGAGCAAGGCCGCATCGGGTCCGGATTCGACGCTGCAAGGGATCCGCTTCACCGATTCGGCCCGCTCTTCGATGCCCGTCCCGCCGCCGAGGGCCAGCAGCAGCACCGGCTGACGCGCGCGGTCGTCGATCGAGAACGAAACGAATACAGGCGACGCGATGTCGAGTTTCTCTTCCACCAGCACGTGCGTGACCGGGAAGCCCCCGATGGTGCGATTCAGCATCGCCTCGGCATCCTCTTTGGTCTTGTCAGCCGCGTTTGAAAAGACGATGCCGCCCTGCGCCGCGCGACTCGTGGTCCATGCCTGCATCTTCAGAACCACTTCACCGCCACTCCTGCTGACCGGCAGTTCCATGTACGCGTCGAAGGCCTCCCGCCCCGACGTGACGGCGCGTCCCTTGGGAATGCGGATGCCGTGACGGGCGAGCAGGGCCTTGCCTTCGTATTCATGCAGCCTGGCCATAGACGAGACGATAGGTGAAGGATGGAGCGCGATACACTCGGCCCGATGCTACCGATATTGCTGTATGACGATGGGTTGCCGCAACTGTCTCCCTTGACGGACCTGCGGGCGTCGTTTGACGTCCGGACGGGGGCGTACACGCTGCTGGAGCGCGTGAAGCGATGGACGGCGGGTCGTGATGGGCTGGAGATGGTGCTGTCGGGGTTGATCGTGCCCTCGGGGCTTGAAGGGGTAACGCGAGAGGCCCACGCGGGTATCGCGGTGAATCCGGTGCTGGCGGGTGACGCCGAAGTGCTTTTGGTGAACGGGCGGTGGGCGGGTTGCACAGCCGCGGCGCTGCACGAGATCGATGAACTCGGCGGGGTGCTCGTAGAGGAAGAGAGCACCGCGGTACTGGGTGCGCGGGTGAAGGCGAAAGACGTTGCCCGGGTGATGGCCGGTGAGGTGGCGGCCTTCGATCCGTTTGCGCACGAGGGGGCTCGGGGACGACAGTTGATGACGCGCCCGTGGCATGTGCGATCGTTTCGCGACCGGTGCCTCGCGATTGACCTTCCCGAACGGCGCAACGACCGCCGCAAAACGCCCACGGGCACCATCCTCATCGGCCAGCACGCTCTGGGTATCGAATCCACCGCCACCATCGGTCCCGGCGTCATTCTCGACCTTGAGCACGGGCCCATCGTGCTCGATAAGCACGCCACCGTGCGCCCGGGCGTCACCATCATCGGCCCCGCCTACATCGGGCCGCATTGCACGGTGCTCGACCGCACGCTCATCAAGGGTGGCACCGCGCTCGGTCCCTGGTGCAAAGTCGCCGGCGAAGTCGGCGGCACCATCTTCCAGGGGTTTGCCAACAAAGCCCACGATGGCCACCTGGGCGACTCATGGGTCGGCGCGTGGGCCAACCTCGGTGCCGCCACCGTGAACTCCAATCTTCTGAACACCTACGGCGAGGTCATGGCGCGGGCGTTTGGGCCAGGTGGCACCGTGGGGCCGACGGAGCGCACGGGCGAGCAGTTCCTGGGGGCTGTGATCGGCGACCATGTGAAGACAGCCATCGCCACGCGGATGATGACCGGCTGCATCCTCGGCACCGGCACCATGTGGGCTGCGGCCCAGGCCGTGTCAGGCACGGTACACGCGTTTTCGTGGGTCACCGACGCGGGCAGCCGGGTGTACGCGGCGGAGAAGTTCCTGGAGGTCGCGCGGGCGGCGATGGGCCGGCGCAAGTTGACGCTGGGGTTGGCGGTCGAGGCACGCTTGCGGCTGCTTCTTGGGGAGCGAGCCCGTGATCCCAATGAGGCCACGCTCGCGCCTCGCACGCTGGGTTCGCTTGCCCCCCCCGCTTCCTTCTGATAGAACGGCCCACATGGACCACCTCGCCACTCAGGCCGTCGCTGGCGTTCGCTCGGGCATGATCGTGGGCCTCGGCACGGGTCGGGCTGCCGCGCGGGGCGTGCGGGCCCTGGCCGACCGCGTGAAAGCCGAGTCGCTGGCGATCACCTGCGTCTCCACCAGCATCGCCACCGCGGAACTCGCGGGCACGCTGGGCCTCACCGTCGTCGACTTCGCCAGCGTCGAGCGCGTGGACTTTCTCTTTGACGGCGCAGATGAACTCGACCCGCAAGGCCGCATGCTCAAGGGCGGCGGCGGGGCCATGACGCGCGAGCGCATCGTTGCCGCGGCCAGCACCATCTGCGTCAACATTCTCGACGATTCCAAGCTCGTCAAGCACCTGGGCGAGCGTTACCCGCTGCCCATCGAGATCGTGCCGATGGCCCTCGCCAGCGTTCGCGCGCGCCTCGCTCGAGGGGGTGGGGGGGGCTGCCTCAACCTTCACGGCACCGTGCGCGTCAAGAAAGACCAGGACGGCAAGCCCACGAGCGAAATCCTCATCACCGACAACGCGTGCGTCATCCTCGATGTGAAGTTGACGCCAAGTCACGACGTGCAGGCGATCGCCGCCGCGCTCGACGCCACGGCAGGCGTGCTGGACCACGGCCTCTTCCTCACCGAGGCCCAGACGCTGCTCATCGAGGACCGCGAGGGCACCGTGACCATGCGTAAGCGGGCGTAGCGGGCGCGCGCGGGCCTGCGGATCATGAAGGAGTCCACGCGGGCCATGCTCTTCGCACCCGACCCAGCGCAGGTGGCACTTCTCGCCGTTCTGGCCCTGCCGATTGGCCTCGGATTTGTTCTGCCGCCGTGGGTCTATTTTGCCGCTGTGCGACGGCGGCAATGGACGCACCGCGAAACCCTGAAGCGCCTGTGGCTCGTGCCGGCGGGTTGGGTCGGGCAATGGTGCTTGGTGGCGGGCCTCTCCGTACTGGATGACTACGGCGGGATGTTCCTTTTGTGCATGCTGCTGCTCGGGTCTGCGCAGGCGGTTGCCGCTCCCTTGGTGCTGAAATCATGGCACCCGATGTGGCTGGCATGCATGTCGGTACCGATGGTCCTACTGGTGACGGCGGGCCCACTCGGCGCGCTGCTGGCTGCGGCCTTGTGGATGGTCAGCGGCACGGCCCTGGTCAAGTGGGCTGCCATCAATCCGCTCCAGCAGCCGCGTTCGTTCTCTATCGCCGATCCCGCGCCCATCTGCATCAAGTGCGACTACGTCCTCTCGGCGCTCCCGGGCGTCGAGCGGTGTCCAGAATGCGGTGAGGCTGTGATGCTGCCGCCGGTGACCATGCACAGGCCGGCTGTTCTTCCGCCGCGGCGCGGCGAAGCGGTGTAGCCTGTCGCACACAGGACGAGCAGCAATGTGGCCGAACATCGTCAATCCAGCAGCGATCCTGATCATGCTGGTGCTGTTCCCGCCAATCCTCCTCGGGTTGCTCATGCCGCCGTGGGTCATCGCCGCTGCGAAGTTTCGGCGAGAATGGACCCTTCCCGAGACGCTGATTCGCACCTGGTACGTCTCGGCTCCCTGGGGCCTCGCGTGGCTGATCTTTGCGGCGTCGATCACCGCCTCGCCATCATCCTCTGGACCAGGCCGCTCCGCCATCTGGTTCGCGATTGCGCTCAGCCTCAGCACCTATCTCACGAGCGCCATCGTGCTTCGATCGTCCGGCACCTTTGCTGTGCTCGTGCCCGGCACGCTCGGATTCCTCATCGCGATGGTCGTGACGCTTCCAACCGACTCGTTCAAACTCGGCTTGCTTGCGTGCTTCATTTGCTCAGGGATCATCGGCGTGCGCCTCATTCGGTGGGCGCGCGAGAATCCGCACCGCAAGGCGTTCCACATCCCGTATGCAGACGACGTGGCCCCGTGCTGCATCAAGTGCGATTACGACCTCTCCGCCCTTCCGGGTGTCGAGTGCTGCCCCGAATGCGGTGTGCCGGTGAACCCGCCGCCACGGCCATTCCATCCGGCCGTCGTACCGCCCAAACGCCACAAACAGGTGTAAGTGCTCACCAAACAGCGGAGCATCGAAACTTCACCTCCGCCCCCAAAGGGCCGATATCCCCTTCTGGTATCATCCTGCCGATCCCCGTCGGCCCATGTGCGAGGTTCAGCATGAGCATCACCCAGTCCTTTTCCATGTCGCTCACCGAGCAACCCGAGGGCGTGGTCGCGACCCTCAAGGGCATGGCCAGTGTCGGGGCCCGCGAGGAGTTTGATGCCGAACTCCTGAAGATCCGGGCCCGCATGCCGCGGCTGGTGGTGCTCGACCTTTCAGGCCTCGAGTTTCTCACCAGCCACGCGCTGGGCTCGTTCCTGGCCCTGCACGCGGAAGTGAAAGCCCGCGGCGGTGCGGTCCGCATTGCCGCCCCCAGCGACTACATCAAGAGCCTCATGCAAGCCACCCGCGTAGACCAGAAACTGAAGGTCTTCGCGACCGTTGCCGACGCGCTGAAGGGCTGAATCACTTCCAATGTACTCGTGCCGAAACCCACGCCCTGAAGGCGTGGGCCGTGCCGTGCGCGAAAATCGCCCATCCCTTCGCGCGAACTTCACCTCGCGCCTCTATCCTCGTCGCGTATGCGCACCAACCCCTACGACACGATAAGTTCTCAGCAGCCGGATTCCTCTCAGCCCCAGCCCGGATACGAAGCCTGGCACGATTCCCCCACCCGCCAGCGGCTCAGCGGACTGGCCGTCGCTTCGCTCATTCTCGCCATCCTGTGCGTCACCGCACCCATCGGCGTCATCCTGGGCGTCGCGGCGCTCTTCCTCATCGCCCGCTCCGGCGGTCGCCTCACCGGCAGAGGCCTGGCGCTCACCGGCGTCGTCATCGGCCTGGCCCTTTCGCTCCTCTGGACCATGATCCTCGTCGGTGCGCTGCTGACCTGGCGCGTGTATCAGTCGCAGTTCACGACGCCCACTGTCGCCATCATGCAGGCGGTGGAATCGGGTTCGTTCGATCAGGTCCGCGCCAAGATGTCCGGCTCGGTCACCCTGTCCGACGAACAACTGGAAGCCTTCCGCGCCCGCGTCCGCGCCGAACTCGGCGCCTTCCAGCGCGGCGTCACATCCTTCGGTGATTTCCTCTCCGCCAGCAGCGCAGTCGGGCCGGTTATGCAGTCGTCGCAGGGGCCCGCAGAAGCCATGGGCGCCATCGCGCCGGTCCTGTTGCATTACGAGCAGGGCACCGCCGTGGTGTGGATCAAGGCGAATCAGGCCGACATGTCGATCCTGAATCTGATGGTCGGCAGCAAGAGCGGCACGCTCGTCTACCTGTTCGAACCCAGCGCGCCGGCGCTGCCCATCGCACCCAAGCCGATCGCACCGATTCCGCCCGTGCCGCCAGCCACGCCGCTCGAGGCGGAGAAACCGGCAGACCCGAAACCCGCATCGGGTGGATGATCAGCAGGACCGCGGTCTGTGGCCAACATGCCGCTGGCGTCGCCGTGCTCGGAAGGCGTCGCCAGTGCGGTTCGCTGGTGAGTTCAACTCGCGCGTGGGGTTGGTACCGGCGTCTCAGTGCCGGAAGGTGATGCGGGCCTTGCTGAGGTCATAAGGCGACAGTTCCACCGTCACGCGGTCGCCCGGCAGGATGCGGATGTAGTTCATCCGCATCTTCCCCGACACATATCCCAGCACCGTGTGGTTGTTGGGCAGTTTCACCCGGAACATCGCGTTCGGCAGGGCTTCCACCACTTCGGCTTCCAGGGTCAACTTGTCGTCTGATTGCTTGGGCATCGGTCAGAAGTGTAGCGCCACGTTGGCGATCCGGTGCGCGGACAAGGCAACGAAAAGCCCAAGACCCGACCGTGTCGGCGCGTCGTGGGCAAGTGGAGGCTGATCAGGTCAGGAAACGATCACTCGCAGCCAGCGAAGTACGCCGCGATGTAGTCGGCCAGGTCGTCGGGATCGACGTTGCCGTCGCCGCTGAAGTCGGCCCCGTCGCACGGCGGCAGGAAGTAGCACGCGATGTAGTCGGCGAGGTCGTCGGGATCGAGGTTGCCGTCGCTGTTGAAATCGGCGGCACAGGTGGCGGGGGTGTCGACTTCGATACGCAGGTTGTCGAACCCGGCCTCCCAGAGGTTGAAGCCGTAGAAAAACCCGGGCCGGAACGTGCTGATCTGGAAGCGATCGACGTTGGCCAGCACGCTGGCGTAGGTGCGGTGGGCGGGCAGGCGGGGCTCGAAGGTGTTAGGGTCTTCCTCGCCCGTGCCCGCCCAGCCCGCGGGCAGCGCGGCTTGCGTCGGATCGGGAATCACAAACTGCACGGTCATCCAGCCGTCGGAGGGGTTCGGCAGGCCCGCGCCGACGATGTACACGCTGACGGGATAGTCCTCGGGATTGGCTGGGTCGTCAAAGCACTCGAGGACGAGGGGAAAGTTCTCGGGGTCGATGTCGTCGCCGAAGAAGGAGCGAAGCAGCGTGACGCGGACATCGAAGGTGATGCGGATGGGCCCCCCATGACGCGACAGGTTGCCCAGCATCGGGTTGCCGGGCTCGTCGGTGCGGAGGGAGAGGCCGAAGTAGGAGTCGGCGGGGATGCCCATGAACAAGCCGGGGTTCCCGCCTTCGAAGAGCATCTGGTTGCCGTTGGCGGTGAAGCCGGAGGTCGAGCCTTCGATTTCAAAGGCTTCGTTGACGAGGACCTGGCCGCTGGCGACGGGTGCCAAGGAGGCGGCAAAGGCCATGGAGGCGACAGTGGTCAGGCGGGACTTCATGGTGTGCTCCGGTGGAAGGCGAGGCAGCGTGGGTTCAAACGGGCGCGAAAAGGCGAGGCAGCGTGGGTTCAAACGGGCGCGAAAAGGCGAGGCGACATCGCCCCGCCCATGTTCCGCATGGATCATTCGTGGGGCGTTCCGAATAGTTTCCCGGAAACTGCTCGGAAATCAAGAAAAAGTGGTGACTGGAGATCAAACCTGGCTATATTCAAGGGATTCCCGGGTATCCTAAGGTGCCTTTCAGCCGATGTCACGGAGCAGCATGAACGGTTCGGGCGATCTCAGCACGACGACCACGGCCAGCGACGCGGCAGGGCTGGAAATCGAAGCCGCGGCGTTGGGGCGCGACCTGAGCGGGTCGCTCCGCCGGCTCGTTTCGGCCGTTGGGGCGGGCCGGGGCCCGATGGCGCTTTCGCGGGCGGTTGGGGTGGACAAGGTGCTGGCGAGCCGGATTTTGGGGGCAGTGGGGGCGGCGGACCCGATTGGGGCGATTCGGCGGATGCCCGGCCCAGAGCCGTTGAGGCGGTTTGTGAAGGCGACGGCGACGCGAGGGGCGGGCGCGCCAGAAGTTCAAACCGCCCGGGAGGCCATCGACCGCTTTGAGCGGATGATCCGCGCCCGCGGGGGCGATCGCAGCGGCCTGGACGCGATGCTCAGCGCCTGGGTGCCCGAGGCGCGGCAGGAGTTCGAACTCCGCCGCAAGCAGGCGGCCTTTCGGGCCATCAGCCAGATCAAAGGCGTAGCCGCCAAGACCCTGCTGGCGACAGTGGTCATCACCCCCAGCGCCGATATCGGTCGGCTGGATGTGACCTGGGTGAACGGGCTGTTCGGGCTGCATCGCGTGCGCCCTGGGGCGGTGGCGAAACTGGCGACCCGACGTGTGGCCACCCACGACCCGGCCCGGGTGCCACGGACGCTGGATGGACAGCCGATCGGCGGGGGTGTGCCGCTGCTCGAGGAATACTGCTCGTCGCCATTGCCCGCGCTTGAAGCCCGCGCGGCAGGCGAAGTGGTGCACTACACGCTGGGCGGTGGTGATGGCGCGGGGAGGGGGGGGGAGTCCGAAGCGTTGGGTGCCGAGGCGGCGGTGGACCTGGTGTTTGCCGAGAGGAATCTCGGGGAACTGGCGCGGTACGTCGATCCGGCCCAGAAACGCTGGGCGTTCTTCTTTGCCGAGGCCCAGACGCCCGTGACGGCGTTGCAGTTCGACGTGTTCGTGCACGAGGATGTGTATCCGGGACAGGTGCCCACGCTGCGGGTGTATGACACGGTGGGTGAAGGCGTCGCCAGCCCGAACGACCCGACGCGAGACTTTGACGAGTGGCCCGTGGAGGAACGGATCGAGGTGTTGGGTGGCGGTGGGGCCCGGCGTGCACATGGCGCAGGGGGCGGAGGGATAACGGTGCGGTCGGCGGATGTGCCGCGGTATGCGGAGATGATGGGTGAGGTGTGGAAGCGGCTGGGGATCGGGGCGGAGACCCTGCGGGGTTATCGGTGCCGGGTGGCGTTTCCGCTGCACGGGTCGCAGGTGACGATGGTGTTTGGGACGGTGGCGGGGCCACAGCCACACCACACACCACACAGCACACAGCACAAATAAAACCCAAAACCGGTCGCGCGATCCTGCTTGGTTTTGGCTAGGACATCACCGTGCACTGGCTCGGATGTGTGCTGCGTGCTGCGTGCTGCGTGCTGTGTGGTGTGGCTTGCTGTGAAATGCGGTCCCCCCGTTTCCCAACAACCTCCTTGTCACGCCCTGCCGTCGAGTGGACCGGGGGCCAATGGGGCCTTTGGGATCGATCGGAGATGAGGGCGCGGGCTTGATGTCAAGGAGGCCCTGCCATGTTCGGACTCGGTCGCACGGTTACGCGGGTTGTGGTCATTACGGCACTCGCCGGCGGCGGGTTGACGCTTGTGGCCGGTCCTGAGCGCGTGGGCGCACTGTTCAATCAGACACGCGACGCGGTGAACACGCACATCGACAAGGCGATTACCGATCCCGTCGCCCTGCGGGCGCAGTTGCGCGATCTGGAGGCGACGTACCCCAAGCGGATCGCGCAAGTGCGGTCTGACCTGGGCGAGGTGCGTTCGCAGATGTCGCAACTGAAGCGCGAGGAATCGGTGAGCCAGCGCGTGGTGGAGATGACCAGCCGCGACCTGGACACGTTGCAGGGGATGCTCGCGCAGGCCGAAGAAGCCCGCGCGGGCCTGCAGCAGGTGGCGTACGACGACTCGACGGATCGCCGCGTGGAACTGGTCTTTGGCGACCAGCGGCTGACGGTCGAAAAGGCCTATGCCCGCACGGTGGAGATCAACAACACCCGCTCGGCGTACGCCAGCCGCCTGGGCGACATCGACCGTGACATGGGCTACCTCGTGTCGCAGGAAGAACGCCTCGCTTCGCTCCTGACAAAACTGGAGACTGAGCGCAACGAGTTCCAGTCGCAACTCTGGCAACTTGATCGCCAGGTGGATTCGATCGCCCGCAACGAGCGGATGATCGACGTGCTCTCGAAGCGCCAGGCGTCGATCGACGAGCAGAGCCGGTACAAGGCCGCGAGCCTCGATCACCTGCAGAGCAAGGTTGCCGACATCCGGGCCCGGCAGGAAGCCGAACTCGCGGCCCTCTCGGCCGGGGCGGAGCAATCCGACTACGAGCAGAAGGCCAAACTGGATATCGACAGCAAAGCCGCCACCGAGCACCGCCGCGGCGCGGCCTCGAAGGCCTCGCTCAAGGTTCGCAAGTCCGAAGTGATCGAGATTCGACCGGGCACCAAGGCCCCGATGAAGGCTGACCCAAAGAACACGGCCGACAACACGCCGGCGGATTCGGTGGGCTAAGGCCGACACGGCACACTCGCGACTCGCGACGTTCAACACAGCACTCAGCATCTTCGTCGCCCCTGGGCCAGCGCCCCGGGGCGGCTTTCGTTGGTGGCGCAGGCACCACCGCTGCACAATCGACTAGACTCGATCCGTGGCGATGCTCGCGATAGGTCTGGTGGTCGTGGCGTGGCTGGTGACGGTGCCGGCGACGCTCATCGTGCGCGCCATCGGGCGCCGGATGAACGCGCTCGATGGCCCGGGCGTCGCGGGCCAGGTGAAGGCGGCCTCGCGGCGCGTGCCCAACACCGGCGGCATCGCGATCATGCTGGGCATCGCGCTCCCCATGCTGGCGGGGCTGCTGGTCACCCAGTCGCCGCCGGAGACGTGCCCGGTGCAGGCGAATGTGCCCGAACTGGTGCAGCACATGCCGGGGCTGCGGGCGACGGCCGACGAGGCGATCGTGCTGCTGGCGGGTCTTCTCGTGCTGCATGTGATGGGCGTGCTGGATGATCGCCAGCCGCTGGGGCCCTGGGTGAAGTTGATGGTGCTGCTGGGGGTGACGGGCGCGGTGGTGTGGTGGACCGACACGCGTCTGCTGACCCTTTTGGACGGGCGGCTGGGCGGCGCGGGCATGGCGGCATCGATCGTGGTGACGGTGCTGTGGATCGTGGTCGTCACCAACGCGATGAACTTTCTCGACAACATGGACGGATTGTCCGCGGGTGTGGGGGCGATCGCGGGGGCGTGCTTCCTGGCGGCGGCGATCGTGCACGGGCAGTGGTTCGTGGCTTCGATGCTGGCGGTGCTGGTGGGCGCGTGCGGCGGGTTTCTGGTGTTTAACTTTCCGTGGCGGGCGAAGAGGGATGGCGGTGGCGGGGGTGGGGCCGGTGGGGCCACGATCTTCATGGGCGATGGCGGGTCGCTCGTGATCGGCTTCCTGCTCGGGTTCCTGACGGTGCGAACGACGTATTACGCGCCCGATGCGGCGGGCGGGTGGTACGGCGTGTTCATGCCCCTGGTCGTTCTGGCGATTCCGCTGTATGACTTTGTGTCGGTGGTGGTGATCCGTCTGTCACAAGGAAAATCGCCCCTGGTGGGCGACTTGCAGCATCTGTCGCACCGATTGGTGCGGCGCGGCTTGTCGAAGCGGGCCGCGGTGCTCGTGATTCATGGCCTGACGGCGATCACGGCGATCGGGGGGATCGCGCTCGGGTCGCTTGAACCATGGCAGGCGGTGCTCGTGGGCGTGCAGACGGTGCTGGTGCTGGCCGTGCTGGCCGTGTTCGAGCATCGAGCGGCAGTGGGAGGGGCGGCAGCCGGCACGAACTCGCCCTCGCGCGATGCCGATTCGCGCGGAGGCCCGGCGTGAGCGCCGCCTCGCATGCAGCGAGCGCCGACGAGCGCGTGCCCGTGCGGGGCCTCATCGCGCTGGGGCTGATTCTGACGCCATGGCTCGTCCGCGCGACGTCGGCCCATGTGACGCTGCCGTATTGGGACATGGACCCGATGGTGGTGCCGCCGACCATGTCGGGGCTGGGCCCGGCGGGCTCGATGCTGGTGGATGCGGTGGTGCTGTTTGGCGCGGTGCTAGGGCTGTGGGAAGCGCGGCGGAGTTCGTGGCGTGACGGCGCTGAGCACGGTGTCGGTCAAGATGCTTGGCGAGCCTGGCTCTATCCAGCGATCGCGTTTGGCCTGGTCCTCATCGGCGTGGGGCCGATCGTGTGTCACGGGTGGCTGCGAGAAGTCGCTTATGTGCAGCACCAGCGCGTCGGCGCGGCGTGGGGCGCGGCGATGATCGGCGGGCTGGCGCTCTGGCACTTGGCGCGGGATGCGAAGGTGCGTGCCGTGGGGCGCGCGGCGATCATGGGGTTTGTCGTGCTGCTCGCGGTGAAGGGCGCGGCCCAGATGCTGGTGGATCACCCCGCGATGGTCGCGGACTTTGAGCGCGGGAAGGACCGGCTCTTTGCCGCCAACGGGTGGACGCCCGAATCGCCCATGGCGCGGGGCTACGCGCGGCGCCTGATGCAGAACGAAGCGACGGGCTGGTTCGGGTTGAGCAATGTCTACGCGAGTTTCGCGGCGGCGGGCGTGCTGGCGTGGGCGGGTGTGGCGTGGGTAGTGCTGAAGCAGCGGGCCGAGTTGTCAGCACGCTGGATGAAGATCGGCGTGGCGGCGGGATTGATCGCGGCGGTCGCGGCGCTGGCGATGTCACAATCAAAGGGCGGTTTCGGGGCGCTCTTACTGGGTATCGCGGCGTGGGGCGTGTGGTGGGTGATGTTGAAATGGCGATGGAGGTTCGCTGGGCTAGTCGCGCCAGCGCTCGTGACGCTCACGCTGCTGGGCGTGGTGGCGCGGGGCCTGATCGGCGAGCGGATTGGTGAACTGTCGATCCTGTTCCGGTGGTTCTACATGCAGGCGGCGGTGCGCATCGCGACGGGGTTTGAACTGCCCGCCAGCGTGAACGGCCCAGCGGTGCGGGTTGGCAATGCCCTGCGTGGCGTCGGGCCGGATGGTTTCAAGGACGCGTACCTGATCGCCAAGAACCCGCTCAGCCCGGAAGAAGTGGCCAGCCCGCACAGCGTGCTGCTGGATTGGTGGGCCTGCCTGGGCGTGCCCGGCCTGGCGTGGGGCGCGGTGCTGGTGGTGGGGCTGGTGTTGATCGGGAGACGAGTGCGGAACGGAAACGCGGCGCGTGCCGATGCGACGAGCACGCCGAATGACGCGAGCGAGAGTGAATCGCCGATTCCACCCCTGCGGCCTTTGATCCGCGCGGTGTGCGTGATCGGCGCGGCAGCCGTGCTCGCGGCCTTGCTCGCGGCGCGGGGCGCGATCGATGAATCCGGCGCGATCGTCGCCGTGGGCGGGCTCGTGGCGTGGTGCGTGACAGGCGCGGCCGCGCTGTCCGCGATTCTGCGCGGCGGGGCCATTGTGCGGCTCGGCGTGGCGGCGATGGCCACGGCGCTCGCCGTGCACGCGCAGATCGAGGTGACGGCTTCGCACCCGACCTCGTGCGGGCTCTTCGTGGCCCTCCTCGCGCTGGCCGCGGCGGGTGCGAAAGTGGGGGGCTCGCCTGCGCCCGCTCCGGGTTTCGCGCCGGTGCCTCACCCTGATGGAAGCCGGCGTGCGGCGCGGTTCGCCCGGCACGCGTGGTGGTTTGTCGGCGGCGGCGCGCGGGCGATTGTGCTGGTGCTCGCGATCGGCCTGCTGTGGGGCGGCGTCGCGCCCGCGTGGCGCTGGGAGCAGACGCTCCGCGAAACCGCGATGGACCTGCAGCCCGTGGCCGAGGCGCGGCGGCGGATGGAGGAAGCCGCGGGGATGGGGATGACCGAGCAGCGCGAGGCGATTACGGCGCTGGCGAGCGATCTTCAGGCGCGGATTGGTCGGCCGGTGGAGGCGTCGGGCCCGGGGGTCGAGCGCGGGATGCGGGTACTCGAACTGGCCATCACGGCCCCGGTGATCGAGCGATTGCGGATCGGGATTACGCCTTTCGATTGGCGTTTGATGCGCGAAGCGGGACGGCAAGCCGTCCGAAACATGCCCGGATCAAAGCCCGGGTCGCCCTGGAGCGATCTGGCGCTGGTGTGGCCATCCACGGGCCTGTTCAGCCAGCCGCGTGATGACGAGCCTGGGATCGCGAGCATGCACTATTGGAATGCCTCGGCGTGGGACGCGCACTGGCGGCACATCGCGCCAGCACCCGGGGATCACATCATCGGTGCCGCGCTCCTCCGCGCGTCGCTCCGCCTCGATCCGTACAACATCATGACGTGGATGCGGCTGGCGGACGACGCCGCGGAGGCGGGCCGTGCCGATGAAGCGAAGGCCGCGGCGCGGCGGGTGCTGGAACTCGACGCGCTCCTGCGGCTGGACCCGCTGCGGCAACTCGACGAGCGGCAACGGGCGCGGATGGAGCGGTTGGCGCGGTAGAGAACGAAGCCGGAGCGTCAGCGACGGGCGCTCACTGAGCGGAGGTGCGAGAACTTTCGGCGGCCTCTCGCTGACGCTCGGGCTTCGTCTGGTCTATGCGGCAACAATACCGTGCATGGGCGAAAGCCCAGCGAGGAGATCGTGATCATGGCGAAGCGCAGCACGCGGGTGGCGGTTGGGGTGTCGGCAGCGATGAGCCTGTTGGCCCTGGCGACAGGCCGGGCATCGGCGCAACTGGTGAGCGCCACGATCCCCGCGCCGGTGGTCGATCGCTGGATGTACCCCTTCGGCAGCGAAGTAGGCACACGGGCGACCGTCCCCGTGTTTTCCTCGGCGAACCGATGCGGGCCCGATGCGCGGTTCGATGATCGCGACGCGCAGATGCTCGTGACCTTTGCGACCGCTGGCACCGTAGAAGCGGGTTGGCCCATCGGCGCGTATCGCGTGCTGAGCGCGCGGCTGCGGGTTCGCTCGAGTGACGCGACGGCGTTTGCGTACGACCCGACACCCGACGCGATCGAGACCTACCTGGCGAGCGGCGACGCGGGCGTGCCATGCGGCGCGGACGCGGCGTATGTGGTCGATAGCGATCCCGGTCGGCCGATTGAGGCGTTCGCCGTCGCGTTCCGCAACGGTTTCAGCGCGGCAACATATGGCGAGTCGTCGCCCTTCAAGCCCGGATCGGCCTTTGTGCCGCCGTGGATCGACGTGCGGAACGCGTACCCGGTCGCGTTCGACGAAGCGGGCGCGGGGGTGGACGCGTCAAATCCCATCAAGGCGCGCGTGCTGGTGCCCGGGTTGGCCACGGGCGTCGCGGCGTCGGCTGCACCGGGCGCGGTGCCAGCGGACGGGACCGAGTTTGCATTCGCCTTCGACTTGTCGCGTCCGGGCACGAGCGCGTATGTGGCCCAGGGGCTCGCGTCGGGGCGGGTGGCCCTACTGGTGGCGGCGCTGTTTGATGCGGAGCAGGAGGTGATCGGTTCCTATCCAAACTTCTATACCAAGGAGGCGGAGCCGTTCCTGTTTCCGAATGCCGCGGCACCAGCGCTCGACTTCGACGTGTTTCTGTGCAAAGCAGACTTGAATGGCGACGGCACGCTCGACCCGGATGACCTGAGCGACTACATCGCGGCCTACTTCGCGGTGCCGTCGGACCCGCGGAGTGATTTCAACCGCGATGGGAACGCCGACCCGGATGATCTGAGTGACTACATCGCCGCGTACTTCGGCGGGTGCGGTTGAGCCGTGTGGAAGAGGCCGAGTAGCCAAGTGGCCAAGTGGCCGAGTGGTCAAGTGGTCAGTGGTCAAGCGGTCAAGTGGTCGAGTGAGTCAAGCGGTCGAGTGGTAGCAAGCGAGACCATGCTGCCGTTTAGGAGACGATCGACCCCGGCGCAATGTCGGCATCAGGCCGCAGCACGATGACCTTGCGCGTGGAGGTGTCGGCGGCATCCTTGGGCGCGTCGCTGGCGGCCAGGAGCATGCCGCGGGATTCCTCGCCGCGGATCACGCGCGGGGCGAGGTTGGCGACGATGACGATGAGGCGTCCGACGAGGCTCTCGGCGGAGTAATGGTCGCGGATCCCGGCGCAGATCTGGCGGGGCGCGCCGCTGCCGTCGTCAACCTGAAGGCGGAAGAGGCGATCGGCCTTGGGGTGATTCTCGGCGGTGATGACGCGGGCGACGCGGAGGTCGAGTTTGGCGAAGTCCTCGAAGGTGACGACGGGCTTTGGCGCGCCAGGGGCGGGGGCTGCGGTGGGCGTGGCGGAGGTTGGAGCGGCGGGTGCGGGCGCGGGAGTCGGTGCAGGAGTGGGGGCGGGAGTGGTCATGCGGGAGTGTATGAGGGAGCAACCCCAACGCACAACGCGGTGCGGCACCGGTCCGCGACCACATCGCGTGCCTTCGTGAGATTTGTTGAAAAGGCCCTCGCTCCTGGGGCCCGCGGCTGGCGAACCCGACGGCGTGCGGAAGGAATGGTCGCAACAGGACTTGAACCTGTGACCCCAGTCGTGTGAGGACTGTGCTCTAGCCAACTGAGCTATGCGACCGAAGGCCGTATGATAGGGCGGGCAGGGGGGGACGCCAAGTGGGAAGGCGAAGCGACCCAGCGGTCATACTCGACCACTCGACCACTCGACCACTCGATCACTTGACCACTTCAGCCCTGCCACCTTGGCAGACTCATCGATCAGTGTGCAGGCCCGGGCATTAGCGGCATGGGCCAACGCTGTTCCCAGCATCGAGAAATGTCCCAAGATCAAGGCTGGTTCGGCTTCCGCTCGGTTGGCACGACGCTTGCATTTCCTGGGCGACTCGTCAGCGTCAACAGAGGAGCATCTTCAATGTCCAAGATCATCGGCATCGACCTCGGCACCACCAACTCCTGCGTCGCCATCATGGAAGGCGGCACGCCCAAGGTTCTGATCAACTCTTCCGGCTCCCGCATCACCCCCTCGGTGGTCGGCTTTACCGACAAGGGCGAACGGCTGGTCGGCCAGCCTGCCAAGCACCAGCAGGTGACCAACCCCAAGAACACGGTTTATTCGATCAAGCGGTTCATGGGTCGCCGGCGTACCGAGGTCGCCACCGGCGCGGACACCAGTTACGGCCGCAGCGGCGGTGAAGAGTCAAAGGTGCCCTACACGCTCACGGGCGGGGCCGATGACTTTGTCAAGGTGCGCGTCAATCAGGGCGAGTTCACGCCGCAGCAGATCAGCGCGTTCATCCTGCAGGACCTGAAAAAGACCGCCGAGGATTATCTGGGCGAGAAGGTCGAGCGGGCGGTGATCACCGTGCCGGCGTACTTCAACGACGCGCAGCGCCAAGCGACCAAGGATGCCGGCGAGGTCGCGGGCCTGAAGGTCGAGCGCATCATCAACGAGCCCACGGCGGCCGCGCTCGCCTACGGCCTGGACAAGAAGACCAACGAGAAGATCGCGGTCTTCGACCTCGGCGGCGGCACCTTTGACGTCTCCATCCTCGATATCGGCGATGGCGTCTTCGAGGTGCTCAGCACCAACGGTGACACCCACCTGGGTGGCGACGACTGGGACCAGCGCGTGATCGATTTCCTCGCCGAGGAGTTCCGCAAGCGTGAGGGGATCGACATCCGAAAGGATGCGATGGCCCTGCAGCGTCTGAAGGAAGCGGCCGAGAAGGCCAAGTGCGAACTCTCGACCATGCAGGAGACCACCGTGCGTCTGCCGTTTATCACGGCCGACCAGAACGGGCCCAAGCACCTGGAGGTGTCGCTCACGCGGGCCAAGTTCGAGTCCATCACTGCCGACCTGTTCGAGCGCCTGAAGGCGCCCTGCCAGAACGCCCTGCGCGATGCCAAGATCGATATCAGCAAGATCGACGAGGTGGTGCTCGTCGGCGGCTCGACGCGTATGCCCAAGGCCTCGCAGATCGCCAAGGAGATTTTCGGCAAGGAGCCGAATCGCTCGGTGAACCCTGACGAGGTCGTGGCCATCGGTGCCGCGATCCAGGGCGGGGTGCTCAAGGGTGACGTCAAGAACATCCTGCTGCTCGATGTGACGCCCCTCTCCCTGGGTGTCGAAACCATGGGCGGCGTGATGACCAAACTCATCGAGCGCAACACGACCATCCCGGCGAGCAAGAAAGAGACATTCTCCACCGCGTCGGACAACCAGCCCAGCGTGCAGATCGTGGTGCTTCAGGGCGAGCGGGAGTTTGCCGCCGACAACCGGGAACTGGGCAAGTTCGAGTTGTCGGGCATCGCGCCAGCTCCGCGCGGCATGCCGCAGATCGAAGTCGAGTTCGCCATCGATGCCAACGGCATTCTTACGGTGACTGCGACCGACACCAAGGCGGGCAAGAAGGCGGACATCAAGATCAGCAACAGTGGCGGCCTCCCCAAGGAAGACATCGAGCGCATGAAGCGCGACGCCGAGGCCCACGCGGCCGACGACAAGCGCCGCCGCGAGATCGTGGACACCAAGAACAAGGCCGACGCGTTCGTCCTCCAGACCCGCAAGGCCCTCGAAGAGCACGGCGGCAAGGTGACGCCCGAAATCCGCGGGCAGATCGAGTCGGCGATTTCGAGCGTGGAAGAGAAGATCAAGGGCGAGGACAAGGACGCGATCGACCGTGCCGTGAAGGAACTCGAAAAGGCGAGCATGGAACTGGGCAAGGTGGTGTACGAGGCGGAAGCGGCGAAGGCTGCGGGCGCTGCCAGCGGCACGGCTGGCGCAACGCCGGGTGCCGAGCCCAAGGCTTCTACGGGCAAGAAAGATGACGTGATCGACGCGGAGTTTGAGGTGAAGGACGACAAGAAGTAAGGCGGTACCTTGCCTTGGTGGCACAGCTGTGTCGAGGCGCAGCCTCGCCAGGCTAGCGCGAATGAAAAACGCCCCGGCTGTGCCGGGGCGTTTGGGTTGGGTGCATCGGTAGGCAATGAGGGCTTCTCCGCCTCCCCCCCAACCCCCTCCCTTTCTGGGAAGGGGCTTTCGGAGCGTTACACGAGATCCGCCGCTTCCACTTCCGCCTCCACCGTCTCAGGCACGTCCTCGGCGTCGAAGGCGATCTCTTCGGGCGTGCGAGGACGGCTGCGCTCGGGCCGCTCCGACACCGACGGCAAGGGCTCGTTCATCAGTTCGCGGTAGTTCTTCACCACCGCGCCATCCAGGAACCCCGCGAGTTTTCGGCTGCGCACCGGGTGCTGCAGTTTGCGGATGGCCTTGGCCTCAACCTGCCGGACCCGCTCGCGCGTCACCTTGAAGATGCGGCCGACCTCTTCGAGGGTGTAGGTGTAACCATCGCCGATGCCGTAGCGGAGTTTGATGATCTCGCGCTCGCGATAGGTGAGGCTCTTGAGCACCTGCTCGATGCGCTGCTTGAGCGTGTCGGCGGTGGCCGTCTGCACAGGGGAGCCGGTGGACTGGTCCTCGATGAAATCGCCAAAGACGGAATCCTCGCTCTCGCCCACGGGGCGGTCGAGGCTGGCGGGCTGGCGGCTCACCTTGAGCACGCGGCGGACTTCCGCGTGCGGCAGGCCCGCGCGGGCCGCGAGTTCGTCGATGGTCGGCTCGCGGCCGATCTCCTGGAACATCGCCTTCTGGATGTTGCGGAGTTTACTCATGGTCTCGATCATGTGGACCGGGACGCGAATGGTGCGAGCGTGGTCGGCGATGGCGCGCGTGATGGCCTGGCGGATCCACCATGTGGCGTAGGTGCTGAACTTGTAGCCGCGCTTGTACTCGTACTTGTCCACCGCGCGCATCAGGCCGGTGTTGCCTTCCTGGATGACGTCGAGGAATGAAAGGCCGCGGTTGCGGTACTTCTTGGCGATGGAGACCACGAGACGCAGGTTACCGCCGGACAGATCGCGCTTGGCCTGCTCGTATTCCCAGAAGACGGTGTCGATCGCTTTGACCTTGCGACCGAGCACTTCGGGGTCATCAAGAACCAGCGATCGCAGGCCGCCCAGTTCGTCTTTCATGGCCGCGGCGGTTTCGGCGTCGCTGGCGCTGGTGGTGCCGTTCTTCTTGCCGTTGGGGCGATCGGCGCGCTTGATCTCGGCCTGCAGTTCGGTCATCTTCTGAGAGATCGACCGCAGTTTCTTCATCAGCGGCACGATGCGCCCGGTGCGGAGCGAGAGTTCCTCGGTGAGGGCTGCGAGGCGGCGGCGGCGCGAGGTCAGGCGCTCTTCGAGCGCGTCGGCCACTTCGTCCTTCCGCTCATCGCGGGCGCGGCGGAGCGCCTCCCAGTCGTCGCGGTTCTGCACCAGCAGCCGCTCGATGGTCTTGAGGTTGTAGGGGATGCGCTTGGCGATCTTCTCGCGGGCGTGCTGGTCGAGCGTGCTGAGCCGCATCGTGCGATCAAAGGGCAGTTCGCCCTTGTGCACCTGGTGCAGCGTGACGACCGCTTCCTGGAGCACATAGTCGCTCTCCAGGCACCGCCGCCGGAAGATCATCCGCATGGTCTCGATCTTCTTGGCGAGGCGGATCTCCTCGTCGCGCGTCAGCAGGGGGATCGAGCCCATCTGCGACAGGTACATCCGCACCGGGTCGTCAACGCGCTTGGCCCCCTCGGCGGCCATCTCTTCAGCCGCGAGGTCGGCCCGGAGTTCCTCCGCTTCATCATCATCGAGTAGGCCGGCGTCTTCGAGTTCGGCGCGAACCTTGGAGGCGGTCTTGGTCGGGGTGGCCGCGCCGCTGGCTGAGCGGGGCGGCGTCCAGTTCATCTTGGTCCAGCCCGAGTCACCGAGGCGCTCCCCGCCGACGACAGTCATCGCACGGGCGGGTCGATCGGGGTCGCCGGTGGGCGGCTTCACTTCGACAAAGGTCTCGGCCTCTTTGCCGTCTTTGCGACGCTTGCGCGATTCGCGCCAGCAGCGGGCCTTGAACTCCATCTCGTCGACGAGTTCGACGCCGGTGGCATCCAGGTGCACGAGGAACTCGTGGATGCGTTCGGGATCGACCATCTCATCGGGGATGGTGTTGTTCAGTTCCTCGTAACTCAGCCAGCCGCGCGTCTGTCCGCAGGACAGCAGCGCGTCAAGGTTCGCGGGCAGGCCATTGAGCACGGCAATCTCCTGGGCACGAAGAGGGGCTCGGGGAAGACCGCGAAAAGAGTCGATCGATCAACGTTCCGGAACAGCGTAGGAGGGCGGCCCGCTCGGTCAAGGTGCGATTCGGGCTATCTGGGCAACTTGACCCGGGTGTGGGGCTGGGACTATGAACGGCGCGGGAACACCGGTCGAGGTGTCTGCGTCTTCGGCGCATTGACGATGTGGATGAGGTGCTGCACCGGGTCGGCGCTGGGCGCGGCGGCGGCGTGCGCCTCGCGCCGAAACGCCGCGAGGCCACCGGTCCAGTTCTCGGCCAGCGACTCGGTGCGCTCGCCAACCTGCGAAGACATCACGACGGCCAGTCGCGTGGCTTCACGCACCGCATCCGGATCGTCGAGTGCCGACGTGACGCTCTGCACGCCCGTCAGCGTGCCCTCGGCACGCAGCCTCGCAATGATGGCCGCGACGCGATCAAGCGCGCTCGGGTTCCACGGGGTCGCCGCGAAAAGTTGCTCCCGTTCCGCGGGCGATAGATTGTCCACCAGCGCCGGATCGAGCAGAATGCACGCGAGCAGTTGCTCGCGCGTGCGCAGGCGTTGCGAAGGCGGCGCGATGGGCGTCGCCGCTTCTTCACCCGGGGGAGGCCGAAACGCGGTGGGCTTCGGCTGACGCACCAGCACATCCGTGATGAGCGATTCCGGCACGCCCGCCAGTTGGGCCACGCGCTTGATCACCAGGTGTCGCCGCACGGGCGAGATGCGCCCCAGACCCAGTTCGGCCAGGCGAGCCAGTTCATCGTCGATGGCGCGGGAGCGTGCCGCAAGCCCGAGGCTCGACGTGCGGGCACCCAGGCGCTTGAAGCGATGCTCCAGCGCATCCTCCGCACAAGCGATCATCGCGACGAACCGCTCCACGCCGCGCGGCCGCTTCAGCAGTTCGTCAGGATCCTTCGCGGGCGATTCACCGGGCTCGAGCGCCACCGCCGCCATCGTCGCGATCCGCACATCCACGGGCTCGGCAAAGAGCACCTCGATGGCGCGATCCGCCGCGCGCTGCCCGGCGTCGTCGCCATCAAACAGCAGCACGATCGTGTCGCCCAGCCGCCGCAGCACGCGGGCACCCAGCGTGTTAAGCGCGGTGCCCAGCGTCGCGACAACGTTGGTCACGCCCGCCTGGTGGCAGGCGATGCAATCCATGTAGCCTTCGGTGACGATGACGGTGCGCTTCTCGCGGATCGCCGCCGCAGCAAAGGGCAGGCCGTAGAGCGTGGCGGATTTGTTGAACAGCAGCGATTCGGGCGAGTTGAGGTACTTGGGCTCGTCGGCATCGTTGATGCGCCGCCCGCCGAACGCGATGACCCGCCCGAGCGCGTCGTGGATGGGAAACGTGATGCGGTTACGCAGCCCGTCGTAGACACCGCCACCCGACTCGCGCGACTTGAGCAATCCCGCCGCGAGGAAGTCGCGCGGCAACAGGCCCTTGTTCGACAGCGTGAGCGCCAGCCCGTCCCAGCGATCGGGCGATGCGCCGAGGCCGAAACGCTCGATCATCTCCGGCGACACGCCCCGGCTCGAGAGGATGGCCCGCGCGGCCTTGCCATGCTCCGGATGCGAGAGGATCGTGCGGAAGAAGTCCTGACCAAACCGATTGGCCCCCAGCAATGCCTCGCGATTCGTCGGTGGCCCGCCCCCGCCGCCCGCAGTCGATCCTGATCCGTCGCTCAACCCGTGCGGGTCATCGCCCCCGCCCCCCCCGCCCCCCCCGCCCTCGCCACCGGCCGAACCACCCGTGCCCGCCCCGCCAAACCCTCGCCGCGGCGGCGGCGAAAGCGTGATCCCCGCGCGATCGGCCAGAATCTGCAACGCCTCGCGGAACGAGGCCTTGTGAAAGTTCATCACGAACGAGATCGCATCGCCACCCGCGCCGCACACAAAGCAGTGATAAATCTGCTTGTGCGGCACCACATACATCGACGGGTTGTGGTCGTCGTGAAACGGGCACAGGCACGCGAACTCGCGCCCCTTCTTGCGGAGCGCCACATGCTCGCCGATGAGGCGCACCAGATCGGTCGCCTCCACCACGCGGCGTTTGTCGTCGGTGAAACCGCCACCGCGACCACCGCCTTCGCCGGCTTCCGGATTGTGCCGAATCCGCTCCATCGCCCTCGTGCTCCCTCGCGCTGCCGTGTGAACCTTGACCGGCGAGCCTAGGCGGGGCGGAGTTCGAGGCGGTGTACCCGCCCGATCATCTCCGCCTGCGGCGCGGGCACGCCCGCCTGCTCGGCAAACTCGCTCCATCGACCCACGACCTCCGTCACTTCGCGGATGATCGCTTCCGCCCGGCCGCGCTGCATGGAGGCCGTCGCCGCCACGGTTCGGAAATCTTCAAGCCTGAACCTGTCGCGCTTGCCCGCCAGGCTCATCTGGTGGGCGGCTGTCCATCGTCCGTCGGGGTTGTAGGCATACATCACATCAAACGCCGGTGAGAGCGACCACCGGCCCTGCTTGTCCATCAGGAACGCGATGTTCTTGACGTGATCATCCTGGTTGCGGGCGATCACGTTGAAGACCATGCGCCGGAACTGTTCCTCGATCGCGTCCATGCCCAGTTCCAGCCGCCGGATCACCTCGAGTGCCTGCTCGTACGAGTTGGCCAAGGGGTCGTTGAAATCGAGGTGCGCGAGCGCCGCGAGCGACTGCATGTGCAGTTTCTCGCCGCTGGGCAAGCGGTCGAAGCGGCGCGTCATGAAGTGGCGGCGGCCGTGCTCTTCGAGCACGCGGCAGTCGGCCATGCGGATTCCCGCCGCGCGAGCCATGAGGGCGTAGGCGTACTCGATCGCGCCGAAACCCAGCGGGTCCGCGAGGTCGCGATCGATGTTGTTGGGCACGCCGTCGAACTTGAGCAGCCAGTATTCGAATCCAGGTGGCGCGGTGACCTGCCCGGAGCGCACCTCGCCCGTAGTGGGATGCCACGCGATCACGGCCTTCGCCCGCGCCCCGCCCGCCGAAGCGCCCACACGCAGAATCTCCCGCAACGCCCGCTCCTTGTCCGCGTCCGCCAGGGTCGTCGTCAAGTTCGCCCGGCGACTGAGCACCTCGGCCGCCAGATTGACCAGCGCATCGATCCGCACGACCTTGCTCGTGCGCTCCCGCAGGCCAAGGGACGGCAGAAACTCCAACGCGCCCATGCCACGCGTTCCCGTGTAGCACACGCGTTCGACGGCGTTGATCTCCCCGGGCAATCGTCCTTGCGCGGAAAGCCATTCGTCGATCACCGCATTGCCGAACCGATCCGGGAGTGCGTCCGCGAGCATCCCCGGCAAGCCGTGGAACGATGCCCGCGGCAAGTCGGCAAACGCATACACGCGCGTTCCCAGCGGCATCATGATCGGCGCGACCTCGATATCGCTGCGCGCAAACGCTTCGGTGTATTGAAACGCCGCGATGCCCGTCGCAGGGTCCAGCGACACCGCACCAATGGTGCGCCCCCACAAGCGGACTTCGGCCACGGTGGTCATGCGGCGTCACCTTCTGCCCACGTCCAGCCGTTGGCCGGCCCGCGGTCATTGGTTTTTCGAGAGGGTGCCGCGCGACGGCGGACGCGGCGCGTCGCTTTCAATGCTTCGATGGGGCTCGCCAGCGGCGCAGGCACGAGGTGTTCGAGATTCTGGATCAGCCCCAGCACGCGAAGCACGCGCACCAGGTTCATGACCTGGCTCGATTCGCCCTGCTCGAGCCTCACGATGGTGCGCTTGGAGAGGCCCGATTCGCGTGCGATTTGGGCCTGGGTCAGATTGCGCGCGAGGCGCTGTTGGGCGATCCGTTCACCCAGCATTCGCAGCGATCCATCATCATTGGCTTTAAGTGCCATATCTGTCAACTATATCGCCATTTTGGTTACAAAGTGCAACAAATGTTACTTTTGCAACCAATACTTATCAAATACCAATCACAATGCGAACATCACGTCCGGATGCTCGTCCACGCCGCAATCGCCAGCGGCAGCAAAATCGCCACCGGGATGAACACCGCCGCCGCCGCCGGCATGCCCGGCACCGGGGCCGTCGTTCCCAGCACCGCGCCAAGCGTCGCCAGAATCGCCAGCGGGGCCGCCTTGAGCGATTGCCCAACCATGTTCCGAGGCTCCCGCGTAAGGTAGAACGGCAGGCAGATCACCACCGCCAGCAGCGTGCACACGATCGTGCTGATGCGACCGAGGCCGACGCGTTCGAGGCGTTCGATGGTTTCCGGGCGCACGCCGGGCGTGGCCAGAACCTGCGCGATCTGCCGCCACGACAGACTCTGGCTGATGGTCGCAAACTGGTTGATCAGCAGCGTGGTGGGGCTCAGGTCGGTCACCAGCCGCTCGGGCGCGGCCTCGATCGGCACAGTTCCCCCCGCGTTGGGCCTACGAAACACCAGGGGAACAACTCTGGCCCCTTCAAGCCGCCACGAGCCGCCCGGGCCGTTCTGATCGTGTTCGTACACCGCCCGCTCGGCGGTGATGCGCCGCGTGACCTGGCCCCGGTCTGACCGCTCCCAGATGTTCACCGATTCCAGCACGCCATCCCCGGGCCGGAACCGCAGCGCCTGCACCACCCGGCGTTCGCCGTCGGCCGTCAGTTTCACCGGAAATGCATCCACCTCGCGCTCGGCACTCGAACCCGGGTCGCGCGTGAGCAGCGGCGCGATCCGCGGGATCACCAGTTCCTGGTTCAGCACCTGAACCAAGGAAATCAACACGCACATCAGCAGCACGGGCCGGGCCGCCCGCCACAGACTGACGCCCCCCGCCAGCATCGCGACCAGTTCACGCTGCCGCACCAGTTGGGTAAAGGTAAACCCCATCGCCCCGATCATCACCAGGCCCGACACGCTGTTGAAGAGCGAGAGCAACCGCGGCCACCAGAGGTTGGCGATCAGCAAAGCCGTGATGAGCATGCGCCGCACGAATCCGCCGCTTTCACCACCCCCGCCGCCCACGGCTTCGCCCGCGAGATTCCCCGCCGTCTTGTAGAAGCGCGAGAGGTTGATGGACACATCCACCATCACCACGAACGAGAACAGCAGCACGAGCAAGAGCAGCGCGTTGACGAGGAATTGCCTCGCGATGTAGCGGTCGAGGAGGCGCACAAGTCAGGATAGCGCGGCACGCGCAACCACCCTCCCCCGGTCCTACCGGGGAGGTGGCCGAGGCTCGGCGAGTGGGGGAGAGGGTTCTCGCTGGGGTTCACTGAGAGGTGCACACGCACCCCCACCGAACGCCCCCTCTGCCTCGCTTCGCTCGGCAACTCCCCGCTCTCTGGAACGGGAGTATCGCACCCGACTCGCCGCGCTCCACTACCCTGCCCCGTGCCCCCCGCTCATCCCGCCCTCGCCTCCCTCCCCGCCTCGCTCCGCGAGTGCACACGCTTCACCACGCTCGGCCCCACCAACATCCCGGCGCTCATCGCCCACCCCGACTGGGCCAAGCCCGCCCCCACCCTCATCTGGCTCCACGGCCGCACCGTCTCCAAGGAACTCGACAACGGCCGCTACCTCCGGCTCGTCCGTGCCGGGATCGCCACCTGTGCCATCGACCTCCCCGGCCACGGCGAGCGGCTCGATCATCGCCTCCAGCAGCCCGGCGCGGTGTTTGAATTGCTTGAGCGAGGGATCGCCGAGATCGATGCTGTGGTGGCCGCGCTGGCCGCGCCGCCGCTGGCCGGGCTCTTTGACCCCAACCGTCTCGCCCTCGGCGGCATGTCCGCCGGCGGCATGATCACCCTGCGCCGCTTGTGTGGCCCGCACCCCTTTGTGTGTGCCGCGGTCGAAGGCACCGCCGGGAACCTCGGCATGCTCTACGGGCCCGATGGCCCCCGCGCCGAGTTCGTGCCCGCCGACCCCACCATCCGCACCCGCGCCCTCGCTCACCTAGACCCCATCGCCCATCTCGAAACCTGGCGACCTATCCCGCTTCTGGCCCTGCATTCAGAAGCCGATCAGGTGGTGCCGGTGGCGTGCATCCGAACGTTCGTGGAAGCCCTTACGCCACGCTCGGCAGACCAACCCGTGTCGCTCGTCACCTGGCCGACCACCGGTGCCCCGCTGGAACACAACGGCTTCGGCCTGAAAGCCAACGACGCGAAGAACGCACAAGTAGAGTTCCTTGTTCGAAATTTGAAGTCGTGATCGATGCATTTGACAACATTTTGTTGATAAATCAACTGCAAATCGACGTATATCAACCATCGGCTCCGCTGGTGGTGTCTGTGAGCGGACTCCCCCACCGATCCAAGAGTTCGGTGTATGTAAGCGGTACCGGCGGCCCGGCCACCGAAAGTGTCTATACTTCAGACTGGCATATGCGCGAACTTGACGCGCACGGTCGCGGAGGGCAGGATGCCCGTCTCGGAGCCGCGGCTTTGGGTTGGATTGAGTCCTGAATCGACCTCAGACGTCCGGGGATTCGTGGTCAAGGAACGACGCCATGGCCAAACTTGCCGCTTCCACTCGAACCTGGACCGAACTCAAGCCGCCCCGCAAGGCGGTGATTCCCGAAGGCCTGTGGCTTCGCTGCCCTGGTTGCAGCGGGATGCTCTATCGCAAGCAGTTGGAAGCCAACCTGCACGTCTGCCCCGACTGCCAGCATCACTTCCGAATCTCGGCGACCGAGCGGATCGACCAGTTGACCGACACCGGCACGTTTGAGCCCCTGTTCACGGGCCTGGCGTCGTGCGACCCGCTCCAGTTCACCGACATGAAGCCGTATCCGAAGCGGCTGATTGCCGAGCAGGATCGGTCCGGCTGTGTGGACGCGGTGAAGGCTGGAACCGGATTTATCAAGGGCCGGCAGTTGATGCTGTGCTGCCTCGATCTGACCTTCATGATGGGTTCGATGGGCTCGGTGGTGGGTGAAACCGTTACACGATCAGTCGAGCACGCCACGGCCACGGGACTTCCCCTGCTCGTGGTTTCCTGCTCGGGTGGAGCGCGGATGCAGGAGTCGGGTCTTTCCCTCATGCAGATGGCCAAATCGTCGGCCGCCCTCGCCAAGTTCGACCGGGCCGGCGGGCTGTTCATCAGTTTGCTGACCGATCCGACCACTGGCGGCGTCACGGCATCCTTCGCGATGCTGGGCGACATCATTCTGGCCGAGCCCAAGGCCTTGGTGGGCTTTGCCGGGCCGCGGGTGATTCAGCAGACGATTCGCCAGGAACTGCCCGAGGGGTTCCAGCGGTCGGAGTATCTGCTGGAAGCGGGCATCGTCGATCGCGTGGTGGCCCGCGGGCAGTTGCGCAATGAGATCGCCCGCGTGATCGACTTTGCCGGGAAGTGATTGGCGTGAGTGACGCGCCTGCATCAGTCAGCCCCAACGAGAACCCCGTCCGCTTCGCTGCGCTCGGCACCTCCCCCGCCCCCCCAACTGGGAGTGGGGGAGGGTGGTTTGGCTCCACGCTGCTCGGATTCGGCTACGCGATCCTGACGGTCGCAGCCTTTCCGCCACTTGATTTCTGGTGGGCGTGTTTTCTTGCGCCGGTGCCGCTGGCTGTCGCTGCGGGGCGCGTCGAACAGAGGCGGGACGCCAGTGCCACCCGGAGCGCGTTGTGGGTCACGCTGGGGGTGCTGCCCTTGTGGATCGTGCAGGAGCGCTGGCTGCTCGAAGTCGCCGGGCTGTGGTACCTGCTGCTGGCGGTGTATCTGGCGCTGTGCAGCGGCGCGGTGATCGCGATGGGCGGAATGTGGTCGAGGCGGGGGGGAAACTCGTGCCGGTGGGTGCCGGGGCCGTTGCGCTTCGCGATCGTGTGGACCGCGATCGAAGTGCTGCGGGGCGAAGTGATCTGGGGCGGGTACGCGTGGTTCCTCGCGGGCCATCCGACCATCGACGGCTTCGGCGCCTCCGCGGCCCGAGTGTGGGGCGCGTATGGCGTGAGTTTCTTCCTGGTCGGGGTGGCGGCAAGCGTCGTCGCGCTGCAGTGCGCTCCCTCGCGTGACGGCAAGCGCCACGGCGCGTTATGCCTGATCGGCTTCGCCGTCGCGTGGATCGCCTCGTGCTGGCTGGCGCCGGCGACTGGGCCCGCCGCGTCCACCGTGCGCATCGCGCTGGTGCAGACCAACATTCCGCAGGACAACAAGGAAGCGTGGCGGCTGGAGGATCGGCGCCGCGACTTCGCGCAGTTCCTGAACCTCACGCGCCAGGCCGCGGCGGCCAGCCCGAGGCCTGAACTGATCGTGTGGCCAGAAACGATGTTCCCCGGGCTAACGCTCGATCCGGAAGACGCCAAAGCCGAACGCGCCGCAGGGCTGGCGTGGACGATCGATGCGGCAAGCGGCACGGGTCCGCAGCGGATTCCTTCCACGATCTTCCTCGACGAACTGCTGGCCCTGCAGCGTGAACTGGATATCCCCATGCTCGTCGGCGGCATCGCCTACGACCGCCTGCGCGTGGGTCTGAACGACAAAGGCCGTCTCGACTTGGCCTTCGACGGCAAGTACAACGCGGCGTTCTTGATCACGAACGGCCAGGTGCAGCCCGAGCGCTACGAGAAACTCGAACTCATGGCCTTCGGCGAAGTCATCCCGTATGTCTGGCGGTGGAAGGGCCTGGCCAACTTCGTGGGCAGTCTGGGCGTGAGCGGCTGGTCGTTTGATCTGGACTGGGGAAGGAATCCGCAGCCGCTAGTGGTGCCACGTCGGGACACCGGCGACGCGCCGATCCGCGCGGCGACGCCGATCTGTTTCGAGGGCACCATGCCGCGCGTGGTGCGGCGACTGGTGACGAGCCAGGACGATCCTCCCGGGGGTGGAGCATCGGTGGTCATCAACCTCTCCAACGATGGCTGGTTCGGCACCGGCTCCGGCGGACGCGAGCAGCACCTGCTGACAATGCGCTGGCGCGCGATCGAGGTCGGCCTGCCCGTGCTCCGCGCGGTCAACACGGGCATCTCGGCGGCGATCGGCGCGGATGGACACTTCCTGCCGATGGCGGGCGGTACCGGCGGCGAAGCCCGGCTGCACCCCTGGGTGGATGGTGTGGTCGTGGTGGATGTGCCCTTGAGGACCCAACTCCACCCTGGCGTGCTCAGTTTCCTGACGCTTGGCAACGCCTTGGGCTGGGCGTGCGTGGGGATCACGGCCGTGGCGCTGGCCCTCATAGTGTTCCGGCGTGGGGCGGGTGGCCGATGGGAGTGCTAGGTTTGGCTGAACCCGGGATGGGTGAGGCCGTACGAGGCTGAAACGGAGTTCACATGATGGCTTCCTCAACGCGTGCGTTGGCTGTTCGTTCTTCGATGATCGCGATCGGCGCAGCCGCGCTTATGCTGAGCGCTGGCGGCTGCGCCAACGCGGGAAAGGGTGCGCAAGCCTCGAAAGAGACGGACACGAAGCCCGCGCGTGCCGCGGCCGCGACCAGCGGCGGTTCCGCTGGCGGCAGCGCCGGCTCGATGACCAACCTGGAACTCAGCGAACTGCGTGAATCGGCGCTGGCCCGGCTGGCCCTCGCGGGCGAGAGCGACGATGCCGAGGAACGCTACAACGCCATCGAGGCCACGATCCCCGTGCCCACGCGCCTGGAAGCGGCGGTGCGGCGCGGCCTGGCCGATCCTGATGACCGCGTCCGGATCGTGGCGCTCATGGCGGCGGGTCGCGCGGGGCTGTGCCGGGTGAGTGACGTGACCAGGCCCTGCCTGCAGGACCAGAGCGAGATGGTGCAGGCCGCGGCGATCTTCGCATTGGTGAAGTGTGGGGAAGCGATTGACCAGCAGCCGCTGGCGTCGCTCCTTCAGCACCCGCGTCCGCTCTTCCGTGCCCACGCGGCGTACATCCTGGGCGAACTGGGCAACCCCTCGGCGCTACCCCTGCTGCGCGACGCGGCCCACGACCCCTTGACCAAAGCCGATCCGGCCCAGGCGCGGGTTTATCGCCTGCAACTGGCCGAAGCGATGGTGAAACTGGGCGAGAACAACGCGCTGCACGAGGTTCGCGCGGCACTCTACCCCTCGCAGCCGGGCGAACTGGAATCGGCGGCATTCGCGGCCCAGGTGCTGGGACAGGTCAAGGACCGGGCCTCGGCGGCGCAGTTGCGCTATCTGACCGAAGTGGCCGACCCGCGCGCCGGGCGCATGCCCGCCGAGATACGCCTCGCGGCCGCGACCGCGCTGGTCCGCATGGGCTACGGCGACGGCACCTTCGTCGCGGATGACTACAAGGCCAACCCGACAGCACCCATCCGGGCCCAGAGCGCGATCCTGCTGGGCGAAACGCGACGCCGCTCGAACCTGCCCGCCCTGCGCGAGATGATGAAGAACGACGCCGACGTGCTGGTGCAGGTCGCGGCGGCCTCGGGCATCTTGCGCATCACCGACGGCGACCCGACGGATCGGAGTGCGCGGGCGGCACAGACGCGGTGAGGTGGTGATGCCCTGCTGGTGCGGGTGGCGTCGCGGACAGGCGATTCATCGACACGACGAGGGGATTGGGCTTGCGACGGTGCGAGGCATAAACTGGCGGGCTACGGAGAGGTGGCAGAGCGGTTGAACGCGCCGGTCTCGAAAACCGGTATGGCCTCCGGGTCATCGGGGGTTCGAATCCCCCCCTCTCCGCTTCCATGGGAGACTCGGTTCCGACCGGGTCTCCCTTGTTCGTTTTGGCCGTTTTTCTGCGGAATCGTGAACGGTTTCGAGAGGTCGAAACGGTCAAGCGCCCAGAGACCGACATGTCGGCCGAAATCGGGTGCAGGTTCTCTGTGGGGGAGTTTGCGAGTGTCGTTTTCTACATCGCTGAACATCGCGCGTACTTCGCCACAGTCAGCACCTGCGACTCAATCGCATTTGGTGTTTTTAGTGCGAATCAGCCGCGTTTTCAGGCTCCGACCGACGATTTTGATATGCTCTCGATACCTCTGAGGCCAATCCCGTGATGCGGGATCGGCGGGCCTCACCGTGTGCCGAGGCGTTCGCCCAGTTGGGCACAACCGCTGTCCGGTTCGACATCCACAAGGCTCAACCCGTCGCGGCAAAGACGGACATGCGGAGCCTCCTTTCCTCACACCCCTTGTGTCCGAAGGAGTTTCCCTATGGCTCACGTCATCACCGATCCGTGCGCTGGCCCCGGCGGCAAAGTTGTTGCTTGTGCGGCCGTCTGCCCCGTTGATTGCATCCATCCTAAAAAGGACGAAGCGGGCTTCGACCAGGTCAAGCACCTGTCGATCGACGGCGGCACCTGCATCGACTGCGGTCTCTGCGTCGACGAGTGCCCCGTCAAAGCCATCTTCCCCGAGGCCTCCGTCCCCGGCGAGTGGAACCAGTACATCCAGTTGAACGCCGACTACTTCAAGAACCGTGGCTGAGCGGGAACGCGTGATTTTTACTTGCCGGCCTGCGTCCCGCAGGCCGGTTTTGATTTTGGAGGTAAGTAGTGAGTGCGGGAATCATTGGGTTTCCAAGTCGGCGTATATGTCACCGCTTCGATCCAGGAAACTCCAATCGCAGCGGATCATCGACCTCGATGGCTCCGTCGCCCATCAGTTCGCGCTGCCGCTCCACCATCGCCAGTCCGTCGACGATCTGCATAGTGCCGTCGTCATGCTCGACGAGGGCCGTGCCCGATTCCACCCAGTCGCCGCAGTTGAAGTAATCGATGCCGCCGCGCCCATCAGCGTCGCCCCGGCGGATCTCGGCCTTGTGGATGTGCCCGCAGACAATCCCGTCGGCGCCGCGCTCGCGGGCGATCTTTTCCACCGCCGATTCGAACTTGGCGATGTGCTGGCAAGCCGTTTTTACCTTCAGTTTGATCGCCTGCGACATCGACCAGTAGGGCAACCTGCGGAACTGCCGCCAGCGGTTGTACCAGCGGCTCACATGCACGAGCCGGTCATACGCCGCGCCACCGATCATGGAGAGCAGTCGCGCGTGGTTCACCACCGAATCCACCTCGTCGCCGTGAATGACTAAGAGTCGGCGGCCAACGGCGGTCGTGTGGATCGCCTCGCCCTGAACGGTGATGCCGCCGAAGTTCAGCCCCTCGTACTGACGCGCGGCATCATCGTGGTTTCCGGGGATGTAGACCACTTTCGTGCCATTCTGCGCCATCTTCAGTACGCGCCGCGCAAACCTGTGATGACACTCGGGCCAGCGCCACCGGGACTTCAACCGCCACATGTCGAGAATGTCGCCCACCAAGTAGAGCGTTTCGCACTCGATCGACTTGAGAAACGCCGTGGCCGGTCCCGCCAGCGCCGTGCCGCTGCCCAGATGCAGATCGCTGATGAACACCGAGCGATAGGGAACGGTGAGCCGATCCATGTCGAGTCCTTTCGCTGCGTGCAGTCCGGGCGGGCCGTCGCTGCTGCGGATCGCCGCAAGTATCGACCACCGCCGCAGCGAAAACCCGCCCCGCGCCGCGAGGATTGCGCGAAGTTCGGTGCTCAGCGCGAACACACCTCCTCACGCGAGTGATCTTCGCGATTTTCTCACAGTGAAAGCACCGTTCCCTCGAATGTAATACGATAACCTCGACCAGTATGGATGCACCGCGTTCGCGCGGATCGCTTGCCGCACGGAGGTCCGCCATGCTCGTTGCCACCGCTCCCGACACGCTTCCCGTCGACGCCCCGTCCTGTGCCGCACGCTCGCGAGCCCTGCTCAGGCGCGCCGTCCGCACCGCGCCCCGCCTCTCGGCCAAGGGCCTCCAAGAACGCCTCTTCGCCCGCTGGTTCAGCGGCCTGGTCTACAACCAGATATGGGAAGACCCCGTCGTCGACGCTCAGGCCCTCGAACTCGGCCCCGACAGCCGCGTGCTCACGATCTCGTCGGCTGGGTGCAACGTGCTCAATTACCTCGTGCATTGCCCCGCGTCCATCACCGCGGTTGATCTCAACTTCCACCACCTCAGCGTCACGCGGCTTAAACTCGCGGGCATGGCTCGCCTGCCCGATCACGAAGCGATGTTCCGCTTCTGGGGCGATGCCCAGGGCGACGAGAATCCTCCCGCATTCGGCCATTTCATCGAGCCCCATCTCGACGATGCCACCCGCGCGTACTGGCGGCGTCGCCACGGGCCGCTCGGGCGCGAACGGCTCGACCTGTTCGCCAGCGGCTTCTACAAGGCCTCACGACTGGGCAACCTGCTCGCCGCCATTCACCATCCCCTCAAAGCCATCGGCAAGAGCCCCGAACGCCTGCTCGCCCTCCGCGACGACGACTTCGCCCGAAGCATCGAGTTTGATCGCCTCTACAAGAGCCTCTACGCCAGCCGCGTGCTCGGTTGGCTCTGTCGCTCGCCGCTCTCGGTCTTCAATCTGGGCATCCCGCCCGAGCAGTTCCGCGCCATGCGTGACGATGCCGACAACAACCTGCTCGAGGGCGTCTATAAGACGCGGACGCGCCGCCTCATTTGCAACTGGTCGCTCAACGACAACTACTTCGCCTGGCAGGCCCTCGGGCGTCGCTACGACACCGAGCGCCGCCTCGCCGTGCCCCCCTACTTGCGCCCCGAGAACCGCGACACCATCCGCGCCGGGCTCGATCGCGTCCGCACGCGGCTGACGTCCACCACCGACGCGCTCGCCGATGCCGCGCCGGGTGAGTTCAACGCCTTCGTGTTCCTCGATTCGCAGGACTGGATGGCCCCTTCCGCGATCGAGCGCCAATGGGCCGAGATCGCCCGCGTCGCGCCCTCAGGCAGTCGCATCATCTTCCGCACCGCTGCCGCGGGCTCACCAATCGAAACGGCTCTGCCTCCGGCGATTCTCAGCCGCTTCCACTACCACGCCGAGGAGTCCGCCAGGCTTTACCAAGCCGACCGCTCGGCCATCTACGGCGGCTTCCACCTCTATTCTGTGCGTTAGGTACTTACCACCCTCCCCGCTCCCAGCGGGGCAGGTGCCGAGCAGCCTGGCGGAGGGGGTTCACGTGCGCGAGGCTCAACCTGTGGCTGGCTTATGCGCTATGTCCACCGCTCTCCACCAACCCGTCGCGTCTCCATCCACCCCCTCCGCCGGAGCACACGGCGAGCACATGGATCGCCTCTACGGCATCACCCGCCACATCTACGACGCCACCCGCAAGTTCTTCCTCCTCGGCCGCGATGATCTCCTCCGCGCTGTGCCACCAGATGCCGGGTTGGTACTTGAAATGGGCTGCGGCACCGCCCGCAACCTCATCCGCCTCGCCCGCCTGCGCCCGGGCGCACGCCTCTTCGGCCTCGACGCGTCGAGCGCCATGCTCGAAACCGCCTCATCCCACCTCATCGCCCGCGGCCTCGATTCGCGCATCACCCTCCGCCTCGCCCTCGCCGAAGACCTCGACCATGCTCGCCTCTTCGGCCTTGACCGCCCTTTCGACGTGATCCTCTTCCCCTACTCACTCTCGATGATGCCCGGCTGGCCCGCGGCACTCGACGCCGCCCTCGCCAACCTGCGCCCGGGCGGACAGATTCTCATCGTCGACTTCTGGGATCAGGCCACCTGGCCCGGCCCATTCCGCCGTCTGCTGGTGTGGTGGCTCTCGCTCTTCTCGGTGCGTTACCGCGCAGACCTGATGGGCCGCCTCCGCGAACTCGACCACGCTGGCATCGTCACGATGACCATGCGCGGCATCGGCGCGCGACGCCGCTACGCCTACCTCGCCACGCTCACGCGGCGGTAATGGTGCCCCCCGTTCCTGTGGCCACCGTGTCACTGGCGTGTCCGGCTCGCGGGCACGTCATGCGTTCGCGTCAATTCACGGTCGTCAAAGCCCGTCGTCGGTAGTGGCACGGCCTTCTACTCCGCCCCCGGCCTCATCAACTTCTTCAGCAGCGGCGTCAGCACCAGGATCACCATGCCCGCGATGATCGACGACAGGACAAAGAGGAAGAAGAAGTCCGCCTGGATCGTGCCCGAGCCCTCGGCCAGTTTCCAGGGGAGCGTCATCTGCCCCTTCTCAATGGGCTCTACCAGTGAAGCGATCAATCCGCCGCCCAAATTTGCGATAAAACTCGAGATAAACCAGATGCCCATCAGAAGCGACACAAACCGCACCGGCGCGGCCTTGGTCACATACGACAACCCAGTAGGCGATAGGCACAGTTCGCCCATCGTGTGCAGGAAATAGGCACCCAGCAGGAAAAACACGCCGGCTTTCACGGCGACCACCTCAGTTTCACCGGACCCAGACACCTGCAGGCCACGCGCGCCCAGCACCAGCACGCCGAAACCCAGCCCGAGCAGAATCAGCCCCAGCGCGATCTTCACCGGCTGACTCGGGTTCATGTTGCGGCGACCCAGACTCGTCCAGATCATCCCGAAAAGTGGCGCAAACACGAAGATGAAAAATGGATTCACCGACTGGAACCAACTCGTGGGCATTTCCCACGAACCAATCCGCGTATCGGTGTACTTGTCGGTGTAGAGCGTCAGGCTCGATCCGGCTTGCTCGAACGCGATCCAGAAGAACGCGTTGAAAAACATGAAGATGAAAATCGTCGCCACTGGCCCGCGATCTTCAGGACGCTGGGTCATCACGAACCACGCGGCGAGCACGACGATCGCAATGCCGCCCGCAATGCCCACCTGCGGCGTCATCAGCGAGGCCATCTTGCCAACGACCCCGGCGTGATACGCCAGGCCAAACACCACCGCCAAGATCGATCCAGCAACAAGGAACATCGCTGAGTGGTTCTTCGCGCCGATCGGCGGAGCACCAATTCCACGCAGGAAGAGCGGCCTTCCAAACGTGTACATCACCAGCCCCAGCCCCATGCCCACTGCCGCGGAGCCGAAGCCCCAGTGCCAGCCCACGCGCTCGCCCAGTGTGCCGCACACAAACGCGCACAGGAACGCGCCGAGATTGATGCCCATGTAGAAAATGCTGAACGCCGCGTCACGGCGCGGGTCGCCCGGCTTGTACAACTGCCCGACCATCACGCTCACGCTGGGCTTGAAGTGACCCGTGCCGATCACGATCGCCGCCAGGCCTCCGATGAACACGCTCATGCCCATCGCGCTCTGCGCCAGCGAACCCATCCCGCTCACCGCCAGGGCGATGTGCCCGGCCATGATGAGCAAGCCGCCCACGATCATCGATCGGTGCGTGCCAATCAACTTGTCCGCGATAATGCCCCCGAGCACCGGCGTGATGTAGGCCAAACCCGTGTACCAGCCGTACAACACGCTTGCGTCCGCCTTGCTCCACCCCGGCCCCGGATTGAACCCTTCCGGATCGGCCGCCATGCGCTTCACCATACCCGTCGTAGGGCTCGTGAGATACAGCACCAGCAGCGCCCGCATCCCGTAGTAACTGAACCGTTCCCACATCTCCACCATAAAAAGCAGGAACAGCCCGACAGGGTGCCCTAGAAACGTCCGCTCTTCGCCGCCGCTGCCGCCATCGCCAAGTGTGCCAGCGGCCGGATAGGTGCTCATGGTCATCTCCGCGGCACCAGTTCGCCCCGGTGCCAGCACAGAGAATACCCGATTCTCGCCATTCTCGCGCACCGCGACCTGGCCGTGAGATGCTGCGGAAGCTACTGGCGGGCGAGATCAAGGTGCGCGGTAAGCGGAACCTGGTGCAGGCCAAGTCGTTCACGGAGATGCTGGAACAATCGATCCGGCCTACCAGAACCGGTCGATCGAGGCCGCCCAGGTCATCGAGGAACTGATCGAACTCGCGCGCGAGATGCGAGAGGCCGACCGCCGCGGCGAGAAGCTCGGGTTGAACACGGAGGAGTGGCGTTCTACGACGCGCTGGAAGTCAATGACGCGGTCATGGTGCTCGGCGAGCCGACCCTCCAGCAAATTGCCCGCGAGTTGGTCGAGTCGGTCCGGGCCAACACCAGCATCGACTGGACCATCAAGGAGCCGGTGCGGGCCAAGTTGCGAGTCATCGTCATGCGCATCCTCCGGAAGCACGGGTATCAGCCCGACAAACACGAAAAAGCGACGCAGACGGTGATCGAGCAGGCGGAGTTGCTGCGAATGAGGGCCGAGCGCCTGTCGGAGGTCGGAAACAAGCCCAAACACCGCTGCGCACGAACGTGTGCGAAGGTTCTGGCGCAGCCCATGCAACCGTAACCCAGTGGAGGATTGCAACGAGCACTGCGGTCGGCAACTCAATGGTCGGCTTCTCGCCGGCCACCATCGTTGCCTGGTCCTTGGCACAGGTGCATATCGACTATCCAGCTAGTACGTCAACAACCCGGCACTGGTTCGGCATGCTAGGTCAGTTCGTTTCGTGGCACCGTCGCGCGTAAACCGACCCTTTCAGTCGAAGTTAGCAATATTGAACCGAGAGAATCGGTTCGGAAAGCCGTCTCCAGAATTGGCAGGCTCTCGGCACCGGCTACCGCGCAATCTCCACCGCCCGCGTCTCGCGCAGCACCGTCACGCGAATCTCCCCCGGGAAGGTCATCTCATCGCTCACCTTCTTGGCAATGTTCTGCGCAATCACGGTCGCTTCGTCGTCGTTGACACGCCGCGCGTCCACCATCACGCGCACTTCACGCCCGGCCTGAATGGCGTACGCCTCGGTCACGCCCTGGTGACCCATGGCGATGTCCTGTAGTTGCTCCAGGCGCTGGATGTACTTTTCCAGACTCTCTCGGCGCGCCCCGGGCCGCGCCGAACTGACCGCGTCGGCGGCCATTACGATCGGGGTGTAAAAACTCGTGCTGGGAACGTCGGCATGGTGCCCGGCGATCGCGTTGAGCACCGGTTCGCGCTCGCCGAACTGCTTGGCGAAGTCGTGCCCGATCTTGGGGTGTGTGCCTTCCTGCTCGTGGTCCATGGCTTTACCGATGTCGTGCAAAAAGCCGCAGCGGCGGGCGATGGTGCCGTCGAGCCCGAGTTGGTCGGCAATCAACTGGCAGATGTAGCCGACTTCGATGGAGTGCCGGAGCACGTTCTGGCCGTAACTGGTGCGGAAGTGCAGTTTGCCCATGGCCTCCGAGATCTTCGGGTGCAGCCCGCGGAGGTTGATTTCGAGGCAGGCGTCCTTGCCGAACTTGACGACCCGTTCTTCCATCTCGCTGCGGACTTTTTCGACGACCTCTTCGATGCGCGACGGGTGCATCCGTCCGTCGGCGATCAGCCGCTGGAGCGACTCCACCGCCACGGCCTGCCTGATCTTGTCGAAGCATGAGACCACGATCACGCCCGGCGTGTCGTCCACGATGATGTCCACGCCCGTCGCCTTCTCGATCGCGCGGATGTTCCGACCCTCGCGGCCGATGATGCGACCCTTCATGTCGTCGCTGGGAATGGGCACGGCCCGCACCGTGCTCTCGGCCGTGTGCTCGGTCGCGTACCGCTGCACCGCCATCAGGGTGATCTCGCGGGCCTTTTCCTTCGCGTGGCCTTCCGCGTCGTCGATGATTTTCCGCTGCACCTTGGCCATCTCGTGCCGGCACTCGCCTTCCACCCGTTGCAGCAGCATCTGCTTGGCGTCATCGATGCTCAGGCCCGCCACCTGCACCAGACGTTCGCGCTGTTGCACGAGCGTAGCGTCGAGAGCCGTCTGGGTTTCCGTGACCTTGGCTTCGCGCTGCTTGAGCGTCTCGATCTGCCGTGTGACCTGCTCTTCCTTCTGCGTCAGAGATTCCAGTTTCTTGTCGAGCAAGTCCTCGCGCTTGGCCAGGCGCTGCTCGGTCTGGCGGGCTTCCGATCGCTGGGTTTCCAGTTCCGCGTCCACCTTGTCTTTGCGTTCGCGAATCTTCTTCTCGGCATCCAGTTCCGCCCGCTGCGAAGCGGCGAGGGCGTCATCCTCGGCCCGAACCGCCACCCGGGCGGCCTCGGCTTTGGCGCTCGCGAGCGCTCCCACCGTCTTCTGACGAAAGACCACGATGGCGACGATGCAGCCAACGACCAGTCCAACGCCGCCGAAGATGGCGGCGTTCGTCGGGTCGAACTCGAATGCCGCGAGGCTGGTCGGCAGAGAGTGAAAAAGTAGAAACGCCATGACGGCCTTTCACCTGGCGCCGCAGCACAAGGCCGAGCTGCCAGAAAAGCCATCGAGCGTGGCGTGGCCTCGCGGCCATGCCGGCAATCGTTCATCGAACCCGAAACAATCGTCGCGCAGGCCAAGCGATGCCCTCGCATCGCCAGGCCAAAGGCCCCATACTGGTAGATCGGCGTGGTGACATGTCACAGCATGAATCGCGGGTTGAGAAGCAGCCGAACGATCTGTAGGCCAAGGCAGAAGAAAAAGTGAAAGCGAATGTTGGGGGATGGAGTTGGGGGTGGGAGGTGGGGGGGACGGTTTGTGCGCGAGTCCGGAACAGGGTTCAATCTATGCGTCGCAGCGTGCCGCGACGGATAAGCCCGTGCCCCTGTCAGTCGAGGCGTCAGACCCATCGTGAACGATTGCCTCGCCCGACGGTTGAGAGGGGTAAGGGAATCGGATAAGCCGGCCCGATGCCGGCGGGTGAGCCACATTAGAGCGAGGCTGGGCGCAGGCGTCAACTCTCCCCTGCCCCGAACATGGGGAACCCGCCCACAGAGGGGGCTCGTGGTGCGAAAAGGGATCACTTTACGCTTGCACCAGCTCGATCAAGTAGCCGTCCGGGTCGTACAGGCATGCTTGGTGGTGGGGCTCACCAGGATTGACCGGAGGCTCATCAAGCCACCTGGCCCACGGACGAGCCGACGCAATGAACCCGGCAAGGTCAGGCACCGCGAAGGACAGCGTGAGCATCCCCCCCGAACTGCCCTTGGGCTTTCGGCCAAACGCGGCGCGCAGGCGAAGTTCAAAGCCATCGATGCGTGGCGAGCGCATCGCTCGTGACTCGAAGATCATGTCTTCCCTCGCGATGGCAACGGTCTGAAAGCCCATCAACCGTTCGTAGAACGCCGCAGACACGCCAAGGTCGATCACATCCAGTGCGATCGCGATCCGTGGGGATGAACCAGGTCCACGCGCAAGGGCATGGGCGGGGGACGAAGTGGCTGAGGCCGATGAGGAAGCCATTGTTCCATCCTACTCAGGATGTCCCGCGCCTGCGCCACCCGGATCGCCTAGCGCCCGTCAGGCAGAATCCGCTTTCGGGCGTCGTCAAACTGCCGGCGTAGTTCCGCTTCGTGGTTCGTGCCCTTCAGTTCCCCCAGCACCCGCTCCATGCCCGCCAAATCCGCCCTGCACCGCGCCAGATCAAACCGCAACCGCTTGACGGCATCGCCCATGTGTCCGTCACCCAGCGTGCCCACCCCCTGTTCGACTTCCTTCAGCAGGGTCTCGCCCTCGTCACAGTGTCCGGCCGCAAAGAGATTTTCGCACAGCATGTGTCGCGACACCACCGTCATGGGTTCAAACGGATTTCCCCGCTTCAGGTGGTCGGCGTAGATCTCTCGTCTCAGCACGAGCGCCTCCTCGTGCCGCGAAAGGTTCGTCAGCGCCGCCGCCAGCACGCTGCTCATCGACACCGTGGTCGAGTGGTCCCTGCCCAACACGCGACGTGTCGTCGGCATCGCGGGCGTCAACACGTCCACCGCCTCCTGGTTTCGGCCGCCCAGCCAGAGCCCCGCGCCATAATTCTGAATCGCCGAGAGTGTCCGCGGGTGGTCCTCGCCCATGTCGCGCCGCCGCAACACCATGGCCCGCCGCAAAATCTCCACGGTCTCGGCGCTCACGCTCTGCCCTTCGGCCGCCATCATCGCGCGGCCAAGGTTTTGCAGCATCTGGGTCGTGCCCATGCCGTCGGGCCCGAAGGTTTTCTCGGCTCGCTGGAGCGCGACCCTCGCCCATTTAATGGCCTCGTCATACTGCGGCGGACGCGTGATCTGATAGGCCGCACCCAGCGCGTTGATCAGGTCGATCGTGTACGGGTCGTACTCCCCCAGCGATTTTTCCGCGCGGGTCAGCGCCTCGCTCGACAATTGCAGCGTCTCCTCGGCACGCCCCAGTGCCGCCAGCGCCGTGCACCGAAGGCTGCGCACCTTGAACGCCTCTCGCGGGTCCGGTCCATCCATTTGGACAAAGAGACTCTCCGCCGCCTCGCAGTGGCGGATGGACGCGAGGAAATCACCGATCGACCAGAACGCTTCGCCCAGTGTGCGGTGCGTGTCGGCCGCCACGGCGGGATGTATCGTCTCATCCGCATCCAACTGCTTCGCTGCCGTGGTCAGCAGTTCCCGCACGGTCAGGTCGCGCCCGCGCGCGACCTCCGGGGTCGCGGCCGAGATCATGCGCCGCAGAAACGCCGCCGATTCCTGGGCCCTAACGCGCTGTTCCTCGGCCCGGTCGCGCTGCCGGCTCGCTTTGATCGCCTGCCACCCGGTCCCCATAATGCCCGCGACCAGCACGAGCAGAATGGCCGAGACGGCCATCACCGCCGCGCGGTTGCGCCGGGCGAACTTGCGGAACTGGTACCAACCCGTCTGGGCGTGCGCCAGCACCGGCTCGTCGCTGAGATAGCGCCGAATATCCGCGCCCAACTCGGCCGCCGACGCATACCGCCGCGCCGGGTCTTTCTCCAGCGCCTTGGCCAGGATCGCTTCCGGATCGCCTCGCAGCGCTGGCACAATCTTCCCCGCGAGCGCCGGCTCGCGCGTGCGGATCACGCTCAGCGCGCCCATCAAACTCGTGCCACCCAATGGCAGCGGCGGCTGGCGGCACAGCAACTCATACAGCACCGCGCCCAGCGAATACACATCGCTCCGGGTATCCACCGCGCCAGCTTCGCCCGACGCCTGCTCAGGGCTCATGTAGGCCAGCGTGCCCACGACCTGGCCCGCGTTTGTCAGGGCCGTCGCGCCCCCCGACGCGTCCTCGGCCATTCGCGCGATGCCAAAGTCCAGCACCTTCACCCGCAGCCCTCCCAGCGACCCCGCCGAATCGCGCGACACCTCATCCTCAATCAGGATGTTCCCGGGCTTGATGTCGCGATGGATCACGCCTCGGCGATGCGCGTGGTCGATGGCATCGCACACCTCGGCCAGCAGCGAAAGCCGCTGCTTTACCGACAAACGCCTCGCGCTGGCCGCTTCCAGTATCGGCCTCCCCCGCACCAGTTCCATCGCCAGGAACGTTCGCTGAATCCCGCGATCATCGAGGGCCGTCCCCGCGTCGTAGACCTGCGCGATGCCCGGATGCCGCAGTCGCCCCAGTACCTCGGCCTCGTGGGCCAAGCGTTTGAGCATAGACCCCGTCACCAGGTCAGGCCGCACCACCTTGAGCGCGACCCGACGCCGCGGCGTCTCCTGCATCGCCTCATACACCACGCCCATACCGCCATGCCCAAGTTCCACGCCCACCGCATAGCGCCCGATGGTCTTGGGTGCCGAGAGCGTGCCCGGAATCGCCCCCTTCGCGCCACCCTCCGCGGCTGGCGGCGGCCGATCAAGCACCACATCCGTCCGGTGATGGTGCTTCAGCAACGACTCGACCTCCGCCACCTCGCTCGGATGCTTGGCCCGCGCCTGGGCCAGCAGCGTGCGCCGCTCAGGGTCATCGAGTAGGAGCGCCTGCTCGAAGAGCGTACGGATCACCGTGTCATCGGGAGTCGCGTGCGGGTTGGAGTGGGGTGATGCCATATGCCGCGGCAAGGGTCAGCGGGACTCGATTATTCACCCCACCGGCACTGCCCCTTCGAGTGCCGATCGGCACAGATCGGCCCGCGCCTCGCGGCGCTGCTGCTGGTTTAACTCTTGCCCCAGCAGCCTTTGCAGGTGTGCCGGCTGCGTAAGCAGGAACAGTTGCGTCACACGCTGATCGTCGATCCCGCCGACCAGGCCCGTGAGCACGCCCAGGCGAACCAGGCTGAGTTGCGAGAGGGCTTCTTCGGGCGTCAGCAGCCGCGCGCTCCGCAGCAGCCCGAGCGACCGGCACACATGGTCCTCCAAAACGCGCCGCTTCTTTTCCAGGAGCAGGCACCGGGCTGTGAGTTCGTAGTTGATGACCTCGGGCAGGATCTCCTTCTCCAGGTCGCGCAGGATCAGGCCCTCGGTCTTGCCCAGGGTCGTCTGGTTGGAGATCTGGAAGAGATCGCCCGCAGCATCCGAGTTCTCACCATAGAAACCGCGCACGGCCAGGGCCATGTCGCGCGTCGCGCGCCGGACTTTCTCGACGTCGCCCGTCAGCCGAAGCGCCGGCAGGTGCAGCATCACGCTGAACCGGGCTCCACAGCCGACGTTGGTTGGGCACGCGGTGAGGTAGCCGAATCGCGGCGAGAACGCGAAGTCGGTGACCGCTTCGAGCGCGTCGTCGAGCGCGTCGGCCTGAGCCCACGCCTCGCTCAGGGCCAGGCCGGGCCGCAGAATCTGGAGACGGAGGTGGTCCTCCTCGTTGACCATAATGGAGACGCGTTCGTCGGGCAGCGAGAAGGCCACGCCGCGAGGGGCGGGGGGCGGCGCGTCCTTGGATTCGCGGGCGGCATCTGTCTGGCGGATGGCCGCGTGCTCTTTGCTGATGAGGTGACGTTCGAGCAGCACCTGGCGTTCGAGGAGCGGGAGCGCGTGGACATCAACCCAGGAGAGTTGACCGTGTCCGTTCGTCACTTCGCGAGCGGGCGCGACGGCTTCGCACGCCCCCATGATGTGGGCCCGGCACGCACCAAGCACCGTCAGCCGCTGCTCCGCGTCGCAGCGACGGGGAAACGGGGCGTCGGCCAGGTTCCGCGCGAGCCGCACACGGCTGGAGATCACGACCTCAGCGTTCGAACCCGTCCCGGAGAGCCACGGCGCGCCAGCGCGGATGGCCTCGGTTGGAATCACCGCCATCGGGAACGGCTGGTTCACGCGAGGGTGCTCCCGCCCTGTTGGCCACCCATACCGCCCGGGCTCATCGGCGGCACGCTCGGTCCGGTTTCGGCCAGCCGGCGGAGTTCGTCGCGCAACTGTGCTGCACGCTCGTATTGCTCCGCCGCGACCGCTTCGGCCAACTGCTTTCGCAGGAGCGCCGACCTTTCGCGTCGTTCGTTCGCGGTTCCGAAGAGGGCCGCGGCGCGAGTGGGGGCATCGGCGCGCGGGCCGGGGCCGCGCTTGGGCACCTTGCCGACGTGATGGGTCGCCCCTTCATGCGCCCGAGCCACCAGCGGGAAGAGTTGCGCGGCAAACGCTTCGTAGCAAGCGGGGCAGCCGAGCATGCCAGCCGTGCGAAACTGGGCGTAGGTGAGGCCACAGACCGAGCACGCGAGGCTCGCCGCGGATACTGGCGGTTCAGCCTGTTTGGCACCCGCCCCCTGAACCAGCACCGCCTGGGCGAGTGCCGCAAGCGGATTGGGTGGGCCCTGCTTGACGCCCTTGGCGCGGGCACAGGCCTCGCACAGGTTGCGCTGCGAGACGGTGCCGCCTCGGATGACGGTTTCCTGCACCGTCGCGGGGTTGGCGCAATGATCACACTTCACGCGAGATGGTACGGCGTGGCGCGGGGCGGGTGTGAGGTTGGGCGACGCTTCTGTCGGGTGGCGAACTCAGCCCGCGGCCTTGGCCTTCTGCTGAGCCGTGTACCCGTCGCGACGCTTGAGCGGCTTGACCACCAGGCCCAGTTTGATGGCCTTGGTCGAGGCGAGCACGCGCTGGGTGCGGCCATCGACGACGGCATCGACCTGCTGGAGGTTGGGCCGGAACTTGCGGCGCGTGATGCCCGTGGGCTTCAGACCGAAGCCGCCTTTCTTGATGGCCTGGCCGCGCCAGGTGCGCTGCTTGCCGAAGGAGGCTTTCTTGCCGGTGAATGCGCAGACATAGGGCATGGGTCGCTCCGAACAGGGCCCACATTATTGGCGTCTCAGTTGCTTGGGGCGAATCGAGAACCTGCAATCACTGACGGGTGCAGCTCCCCGCCGACCCCTCACGACCGCGGACTACTCAGGTTTCAACCCCAGCGGCGTCGCCTTCACCCCTTCAAACGTGATCTTCACCGGCTCGATTCGCCCAGCAGCATCAAACACCAATCGGTCGATGCACACCACGCGGCTGTTCCGGTCCTTCTCGCCCAGCGGCCGCCGGTGATACACGATGAAGGTCTCGCCGGTCGTCGGGTGCGTGATGACGCTGTGGTGCCCGGCACCTGTCGCCACGCTGGCGTCCTGTTTCAGAATCGTGCCGAGGCGCGTGAAGGGGCCGAAGGGTGAATCGCTCGTCGCGTAGGCGACGGAGTAGTCGGGACCGGTCCAGCCGCCCTCGGACCACATGAAGTAGTAGGTGTCACCGCGACGCAGCATGAAGGGGCCTTCGACGTATCCCGCGGGCGTAATCTCCTTGAACGTGGAGCCATCGTCGAAGGGTTCGAAGCCGGTGAAGTCGGGCTTCAAGCGGGCGATGTTACAGTGACGCCAGCCGCCGTAGATAATCAGGTCGCGCCCGTCGCGGTCGCGGAACACGAACTGATCGATCGGCTGGGCACCGTGATGGAATCGGTCGATCAGGGGCTGGCCCAGCAGGTCGCGGAACGGGCCCTCGGGCCGATCGGCGACGGCGACGCCGATGCCGCCGAGTTCGCTGTCGCGCTGAATGTCGTTGGCGCTGAAGAAAAGGTAGAACCGCCCGTTGCGCTCGACCGCGGCCGGTGCCCAGAGGGCGCGTTTGGCCCAGGGGATCGAGGCGGTCTCCAGCACGCGCGGGTGGGGCGTCCAGTTCACGAGGTCAGGCGACGAGAACGCGTCGGCGTACGTCTGCTGGTCATAGGGCGCGGAGAAGGTCGGATAGACCCAGTAGCGGTCGCCGAAGATGGTCGCTTCCGGGTCGGCGTACCAGCCTGGGAAAACCGGGTTGCCGGACTGGCGTTGCCGGTGGATGATCGAGCCATGTATCTCCGACAGATCAGCCTGCCGAGTGTGCTGTTCGATGTCGCATCCCGAGAAGAGCGCGATAGCCAGCGCGGCACCGCCGATGGCCCCAGTCCGCGCGCCGGCACCGACGCACTTGTGTGCAGTGTGTCGCGTCTGGTGCGTTCGGAGGGTCACTTGTTCACCTCTGTCGGGTGCAGCGCCGCCGGCGGATCGGGATCGACGGGTTGCCGCGGGCGGTAGCCCCACGATGGTGACAGGAGATGAAACACCGCGCCCTCGATCGCGACGGATTGGCGTGGGCCTTCGCTGTCGGGCCCGTGCATCGCCAGCGATTGCCCGATGGCGCGCACGCCAGAGGTATCCAGCACCATCATGGACGCGGACTTCACGGCTTTCGGTTCGGCCTTGGTGTCGTCCGCCGGTTCGGGCTCGGGGCGCAGGCACACAACCCGCCCCCGGTCGTTCACCTTGGCATCCAGGCCCTCGGTCAGCCACACCGCGAGCCACCCCGGGTGCTCCACCAGCAGCCATTGCACGCCACCGATGCGATTCTGTACCCGGCCGCGATCATCGAACGTGCGGGTCTGCACGATCGAGTAGGCCCAGCGCTCCATGCCGCGGATGGCCTTGATCTCGCCGTTGACGAGCGCGTCGGGCTCGTCGCGATCCATCACGACGAGCGCCCCGGCGTCCGAATCGTCGCCTACGCCGCCGCGCACGCGCCCGGGCTGCAGGATTGGTGCGGGGATCGCGATGCGGTCCTCGTCGGCGACCAGGCGCACCTGATCCGGGCGCGACACGACCTGGCGTGACTTCAGGTCATACACGGTGCCCGCGATCAACTGGTCGTACCGCACGTCCGTGACTGCTGGCGGGTGATTGGGCGGGAGGGCGATCGTTGAACTCTTCGAGAGCGACAGGAACGTGACCGAACCTTCGCCCATCACCTCGGCACGCCCGTCGGGGCTGATGCACAAGGCCGTGCGGGTGTCGCAGCCGATGCCCAGCAAGTCGGGCTTGCCGTCGCGCTTCAAGTCCGTCTTCGCCTTGGCCAGCATGACCGCCAATCGAGGCAGCCTGCCGCGCTCGGTGAAGTGCGTGTCGAAGATCACACCGGGCGTCAGTTCCAAGAACCCCGTGGCCAGAGTTAACTTCGCGTGCCGTCCGTCCTGCAGAATTTCCTTGGGCCCGAGCGAGCCTTTCTGGGCGTCATAGATCACCTCGCCGAGCACCGCGCACCCGGCACTCGAGCCACCGATTACCCCGCCCCGTGCAAAGAGCGCTCGCAGGGCGGCTTCAACCGGGGTGCCCTTCCAGTCGTTCACATAGCGGGTCTGGGAGCCGCCTCGGATGAACACGATCGAGGCCTCGTTGATGGCCTTGGCGGCAGCGAGGTTGCGCTCGCCCTTGGCATCGATGCGGATGTCAGTGATTCCCGCAGCGCCGGCTTCGCGGAACCGCTCAACCAGCGGATCGACCGGTGGCTCCTTGGCCCCATCGACAGGCTCCGCGGGCTCGTCATCAGTCGCACCTTCGGCCGCCGCGCCGAGGATCACCACCTGGCCCTTTTTCCCCTGTTCTACCATCCATGCGACGACGGGCACCGCCCAGGTCCCACGACCAAAGCCCCCACCGCCCTCGGCACAGACATACCCCTGCCCGCGGGCCGTCGCGGTGGTCAGCCCCAACACAATCAGTCCGAGAACAACCGCCGCTGCCGTTGGTGTGCGCATGGACCATTGAAGTCCCCTGCGTTCGGCGCTTCCACCCACCTGCGGGCATTGGTCTGCCTCCGACCGGTAACGCCGTCGGACCCTGACGACTGGCGCGACTCGCTCGCACACGCCATCCGTCAGCCCATCGCGAATACCCCCGCACCCTTGACACCCGCCCGCGCGGACCGATCTACACCGCGTCAGCCATCGCGAGCGCGCGCTCGCTCCGCCTTTCCGTCCCTTCACCAGAGACCAGACGTGGACATCGCCAGCCTCATCGGGTGTCTGATTGGCTTCGGTTGCCTGGGCTTCGTCTTCTTCGAAGTGTCCCACGGCAACTTCTTCATGTTCTATTCGCTCGAAGGCGTGCTCATGGTTGGTGGCGGCTCCATCAGCGTCGTGTTCATGGCCATGCCCATGGACAAACTCAAGAAAGTCCCCGGGTTCCTCACCCGCTTCATGTTCAACAAGTCCAAGAGCCCCGAAGACATCATCAAACTCATCAACACGCTCTCGGAGAAGGCCCGCCGCGAAGGCATCCTGTCGCTCGAGGCCGAGGCCAGCAAACTCGACGATGCCTTCCTCAAGAACGGCTTGAAGATGGCCATCGACGGCGTCGCCCCGGAATCCATCGAGGCGACCCTCCGCATGGAAGTCCTGGCCATGCAGGAACGCCACAAGGCGGGCAAGAAGTTCTTCGATCTCATCGTGCTCTACGGCCCGGGCTACGGCCTCGTCGGAACGCTGGTGGGTCAGGTCGGTCTGTTCGGCAACCTCGCGGGCGCCGAGATCGGCAAACTGGGCAACATGCTGGCCGTGGCCGTGTGCGCGACGATGTACGGTGCCATCGTGGCCAACGCCGTCGCGGGCCCAATCAGCACCAAACTGCAACTCCGCTCGGGCGAGGAAATCCTCACCCGCGAGATGGTCATCCAGGGCATCCTCTCCATCCAGGCGGGCGACAATCCGCGCGTGACGATGGACCGCATGCTCGCCTTCATCCCCAGTGCCGTCCGCGGCAAACTCCAGGCTGCCTAAGCCATGAGCGACGATCACAAGAACGATCACGGCGGAGGCGGCGACGCCCACGGCGAGGATGGCCACGAGAAGGGCCACAAGGGCCATGGCGGCGGCGGTCACGGCCATGGCGGTGGCGGCCACGAGGAGCATGCCGGCGCGCCCGAGTGGCTGATCTCCTTCGCCGACAACGTCGCGCTGCTCATGGGCTTCTTCGTGATTCTGCTGGCCATGAACATGAATAAGCCCAAGGCCGCGGGCGGCGTGGGCAGCGACGAGAAGAACACCGGCAGCCAGGAAAGCCTCAACGAACTCATCTACGGCATCCGCGAGGCGTTTCACAGTCTCCCCAGCCTTGAAAGCAAAGACCCCAAGGATGGGCCGATCATCGAGATCATGAAACGCCGCGCCACCAAGGGCGAAACCTCGTCCGACGGCGAACCGGGACTGGCTTCCGCCCAGCAGGCCATCCGCCCCTCCGATTTCAACAACGTCACCGCGTCGTTTCCCTTCGATGTGAACGCCAACGGCCTGTCCGAATCCAACAAGGAACTCGCCCGGAGCGTCGCCAGCAAACTCCGCGGTCAGACCTACATCATCGAAGTCCGCGGGCACGTCTCCGCCGTCGAAGCCGCGGCCGGGCAGGAGGCCGCGTTGCGGCTGTCGTTTCAGCGTGCCACGGCCGTGGCCACGGCCCTCGCCGAGAACGGTGTCCGCTGGTCGAATCTTCGACTTGCCGCATGCTCAGACCACGACCGCAAGAGCGCCATCGCCTATGACGCCGCCGGGCACCGCACCAACCAGCGGGCCGAGATCGTGATCACCAACGAAACGGTCGCGGCCGACCCGCATGTGAAGGAAGGCGGCTCCTAGAAAACCCCCTCCCAGCGGGAGGGGGTTGGGGGAGGGCGGGACTTATGTCTTTATTCAGTTCTGACGAGCCACTGTGCCACTTGTGCCACTGGCGTCGCGGTGCTTTGACCGCGTCGCCAGTGCGATTGGGAAACGCCCCTCACGCAAACATCGCATCCAGCGCCGCCTGATACTGCTCGGCCTCGCGCTCTACGCCGACGAGAAACTCGTTGCAGCCTTGCAACTCGAACGTCTGCTCAAGCGGGTCGGCGGTCGTCGCAAAGCCGGGCTCGTCAAACGGCACTTCGATATCGCTCTCGTCAGGCCGCAGCAGCACCGACGACTCAAAGAGCCGGTTCTTCAGAATCTGCCAGGCCCCGACCGTGCCATCCGGCAGGCGCGTGCGGCCAAACAGTTTGACGATCGGGCCCAGTTCCCCCTTGGTGCTGTACCGCATCCGGAGACGCAGCACACGGGCATTCAGGAACCCGCGGCTGAACACCTGCCGTGAACCGTTGGTGATGTCGCTCGTCGGATCGATGATGTTGCCGTTGCCATCCACCGTGTCGCCAACCTTGAGGTAGACAAACGTGGGCCCGATCCGCGTCCACTCGCAGGTGTAGACGTCGGGCGAGAAGGGAATGACCTGGATGCCTGAAGTAATGGCATAATCGTCTCGCGTGAGTGCGGATGAGCGAATGGTGCCGAGGGCGAAGCGTGGAAAGCGTATCAGCAGGCCCGCCGACGCCGCGCGGCCATCATGCCGCCTAGCGCGAGCATGCCCAGCGCGCCGGGCGAAGGCACGACCATGATCGGCGTGTTCGGCAGCGTCTCGTACGCCCAGCGGACGGGTTGATAGCAAAATGGCTCGCCGCCGTTCGCAGCGAACACGCGACGGCGGTCGAACTCGATCCAGCCGTAGTGCGGGAGGCCGTCGGCGAGGATGACCCGGAAACCGAGGAAGGGGTGCTGGCCAAGGAACGGAATCTGATTGAGGCTGATGTTGAACGCGCCAACATGAACACCGGCATTGTCAAAAAGACGATTCGCCCCGACGGAGTCTCCGGGCGAGAAGACCTGCGCAACTCGGTCAAAGACAGTTTCTTGCCCCTGGTTGGGGCCGTTGACTGTTCGGGGCACCGTTGAATGAGCGATGCGAATCTGGGTACCCAGGGCGATGATCGACTCAGCGGTTACCCCATTCGAACCGCCCGCAATCGCTGCGGTGTGATGCAGGCTTCGTGACATCACAAACTGGTCTTGCTGCCCAGGCCCAAGCGTCGGGTCAAACTGACCGCCCGCGGCGAAATCGCCACCGTTCGGTATCCACACGAACTGTGTAGCCGTGTTGTCAAACAGTTGAACAGCTGCTTGCGCGCCGCTCGCTGCCATCGCAACCACGCAAGTCAACACGGGTGTGAGTGTGTTCATGCCATGCTCCGGTCAGGCAAGAGAATGTGGCCGTTCGTTGAGTGGCCGAGAAGCAAATGGGCTCGTATAGCCGGGAATCGGAAACTCGCCCAACTCGATCCACCTGGGTGCGGCACGAAGTCCGGCTTCGATGGATGGCCCCCACCCGCTGATCGCGGTAAAGCCATCACTTGCCAGTTGCAACGCGCGAGCGGCTTGCCCGCTCGCCACATTGCTCTGCACGATGTACTCGGACCCGGGATTGATGTAATTGACGAGCCAGAACGGCGAAAGCACCGTGCCTGTTTCAGCATCCGAGTCAATCACATACGTTGGTGCAAAGACGTGCAACACGTCCGGCAACGCTTCCTCCGTGATGAAGAGCGTGTGCGGGTAGTGTGCTTGCATGTCGCGCAGCCACGCCACCCCCTGTCCAGGCGTGCTCAATCCAAGGGCGTAGGCGTCAAGGCCAATTGCCTGTGCCTTCCACACCTTGACCGCCAGGTCAAGTTCGCGGCGCATGCGATTGACATCACTGCCGCTCGATGGATCAAAGTCGTGGCGGTCGAGTTCGCTCCAGACGTCCGAATCAGGTACCCGGCAGGCGCGGCCCCAATAGAGGCCCAGTTGCATGGCGTCGCGAGTCTCTCGCATCGCGGCGCGAATGGTTGTGGGACCGACGCCGTCGCCCACGATATCGAGCGTCTCCACGCCAGTCGCGAAGCGCGGGTCGTAGTCGCCTTCTTGTGGTTCCGGGGGTGACAGAACGGTGTCATAGCCCGACAGCGCCCAGATCAAAATGCGGGTGACGTTTTTGGGAAGATAGTCGGTGGAGGCCTCAGCAAATTTGTAGTATCCGTCGGGCTCGCCTCCCGTACCATCAGTCGAAGGGTTGCGAAGCGGGCTTGTCTCGAACCGCCGAGGGTTGCCGCCCGAATATGGCTGAGCTGTTGATGCGTTGAATGACGCCATTACCCGCCCATCCCACCCACCCATCCGCCGATAGTCCGGCTTCCCGTACAGCCGACGGAAATACTGCTGGTAACCCCGCAGCGTCCACAACCATTCCTGTGCGGCATCCGGCGCGGGCCCGATGTTCGTGTCGGTGCGGTCATTGATGCGGACGCACAATGTGTAGCGGCGTTTCTCCCCCGGCGCCATCGTGAACCAGCCGGTCGACGAAAAGATGTTGTTGTCGCCGCGAGCCCGGAAACGGAACTCGGCGTCCACCCTGGCCCGGGTCTGAATCTGGTGATCGTACTTGAGCACCGGATACAAGAGCGTCATACAGAAGTTGTACAGCCCGTCTTCATCGTTGCGGAACAGGATCACCGGGCTGTACATGTCGCCCGGATAGATGCGGTAGTTCTCGCCCCCGTTCCCCAGCACCGTGAAGCCGTCGCCCATCGGCTTGAGCAAGTCTTTCACGCCCCCAAGGTCAAACCCGCTGGCATCAAAGCCGAACCCACCGATCTCTTTGGGCGAGTCGTGGGTGTTGTGGAAGTCGAAGATGAGGTCGAAACCCATCTCTCGCTCGGTGCCATACGGTGTGCTGAACGCCAGATCAACCTCGGCGATGGTCATCGTCGGCGTGAGCGTGGAACCGCCGCCATCAGAATGCAGGTTCGCCACCGGCATGCTCAGGATGGTGAGCACGGGTGACTGCGCTGTGTCTTTCACGACGAAATCCGAGCCATCGATTTGGGCCGTAAAGCGTGGCATGGGCGCTCGTTCAGATGAAC